>NZ_PDBX01000001.1:4174963-5566618 GCF_002564105.1 Collimonas sp. PA-H2
AACCGTGATGCCGACCACTTCCGCCTGATAGTGTTGCGCTGCATGGCGCGCCAGGCCGCCCCAGCCGCAGCCGATATCCAGCAGGCGCTCGCCCGGTTTCAGTTCCAGCTTGCGGAAGATCAAGTCGAGCTTGTGCAGCTGCGCCTGCTCCAGGTTCTCGGCCTTGGGCCAGTAGCCGCAGGTGTAGGTCATGCTGGAGTCCAGCATCTTTTCAAACAGATCGTTGCCGATGTCGTAGTGCTGTTCGCCGACCTGGAAGGCGCGCTTGCGGCTTTGCACGTTGAAGAATTTTTGCCGCAGGATTTCCAGGAAGAAGCCGATTTTTGCCGGGCCGACCACCGTTTGTTCAAGGTCGTGGCTGGTGACCCTGAAGAAGAACTCGTCCAGCTGCTCGCAATCCCAGTCGCCATCCATATACGACTCGCCGATGCCAAGCT
Source organism: Collimonas sp. PA-H2 (assembly GCF_002564105.1). Lineage (NCBI taxonomy): Bacteria > Pseudomonadati > Pseudomonadota > Betaproteobacteria > Burkholderiales > Oxalobacteraceae > Collimonas > Collimonas sp. PA-H2. The sequence continues at coordinate 4,175,401 of NZ_PDBX01000001.1, forward strand.
CCCAGGTCGCAAACATCTTTTGAAAGAACGCCGGATCGTGGATCTGCATGTCCCAGGGCTGGTCGCCGTTGAGATGGATGCCGGCGTGTTCAAACAATTGGCTGATGATTTTCGCGCTATTCGTATCTGGGATCAATGGCGTTTGCTGGCCGGCTTTCACATTATTCATGCAGTGTCCCTTTTTAGATGGAGTTATTCGTACACGGATGGAATCTTTGCGTTGAGCTGCTTTTATGAGCGGAATTCTTGTCATGGAAGCTTGGCAGTAAAGAGTAGCACCGCTTTGCCAGGTTTAGGTTAAGAAAGCGTTAAGTTCGATTTAGCTGACTTTGACGGCAAAAAAGCAAGCGCTTGCGCAAGCGCTTGCTTTGCACTAATATTGGTCTCAAATCAGGCCGCCGGCTGCATTTTCCGGTTACGGCGGCCTAGGTAAAAAAGCATAAGCGCCAGGAGACAAATGAAAATCCCGCACCGCTACGAGGTGATTCGACCTCGTCGTCCCTTGTCAAAAAATACCAATATTGAGCATTCGCTCGCGCCGGAGCTTTGCCGTTCATTGGTAATTGCTTGACAGCATGCCGATGCCGCATCCTGCTATCCGTGTTTTTATTTGAAACTGATCATTCAGTCAGATTGAGGGGCAGCCTATGAAACCAGCAACCACACCCATCCTGGAGATGCGCGGCATCTCCAAGACCTTCAGCGGTTTGCGCGTATTGAAAGAAGTCGACCTGACGGTCTATGCCGGCGAGGTACATGCCCTGATGGGTGAAAACGGCGCCGGCAAGTCGACCTTGATGAAAGTCTTGTCCGGCGCCCATGCGGCGGATGCCGGCGGTGAAATCCGCATCGACGGCAAGGCGGTCGCCAATTACGGCCCGCGCGCGGCCAAGGAGCTGGGCGTGGCGGTGATCTACCAGGAGCTGAGCCTGTGTCCGAACCTGAGCGTGGCGGAAAACATCTACCTTGGTCGTGAGCTGAAGCGCGGCTGGACGGTCGACCGCAAGGCGATGGAGGCCGGCTGCGTCGATGTGCTGACGCGCCTGGGCGCCGACTTCGGGCCGCAGACCAAGGTCAGCAGCCTGTCGATCGCCGAGCGCCAGCTGGTAGAGATTGCGCGCGCCATCCATGCTCATGCGCGCATCCTGGTGATGGATGAACCCACCACGCCCTTGTCTTCGCGCGAGACCGACCGCTTGTTCGCCTTGATCCGCCAGCTGCGCCAGGAGGGTTTGGCGATCGTGTACATCAGCCATCGCATGGCCGAGATCTATGAATTGTCCGACCGCGTCTCGGTGCTGCGCGACGGCAAGCATGTCGGCATGCTGGAGCGCGCTGATCTTTCGGCCGAGGCGCTGGTGAAGATGATGGTCGGTCGCGATCTTTCCGGTTTCTACAAGAAGGAACATGCACCCTACGATCCCGGTAATGTGGTGATGCGGGTGCGCGACATGGCCGACGGCCGCCGCGTGCGCGGCTGCAGCTTTGAGCTGCACGCAGGCGAGGTGCTGGGCATCGCCGGCCTGGTCGGCGCCGGCCGCACCGAGCTGGCGCGCCTGATCTTTGGCGCCAATCCGCGCATCTCCGGCACGCTGGAAGTGGCGGGCCAGGCGCTTGCCAGCCTGCGCAACCCGACCGACGCCATCCGCGCCGGCGTGGTCTACCTGACTGAAGACCGCAAGGCGCAAGGCTTGTTCCTCGACATGAGCGTGCGCGACAACATCAATGTCTGCGCCTGCGTGCCGGATTCCCGCTACGGCGGCGTGCTGGACCGCGGCCGCGGCGCCCGCCGTTCGGAGGAGGCGATCAAGTCGCTCTCGATCCGGGTCGCTTCCGGCAATGTCAACGTCGGCGCGCTATCCGGCGGCAACCAGCAAAAAGTGCTGCTGGCGCGCCTGCTGGAAATCAAGCCGCACGTGCTGATCCTGGATGAACCTACGCGCGGCGTCGACATCGGTTCCAAATCGGAGATCTACCGCATCATCAATGAACTGGCCAAGGCCGGTGTCGGCGTGGTGGTGATTTCCAGCGAACTGCCGGAAATCGTCGGCACCTCGGACCGCGTGCTGGTGATGCGCGAAGGGGAGCTGGTGGCGGAACTTGGCGGTCATTCGGGACGCGAAATCAGCCAGGAAAACATTATCGAACTGGCCACCGGCGCGCAGCAGGTAGAGCCGCAGGCGGCTTGATCGGCAGGCCGCATAAGCGAAGGACGGCATTCATGAACCAGAACAGCAAGGAGACAAATATGATGCAAGCAAGCAGCAATATCACGGCCGAGACCATCGGCAAACGCGAGCAATTGCGCGGTGTGCTGCGCACGGTCGGCATGCTGCCGGTGCTGCTGTTGCTGGTGCTCGGTTTCGCGCTGATGAGCGAAAACTTCTTTACCGTGCAGAACTTGTCGATCATTACCCAGCAAGCCTCGGTGAATATCGTGCTGGCCGCCGGCATGACTTTCGTGATCCTGACTGCCGGCATCGATCTCTCGGTAGGCGCGATCCTGGCGGCTTCGGCGGTAGTGGCGATGCTGGCTTCGCTGTCGCCGCAGTTCGGCATGCTGGGGATTGCCGCCGGCGTCGGCTTCGGCCTGCTGCTGGGCTTGACTAACGGCGTCCTGATCGCCTTCATGCGGCTGCCGCCGTTCATCGTCACGCTCGGCGCCCTGACCGCCATGCGCGGCCTGGCGCGCCTGCTGGCGGACGACAAGACGGTGTTCAACCCGGACCTGCCGTTCGCCTTCATCGGCAACGATTCGCTGCTGGGCGTGCCCTGGCTGGTGATCATCGCGCTGGTGGTGGTGGCGCTGTCCTGGTTCATCCTGCGCCGCACCGTGATTGGCGTGCAGATCTATGCGGTAGGCGGCAACCATGAAGCGGCGCGGCTGTCCGGCATCAAGGTATGGAAGGTGCTGCTGTTCGTGTATGCGGTGTCCGGCCTGCTGGCCGGCCTCGGCGCCGTCATGACGGCTTCGCGCCTGTCCGCCGCCAACGGCTTGCAGCTGGGGCAGTCTTATGAACTGGATGCGATTGCGGCGGTGATCCTCGGCGGCACCAGCTTTACCGGCGGCGTCGGCTCCATAGTCGGCACCCTGATCGGCGCCCTGATCATCGCCGTCCTGACCAACGGCCTGGTGCTGCTGGGCGTTTCCGATATCTGGCAATACATCATCAAGGGCATCGTGATCATCGGCGCGGTGGCGCTGGACCGCTACCGGCAGTCGGGCGCACGGACTTAATCAGATCGATACACCACCGGGGACGGCAAGCTGGTCGTTGTCCCCGGATTTCCATATGACCGGCAACAGGAGATCAAGCATGATGAAAAAATTCGCTCTAGCCGCAATACTGCCGCTGACACTGGCTTTGACTGTCTCTGGCGTAGTGCAGGCGCGTGAACTGAAAGCAGTGGGCATCACCGTCGGTTCGCTCGGCAATCCGTATTTTGTGACGCTGGCCAATGGCGCCAAGGCCAAGGCACAGCAGATCAACCCGAACGTCAAGGTCACCGCGGTGTCGGCCGACTATGACCTGAGCAAGCAGTTTACCCAGATCGATAACTTCATTTCAGCCGGAGTCGACCTGATCCTGCTCAACGCTACCGATCCGGTGGCCATCGAGCCAGCCATCAAGAAAGCACAGAAGGCCGGTATCGTGGTGGTGGCGGTGGATGTGGGCGCCAAAGGCGTCGATGCGACGGTGCAGACTGATAATGAGCAGGCTGGCCGGCTGGCTTGCAAGTACTTGGTCGACAAGCTGGGCGGCAAGGGCAATGTGATCATCCAGAACGGGCCGCAGGTGACGGCCGTGACCGACCGCGTCAAAGGCTGCAAAGCCGTATTCGCCGCCGCTCCCGGCATCAAGATATTGTCCGATGACCAGGATGGCAAGGGTTCGCGCGAAGGCGGCCTGAACGCCATGCAAGGCTACCTGACGCGCTTCCCGAAAATCGACGGCCTGTTCACCATCAACGATCCGCAAGCGATCGGCAGCGATCTCGCCGCCAGGCAGCTCAAGCGCAGCGGCATCATCATCACCTCAGTCGACGGTGCGCCGGATATCGAAGCCGCGCTGAAGTCGGGCCCCTCGATCCAGGCCTCTGCCAGCCAGGACCCATGGGCCCAGGCGCAGGATGCAGTGGCCATCGGCTACGACATCCTGAACGGCAAGCGTCCCGCCAAGCCGGTGGTTTTGCTGGCGCCGGTGCTGATTACTCATGATAATGTCGCTAGCTACAAAGGCTGGTCCAGCCCGCGTTGATGTAAAAATGGCGGTTGCCGGAGCGGGATTGCCGGCAGCCGCCGGTCTAAAGAGGGGGAGAATAATTGGCTACGATGGATGATGTCGCAAGAATCGCGAAGGTGTCGACTTCGACGGTTTCGCATGTCTTGAACGGCACCCGCAAGGTGCGGCCGGCGACGGTGCGCGCGGTGGAGGCGGCGATCCAGGCGCTGGGTTACATACCCAACACGCTGGCGCGCTCGCTGGCGCGCTCCACTTCGAACACCATCGGCGTCGCCATTTCGGCTCTCTCCAATCACTATTTCAGCGAAACCGTGCACGCCATCGAAACCGAATGCGCCAAGCACGGCATCATGATGCTGTATGTCGATACCCGCGACGATCCGGAACAGGAACTGCGCGCGGTCAAGGCGCTGCATCACCGCCGCGTGGACGGCATCCTGCTGGCGCCGTCCGCCGATCCGCAGCACCTGGCGCTGGAATACCTGCGCGCCAACGATATTCCGGCGGTGCTGGTCGACCGCCTGATTGCGCAGGGTTTCGACCAGGTCGGCGTGGAAAACAAGAAATCCTCGCAGCAACTGGTCAGCCACCTGATCGAGCACGGCCATCGCCGCATCGCCCTGATCGCCGGCCGCGCCGGCCTCACCACCACCGACGAACGGATCGATGGCTACCGCGCCGCGCTGGCTGCCGCCGGCCTGCCGTTTGACGCAGCGCTGCTGGTGAACGGCGAATCCAGCAGCGAACCGGCGCGCAGCGCCACCCGCCATTTGCTGACGCTGGCGGAACCGCCGACCGCCATCATGGCCGCCAACAACCTGATGACCATCGGCGCCATGCACGCGCTGCGCGACGCCAGGATCGATGTGCCGGAACAGATCGCGCTGGTCGGCTTCGACGATTTCGACTGGGCCGATTTCTTCGTGCCGCGCCTGACCGTGATGGCGCAGCCGGTCAAGGAGCTGGGCATGCGCGCCGTCAAACTGCTGATGAAGCGGATCGAAGAGCCGGACGGCAAGAAGCAGACAGTGCGGCTGGCACCGACGCTGCGGGTCCGCAATTCATGCGGCTGTCTTTGAACACTATTTCACCGGAAAGCAACATCTATGGGTAGTCCCATCTCACTCGGGATTGATCTCGGCACGTCGGAACTGAAAGCCGTGCTGCTGGACGAATGCGGCACGGTGCTGGCGCATGCCGGCGCCAGGCTGAGCATCTCGCGGCCGCAGGCCGGCTGGTCCGAACAGGATCCGGAAAATTGGTGGCAAGCCTGCATCTCGGCCTTGCAGCAATTGCGGCAATCTCAGCCGCAGGCTTATGCCCGGGTCTGCTGCATCGGCCTGTCCGGCCAGATGCATGGCGCGGTATTGCTGGACCAGGCGGACCGGGTGCTGCGCCCGGCCATCCTGTGGGACGATTCGCGCGCCATCGTCCAGGCGCAATGGCTGCAGCAGCGGCATCCCGAATTTGCGGCGGTTACCGGCAGTTTGCCGATGGCCGGCCTGACGGCGCCCAAGCTGCTGTGGCTGCGGCAGTATGAGCCGCAAGCATTCAGCGAGATTTCCTGCATCCTGTCGCCCAAGGATTACTTGCGCCTGCGCCTCACCGGCGAACGCATCAGCGATGTCTCCGACGCCGCCGGCACGCTCTGGCTGGATGTGGAAAAACGCGATTGGTTTGAGCCGATGGCGCAGGCTTGCGGCTTGCAGTTGAAGCAGCTGCCGCGGCTGGTGGAAGGTTCCGCGGTCTCGGCCGGCCTCAGCGCCGCCGCGGCGCGGCAGCTTGGACTGCACGAACAATTGCCGGTAGCCGGCGGTGGCGGCGACAATCCGGTATCCGCTGTCGGTATCGGCGCCATAGCCGCCGGCCATGGCTTCATCACGCTGGGCACCAGCGCCGCCATCGTCGCCATTACCGATCATGCCGCCGGCAACCCGGCCAGCGCGGTCCACAGTTTTTGCCATGCGCTGCCGGAGCGCTGGTACACCATGGGGGCGATGCTGGCCGGCGCCAGCTGCCTGCGCTGGGCCGCCGGCCTGCTGGGGCAGCCGAATGAACAAGCTTTGCTGCAACTGGTGCAAGCCGGCTTGCCGCAGACGCAGCCGGTGGCCGCCGGCGTTCCTTTGTTCCTGCCGTATCTGGCCGGCGAGCGCACGCCGCATAACGATCCCTTGCTGCGCGGCGGCTTCATGAACCTGGGTTACGACAGCTCGCCGGCGATGCTCGGCTATGCGGTGCTGGAGGGCGTCGGCTTCGGCTTGCTGGATGCGCTGCATGCGGTGCAATCGGCCGGAGCGGTGGTCGGCGCTTGCGCGCTGGTCGGCGGCGGCGCCCGCAGCAACTATTGGGCGCAATTGCTATCCAACATCCTCGACCGCGAAATCCATACTCTGGCGGGCAGCGAGCTGAGCGCTTGCATAGGCGCCGCCAAGCTGGGTTTCCTGGCGTCCGGGCGCGGCGCCGATTTGCTGCAAAACGGCATGCCGGTGAAAGAGCGCTTCCTGCCGGTTACCGCACAACAGCCGATGTTGCAAGAGCGCTATCAGAAATTCCGTGGACTGTTGGGAGCGGCGCAAGCCCTGCACGATTGATTTTTAAATATTTACAAGGAAAAGGCTTAGTCATGAATCAGCTGGAGCAATTGAAGCAATACACGACGGTAGTCGCCGACACAGGCAATTTCAAGCAGCTGGCGCAATTCAAGCCGCGCGACGCCACCACCAATCCTTCGCTGATCCTGAAGGCGGTCCAGCAAGCCGACTATGCACCCTTGCTGGCCGAGACCGTTACGGCCCACGCCGACAGTAAGCTGGATCAGATCGTCGACCAGGTGCTGGTGCGCTTCGGCCTGGAAATCCTGAAAGTGGTGCCGGGCCGGGTCTCCACCGAAGTCGATGCCCGTCTCAGTTTCGATACTGCCGCCACGGTGGCCCGTGCGCGCCGCATCATGGCGCTGTATGAAGCGGCCGGCATCGGCCGCGAGCGGGTGCTGATCAAGATTGCCTCGACCTGGGAAGGAATCCAGGCGGCGCGCATCCTGGAGCTGGACGGCATCCGCTGCAACCTGACCCTGCTGTTTTCCTTCTGCCAGGCGGTGGCTTGCGGCGACGCCAAGGTGCGCCTGATTTCGCCATTCGTCGGCCGCATCTACGACTGGTACAAGAAATCGGCCGGCGCGGCCTGGGACGAGTCGGCCAACACGCTGGCAAACGATCCAGGCGTCAAGTCGGTAGCGCAGATCTACAGCTACTACAAGCGCTTCGGCATAGAGACCGAAGTGATGGGCGCGAGCTTCCGCAACGTCGGCCAGATTGCCGCGCTGGCCGGCTGCGACCTGCTGACCATCAGCCCGGAACTGCTGGCGCAGCTGCAAGCCAGTGACGCCGCCTTGGCGCGCGCGCTGGACCAGGATGCCGCTGCCGGCGCCGATCTGCAGGCAGTCAGCTACAACGAAGCGGAATTCCGCTACGCCCTGAATGAGGATGCGATGGCGACGGAAAAACTGGCGGAGGGGATACGCGGCTTTGCCGCCGATGCGATCAAGCTCGACAAGATCATCGAAGGCTTGATCGCATCAGCGCACAAGTAATCGCACAAGTAAATGAGGCGACAGGCGCTCAGGCCGCCGTGTCGTCTTTCAATACCCGCTGGCGCCAGCGCCAGTTGAGCAGCCCGAGGGCCAGCACGGCGTGCAGCAGGGCGACGCCGAGCATGGTCCAGGCGCTGCCGAGATGCAGCGGCATGAAAAATATCGCCAGTCCCTTCAATCCCAGCACGCGCGCCAGGAACGGCAGCAAGCCGTTGATCACCGCCAGGTACAGGATGGTGGTGGCGCCGGCGCGTTTGCCTTTGCTGGAAAAGGCAAAGAACAGATAGACGCAGCTGTCGCGCAGCAGCATCAGGGCCAGCGTCACGGCCAGCAAGGGGCTGTAGGCGAAGCTCGGCGGCAGCTCGAACGGCGGCGTCTGGCCGTTGCTGAGCAGGAGCAGCAGGGCAAAGCAACAGCTCAACAGCAGCGTGCTGGGCCAGATCGGCAGGCTGCGCAAGAAGCCTTGCCAGTTGCCGGCTTCAATGCGGGCAACGATCCTTTGCCAGAGCGCGATATCGTTTTCTTCCGTGAACAAGGCGGCATAAGTCATCGCCATGGCCAGCAGCAGGCCTATCCACAGCAGGCCGACGCCGTCGGCGAAGCCGGCCAGGTAAGCGGCTAGCAGGCAGCAGCCGAGCGGCCAGGCCCAGGGCATGGTGCTGATCTGCAGCGCGCTGTTCATGCTGCGCCAGGCGGCGAAGACGGCCAGGGCGGCCAGGAACACCATGCTGCCCAGCAGGAAAGGGCCGTAGGAAAAGGCCGTGCCCCACCACTGGATGGTGGTGTCGAGGCGGGAACGGAACGGCGGCGCGAACATGACCGCGATCACCACCACTGCCCAGGCGATGCCGCCGCGCTGCACGGCGCGTATGTCGCTGCGCATCAGGTGCAGGTTGAGGGCGATGGTGGCGGCATGCATCAGGATGCCAAGCGCCACCAGCGTCAGGCCGGCGCTCAAGGTCATGCTGCGTTCGCCGGCAATTGCCGTGACTGCAAACGCCGCCAGGCAGATGATTCCGCCATACCAGTTGAAGGCGGTGGCGCCAAACAATTTACCCCAGGTCATGGTCCATGGATCGAGCGCGCTCATGCGCTGCTGGTCCCAGGTCTTGTCGCGGATCTCATCGATCACGGCATTGCTGGCGCTGCGCGTGCCCCACAGGCAGACTATGCCGGCGAACAGGATCAGCGCCACGCTGTCGAGCGCAACGCCACCGGGAAGATTGGCCGCGGCGATGCTGAGCGTGAAGAAAATCAGCCCGAGGATGGCCGGCATGGCGATCAGCCGGTGCAGGGAAAACTGCAGCCACAGGTTACGCTTGAATTCAGGATTGATCACGATGCGCTCCCGGCTTTGCTTGGATTGTTGGTTTGTCCATTTTCGTAAGTCGCTACTGAACGCAGATAGGATTGCTGCAGGTTTTCCTTTTGATCGGCCAGGCCGCAGACCGGCAGCCCGGCGCTGACCAGGCGCGCCAACAGGGCCGCCTGGGCATGCTCGTCGCCGCTGAAATTGAAGTCGGCGCTGCGTTCATCGCTGGCGCTGACTTGCAGCGCCGGCTCGGCCGCCAGTTGCGCTTGCAAGCGGGGGTCCGGCTGCGCCAGCGTCAGCCGCAGCGAGCGTTGCGGAGATTGTCCCAACCCCGGCTGGCTGCCGTTATGGAGCAGGGCGCGGTATTCCAGCACCCGCCCTTCGCGCAGCGCCAGCATGTGGGTGGAGTATTCGTCCAGCTCGGCCAGGATATGCGAGGACACCAGCAGCGTCATGCCCTTGGCTTGCAGCTGGCGGAACAGGCCGGCCAGGCTGGCGCGCGCTTCCGGATCGAGGCCGGAAGCGGGCTCGTCCAGCAGCAGGATCTTCGGCCCATGGATGATGGCCTGACCGATGGCGACCCGCTGGCGCAGGCCGCGCGATAGTTTGTCGCAGGTCTGCTGCAGGCGGTCGCTCAGTCCCAGCTGGCGTGCGGTGGTCTGGATCGCCTGCGGGATGTCCGGCGCCGGCAAACCTTGCGCCGCCGCCGCATATTCAAAGCATTGGGCCACGGTCAGCGCCTGGTAAAGGCCGTAGAAATCGGACAGGTAGCCCATGATCCTATGCACTGCACGCGGCTGTTCCAGCACATCCATGCCGGCCACGCTGATGGAGCCGGCGAGCGGGGTTTCGAGGCCGGCGATGCAGCGCATCAGCGTGGTTTTGCCGGCGCCGTTGGAGCCGACCAGCGCGGTGACGCTGCCGGCTTCAACTTCCAGGCTGACCTGGTGCAGCGCGCGGTGGCCGGGATAGTCGAAGGTAAGACCAGAGATTTTTATCATGAGAATCGATCTTCAAGAGACAGTGTGGACATGATAGCAATGTAAGTTGGCAATAATAAAGCAATCCGCGCTTAAAGCTGCAAATTGCGCCCGGCAACATGCTGTATCAATAGGCTGCCAGCTGTTACCAAATGATTCACCTGCCGCATTGGCATGGCAACTCCGGTTAAATACGCGTTTTGATCTCTAGGAGACTGCAATGCACGGAAAGCCGCTGGTATCAACCTTGAAGCTTGTTTCAATGGCCGTCATGGCGAGCCTGAGCCTGGGGCTGACGGCCCCTGCGCTGGCGTCGCCGGTGATGGATTTTCGCACTGAAGATCTATTGTCGGTAGCCGACGGCCTGAAGGACGATCTGCACCTGAACCCGAATCAGCAAACCTTGTGGCGCCAGCTGGAGGGAAAATCGCGCGGGATCATCAACGAGCGCGAAAAACGGCAGCACCTGATCCAGGCGAACATGGCGAACGGCTTGAATAATCCGGCGCTCGACCTGCGCCAGCTGTCGGCCGCGATCGATGCGGAATCGGCCTTGTCAGACCAGGACGGGCGCCAGTTGCGCGAGCTGTGGCTGACCATGAACGATGCGCTCGACGACCAGCAGCGGCAGACGACGAGGGCTTTCCTGGCGGACCGGCTGCAACGTGTCGACGTAGCGTCCTGCGACCGCAGTTCGGCGGCGCCCAAGGATAAATCGTCCGGCAAGGGACGCGGCAAGGGCATGGGCGGAGGAGGCATGGGCGGCGGCATGGGTGGCGGCGGTTCGGCTATGGGCGGCGGTTTGTAATGTCATGTGAAATTATTGAACGTCATTTTTTGTAAGGATGTTTTTTCAGTCGGCGGCATTTAACAAAAATTTGCAAATTGCCATGCTTTGACCGCCTCGCATCCGTATTTTCTCCTCTAGAATGTTTGCAGCCGCTCTGGCTGATGTCTATCAATGCATCGTCGATCTGATCGATGGCTTATCTAGTGGATGGTGGAATGCGGTTAAAACGGATTAGTGGTTTGCTGGTGCTGTGCGCGGTAATGGGATTGAGTGCTTGCAGTTCGGTACTGACAGAAGGCAGTTCCGCCGCGGCCGGCGTCGCCGGCACCGCGCTGGCTGGCAAGGTGACCAACAATGCTGCGATGGCGACCGGCATCGGTCTCGGTGTGCAGGCGGCGGCACGCGCAGGCTTGCAATATGAGCAGCGCAAGATACACGGCGAAGAGCAGGACAGCATCGCCAAGGCCGCCGGCGAACTGGCGGTTGGCGCAGTCGGCAAATGGCAGATCAAGCATTCCTTGCCAATTGAAGACAATGAACGCGGCAGGGTCACGGTGAGCCGTGTCATCAGCAGTGAAGGCATGAGCTGCAAGGAAATCGTGTTTTCGGTCGATGGCCTGGTGGGTCAGATCAACACGCCGGACAGCGAATTTTATGTAGCGACCATCTGTCGCGCCGGCCAGGGCTGGAAATGGGCCTCGGCCGAACCCGCAACCGAGCGTTGGGGAGCTTTGCAGTGATGCCGCTGTCGCGTTCACCGCGTAGCGCTATGGTCGGCGCGGTCGTGCTGCTGACAGCGCTGGCGCTCAGCGGCTGCAACAGCATCGGCGGCTTTGCCGGCGCTGCCGCCGGCGTCGCCAGCGGCGCCGTCACTTCCAATCCGGCGGTCGGCTACGCCGTCGGCATCGGCGTCCAGGCGGCCACCGACGCCACTACCAAATACATTTTCCGCAATTGGCAAAAGGGAGAACAGGACGAGATCGCCGCCGTCGTCGGCAACCTCGATGTCGGCCACGCCAGCCGCTGGGCGATCGTGCACCAGATCCCCTACGCCAACGAACATGGCGAAGTGCGAGTGGTGCGCCTGATCGATACGCCGCTGGCCTTGTGCAAGGAAGTCATCATGTCGGTCGACAGCGGCGAGGGCGATCAGCTCAAGCGCGGCTGGTACACCGGCAGCGCCTGCCGCAGCAACGATATCTGGCGCTGGGCGGTGGCTGAACCGGCGGTTGAGCGCTGGGGCAGCTTGCAATAACTCGGCGCGGCAACAGCGCCTGAAAAATTTGATTGTCACCTGTGTGACAGTGATTAAATTGGAATGTATAGTGTGATACCCGGCGCATGCGATCCTGCTAGTCTCATGGAGATTTTTTTCTGGATGGCCGATACGAAACTGCTTCTTATCGCTGATATGGACCAGGGCAGCGGGATTTTCCTCTCATTCTTTTCCGGATCAAAAATGACCAAACCTTCGAAGACCCCGCTGCAGGTCGTCCAGGCGCAGCTCGACGCCTACAACGCTAAAGACATCGACGCCTTGTTGCTGGCCTACGCGCCGGACGCCGAGCAGTACACGCTGCATGGCGAACTGCTGGCGCGAGGGCAGGAGCAGATGCGCCAGCGTTTCCTCGCCAGGTTCGCTGAGCCGGATCTGCAAGCCCGTCTCATCAATCGCACCAGCATGGCAAACGTCGTGGTCGACTACGAGCTGGTCACGCGCAATTTTCCTGAAGGCGTCGGCACGGTCGAGATGATCTGCGTGTACGAAGTGGCCAACGAGCGGATCCAGAAGGCTTCCTTCGCCGTTGGCGAAACCAGGTTGAACGCCCGTCCTTGAACCCGGGTTAGCGCTGCATCCATCTGGATGCTGGCGGCAAGTGCGGAGCACAAATGCTGAACGGATTAAACCATCTGACGCTGGCGGTAAGCGATCTTGCCCGCGGTGTGCATTTTTACCAGTCAACGCTGGGCATGCGCCTGCATGCCCACTGGGACCACGGCGCCTATCTGTCGGCGGGCGAGCTCTGGCTATGCTTGTCGTTCGATCCGAATCGGGCTAGTATCTCCGGCGCCGACTATACCCACTATGCATTTACGGTGGAGCAGGGCGCCTTTGCGGATTTTGTCACGGCCATGCGCGCAGCCGGCGTAGTCGAGTGGAAGGACAATCGCAGCGAGGGCGCGTCCTTTTACTTTCTCGATCCCGACGGCCATCAGCTGGAAGCGCATGTCGGCGACCTGGCCAGCCGCTTGCGCGCCTGCCGCGACCGGCCCTATGCAGGCATGCAGTTCTTCGATTGACGCTGTTGCCAGTACCCGGCGTTTGAGCGCAAGCGCCACCCGCCATTCTAGTTTCCCCGCCTGTTTTCCAATTCCCTAGCCACTCCGCATTCCGCCTGCGCATTGCAGTCAGTTAGCGCTACTCCGAATCCTGACCGCGCCGCCCGCCAGCCTCTCGCGACAGATCCGCAGAGACAATTGGTTACAAATTATTACTGATCAGCATGACCCTTTTTCCTGTCTCGGCGGGCATCCCAGATAAGAGCCTCGCAAATCACGCGCCAGCTTGAGTATTTTTCGTCGTCATTCGAAACACACACCGGAGTTGATATGAAAATATTCATCAATATTCTATGCCTGGCGGTTTGCGCTCCGCTTTCCGCCTATGCCTCGCTGGGCGGAGACACCGCTTCGATCGCCGCCGATCAAAGCAAGCTGAAAGGAAGCACCACCAACAGCCAGCAAAGGAAGTCCGCAGCCGCGGCCAGTAGCGAACAGGGCGCGCAGGCGGATGTCTCGGGCGTCGCCAAAGCGCCATTTTCGGTGGATGAATTCACCACCGGCGGCGGTGTGGTGGTGCGCGAATACTCGGCCGGCGGCCAGGTGTTCGGCATCGCCTGGAGGGGGCCCCACATGCCCGACCTGCATCAACTGCTCGGCAATGACAACTATCAAATGGCGAAAAAATCCGAAGCCGCGCGCCAGCAAGGAACCGCGCGCAACGCCGGCCGCCGCGGCAATTCGCACATAGAGACTGCCGGCCTGGTGATCCACTCCAGCCGCCGCCCCGGGCTGCTGGGAGGGCAAGCCTACCTGTCGGCAAAGCTGCCGCAGGGCGTATCCGCCAGCGATATCCAATAAGAGGAGAATCCTATGAAAAAATTACTGATCCCCGTCTTGTTAAGCATCAGCGCCATGGCGCCGGCATTGTCCCAGGCAAAATCCAGCGTCAAACCGCCTGCCGCCGCGGTCGCCGGCAACTCGGTGCCTATGACGATTGATGCCGGTCCGCCCATCCTGGCGTCGAGCCAGGGCGGCAGCATGAACATTCCTTCGATTTCAGTGAAGATCTGCGCGCCGGGCAGCACCACCAACTGCCAGACCGTCGACCACATCACGGTTGATACCGGCTCCTCCGGCCTGCACATCGTCTCGTCCGTGCTCAACAGCCGTCTGGCGAGCGCGCTGGCGACCAAGACCACCGCTTCAGGCAAGCTGATTGCCGAGTGTGAAGGCTATGTCAGCAGCTTTGTATGGGGTTCAGTGAAAACCGCGGACATCACCATCGGCAGCGAAACGGCAAAGAAGGTGCCGCTGCAGCTGATCGGCGACAGCGATTCCAAATTCCAGACCATTCCTGACGACTGCACCAATTCATCGCTGGGCGGCCAGAACGACACGGTGGCGCTGTACGGCTCCAACGGCCTGATCGGCGTCAGCGCCATCCCGGCGGACAGCGGCTTGTACTTCGCTTGCGATGCCAGCGGCTGCGCAGCGAACACGGTGCATGACAGCAGCCTGCGCAATGTCCTGCCCAACGTCGTGACGCTGTTCGCCAAGGATAACAATGGCGTTGTGCTGGAGTTGCCGTCGGTTCCCGCGGGCGGTGCGCCGTCTGTCACAGGCAGCCTGACTTTTGGCATCGGCACCCAGACCAATAACGGCCTGGGCAGCGCCACCGTGTTTCCGCTGGACCCGTCCGGCGATTTGCTCAACACAGTGTACAAGAACAGCAAACGCACCTTCTCTTACATCGACAGCGGCACCAACGCCTGGAATTTCTATGACAAATCGCTGAAGGTTTGCCAGAGCGGCTATTGCCCTGATCCGGCCGTATCTGAAACCGCCACCATGAATGCCTACGGCGGCAAGGTCACGACCAAGGTCAGTTTCAGCATCGCAGACAGTTCAGCGTTTGCCGCAGCGAACTATGTGTACAACAATTACGGCTTTGGCGATAACAGCAGTGCTGATGACCTGGCGACCTTCGGTTATGGCTTGCCGTTCTTCCTGGGCCGCAAAATCTTTGTCGGCATCGCCGGCGCCAAGGCAACCGATGCCAAGGGCAAGGTGATCAGCGGGCCGTTCAATGCCTTTTGAAGAAAACTGAGCCGATCATGAGGTCTCCGGCGGATCATTTGCATCCGCCGGAGACCTTGCGATTTGCACCCATCTTTCGACAGTACGGAAGGCGTTTGGCCGTGTGGCATAGGCGTGTTGTATTTGCAACAGCTGATTGTATTTAATTATTCTCTCGCAAGTTTTTTTCTGCCATTTTCAGTTATATTTGCGTGGCAAAAAAATAATTAACCAGGGGGAATACATGTTTAGAAGCATCATGACCATGATGGCGCTTGCCATTGGTCTGGCCGGTTGCGCCGGTCCGCAATACATTCCATTAAGCCAGGAAAACGCCAAGAAGATCCAAAGCGTCAACGCCCGTA
This sequence comes from Collimonas sp. PA-H2, assembly GCF_002564105.1. Lineage (NCBI taxonomy): Bacteria > Pseudomonadati > Pseudomonadota > Betaproteobacteria > Burkholderiales > Oxalobacteraceae > Collimonas > Collimonas sp. PA-H2. The sequence goes on from NZ_PDBX01000001.1 coordinate 4,191,040, forward strand.
GCCTGGTGGTTCAGGACGAAGTGATCGCTAGGGCCGACCCTTCGACCGTTTCCGCCGCTCTCGGCGGAGGATTGATTCCAGCGCTGATCGATGCATCCGTGACAAATGCAAGGCAAACGCGTTTGCAGGCGGCGATGGACGCAATGTACGAATCTCTGGAGGATTACGATTTTCGTACGATTTATTGGCCGGAGCTGACACGGCAACTGCATGAACAGTATCCGTTCAAAGTGATCAATGTCGTGACGACGGCGCGCGCGATGCCAGCCAAAGATGTTCTGCAGCAGGTCCAGAATCTGAAGGATGGCGAAGCCGAACTGTTCATTTCGACCGATTATTATCTGTCGACGGACCTGCGTTCATTGAACATCATTACGGCTTCCAGTTTGTGGACCAAGGGTGCGCAGCAGCCGGTCTATAAAAATTTCCTGAAGTATCAGTCGGCCGCGTTGGGAGGCGGCGGAGAGCAATCCGCGAAAGCCTGGGCTGCCGACGGCGGCAAGCCTTTTTTTGACAAATTGAAAGAGGGCATCGACGAGACGCTGGCCATGCTGTCGATCGACGTCAAGGAAAATGCTCCAGCTTCGGCCAAGGCTGACAAGATGGATGTCAAATTCAATTTCGGCGAGAATGCATCGGCCAATCAGAAAACCGTCAAGGGCACGCTCGTGGACAAGCGAGGCGAACGCGTCATCATTCGCGACGCCGCCGGCAGCCTGTATTCACTTTTGCCTTGATTAGGAGACCACCCGATGAAAAAGATCACTTGCATCGCGCTCATGTTCGCCGCCTTGGCGACCCAATCCGCCCTGGCTGCCGAAGGCGAACGGCAGCCTTTGAGCATGAACTATGACTCTGTCGCTGCCGATGTACGCCCTGTTCCGGTAGCGCATGCCTGCATGCTCAAGGTGCTTCCTGTTGTCGATGAACGTTTGAACAAGGACACCCTGGGAGTCAATCTCACCAATCCCCTGATCAGCGGCGATGCTGCCGGCTGGGCCACTGCAGGCCTGCAGAATCTGAGCGACTTCGGCTTTCTGATCGAGAAAACCGGCGTCACGGACGGGCAAGCCCGCATCACGCTGTCGCCGAAGATTATCCGTGCGTATACCTGGCAAGTCGGCTTGAAGCTGTTCGGTACGGTCGTGATTAAAATGGATTACACGCGGCCCGACGGCAAGGTTGAAAGCAAGACATACCGTGCATCCGGCGACAAGACCAATATGTGGGGAGCGGATGCCGAATACGTTACTACCCTCAACTACGCACTGAACAATTTGTTGAGGAAGGTTGCCGTCGATCTGGATAAGCAATGCGGCCTGACTACTTGATTTGACAGATTTTCATCCGCGTCAAAAAACCCGTTAACCTGTGTTGACGGGTTTTTTTAGGTTCTTCACGGATTATCGGGAAGTAATCTAGAAATGGGAAAGCGGTGAAGTAAGTTTAAACTTGTTGTGCGACCAACAGTTTCTACCCAACCCCACCGCTTTCAATGACGGATAATAATCTTGACCTCCCATTCTGGGAAGGCTTTCGCGTCTGGAATTTTGACCGACGCGACGACGGCACTTGGATCAGCCTTGTGCCCACTGACGGCGCGCCAATGATTTGCTCCGGCTGTGAGCAATCTTGTTCCCAAGTTCACGAGACCTCATACGTGACATGCCGATGCTCGGCGATTCTGTGTGGCTGCAGGTGAATCTTCGGCGGCTGCGCTGCGATTCCTGTGGCACACGCACCGAGCGTGTGAAGTGGCTGGATCGGCACGCACGCATTACTCAGCGTCTGGCCCAATTCGTTGGTCTATGGTGCGAGAAGCTACCTGCGGCTCACGTCTGCAAGCTGTCCGGGCTGCACTGGGAAACGGTGCGCAAGATCGACCGACAACGCCTGGAGGGTAAATTGGCTGAGCTGCCTGACGCCCAGCCAACCAGGCTAGTGATGGATGAATTCGCGCTGTTCAAAGGACATCGCTATGCCACGGTTGTCCTCGATGCCGACACGCGCCGCGTTCTCTGGGTTGGCGAGGGTCGTAGCAGAGAGGCAATTCGCGTGTTCTGTGAATGGCTAGGGCCGGCGCGTTGCGCCGATATAAAGGCAGTGGCCATGGACATGAATACGGCTTTCGACCTCGAAGTCCAGCTGCATTGCCCGCAAGCCAGAGTGGTCTACGACCTGTTTCATGTGATTGCCAAATACGGTCGGGAGGTGATCGACAGGGTGCGCGTGGACGAGGCCAATCGCCTTAAAGGCGATCTCCCTATGAGGCGTGTCGTCAAGCGCGCCCGATGGCTGTTGTTGCGCAATCGCAGCAACGTGCCGTCCGAGCAGCAGCCGAAATTGGACGAACTGCTAGCTGCAAACAAAGCATTGATGACGGTCTACATTATGAAGGCCAGTCTGAAGGAACTATGGCAGGCCACTAGCGCTTGGCATTGGCGCAACGCCTGGCGCGCCTGGCTAAAGATGGCCCATGACAGTAGCATCGAGCCGCTACAGAAATTTGCCAAAAAGCTCAAAATCTACTGGCGTGGAATCCTAGCCAGGGTACGCTGGCCGATGCACACAGGGCAGCTCGAAGGAATTAACAATCGCATCAAAGTGATGAAGCGCATGGCATACGGATACCGGGATAGCGCCTTCTTCTTCCTGAAGATTAAAGCCGCCTATCCCGGTAATCCGTGAAGAACCTTTTTTTATGCATGGGATCTCAGGGAAGTCCGGGCTGGACCTGTCTTTGCTGCAATGTCGTCAGCCGCCCAGATACGCTTCCAGCACCTTTGGATTGTTCAGCAGATTGACGCCGCTGTCGGCCAGCACGATCTTGCCGTTTTCCAGCACATAACCGTGCTGGGCAATCCGCAATGCCTGGCGGACGTTCTGTTCCACCAGCAGTATCGTCAACCCGGTGCGGTTGATTTCTTCGACGATGCGGAAAATTTCCTGTACCAGCAGCGGCGCCAGTCCCATCGACGGTTCGTCCAGCAGCAGCACGCGCGGCTTGGCCATCAGGGCGCGGCCGATGGCCAGCATCTGCTGCTCGCCGCCTGACAGGTTGCCGGCCAGGCCGTCCTTGCGCCGCTGCAGCACCGGGAACAGGGAATACACCCAGTCCAGGTCGCGGGCGATATTTTCCTTGTCCTTGCGGGTGTATGCGCCCAGCGCCAGGTTTTCGGCGATGCTGAGCGTGGTAAGCGTGGCGCGGCCTTCGGCGACCTGTACCACGCCGCTCTGGACGATCTTGTGCGGCGACAGCCGGGTCAGGTCTTGCTGGCCGAGCAGCACCTGCCCGCGCTGCGACTTGAGCAAGCCCGAAATGGCCAGCAGGGCGGTGCTTTTGCCGGCGCCGTTGGCGCCCACCAGCGCGGTGATCTCGCCTTCGTTGAGGACCATATCGATGCCCTTGACCGCTTCGATATGGCCGTAGGAAACCGCCAGGTCTTGCACCTGCAGGATCGGCGCTCGGGTGTTGGTTGCTGTAGCCGTCATTCGCTGTCTTCCTTGCCCAGGTAGGCTTCAATCACTTCCTGGTTATTCTTGATCTCGTCCGGGCTGCCTTCGGCGATGATGCGGCCGAAGTTGAGCACCGCGATGCGGTCGCACAAGCCCATCACGAAACGCATGTCATGCTCGATCATGAAGATGCTGAAGCCGCGCTGCTTGATGTTCAGGATTTCCGTCATCAGTTCGGTTTTTTCGGCGGGATTCATGCCGGCCACCGGTTCGTCCAGCAGCAACAGTTTCGGCTTGGTCGCCAGCGCCCGGGCGAACTCCAGCTTGCGCTGTTCGCCGTAAGACAGGCTGTCGGCCAGCATCTGCGCCTTGTGGTCCAGGCGCACCCAGGACAGCAGTTCCAGCGCCCGTTCGCGCGCCTGCGCTTCGATCCTGCGGTAGCCGCCCAGGTTCAGCAGCACGCTGCCGAAGCTGTAGTCCATGTGGTCGTGCATGCCGACCACGACGTTTTCCAGCAGGGTCATTTCCTTGAACACGCGGATATTCTGGAAAGTGCGGGCGATGCCGCGCTCGGTGATCTTGTGCGGCGCGACCTTGCCGATATCCTGGCCGTCGAACTCGATGGCGCCGCCGGAAGCACGCAGCAAGCCGGTGATCAGGTTGAAGACGGTGGTCTTGCCGGCGCCGTTGGGACCGATGAGGCCGAAGATGCCGCCTTGCGGTACATCGAAATTGACGGCTTGCAGCACCTGCAGGCCGCCGAAGTTCTTGCTGATGTTCTTGAGTTGTAGCATTAGATGCGTCCTCCAGCTTGCGGCTTGCGCTGGGAAAAAGCACGGATCCGGCGCGGATTCCAGATGCCTTTCGGCAGATACAGGATCACCAGCACCAGGATCAGGCCGTTGACCACCGAACGATAGCTGTTGAAGTCGCGCAGCGCTTCCGGCAGCAGGGTCAGCAGCATGCCGCCCAGGGTCGGGCCGACCAGGCTGCCGGTGCCGCCGAACACCGCCATCGTCAGGATCTCGACGGCGTTTTCGAAAGCGTAGTTGCCGGGCCCGATGGTGAAGGTGTAGTGGGCATTGAGACCGCCGGCGACACCGGCGATGGCGGCGCCGACGACGAACGCCAGCAGCTTGTAACCGGCGACATTGACGCCCATCAGGCGCGCCGCCACTTCGTCTTCCTTGATGGCTTCGAAGGCGCGGCCGATTTTGGAGCGGCGCATGCGCGCCAGGATGTAGAGCGTCAACGCCAGCAGCAGCACGATATGCCACCACTCGGTCTTCAAAGGGATGCCGTTGAGGCCGAGCGGGCCGCCGGTGATGTCCATGTTGAGCACCACTACCCGCACCACCTCGCCAAAGCCGAGGGTGGCCATCGCCAGGTAGACGCCGGACAGGCGCAGGGTGGGGATGCCGATGATCAGCGCCACCAGCGCCGGCAGTGCGCCGCCGGCCGCCAGCGCCACCGGGAACGGCAAGCCGGTCTGCATGCTGATCAGCGCTGCGGCATAGGCGCCGATGCCCATGAAGGCGGCATTCGCCAGCGACAGCAAGCCGCACGAGAGGGTGACGTAGATCGACAGCGCCAGCATGGCGTTGACGCCGAGGCTGAAAATCACGGTGTTATAGGTCGACCAGAAACCGTCCCACCAGTCCATGAAGCCGGCCGCGCCGATGGTTGTAAGCAGTTCGGTCATGTCAGGCCTTCCTTTCCAGCACTTTGCCGAACATCCCGGAAGGCTTGACCAGCAAGATCAGGAACAGCAGGCCGAAGCCGACGGCGTCGCGGAAATCGCTGGAGATATAGGCTACGGTCAGCACTTCGGCAAAACCGAGGAACAGGCCGGCGATCATGGCGCCGCGGATGTCGCCCATGCCGCCCAGGATGATCACGGCGATACCCTTGTGCAGCATCGGCTGGCCCATGAATGGCGTGATGGCGTTGAAGGAAAGGCCGACCAGCACGCCGGCCGCGCCGCCGAGGGCGGCAGCTGCGAACGAGGTCAGGTAGAACAGGCCTTCGACATTGATGCCGAGCAGGTAGGCCGCTTTCGGCGATTCGGCGATGGCGCGCAGGGCGCGGCCCAGCTGGGTGCGGCGCATGACCGCCAGCAGCACCAGCATCAGGAGGAAGGAAATCACGACGATGCCGATCTGCACCGCAGTGACATGCAGATTGCCCCAGTTGTAGCTTTCTTCTGGAATGGTGCCGACCGGGAAACGCTTGTTTTCAGCGCCGAACAAACCTTGCGCCAGACTGGTCAGGATGGTGGCGACACCGATAGTCGCGATCATCGGCGCCAGGTGCGGCGCGTTGCGCGCGCGCAGCGGCCGCAGCACCAGATAGTCGACTGCCAGGCCGAGCAGTCCGGAGGCCAGCATCGCGGCCAGCATCGCCAGCCATAGCGGCAATGCGAAATGTTCAATCAGCAGCAGGGCGGCGTAGCTGCCCAGCATGAAGATGGCGCCGTGCGAAAGATTGATCACGCCCAGCACGCCGAAAACCAGCGTGAAGCCCAGCGCAAACAGCGCATAGACGCTGCCCAGCGAGAGGGCGTTGATGAGTTGTTGTTCAAGCATGAGGGTTTTTCTAAAAATCAGCCACAAAATCAGTTAAGTGGGGTCAGAGTTTTTTTACGACAGTTTTATCGTCGTAAATTACTCTGACCCCACTTAACGGGCTACGGAGTACAGTTCTCCGTGGTTGGTGCAGTATTCTTTCTCCGGGCGCCGTCAATAGGGGACAGAGTAGTTCGTCGCGCTGCGGCGACTCACAAACTCTGTCCCCTATTGACTACGTTATTTCAACAAGATGAACTTACCACCCTTGGCAATATTCACAATCGCTTCCTGCTGCGCATCGTAGCCGACTTCCTTGCCGGTGACGGCCGGGGCTTTGCGGAAGGCGAACTTGCCGGTGGCGCCTTCAATCGTCACCGCAGGCAAGGCTTGCTGCAGGGCGATGCGGTCCTTGTCGATGGCGCCGCTCAGCTTGATCTTCTTCAGCGCATCGGCCACCACGTGCAGAGCATCGTAAGCTTGCGCCGCGAACTGGTCCGGATCGCTGCCGAACTTGGCCTTGTAGGCGGCCATGAATGCCTTGTTGGCCGGCGTCAGGTTTTCCGAAGACCATGGGCTGCCCATGATGGTGTCGTCGCCGGCTCCCTTGGCGATGTCGAACAGCTTCGGCGAGTTGAGGCCGTTGCCGCCGATGAAGGGCTGCTTCATGCCCAGCGCGCGGGTTTGCAGGATGATGTTGGCGGCTTCTTCGGTCAGGCAGGAGCAGACGATGGCGTCCGGATTGGAAGCTTTGATCTTGGTCAGCTGCGCCTTGAAGTCGACGTCGCCCTTGGCATAGGCTTCGGTGGTGGTGACCGGAATCTTCTGGTCGGCCAGGGTGCCCTTGAAGACGTCGTAGCCGCTCTTGGTGAAAGCATCGTCGTTGCCATAGATGATGGCGACTTTCTTGATGCCGAAATGCTTGACTGCGGCACGGGTGGTGACCGGCAGGACGTCGGCTTCCATGACTGAATTACGGAAGGTGAACGGACCCATGGCGGTGATGCCGTCGGCGGTGTTGCTGGTGCCGAAGGCGACGACCTTGGCGGCATTGGCGATCGGGTCGGCGGCGAAAGCCGAGTTGGACAGGGTCGGGCCGAACACCAGCAGCGCCTTGTCCTTGAAAATCAGTTTCTTGAAGACGTTGATGGCTTCTTCTTTCTTGCCCTGTTCGTCTTCGATGATCAGTTGCAGCTTGTTGCCGTTGACGCCGCCGGCAGCGTTGACTTCGTCGGCGGCCAGCGTAAAGCCGTTCTTGATGGCGACGCCGTATTTGGCGGCGGGGCCGGTCAGGGCAGCGGCCAGGCCAAGCTTGACGTCGGCGGCGTGGGCGGCGCTGCTCAGGCCGGCGGCCAGCATCAGCAATGGCAGCGATTTCAATATGGTTTTGAATTGCATTAGATGTCCTCCAATAGACCGTTTTTCTTAGCGATACGAGCGCACGGCGCAATGGCGCTGTGCAGCACGAAATCGGCAGCGTTTTTATTTCGGCGCGCGCAAAGGCACACCGAAGGTGAGCAAAGTATAAGGGATTTTCGGTCAGAAATTCCTGGCACACAAACTACTCACGAGCCAGGTAAAAAACGGGTGTTTTACGCGGGGGATGCGGCGACTTTTGGTCGGCTTTGGAGAGGTATTGCGTGTTTTTCGGCAATTATACCCGGCGTTTCTCAATTCTGCTGACGCCGCTCATGCCAAATCGGCATGGCGGGAAGCATTGCGCTTCCCGCCATATTCATCGGTCCTGCCGCTTGAATCAGCCTAACTGCTGGCGCAAATGCTGGATCGCCAGGCGCACCTGGCGCGGCGCGGTGCCGCCTATATGGTCGCGCGCGGCGACCGAACCTTCCAGCGTCAGCACCTGGAAAATGTCGTCTTCGATCAAAGGCGAGAAAGCGCGCAGCTGTTCCAGCGACAGATCGCTCAGGTCGCAGCCCTGGTCGACGCAGCTGCGCACGGCATGCGCCACGGCTTCGTGGGCGTCGCGGAAAGGCAGGCCCTTCTTGACCAGGTAGTCGGCCAGGTCGGTGGCGGTGGCGTAGCCTTGCAGGGCGGCGGCGCGCATCGCTTCCGGCTTGACCGTGATGCCGCGCGCCATGTCGGCGAAGATGCGCAGCGTATCGGTGATCGTGTCGACGGTGTCGAACAGCGGTTCCTTGTCTTCCTGGTTATCCTTGTTGTAGGCCAGCGGCTGGCCCTTCATCAGGGTCAGCAAGGCAATCAGATGGCCGTTGACTCTGCCGGTCTTGCCGCGCGCCAGTTCCGGCACGTCGGGATTTTTCTTTTGCGGCATGATCGAGGAGCCGGTGCAGAAGCGGTCAGCGATATCGATGAAGCCGATGCGCGGGCTCATCCAGATCACCAGTTCTTCCGACATGCGCGAGACGTGGGTCATCACCAGCGCCGCTGCGGCGCAGAATTCGATGGCGAAGTCGCGGTCCGAGACGGCATCCAGCGAATTGCGGCAGACGTCGTCGAAACCCAGTGTTTTCGCTACGCGTTCACGATCGATAGGGAAAGTGGTGCCGGCCAGGGCGGCGGCGCCCAGCGGCAGGCGGTTGACGCGCTTGCGGCAATCCTGCATGCGCTCGGCGTCGCGGCCGAACATTTCGACGTAGGCCAGCACGTGATGGCCGAAAGTGATCGGTTGCGCCACCTGCATATGGGTGAAGCCGGGCAGGATGGTGTCGGCGTGCTGTTCCGCCAAGTCCAGCAGCGCCAGGCGCAGTTCGCGCAGCAGGCCGCTGATGTCGTCGATGGCGCCGCGCAGGTAGAGGCGGATGTCGGTGGCGACCTGGTCGTTGCGCGAACGGCCGGTATGCAAGCGTTTGCCGGCATCGCCGACCAGTTCGGTCAGGCGCTTCTCGATGTTGAGATGGACGTCTTCCAGGTCCAGCAGCCATTCGAACTTGCCGCTCGCGATTTCGCCCTGGATCTGGGTCATGCCTTTCTGGATCGAGGCGTAATCGTCGGCGCTGATGATCTTTTGATATGCCAGCATCTCGGCATGTGCCAGCGAGCCCTGGATATCGACCTCGGCCAGGCGCTTGTCGAAAAATACCGACGCCGTGTAACGTTTGACCAGATCAGAGACCGGTTCGGAGAAACGAGCCGACCAAGCTTCGCCTTTTTTGGAGAGTTGTGCTGTCATAATTGAGGTTTGAATCGCGCGTGAGAGTAAGAAGTGAAGTAAGCAGTGAGCAGGCAAGGAATTATGCGATTATAAATCACTACCCTCGCACTGCCCCCGAAAACCGGCTGCGCCTGCTTGATACAGGCATTTTACCCTGCGATATAGGCCTCATAACCAAGCTATGATTGTTTTTATGTTAACCGATACCAGCGCCTATGCTTTCTGATCAGACCGTCGATAGTTCGCTGGCGCAGCAACCCGGCGCACTGGTGATTCCCGACGGCTGCAACCTGGGCGTGGTGTTTCGCGCGCTGATCGCGGTGAACCTGGCCGTCATGGCGGCGGTCCTGCTGCGCAGCGACGGACTGATTGCGGCGATCAACAGTTTTGTCGAATCGGCAATGCTGGTCGAGCCGGCCTGTTTCCTGTCGCTGTCGGTATTGTGTGGTTTGCATCGGATTGCCCACCATTTTTCTTTTGTAGTGCAGCGGATCTTGTGCGCGCTGGCGCCGGCGCTGGTGACGATGGCGGTGATCTGGCTGCTGTCGGGCTTCGACTGGTTCCTGAACGGTTTTTCCCATCTCAACGCCGCCGGCGGCGTCTTGCGCGCGGCGCTGGTGGCGGCCTTGTTCGGCATCGGCCTGCAGCATTATTTCGAATTGCGTGCGCGCGCCTTTTCACCGGTGCTGGTGGAGGCACGCCTGCAAGCCTTGCAGGCGCGGATCCGGCCGCATTTCCTGTTCAACAGCCTCAACGCGGTGTTGTCGCTGATCCGCAGCGAGCCGCGCCGGGCCGAGGCGGCGCTGGAAGACCTGGCCGACCTGATCCGCGTGCTGATGCGCGACGGCCGCGCCATGACCACGCTGGAAAAGGAAATCCGCCTGTGCCGCCAATATCTGTCGATAGAAAAAATACGCCTGGGCGATCGCCTGCGGGTGCAATGGGAACGCGAAGGCATCAGCGACGAGGTGGTGTACCGGGCGCAGATCCCGACTCTGCTGTTGCAGCCGCTGATAGAAAATGCGGTCCATTACGGCGTCGAGCCGAGCACCGAACCGGCCCTGATCCACATCAAGCTCAGCCATTCGCTGGAGCGGATCGAGATCGTCATCACCAATCCCTACAATCCGTATAGCGGCAAGGGCGTCGCCGCGCTGCCGGAGGGTAACCAGATGGCGCTGGAAAATATCCGCGAGCGGCTGGCGCTGCTGTACGACGTCGAGGCGCAGCTGACCACCAGCACCACGCTGGGGCAGTTTCAGGTGCGCGCCAGCTTCCCGTATGTGAAAGCGGCTCTGGCCAAAGCGCCCACGGGCTGAGAAAAATCCACATCCACGAAAGACACGGACAAAAATTTTTTCGTGGCTTTCGTGTTTTTCGTGGACAATGTTTTCTTGTGAAAACATCTGCCCCATCCGTTAATCATAATAATCCGTCATGATCCCTCGTATTTTCATTGTCGACGACGAAGCGCCCGCGCGCGCCAGGTTGAGCACGCTGCTGTCCGATATCGTCGCCGATTGTCCGCATTACCTGGTCGGCGAAGCCGCCCATGCGCAAGCTGCATTGGAAGGGATTGCCGCCACCGCGCCGGATCTGGTGCTGCTGGATGTGCAGATGCCCGGCATGAGCGGCCTGCAGCTGGCCGAGCAGTTGGCGAGCAAGGCGGATGCAGCCAAGGCCGAGGCGCCCCTGATCATCTTCGTGACCGCCTATGATGACTACGCCTTGAATGCATTCGAGGTGCAAGCCTTCGACTATCTGGTCAAGCCGGTGCGCGCTGCACGGCTGGCGCAGGCCATCGCGCGCGCCAGCCGCCTGCGCCAGCCGCCGCAGCCGGCCGCAGCGAGCGGCGCAGAAGCAACAGCGGCATTGCCGCGCCAGCATTTCGCGGTGCAGGAGCGCGGCCGCATGTCGCTGGTACCGATGGGCGAGGTGCTGTATCTGAAGGCGGAGCTGAAGTACGTCACGCTGCGCACCAAGAGCAAGGAATACCTGATCGAAGATTCACTGGTGTCCATCGAAGAAGAACTGGCGGCGCACTTTGTGCGGGTGCATCGCAACGCGCTGGTGGCGCGCAACGCCATCATCGGCGTCGAACGCGGCATCCACATGCCGGACGGCGAGGGCGATGCCGACAAACCGCAGGAAGTCTGGCAAGTCATTTTGCGCGATATCGATCACCGCTTGCCGATTTCAAGACGGCAATGGGCGGTGATAAAGGCGCTTGTCCGCTAGCTTGCCGCTACTGCAGGGTGTGGCCGGTGTCGTATTGCCTGTTGATAGCCAGTGCCGCAGCGGCGGCCCGCGTTTCTACTCCCAGTTTCACGTAGATGTGTTCCAGATGTTTATTCACGGTGCGCGGACTCATGCCCAGAATTTCGGCAATGTCGCGATTGGTCTTGCCTTTGGAGACCCAGGCCAGGACGTCGGTTTCACGCGGCGTCAGGCGATAAGCCTCTAACTGCAATGCAGTCGGCAGGCTGAACGATTTTTCCTCCATCAGCAACGTCAATTCGGAACTCTGGGTATTCTGGGACAGATTGATGATGAGCTCGCCATCGTCGCCGGCAATCACCAAGGCCTGCGGTATCTGCTTTGTCTGGCGTAGCAACACCAGGTTCTGATTCAGCCAGAAATGCAATTGCTGCGGCAATTTAAGACTTTGAGGGGCGCTTCGCGGAAAATATTTTTCCAGCCAGAACGACGCTTTGCCGGTCTGCCACAATGGCTTGCCATCGGTCCCGAGCACGATAACGGCGTGTGCTGCGGCGTCGATCACGTCCCTGGCCTGCGACATCATGCGCGCTGTCCTGATATGTGCGGCGACGCGCGCCACTATTTCTTGCGGGCGGATCGGCTTGGTCACATAGTCTATGCCGCCGACCTGAAAGCCTTTTACCACGTGCTCGGTTTCGCTCAGGCCGGTCATGAACACCACCGGCACCTGGCTGGCGCTATCCAGCAATTTGATACGGCGGCAAGTTTCAAAGCCATCGAGGCCTGGCATCACCGCATCCAGCAGGATCAGATCGGGCGTAATGAAGGCCAGTCTTTCCAGCGCGCTGGCGCCGTCGGTCGCTACCAGCACGATATGGCCGCTCTCGTCCAGCGCGTCCGACAGCAGCGCCAGATTATCCGGGATGTCATCCACAATCAGCACCACCGGACGTGCCGTAAGCGGCCGTTGATGCTGGTTGGATGCGTGATTGAGATTGTCGTCCAAGATCTTCCTTTATGCATGGCTTGTCATTAAAGACTGCCGGCTTTTTGTTTGAGAGGCGCTTGCTCGAGGTCATCGCGGATCAAGCCATGAATGCGTGCGGTGAAATCGTTCAGGCGGAAGCGCTTTACCAGTTCACGCATTTCGCTGGTGAACGGCTGGTAGACCTGATCTTGCTGCTCGATTTCATCCAGTTTGCCGAGAATGCCCTTGACGTAACCGATAGCAGCCAGTTCGACCAGCGCCTGCAGTTTTTCTCTGGAAGGAATGACCAGCATGGTGCTGGAGACGGGGGCTGGAGCGGCGGGCTTGAGCGCAGGATCGGAAATCCAGTCTACTTTCAGATGCAGCTTGATTTTCGATAGCAAGTCGTTGAACGATACCGGCTTGACCACAAAATCGTTATAGCTGAGCGGATCGATCTGTTCCGGCGTGCTCTCGAACGCATTGGCGGAAACGATGATGATCGGCAGCGTCGCATGTCCTTGGGCGCGTATTGCACGGCAGACAGCGCCGCCGTCCATGGCCGGCATGGCGATATCCAGCAGTACCAGATCGGGTACGGAGCGGGCGATTTCTGCCAGGCAGGCGGCGCCGCTGGCGACCTCGGTCATCGCGAATCCTAGCGGCGCCAGCATGGCGCTCAGTACGGCACGCTGGGACGGCTGGTCGTCCACTACCAGCACCCGCTTGCGCGGCCCGAGATAGCCGGACATCTGGTCCTCCAGCTTGATGCGACGGCGTGGCGAGCGCACCTCGGAAAGATAGATCTTCAATTGAAATGTACTACCGCGGCCGATGCTGCTTTGGACTGACAGTTCACCGCCCATAATGTGCGTCAGCATGCTGCTGATAGCCAGCCCGAGCCCGGTGCCGATGTCTTCGCGCAGATTGGCGGCGCTGCTGCGCTCGAACGGCAAGAATACGCGGGCGATGTCTTCTTCAGCAATGCCGATGCCGCTATCCTCGATCTCGAAATAAGTGATCTCGCGCGCGTGGCGCACGCGAAAAATCACGTTGCCGGCATCGGTGAATTTGACCGCATTGCCGAGCAGGTTGATCAATATCTGGCGCAGCCGCTTCTGGTCGACCTGGACCACCTCAGGAATCCGGCCGATTTTCTCAAAGCGGAATGCCAGGCCCTTCTGCTCTGCCTGGGGGCTGAACATCTGCACGATCTGCTCGAGAAATTCGTTGAGCGCTAGCTCGTCTGATGCCAGCCGCATCTTGCCGGCCTCGATCTTGGCGATATCCAGCAAACCGTCGATCAGGCTCAGCAAATGCTCGCCGCTGCGGCGGATGACGCCGATTGCATCCCGCCGTCCTTCCGGAATCGCGTGGTCTACCTGCAGGATCTGGGCGTAGCCGAGAATGCTGTTAAGCGGCGTGCGCAACTCGTGGCTCATGCCTGTGACGAAGCGACTCTTGGCAAGATTGGCGGCCTCCGCGGCTTCCTTGGCGCGCTGCAGGGCGGCATCGGTCTGGTTATGGGCGTCGATTTCCTGCAATAGCAGGTTGGTTTGCCGTTCCGATTCCTCGTGGGCGACGCTGCGGCTTTCATTGGTCAATACCAGCCACCATGAACCGACCCCGATCAATACTAGCAAGGAGGCAAACAATTTGACGAAGACCGTCAGCATCGAATCCGGCGAGCCGGGCACGCTGACTGCCTGTTGGTAATACAGCAGCCACAAGACCACTGCCAGTCCGCCCGACAAGAGACTGAAGACGATCAGGTAGTGGCCGATGCGGGTATTCAGTTTGAGCGTGAAACGCTCGGGCAGGAAGCCGCGCAAGGTCTGGAAGATCTGGTCGGGCATGCGCGACGATTCCTTGCAGCGGTCGTTGCAGCGCGCATCCAGCGAGCAGCATAGCGAACAGATAGCGCCTTGATATGCCGGGCAGTGCGCCATGTCCGGCGTCTCGAAAGTGTTTTCACAGATGACGCATTCCAGTTGGCCGCGGTGGGTGTCGGCCAACTGGTCGTGGCGGGCGATGTAGTATTTTCCTTTAGTCAGATAGGCGATCAAGGGGGCAATCAGCATCGCGCTGCCCAGCGCGATGAATGGCGCCATTGCATGCGCTAGCTGGCCGAATGCGCCGAACAAAGCAATTGCGGAAAAGATCGAAGCGATCGCCATGGCGCCGACGCCGACCGGATTGATGTCATACAGGTGCGCGCGCTTGAATTCGATATGTGGAGGGCTAAGGCCCAGCGGCTTGTTGATCACCAGGTCGGAAACTACCGCGCCGATCCAGGAAATGGCGACCAGCGCATATAAGGCCAGCACATGTTCGAGAGCCTTGAAGACACCGATTTCCATCAGCAGCAAAGCGATCAGCACGTTGAAGACCAGCCATACCACGCGCCCCGGATGGCTGTGCGTGAGGCGGGCGAAAAAATTGGACCAGGCCAGTGAACCGGCATAGGCGTTGGTGACATTGATCTTGATCTGCGACACCACCACCAGCAGCGTAGCTGCTGCCAGCACCCAGGCCGGATCGGAGAATACATAGCGATAGGCGATCAGGAACATTTGCGTTGGCTCGACCGCCTTTTCCATCGGCACTTCGTGCTGGATCGCCAAAAAAGCCAGCAAGGCGCCGCCTATCATTTTTGCGGCGCCAATCAGAATCCAGCCGGGTCCGGCCAGCAGCAAAGCGCTCCACCAGCGGATACGGTTGGCCGCTGTCTTTTCCGGCAAGAAGCGTAAGAAGTCGACTTGTTCGCCGATCTGGGCAATCAATGAAAAAGCCACCGTCGCCGCCGAACCGAACAGCAGCAGGCTGAAGGTATTGCCGTTCTCGGCTTTGCCGGCGAAGGTCATCAGGTTGGCGAGTGCATCCGGCTCCTTGTGCAACACACAGATATAGGGCAGCGCCAGCAATATCAGCCACAGCGGCTGGGTCCACATCTGCAGGCGGTTGATCAGGGTAATGCCATAGGTCACCAGCGGGATGATCACCAGCGCGCAGATGATATAGCCCAGTTCCAGCCGCAGGCCGAAATACAGCTGGATGGCTTGCGCCATGATGGATGCTTCAAGCGCAAAAAAAATGAAAGTGAACGAGGCGTAGATAAGCGATGTGATGGTCGACCCGATATAGCCGAACCCGGCGCCGCGTGTTAGCAAATCCATATCTACGCCATATTTCGCGGCGTAGTAACTGATCGGCAATCCTGTCAGGAAAAACAATATGCTGACGCAGACAATTGCCCAGAAGGCATTGGTGAAACCGTAGTTGAGCGTAATTGTGCCGCTGATGGCTTCCAGCGCGAGGAACGAGACTGCGCCGAGAGCGGTGTTGGCCAGCCGGAATTCCGACCACTTGCGAAATGACAGCGGCGTAAATCGCAATGCGTAGTCTTCCAGCGTCTCGTTGCCGACCCAGGTGTTGTAGTCGCGGCGAACCTTGACGATACGTTGCGTGGCGGAAATTTTCACTTTTTCTCGGTCAGAACTGATTGAAACCCGGATTCAATGTAAGCAATTTTCGAACCAATTTGGCCGCTGGGGCATACGTCATTTGACGTAGATGAAAGATGTTGCGGAGATAACGGCGAGACCATGCCGCGCCAAAACAGAGCGCCGTTGCTTGCCTGTCCAATATCAAAATCATCGGCCGGACAAATTGCCCATCCTTCGCTCGCACCAGCGTGATGCGCTGACGCTGCATGGCTGTGCATGCGTTTTTCCCGGCGGCTTTACGGCCGTTACGTCAAACGACGTATTGTTGCGCCGCAGTGCAAATCCTAATCTCCAGTCCAGAACGAACAGAACCAGACGCAGCAGTCGCCTATCGGTGAATGCTGCCAGCGTCTCTGCCACCAGTTTGTTTTTGCCATATAACCGTAACCTCCCGAAAGGAGTACTGCATGTCGCATCGTTCTTCATCCGATATCTCGTCGTCCCAGCGCCGCAAAGTGTTGCTGGGCCTGGCAGTCAGCGCCGCGATGGCAATCCCGGCACTGGCTTTCGCGCAGTCGCCGGCCACGGCAAAAATCAATACCACCAAGCTGGCGATAACCGATACCGAAGTAACCGTCGGCCAGTTGCATTCGGCTACCGGCACCATGGCGATCAGCGAGACCGGCTCTATCCAGGCAGAACGGCTGGCGATCGACCAGATCAATGCGATGGGCGGCATCCTGGGGCGCAAGATCAAGATCATCCAGGAAGACGGCGCCAGCGACTGGCCGACATTTGCAGAAAAAGCCAAGAAGCTGCTGGAGAGCGATCATGTCGCCGCGGTGTTCGGCTGCTGGACTTCGGCTTCGCGCAAAGCGGTGCTGCCGGTATTCGAAAAAGACAACGGCTTGCTGTACTACCCGACTTTTTATGAAGGCCTGGAGCAATCCAAGAATGTTTTCTACACCGGCCAGGAAGCCACCCAGCAAGTACTGGCGGGGCTCAACTGGGTCGCCAAGGAAAAGAAAGCCAAGACATTCTTTCTGGTCGGATCGGATTACATCTGGCCGCGCACCTCCAACAAGATCGCCCGCAAGCACATTGAAAATGTCCTGAAGGGCTCGGTGGTCGGCGAAGAATATTACCCGCTCGGGAATACCCAGTTCGGTTCGCTGATCAACAAGATCAAACTGAAAAAGCCTGATGTGATTTTTGCCGACGTCGTCGGCGGCAGCAATGTCGCATTCTACAAGCAGCTCAAGGCTGCGGGGGTGACGGCCAAGACCCAGAACCTGCTGACGATCTCGGTAACGGAAGACGAGATGCTCGGGATCGGCGGTGAAAACGTCGAAGGCTTCTACGCTTCGATGAAATATTTCCAGAGCCTGGACAATCCGAACAACAAGAAATTCGTGGCCGAATTCAAAGCCAAGTTCGGCGCCAATTCGGTCATCGGCGATGTCACCCAGGCCGCTTACCTGGGGCCATGGCTGTGGAAGGCAGCGGTGGAAAAGGCCGGTAGTTTCGATGTCGACAAGGTGGTCGCGGCGTCGCCGGGACTGGAGCTGAAAACCGCGCCTGAAGGCTATGTGAAGGTACATGCCAATCATCATCTGTGGAGCAAGACCCGGATTGGCGAAGCGCAGAAGGATGGCCAGTTCAAGGTGATCTACGAATCGGATCTGATCGAGCCGAATCCTTTCCCCAAAGGTTATCAATAAATTTCTTTTCGTGTTTCAACGATCCGGTATCGCAAGCGCGACACCGGATCGCGTCACCTGTAACCTGGTAAGGAGTCACCGTGGTTTCACTCTCCGAATTCGGCGCCATTTTCGCCATGCAGGGTTTCAACGGCCTGTCTGTATTTTGCGTCCTGCTGCTGATGGCGCTCGGACTTGCCATCATTTTTGGCCAGATGGGCGTGATCAATATGGCGCATGGCGAATTTCTCACCATCGGCGCCTACATTACCTACCTGCTGTCCAAGCTGACCACCTTGTATGCGCCTAGCCTGCAGCCTTACTATTTCTTTGCCGCGATTGCGCTGTCTTTCATCACCGCCTACATCGTCGGCTATATCACGGAGTGGCTGATGATCAGCCGCCTGTACAAGCGGCCGTTGGACACGCTGCTGGCGACCTGGGGTTTGAGTCTGGCAATGCAGCAGACCTTCCGCTCGATTTTCGGCGCCAAGGAGGTCAGCGCTACATTGCCGGACTGGCTGATGGGATCGTTCAAGCCGACCGAGAACATCGACATACCCATCAACGGCTTGTTCATGATGGGTTTGACTGCGGTGCTGACCGGGGTGATTTTCCTGTTGCTGTTTCGCTCGCGCTGGGGTCTGCAAGTGCGCGCCACCATGCAGAACCGTCTGATGAGCGGCGCAGTCGGCATCAATACCCGCAAGGTAGACCGCAGCACCTTCGCGCTCGGCTGCGGTGTCGCCGGGATTGCCGGCGCGGCGTTCACCACCATCGGTTCCACCGGTCCGACCAGCGGTTCGCTGTACATCGTCGACACCTTCCTGGTAGTGGTGTTCGGCGGTGCGCAAAGTCTGCTGGGCACGATTGCCTCGGCCTTCTCGATCGCGCAGACACAGTCGACGGCGGAATTTTTCCTGACCGGGTCAATGGCCAAAGTACTGACACTGTCGGCCGTGATCCTGATTTTGCTGTTGCGGCCGCAAGGCTTGTTTGCCGCAAAAATCCGTAAATGAACCTAATCGATGCACTCGAAAGGCGCTCCATGATTGCTGCATACGAAAAAATATTAGGTGGAAAGTCCGGAATGCTCGGCTTGTTGATTCTGGCGAGCTTGTTGCTGGTGGTATTCCCGCTGGCGTTCGATATTTTTCGGCTGAACCTGGTCGGAAAATATCTCGCCTATGCTTTTGTCGCCGTCGGCCTGGTGCTGTGCTGGGGCTATGGCGGCATCCTCAGCCTCGGACAGGGCGTGTTTTTCGGGCTGGGCGGCTATTGCATGGCGATGTTTCTGAAACTGGAAGCCTCGGATCCGCTCAGCACCAAGATCCAGTCAACTCCTGGCATTCCGGATTTCATGGATTGGAACCAGATCACGCAACTGCCATTGCTGTGGCAGCCGTTTCATTCGTTCGGCTTTACCCTGCTGGCGGTGCTGTTGTTGCCGGCTCTGCTGGCGCTGGTGATCGGCGCGGCAATGTTCAAGCGGCGCGTCGGCGATGTCTATTTCTCGATAGTCACCCAGGCCATCGCCGCCATCCTGTCGATCCTGATTATCGGCCAGCAGGGACTGACCGGCGGCGTCAACGGCATTACCGATCTGAAGACCTTGATGGGATGGGATATCCGCACCGACTCGGCCAAGCTGATTTTGTATTTCGTGAATGCCGGGCTGTTGATCTTGTGCATCCTGATCGGCCGCTTCATCCTCAGCTCCAAACTGGGGCGCTTGCTGGTCGCCATGCGCGACAAGGAAGAGCGGGTGCGCTTTTCCGGCTACGACGTCGCCAGCTTCAAGGTGTTCGTGTTTTGTGTCGCGGCGATGTTCTCGGCCATCGGCGGCGCCATGTTTACCTTGCAGGTCGGCTTCATGTCGCCATCGTTCGTCGGCATCGTGCCTTCCATCGAAATGGTGATCTATGCAGCGGTCGGCGGCCGCATGTCATTGCTTGGTGCGGTGTACGGCACCTTGCTGGTGAACTTCGGCAAGACCTATTTTTCAGAAGCATTTCCTGAACTGTGGCTGTTCCTGATGGGCGGCTTGTTTATCGCCGTCGTCATGTATTTCCCTAATGGCCTGGCGGGCCTTTATCAAAGCCATGGCAGGGCGTTGCTGGCAAGCCTGACCGGATGGCTGCGGCGGCCGGCGAAGAAAACAGCGCCTGCGGCGGTCGTGTCCAGACTGCCCTCGGAAAAACCTGAGAAGGACGCCAAGCTTGAGCATGGCCACGGCAATCTGGAGGCATCCCAATGAGCGGTAATCCTATCGGTTTCGCATCAAACGACCGTCCGGTGCTGGCGATTGAGGGCTTGACTGTTTCCTTCGACGGTTTCAAGGCGGTCGACGATTTGAATTTATATGTGGAACGAAATGAAGTCCGGGTGGTGATCGGGCCTAATGGCGCCGGCAAGACTACCGTTTTGGACCTGATCTGCGGCAAGACGCAGGCGACCGCCGGCAGCATCCAGTTCAACAGTCGCGAACTGACCAAGATGCGCGAACACGAAATTGTCCAGGCCGGGGTGGGGCGTAAATTCCAGACGCCATCCATTTATGAAAACCTGAGCGTGTTCGAGAATCTGGAGATGTCGTTTCCGCGCGGCCGCAAAGTGTTCGGCGCCCTGATGTTCAAGCGCACCGCAGATGTGGTGGAGCGGGTCGAGGCGGTTGCCGGGGAAATTTTCCTGGAACAGCAACTTTACCAGCAAGCAGATCTGCTGTCGCACGGGCAAAAGCAATGGCTGGAGATAGGCATGTTGCTGATGCAGGATCCGGAATTGCTGATGCTGGATGAACCGGTGGCGGGGATGAGTGTTTCCGAGCGCGAAAAGACCGCCGAACTGCTGGGGCGTATCAGCAAGGGCCGTTCGGTGGTAGTGATTGAGCATGACATGGAGTTCGTCAAAAGCATTGCGCACAAGGTGACCGTGCTGCATCAGGGAAAAATCCTGGCCGAGGGCAGCATGGAGTCAGTGCAGGCCAATCCTAAAGTGATTGAAGTGTATTTAGGCCATTAGTTTAGGTCATTAACTCAGGCCATTCATTTACGCATTCCGTGGAGTCCTTATGTTCAATGTTTCACATCTCGCCTCTGGCTATGGCCAGAGCCAAGTCATCCACGATATCAACCTCTCGGCGGCCAAGCAGGAGATCGTTGCCGTCATGGGCCGCAACGGCATGGGAAAGACCACCTTGTTTAAAACGCTGATGGGAATTCTGCCGATGCGCGAAGGCAGCATTCAGATCGAGGGCCAGGAGCTGGGCAATCTGGAAAGTTATCAGCGGGTGGAGCACGGGGTTGCCTATGTGCCGCAGGGCCGCATGATTTTTCCTGGCATGACCGTACTTGAAAACATCCAGACCGGTTTGCCGGCGAGTGCGCTTGGCAAGGTGTCGGATGAGCTGTATGCCTTGTTTCCGGTGCTGTATGACATGCGCAGCCGTAAAGGCGGCAACCTGTCGGGCGGCCAGCAACAGCAGCTAGCCATTGCGCGCGCGCTGGCGACCAATCCCAAGGTACTGCTGCTGGACGAACCGACCGAGGGCATCCAGCCCTCGATCATCAAGGATATAGCGCGCAGCCTGAAAGAGATCCGCAAGATACGCGCGCTGACCATCATCGTCTCGGAGCAGGTGCTGAGCTTTACGCTGGAAATCGCCGACCGCTTTCTGGTGATCGACAAGGGCCGTTTTGTCTACGAAGACACGCGCGACAACGTCGATGCGGCAACCATCAGCCGCTATTTATCGGTATAGCGGCCCGTTGTGTGTTGAGTTGTTGAGTGAAATGGAACATTGACAGGAGTGATACATGAGACATGGAGATATTTCCAGCAGCAAGGATGCGGTAGGGGTGGCGGTCGTCAACTACAAGATGCCGCGCTTGCACACCAGGGCAGAGGTATTGGACAACGTCCGCAATATCGCCGCGATGGTGGTGGGCATGAAGCAGGGTCTGCCAGGATTGGACCTGGTCATTTTCCCGGAGTATTCAACGCATGGGATCATGTATGACTCTGCTGAAATGTTCGACACTGCCGCAGTGATCCCGGGCGAAGAAACTGCCCTGTTCGCCGCGGCCTGCCGTCAAGCCAATGTCTGGGGCGTATTCTCGCTGACCGGAGAACGGCATGAAGAGCATCCGCACAAGGTGCCTTACAACACGTTGATCCTGATGAACAATCATGGCGAAATTGTCCAGAAGTATCGCAAGATCATGCCGTGGACACCAATCGAAGGCTGGTACCCGGGCGACACAACGTATGTGTCGGAGGGGCCCAAGGGCATGAAGATCAGCCTGATCATCTGCGATGACGGCAACTACCCGGAGATCTGGCGCGACTGTGCGATGAAGGGGGCCGAACTGATCGTGCGCTGCCAGGGCTATATGTATCCCGCCAAGGATCAGCAAGTGCTGGTGTCGAAAGCGATGGCCTGGATGAATAACGTCTACGTGGCGGTGGCCAATGCGGCGGGCTTCGACGGTGTCTATTCGTACTTCGGCCACTCTGCCATCATCGGCTTCGACGGCCGCACCCTGGGCGAGTGTGAAACCGAAGAAATGGGTATCCAGTATGCCGAGTTGTCGGTCAATCTGATCCGTGACGCGCGCCGCAACTGGCAGTCGCAAAATCATCTCTACAAGCTCTTGCATCGCGGCTATACCGGCAAGATCAATTCCGGCGAGGCTGCCGCAGGAGTTGCGGAATGTCCCTTCGATTTTTACAAGACCTGGGTCAATGATCCGCAGCAGGCGCGGCGACAGGTCGAAGCCTTGACCCGTTCTGCACCCGGCACGCCGGAATGTCCAATGCCAGGCATTCCTTCTGAATGAACCGCCCTGATTGAGCCGATTGAACGAATTGTGTTAACCGAGAGGAGAGTCGCATGCAACATTTCAAGATCAAACCTGGCGTGCCCCTGGCGCTGCAAGCCGAACTGGGACATAACCGCTGGCATCCCGACCTGCCGTTCCTGTCATCGGTCAAGCCGGGGGAGTCGATTCTGATCGAATCGCTGGATTTCCTGGATGCCCAGATCCAGGATAACGATGATGTTTCCGATGTCAGGAATGTCGACCTGACTCGTGCCCATCCACTGACCGGCCCCTTTCATGTAGAAGGAGCAGAACCCGGCGATCTGCTGGTGATCGACTTGCTCGACATTCAGCCGGTGACGCCGGTCGGATTTTCCGGCGTGTTTTCAAAAGAGAACGGCGGCGGCTTCCTGGCGGATACGTTTCCCGATGCCGACAAGGCGATCTGGGATCTGAAAGGTTTGTACGCCACGTCGCGCCATATTCCAGGCGTACGGATAGCCGGCCTGACCCATCCCGGCCTGATGGGCTGCCTGCCATCGCATGATCTGCTGGCCGAGTGGAACCGGCGCGAAGCGCCGCTGGCGGCCAAGGGATTGGCCAAGCCACCGGATCCGAGCACGGCGGTACTGCGTGGCTTGAGCGGCGCCAAGTTTGACAGCATGGCGAAGGAAGCCGCGCGTACCGTGCCGCCACGCGAACATGGCGGTAATACGGACATCAAGGATCTGTCGGCCGGCACGCGGATTTTCTTCCCGGTGTATGTCAAGGGCGCTGGCTTTTCCATGGGCGATTTGCACTTTTCGCAAGGCGATGGCGAAATCGGCTTTTGCGGTGCGATCGAAATGGATGGCGTCAGCCATGTCGGCTTCGACCTGATCAAGGGCGGCATGGCGAAATACAACATCACCTCGCCGATCTTCATGCCCAGCATCGTTAAACCGCACTATGAACAGTGGCTGACTTTCGAGGGGATCAGCGTCGAGAATGGCGTCAACTATTATCTCGACGCCACTGTCGCTTATCGCCAGGCTTGCCTCAAGGCTATCGATTACCTGACGCACTTCGGCTATACCGGCAGCCAGGCCTACATGCTGCTGACCGCGGCGCCGGTAGAGGGCCGGATCGGTGGAATTGTCGATATTCCGAATTGCGCATGCACGGTGTCTTTGCCGACCTCGATCTTCGATCAGGATATTACGCCGAAAGGCATGTTGAACGATAACGCTTATTGGGGGCGCAAGCCCTGAAGCAGCCGCGGCAGCAACGGTGGGTGAGACCGATACTGCCCGGTTTTCCTGTGAATGCATTTAACTGAAGAGGCAATACGATGCCACTGTATGACATACGCTGCAGCCATTGCGATGGCATCTTTGAAAGACTGTTGCCGCTGCAGGCGCTAGAGAGTCCGGTTGCTTGTCCGTATTGCGCCTGCGACACGCCTGCCTCACCGATGTTTACGGGCGGCCATGTCAAGCTGCGTGTGACGGAAAGCTGGCGCGCGCGTAACGGCGCCGAGCAACTGGCCGGACGGGGAGCCGCCGGGCCGGGAACCCATACGGGCGCCGGCAGGAGCAGCGTGCTGCACAATTGCAAAGGCCACAGCTGCAGTATTTGCGATACCTGAATCCGGCTACACCAGCAAATTCAAGGCATGCGGATTGCCCGCGCCATATTGCGGAAACAGTTTCTGCATGGCCGGATCGCCGATGCGCATATGTTTTTCCGCCAGCGTCGCCAGCACGGCGCGGAAGTCGGTGGCGACGGCCAAGTCGCGTCCCTCATTCAAGGACTTATCATCGATGCCGGGCCAGTGGCCGTGGATGGTGCGGCCGCGCACATTGCCGCCCAGCAGCCACATAGCGTTGCCATGGCCGTGGTCGGTGCCGCCGTTGCCGTTCTCGCGGAAGGTGCGGCCGAATTCCGACATCACCACAATTACCGTATCGTTGAAAGCCGGTCCCAGCTCGTTCGCCAGCGTCGCCAGGCCGTCGGCCAGCGGTCGCAGTCGTCCGGCCAGCTGGCCGCTGCCGTTGCCCTGGTTGGTATGGGTATCCCAGCCGCCGACGGCGACGAAGCCGAGGCGGATCTCGGGATTGCCGCGCATCAGGCGCCCCAGGCGCGCGGTGTCGATCGACAGGCCGTTCGGCAGCGGCG
The DNA here is from genome assembly GCF_002564105.1 of Collimonas sp. PA-H2. Classification (NCBI taxonomy): domain Bacteria; kingdom Pseudomonadati; phylum Pseudomonadota; class Betaproteobacteria; order Burkholderiales; family Oxalobacteraceae; genus Collimonas; species Collimonas sp. PA-H2. The sequence continues at coordinate 4,215,503 of NZ_PDBX01000001.1, forward strand.
CGCCGTTGTTCGCCATCTTCTGTTCCGAGCTGCTGGCGTCGGCCAGCAATTCCTTGCGCGCCGAGATGCCGTCGCGGTAGGACTTGCCAAGCGCGGCATCTTGCGCATACAGGGCGGCGTAAGCTTGGCTCACTTCCGGTTTGTCGATCAGAGTGGGGCGGGTGGCGTCGCGTCCGGTCGGCATGTTGGCCACCACGGCGCGCCCGGTCAGGATGCGCGGCACCGATTCGCCAAGGGTGAGCGCCTGCATTGGCGACTGTGACGGCGGCATTACGCCTAGCATCCGGTTCATCCAGCCGTCGCGGGTATTGTGTTCGCCCGGGGTGCCGGTTTCCATGTAGTCCTGCGCTTCGAAATGCGAGCGCGACATGTCGGGCGAGCCGGAAGCGTGGATGAAAGCCAGCCGGCCATCTTCCCAGTAGGGCAGCAGCGGCTGCAGCGCCGGATGCAGGCCGAAGTAGCCGGTCAGGTCGATGGCGCCGTTTTGCGTACCCGGGCGCGATACCGCGATGGTCGGCCGCGCCTTGTAGTAATTGTGATCGCCATGCGGCACCACCACGTTCAAGCCGTCCACGGCGCCGCGCAGGAACACCACCACCATGCGCGGCGTGCCGTCGCCGGCGGCATGCGGCCGCAGCAGCGGATTGCCGTACGAGAGCGGACTGTCTGCGGTGCTTGCCACGCTGACCGGCGGCGCCGGCTTGGCCTTGGCCAGCGGTTTGCTCGGCGGCGCCACCACGCAGCCGGAGAGGCCGACCGGGATCAGGATGGCGCCGCTGCCGGCGAGGCCGAGTTGGCGTATGAAATCACGACGGTTCATGGCTTGCTCCTGGCTCTATCTTTTCATGAAATCCGGTCCGCCGAGTATCAGGCCGACCTGTAGATTGGGCGCTGCGGCAGTAATCGCGGCGAGGCTGTGCGGTTCCAGCGCCGGCGCCAGCGTCTGCATCAGCTGTTGCGGGTCAACCGGCATTGGGGCGTAGGTGATCGGCGCCGGTGTCGGCGTCGGCGCGGCTGCGCCAGGCACGGGCGGCGGCGTTTCAGCGCGGGCGATCGGCGATTTGCCGTTGCTCAGGCCGTTGACGAAATTGATACGACGCAGCAGAGCATCCGGATTGAGCCAGGCTTCTTCCGAGAATTTATAGCCTTCCGGCGTCAGCCAGCCATACAGCGGCTGCCCGAGCTGGTTCAGCACGCCATCGATCGGCTTGACGTTCAGCACCGGCGTCGCGGTCGCGCGTAGCGACGACACCACATATTGATAAGGCGTCTTGAACTGGGTCTGGTAATTGCCGCGGGCCCAGAATTCCTGACTGTCGAATAGCGTGCGCAGCACTGCCTTGATGTCGCCGTTGGTAGCCAGGAAGCGGCGCGCCAGCTTCTCGGTCAGGGCCGGTTCCGGCTTGTCGGAGACGAAATACTGCACCAGCTTGGCGGCGACGAAATGGGCGGTGGCGGGATGGCGCGCCAGGATATCGAGCGCTTGTTCGCCTTCCTGTTCGCCGCTGCCCTTGATGGTCTGGCCGAGAAACACCTTGTCGCCGAAATCGTGGCGCTTGGGATTGAAGGCAAATGCCGGCTGGCCGTCCTTCATGGCTTTTTCATCGATGGTCCAGCCGGTCAGGATGCGCGCCAGCGCGATCACGTCGGCCTGGGTGTAGCCGCTGTCGACGCCCATGGTGTGGAGCTCCAGCAACTCGCGGCCGTAGTTTTCATTGAGCCCCTTGAAGCGGCCCTTGGCTTCCGGCGTGTTGACGCCGCTGCTGAGCCAGTTGTCGAGGTAGTACAGCATCGCCGGATGATGAGCCACGCTGCCCAGCAGCTGGCGGAAGTTGCCCAGCGCATTCGGCCGCAGCACGTCTTTCTCATACTCGCCGTTCCAGTAGCGCACCCAGTCTTTGCCTTCGAACACATTGAAATGGTTGAACCAGAATTCGGTCATCACTTCCTGCAGCTGGCGCGGGCTTTCAGTAGCTAGCCACAAGCGCGCAAAATGGGCTTGCGGCGTGATGTCCTTGTTGGCGCGCTGGCGCGCCATGTTCTTTTCTTCGGGAGTGGCGCTGTTGGGCGGGAAGGAGGGCGGGCCGTATTGCTGGTAGAGCTGGGTGGTGCTGAGTTGATAAGTCGATAAGCCTGCCAGTTTTCCCGATAATTCTTCTGGCAGCGGCAGGCTGTCGGGCCGCAGCTGCTGGTCGATGTAGCGCTTGATGCCCATGCGCCTGACGGCGTCGACGTCGCCCGGGCGTGGGCCGTAGGCCAGCCGGTTCAGCACATGCAGCGCTTTTTCCGAATCGTTCAGCGGCGCGGTTTGCGCGTGGGCAGTGCTGAGGCAGCCCAGCATCAGCGCCGTGGACAGCAATCCGGGGAGTTTTATGGTCGAGGTCATGTCCAGCCTTCTGCACGTTGCTTTATAGATGCTTACATCGGTGGTTAACGGCCGCTGGAGGGCATGCGACGACAGCGGCGGTGTAACAGATTGTAAGGCGGCAACTTTTTGCGCGGCTGTTTTTAAATGACTTTGCCTGGATTCATCAGGTTGAGGGGATCCAGCGCCTGCTTGATGGTTTTCATCAATGCGATTTCCACCGGCGATTTGTAGCGCAGGATTTCTTCACGCTTGAGCGCGCCCAGGCCGTGCTCGGCTGAAATCGAACCGTCCATGCGGTTGACGTTGTCGTGCACGAGCAGGTTGATGGCGGCCTGCTGTTCGATGAAGCGCTCGGCCGGGACGTCGTCGGGCGGCGAGACGTTGTAGTGCAGGTTGCTGTCGCCCAGGTGGCCGAAGGTGACATTGCGGCAACCCGGGAAGTGCTGCTGCAGCAAGGCGTCGGTGTCGACGATGAACTCGGCGATGCGGGAGATCGGCAGCGAGATGTCATGCTTGATGTTCTTGCCTTCCTTGGCTTGGGCCGAGGAGATGCTTTCGCGCAGTTGCCACAGGGCGCGCGACTGGGCGCCGGAGCTGGCTAGTACGGCGTCCTGGCAGATATTCTGTTCCAGCGCTTCGCTCATCAGTGCTTCCAGCAGCATGCTGGCATGGGGGGCGGGTTCGCTGTCGGATAGTTCCAGCAAGACGTAGTGGGGATGATGTTGGTCGAAGGGGAATTGCAGCTGCGGGAAGTGCTTGGCGACCAGTTGCAGGCACAGGTCGGACATCAGTTCGAAGCCGGTCAGGGTGGCGCCGCAGCGTTCTTGCGCCAGCGTCAGCAGGCGCAGCGCATCGGCCGGGCTTGGCAGCGCGGCGAGAGCGGTCAGCTGGACTTTGGGCTGGGGGAAGAGTTTCAGGACGGCGGCGGTGATGATGCCTAGCGTGCCTTCGGCGCCGATGTAGAGGTCGCGCAGGTCGTAGCCGGTGTTGTCTTTTCTCAGACCGCGCAGGCCGTGCATTATTTCGCCTTGGGCGGTGACGACTTCCAGTCCGAGGCAGAGTTCTCTGGTGTTTCCGTAGCGCAGGACGGCGGTGCCGCCGGCGTTGGTGGAGAGGTTGCCGCCGATGGTGCAGCTGCCTTCGGCGGCTAGCGAGAGGGGTAGCAGGCGGTTTGCTGTTGCGGCGGCTTCTTGTACTTGTTGCAGGATGCAGCCGGCTTCGGCGGTGATGGTGTGGTTTGTTGGGTCTATGGCGCGGATCTGGTTGAGGCGTTTTAGCGACAGCACGATTGCGTGGCCGCTTTGGTCGGGGACGCTGCCTAGCACCAGGCCGGTGTTGCCGCCTTGGGGGACGATGGGGATCTGGAACTGGTTGCAGAGCTGGACCAGTCTGGCCACTTCTTCGGTATTGGCGGGCTTGACGACCGCCAGCGCCTGGCCGGTATAGCGCTGGCGCTGGTCGGTCAGGTAGCCGGCCTTGTCGGCATCATCGGTGAGCACATGGGAGTCGCCGATGGCATCACGGCAAGCAGCAAGAAAAGCGTCATTGTTCATATCGTAAAATTTCGAAAAAACAGTCAAATGCGCAGCCACGCCGCAGTCAAATGGGGTCAGAGTTTTTTTTCGCGGCCTTTTGCGAAAATTACTCTGACCCCATTTGACTGGCTACGGAGTACATACGGTGGAATTCGCTAAACGGTCGTCGCTAGTTAATACGGTTGCTACTCCGTGGACGCTTGCCGGGGGTAGCCCGGCAGCTAGTCACTTTTTCTTGCTTCGCCAAGAAAAAGTAACCAAAAAGAAGGCGACCGCAAAGCCGTTGCCCTCCCTCCGGTCGGGTCCCCAAATCCGGCGCGCGCCAGCCGGGTGAGGGGCAAAACTCGCTTTCGGCTCAAACATGCCCCTCACAATTCCCGGCTGTCACGCGCCGGATTTGGCAACGTCTCAATGCGGGGCACGTCAAAAGCAACGGCAACGGCAACGGCAACGGCAACGGCAACGGCAACGGCAACGGCAACGGCAACGGCAACGGCAACCGCAACTTCAAAAACAACTTCAACCCCAACGTCAAAATCCACAGCCTCTTTGTTTCAGGCTGCATGGCTGCTTTATCGTGACGCTTTCTTTATTGCTTCTTGCGCTACTTCCTTGGCGGCCTTTTTATATGGGCGTAAATAAAGAATGGTGCACAGGAAAAATATGGTGCTGAGGGCTACTTCCAGCCAGCCGAGTCTTGTGCTGATCAGGTTGCTGTCGCTGGTGGCGCGGACTATGCCTTCTGTGAAATAGATCAGGATCAGCATCGAGGCCCATTGCATGGTGTAGACGTCGCGCTTGAGGACGCCGCGCAGGGGGAATAGCAGGGGCAGGACTTTCAGGACCATCCAGGAACCGCCGGGACGCAGCGGCGCCAGCGCCAGTTCCCAGGCCAGGCCCAGCGCGATCAGGGCCAGCAGGCTGGTTACCGCGCCCAGGTAAAAGAAACGCGGCTGGCGGGCGGCGTGCGGCAGCGGGTGGGTTGCCGTGTCGGGTTTCAGTTTGGTGGTCATCTTGGCCCCGCTGGGTTGAGCTTCAATGCGGTTTCGGCCAGCCGCCGCCCTTGGGCGATGGCCAGGGTGCGGCTTTCGGCGGAGACCGGCTGCGTGCCGTTCATGCCGGACCAGTGGCTGGCGCCGTAGGGAGTGCCGCCGCTGGCGGTGGTCATCAGTTCGGGCAGGGTGTAGGGCAGGCCCATGATCAGCATGCCATGATGCAGCAAGGGTGTCATCATCGACATCAGCGTCGATTCCTGGCCGCCGTGCAGGCTGCCGGTGGAGGTGAACACGCAGGCCGGTTTTCCAGCCAGGGTGCCGGCCAGCCATTCGGTGCTGGTGCCGTCCCAGAAATACTTCATGGCGGAAGCCATGTTGCCGAAACGGGTGGGCGAGCCGAGCGCCAGGCCGGCGCATTGATGCAGGTCGGCCAGTTCGACATAGGGCGCGCCTTCGGCCGGGATATCGGGGGCGCTGGCTTCGGTCACGGTGGAGACCGCCGGCACCGTGCGCAGGCGGGCTTCGCAGCCGACCACCGAGTCGATTCCCTGGCCGATCAGTTCGGCCAGTTTGCGGGTCGAGCCATGGCGCGAATAGTACAAAACCAGAATCGGTGTAATAACGTTAATGTTAGATGAGTTCATTTTGGTATTATAGGGCGCTTTAGCGCCAACTCATGGTGCAAAACGCATGCCGCGCCCGGTTTCATGATGTGCCGCGGCGGGCAAAATGAGGTAAGGCATGACGTCAATAAAATTTTCCAGACTGCGCGGCCTGTCCTGGGTGGAATTGCGCGATCTGTTCCGCTTCGCGGCGCGCCGCCTGGACGAGGAGCGCCTGCCGCAGGTGGCCGGCAGCCTGACTTTCACCACCATCCTGGCGCTGGTGCCGATGCTGACGATCGCGCTGGCGATTTTTACCGTGTTTCCGCTGTTCAGCACCTTCCGCGCCGCGCTGGAGCAGTATTTCGTGCGCAACCTGATGCCGCGCGGTTTCGCCAGCACGATTCTCGACTACCTGAACCAGTTTGCCACCAAGTCGGCGCGCCTGTCGGCCGTTGGCGGGGTGGCGCTGATCGTGACCTCGGTGCTGACCATGTCGACCGTCGACCACGTGTTCAACCGCATCTGGCGCGTCAAGACGCAGCGGCCGTGGATCCACCGGGTGCTGGTGTACTGGGCCATCATCACGCTCGGGCCTTTGCTGATCGGCGTCTCGATCACTGTCACCTCGTATTTGTCGGCGGCGGCCGACGGCCTGGTGGTGAGCTGGATCGGGCGCTGGTTCTATACGCTGCTGTCGGTGGCGCTGACCACGGGCGCCTTTACCCTGCTGTACGTGGCGGTGCCGAACCAGCGCGTCGACTGGCGCGATGCGATCTGGGGCGGCTTGCTGGCCGGTATCGCCTTTGAAATCGCCAAACGCGTGTTTGCCGCCTACATCATCAAGTTCCCGACCTACACCATGGTCTACGGCACGCTGGCGGCCTTGCCGATATTCCTTTTGTGGATCTACATGCTGTGGATGATCACGCTGGTGGGAGCGCTACTGGCAGCCGCGCTGCCGGTGGTGAAGTACGAACGCTGGTGGCATGTGCCGTCGCCAGGCAGCGCTTTCGTCGACGCCATGGCGGTGCTGCAGGTCTTGCACCAGGCCCGCATGCGCGGCAGTTCGGCGGCGGTTGATGCGGGACAGATCCGGCGCGCTACACGGCTAGGCTTCGATGAGTCGGAAAGCTTGCTGCAGCAGATGCTGGAAGCCGGCTGGGTCGGCACTGTGCAGACCGAGATGCCGACGCGCAGCCAGTGGGGCCGCAAAATGCGCATCAATGTCGACGGCTGGATCCTGCTAGCCAATACGGAAGTGCTGAAACTGGCCGACATCTACCGCATGTTCGTATGGAATCCGGCCGCCGGCAGAGCCATCGACAGCGGCCTCGACCGATGTGTCGAAAGCGCCATCGAACACGGCCTGGAGCAGACGCTGGCGGCGCATTTCACGCAGGCTGCAGGCCCTAGCCAACCCGAACTTTGATCGTGCCGCCCTGCGGTAGTCTTGAAATCCAGAAATAGCTGATCGTCACCCTGCCGGAATAAGTCGGCTGGCTGTAGTTCATCAAGAACGAGGTCATCGGCCGGCGTGGCGCCACGGCAGCCGGGGCCGGTGCGGCGTCGGTCGCGTCTGGCTTCTTGAGCAGCGCCGGTAATGGATCGCTAGCTGGTGTTCCCATTAAAACTCCTGTCGCTATACGGCGCGCCATGGCATGCATGGCGATGCCGGAAAACAAAGAAACGAATTTTACGGGATAAACGGTTCACATTGTTGTGAAGAAGATTTCACATTGTTGATAAAACATAGTTAGTAAAAAGATACCCGGCCGCTGAGCATCTGCCAGTACATTACCCAGTCGCCCAGGAATGAATACAAGGGCTGCCTGAAGGTTGCCGGGCGGTTCTTTTCAAACGCGAAATGACCGACCCAGGCAAAACCGTAGCCGCACAGCAGCGCCGCCAGCAGCCAGTAAAAATTGCCGGTAAATACCAGCATGACCACGGAAGCCAGCGCCAGCGTGGAGCCGACGAAATGCAGCTGGCGGCAGGTGCGGTTGCTATGCTGGCTCAGGTAGCTGGGGTAGAACTCGGCGAAAGTCTCATACTTTTTTTCAAGCACGGTAGGCATTCTGTCTCCTGGCGGTGGCTGGATCTTGCTACTTGGTCGTCTTTATCCTTGCGTCCTTTAAGCTTAGTCTTCCATGGCGGCCGCTGCAACTGTCGCCGCACTGGCAAATTTGAACAGCTGATCCAGCACTGCATCCGGCTGCTCCGCCATCAGGGCATGGCCGCAAGCTTCCACCTGCACCACCTTGGCCTGCTTGATGGCGCCGATCAGGCCGGCGGCCGCCTTGGCCGGCGTCATGACGTCGCGCTGGCCCAGCAAGAACAGGGTAGGGCAAGTGATCGCTTGCGCCGCCTGTTCGCCGTTGGCGTAGGCATTGCAGGCAGCAAAGTCGGTGTAGAACACGGTCGGTTTGGCGGCCGACTGGCTGGCGATGCGCTGCATCAGGCGCTGGCTGGCGCCCTGCACATAGAAACCCGGTCCCGGCGCCGATGGCTTGGGCGACATGGTGGAGTGCGACCAGATATTCACCATGTCGATCGCGCTCTGCTGCGCATTGTTGGCGGCGTCCAGCAAGGCGTCCGCGACTTTCATCGGATAAGCGGTGCCGACCAGCGCAATACCTGCGATGCGGCTGGATTTCTCGGCGCGGCCGGCGCTTTCCAGCGCAATCAGCGAGCCCATGCTGTGGCCGATCAGGACCGCCTTGTTGACGCCGGCGGCATCCAGCAGGCAGGACAGCCAGTCGGACAATTCTTCGATGGTGGCCAGCGCCGGCCCCTGGCTGCGGCCGTGTCCCGGCAAATCCACCGCCAGCACGCCGAAACCGTGATGGGCGAAATAGCGGGTCTGCAGGATCCAGACGGAATGGTCGTTCTGGCCGCCGTGGATAAAGACCGCGGTCGGCAGCGCCGGATCGAAGGCTTTGCCGCCGGTGTAGCAATAGGTATCGTGTTCGGCGCCGCGAAAATGTGTTTTCAGCAACATCTTATTTCTCCTTGCGCTCAGCGCGTTGCGACATCTTCAGGCCGAAGGCCAGGTCCTCGATCAGGTCCTCGACATTTTCCAGCCCGATCGACAGGCGCAAGGTGCCTTCGCTGATGCCGGCGGCGGCCAGCTGCTCGCTGGGCACCCGGAAATGGGTGGTCGAAGCCGGATGGATCACCAGCGATTTGGCGTCGCCGACATTGGCCAGGTGCGAAAAAATCTTGAGGGATTCGACCATGCGGCGGCCGGCCGCGCGGTCGCCCTTCAGGTTGAACGAGAATACAGCGCCGCAACCCTTGGGCAGCAGCGTCTTGCTGAGTTCGTGGCCGGGATGCGAAGGCAGTTCCGGATAGGCGACAGACTCCACCGCCGCATGCGCCGCCAGGAATTCCACCACCTTGCGCGTATTGGCGACATGCTTTTCCATGCGCAGTCCCAGCGTTTCTATGCCTTGCAGGATGGCGAAGGCATTGTGCGGACTCATCACGGCGCCGAAATCGCGCAGGCCCTCGCGCCGCGCGCGCAGCGAAAACGGCGCGACCGTCGATTCTTCCGAAAACACCATGCCGTGGAAGCCTTCGTACGGTTCGCACAATTCGCCGAAGCGGCCGGTTTTTTCATAGGCTTGCTGCCAGTCGAATGTGCCGCCATCCACCAGCAGGCCGCCGACCGCGGTACCGTGGCCGCACAGGAACTTGGTGGCCGAGTGGAACACCAGATCGGCGCCATGGTCGAACGGCCGCAACAGGTAAGGGGTGGTAAACGTCGCATCCACCATCAGCGGCAGGTAATGCTCATGCGCCAGCGCGGCGATGCGCGGAATGTCTAGCACGTCCAGTCCCGGATTACCCAGGGTTTCGCCGAACAGCACCTTGGTGTTGGGCTGGATTGCCGCACGCCAGGCATCGATATCGCTGGGGTCGACAAAGGTGGTCTCGATGCCGAAGCGCTTCATGGTGTAGGACAGCAGGTTGTGCGAACCGCCATACAGCGCGCGCGACGCCACCACATGCGAACCGGCGCCGGCGATGGTGGCCAGGCCCAGGTGCATCGCGGCCTGGCCGCTGGCCACCGCAATCCCGGCGACGCCGCCTTCCAGCGCCGCGATGCGCTCTTCCAGCACGGCGTTGGTGGGATTGGAAATGCGCGAATAAACGTGGCCGGCGCGTTCCATGTTGAACAGTGACGCGGCGTGATCTGAATCCTTGAAAACAAAGGCCGAAGTCAGGTAGATCGGCGTGGCGCGCGCGCCGGTCGCAGGGTCCGGAACGCTGCCGGCATGCAGCGACATGGTGTCGAAGCCGGGATAATGGGGGCTGCTCATGATGTAGGAGGTCTCCTTCTATTTTTGATATATAGGGGCGGATGCTGCGCTGCGCGGTAGATTTTTGCTCTGGCTTACGCTACATTCTGCATACAAGCATAAGGGTAACTCTAAAAACCTACTGCGCGGCGCAATCTCTGGTCTGCGATGCTCACTGTACTGATTGATAAAGTACAGTTCTGCTTCTCGATCAGACCTTGAGCCGCTCGTGATGGTTTTAATAGCCGCCCGCAACCATAGCAAAGGCAGGATGGCACCATGAAAGTATCTGAAATTCTCAAAGTCAAAGGCAATATCCTTTACACCGTGACGCCGGAAACGCCGCTGATCGATGCTGTCAACACGATGGCGGAAAAGGATATCGGTTCGCTGGTGGTGATGGAGTTCGGTACGCTGGTCGGCATGCTGACTTTCCGCGAAGTGCTCAATGCGATTCACCAGAACGGCGGCGCGGTAGGCAGCAACACGGTGCGCAAGCACATGGACGACAGCCCGATCACCGTGACGCCGGATACTGAAGTCAATGAAGTGCGCCGTATCATGCTGGAGCGCCATGCGCGCTATGTACCGATCATGGATGCCCGCACCTTGCTGGGTGTGATGTCGTTCTATGACGTGGCGAAAGCCGTGCTGGACGCCCAGGGTTTTGAAAACAAGATGCTGAAAGCCTATATCCGCGACTGGCCGGCGGCTAGCGAAGAGTAGGAATTATCCGATTAATGAAGAGCCGTTTGCGGCAGCAAGATGCCGCAAACGGTTTTTTTTGTTGGTTCCTGGTGCAAAATAGCGGGTTGGCGGCCACGGCTGCGGTCGCGGCCGGTCGAAGCAATGCATTTTTATCGATTTGAAAGAGTTTATTCATGAATAATATCCGTCCGGACGGCTCCGTGATCGATACCCATAGCAAAGTGCTGGGCTATCTGCTGTGGATTTTCGGCTTTACCGGCGCCCACCGTTTTTATTACGGCAAGCCGGTTACCGGCACCATCTGGTTCTTTACGCTCGGCCTGCTGGGTATCGGCTGGCTGATCGACGTTTTCCTGATCCCGAGCATGAATCGCCAGGCCGACCTGCGCTTTACCGCCGGCGCCATCGATTACAGCGTGGCCTGGCTGCTGCTGACCTTCCTCGGTTTTTTCGGCGTGCACCGCATGTACCAGGGCAAGTGGCTCACCGGCATCCTCTATTTGTTTACCGGCGGACTGTTCTTGCTGGGCGTGCTGTACGATTTCTGGACTTTGAACGAGCAGATATCGATGAAGAATGCGCAGCGCGGATAAAGCAGGTTTGAACGACTACACAAGGATTGACGCCAGGGCGTCAGGAGTGCTGCTCGCTGCCATCGTATCTGGCGCCACTCCTGTAAAACAATCGACTATCCACCACTGCCACACTGCGCAGCTTTTTCCCTAGCCTACCTATGTCCAAATCCAGTCAATTTTCCTTGTTGCGCCAGCGCCGGTTCGCACCGTTCTTCTGGACCCAGTTCTTTGGCGCTTTCAACGATAACGTCTTCAAGACCGCCTTGCTGACGATCCTGACCTACGAGGCGATCAGCTGGACCAGCATGGACGTCAATGTGCTGAATAACCTGATTCCGGGTTTGTTCATCCTGCCCTTCGTGGTGTTTTCGGCGACTGCCGGCCAGCTGGCGGACAAGTTCGAAAAATCCGGCCTGGCGCGCTACGTCAAGGTGCTGGAAATTGTCATCATGTCGGTCGCAGCGGTCGGCTGGATGACGCATACCCTGTGGCTGCTGATCCTGGCGGTGGTGGGCATGGGCGTGCATTCCACCATTTTCGGACCGGTCAAGTATGCCTACCTGCCGCAGCAGCTGCGCCCGAACGAGCTGGTGGGCGGCAACGGCATCATCGAAATGGGCACCTTCGTCGGCATCCTGCTGGGCGAGGTGCTGGGCGCGGTGCTGGTGGTCCACAAGCCTTGGGGTATCGAGCTGGTCGCCGGCGGCACGGTCGCCATCGCGATCCTCGGCTGGCTGTTCAGCCGCCGCATTCCGCTGACCCCGGCCGCCGAGCCGGGGCTGAAGATCAACTGGAACCCGATCACCGAAACCATGCGCAACCTGAGCTTCTCGCGCAAGAACCGTCCGGTGTTCCTGGCCATGCTGGCCAACTCGTGGTTCTGGTTCTACGGCGCCATCATCCTGGCGCAATTTCCCCTGTACGCGAAAAACTACCTGCATGGCGACCATAGCGTCTTTGTGCTGCTGCTGACCGTGTTCTCGCTCGGCGTCGGCGCTGGCTCCCTGCTGTGCGAACGCCTGTCCGGCCACAAGGTGGAAATCGGCCTGGTGCCGTTCGGCGCGATCGGTCTGTCGGTGTTCGGCCTCGACCTGTTCCTGGCCAGCCTGAGCTACACCAACACTGCCGCGGTGGACATGGGCAGCTTCGTGCAGCAGCACGGCAGCTGGCGCATCCTGTTTGATTGCGTGATGATCGGCCTGTTCGGCGGCTTGTACATCGTGCCGCTGTTCGCTGTGATCCAGACCCGCTGCGACCGCCAGCACCTGTCGCGCACGATCGCCGGCATGAACATCATGAACGCCTTGTTCATGGTAGTGGCGGCGCTGGTGGCGCTGACCTTGCTGAGCATGGGCTTCACCATTCCGCAGATTTTCCTGGTGACGGCGATCCTGAACGCGCTGGTGGCGCTCTACATCTTCACCGTGGTGCCGGAATATCTGGTGCGCTTCGTCGCCTGGATCCTGATCCACACCATCCACCGCGTCACCACCTTCAACCGCGACCGCATCCCGGACGAGGGTGCGGCGGTGCTGGTGTGCAACCACGTCAGCTATGTCGATGCGATCGTGATCATGGCGGCCAGCCCGCGGCCGATCCGCTTTGTCATGGATCACCGTATCTTCAAGGTGCCGGTGCTGGCCTGGGTGTTCAAGACAGCCAAGGCGATCCCGATTGCGCCGGCCAAGGAAAATCCTGAATTGATGGAGCGCGCTTTCGACCAGATCGCGGCGGCGCTGGCGGACGGCGACCTGGTCTGCATTTTCCCGGAAGGCAAACTGACCAGTACCGGTGAAATGAACGAATTCCGCGGCGGCATCAAGAAAATCGTCGACCGCAGCCCGGTGCCGGTGATTCCGATGGCGCTACGCGGCCTGTGGGGCAGCATGTGGACCCGCAGCGGCGGCAATCCGTTCCAGCGTTCCTTCAAGCGCGGCCCGCTGTCGGCGCTGCAGCTGGCGGTGGGCGAGGCGGTAGCGGCTGCCCAGGCAACGCCGGAATACCTGCAGCAGCAGGTGCAGGCTTTACGCGGCGAGTGGAAATAACCGCGCAGACAGAAAAGGAATTAGAGTAATGGCGAAACTGAAAAATACCCTGTTGGACGATGCCGTAGCGGTGCATGCCGCACGCCGTCGCTTCCTGACCAGCGGCGGCAAGCTGCTGGCCGGAAGCCTTTTACTGAATACCCTGACTATGCAAACCACGCTAGCCGCCGGCGCTGTAGCCAGCCCGGTTCCCCTGATCATTGACACCGATCCCGGCGCCGACGATGTCATCGCCATACTGCTGGCCTTGTCCGCGCGCGACCGCCTGGATGTCAAGGCGCTCACCACGGTGGCCGGCAATGTCCAGCTGCGCTACACCGCGCGCAATGCGCGCATGGTGCGCGAATGGGCCAACCGCCCGGACGTGCCGGTGTATGCCGGCTGCTCGCGGCCGATGCTGCGCGCGCCGATCTATGCCGCCGAGGTGCATGGCGCCGAAGGCGTCACCGGCGTCAAGATCTTTGAACCGAAACAGCCGCTGGCCAAAGGCTCGGCGGTGCGATACCTGGTCGAGACGCTGCTGGCGGCGCCGCCAACGAGCCTCACGATCGTGACCCTGGGCCCGCAAACCAACCTGGCCATGGCGCTGATCGAACATCCCGAGATCCGCCAGGGCATCAAGGAAATCATCATGATGGGCGGCGCCCATTTCAACGGCGGCAATATCACGCCGGCGGCGGAGTTTAACGTGTTCGCCGATCCGCATGCGGCTGACGTGGTGTTCAAGAGCGGTTTGCCGCTCACCGTCATTCCCCTGGATGTGACGCACAAGATGCTGACCAGCCCGGAACGCATAGAACGGCTGCGCAAGATCGGCAACAACGCCGGCAAGATTGCCGCCGACATCCTCGACGCCTATGTCGAACATGACATCAGGCAATACGGCTTGCCGGGCGGCCCGGTGCATGACGCCACCACCATCGGCTACCTGCTCAAGCCGGACATGTTCAAGGGCCGCATGGTGAATGTCGAGGTCGATACCCGCGAAGGGCCGACCTTCGGCGCCACCGTGGTCGATTACTACCACGCGACCAAGAAGCCGGAGAATGCGCGCTGGATCACCGAAGGCGATACCCAGGGTTTTTTCGACCTGCTGACTGCGCAGCTGGCAAAATTGCCGTAGATTTGCCGTAGATGGGCAGCTGTGGCTGACCTGCAATCAAGGTGTTGAAAAGATAATGATTTTGCCGGCCGGGTAGCCCCTGAGGGGTGGCGCTGGTAAAATCATGCTTTTCAGCCCCTTTTTCTCTGGATTATCATGCCCGGCAATACCTTCGGCAGTCTGTTTAGCGTCACCAACTTCGGCGAATCCCACGGCCCGGCCATCGGCTGCGTGGTGGACGGCTGCCCGCCGGGCATGGAATTGTCGGAAGCCGATATCCAGCCCGATCTGGACCGCCGCAAGCCGGGCACCTCGCGCCACGTTACCCAGCGCCAGGAGCCGGACACGGTCGAGATCCTGTCCGGCGTCTACGAAGGCAAGACCACCGGCACTCCGATCATGCTGCTGATCCGCAACCAGGACCAGCGCAGCAAGGATTACGGCAATATCATCGATACCTTCCGTCCCGGCCATGCTGACTTCACCTACTGGCAGAAATACGGGATCCGCGATCCGCGCGGCGGCGGCCGTTCCTCGGCGCGCCTGACGGCGCCTGCCGTGGCAGCGGCGGCGATCGCCAAGAAATGGCTGAAGCAGCAGTACGGCACCACGTTCAAGGGCTGCATGAGCCAGCTGGGCGAGCTGCCGATCGCTTTCGAATCCTGGGAACATGTGCCCAACAATCCGTTTTTTGCCGCCAACAGCAGTCAGATCGAGCAGCTGGAAGCCTATATGGATGCTCTGCGTAAAGATGGCGATTCCTGCGGCGCCCGCATCGATGTAGTGGCGTCCAATGTGCCGGTCGGCCTGGGCGAGCCGCTATACGACAAGCTGGACGCCGAGATCGGCTATGCCATGATGGGCATCAACGCCGTCAAAGGGGTGGAAATCGGCGCCGGCTTTGCCTGCGTGGCGCAAAAGGGTTCGCAGCACGGCGATGAAATCACCCGCCACGGCTTCCTCACCAACAACGCCGGCGGCATCCTGGGCGGCATTTCCAGCGGCCAGGACATCACCGTGTCGATCGCCATCAAGCCGACTTCCAGCATCCGCACGCCCAAGCAATCGATCGACAAACAGGGCAATCCGGCCACGGTCGAGACTTTCGGCCGCCACGATCCTTGCGTCGGCATCCGCGCCACGCCGATTGCCGAAGCCATGCTGGCGCTGGTCTTGATGGACCACGCTTTGCGCCATCGCGCCCAGTGCGGCGATGTGCAGGTCGAGCGGCTGGTCGATCCGCAGTAATTTCCTCAGTAATTGCTTCCTGCGCCACCGTGATACGGTGGCGTTTTTCCTTTCGCTCCCTCTGTTGATAATCACGCGCCGGCGGCTTCGCCACGCCGTTTGCCGCAGGCGCCAGTGGCGCCGGGACCTCAATCCGTCATCGATTTTGCAATCTCGCTGGCTAATCTTCGGCGGCTGGCGTAGGTTTACGTTACGCTTGTTTAAATTGTGCGTCGTATAGAATGAAGATGCACGCCAGGCATGCCTGAAACCGACCCATCCGGAGAGAGAAGGGGACATCATGATCGATACACTTTCCAGTGCCGCCCTGGCTGGCGGCCTGTCCTGGGCCAGCGGCATCCGCCTCTACATGGCGCTGTTCGTCGCCGGCTGGTTCGGCCGCGCCGGTTGGATCGACCTGCCGCAGGCGCTGCAGGTGCTGGAATCGCCTTGGGTCATCGGCGTGACCGGCCTGCTGACCGCGATCGAGTTTCTGGTGGACAAAATTCCCGGCCTGGATTCGGTGTGGGACGCCATCCATACCTTTATCCGGATCCCGGCCGGCGCCATCCTGGCTGTGGCGGCCATGGGCCACATGGATCCTGCCTGGACCACGGTGGCGGCGCTGGTGGGCGGCACCTTCGCCCTGGGCGCACATGCTACCAAGGCCGGCAGCCGCGCCATGATCAATACCTCGCCAGAGCCGCTGAGCAACTGGACCGCCTCGTTTTCCGAGGATGCGACGGTGCTTGGCGGCCTGTGGGCGGCGTTTTTCCATCCCTGGCTGCTGTTTGCCTTCCTGTTCCTGTTTTTTCTGTTTGCGATCTGGCTGGTGCCTAAACTTTGGCGCGGTATCCGCTGGGTCTTCCAAAGGCTTGCCACATGATTTTTTTGCAGTCTCTACGCATGACCCAGCGCGATTGGCGCGCCGGCGAATTACGCTTCTTGCTGATAGCCCTGATTGTTGCAGTCGCCTCTTTGTCCGCGGTCGGCTTCTTTGTCGACCGCATGCGCGCCGGCCTCAGCCGCGATGCGCACCAGCTGCTGGGGGCGGACCTGCTGATTTCCGCCGACCAGCACATCAATCCCGCCTGGCGCAGTGAAGCCGAGCGCCGTCACCTGACCCTTGCCGATACCGTGGTTTTCCCTAGCATGGCGTTGGCCGGCGAGGGCGACAGCGCCCGCTCGCAGCTGGCTTCGCTCAAGGCTGTCAGTACAGGCTATCCATTGCGCGGCCGCCTGGTGGTAGCCGATGCCGCCGACGCCGCTGGTCAGGCCACGCGCCAGACGCCGGCCGCCGGCACGGTCTGGCTGGACCCCAACATGCTGACGGCCTTGAACCTGAAGGTCGGCGATCCGCTCAAGCTGGGCGACCGCAACTTCACCATCGCCAAGGTGCTGGTGGTCGAACCCGACCGCGGCAGCGGCTTCATCAATTTTGCGCCGCGCGTGATGTTGTCCATGGCCGACCTGGCCTCGACCAACCTGGTGCAGGATGGCTCGCGCGTCACCTATCGCCTGTTGCTGGCGGGGACAGGCGCAGAGGCGGGGCAACAGGTGCAGGATTTCCAGAAGTGGGTGGAAAGCGATATCAGCCGCGAGAACGTCAAGGGCGTGCGCATCGAGGGCCTGGAAAACGGCCGCCCGGAAATGCGCGCCACCCTCGACCGCGGCGAGCAGTTCCTGTCGCTGGTGGGCTTGCTGTCGGCGCTGCTGGCAGCGGTGGCGGTGGCGATGGCGGCGCGCCGTTTCATGCTGCGCCATCTGGATGCCTGCGCCATGCTGCGCTGTCTCGGCATGACACAGAACCAGGTGACCCAGCTGTATCTGCTGGAATTCCTGCTGATCGGCCTGGCCGGCAGCGTGATCGGCGTGCTGCTGGGCTTCGGCGCCCATTTCATGCTGCTCGAACTGCTCGGTAAATTCATCTCCAGCGACTTGCCCAGCGCCAGCGTGATCCCGGCTGTGCAAGGCCTGGTCACCGGCCTGCTGCTGCTGATCGGCTTCGCCTTGCCGCCGATTCTTCAATTGCGCAATGTGCCGCACAACCGCGTGATCCGGCGCGAGCAGGATGCGCCGCAGGCGCTGGTGCTGGCCACTTACGGCCTCGGCACGCTGACCTTTATCGGCTTGCTGCTGTGGCAGGCCGGCGATCTCAAGTTGGGTTTGCTGACCGCGCTTGGGTTCCTGGGTGGTTTCGGCCTGTTCGCCTTGCTCGGCTGGCTGGCGCTCAAGGGTTCGCGCCATATCCGCGGCTTGTCGCGTCATCCCAGCTGGCGCTTTGCCCTGACCGCGCTGCAGCGGCGGCCGGTGGCGACCGTGGTGCAGATCGTCGCCTTGTCGCTGGGTTTGATGGCGCTGCTGCTGCTGACCGTGATCCGCGGCGACCTGATCGGCGCCTGGCAGCAGGCTACGCCGGCTGACGCACCTAATCGCTTTGTGATCAATATCCAGGACGACCAGCGCGCAGAAATCAGCCAGCGCCTGCAGGGAATCGGTATCGCGCGGCCGGAACTGTTTCCAATGATCCGCGGCCGCCTGACCCAGGTCAACGGCAAGCCGATCACCGCCGACACCTATCCTGACGACAAAGCCAAGCGCCTGGTCGACCGCGAATTCAACCTGTCCACCATGCAGCAAGTGCCGCCGCAGAACACGGTCACGGCCGGCCAATGGTTCGACGACAGCCGGCCCGCCGCCTCGGTCGAGGAAGGGCTGGCCAAGACCCTCAAGCTGAAGCTGGGCGACCAGCTGCAGTTCGATATCGCCGGCCAGCTGGTGAGCGCGCCGGTGACCAGCATCCGCAAGCTGGAATGGGGTTCGATGCGGGTGAATTTCTTCGTCATCCTCAATCCCCGGCTGATGCACGACATGCCGCAAACCTGGATCACCGCCTTCAACCTGGCGGATGCGCATACCGGCTTCGGCAACCAGCTGACGCGCGATTTCCCGAACCTGACGATGGTCGATATCGGCAGCGTCATTCGGCAGATCCAGGGCGTGATCAACCAGGTGGTGGCGGCGGTCGAATTCCTGTTCCTGTTCACGCTGGCGTCCGGCGCGCTGGTGCTGTACGCGGCGCTGGTCGGCTCGCAGGATGAACGCACCCGAGAGGCGGGGCTGTTGCGGGCGCTGGGAGCGACCCGCAAGCAGTTGTCGCAATCGCAATGGATAGAGTTCGCCCTGATCGGCAGCCTGGCCGGCTTCCTGGCGGCCAGCGGCGCCGCCGCCATCGGCTGGGCGCTGGCGCAGTATGTGTTCAGCTTCACCTGGACCTTCAGCCCGCTGGTATGGCTGGCGGGAATGGCGGTCGGCGCCGGCTGCACCTTTGCCGGCGGCTGGGTGGGCCTGCGCCATGTGTTGCGTCAGCCGCCGCTGCAAACGCTGCGCGAGGCCTGAAGCAGCACTGCGTCCCGGCATTTCGGGAATAATACTAGTGCCCTGAGCCAGAAGTTCGTTGAAGAAAAGTGATGAAATCGGCACCATGCGTCGTTGCAAATACTCGCAAGGGACCACACCCTTGCTCCGTTTTGTGCGGGGCGGCCATCCGCCTAGCCTGGTACCGATTTCATCACTTTTCTTATTCAACGAACTTCTGACCCAGGGCACTCGCTTACGCTATCATTATCCCCCATGACTACAGACACCACTGCCACCACCCAAGCGCCTGAGGAGCAATCCCAGGCCAGCATCTACGACCTGATCGGCGGCGCCGGCAAGCTGCGCGAACTGGTCGACCGCTTTTACGACCTGATGGACCTGGAGCCGCAGTTCGCCGTGATCCGGGCCCTGCATCCGACCACCCTCGACGGCTCGCGCGACAAGTTCTACTGGTTCCTGTCCGGCTGGAGCGGCGGCCCAGATTTGTATATAGAACAATTCGGCCATCCGCGCCTGCGCGCCCGCCACTTGCCTTACGCCATTGCCTCGCCCGAGCGCGACCAGTGGCTGCGCTGCATGGCGCTGGCGATGCAGGATGTCGGCATGGATGAATGGCTGCAAGAACGCCTGCTGACATCCTTCTTCCAGACCGCCGACTGGATGCGCAACAAGCCCGATACTCCACAATAACTGTTCGTTTCAAACTAGATTAGATAGCCCACATGCCATCATCAGAATTACTCGTCTTGCTTGCTGTCGCTGCCATCATCATCGTGCTGCAGATCGTTGCCATCCTGCGCAGCGCGCGCGGCGCCGATCCGGCGCAGCTGCAGAACGATCTGCAACGCCATCAGCAAGATCAGCAAGATCGTGGCGAACGCCAGCAGCGCGACCTGCGCGGCGAAGTGCAGACCAGCGCGCAAAACATGCGGCAGGAAATCGGCAGCAATTTCGGCCAGCTGCAGCAAACGCTGGCGGCGCAGATGACCAGCGTCGCCACCTTGCAGAACAACCAGATCGACACCTTCGCCCAGCAGTTGGTCAAGCTTACCGAAACCAACGCCCAGCAGCTCGACGGCATGCGGCTGGCGATGAACCAGCAGGCCCAGACCAGCCGTGAAGAACAGGCGCAGTCGCTCCAGCGCTTCGGCGATACGCTTAACCAGGCGCTGGCGGCGCTGACTGAATCGAATGCGCAACGGATGGCGGAAGTGCGCGCCACGCTGGAAGCCAGGATCAAGGACCTGCAAACCGACAACGGCTTGCGGCTGGAAGAAATGCGCAAGACTGTCGATGAGAAATTGCATGCGACGCTGGAACAGCGCCTGGGCGAATCGTTCAAGATCGTCTCCGACCGCCTGGAGAAGGTCCATCAAGGCCTGGGCGAAATGCAGCAGCTGGCGATCGGCGTCGGCGATCTCAAGCGCGTGCTGACCAATGTCAAGACGCGCGGCACCTGGGGCGAAGTGCAGCTGGAAATGCTGCTGGAACAGGTGCTGACGCCGGAGCAGTACGCCAAGAATGTGGAAACCGTTCCCGGCAGCGGCGAGCGGGTCGAGTTCGCCATCAAGCTGCCGGGCAATGACGACGGCGGCACGCCGGTATGGATGCCGATCGACGCCAAGTTCCCGAAAGAGCAATACGAAAGGCTGGCGGATGCGGCCGACCGTGCCGATGCCGAGGGCGTGGCGCTGGCTTCCAAGGAGCTGGAGCGCGCTGTGCGCCTTGAGGCCAAGACCATCGCCGAGAAATACCTGTCGCCGCCGCTGACCACCGATTTCGCCATCCTGTTCCTGCCGACCGAAGGCCTGTACGCCGAAGTCATGCGCCGCCCCGGCCTCGCCGACGAATTGCAGCGCGTGCACCGCATCAGCATCGCCGGACCGTCGACCTTGTCGGCGCTGCTGAACAGCCTGCAGATGGGTTTCCGCACGCTGGCGCTGGAAAAGCGTTCCTCGGAAGTATGGCAGGTGCTGGGCGCAGTCAAGACCGAGTTCGGCAAGTTCGGCGACGTGCTGGCCGCCACCAAGCTGACGCTGGAACGCGCTGCGAAGAACATCGACCAGGCCGAAGTGCGCAGCCGCCAGATGGCACGCAAGCTGAAATCGGTGGAGGCCTTGCCGAGCGAAGCGGCGCAGCGGCTGTTGGGGAAAGAGCCGGACCTGTTAGCTGACGACGAAAACTGAGATCGGAACTCAGATTCCTGAGATTTAAGCCGGCATCGCAAACGGCGGCTTGCCGGCCTGCTGCACTACTTCCACCTCAATCCCGAGACAAGTCCTGACGATATGCGGCGTCATGGTCAGCGCCGGCGTATCCTGCACCAGCAAGGCGCCGTCCGCCAGCCAGGCCAACTGGTCGGCATAGCGCGCCGCCAGGTTGGGGTCATGCATGATCGCCAGCACGCCGATATTCCATTCCTTGGCCAGTTGCCGCAGGGTGCGCAGGAGATGATGCTGGTGCGCCAGATCGAGCGCGGCGGTTGGTTCGTCCAGCAAGAGATAGCGCGCGGCTGGCGTTTCGCCGCCGTTGGCCGGCGGCCGCAGCTGCGCCAGCACACGGGCGAACTGTACCCGCGCCAGTTCGCCGCCGGAAAGAGTGGTGACGTCGCGGTCCGCCAGGGCGGCGGCGCCGGCCAGCGCCAGGGCTTCCATCGCAATCAGACGATCATTCATGCTACCGCCATGCGGATAGCGGCCCAGCAAGGCGATTTCCATCGCTGTGAAGGGGAAGGAGAACTGCACGCTTTGCGGCAGCACTGCGCGGATCTGCGCCAGCTGCTGCGAGTTCATTTGATCGAGGGCGATATGGTTTATCGATATCTGTCCGTTCAAGCGGGCGTCGCCGCTTTGCAGCCCGCCGTGGAATTCTCCCGACATGGCTTTCAGCAGGCTGCTTTTGCCGGCGCCGTTACGGCCCAGCAAAGCCACGATCTGACCTGGCTGAATGCTCAGGTTCAGGTTGCGCAGGATGGTTTTGTCGCCGCGCTGCAGAGAAAGGTTGATGGCCGCTAGCATGATGGTTTTCCAGAAAATTTTAGGATGACGCTACAAGCCGAGCTGTGCGCGGCGGCGCCATAGCAGCACGATGAAGAACGGTCCGCCCAGCAGCGCAGTGAGTATGCCCAAGGGCAGTTCCGCCGGCGCCGCCATGGTGCGCGCCGCCAGGTCGGCCAGCAAAGTCAGCAGCGCGCCGAACAGCATGGCGCCGGGCAGCACCACGCGCTGGTCCGGGCCGCAGGCGAGGCGGATGCAGTGCGGCGCCACCAGGCCGATGAAGCCGATGGTGCCGGTGCAAGCCACCAGGCCGCCGACGCACAGCGAACTGACGATCAGCACCTGGCGCTTGATGCGCTGCACCGGCACGCCCAGGTGCTGGGCTTCGGCTTCACCCAGCAGCATGGCATTCAAGGCCGCCGAGTGGCGCGCCATCGCCGCTACACATAGCACGACCATTGGTGTCGCCACCGCCAGCAAGGACCAGTGCGCGCTGGCCAGGCTGCCGAGATTCCAGAAGGTCAGGGTGCGCAGCTGGGCGTCGCCGGCGATAAAGCTGAGTACGCCGATGCCAGCCATCGAGATAGCATTGAAGGCGATCCCCGCCAGCAGCAGGATGGGCAGCGCCAGACGGCCTTTGGCGGCGCCGATCCGATAGACCAGCAGCGCTACCGCCAGGGCGCCGGCAAAGGCCGCCAGCATGGGCGCATAGATGCCGACCACGCTTAACGCTGTCGGCCACAGCGCGCCGCCGAGCACAATGATAGTGGCGGCGCCCAGGGCGGCGCCGCTGGAGACGCCGATCAGGCCGGGATCGGCCAGGGGATTGCGGAACAAGGCTTGCAGCGCGCTGCCGGCGGCGCCGAAGCCGCAGCCTACCAGCACCGCCAGCATCACCCGCGGCATGCGGATATCCAGCAGCACGGCGCGCGCCTGCGCTTCCGCCGCTGAGAGTTCGGCGTCTGACCACAACAGCCGCGGCACCTGCCATGGATCGATGCGATAGGCGCCCAGTCCCGCGCACACCGCCATGACCACCAGCAGCAGTAATGCCAGAATAGCCAGGACCGTGCGCTGGCGCGACTGGCGCGCGATTGCCAGCGGCGAAATTGCAACGGTGGGCGTTAATGTGTGAGCGGCGGCGGAGTAAGAAGACGACATAATGAATCAGGTAGTCAGTTGAGCGGCAAGGCGGCGCAGGGCCGCCGGCAGGCGCGGTCCGAAGCCGAGCAGCAGCAAGGCGTCCATGTCGGCGATTACGCGCTTGTTGCGGGCAGCGGGGGTCAAGGCGAGGCCGGGCATCTTCAGCAACTGCTCGAGACCGCCCATGGAAGCCAAGCCTTCGCTGGTAGTCATCAGGACATCGGGCGCGGCGGCGATGGCGCTTTCGGCGGTCAGCGGCTTATAGCCTTTGAAGCCATCCTTGCCGCCCAGGGCGTTGACGGCGCCGGCATAGCGGATCATGGCGTCGGCGGCGGTCTCGCGGCCGGCCACCATGGCTTGAGTGCCGCTGTTGCTGAGGATGAACAGCACCCGCAATGGCGGTTTTCCTGCCTGTTGCTGGCGCTGGGTTTGAATGTCTGCCATGGCCGCCTGCCAGTCGCTGTCGAAGTTTTTAAGCAGACTGTCGCCGCGCGACGCCAGATCCAGCGCCTTGGCGCTGCCGCTGATCTTGTCGCGCACCGATTGCACATCGTGCTGTTCCGCCAAGGTGACGACACGTACGCCGGCAGCGGCGATCTGCTGCAATGCCGTCGGCGGACCGGCTTCGGACGAAGCCAGCAGCAGGTCTGGGCGCAAGGACAGCACGCCTTCCGCCGACAGCGCGCGCTGGTAGCCCATCTTGGGCAGCGCCAGCGCGGCAGCCGGATAGGTGCTGGTGGTGTCGCTGCCGATCAGCAGGACGCCCGCATCCAGCGCATACACTACTTCGGTGATGGCGCCGCCGGCCACCGCCACTCGGCGCGGCTTGGCGTTGGCGGCGCCGGCCGGCAGCATGGTCAGCAGCATGCCGGCCGCCGCCGTTCCTAGCAGCATGCGCCGCTGTTTATCGACAGGATGCTTCACGCTTGCGCCTCTGCATCGGCTTCGGTTGGCAGCAGCGGCAGGCTCATGGCCGCCGCGCGCCATGCCGGCAGTTCCGGCTGGCCCGGCTTGCGTACGCCGAACAGCATGGCGATGGTGCCGCCGTCGGCGTCGAATAGTTCAAGCGAAGTAACTTCGCCATCGCTGGTGGGTTTGCTGACGACCCAGCTCGAAGCGATCTTGTCTTCGCGCAGATGCAGGTTGAAGCCGGAATCCAGCACGTTCAGCCAAGGCTCCATCGGCTTGATGTTGGAAACCGGGCCGGAATGGATCTGGATCATGCCGCGGTTGCCGACAAACACCATGATCGGCAAGCCGCTGGCCGCTGCCTGGTCGAGGATCAGGCGGACGGCGCCGTTATCTACTTGGCGGACGAATTGCGGCGGCGCCAGGCGCAAGGCCTGGGTGCGGCTGACGCCGAAATCGCGCAGCAGGCCGAAGAACTGGTGGGTGTCGGTCATGTTGCGCCAGGCGGTGTGGAAGCCGTCGCCGTCGATTTCGGCATCATTCTTGTCGATGGCGGCCGGTGGCGCGGGTTCAACCGTGATGCCGGCCAGTTGCTGAGGATCGCGCCAGCGCGCCACCAGCTCATCGAAAGCTGCGTGGTTGCTGTGCTCGCGCAGAAACACCTTATGCACCGCTTCGCCGTGCAGGTCATAGAACTGCAAGCTTTTCTGCAAGCTGGATTCGCTCCCGCGGGTAACCTCTTCGATGACGGCGCAGCCGAAATGCCATTGCTTGTAGAAAATCCGCAGATCGATGGCTTCGCCCAGCGCCAGTCCGACCTGGCCGTTGTGGCTCATCTTTTCATAGACGCCATCCTTTTCATGCACCACGTTGTCGTTGCGGGTAAGCGCCATGACCGCGCCCAGCTGCGGCACTTCTTCAAGAATCTCGATGAAATTCGGCAGCAGCCGGATTGCTTCGGCGCCGACACAGGCAGCCAGCGCTTCGCCTTCGGTAATGCCGATGGCGGCGGCAGCGTCGCGGTTGCGCAGTTTCTGCTCACGCTTGGCGGCGAGGAATTGCGCGCGCAGCTGCTGTGCATCGGACTGAGGATTGCGAGTGGTGGTAAGCATGAGGTTCTCCTCCGGGAAATGGATGGGTTAATACTGGAATTTCAAGCCGACATTGAAGCTGCGGCCGGGTGCGGTGTAGGCATCCTTGACGGTGGAACTGTCTGCCAGCCCGCGCACGTCCGACCAGTTCCAGTACTGGCGGTTGAACAGGTTGTGGATGCCGGCGTATAGCGCCACGTTCTTGCTGATGTTGTAGCCGCCGCGCAGATCCATCACGAACGCCGCCGGCGGCGCGAAATCGGTCTGCTTGCTCATGTCGCTGCGGCGCTTGGCGCTTTGATAAATGACATCTGCCTGGCCGTACCAGACTTCGCTCGGTTCGTAGCGCAGGCCGAGCACCGCCATGAATGGGTTGACGGTGTCGAGCGGCGTGCTGCTGCCGTCGGCGCCTTCGGTGTGGCCCTTGGTGTAGGCCATGCCGGCCTTGACGCCGATGCCGTTGGCGAGCTGCCAGTCGATGCGCGCTTCGGCGCCGCTGATGCGGGCCTTGGCCCGGTTCACATACTGATAGATCAGGGGATCGATGAAGGGGCGGCCGCTGCCGCCGACGATTTCTTGCGAGATGAAGTTGCTATAGCGTCCCGTGAATGCCGCCATGCTGTAGCGCAGGACATTCTCGCCGCCGCTCAGCTTGCCGCGCAGGCCCAGTTCAAAGGTGTCGCTGGTTTCCGGCTTCAGGTCCGGGTTGCCGATGGTGGCGTAGCCGTAGATCGGGTTGCCGAAACTGTTGTTGACCTGGTCCGGCGTCGGCGTGTGGAAGCCGCGCGCGTATTGGATATAGGGCAGCAGGGCAGGGCTGATTTCATACATCAGCGCCAGCCGCGGCGACACCGCATTGCCGCTGGATTTGGTCGGGTTGCCGGTATAAGCCGGATCGTTCTGTTGCGGCGTCAGGCGGTAGCCGTCGAAGCGCAGGCCGGGCGTGATGCTGAGCGCGCCATTCTGCGACAGGCGGATTTCATCCTGGATGAAACTGCCGAACAAAGTGTAGTCGGTGTTGGGGAAAGCCTTGTTCGGGAAGGGCGCTTCGCCGACGCCTGGGATGGTGCCGTCGCGCAGGCCGCTGATGCGTGCCGTGCTGAGGTCGAAACCGTACACCAGCTTGTGCTGCAGGCTACCGCTGGCAAAGCTGCTTTCAGCTTGCGCCGAGCCGCCGACAGTGCGCTCATGGTAGGTGTTGTCGCGGGTGCGGTCCACGGCCGGAAACCGGTCTTCATAGGAAAACTGGTGGTTCTTCGCCTCCTGGAAGTAAAGCTGGGCGTGGGCGTTCTGGAAATAGCGGTTGGCGCTGTCCTTGAAGTCGTAAGCCAGGCTGTAGCGGTTACGCTCCAGCTTGTCGTTGGCGCGCAGCGCCAGGGTGCTTTTGGTGATAGCGGACAGTACATCCGAGTCGGTCTTCTGTTCCTGGTGGCTGATCGCTGCGCTGAAAGTGTCTTGCGCGCTGGCCTTGAACACCAGCTTGCCGAGCAGGGCATCGCCATGGATATTCTGAGGATTGGCGGTATCGCGGTTCGGGCCGTTGATATTGCGCGTGCCCTTGGTATCGACTTCATGACCGTCACGCTTGTTGGCGATCAGCAAGCCTTCAAAGCGTTCGCCGCCGAAAGCCGCCACCGCGGTGGTCGAGGTGCTGCCATCGGTGGAGTCGTAGGTCGGCTTGATCGAGAAGTAAGTCGGCTTGTTGAAGATTTTCAGGAAGTCGGCAGGATCCTTGGTGATGAAATTGACCGCGCCGGTCAGGCCGTCGCTGCCGTACATGGCCGAGGCCGGACCGCGCAGGATTTCCACCCGCTTGTACATGTCCATCTCGACATAGTCGCCGCGGCCGGCTTCCAGCGGCCCGAATGAAAATGAACTGGGCAGGCGGATGCCGTCTTCCATCAGCAAGATGCGGTTGCCTTCCAGGCCACGAATATTGATGCCCTCGTTGCCGCCGCGGCCGCCTGCAGTGGCGGCGGAGGTCGGACGATATGGGCCGTGGCGGACGGTCACGCCGGGTTCGTAGCGCAGCAGGTCCTTGACATCCCTGGGCTGCTGTTCCTCTATGGTGTCGGCGCTGATCACCGAGATGCTGCTGGGCGTCTGCGACACCGCGGTTTCGCTGCGGGTCGCCGTCACCGATATTTCATCGAACTGGTGAGCGGCCGCGTAGTTGCCGGCCAATAATGGCGGCTGCTCCGCAAATGCCGGCGCGGACGCCGCACACGTGGCGAAGATGGCAAAGTGAACGGCCGCAGGCAGCCTACGCAGCTTCGGCGCCGTAAGGCGGTTTGAATATGTATTGGGCAAAACGTCGTACTCCAGAACGATGCAGCATGTTTAGTGGCTGGCATCGCTGGGAGTGCGGCTGGCTGAAAATAGGTGAGAGGTGAGCAAGGTGGCGGAAAGCCCGGTGCACAGATTAATTATAAATGAGAATGATTATTATTTGTATTTTTTCGCTTGGCAAAATATCAGCACGGATTTTTTGGATGGAATCCCATTTGGCGGCAGTTACATCTGGTAGCAACAATGCATTTCCTGAAACAGAGACCCCCCGTGCCCTGACCTATACTATGATCACGGCATGGCTTGTGCGGATGGTGCATTTCCTGCGCATCCGTTCGCCGCCGGCATTCATCGCAGCCTTCCGCCAGGGCTGCTTGCAAGGAGCTTATTATGCGCAAATTCATTTTTCTGGCCGTGGTCACCCTGCTGGCAGGCTGCGCCACGGATGCCGAACGTTCGCTGCAGGCGCAGAAAGACGTCGACCAGATGATGCAAATCTACGGTCCGGCGTGCCAGCGGCTGGGATATAAAGCCGACTCCAACGAATGGCGCAATTGCGTGCTGCGGCTGGACACCAAGAACAATGTCGAACGCTACCCGGTCACGACCACCTGCTTCGGCCATCCGGGCCTGTTCCAATGTAATACCTTCTGACGCTAGCCTGTTTTTATAGCGTTCTGTTGCTCGCCGGCCGGACATCAAGAGATTGATGTCCGGCTTTGCCGTGGCGCTCAGGTTTTTCTTTAAGCTGCCTGGACAGGTGGGGCGTCATGGCAGCATACGCAGATCTTGTTGCCGTCGGCATCGCGGAAATACGCACCGTAGTAATGCGGATGGTATTCCAGGCGCAGGCCGGGTGGCCCTTCGCAGCTGCCGCCATGTTGCAGGGCCAAGCCATAGGCGGAGTCGACGGCGGCGCGGCTCGGCGCCAGCAGGGCGATCATCTGGCCATTACCGGCAGCCGCGCTTGCGCCGTTGTACGGCGCGCCGATAATGAAGAGGGGGCGGGCATGGCCGGCCGCCATCCAGGCTGCCCAAGGTTTGCCGGCATCGCAGAATTTCAGCAGCAGATCCAGTTCCTTCATGAACGCGGAATAAAAGCGGAACGCCCTCTGGAAGTCAGTGACGCCGACAAATACGTGAGAGATCATGCATTTTTCCTTTCGGTAATTTATGCCGCAGGTGTTTTTTCAATTCTGGCAGGGTATCGGGCATCTCGTTTTTGCGGAGCAAAACCATGGACGATCAATATAATCTGCAACGCTTCGTGCTTGCCCAGCAGCCGCTGTTCGACATGGTATGCGAAGAACTGCGCAGAGGCAGCAAGCGTAGCCACTGGATGTGGTTCATTTTCCCTCAGATCGAAGGGCTGGGCCATAGTCCCATGGCGCACAAATTCGCCATCTCTTCGCTGGCCGAGGCCAGTGCCTATCTTGCCCATCCATTGTTGGGCCCCCGGCTGCTGGAATGCAGCCGGTTGGTGGCGGCCGTCGACGACCGTTCGGCGGAAGATGTTTTCGGCTATCCGGACTACATGAAATTCCAGTCATCCATGACCATGTTTTCCAAGGCTGCTCCACAGCAGCAGGTGTTCAGAGATTGTCTGCAAAAATATTTTGGCGGAGTGCAGGATGCGGCCACGCTGGACAAGCTGTAATCATCCGACCCCGGCCGGCAGGCGGGAGGCCTCCGGTTCAAGCTCGAACTCCATGCTTTCGCCATCCCGCGGTATCCTTAGCCGGCCCACCACGCCGGCCAGCACGGCTGCGGCGGACAGTTCAGCGCGTTGCACCGGGCAATGACTGAGCGCTTCCAGATGATTGGCAATGACTGTGCCTTTGCACCCCAGCGTGAACTCTATGACCTCGCTGACGCCCATGATGATTTCGTGGCCGACGTCAAACCTTGCGCCGCCGGCCGGGATCAGGCAGACGTCCGGCTGATGGCGCGCTACAAAATCACGTACCGCTGGTGTCAGGATGGTGTCGCCTGACAGGTAGAGACTGGGCTCGCCCGGCATCTCGATAAAGTAGCCGACGCCGTGCTCCATCAGGAGTCCGATCATGCCCTTGCCATGAGCACATGGCACGGTGCTGATCGAGCCGCCGAGGAAAGCCTGCGCTTTTTGATGGCTCTCCGGCAGCGGACAAACGTTCAAGCCGCGCTGGCGCAGATACGCAGCATCGTGTGGGGTGCAGATCACAGGAATCTGCCGGCTTCGCAGCCATTGCGTTGCGGCGCGATCGAGATGGTCGAAGTGCCCCTTCTGGCAATGGGTGATCAAGCAATGCGTTACCGAATCCAGCACGGCGCTGGTCTCTGCGGGTAGGCCGACGATGGGATTGCGCTGCCGCTGGCCGAGGAATTTCAGCGGCGGCAAGGCGTCTTTAGCTGCCAGCATCGGATCAACCAGGATCCTGCAGGCGCCAATTTCAAGCGCGACCGTGGCATTGCGGAGCTGGGTTATTTTCATGGTGATTCCTAGTTTTGTCAGGGGTGGATGACACATTGTGCGGCTCCGTGGGTAAAGCTAAAATGGCGAGAATGGACATAAAACGATCAATTTCTGCCAATCCTGCCTTGCCGCCCATGCGCATCGGTTTGCTGCTGTATCCGGGATGCATGCCGGCAGGACTGTTTGCCTTTGCCGATCTGGCGCATGCGGCGAACCGGCGCGAAGGGGCGCGTCTGTTTGAGGTGTTTTTCGTTGCGCTGCAAGCCGGCGCCGTCGAATGTGCGCACGGCCAGGCGCTGAACGCCGGCGCAACAATTCAGGATGCCGCTCTGGATGCCATCCTGGTGCCCGGGTTCTGGGCGGAGTCGCAGCAGCAGGTAAGCGCCGAACTTGTCGCCAGCGCGCAACTGATCGGGGTGCTGGCCGGATTGCGGAAAAGCGTCATGTTGTGGAGCTATTGCACCGGTGTCTGTCTGCTCGCTGCAACGGCCAGGCTGAATGGGCAAAGAGCGACGGTGACCTGGTGGCTGGCCGATGCCATGCGACAGCGTCATCCGAAAGTCCTGTGGCAGAGCGAGCGCACCAGTATTTTCAATCCGCGCACGGCGACCGCTTCCGGCGTCAATGGCCACCTGCCGATCGCCCAGGCCTTGATCGAGAAGCATCTCAGCACGGAAGCCTATCGCGATCTGACCAAACTGATGGTGTTGCCGCGCCCTGAACGCACCCATCATGTGTTCCAGGCCATGAACCTGATCGAGCAGCCGGACCGGCTGCTACGCAAGCTGTATGCGCTGGCGGAACAGATTCCCGCGACCGAGGCGACGGTGCAGCGGCTGGCGCAGGAGCTGAACGCCTCGGAACGGACGCTGGCGCGGAAAGTCAGCATTGCCACCGGCTTGCCGGTTGCCAGCTATGTGCGGCGAATCAAGCTCAACCAGGTCAGCGAGCGCCTTATTCTCACCTCCGCCACCGCCAGCAGCATCAGCGCCGAACTTGGCTTTAGCAGCGATTCGAGCATGCGCCGCATGTTCAAGGAGCTGACCGCGCTGACCCCCAATGAATATCGCCAGGCGTTCGGGCGTAGCTGAATCTGTTCAGGGATGCCGTTCTTGCCGGGCGGCCGCCACTAATTTTCACTGAGCGACAGGCGCATGGGCACGAAGCATATGCCGTGCATTTCTACCCGCGAGCCGATTGGAGCGAAACCGAAGCGCTGATAGACAGGTAATGCGGCTGGCGACGAATTGACGGTAAAGGCGCGAATCTCCGGAGCGGCTGCCAGCGCCGCATGCCACAGGCGCGTGGCCAGGCCTTGGTGCTGGAATTGCGGAGCCACGAACAGATGAAATACGTGGCTGCGGTCGCGCACGGCGATGAAGCCGGCCAGCAGCTCGCCGGCACAAGCTGTGATGTAGTGGTAGCGTGGATCAGAGATATAGCCGGTTTCAGCGTCGGCGGACACAGATGCGAGGAACTGCTCCGCGCCGCTGCCATTCGGACTGATCGTGAATTCGCGCGTGAACTGGCGGATCAAGGCGCTAATGGCGGCGGCGTCGCCGGCATGGGCGAGACGGAGTTTGCATGCAATCGCCACTGAGGTTTCAGCATCGGCTACGGTTCTCGTTGTCATATGAATAGAGGAAAGAAAATCCATCGGCATTTGATTGCACAGAATTAACGCGCTTAGGTGGACTTATTATAGTTCGCGAACGCTGCCGGATACTCTCTCTGATACCAGCCGTTGGCGATGTCGTGATCTACGCTCAGGAATTCGCGCATTTTTGGAATCACTGCCAGGCCGATGCTGCACAGTGCGATCAGGATGCCGAACAGCACATAGCATTGGGCGACCGAGGCATGCAGCAGGGCCATGCCGGCGACCGCCGGGCCTAGTGTTGACGCCAGCTGCCACACCATGGTGTTGACCGATGCATTGCGCGCGCGGTATGCGGCCGGGGTCGCCAGCAAGCGATGCGTTACGCCGACAAACTGGGTCGTCGATTGCGAGATGCCGAGCAGGAAAAAAGCCGTCGCCAGCATCAGCGGCGAAGTGGTCAGGCCGACCACCAGCAGCGCGGCGGCACGCAGCTGGGCAGCGCCTATCAATGCCCGGAAGCGCCCCAGCGTTCTGGAGAAAAAAGAAGCGCAGCCAAGAAAGCCCAGGAACATGCCGGCCATGATGCCCATGTTGGTCGCGCCCAGCCAGAACGCTGACAGGCCCAGGCTGGTCACTCTCAGGGCGGCCATCATGCCGATAGTCGGAGCGTAAAACACGCCAATCACCAGATTCGCCGCGGTCCAGTGACGTTCCAGCGGGATATGCCATTTCATGCGCAGGCCTGCTTTCAGCTCATGCAGCCATTGCGCCGGGCCGAGCGCCGCGGCCTTGCTCGCTGTCAGCGCCTTGGGCAAGCGGGTGGCGGCAAACGCTGCGATCAGCAGCAAGGCAACGTGCACCCAGAGCGCGCTGGCGACGCCGGCGGCGGCGATCACGCTGCCGCCCAGCGCCGGACCCATGATGCCGCCGAGCGAGCCGCTGACCTTTTGCATGCTCATCGCCAGCGACAGCTTTTCCGCAGGCACCAGTTCCGAGGCGATGGTCTGGACGCACGGCATGATGATCGCCATGGCGCAGACGCCGATCATCTCGCAGGCGATGATGGCGTACAGATGGTAGAAACCCGCTTGCGCCAGCAGCGCCAGCACCACGCTTTCGATGGCGACGGCGACGAAGCCGATCGCCATCAGGCGTTTCTTGGGATAACGGTCGCCCAAGGGCGAGAGCAAGGGAATGGCCAGCAGGCTGGCGGCGGCAACCGTCACGCCGAAGGTGGCAAGGTCACGCGCGCCGCCGTGTTGGGCGATCCACCAGGCGATAGTGATATTGCCGAGCAGGAGCGCACTCAGGGTCGCCATCTCGCTGAGCAGCACCAGCATGAAAGGCCGGCCCAGCTGCCGGACATCGCTTCGGTATTGTCTGAGCATGCGCTAGCGCGCCTGGCGGACGGTGCGGATCACACCAAACCGTCGAACAGGATCACTTCGACCTGGTCGCCGCTGGCGACGTCGGCCTGCTCATGCGCCAGCACGATCATGCAATTGGCTTCCGCCATGGAGCGCAGGATGCCCGAGCCTTGCGCGGCGGTGGGGCGTACCGACCACTTGCCGTCGCTCATGCTGAGTATGCCGCGCTGGTATTCCGTGCGTCCCGGCCGCTTGCGGATGGCGACCGCCGCGGTGGCGCGCATCAGCGGCAACGGAGGGACGTCTGCGCCCATCATTTGCAGCAGTGCTGTGCGCGCAAAAAAGTAGAACGACACCATCACCGCCACCGGATTGCCCGGCAGGCCGAAAAACAGCGCCTGCTTGCCGCCGGATGTGATGCGGCCGAAGGCCAGCGGACGGCCCGGGCGCATGCCGATTTTCCAGAAGGCGACGTCGCCCAGTTGCGCCATCATCTGCTTGGTGTGGTCGGCATCGCCGACCGAGACGCCGCCGGAGGTGATGATGGCGTCGGCGTTTTCGCAAGCGCTGCGGAAGGCGGCTTCCAGCGCCTGCGGATCGTCGCCGACCACGCCCATGTCAATGATGTCGCAGCCGAGGCGTTGCAGCATGCCGTACAAGGTGTAGCGGTTGGAATCGTAGACGCAGCCCGGTTCGAGTATTTCGCCGACCGAACGCAATTCGTCGCCGGTGGAAAAGAAGGCTACCCGCAGGCGCCGCCGCACCGGGATTTCAGCGATCCCGAGCGAGGCCAGCAAGCCGAGGTCGGCAGGACGCAGGATGCGGCCTTTGCCGATTGCCGGCGTGCCGGCTTTCAGGTCTTCGCCGGCCAGGCGGCTGTTAGCGCCCGGCTTGACTGCCCCTGCCGGGATTGTGATCGAGCCGGCCGGGCTGCCGACAGGGATCTGTACAAATTCCTGCGGAATCACGGTATCCAGGGCGGCCGGCATCAAGGCGCCGGTCATGATGCGGATCGCTTCGCCGCGGGCCGCCGTTCCTTCATGGGCGCGGCCGGCGTGGGAGGTGCCGGCCACGTTCAGGATGGTATCGCTATCCTGGCGCAGGTCGGCCGAGTTGAAGGCGTAGCCGTCCATCGCCGAGTTGTCGTGCGCAGGCACGTCGATGGGCGAGATGATGTCGTTCGCCAGCACCCGGTCCAGCGCGCTGCGCAGCGCCACTTTTTCAATCGCGCCGACCGGCGTGATGAAGGCGTGGATGATGGCCTGCGCCTGCGCCACCGGCATGGCCTGCGGATCGTAGTCCGACAGGCAGCTGGTAAGGGAGGACAACGATGGCTGGTGTGGGCGGCTCGAGGGTTTCAATTGGTTCTTCTTGGTGGCTGCTGCAATTGTTCTTCGGTATTGATGTTGCGGAAGGCGTGGTCGTCGCTGAACAGCGCTTCGCTGTAATTGAGGCGGCGGTACCATGCCTCTATCTTACGTCCTCCGCCTTGCAGGTAGTCATTGAGATCGGTCAATAAACTGTTTTTCAGCAGCATGAATACCGGTTGCGGTTGCTGTGTTTGCGTGTCAGCATCGATGGTAACGGCTACCGCCACGTCAGCATCGGCGTCTTGCAGAGCTTTTGCCAGCTTTAGCAAAAGATCGGACGGCAGATAGGGCGAGTCGCAGGGTGCGGTCAGCAGGTAGGGAGTAGGACAGTGGCGCAGGCCGGCCTGCAAGCCAGCCAGCGGTCCGGCGAAACCGGTCTGCTCATCCGGCCAGACCGGATAGCCGAAGGCCGCGTAGCGCTCCTGGTTGCGGTTGGCGTTGATGAGCAGGCTGCCGACTTGCGGCGCCAGCCGCGCAATCACCTGCGCCACCATGGCCTGGCCGTCCAGCAGCGCCAGGCCCTTGTCGACGCCGCCCATGCGCGTGCCGCGGCCGCCTGCCAGTATCAGGCCGGTGGTCAGGCTGCGAAGGTCGGGGTGGGCATGGGTTTGCACGGCTCAGGTTCCGCTCAGCCGCCGATATACGACATTTCCACTTTCTTGCGGGCCGGCGCCAGCCCTTCGGTATTCTGCGTGCGCTGCTCGGAATAGCGGTCGTCGCGTGCGCGCCACAGCTGGCCGATCACGCTGGAGATTTCGCGGTCGCTGCATTCGCTGCGCAGCAGGGCGCGCAGATCGTGACCGGCGCTGGCGAACAGGCAGGTGTACAGCTTGCCCTCGGTCGACAGGCGTGCCCGCGAACAGTCGTGGCAAAAAGCCTGGGTGACGCTGGAAATCAGGCCGATTTCGCCGCTGCCGTCGGCATAGCGCCAGCGTTGCGCCGTTTCGCCGAGGTAGTTGGCGGCGAGCTGCTGCATCGGCAATTCGCTCTGGATCAGTTGCGCTACTTCGGCGGAGGATACGACTTCATCCATTTTCCAGCCGTTGGAAGCGCCTACATCCATGTATTCGATAAAACGCAGGATGTACGGGGTGTTCTTGAAGTGGCGCGCCATCGGCAGGATTTCCTGCTCGTTGACGCCGCGCTTGACCACCATGTTGACCTTGATCGGGCCGAGCCCGACCTGATGCGCCACGTCCAGTCCGTGCAGTACGTCGGCAACCGGGAAGTCGGCATCGTTCATGCGTTTGAAAATATCTTCGTCCAAGGCGTCCAGCGACACTGTGACGCGCTTGAGGCCTGCGTCTTTCAGCGCCTGCGCCTTCTTCGCCAGCAGCGAACCGTTGGTGGTCAGGGTCAGGTCGAGCTCTTTGCCGTCCGGCGTCTTCAGCGCGCTCAGCATGGCGATCAGTTTTTCGATGTGCTTGCGCAGCAGCGGTTCGCCGCCGGTCAGGCGGATTTTGTGTACGCCATGGGCGACAAACAGGCTGGCCAGGCGCGTGATTTCTTCAAACGACAGCAGGGCGGTATGCGGTAAAAATGCATAGTCCTTGTCAAATACCGCGCGCGGCATGCAATACACGCAACGGAAGTTGCAGCGGTCTGTCACCGAGATGCGCAGATCGTGCAGCGGCCGTCCCAGCTCATCCGCTATCAGGCCGTCGGGCGTTTCAAGTATGGAGGGCAAGGACAGGGGCAGCGGCAGGGAACTGCGGCGGCTGTCGATCAGCGGGATGACTTTCTTAGTCATGATGTGTTTCTTGGAAGGTATGCAAAATCTGGTGCTTCTACACTAGGTGGTAACTTCCACAAGATACCATGGTCATGGTTTTTTGGCTCTAGCAGGCTGCAGATACAGCCTATGGCGCCGGCGCCAGACGTGACAAAGGGAGTCTGGGACTCCCTTTGTTGTCTTGTCATATTGTTACCCCGCCGGCTTGCCGGCAGGGTGGGCTGGCTTAGGACTGCGAGCGCTGGGTTTCGATCTGCACCAGCGGTTCGCTGACCTGGACCGGCGCCGGCTTGCGTTCACGCGGGACGCGTGGCGCGGCGACGATGCCGGCAGTGGCTTCCTGGGCAGCACGCAGCTTGCTCGGGTCGGTCGCTGCCAGTGTCAGGCCTGCCGCCGCCAGAACGGTTTGCAGATCTTCCACCTTAGGCGAGGCGCTCGATACAGCGACCTTGACTTCAGCCGGTGCTGCTTCTACCGGCGCTGGCGCAACTGCTGCCGGCGCTGGTGCAAGCACCACTGGCGCCGGCTCAACGACGACCGGGGCCGGCGCTTCTACCTGTGCCGCGACGTGTTCAACCGCGGCTGGCGCCGCAATTGTCGTTATCAGTGGTTCGACCACCGGATCAGCTACTACTGGCGCTGCCACGACTGCTTCAGGCTCTGCGACCGTTGGCGCTGGTGCAACTGGAATCCACACTGGCGCGGACGCCGGTGCTTCTTCGATTGCTGCTGCCGGGGCGATTTCCGTCACCGCGGCAACTTCCTGCGGTACCAGCGGCGCGGCGATCGCATTCGACAGTGCTGTCGGTGCAAACGTCTCCGGCTGGGCCGGAGCTGTAACTTCTTGCGTGACAGGCGGCGCGGAGGAAGCCATCATCGGCACATCGTTGCTGACCAGACTGACTGGCGCTGCATGAGCTGGAGCAGCGACTGGCTGCTCGGCTTCATGGACGACAGCAGGAGCGGCGGCTGGGCTTGCATCGGCTGGCGCTGCAACGACTTCAGCTGCATCGTTTTCGCCGGCTTCCATGTCGTCGCTACCTTCGCTGCTGCCTTCAGTAGCATCAGTAGCATCACGGTCACGACGATTACGGTTACGGCCACCGCGGCGGCGGCGGCGACGTGGTTCTTCGTCTCCTTCTGCCTTGGTTTCGACGCGGCCGCTATCGAGTTGGACTGCGTCGCCTGTTTCGGCAACGGCGGCCACGGCCAAACCGGCGCCGGCGGCAGCAATTACGCCACCCTTGAGCAAGGTTTCATCGACTTTGACTTCGCTCAGGTTTTCCTTGCGCTCTTCGCGTGGCGGACGCGGTGGGCGTTCGCTGCGCTCGCGCTTGCCTTCGCGGCCTTCGGTGCTGCGGGTGTCGGCTTTGCTTTCATTTGCTTCGCGCTGTTCCCGCGGCTCTCTCGGCTCGCGTGGAGGACGTGGCGGACGGGCTTGCTGGGTCTTGGCTTCAGCAGTCTCGGTCACTGCCGGCTTCTTGGCGCTGTCTTCACGCGCTTCGCTACCGTCGCGGTTGCGGCCGCCACGGTTGCGGCCGCGCTGGCCACGGTTGTTGCGGTCGCCGCGATCGTTACGGTCACGCTGCTGCGCGCTCTTGGTTTCGGTCGTTGCGGCAGGCGCAGCAACTGGCGCCGCCGGCTTGCTGAAGAAGAAGCCGAAGATCTTGCCGAGGAAGCCGGTTTCTGCCGGAGCAGCTGCTGCGACTGGCTGGACTTCCACTGGCTTGCGCTCGACGATAGGGGCCGGCTGGTCTGGCGTGATGCCCTTGACCACGGCTTCCTGACGCGGCTTGCCTTCTTCTTTCTGGGTTTTGTTGTAACCGATATCGGTATCGGCTTGCTCCGCCATCGCATAGCTGGCCTGGGTTTCTTCCAGGCGCGGATCGTCGTGCTTCAGGCGTTCCAGCTTGTAATGCGGGGTTTCCAGGTGCTTGTTCGGGATCAGGATGATGCTGACCCGGTGACGCGTTTCGATCTTCAGGATCTCGCCGCGCTTCTCGTTGAGCAGGAAGGCTGCGACGTCGACTGGCGCCTGGACGTGGATCGCCGCCGAGTTTTCTTTCATCGCTTCTTCCTGGATGATGCGCAGGACTTGCAAAGCGGACGATTCGGTATCGCGGATGTGGCCGGTGCCGTTGCAGCGCGGGCAAGTTACGTGGCTGCCTTCCGACAGCGACGGACGCAGGCGCTGGCGCGACAGTTCCATCAGGCCGAAGCGCGAGATCTTGCCCATCTGGACGCGCGCGCGGTCATAGCGCAGGGCGTCTTTCAGGCGGGTTTCGACTTCGCGCTGGTTTTTCGAATTCTCCATGTCAATGAAGTCGATCACGATCAGGCCGCCGAGGTCGCGCAGACGCAATTGGCGCGCAACTTCTTCCGCTGCTTCACAATTGGTGTTGAAGGCGGTGGTCTCGATGTCGCCGCCGCGGGTTGCGCGAGCGGAGTTGACGTCGACAGAAACCAGGGCTTCGGTATGGTCGATCACGATGGCGCCGCCGGATGGCAGCGGTACGGTGCGCGAGTACGCGGTTTCGATCTGGTGTTCGATCTGGAAGCGGGAGAACAGCGGCACGTCGTCGCGGTAGCGCTTAACGCGGTGCACCATGTCGGGCATGACGTGGGCCATGAACTGCTGGGCCTGGTCGTGGATTTCGTCGGTGTCGATCAGGATTTCGCCGATATCCGGCTGGAAGTAATCGCGGATCGCGCGGATCACCAGCGACGATTCCTGATAAATCAGGAAAGCGCCCTTGCCCTGAGTGCCGGCGCCTTCGATAGCACGCCAGAGTTGCATCAGGTAGTTCAAGTCCCATTGCAATTCATCAACATTGCGGCCGATGCCGGCAGTGCGGGCGATCACTGACATGCCGCTAGGCAGGTCCAGCTGATCCATGGTTTCGCGCAGTTCCTGGCGATCTTCACCTTCGACCCGGCGCGATACGCCGCCGCCGCGCGGATTGTTCGGCATCAGGACCAGGTAGCGGCCGGCCAGCGAGACGAAGGAGGTCAGGGCCGCGCCTTTGTTGCCGCGCTCTTCCTTTTCGACCTGGACCATGATTTCCTGGCCTTCGCGCAGGGCATCCTTGATCGATGCGGTACGGACGTCGACGCCTTCCTTGAAGTAGGTGCGGGCGACTTCCTTGAACGGCAAGAAGCCATGACGCTCTTCACCGTAGTTGACAAAGCAGGCTTCCAGCGACGGCTCAATACGGGTAATCACACCTTTGTAGATATTGGACTTGCGTTGTTCGCGTCCGGTGGTTTCGATATCGATGTCGATGAGCTTTTGCCCGTCAACAATAGCCACGCGCAGTTCTTCCTGCTGCGTGGCATTAAACAACATGCGTTTCATTTTTTCGCTCCGTGACCCTTGGGTCAATTCAATGGCGCTTAATGATGCTGTTCTTCAGCATTCTGTCAGCGCCAAAAAGTACAGGGATGTACGCGAGAACGCAGTTGTCTGGGGGGGGAGGGTGCCTTGGCGTGCAGCGCCTGATCTACATACGTAGGGCGCAATGCACAGGCGCGGATACAGTGCTGTCGTATTACAGAAGACTACCAGCGTGCACCGGCACAGCATCTTGCAGTTCGCGGATCGCGAGCATGACGCCAGGCGGTGAGCAGCTTGATAGAGCCAAATGAGGCATTGGTTTCAGTAAAGTTAATCGACTTGTTTATAAGCACTACATCAACCGGCGAGCTCGTCGCGACTGAATCGCATCGGGCTCGCCGGACTTTATCCTAATCATCCAGACATTCTTGTTCAGCATCCGTGCGCGCTATCCGATGACAACAACGGTGCGACCTTGACTCGCGCAGGGGTGATGCGTACACATTTCCCATCAAATTTGCAAATTGGCGAGGCTGATGGGGACGCCCCTGTGTAGAATGGTCTTTTTATTCTTACACCAGCAACTGTTTCTGAACAGTCGCGCAACAATTATATATTCAAAATGAAGGACTTAGCGAGATTTTCTGGAGGGCGAGTCAAGTCTCGCCCGGAGCCGCGGACGCAAGCCGCGGCCAAGCACAAGGCTGAGCCAAAAGTAGCTGTGGAGCAAGAGGTGAAGCCACCTCCGGCGCCGCTGCAAGTTCAACTGCTGACCATAGGCGAAGAGGATGCCGGTCAACGGATCGACAATTTTTTGTTGCGTATTTGTAAAGGTGTGCCCAAAAGCCATATTTATCGTGTGCTGCGTTCGGGCGAGGTCAGGGTCAATAAAGGCCGCATCGACCAGACCTACCGTTTGCTGGAAGGCGACGTGATCCGGGTGCCGCCGATTCGTATTGCTGAAAAACAAGAGCAGGTCGTGCCAGGCGCGGAATTCAAGATATTGCTTGAAGATAATCATATGCTGGTGATCGACAAGCCGGCAGGGGTCGCCGTGCATGGCGGCTCCGGCGTCAGCTATGGCGTCATCGAACAACTGCGGGCGGCGCGTCCGGACGCCAAGTTCCTGGAACTGGTGCACAGGCTGGATCGCGATACCTCCGGGATTTTGTTGTTGGCAAAAAAACGCTCGGCGCTGACCAATCT
The DNA here is from genome assembly GCF_002564105.1 of Collimonas sp. PA-H2. Classification (NCBI taxonomy): domain Bacteria; kingdom Pseudomonadati; phylum Pseudomonadota; class Betaproteobacteria; order Burkholderiales; family Oxalobacteraceae; genus Collimonas; species Collimonas sp. PA-H2. Next base: position 4,255,837 of record NZ_PDBX01000001.1, read on the forward strand.
GCACGAACAGATGCGCGACGGCGATACCGACAAGCGATACCTGGTATTGGTGCACGGCGATTGGCAAAACGAGCGCCAGCATATTAAATTGGCCCTGCACAAATATACGGCGGCCGATGGCGAACGCCGGGTGCGGGTGCAGGCCGACGGCCAGGCTTCGCACACCATCTTCAACCTGATTCGGCGCTACGGCGACTATGCCTTGCTGGAAGCGGAATTGAAGACCGGGCGCACGCACCAGATCAGGGTCCATCTGTCCTCCAGCGGCTTTGCCATCGCCGGCGACGACAAGTATGGCGATTTTGCGTTGAACCGCGCCTTGCAGAAGGCGGATGGCCAGCGCATCGCCCTGAAGCGGATGTTTTTGCATGCCTATCAGATTACCTTTGCCCATCCTGAGACCGGTAAGCCGGTGACCTTGAAGGCGCCGCTGCCGCCGGAATGTGAGAAATTCCTGAAAAGTTTACCTCAGGAAAATAAATCGGATGTTGCTCCGGCACCATCACGTACCACGGGCGATTAGAATATCAGTTAGTATTTATCTATCTATTGGTTTGCCGATCGCCGATTGCGTGTTTTTGTGTACTTCTTTGGCCGGCAGGCAAAACCCAACAACAGGAGCTGGCAAGCAATTGCCGGGCAATATGGCAAGAAAGAATTTTGACTTAATCGTATTTGATTGGGATGGCACCTTGATGGACAGTACCGCCATCATCGTGAAGTGTATCCAGGCCGCGGCCAGGGACCTGGGCTTGCCGATTCCGGACAACAAGGCGGCCTCGCATGTGATCGGGCTGGGCCTGGGCGAAGCAATGCAGGTAGCGATGCCGGGCCTTGACGCCAGCCAGTATCCGCGCGTGGTGGAGCGCTATCGTTATCATTATCTGGCGCAGGACCAGGACCTGACCCTGTTCGACGGCGTTCGCGAAATGCTGGCCGATCTGTCGCAGCAAGGTTATTTCCTGGCGATCGCCACTGGCAAGAGCCGGGTCGGGCTGAACCGCGCCTTGCACGAAACCAAGCTGCTGTCAGTGTTCGACGCCACTCGCTGCGCTGACGAAACCTTCTCCAAGCCGCATCCCGCCATGCTGCAGGAACTGACGCGCGAGCTGGGCCAGGATCTGAAGCGGACGGTGATGATCGGCGACACCACACATGATCTGCAGATGGCGATCAATGCCGGCGCCGCCGGTATCGCGGTACAGTACGGCGCCCATCCGGCGCATGAACTGAATGCGCTGAAGCCGCTGTTCAGCGCGACGTCGACGCCGCAGCTGCACGACTGGCTGATTAATAACGCCTGAATTTAAAACTGATGCAGGTTGCCAACGAGAGTGCCAAGCGATGTCTGAACAAGCCGTAAATAGTCTGCGCATTCCCATCTGCGCTTCTGCCGCCCTGGCGGAGCGCGGCAAGGGGGTGCGTTTTCCGGTGACGGCATGGGGCGACGATGCGGTGGCGTTTGCCATCCGCTATGACAATGTTGTACATGCCTACCTGAACCGTTGCGCTCACGTGGCGATGGAACTGGACTGGAACGAAGGCGACTTCTTCGAATCCAGCGGCCTGTACCTGATGTGCGCCACCCACGGCGCAGTGTATGAGCCGGAAACCGGACGCTGCGCCGGCGGTCCATGCCGCGGCGGCCGCCTGCACAAGATTTTAGTTGAAGAAAGTAATGATCAGGTGTTCTGGATCCCTGATGAATATGTGCGGCCGGCGCTAGCCTGATCTGGCCTGGCGACCTGTGCATATTGAACGATCCCTGATAATCGACGTGAGTGAGCACCATGAGCAATAACGAATTTGATAATGTGGATACTGCGCTGCCGGCAAAAAAAGAAGGCTGGGAACGCGAACTGCTGGAAAAGCTGGCGTTTGCCTCGCTGCGCGAGCAGCGCGCCCGCCGCCGCTGGGGCATCTTCTTCAAGCTGGCGGTCCTCGGCGTGGTCGGTTTTGCCTTTTGGCTGGGGCTGAATTACGAAGGCTCGGATACGCAAACCGTCGGCGCCCATACCGCGCTGGTGAAGATCAACGGCGCCATCGAATCGGAAGGCAACGGCTCCGCCGGCGTGGTGGTGCCGGCGCTCGACAATGCTTTCGCCGCCGATGATTCGGTCGGCGTGATCTTGCGCATCAACAGCCCTGGCGGCAGCCCGGTGCAGGCCGGCATCATCAATGATGAAATCATCCGCTTGCGCAAGGAATATCCGAACAAGCCTTTGTATGTGGTGGTCGATGAGATGTGCGCTTCCGGCGGCTACTACATCGCTGCCGCGGCCGACAAGATCTATGTCAACAAGGCCAGCATCGTCGGCTCTATCGGCGTGCTGATGGATGGCTTCGGCTTCACCGGCCTGATGGACAAGGTCGGCGTCGAGCGGCGCCTGCTGACTGCAGGCGAGAACAAGGGCTTCCTCGATCCGTTCAGCCCGATGAGCACGACGCAAAAAGGTTATGCGCAAACCATGCTAGCGGAGATTCATCAGCAGTTCATCGACGTTGTCCGCAAGGGCCGCGGCGCGCGTCTGAAGGAAACGCCGGAAACCTTCTCCGGCCTGTTCTGGAGCGGCTCCAAGGCAATCGACATGGGCCTGGCAGACGGTTACGGCACGGTCGACAGCGTGGCGCGCGATGTCTTGAAGCAGGAAGATATTGTCGATTACACCAAGAGCGAAGGTTTGCCTGAACGTGTGCTGAAAAAATTTGGCGTGGCGATGGGCGCCGGCGTGGTGCAATCGCTGGCGAACCAAGTGCGGCCTAGCCTGCGTTGAGTTTTCTGCAATGATTTTTTCGCATTGAATTTTCGCGTTGGATTTTATTTAACGAGCCCGCTCGCGAGAAATCGCCGGCGGGTTTTTTATAAAACAACGAATGTTGAAAGCGTTATAAGGTAATACCGTATTACCGTAATTCGCCTTGTATCTTCGCGATCCTGGCGTATATTAAAGGGACCAAAGGAATAGCGAACGGAGGAGGCGATTATAGAAATAGCAAACTCGTTGGCCACCCAGTTGCAATTGCTTCGGTAGCAAAAAATCATTCCAACGGCAATACAACCCCTTGCTTTGGAATCGTTATTGACTACTGGACAAACCACCGCATCATTGATGCGGCACCGAGAAGTTTTCGACTTCTCAACCCCTGTCTTTCGAGACTAGCAAAAACGGCGACGGCGCAATACCGTTGCCGTTTTGCATTTGGTGCGCCGTGTTTGCCGCTGAAAAAAAACATTGCCTGAAAAGCTGTACGAAAAGCGCGGATAAATTTTCCTGGGCGCTTGTTTAAATAAACATTACTGGGCCAAAAATAAAAACACAGTCGGTTTCTTGTGGAAGTCCGGGTGCTTGCCGGCGGCCAGCGCGCTCTTCCATTTGGCGGCTGTCTGCGTCTTGATGGTTTCAGTAGGCAGGGTCAGATCGGTGGCGACGCAGATCAGCGTGCCGGCCTGGCAACTGTTGGCCAGCGCTTCCAGGAAGGCGCCGTTGCGGTAGGGCGTTTCAATGAACAGCTGGGTCTGCTGCTCCTGGCGCGAACGCAGCTCCAGCGCCTTGATGCGCTTGCCGCGCTGCTCGGCATCGGTCGGCAGGTAGCCGTTGAAGGCAAAGCTCTGGCCGTTGAGGCCGCTGCCCATGACCGCCAGCAGCAAGGATGAAGGCCCCACCAGCGGCCGCACCTGAATGTTGTGCGCATGCGCCAGCCGCACCAGGTTGGCGCCGGGATCCGCTACCGCCGGCACGCCGGCTTCCGAGATCAAGCCGGCGTCCTGGCCCGCCAGGATAGGCGCCAGCAAGGCCGGCAAGGCGGCGCTGGCGGTATTCACGTTGAGTTCGGCGATCTGGATTTCCTGCAGCGGCTTGACCAATGGTTGGACGGCATCGACCAGCTTCAGGAACGCGCGCGTGGTCTTTGCGTTTTCAGCGATGAAATAATCGAGCCTGGCGGTCAGCGCCTGGACTTCGGTCGGAATGACAGCGGCCAGTTGTTGTGCCGGAGCGGCATCGCTTTGGCCGAGGGTGTTGGGAATCAAGTACAGAATGCCTGGCATGTTGGGTTCTAGTTAGTTGGGGACAGAGTAGCTCGCCACGCTACGGTGGCTCTTAAACTCTGTCCCGCAATTATTTATATGTAAAAAACGGAAGGGCGGCGCGGCGTAGCATACTGGTCAGGGCAATCAATGGCAATCCGGTCAGGGCGGTCGGATCGGTGCTCTCGATTTTTTCCAGGATGGCGATGCCCAGGCCTTCATTTTTTGCGCTGCCGGCGCAATCGTAGGGTTGCTCGATACGCAAGTAGGCATCCAGTTCGGCGTCGGGCAGGTCGCGGAAGGTGACGAAGGTCTGGATGTTTTCGATCTGCGCCGCTTTTTCCGGCTGTGCTGCGCGGCCATCCCACAGGCACAGGGCGCTATGGAAGATGACGCGGCGGCCGCGCATTTTCTGCAGTTGTTTCAGCGCGTTGCCATGATCGCCCGGCTTGCCGATCTGCTCACCGTCCAGGGTGGCGACCTGGTCCGAGCCAATCACCAGTGCGCCGGGCGCCAGCAGCGCCACGGCGCGGGCTTTTCCCAGCGCCAGGCGCAGAGCCGTGGCTTGCGGGGTTTCGCCGGGAAGGGCGGTTTCATCGATGGCCGGCACCATGACATCGAAGGGGATTTGTAGCCGGGAAAGCAATTCTTTGCGGTATTTGGAGCTGGAGCCCAGGATCAGGCGCGGCAAGGGTGGTAACATATTGGGTGCAGTCGTCCGGTGGTCTGTTGTAAAGAGGCCATGATTTTCGTCATTTGAGCGCAGGTCCGGCAATAAAAGGCGGAAAATACGCTAACACTTTGACGAATAAAGGAAAAGGCTGTTATTATCGCAGGTTTTCCGGGTTCGGCTGGGTTCAGCGTTATTATGAGTGCTTTTATAATCGACGCCTTTGAGTATTCGCGCCATAAAGAGCGCCGTGAAGGCGAAATCGCCGTGGCTGACCTTGGTCGCCTGGCGGATGAGTCGGCAGACCGCTCCGGCGCGCTGCACTGGGTCCTGGTAGGCGGTGCTGATTCCTTGGGTCACCCGCAACTGACGATGTCGGTCACTGGCGCGATCAAGATCATGTGTCAACGCTGCTTGACGCCATTTGCCTTCGATATCGATGCGGAATCCGTACTGGTGTTGGCAAAAGACGAAGAAAGCGCCGATGAAATCGATGCGCTGCTTGATAATGACGAGATTGATGTCATTGTCGGCACCAAATCACTGAATATTATTGAATTGATTGAAGACGAGGCCTTGCTGGCCTTGCCGCTCTCGCCCAAGCATGCGGTCTGTCCGGATCAGTCAGCGCTTGAAGGGCTCAAAGCCAGCAAAAAAGAATCCCCGTTTGCAATGCTCAAGAGTTTGAAGAATTAAAACGAATTGCGGTAAATTTGTCGCGCTGATTTTCACAGTCGTAGAGTGTGATTTTGATGATGTGTGACTAAGGTGTGGCAATAGGTAGTAAAATCCGCGCATTCCATACGCGGCAGGAGTATCCAGCCTTTCCCTGTTCTGAGGGTTGGATATGTTAAACTTTAGATCTTAAGAAAGCAGGAGTTATCATGGCAGTTCAACAAAATAAGAAGACCCCATCCAAGCGCGGCATGCACCGTGCCCACGATTTTCTGGTTGCGCCTCCGCTGGCTATCGAGCCAACGACTGGTGAAACACATCTGCGCCACCACATCAGCCCGAACGGCTTTTACCGTGGCCGTAAAGTGTTGAAGACCAAGAACGACGAGTAATCTCTGTTCTTGTGATGCAGGTTGAAGGCGGCGCGATGAGTTTTCTCAGTAGCGCCGTTTTTGTATGCGTAATGTGTACGTAATTAATCCTTGCGTCATTTTGAATCGCGCTCAATCTGCCTCATAATGACGGGGTTAGAGTAGGCACTGAATCAAAACAATGACAATTAAAATTTCTATTGACTGCATGGGTGGCGATCACGGCCCGTCGGTTACCGTACCTGCTGCAGTTTCGTTCGCTAATCGCCAGCCCGAAGCTGAATTGGTGCTGGTTGGGCTCGAAGAGGAAATTCGCGCCCAGCTGAAGAAGCACAAGGCCAGCGCGCACCCGCGCTTGTCGGTATTGCATGCATCCGAAGTGGTAACGATGGATGACTCGATCGAAACCGCCTTGCGCCGTAAAAAAGACTCCTCCATGCGCGTTGCCCTGCAACTGGTCAAGGACCAGCAGGTGCAGGCCTGCGTCTCGGCCGGCAACACCGGCGCCCTGATGGCGGTTTCCCGCTATCTTCTCAAGACCTTGCATGGCGTCGACCGCCCGGCAATCTGCACGCTGCTGCCCAATCAGAAAGACGGTCCGACCTATATGCTCGACCTGGGCGCGAACGTCGATTGCGAACCTCAGCATCTGCACCAGTTTGCGCTGATGGGCTCGGCCCTGGTTTCGGCCATGGAAGGCAAGCCGCGGCCGACTGTCGGCTTGCTGAATGTCGGCGAGGAAGATATCAAGGGCAATGAAGTGGTCAAGCAGACCGCCGAACTGCTGCGCGCGGATCATGAAAAAGGCATCCTGAATTTCTACGGCAATGTCGAAGGCAACGATATTTTCGAAGGCACCACCGACATCGTCGTCTGCGACGGCTTCGTCGGCAACGTCACGCTCAAGGCCTCGGAAGGCCTGGGGCGTTTCGTCAAGTCCGTGCTCACCACCGAATTCAAGAGCGGGGCGCTCAACATGCTGGGCGCGGTGATCGCCCGCGGCGCCATCAAGGCCATCTCGCGCCGCCTCAATCCTTCGCGTTACAACGGCGCCAGCCTGCTCGGCTTGCGCGGGCTGGTTTTCAAGAGTCACGGCGGCGCCGATGCCTATGGCTATGAGTGGGCCATACAGCGCGCATTCGACGCAGCCAAATATGATGTATTGTCTCGTATTGCGACTACGATTGCGGAGCTGATGCCGCAAGCCGCAGCTGTACCTGCAGTCAATACCGGCGCGGGTGAGGTTTCCGGTGAAATCGTCAATACTGAATCAACCCAACAAAAGACAGCATGACTACATATAGCAAAATTGTCGGCACCGGCAGCTATTTGCCTCCGAAGCGGGTAAGCAATCAGGAACTCACGGCGCAGTTGGCCGAGAAGGGGATTGAAACATCCCACGAATGGATTTTTTCGCGCAGCGGCATCGCCGCGCGCCACTATGCCGAAGCCGATGTGCAATCGAGCGACCTGGCGGTAGCGGCTGCCAAGCAGGCGCTGGAGATGGCGCACATGCAGGCTGAGGACATCGACCTGATCATCGTCGCCACTTCGACCCCGGATTATTTCGGCGGCTTTCCCAGCACTGCCTGCGTGGTCCAGCAAAAGCTCGGCATCACCAGCGGCGGCGCGGCGTTTGACGTGCAGGCGGTATGCAGTGGTTTCGTCTATGCGGTGTCGATTGCCGACGCCTTCATCAAGTCCGGTGCGCACAAGAATGTGCTGGTGATCGGCACCGAAGTGTTTTCGCGCATCCTGAATTTTGAAGATCGCACTACTTGTGTGTTGTTCGGCGACGGCGCCGGCGCCGTGGTCATGACCGGTTCCGCCGAGCCCGGCATCCTGGCCACCAAGCTGCATGCCGACGGCCGCTATAAAGATATCCTGTGCGTGCCGGGCAAGGTCAGTTCCGGCGTGGTCGAGGGTAGCGCATTCCTGTACATGGATGGCCAGGCGGTGTTCAAGCTGGCAGTCTCGGTGCTGGAAAAGGTCGCCAACGAAGCTTTGCTGATGGCTGGCATGGAAGCGTCCGAAATCGACTGGCTGATCCCGCACCAGGCCAATATCCGCATCATGCAAAGCACCGCCCGCAAGCTGGGCCTGGATAACGAACGTATGGTGGTGACGGTAGACCAGCATGGCAATACCTCGGCCGCATCGATTCCGCTGGCGCTGGACAAGGCAGTGCGCGACGGTCGCGTCAAGCCTGGCCAGAACGTCATGATGGAAGGGGTCGGCGGCGGCTTTACCTGGGGCGCAATTTTAGCGCGCATGTAAAGACGCATTGAGCGCTTTAAGGTGCAATCTGGCAGCAGATTGCTGCCAGCGCGCTGCGCTACGCCGGCGCGTGTTTGATAAATTTGATATCTACAGGTAAGGCATGAATAAATTCGCATTTGTTTTCCCGGGCCAGGGTTCGCAGGCCGTTGGCATGTTGAACGGTTTTGCCGATAACCCGGTAGTGAAAGACACGGTGGCGGAAGCTTCCGAAGCGCTGCAGTTCGATCTTGGCAAGTTGATCGCCGAGGGGCCGAAGGAAGAGCTGGACCTGACCACCAATACCCAGCCGGTCATGTTGACGGCGGCGGTGGCTTGCTATCGCGCCTGGCTGGCGGCTGGCGGCAAAGCACCGTCGCTGGTGGCTGGCCACAGCCTGGGCGAGTACTCGGCGCTGGTGGCTGCCGGCGTGATTGCGTTCAAGGATGCCGTGCCGCTGGTGCGTTTCCGCGCGCAAGCCATGCAGCAGGCGGTGCCGGTCGGGCAGGGCGGCATGGCCGTCATTTTAGGCTTGGCTGACGAGGACGTGCGTGCGGTCTGCCTGGCCGCGGCGCAGGGCGAAGTGGTCGAGGCGGTGAATTTCAATGCGCCGGCGCAGGTGGTGATTGCCGGCCATAAGGGTGCAATCGAGCGCGCCTGTGTGATTGCGAAAGAAAAAGGTGCAAAACGCGCCTTGCCATTGCCGGTTTCGGCCCCATTTCATTCCTCGCTGTTGAAGCCGGCCTCGGATCGTTTGCGTGAATACATGCAGGATCTGGCTTTCTCAGCGCCGCAGATCGCCTTGATCAACAATGTCGATGTCGCCATCGTCAGCGATCCGCAAGCCATCAAGGACGCGCTGGTGCGCCAGGCCGCAAGCCCGGTGCGCTGGGTGGAAACGGTGCAGAAGATTGCTGCCGAAGGCGTCACGCATGTGGTTGAATGCGGTCCGGGCAAGGTTCTTGCTGGCTTGACCAAGCGTATTAATGATAGCTTGATCGGCGATGTCATCGTCGACCAGGCGTCGCTGGATAAAATGTTGGAGACATTCAAGTGACTTTACAGACTGCAGATGTACAAGACCTGGCCGGCCAGGTCGCTCTGGTGACCGGCGCTTCGCGCGGTATCGGCCGCGCCATCGCGCTCGAACTGCTCAAGCGCGGCGCCAAGGTGATCGGCACCGCGACTTCGGAAGCCGGCGCTGCCGCCATCACCGAATACATGCAGGCTGCGCATGCCGGCAACGGCCGCGGCATCATGCTCAACGTTAACGATGTCGCAGGCTGTGCCGCCGCTGTAGAGTTGACGCAAAAGGAATTCGGCGGCTTGTCGATCCTTGTCAATAATGCAGGTATTACCCAGGATCAACTGGCAATGCGCATGAAGGACGAGGAATGGGATGCCGTGATCGCCACCAACCTGACCGCGGTCGGGCGTTTGTCGCGCGCCGTCTTGCGTGGCATGATAAAGGCCAAGCACGGCCGCATCATCAATATCACTTCGGTGGTCGGCTCGGCCGGCAATCCGGGCCAGATGAACTATGCCGCAGCCAAGGCTGGCGTCGCCGGCATGAGCCGCGCGCTGGCGCGCGAGATCGGCAGCCGCAATATCACGGTCAATTGCGTCGCTCCGGGTTTTATCGATACCGACATGACCAAGGAGCTGGGCGAGCAGCAAACCGCCGCCTTGCTGCAGCAGATTCCGCTGGGACGCCTGGGCGCCGCAGAGGATATCGCCGCGGCTGTGGCTTTCCTGGCATCGTCGCAAGCCGGCTACATCACGGGCACTACCTTGCACGTGAATGGCGGCATGTATATGGGCTAAATTGGGCTTTTGCCTAGTATCCTTGGCCAAGTCGAAGTAAGGTCTGGTCCGGGGTTGGAAGTAAGTAGTGCCTATTTAGAAGCTTTTGACATAGTTTTGCTAAATATTAAAGACTAATGTCGAAAGTAAATTTTCAATGCGCAAACCTGCTAAAATGCGCGCACTTTCTGTAACCTAATGGAGGCATCACATGTCCGATATCGAACAACGCGTTAAAAAAATCGTCGCTGAGCAACTGGGCGTCGCAGAAGCAGACATCAAGATCGAATCGTCGTTTGTCAACGATCTGGGTGCTGATTCGCTCGACACCGTTGAACTGGTGATGGCACTGGAAGATGAGTTCGAAATGGAAATCCCTGACGAACAAGCTGAAAAGATCACTACAGTGCAACAGGCAATTGATTACGCTAAGGCCCACGTCAAGGCAGCCTAAGCACGCTTTGAATGTATCCAGGAGAACCGCTTGAGCCGCACACGTGAACGTCGCGTTGTTATAACCGGTCTGGGTTGCATTTCACCGGTCGGCAATACTATTGCCGATGCGTGGAGTGCGATAATCTCAGGCAAATCGGGTATCGCAGCCATCACCAAGTTTGACGCCACTGCCTTTTCCACGCGCTTTGCGGGGGAGGTCAAGGGCTTCAATATCGAAGATTACATTCCGGCCAAAGAAGCACGGCATATGGATACTTTTATCCACTATGGCATGGCGGCGGGAATGCAGGCGATGCAAGACAGTGGCCTGGAAGTAACTGAAGCTAATGCTGAGCGGATAGGCGTCATTATCGGCTCCGGCATTGGTGGCCTGCCCTTGATCGAAGCAACACACGCCGAGCTGACTAACCGCGGCCCGCGCCGCATCAGTCCGTTCTTCATCCCGGCATCGATCATCAACATGATTTCCGGCAACCTGTCGATCAAATACGGTCTGAAAGGACCGAATCTGGCGATAGTCACTGCCTGTACCACCGGCCTGCATAGTATCGGCGTAGCCGGCCGCATGATTCAGTACGGCGATGCCGACGTGATGATTGCCGGCGGCGCGGAAGCCAGCGTATCGCCGCTGGGCATCGGCGGCTTTACCTCGCCGCGTGCTTTGTCGGCGCGCAATGACGATCCCGCTACCGCTTCCCGTCCTTGGGACAAGGATCGCGACGGTTTCGTATTGGGTGAGGGCGCCGGCGTGCTGGTGCTCGAAGAATACGAACACGCCAAGGCGCGCGGCGCCAAGATCTACGCGGAACTGCTCGGCTTCGGCATGAGCGGCGACGCCTACCACATGACGGCGCCAAGCCTGGACGGCCCACGCCGTTGCGTCGGCAATGCCTTGCGCGACGCCGGGGTGAATGCCGACCAGGTACAGTACCTGAATGCGCACGGCACCTCGACGCAGATCGGCGACAAGAATGAAAACGACGCCATCAAGGCGGCTTTCGGCGACCACGCTTACAAACTGGTGGTGAATTCCACCAAGTCGATGACCGGGCATTTGCTGGGCGGCGCCGGTGGCCTGGAATCGGTGTTCACTGTGCTGGCCTTGCATAACCAGATCTCACCGCCGACCACCAATATCTTCAATCAGGATCCTGAATGCGATCTTGACTACTGCGCCAATACCGCACGTGACATGAAGATCGACATCGCTGTCAAGAACTCATTCGGCTTTGGCGGCACGAATGGCACCTTGGTTTTTGGCAAAATCTAAGTTTTTGCAAAACCACTTTGAACCGGTTTCCCTGGCGACCGGTTCAAAATTCGCTTCAGGCTAGGCATCATGTCAATCGCCTTCAGCACCGTTATCAAACCGTCCAGGTTGCTGCTGACCCTGGTGGCGACTGAATGCGCGCTGGCCGGGCTGGTTGGCGTTCTTATCGCCAGCGGCGCTGTTGGCAATTTGCTATTGCCGGTACGTGCCGCTCTGGCCACACTATGCGTGTCGGCAGCTGCGTACGGCATGCTGCGCTACTATCGAGGGCGCTGCGCGATTCAACTCGATATCGCCGCAAACGGCCAGATCAGAATGGCTTATATTGCTGCCAGCAATATAAGCCGGATCTCAAATCCGGCGCCGGTGCAGCTGCTTGAAAGCACTACCATCTGGTCACATTTACTGTTGCTGCGCCTCCGATTGGCTAGCGGCTCGGTCCGAACAATCGCTATACTGCCTGATTGTGTTTCTAACGATACTTTTAGAGTTTTGTCCGTGGCTTGCCGCTGGATTGCCGCACACCGCGGCGGCACGCACAAAACCGGGGTCGCCGGCTTGGCTAATGAATGAGCTTTTCATTGAACTTATGTTATTGCTTACTATCTATGTCCGGTCCCGTATGCACGTCGCAACAAAACAAGGGAATGGGGTTTGACGACAGAACGCGAAATTGATCAACTGCTTGTCGAGCGCGTACAGCGCGGCGATAAGAAGGCGTTCGAGCTGCTGGTTCTCAAATACCAGCGAAAGCTAATGCGTCTTGTTTCGCGCCTGGTGCGCGATCAGGCAGAAGCCGAGGATGTTGTGCAGGAAGCCTTTATCAAGGCTTACCGGGCGCTGCCTCAGTTCCGGGGCGACTCGGCCTTTTACACTTGGCTGTATCGCATTGGTATTAATACTGCCAAGAATTATTTGGTGACCCAGGGGCGCAGGGCGCCGACCTCAACCGAGTCAAATTCAGAAGAAGCAGAAACTTTTGACGACGGCGAGCAACTAAGGGATATAAACACTCCTGAATCTTTGCTAGCCACCAAGCAGATAGCACAGACCGTGAATACTGCAATGGAGGCTTTGCCGGCAGAGCTGCGCACGGCAATCACCTTGCGCGAGATCGAGGGTTTGAGTTATGACGAAATTGCTGAGGCAATGGGGTGTCCCATAGGTACAGTACGCAGTCGAATATTTAGGGCACGGGAAGCTATCGCAGATAAGTTGAGGCCATTGCTGGGTACGGCCATCGACAAACGTTGGTAAAAAAGATAGTGGTTTTTCGGGAACGAAGGGGTTGGCCAGGTTTTAAGGTGACTTATGAATACCAAAGATATGACCCAAGAGCAGATTTCTGCCTTGGCTGATGGGGAGTTATCCAGCGCCTATATTGACATGGCGCTGGCGGCCTTGCGCCAGGCCGACGGCCGCGATGCGTGGGATGTCTATCACCAGATAGGCGATATCCTGCGTTCCGACGATATGGCGCTGACCATGAGTTCGGATTTTTCGGCGCGCATGTCGGCGCGGCTCGATGCCGAGCCAACGATCATTGCAGCGCCGTTGGCCGTCACCGTGCAGCCATCTGAACAGATCGCTGTCGGTGGCGGCCAGCCTGTGCATATCGCTGTCGCAGGCGGCAGGCGCAGCATCAAGCGCTTTGCCCTGCCAGGCATGGCGGCGGCAGCAGTGGCGGCGGCGGCATTCATCATTTCGCCGCAGCTGGCGATCGTCAGCGCCCCGGCGCCTGCTCCTGCTGCGGTGGCAACTTCGCAACTGGCCCTGGCGTCCAATGCTGGCGACGTTCGCGTCATGACGCATGCCGGAGAAGTATTGCGTGATTCGCGGATGGATGAATATCTGTCGGCGCATCAGCGTTTCTCTCCTTCCCTTTACAGCGCTGCGCAGTACGCACGGCCAGCCAAATTTGCACCTGATGCTGATAACTAATATGCGGCAGGCGCGAGTTTTGCCGGGAGTATTACTGGGAGTATTGCTGTCGATGATGATAGTGCTTTCCGCCCAGGCGGAAAGCACGGATGCCGGAAATGCTGCCGACAGGCAGGATGCGCAAGCCTTGCTGAAAAAAATCCAGGCGGCGGCGCAAAAGCTGAACTATTCCGGCACTTTCATCTACCAGCAGGCCAACCAGATACGTACTTCACGTATTACGCATGTGCTCGAAGGTCGGAATGAGATAGAAAAACTGGAAATCCTCGACGGTCAGCCGCGCGAGTATATCCGGCGCAATGAAGACGTCACTGGCTACATGCCGGAGACGAAAACCAAGATCGTCGAAAAGCGCGTCACCCAGGATGGTTTTCCTGCCATCCTGGCCGCGCTGCCGTCCGACTTGAGCGATTACTACAATATAAAATTGGGCGAGACCGGGCGGGTTGCCGGTTTCGATTGCCAGGCCGTGCTGCTGGAGCCGAAGGACAATATGCGCTATGGCTACAAGCTGTGGGCGGAAAAGAATTCCGGCCTGTTGTTGCGGGCGCAGACTCTGAACGGCAAGAATGAAATCATCGAGCAGATTTCATTTACCCAGATTGGCATAGGCAATGTCGACCATCGCAGCCTGAAGCCGAGTTTCGGCAACACCAGCAGCTGGCATACGGAAAGCAATGTCATCAATCCAGCCAATCTGAACGAATGGAGCGTCACCGGCATGCCTGCCGGATTCAAGAAGGTACGCGAACTCAAGCGCCTGGTGACTGACGGCCCGCCAGCCAAGAGCAGCGCCAGCGCGCCGCCGCCGGCGGCAGCGCGACGCGAAGTATCGCAATTGATTTTTTCGGATGGGCTGGTGGCGATTTCGATATTCATCGAGCCGGGCAGTCAAAGCCGTACCGAAGGCTCCCTGCAGCAGGGAGCTTTGAATATTGTCGGCAAGCGGCAGGGGGATTATTGGTTGACGATTGTTGGTGACGTGCCGCCAGCAGCGATGAGGCAGGTGGCGAATTCGATTGAACTCAAAAACAAATAAAACTTTATGACTATGAAAATGCTTGGGCCGGTTCGTGGTGTTTTATCTGCAATGGCAGTCAGCGCGACTGCCGCTTTTTTTGTTCCAGCCATGGTCGGCATTGGTCCCCAGGCAATCGCCGCACCGGTCTCCGGTCTACCGGACTTTACCGATATCGTTGAAAAGACCGGGCCGGCAGTAGTCAATATCCGCACCACCGAAAAAATCAGGTCCGGCCAGGGCGATTCAGGCGACCCGAGCGACGACGAGATGCAGGAATTCTTCCGTCGTTTTTTTGGCGTTCCAATCCCTAACACGCCGCGCCCGCAGGCCCCTGGCCAGCGTGGCCGCAAGGTTGATCCGAAGGCGCAGGAAGAAGTGCCGCGCGGCGTCGGTTCTGGTTTCGTGATCTCCGCCGACGGCTATGTGATGACCAATGCCCACGTAATCGATGGCGCCAGCGAAGTGTATGTCACGCTGACCGACAAGCGTGAATTCAAGGCCAAGGTCATCGGTGCGGATACCCGCAGCGACGTCGCCTTGCTGAAAATCGACGGCGCCAACCTGCCGCGCCTGACCATGGGCGATTCCGACAAGATCAAGGCCGGCGAATGGGTGCTGGCGATCGGCTCGCCGTTCGGCCTGGAAAACACCGTGACCGCCGGCATCATTTCGGCCAAGGCGCGCGACACTGGCGACTACCTGCCGCTGATCCAGACCGACGTTGCCGTCAATCCCGGCAATTCCGGCGGCCCGCTGATCAATATGCGCGGCGAAGTGGTTGGCATCAATTCGCAGATCTACAGCCGCTCCGGCGGCTTCATGGGGATTTCGTTTGCCGTGCCTATCGATGAAGCGATGCGCGTCTCGGATCAGCTGAAAGCCTCGGGCAAGGTGACGCGCGGCCGCATCGGTGTGCAGATCGGCGAAGTCACGAAGGATGTGGCGGAATCGCTGGGCCTGCCGAAGGCTGAAGGCGCCTTGGTGGCGCGGGTTGAGGCGGATGGTCCGGCGGCCAAGGCTGGCTTGCAGGCGGGCGACATCATCTTGAAATTCAACGGCACGGCGATCGAAAAAGCCAACGATCTGCCGCGCCTGGTCGGCAATGCCAAGCCGGGCGCGCGCGGCACTATCAGCGTCTGGCGCAAGGGCAGCAGCCGCGACTTCCCGATCGTCATCACCGAACTGGCTGCCGACAAGGTCGCCAGCGACGACGATGTCAAGCCGAAGAAGGAACAGCAGGTCGCCAATGCGCTCGGCCTGATTGTCAGTGATTTGAACGAGGCCAAGAAGAAAGAGCTGGGCATCGACAGCGGCGTGCAGGTCGAATCGGCTGAAGGCAGCGCAGCCAAGGTCGGCTTGCGTGCCGGTGACGTGGTGCAGCGCCTGAACAATACCGATATCAAGGACGCCAAGCAGTTCAACGTCCTGGTGGCTAAGCTTGAGCCGAAGAAAATGGCGGTGCTGCTGGTGCGGCGCGGCGAGTCATCGCAATTCGTGCCTTTGCGTCCAAGTAACTGATTTAAGCGGTAATTCTTGTCTGGGGCTGCAGATCTGTACGGTCTGCAGCTTTTTGTTTTCCGGCCAGGCTTTTCTAAAAGCGTGAATGCATGCCAAAAAAACATTTCATCTTGTATAGCCGGTCTTACTGCCATCTGTGCGAAGACATGTTGCAAGCTCTGCTGGCCTTGCGGCCCGCGGATGGGAATGATGCGGGCTGGTTCACCGTCGACGTGGTTGATGTCGACGCGGATCCCGCACTGGTGGCGAAATACGATGAGCTGGTGCCGGTTCTGGCGGGCAGCAATAACGAAGAGGCAGCGACGCAGCTCTGCCACTATTTCCTCGATGCTGAGTCGGTAAAGCAATTTTTGAGCGCATAAGCAGGGTCCTGCTGCTCAAATTTCCCATGATTTATTTGCAATAAACCGACATTGCTCTACATTACTTGTTTAATTTGCACTAAATCGGCTTGTGTATCTATACTCCGGCACTGATACTCAAAAATAGCGCGGCATCACGCTGTTCTTAAGGTGCTTTTAAGATACTTATAGGAGTATGTTGATAATCTGCTTTCCTTGCTATACTGGAAGGCAATACTCTCAGGCCTTTGATTTGTCGGTTTTCCCCTCTGAAATCCGGTAAAATGGCGGCACTGAATAACCTGTCATAAAAGGCGCTCGCCTGGGACACAAGTGCAGTGTTTCGTACTTGCCGGCACAGCTCGTCTTTTTGCCCCATACGTTGTTGCGCATGCCCGCGATAGTTCGCTATCGCTCCGCGCCGCGTCCGGGACAAAAATTCCTTTGTGCCGCCAAACACAAGACACTGGACTGAGCCCGGCTCAGAGCGCTTTTTTTGTAATCGCGTCTGTCAATGAACAACATCCGTAATTTCTCCATCATCGCCCATATCGACCACGGTAAATCTACCCTGGCGGACCGTATCATCCAGTCTTGCGGCGGCTTGTCCGACCGCGAGATGGAAGCGCAGGTACTCGACTCCATGGATATCGAGCGCGAGCGCGGCATCACCATCAAGGCCCAGACCGCGGCCTTGACGTACAAGGCGATGGATGGCCAGATCTACAATCTGAACCTGATCGACACCCCCGGCCACGTCGACTTCAGCTATGAAGTCAGCCGTTCGCTGTCGGCCTGCGAAGGCGCGCTGCTGGTGGTCGATGCCTCGCAAGGGGTGGAAGCCCAGACTGTGGCCAACTGCTATACCGCGCTCGATCTCGGCGTGGAAGTGGTGCCGGTGCTGAACAAGATCGACCTGCCTTCGGCCGATCCGGACAATGCGATTGCCGAAATCGAAGACGTGATCGGGATCGACGCCCACGACGCCGTGCATTGCTCGGCCAAGACCGGCCTCGGCGTGCGCGAAGTACTGGAATCGCTGATCGTCAAGGTGCCGCCGCCGAAGGGCGATCCGGATGCGCCTTTGCAAGCCCTGATCGTCGATTCCTGGTTCGACAACTACGTCGGCGTCGTCATGCTGGTGCGTATCAAGAACGGCACCTTGCGTCCCAAGGACAAGATCCTGCTGATGGCTACCGGCTCCCAGCATCTGACCGAAAGCGTCGGCGTGTTCACGCCTAAATCGCAGTCGCGCGAATCGCTGTCGGCCGGCCAGGTGGGCTTCATCATCGCCGGCATCAAGGAATTGAAGGCAGCCAAGGTGGGCGACACGGTCACGCTGGCGTCCAAGCCCGCGGCTGAAGCCTTGCCCGGCTTCAAGGAAGTGCAGCCGCAGGTGTTTGCAGGCCTGTTCCCGGTCGAGGCCAATCAGTACGATGCGTTGCGCGACTCGCTGGAAAAGCTCAAGCTGAACGACGCCGCCCTGCAATACGAACCGGAAGTATCGCAGGCGCTGGGTTTCGGCTTCCGTTGCGGCTTCCTCGGCTTGCTGCACATGGAAATCGTCCAGGAACGTCTCGAGCGCGAGTTCGACATGGACCTGATCACCACCGCGCCTACCGTCATCTACGAAGTAGTCAAGCGCGATGGCACCATCATGCTGGTCGACAATCCGTCGAAGATGCCGGATCCGTCGAATATCGAAGAAGTGCGCGAGCCTATCGTCACGGTCAACCTGTACATGCCGCAAGAATATGTGGGCTCGGTCATCACGCTGTGCACCCAGAAGCGCGGGCAGCAGATCGACATGAGCTATCACGGCAAGCAGGTCAAGCTGACCTATGAAATCCCGATGGCCGAAGTGGTGCTGGATTTCTTTGACCGCCTGAAATCGACCTCGCGCGGCTATGCTTCGATGGACTACGAGTTCAAGGAATACCGTTCGGCCGACGTGGTCAAGGTCGACATGCTGATCAACAGCGAAAAAGTCGACGCCCTGGCGATCATCGTTCACCGCGCCAACAGCCAGTACCGCGGCCGCGCCGTCGCCGCCAAGATGCGCGAGCTGATTCCGCGCCAGATGTTCGACGTGGCGATCCAGGCGGCCATTGGCGCCAATATCATTTCGCGTGAAAACGTCAAGGCGCTGCGCAAGAACGTGCTGGCCAAGTGCTACGGCGGCGACATCAGCCGCAAGCGCAAATTGCTGGAAAAGCAGAAGGCCGGTAAAAAACGCATGAAGCAGGTGGGTTCCGTCGAGATCCCGCAAGAAGCATTCCTGGCAATCTTACAAGTGGATGAAAAATGACATTGCAATCGATCTTAGGAAATTTCGCATTAATCCTGTTTGTCCTTACCATTGTCACCGGCGTCATCTGGTTTTATGACCGCTTCTCCCTGAGCAAGCAGCGCCGCGCCAATGCTGACGCCGCGCTGGCTGAATTCGATGCGCGCAACGCCAAGCTGAGCGCCGACGGCATCAAGCTGGAAAACAGCGGCCGCGCCGCGCTGGAGGCAGACTTGCTGCGCCAGCCGACCTGGGTCGAATATTCTGGCAGCTTCTTCCCGGTGATCGCCATGGTGTTCTTCCTGCGCTCGTTCCTGTATGAGCCGTTCAAGATTCCATCCAGTTCGATGGTGCCGACCCTGCTGGTGGGCGACCTGATCCTGGTGAACAAATTCACTTACGGTATCCGTCTGCCGATCATCAATAAAAAAGTGATCGAGATGAATCATCCGCAGCGCGGCGACGTGATGGTGTTCAAATATCCGAAGGATATGTCGCTCGACTACATCAAACGCGTGGTTGGGGTGCCCGGTGATAAAATAACTTACCAAAACAAGCGCTTAACAATTAATGGTCAAGCTCTTTCTTATACGCCGTTGCCGGACTACCTGAATGAAGATACGCTGGATTACTCCCAGCAGTACACAGAGAATTTGTCAAACGTACAACATACGATCGCGGTACGCAGCAGCCGGCCGCCGATTTCGCTGGAAGGCGTGATGGATTTTCCTAACAAGGAAGCCTGTAGCTATAACCCGGAAGGTTTCACCTGTACGGTTCCTGCTGGAAATTATTTCATGATGGGGGATAATCGGGATAACAGCGAAGACAGTCGTTATTGGGGATTCGTGCCGGATGAGAATATTGTCGGAAAGGCATTTCTTGTCTGGATGAACCTGGGTAATTTCAAGCGTATTGGTACTTTCTTTAAATAAATCAAATAATCGAAAGCGGAGTCAGGGATGACAAGAATGTCTGTAGCACCACGTAAGCAGCAAGGCATCACATTATTTGGCTTGATCGTTATTTTGGCGGTACTCGGTTGCATTGGCGTGCTGATAGCCAAGGTGACACCGACCACGATCGAATATTTTTCTATCAAGAAGGCGATTGTCAGCGCCAAGACGGGCGGCACTACGGTGCAGGAAATTCAGAACGCATTTAACAAGCAGGCTGAAGTAGGCTATATCGATGCGATTTCGGGCAAAGACCTGGACATCAGCAAGAACGGCGACGATATCCAGATCAGCTTTGCGTACCAGAAAAAGATTCCGCTGGTCGGACCGGTCAGCCTGTTGATCGACTACGCTGGCAGCACTGCAAAATAGTAAAACAGCAATATAATCGACTAGCGGCGTCGACTAACGGCGTCGAATAACGGCGTCGAATAACCGCATCAATCAACAACAGCAGCAGACGGCGACCATAGGTGTCGGCGAAAAAAATGGACCTCATGTTATTGCAAAATCGGCTAGGCCACACTTTTAAGGATGCTACTTTATTGCAGCAGGCCTTGACGCATCGCAGCCATAGCACCTTGCATAACGAGCGGTTGGAGTTCCTCGGCGATTCGATCCTGAACTGCGTGGTCGCGTCCCTGCTGTTTGACCGCTACACCAAGATAGACGAAGGCGATCTGTCGCGGGTGCGGGCCAACCTGGTCAAGCAGCAGTCGCTGTACGAAATCGCGCAGAGGCTGGAATTGTCGCAGTTCCTGCGGTTGGGCGAAGGCGAGCTGAAATCGGGCGGCTTCCGCCGTCCTTCGATCCTGGCCGATACGCTGGAAGCCTTGTTTGGCGCGATCTTCCTGGATGCCGGGTTCGACGCCGCGCGGGATGTGATCCGCGCCCTGTATATCCCGATCCTGGATACGGTTGATCCCAAGACTCTGGGCAAGGATGCCAAGACCCTGCTGCAGGAATACCTGCAAGGGAAAAAGATCGCTTTGCCGCAATACAATGTGGTCGCCACGCATGGCGCCGCGCATAACCAGGAATTTGAAATCGAATGTCTGGTGCCTAAGCTGGATATCCAGGTGTTCGGCAGCGGCGGTAGCCGTCGCGCCGGCGAACAGGCGGCAGCCAAGCTGGCGCTGGAAGCAGTGCAAAAAGCTTTTGTCAAAGCCCCTTCGGCCGCAAAAAAAGCCAAGCCGCGTACCGCGCAGCTGAAACTGAGCGGCATCGCCACGATCCAGCCGGACGCTCCGGATGCACCTGCCGCAACGGTAGCGGCAGCGCCGGCAGAAGTTGCCAGCGCCAAAACTGGCGCCGCGGCCAAGGAAAAAGCCGTGGCCGAAACGCCGGCCAAGGTGGCGGCCAAGGCAGCCAACGGCAGCGCCGAAAATGTTGCGCCAACAAGTGCCGCGGCCAAGGCCGGCACGGCAGCCCATGCTGTCACCGAAACCGCCGTCGCGGCAGCAGCGGGCAATCCCGCCGGCGCGACTGTATCCACCCCTAATGCAGCACCCCATACTACGAGTAAATCGAAAACCGCATGACAGACTCTACACCCCAGGCACCAAGCGCAGCATCGCCGGCAACTGATTTCCGTTGCGGCTATATCGCGATTGTCGGTCGCCCCAACGTAGGCAAGTCGACCCTGATGAATGAACTGATCGGGGCCAAGGTCAGCATTACCTCGCGCAAGGCGCAAACCACGCGGCACCGGATTACCGGCATCCAGACTGTCGCCGATACCCAGTTCGTCTACGTCGATACGCCAGGTTTCCAGACCCGCCATTCGAATGCGCTGAACAAGACGCTGAACCGCACCGTGACCACCACGCTGACAGCGGCCGACGTCATCCTGTACATCATCGAAGCCGGCACTTTCGGTCCGGCCGACCAGCAGGTGATGGCGCTGTTGCCTGCTAACGTGCCATGCATCCTGGTCATCAACAAGTCGGACCGGGTCAAGGACAAGGCCGTGCTGCTGCCGTTCGCGCAGAAGATCGCCGCCATGCGCGACTTCGCGGCGGTGGTGCCGGTATCGGCCAAGCTGCGGTTCCAGCTGGACAATCTGCAAGGCGAAATCCGCAAGCACTTGCCGGCCAATCCGCCGATGTTCGGCGAGGATGACATTACCGACCGCAGCGAAAAATTCCTGGCGGCCGAAATCGTCCGTGAAAAAGTATTCCGTTTCGTCGGCGATGAACTGCCGTACACCAGCACCGTCCTGATCGAAAAATTCGAACTGGAAGGCAATCTGCGCCGCGTTTTTGCGGCGATCCTGGTAGAGCGCGACACCCACAAATCGATGGTGATCGGCCAGAAGGGCGCACGCCTCAAGGATATTTCCACCCAGGCGCGGCTCGACATGGAACGCCTGTTCGGCGGTCCGGTCTACCTGGAAATCTGGGTCAAGGTCAAATCCGGCTGGGCCGACAACGAAGCCGGATTGCGCGCCTACGGCTACGAATAAGCCACCCGCTCACCACACGCCTAACCGCCAGACATGAACGCGATCATCGCTGATGCCGACGCCGAGCAGGCGCTGCCGGACGATGCCGCCGTGTTGATCAGCATCGCCCCCGGCCCGGCCGCCACCGCAGCAGCTGCCGGACCCAAGCGGCGCGCCCGGATTCCGGAGCGAGATACCCGCGTCAGCGGCCAGCCAGGCTTTGTCCTGCACAGCTATCCGCATCGCGAAACCAGTCTGATCATCGATGTCTTCACCCGCGACTACGGCCGCATCGCGCTGGTCGCCAAAGGCGCCAAGCGGCCTTTGTCCAAATTGCGCGGCGTTTTGCAAACCTTCCAGCCGCTGTCGCTGAGCTGGAGCGGCAAATCCGAAATCCGCACCTTGATCGCCGCCGAATGGGTAGGCGGCTTGCTGCCGCTGGAAAAGTCGGCGCTGCTGTGCGGCTTCTACCTGAATGAATTGCTGGTCAAGCTGGTCGCGCGCGACGATCCGCATGCCGCCTTGTTCAATCATTACGTCACCACCCTCAATCAGCTGGCCCATCTGGAGCCGGCGCCCATCGTCCTGCGCCAGTTCGAAAGAGCGCTGCTCAAGCAGACTGGCGTGGCCGGCGATTTCACCCGCTGCACCAGCAGCCGCCAGCCGGTCGATCCGGCTGAAAGCTACGTGGTCGATCCCGAGCGCGGCCCGCGGCTGGCGCGCGCGGCCGATGCCTGGCCACGGGTCAGCGGCAAGACCCTGCTCGACATGGAGCGCGAAGACTACAGCGATCCCGCCACCCAGGCGCAAAGCAAGGTGCTGATGCGTTTCCTGCTGGCGCATCATCTGGGAGGGGCGCCATTGAACACGCGCCAGATACTGATAGATCTGATGCAGTTGTAGGGCAGCCGCTGAGTGCACCATTGAGTGGATAACAAGTAGCCGATAAATAGTTGATAGCCGATGAAAAATTTCCCTTGGTCTAGCGTCGCTGCCGGTTTTGTCACCGTGCTGGTTGGTTTCACGAGTTCCGCGGTCATCGTCTTGCAGGCAGCTGCCGCCGCCGGCGCCACGCCACAGCAGATCAGTTCATGGATGCTGGCGCTGGGACTCGGCATGGGACTGACCTGCATCGGCTTGTCGCTGCGCTACAAGGCCCCGGTAGTCACCGCATGGTCGACGCCAGGCGCCGCCTTGCTGGTCACCAGCCTGTCCGGTATTCCGATGGCGGACGCGATCGGCGCCTTCATGTTCGCCGCCGCCCTGGTGACCTTGTGCGGCGTCACCGGCTGGTTCGAGCGCGCCATGGGCAAGATCCCGCTGTCGATCGCAGCCGCCATGCTGGCCGGCATCCTGGCCCATTTCGGCATGAATGTATTTGTCGCCATGAAGCCGCAATTCGTCATGGTGTTTGCCATGTTCATGGCCTACCTGCTGTGCAAGCGCTGGCTGCCGCGCTATGCCATCATCATCGTGCTGCTGATCGGAGTCGGGCTGGCGGCCAGCCGCGGCCTGCTGCATTTCGAGCATTTCCATTTCGCCTGGGCCTCACCGGTATTCACCATGCCGAGCTTTTCCTGGTCCACCATCATCGGCGTCGGCATTCCCTTGTTCGTGGTCACCATGGCTTCGCAAAATGCGCCCGGCGTCGCCGTGATCCGCGCCTCCGGCTACCGTACGCCGATTTCCCCGCTGATGACCTGGACCGGGCTGACTACGCTGGTGCTGGCGCCGTTCGGCTGCTTCTCGCTGAATCTGGCGGCCATCACCGCCGCCATCTGCATGGGCAAGGAAGCGCATGAAGATCCGGCTAAGCGCTACTGGGCGGCAGTGGCGGCCGGCGGCTTCTATCTGCTGGTGGGCGTGTTCGGCGCCACCGTCGGCGCCTTGTTTGCCGCTTTCCCGCAGGAACTGGTGCTGGCGATAGCCGGCCTGGCGCTGTTCGGCACCATCGCCAACAGCCTGACCATGGCGATGGCTAACGACACCCAGCGCGAAGCGGCGCTGATCACCTTTCTGGTTACCGCCTCGGGTGTTACCCTGTTCGGCGTCGGCGCCGCATTCTGGGGACTGGTGGCCGGCGCTGTGGCATTCTTTGTGTTGAACTGGAAACGGCATGCAGCGGCATCGCCGGAGACGCCGGCATTGCCAGCACGCCAGAATTAATGCAGTCTTGATACTCGATAAACTCCATCCATACACTGAGCAACCGATGAGCTATCTCAATCCAACATCGTCGATCATCGACCTTGGCATCAATATCGATCACGTCGCGACGCTACGCAATGCGCGCGGCACTGCTTATCCAGATCCTTTGCGGGCGGCGCTGCTGGCGGAAGAAGCCGGCGCTGACGCCATCACCCTGCATCTGCGCGAAGACCGCCGCCACATCCGCGACGCCGACGTCGAAGCGATTCGTCCGCAACTGCGCACACGCATGAACCTGGAAGCGGCGGTGACCCAGGAAATGATCGATTTCTCCTGCAAGATCAAGCCCCAGGATTCCTGCCTGGTGCCGGAACGCCGTCATGAACTGACTACCGAAGGCGGGCTCGACGTGGTGAAATATTTCACCCAGGTGCAGGCCGCGGTGCGCCAGCTGCAAGGCGAGGGCATACGTGTCAGCTTGTTCATCGATCCTGAGGCGGATCAGATCCAGGCCGCCGCCGAAGTCGGCGCGCCGGTGATCGAACTGCACACCGGCCGCTATGCCGAAGCGCATGATGAAGCGGAACAGCGCGCCGAACTGGAGCGGGTGCAGCGCGCGGTGCAAGAGGGCGTGCGGCGCGGCCTCAAGGTGAATGCCGGCCACGGCCTGCATTACACCAACGCCCAGGCGATCGCGGCGATTCCCGATATCGCCGAGCTGAACATCGGCCATGCCATCGTCGCACACGCCGTGTTCGTCGGCTGGCAGGCGGCGGTCAGTGAAATGAAGGCGCTGATGGTGAAAGCGCGCTTAGCGCATCCGGAAAGGCCGAATTAAACATGGTGCTAAGCTGACAGAGTCATCTGGGGTCAGAGTCGACTTTCGCGGTGCTTTTTCGCGAAACTCGACTCTGACCCCACATGACGGATTCGGAGAAAGACAGAATGCGCTATATGGTTTTATTTTCCAGCGGCGCGGTATGTACTCCGTAGCCCGCTAAGTGGGGTCAGAGTGAAGTTTCTGCAAAAAGCGCGCAGAAAGTTCACTCTGACCCCAGGTAGCTGCATGGCCTAAGCACCACGAAAGGCTAGATTGTGGTTTTGTCGTGTTTTATGAAATTTCAATAGGAAAAGATTCAGCATGATCTACGGCATCGGCACCGACATCATCCAGATTCCGCGCATTGCGGCGGCGCTGCAGCGCAATGGCGATCGCTTCGCGGGAAAAATCCTCGGTCCGCAGGAAATGGAAAAATACTTGCAGCGCAAAGCCAAGGTGGAAGCGCGCGGAATTCGTTTCCTGGCTACCCGCTTCGCCGCCAAGGAGGCGTTTTCCAAGGCGCTCGGGTTGGGCATGAAGATGCCGATGACCTGGCGCGCCATGCAAACCTTGAATGCCCCCAGCGGCAAGCCGATCGTGGTGGTCAATCCGGCGCTGGAAGAATACATGCAACAGAAGGGCTTGACTGCGCAGGTGTCGATCACTGATGAGGTCGAATACGCGGTCGCCTTTGTAATTGTGGAACAAAATCGCGTGGAGCAAAAATGAGTGGTGGTAATCCTGTAGCAAAAACCGCGCTGGGCCCGGTCATGCTGGACGTGGCCGGCGCCAGCCTGAGCGCGGACGATATCCGCCGCATCCAGCACCCGCTCACTGGCGGCGTGATCCTGTTTACCCGCAATTACCAGGACCGCGCCCAGCTCTGCGCGCTGACTGCGGCGATCCATGCGGCACGGCCTGACATCCTGATTGCGGTCGATCATGAAGGCGGCCGCGTCCAGCGTTTCCGCACTGATGGTTTCACCCGCTTGCCGGCGATGCGCCTGCTCGGCCAGTTATGGGATAAAGATGTGCTGGCGGCGACCAAGGCTGCCACCGCGGTCGGCTTCGTGCTGGCCAGCGAGCTGCGCGCCTGTGGCGTCGACCTGTCGTTTACGCCGGTGCTGGATCTCGATTACGGCGATTCCACCGTCATCGGCGAACGTGCTTTCCACCGTGATGCGCGCGTGGTGACCTTGCTGGCGAAAAGCCTGAACCACGGCCTGGCGCTGGCTGGCATGGCGAACTGCGGCAAGCATTTCCCCGGCCATGGTTTTGTCGAAGGCGATTCGCATCTGTCGCTACCGATCGACGAGCGCAGCCTGGAGCAGATCATGGAAGAGGACGTCAAGCCCTACGACTGGCTCGGCATGAGCCTGGCGGCGGTGATGCCGGCGCACGTGATCTATTCCAAGGTAGACCAGCACTCGGCCGGGTTTTCAAAAAAATGGCTGAACATCCTGCGCCAGGATATCGGCTTCGACGGCGTGATTTTCAGCGACGACCTCAGCATGCAGGCCGCCAGTTCCGCCGGCGGCGTGCTGGACGGCGCCAAGGCGGCATTGCAGGCCGGCTGCGACGTGGTCCTGATCTGCAATTCGCCGGACAAGGCCGACCAGTTGCTGAGCGGACTCGGCGGCGCTGCCAACGACGATCGTGCCGCTGCCTCGCGTGCACGCCTTATGGCGCTGCTGCCACAAAGCGCGGCGCTCGGCTGGGACGCATTGCAGGCCGATGCCCGCTACCAGGCCGCAAGGTCGCTGGCGCAATCATTGCTGGGCTAAATGAGCGGGAAGCCATGACCGAAGCTGAAATACCCGACCCGCGCGCGCTGGTGCTGGAGACCGTCGCCAAGCTGCCGAACCTGCCGGGCGTGTACCGCTATTTCGACGCCGCCGACAATATTCTGTATGTCGGCAAGGCGCGGGACCTGAAGAAACGCGTCTCGAGCTACTTCCAGAAGAACCTGGCCAGCCCGCGCACCGCCATGATGGTGGAGCGCATTGCCCGGCTGGAAACCACGGTCACGCGCAGCGAAGCCGAGGCGCTGATCCTGGAAAGCAATCTGATCAAGTCGCTGCAGCCGCGCTACAACATCCTGTTCCGCGACGATAAGTCCTATCCCTACCTGAAGATCAGCAACCAGGAATATCCGCGCATGGCCTACTATCGTGGCGCGGTCGACAAGAAGAGCCAGTACTTCGGTCCTTTCCCGAATGCCTGGGCGGTCAAGGAATCGATGCAGATCCTGCAAAAGGTATTTCTGCTGCGCACCTGCGAGGACAGTGTGTTCGCCAACCGTACCCGGCCTTGCCTGCTGCACCAGATCCAGCGCTGCAGCGCACCCTGCGTCAAGCTGGTCAGCCATGAAGACTACCAGACCGATGTCGACAATGCCGCCAAGTTCCTGCGCGGCCGCCAGACAGAAGTGCTGTCCGCGCTGGAGCAAAAAATGCATGCCTATGCCGCCGAACTGAAATTCGAGCAAGCAGCCGGCGTGCGCAACCAGATCACTTCGTTGTCGCGCGTGCTGCACCAGCAAAGCATGGAAACCGTGGGTGACAGCGATATCGACATCATCGCCGTCATCGTCCAGGGCGGACGCGCCTGCGTCAACCTGGCGATGGTGCGCGGCGGCCGTCACCTGGGCGACCGTGCGTATTTCCCCAGCCATGTCGACGGCGCCTTGCCCAATCCGGAAGAGCTTGTCAGTGAGTCTATCGAGGCGGCGGTGCTGAAGGCTTTCCTGGCGCAGCACTACATCGACATGTTCATTCCCGGCATCCTGATCCTGAATACCGAATTCGACGAGCCGGCGCTGATGGTGGCGCTGATGGAGCAGTGCGGCCATCGCATCAACCTGCTGTTCCAGCCGCAGGGCCAGCGCCGCCAGTGGCTGGAAATGGCGCACAAGGGCGCCGAGATTTCACTCGCCCGGCTGTTGTCGGAACAGGGTTCGCAGCAGGCCCGCACGCGTGCATTGATTGAAGTCCTCGGTCTTGAAGTCGAGGATGTCGACAGCTTGCGTGCTGAGTGCTTCGACATCAGCCACACCTCGGGCGAGGCGACCCAGGCTTCCTGTGTGGTGTTTCATCACCATGCGATGCAGAACGGCGAATACCGCCGTTACAACATCAAGGACATCACGCCCGGCGACGATTACGCGGCGATGCGCCAGGTGCTGATGCGGCGCTACGAAAAAGTGGCGAACGGCGACGGCGTCATGCCGGATATCGTGCTGATCGACGGCGGCAAGGGCCAGGTGGAAATGGCGCGCCAGGTGCTGGCTGAACTGGGCCTGGACATCAGCCTGATCGTTGGCGTCGCCAAGGGGGAGGGGCGCAAGGTCGGCCTGGAAACCCTGATCTTCGCCGACGGCCGCGCGGCGCGCGAGCTGGGCAAGGAATCTGCAGCGCTGATGCTGATCGCCCAGATTCGCGACGAGGCGCACCGCTTCGCCATCACCGGCATGCGCGCCAAGCGCGCCAAGGTGCGCCAGAGCTCGCGGCTGGAAGAGATCGAAGGCATCGGCGCCAAACGCCGCCAGAAACTGCTGGCGCGCTTTGGCGGCCTGCGCGGCGTGGCGGATGCCAGCATCGAGGATATCGCATCGGTGGAAGGGATCTCGCGGCAGCTGGCCGAGGAAATCTACCGGCAGCTGCATTGAGCCCGAGGAAGTTAACATTGACCTTGGGCGCATCCGGTAAATCAAGTGGTAATCGGACATATGTTGCAATTGAGGCGCTGCTTGTTGCTTTTGCAGGTTTTATTTCCCAATAGCTTCATACTCCTAGATAATTAGCACAGCGAGGCTTCCTTACCAATAAAACTATTTATGCCATTTAATATTCCGATTTTACTGACCTGGCTGCGGGTCGCGTTGATTCCGCTGGTGGTTGGCGTTTTCTATCTCCCGGATCTCGGTTTTACGACATTGCAATTGGGCCTGGCTTCGACCATCATTTTTATCGTCGCCGCCGTCACCGACTGGTTCGACGGTTTCCTGGCGCGGCGCTGGAACCAGACCTCGGCCTTCGGGGCCTTCCTCGATCCGGTCGCCGACAAGCTGATGGTGGCCGGCGCCTTGCTGGTGCTGGTGCATCTGGGGCGGGTCGATCCGATCATCGCTTTCGTCATCATCGGCCGCGAGATTGCGATCAGCGCGCTGCGCGAATGGATGGCGCAAATCGGCGCATCGAAATCGGTGGCAGTCAGCTCCATCGGTAAAATTAAAACCACCGCACAGATGGTCGCCATCCCGATGCTGTTGTATTATGGCGATCTGCTTGGCATCAATACCCGTTTCTGGGGACAGGTGCTGTTGCTAATCGCCGCGGTGCTGACGGTGTGGTCGATGTTTTACTATCTGCGTAAGGCCTGGCCCCTGATCAAGGAAAGCACGGCGGTCAGCGGTGAAAACAACAAGGAGTGAAGCAAGGTTAACGATTTGGGAAAAAAGCTGCTGGAAAATTTCAAATTTGTTGACAAGCTCTGCAGAACAACTATAATGTCGTCTCTGTAGTTGATGCAGAAATGGCGTAGCAAACAGCAGTAAAAACGCGGGAGTAGCTCAGTTGGTAGAGCGCAACCTTGCCAAGGTTGAGGTCGAGAGTTCGAGCCTCTTCTCCCGCTCCAGATTCAGGCTTATGGCGTTCCTCAGAATGTCATATGGCCATAAAAATCCCTTTAACTCATGCGAGTAAAGGGATTTTTTCATGGGCGCTGCTAAAAGCGTGGCGGCCACTTCTGTCGCGATGATAGCCCACCATATAAAATTTTGAAATTACAACCTGTACGCTTCCCAGACATGGCTGGGGCAACATCCATTACGAATCAAGCAAGAAATCAAGCAGTATCCGGGTGACTGCTTCTGGATTTTCCAGATTTGAATTATGTCCTGCGTCGGCAACCGTTTTAACACGGCAACCAGTGATTTTTGCCATTGCAATTGCTTCTTCAGGTGGCCGGGGAATATCGTGCTCCCCAACCAAAATCAGCGTCTCGTCCGGATCAAACTGATGCAGCCGCGGGCGGCTCCTCTCTTGTGAAAATCAGGCGGCCAAGCCGAACAATGCTGTGCAACAGCTGATCTGCCGGCAGTCCCGCTAACGCTGGGCGGAATGTCTGGGGCAGCGGGGAATCAAGATCAATACCAGGGCGAAAAAATAGAGGAACGATCATATCTGGGAGTGTGCTGGAAATCTTTCCGTTTTGTTCAATCTGATTCAGCAAAGCCAAGTATTTTGCTTGAGATGCAACGGGTTTCGAACCGAGATAGGTATCCATCAATACCAGCTTGCATGTCCCCATAAATCAAGGGCGATGGCGCGAAAGTGTGGAGCAAGGGCGGCTATCTGCGGTTGTCACATGTGTGCATCCCACAGATAGCTGTGCCCAGCAAAAGCGGGAATCCCTGGCCTTGATCGAGATAGGCAAATTTCTTGTCGGCTATCGTCGTAAATTGATAGGAAGAGAGAGTTGTCGACACATGTTTTTTAGTGATCATCATATTCTCCTTACGTCATAGGGATTTTTCATTCGGATGGAGTACTTGCCAAGGCGTGCCTTGCCGGGCTGGCAGGACATGGCTAGTTGTAAGTCATGGTAAAGTTCGCCGTGCTGTTGGCTTGGCCAGGGACGATAGCGGCGGTCTGGACATAGCGTGCGTGTAGGGTGATTGTGTAGGGGCCGGCCGCGGCTGCCGTGCCGGTGGCGATCGGCTGGCCCAGCGTCACCGGCGTGCCGTTGCGGGAAAGCTCCAGGCCGACGCCCTGGGCGATGGGGAAAGATGATGGACTCAGTGCCAGCATGCCAGGGCGGCCGGAACTGTGGGCGGTACCCTCGAGCATGATGTTGACCCTGGTGCTGGCGTCGCAATTCAGATTGACGGTAAAATCCCGGTCGCCAGCCCCTGAACCGACTCCTCCTGTAAATTGATTGCGGTTGATATTGCCCATGGGGACTGGTATGGAGGTATTGGTGACCGAACAGGCGACAGAATTGACTGTCGATGCCCCAAATTGATACCGGTACGTGTACGTAAAACTGGGGACGCTAGTCGCGATAGATCCTGCAATGGCAATCGTGCCGCTGCCAGTGTTGCCAATTTTGACCAGCTGGAACGTCACCGGGCCCCACAAGGCCCCGCAATAATTGGCATCGCCAGCCCCATTGAGCTGGCATCCCTGCGGGCTGGGGTAAAGTCTTGGAAAGGGGCCGATATATTTGCCGAAAGACCCCTGTACCCCTGGCGTTATTACCCGCATCGCCACACCGGGAATGCCGACGTTGAACAATTGCTCGCCGTTGTAAATGACGGTAGACATCCCCTCAGCCACCCAGGCGGCCACATACGCAGGTCCAATAGTGCAATGCATAAAGCCCAGAGGGCGATTGCCAATTGTATTGGATGCGATGGAGGCAATGGTTGAACCCAGTGGTGCATCTCTTTGCACCACGGCATTGGCGAAGCGAATTGTCTCGCCGTCGGTTGGGGTGCCTGACACAAAAGTGCAAGTCGCTTGCGAGGCTGCTGAATAGATAGCTGATACGCAGAATATCCCCGTCAATAACAGTTTTTTCATGATAGATATTTTCCTCGGATGCACAATATTTTCCCGGTGTGAAGTCATTCAGCTTTGCTCTGCTTGGCGCTCGAATAAATCATGGGCTTCTCGTTCATTGGCAAGAAGTACGCAGCGTACGCAGCGCAGAAACCGCATCCGCCACTGGCGGCGGCAAGCTGAAACTGACCTTGCACTGCTGCTCGCTGCCGTCAGTCCACTGCAGCTGCAGCTCGCCGATATCCGGCACGCCGCTCAGGTACACCTCGCCATTCAAGCCGACGATGCCGGTATTGTTTGACGCCACGCCGTTTTCCATCAATACAGCGGTGGCGCCGAAGGGCGCCGGCTTGCCCAGGTAGCTGAGCGCGATCAGGGCGCGGCTGCCGATGCGCGTCTTGAAGTTGGCCAGCACTAATGCCCCGCTAGTCGGAATCACAGTCCTGGTGGTGTTCTCGAGGTCGATATTGTCCGCTAGCGATTGCGTGTCCAGGCCGATGCGGTTCTTGCGGTAGGTGCTGACATAGGGCACCACGGCATAGCCGCGCCAGTCGGTGCTGACGCCGCTATTATTTTGCACCTTGACGCCGGCTGCGCCCGGCGCGCGCACCAGCGTCATGGTTTCGCCCTGCTGCTGGGAGAAGGTGACGCCGTAAGGGTGGGCGACGATGCCGCCCTGCAGGCCGTAGTTGACTTGCTGCGTGCCGTTGCCGTAGTTGTAGCCGAGACTGGCTTCGCCGTAGCTGGCCTTGTAGCCGGCATTCAGTGAGCCGGCGCCGTGGCCGTCGGCGTAGCTTTGGCGGACGTTGTAGTTGAGGTTGTTGTCTTCCAGCGCGCTGCCGCTGAGGCCGACTTCCTGCCTAGTGACGCCCTGTTTGCTGGTGTTGAGGTCGTAACTGGCAAAGCCGCTGCCGCCCATGCCACCCAGCGGTATTTGTACATTGAAGGCGAGCTGCTGATGATTGCCGTTGCGGCCGCCGTCGCTTGGCACCTGGCTGTAGGTATAGCCGATGCCGTAGCTGAAGCCTCTGAAATTGCCGTTATAGCCGGCGACCAGGCTGCGCTGGTAGCCGTTTTGGCGCCAGTAATCCTGCTGGAAGCCGTTGAGGTAGAAGTTGCCGTAACCTTGCAGCGACTGGTTGACGTTGAGCTCGGCCCGGCTGCGTTTGTTGAATAGCCTCTGGCCGCCGCCGAACACGTCCTGTTCTGCATAGTTGGCCTCAGTGAAATCGTAGAAGCCGGCGGTGGAATAGCGGTAGCCGGCCAGGGTGAAGGTGGTGCCGGTGGCGGCCAGGTCCTTGGCATAGCGCAAGCGGTAGGATTGGCCCGTCTGGCTGGCGCTGTCGCGCAGTGCGGTCCTGGCATGGGTGACGTCGGCCGAGACCGAGCCCCAGTCGCCGAAGCCGTGGCCGAGGCCGAGCGCGGCCGAGGCATATTTGCCAGACAGTAGCAGGCCGCCATAGACCGTCGTGGCCTGCGGCAGGCCATAGATCAGGGTGCTCTGGAGAAAGCCCGGCTTGCTGCTGCCGCTGACCGGTGAGCGGTACTGGCCACCGCTCACGGCGTATTTCCAGCGTCCCTCGCTGCCGTCGGCTTCGGTGATGACGACTTCCAGGTCGCCGCTGGAAGAGGTGGGATACAGGTCGGAAATTACAAAGGCGCCCGGCGCCACATAGGTCTGGTAGATGATGAAGCCGTTCTGGCGCACGGTAACGCGCGCATTGCTGCGGGCGATGCCGCGCACTACCGGCGCAAAGCCTTTCAGGCTGTCGGGGTACATATTGTCGTCGGAAGCCAACTGGGCGCCGCGGAATTGTACGCTGGCGAATATGTCGCCGGAGGTGGCGCTGTCGCCCACGGTCAGCTGGCCCTTGAGCGACTGGATATCGCGCTGCAGGAAGGTGCTGGCGCTTTGCCAGCTGCTGCGGCCGTTGCTGTCGTTGTAGACGGAATAGTTGCGCAGGCGCCACTCGTTGAAATTGAGGCCGCTGCGCAGGTTCAGATAGTAGTTGTTGTCGGTGCCGCCGCTGTCGCGCCTTGTGTTGGCGCCGCTGATGTTGTAGTTCAGCAGGGCGGCGTTCAACCCTTGGTCCCATTCGCTGGGATCGACATAGCCGCGCGCTTCGCTGCTGAGAGCCGCTTGCGGAATGCTGATGTCGAGCCGCAGCTGGCTGAAATTCAGGGTGCTGGCGGCGTCCGGAATATATTTGCCGAGCTCGCTGATGGTCTGCGCCGGCGCCAGCTGCTGCAACGCGGGAAATGCTGCCAGTTTGACTCCCATCTCTGCCAGCTGCGCCGCCGTCAGCTGCGGCAGCAGCTTACCGTCGACGTCGACAAAATCGACGTCGCGGGTGCTCAGCAGGCTGTCGTTGACGTAGATGTCGACCCGGTAGTTGCCGGGAATCTGGCCGCCTTGGGAGGAAAACTGGCTGAGGTCGACAAACTTCTGCTCGCCGGTATTGCTCTCCAGCGAGTTCGGATTGAAGTAATCCTTGGCCTCGGCTATCGGCGCATGTGCGGCCAGTCCCAGGATCAGCGGCGTCGTGATCAATGTCGCCAAGCGCGAGCGCCTGAAAAATCCGGTCAGGTCGGTTGGCGGGAGCTTGCAGCAGTGGGACTTTTTCATGGCAGATAATCTCCACCTCGGCGGCATGGGCATGGGCTGTGCCGCCGGGGTAATTGGTAATGCTGCTGACGGGTGCCGGAGAAGGTAGTTATGGTCAGGCGGCGCTGCTTTGTCATTGCGGGGCCTTGGCGGCGGCAGTGACGCCGCCATAATCGCTGATGGCTTCCCAGCTGACCGGGCCGGAGGCGCCGGCCGGCAGCGGCCAGCTCAGGGTGCCTTGCGGCGCCACCATGCCGGCGTCCTTGATTTCCTTGTCACCGATCTTGACGCTGAAGAAAGAGACGTAATAGGAGGTCGGATTGTTTACCTGCAGCTGGTCGCCGTGGCGCTGGAAGGTCAAGGCTTTATAGGCCTCGGCCGCATTGCCGCTCAGTCCTGGCGGGCGAAAGAATAATTTGATGCGGGTCTTGACGGCGATCTGCAGCTGATTGGCATCGGTTTGCTCGGAAGCTGCAATCGACTTGATGTTCAGCCAGAACACGGACTCCTTGTTTTCCGGAAAACTGCCACCGGTGCGGATGACGCGCAGTACATTTTCCTGTCCGGGATCGAGCCGGAACAGCGGCGGCGTAATGAGGAAGGGGGCCTTCTCGTTCCCCTCGGCGGATGCTTCCTCCACCCAGGAT
This sequence comes from Collimonas sp. PA-H2, assembly GCF_002564105.1. Lineage (NCBI taxonomy): Bacteria > Pseudomonadati > Pseudomonadota > Betaproteobacteria > Burkholderiales > Oxalobacteraceae > Collimonas > Collimonas sp. PA-H2. The sequence goes on from NZ_PDBX01000001.1 coordinate 4,290,655, forward strand.
TGAACCAGGTAAGGGGTTGCCTTTTCCGGATTATTGACTGAGATGGACGCTTCTCTTTTTGTGCCGTCATACACGACGCGGGTGCCGCCGACCACGACACCTGCCCAGGCAGCTTGTGCGATGCCGAAGAAACAGCCCACCACGCAAGCGGATGTAAGCCAATACCTCACTGTATGCTCCTTGAAGGACGTGATTTGCTGTCGTTGTTGCCGGCAAATCACGCCTGGTTTTTACTGTGCGACCAGATCGCCTGCCTGACGCCGGCAGGGTCGTTCTGTCTTAGTTGTAGGAGATGGTGAAGGCGCTAGTGGCGTTGGCGGTGCCTTCGGTTACCGTTCCGGTGGAAACGTATTTCGCGATGAAGTTCATGGGGGTAGTGGGGTTGGCAGCGAGCACCGGGACAGGCGCCGACAGCGCGCCGATCGGGATCAGCGTGCTGCTGTCCTGTTCGTAGATGCCGATGCCAACGAAGGTGGCCACGCCCGGGCTCCCCGCACCGGTCAGCGCCAGCAGGTTAGGATTGCCAGCTGCGGTGGGGCCGTCGAATTTCGCCCTGGCAGTGGTGACGGTAGCCGGGCATGCGCTGAGGGTGATGCTGAACATGGTTGGTGCCGCGGAGGAGCCGAAAATCGGGAAGGCAGTGGTACTGACATTCCCGAGGAGGACGGGGTTGGGCGTAACGCCGCTCGTCGGATCGACGGTGCAGGCGACTGTCGTAATGTTGCCGGTGAAGTTGATGGTGCCGTCGGCGGCGTTGGCGATGCTGCCGAATGCGGAGCCGGTCAGCAGTATGGCGATGATTGATTTTCTGTTCATTATGTTTTCCTGGTCAAATGATAGTGCGAGGTGGAATGGCAGCAGCGGCTTACCCAAGGCCCGGGGCAGGCGCCTAAGAAAATCGGATCAGGCAAGTGCTTGCAAGGGATGTGTCACCCACAGGCTTTCATGGCCAGTGGACATTTTATGTTATCAAGTAAACAATTTTAAATGAAGGATAATGCCAGCATATTTCGTAGGTAAAATCCTAAATACATGAAAAATTGTTTTTTTATAAATAAAAGTGGCAGAATATGTCTTCGTCCGGCGGTCTTGTTTTGCAGGGTTGATTGATAGATCACAGTGTTCCTGCGATACCGCATGTCGTTTCTGGATAGATTTTCTGTTGCTGAACGTGCTATTGCAAAAGTGCTTGCGGCAGTCCGGCAGCCGGCTGAAAATGGCCGATTGGTAATCTTTTTGTCATATCGCTTGCCAAGTATCGCTACCTGGTGCATAATGCAGTCCATCGAAACGGCGGGCTTGTGTAGAGTCTCTTGTTTCGGAAAGACAGGGCTGGGATGTTAATCTCGTCTCTTGCACCAGATTCAAAAAAGGAAGCTGGAAAAAGGCTTCCTTTTTTTATGTGAAATCAGTAGCCGATCGTGTTGACTGGCAGATGGCTAGCCAGTCGATATTGCTTTGATTTTGCGATAGTTATACCCCTGGCGGGGTAGCAAAGTGGTTATGCAGCGGCCTGCAAAGCCGTTTACGCCGGTTCGATCCCGACCCCCGCCTCCAGACTCCATACGCGGGAGTAGCTCAGTTGGTAGAGCGCAACCTTGCCAAGGTTGAGGTCGAGAGTTCGAGCCTCTTCTCCCGCTCCAGGTTAAAAAGGAAGCCGAATCGGCATCCTTGCAGTTGGTAAGATGTATTGGTTGTGGAAGGTAGGCACACCAGTATTTATTAGTATTTTGGCGCAGCACCCCCGGCGGGGCAGCCAAGCGATTGTATCGCTAGACAAGTCCCGTCCGAAACTCCTTATGCGGGAGTAGCTCAGTTGGTAGAGCGCAACCTTGCCAAGGTTGAGGTCGAGAGTTCGAGCCTCTTCTCCCGCTCCAGATGCCAGGCAAGGAAGATGTAGCTGTCTTCCTTGCCGGTTCAGTAAGAAAATCCCACCTTGATTTTTCTCCTGATGCGCAACGTGGTGTTTCCACGTCTGTGCGATTGTTATGGAGTCCCACATGCGCGGCACTATCGCTTTCCCTGGAACCGATACACGAGTTGATTCACCTTTCGCCGAGGCCACTTTCCAGATAGGACTGGGTCTTGGGAGTCATCTCCTTTATCGGTGAAAATGCCGGCATCCGCGGCATTTTCGGGCACGGCCGATTTCCTTGCGGGAACCGATACACGAGCTGATTCACCTTTCGCCGAGACCACTTTCCAGATAGGACTGGGTTTTGGGAGTCATCTCCTTTATCGGTGAAAATGCCGGCATCCGCGGCATTTTCGGGCACGGCCGATTTCCTTATGGGAACCGATACACGAGCTGATTCACCTTTCGCCGAGACCACTTTCCAGATAGGACTGGGTCTTGGGAGTCATCTCCTTTATCGGTGAAAATGCCGGCATCCGCAGCATTTTCGGGCATGGCCGATTTCCTTATGGGAACCGATACACGAGCTGATTCACCTTTCGCCGAGACCACTTTCCAGATAGGACTGGGTTTCGGGAGTCATCTCCTTTATCGGTGAAAATGCCGGCAGTCGCGGCAATTTCGGGCGCAGCCGTTTCCTTTTGCAGGAACCGATAAACGAGTAGATTCACCTTTCGCCGGGGCCACTTTCCAGATAGGACTGGGTTCCGGGAGTCTTCTCCTTTATCGGTAAAAGATGCTGCTGTCGGCAGCGTCTTCAAAACGTGGCAGGATTACCGCCCAATGCATCCAACGACCCGTTCGCTCGCGCGAGCGGGTTTTTTTATGCGTCCCGCGTTTTCACTCCCTGGATTCCGTCCACTTCACGAAAGCCGCGTGCCCAAAATACTCCGTCCCTCGAGTACGACGAGGCGAATTCGATTTCATAGTTCGCATGCCCCCAGTGCCGATCCGAGATATCGGTCACGATGCATTGGCATCCCAGCGGCGCAGGCACGGTAAACCCGTCTTCTGTGACGATATCGGTCAGCTCAATCCAGTTGCTATCGTCCAGGCATAATACGACCCGGCTGATGCGCTGCTCTTGCTGAACAATTTCCAGATAGAGTTTTGATAAACTGCCGCTAGCGGTCATCATTGATCGTGTTGATGCATCATGAGCGAGTAAAGCTCCGCAACGCGTTCAACGCTGATGCCATCGCGTTGTTCGACGGCCAGCGGATGTTCGGTCGGTTCAAGTTCAATATAAGGACGAATGCCGTCATCGCGCAGGTGAACCATGGTTTTCAGGCCTATGGTGTCCTGGTAAGGCTTTAGCCATGCGTTAAGCCACCCGAAGAACGGTCCGATGTGAGAGCGCTTTTCCTGTTCAAAATGCTCGAGCCAGGCCGCATAGCTGACTTCGCTGACGGAGACCCATACGCCCCAACTGAATGGCTCGGCTTCGCCTTTTACGGGAATTTCAATGCATCCGCGAACAAAGAAATACTGCTTGTCAATGACGCAATCGTCGCTGCCTAAGACGCAACGGTCTGTCCTGCCGCTCTCGGGAACTTCGTAATAGCTGAGCGGGGCATGTGCGCCAAAACTTGGCATGCCTTCATGGACTTCATCGCATGAGCTGCATTTAAACGTAAACGACATTTTAGCCAGGGCCTTCTACAAAACTGAGGGGAGGGGCGTGCGTCGGGCGGCCAGCTCACCGTCCTGAAGACGGCATGAACGATTACCCTTGGCGTGTAGTCATCGATGACTAGCGATTCCCGGAAGCCGGCTAAGAGTATAAACGTTGATTGTGCTGTAGGGCGACAAGACTACGTTCAAGTCATTGTCGAAAAGAGGGGGGGGGCTGGCAAGCCGCAACTTGCCAGCACGGATCCGCAGCGCTGTGCAGATCCGTCTTGCTTTACTTACGAAGCAATCAGACGCGCGCGGCGCTCAATGCAGCATTGAAAGTCGTGCTTGGACACATGATGGCTTCCATTTTCTTCGGGTCAGGCAGGAAGTAGCCACCGATGTCCACTGCATGGCCTTGCACGTCCTTGAGTTCGGCGGCGATCTTTTGCTCGTTCTCGGTCAGTGTCTTGGCCAGGACTGCGAAATGGGCTTGCAGTTCCTTGTCTTCGGATTGCGCCGCCAGCGCCTGCGCCCAGTACAGGGCCAGGTAGAACTGGCTGCCGCGGTTGTCCAGCTCGCCGGTGCGCGGCGATGGCGACTGGTTGTTGTCGAGCAGCTTGCCGGTGGCGTCGTCCAGGGTTTTCGCCAGGATCTTGGCCTTGTTGTTGCCGGTCTTGATGCCCATGTCTTCCAGCGATACCGCCAGCGCCAGGAACTCGCCCAGCGAATCCCAGCGCAGATGGTTTTCTTCCACCAGTTGCTTGACGTGCTTAGGCGCGGAGCCGCCGGCGCCGGTTTCAAACATGCCGCCGCCAGCCATCAGCGGGACGATCGACAGCATCTTGGCGCTGGTGCCCAGTTCCATGATCGGGAACAGGTCGGTCAGGTAGTCGCGCAGGATGTTGCCGGTGACCGAGATGGTGTCCTTGCCGCGGATCACGCGTTCCAGCGTGTAGCGCATGGCGCGTACCTGCGACATGATCTGGATGTCGAGGCCGGCGAGGTCGTATTCCTTGAGGTAGGCGCGGACTTTCTTGATCAGCTCGGCTTCGTGCGGACGGTACTCGTCCAGCCAGAAAATCGCCGGCATGCCCGACAGGCGCGCGCGATTCACCGCCAGCTTGACCCAGTCGCGGATCGGCTCATCCTTGACCTGGCACATGCGCCAGATGTCGCCTTGCTCGACGTTCTGCTCCAGCAGCACGCTGCCGTCGGTCTTGACGATGCGCGCCACGCCGTCGGCCGGCACTTCAAAAGTCTTGTCGTGCGAACCGTATTCTTCCGCCTTCTGCGCCATCAGGCCGACGTTCGGCACGGTGCCCATGGTGGTCGGGTCGAAAGCGCCGTTGGTCTTGCAGAAGTTGATCATTTCCTGATAAATGCGGGCGAAGGTGCTTTCCGGGATCACCGCCTTGGTGTCCTTCGGACGGCCGTCGGCGCCCCACATCTTGCCGCCGAGGCGGATCATGGCCGGCATCGAGGCGTCGACGATGACGTCGTTCGGTGCGTGCAGGTTGGAAATGCCCTTGGCCGAATCGACCATCGCCAGTTCCGGACGGTGTTCGTGGCAGGCGTGCAGGTCCTTGATCACTTCATCGCGCTTGGATTCCGGCAGGGTGGCGATCTTTTCGTAGACGCTGGAGAGGCCGTTGTTGGCGTTCACGCCCAGTTCTTCGAACAGCTTGCCGTGCTTGGCGAAGGCTTCCTTGTAGAAGATCTTCACGGCGTGGCCAAACACGATAGGGTGCGACACCTTCATCATGGTCGCCTTGACGTGCAGCGACAGCATGACGCCGGTTTCGCGCGCATCTTCCATCTGTTCTTCGTAGAAGGCGCACAGGGCCTTTTTGCTCATGAACATGCTGTCGATGATTTCGCCGGCCAGCAACGATACCTTGTTCTTCAGGACGACGGTTTCACCAGCTTTGGTGACTAGTTCCATGCGGACGTCGCAGGCTTCGGCCAGCGTCATGCATTTTTCGCTGGCGTAGAAATCGCCGCCGTGCATGTGCGAAACGTGGGTGCGCGAAGCCGGGCTCCACTTGGACATCGAGTGCGGGTGCTTGCGGGCGTAGCGCTTGACGGCGGCTGGTGCGCGGCGGTCGGAATTGCCTTCGCGCAGGACCGGGTTGACCGCGCTGCCGATGATCTTCGAATAGCGCTTCTGGATCGCCTTGTCTTCATCAGACTTCGGATCTTCCGGGAAATCGGGGATGTTGTAGCCGCCGGCCTGCAGTTCGCGGATCGCCGCGATCAGCTGCGGCACCGAGGCGCTGATGTTAGGCAGCTTGATGATGTTGGTATCAGGGAGCTGGGTCAGGCGGCCCAGTTCGGCCAGATTGTCCGGCACTTTCTGCTCTGGCTTGAGGTTGTCGGAGAATTCGGCAAGAATCCGCGCTGCCACCGAAATATCACTCTTGACGACATCGATACCTGCCGGTGCAGCGAAAGTCTTGATGATAGGCAGGAAAGAAGCGGTCGCCAGCAGCGGCGCCTCGTCGGTCAGGGTGTAGATGATGGTCGATTTACTTGCAGTCACTGTAACTCTCCTAGCGGTTGATGCGTTGGTTGGTGCCGCCACATGATATTGGTGTTTGCTTTCACCAAGCTTAAGGGCGCGCTGAATTAGTTTGCAGATTGCTAATTTTGATGGGCAATGCTTGCCTGGATGAAGGCTGCTTCCATCCCAAGGGATGAAATTTCATCTCAAAGGATGAAGTTTATTCGCAGTTGGGTTCCAGCACCAACAAAATGTTAGCGATTGACATGCATTGGCGGGTTGGCAATGCATGATGCACCGGAGTGGGGCGTGGGATGACATGGGCTTTGCTATGAAATAGCTTAATGACAATTTTACGCTTCACTTTCGTTGAGTGGCTACTCGACGCTTGGCAGCTTGTTTTTGGGGCTGTAGGGCATCGTCCCGCTGGTTTGATGGTGATAGGTATTTTCGAGCCGCTTCCGGCCCACACCTGTCGAGAATTGCGCACTGCGGACACCAAGTTCCACGCTTGACGAAGATCGGACACGCCTGCCAGACATGCCCCCGGTGGCAAAGCCAGCTCAGTTTGTCCGTCGTGGTGAGGAATTCTTTCGACAGCAGCTCCCCGTCACGATCTTTTGCAATCTGGCTGTAAATCGCATGCGCTTCTTCTTTCGAGTACCGACCTCGGCACTAGGGACACCAGCCTCCACGTTTCACACTGCCGGACAAGGCCGGCCATGAATGCCCTTGCGCACAAGACCATAACAGCGGCCTATCGGAGCCGGCGTAGGTGGTGGAGAGTAATTTCCCGCCGCGCTCATGCGCTATTTTGGCAAATAGCGCGAGCTGCTCTTCAGGTGGCATGCGCCCACGGCATTTTGGACACCACTTCCCGCCCAGGATGTTCGAGGGCGAAGCCGACCAAACATGACCCTCAGCACATTGCCATTGGGCTTTCTGATGAGCGGTCGTGTATTCGGTTGACAGGCATAGGCCACCACGCTCCCGAGCGGCGGTCTGGTATTTCTGCATGGCAGATCGAGCATACCTATTAATAACGCCGCACTGCGGGCACCAGCGCCCGCCCGATTTTACTGCCGTCCGCGTCGCCTCCCATTGATGGCCGTGACGACATTCCCAGGTCAGCTTAGCGTCTGGGCCGAGATAACGCTCCGAGACAAGCCGACCACCTCGCTCAGTCGCTATCTTGACAAGAATCGCATGGTGTTCTTCGTCCGTGCAACGTCCCGAACACTGGCGACACCAGCTGCCGATTTTGATATTGATGGGTTGCGCCTCCCATACATGGCCGTACTTGCAGCGCCAGGTCAGCTTGTCGCTGTTGCTAAGGTACTCCGTCGACAGTAGCTTGCCGCCACGCTCACGCGCTATTCGGCGATATTGCGCCAGCATTTCCTTTTTCGGGAGGCGGCCAAGGCATTTCGGACACCAGGAATTTCCATTTTTCACCGACGAAGGCGAGGCCATCCAGGCGTGACCATCAGCACATTTCCATTTCAACAAATCGTCGCTGCCTTTGTAGGCAGTAGAAAGCAACTGTCCGCCACGCTTTTGCGCCAATTGCGTCAATATGGCTATGTGCTCTTCCGCCGGGAAATAACCGCGACACTTTGGACACCATCTACCCTTGCTGACATTGGCAGGTATTGCCATCCATTGGTGGCCGGCGGCACATTGCCATTGCAAGTGAGTATGGGCATTCACGTATTCCGATGACAGGCATTGGCCATCGCGTTTGCCGGCAATGAACTGCATGTCTTCAATGGTGAGACGTGGTTTTCTCAAGACTTTCCAAAATTCGACAAACTGGAAATCAGACTCGCGCCGCAGCTTGTTTTATGTCCATCGAATGCCACTGCCAAGCCACCCACCATGAAATTCGGGTCGCCTTCGACAATGACGCAAACGGTATGCCCCTGGATAGGGCAAATGCAGGTATCGCCGACGCGGGCCACCGCGATGCCTTCAACAATGAACGGCGCGCTGGCCGAGACAACTTTGCCGCCATGGTCCGTAGCATCGCCGAGCCTGATTACGTTTGGCATGTGGCCTCCATCTATGCTAGTTAGCCTGGCGTCGGTTCGCCAGGGAGTGAGGCTCCTGGCGTGCCGTCCGCATCAGTCTTAACGGTTGCTGCAATAGGCGTTACTGCTGTTTCTTCATAGGCGACCAGGGACCACACGGTGTTTAGTGAATGACTAGGCCGCTGACCGCGCAGTGTTTGCCACATACTGGCATCGCCGAGAAGAACCGCGGCTGGCATCGCTTCGCCAGCTTTAAAGAAACGTCGACGGCCGCCGTCAACATTCCCGGTTTCGATACATTGCCACCAGCCGGTCTGCGGGCAGATCGAGCCAGTAGCGATAACTTCGCCCAGCGGCGCTTGCGGCGACGATGGTGTCGGGTCTGCGCTACTGACTTTAGCCGGACCTGTTGGGCGCAGACGGATCGAGTTGACTACACTGTCAAAAAGTTTAATGGCTTGGTCGTCTGTCAGCGACGGGCGAACAGTGCGCTCACCAGCATGGCCCTGTCCGGTAAACATCTCGACATGGACGTTCGGTGAAAATGCCGCATTGGGCTTACCAGGTGAATCCCAGGCAAACTGGTGAATAAAATAACCCGCGTCGGTAGGATATGCCTGCACTATCTCCTCACCGGCCAATGGTCCTACTTTGCGGTCACCCTTGCGGAATGTTTTTATGCGACCAATGACGTCCGCGTATTCCGTGTGGATTGGCGATTTTGCATATCGTTGAAGTAGCGTGTCATCGAGTTTTTTCCCATTCTCCCTCGCTGTAAAGACGATGAGAACATCCGGCCAGGCTTTGAAGCGGAAACCGATTTGACCGTACTCGGCCTGATCTTTACTGCCATCGTCAGCGATGAAGCCATTCTCGATACAAAAGCCGGGCTCAGTAGGAATTTCCTCTGTAGCACGAGCGCGTAGATTGGGCAGCAGATCATTTTTAAGGCGATTAGAGATTTTGTTGAGGAAAACATCCTCATCATAGTTTTTTTGCTTTAGAGAAAACAAGCGGTCGTGATCTAACTTGTATGCCTCAAAGCCGTAATCTTTATCGCCAAAAATATTTTCAAAGGTCACTAATACCTTGCCGGCTTTCCCTACCGAATAGGCTTCTTTCAACGATCTGGCTTTATCAGGATTAATTGCCTTGAGTGCAGCCTCACGTTGTTCCATACGGGCGGCAAAGCCTTTCCCATCAATCGAGGTCTGTTCAGACTCAATCCTGGCGAACATGAATTCATAACCTTGCCCATTGATCTCGGCCTCTTTTGGCGCATCGACTAAGAAGCGACCAACACAGTACGTTTTTGTTTCACTCATCACAGGTTCCTTGGCGTTGGCAATCAAGAGGCCGAAGCAGGCGACGGTTGCGAAGCCGATTCGGACGAGTCGCTGGCAGAGGCCGGGGCGGGAGCGGAACATGTTTCTCCTTTATTTTGTGGTAAGTCTTTAGCAGGGATCGCCCCCTGAATAATTTTCCCAAGACAATACAGCACATTCTCGATGACATTCTCATTCTTGTAGCTTGCGGCGTGATCAAAGCCTTTCATTTTAAAGACATGCGTCGCATTTTCGCCAACGAGAGCGGCGGATTGGATAGGAACAGTACTATCGCCGGCATCTGGATCGTCGTCGCTTTGGGGCTTTGCCTTGTCTTGCAACTTGAAAGTTATACCGTCATTTTCAGTTCCAACTTGTGCCTTACCATATTTAGTCCAACTATCTGATTGCAGCCCTTGTAACCCGTCCATGATGTTACTGGGTATGTCAGCAGAAGTGACCCAATGCACACTTCCGAAAGAAATTTGCTTTTTGTCGGCGCCATAGTGGGCATAGGTATTTGGATGACAATAAAGTCCGGCGTTATCGTGAAATGTGCTCGCTGCCTTAAGCGCCTCGCGATACATTTTAATTGGAGTCGTATCATTCTTTTCAGCGATTCCCGCCGGGTCAATTAATGATACGTCGATCATGCCCCACCATACTTGCTGCGCTGTTTTGGAATAAATTTCGGTGTAAGGGTCGGACACCGGCAATTTGAAAATTGTCTGGCGCTTTCCATCAACGTTTCTTTCCATGTGGAGCCATCCAGGTGGGAAATGTTTTGTCGGTAGCAATTCCATCGGCCCAGGAGAATTAGCCATAACACACGTAATTTCTGCTGCACTCCAGCCAATAATCACTGCAGCCACCGCTCCCGGAATATCCAGCGCGCCACCGACCTCTGTACCAGCACGGAAGCGGCGATACACAACTGGCGCACCGCCTACCGGCTGTACGCTGTTTACCACGCCAAGAATTTTGTCACCACCCAACTGCGCGGCTCTGCGAGTCACCATACCGCCCATCGAATGGGTGACGATGATGACCTTGCCTTCCGGGATGAAATATTTAGTCTTTGCGTACCAGGCCAGCGCCTCATCGATCCGCTTCAGCAAAGTTTGTGCAGATTGCTCATTACTTTGCAGCCAGTTGTAACCACAACCCCACACTGGATAGTAGTAGTCATCAAGACGGGTGAATTCGTCCTTGGTCAAAGGGGATGCATCCCCTTTTATTGGATTCCAGGTCTTGAGAATGTCCTCCTCCTTACCTGGCTTTCCTTTCTTTAACGTTTTGGCTAATTTCCACACATCCATTTCTATCGGCTCTTTGGCGCCAGGATTTACATATTGATCGTTGAGAGCGCGCTCCAATTCTGCCAGTGCCTGACCGTAGCTGTCCCAATGCAATTCACCCCATCCTCGCCGCCGGGCCTCTTCCGCCGTAAGCGTGTCGACGCCGTTCGGCAACGCTACTTTGCCAGTCGGGTCCACTTCCGTGGTATCTGGATTCATCTGCTTTTGCCGTTCTACCGCACTCTGGAATGAGCGTGAGCCACCTTCAGCCAGGCCGGCCATTTTGCCATTAGGCGGTTCCCAAGCGGATTTGTTTTTATATCCATCGGACTTCGCATTGCCACGTAAATTCGTCCCCATGATACCCGGCACAAAAATCACAGGAATCACATGGCGCGGCGGCACGATAGCCACGGATCTACTCCTAAAACTCTTCGGACTACAGACCGTAGCGAAGGTCGGTTCGCCATCTTTGTCGAATTGCAGCGTCAATCGGCGCGTGGCTTGCGGGAGAACAGGTTCACTCATGGTATGTCAGGCCTTCAAGGTTTCAAATGCACCGTCAGCGCCTTGATAACGCTGTCAGTGATCGTACTTTGTGTGGCGCCATTGGCAGCGGATTTTCCTGCGTCCTGCACTGCGCCAGCAGTGTCGCGGACTTCATACGGCAGGTTTTCCCTGGCCTTGCCGCTACGGCCGGAAAACGCGATCTGCTCATCGGTAGCCAGCGTCGAATGCGGCATATTCGGCAGAGACAGATTGCCGCCGCCGCTGCCGCCAAAGTTGAACGCCGGAGCATGGACCTCAACTGGTGCGGTACAGGTGAAAACAATCTTGCCATCGCCGATAGTCACTTCTGCGCCCTCACCGCGCAAAGTGATTTTTGGTGATTCCAGCAGCAGTTCTGCCAGCGAATAGGCGTGCAGGCGCTTGGCGGCGCCCAGCTCCATTTCGTTGGCCTGCGCCTGAACCTGGATTTTGCCGGTAGCAGCAATTAACTTCGCATCTTCCTGCGGTACGAACATCGACAAGCCTTGTCCGGCCCGGACCTGCACCTTGCGGCCTGCGCTCAAATTGGCGTCCTGGACTGCGATCATGTCCAGATTGGTGCCGGCGGCAGTCGTGACTGAGTTGGGGCTGGACACAGCGATACCAGCCGCGCCAGACACGGCGATTGCTGCCGCGCCACCCGGTTTGTCCGCATCCCAGTTTTTGATCTGGTCAACGAGTTTCTGAGCTGGAGCTGTGTCGGTTCCGCCTGCCTCATGCGTGGTAGCAAGCTCTGCCAACTGTTTAGCGATTGCGAGAGCTGTTTCCAATTGTCCGATCAATTCCTGCCGATCCAATACTTGACCGCTGGCATTGGGGCGGGCGTCGGTGCTAATCAATAGTCCCTGGGCAGCTCTGATGGCTCCCGCCAAATCCGTGCGCGCTTCTAGGCCTGCCCCCCGCTGCTCGGAACTGCCGTCCGTGCGCGGGTGGCCGATCCAGCCTTGATTGAGCTGCGTGGCGCCAAGCTCGGAGGACAGTTTTGTTTTGGTTTGTCCGGTACTATCGTCGAAAAGGAGCTCTCCGAAGCCTGTCCCTTTGACTTCCTTTGATCGAATCCCGTACAGCGCCGAATTACCCGGCAACGATCCCTTGCCGGAGAAACGTGTTGGCGTCCTGCTGGCGTTATTGATATTCGCCATGAACACAGGTTTATCAGGATCATTTTGCAGGAAGAAAACGATGCCTTCGCTGCCTACACGCGGCCAGAAGGTGGCGCCGAATCCTGCGTCGGCCCAGGGCGAAGCGACCCGCAGGCGCGCTGAATCGCTGGCCGTATCTGACGCGCCGGTCTTGGCGTGCTCTTCCGGCAGGGTGAACAAGAAGCGTACAGCGATGCGGCCACTTTCATCTACATCGATTTCCTTATCGCCACTTCCAGTGACGCGCACGCTGATCGGTCCGACATTCGGCACGCAGGCAGGGTCGTAGGTCGGAACAATAGGGACATTGGTGCGGACGCATTCAAAGCGGTTGCTGTAGACCGGACCTTCCACATCAAGATGCAGCGCATTACGCACCGTCGAATCCAGCAGCAGATTGTTGCGTGCCGACAGCTCGACGCGGGTCAGCACGAAGCGCCGTTCGTCCTGGGGATGGGTATCGATCTCGGGATGGCCGGTGAGCGCAAATACCGTGGCAATGCTGCCGCTGAAAGCGCGCACGACGCCTTCGCCGCAGAAATGCTTGCCGAGATGCTCATAGGCCTGCATCTGCTTGCGCGTGGTGCGCTCGAATTCTTCCTGGCTGTCCGCCGCATGCGGCGCGGCGTAGTTATAGTTGGTGAGGCCTGCGGCCAGCGCATTGCCGGCTTTACCCTGGTTGATCGCCGAGGTTTCGGTGGCGCTGCTGTTGCGTGTCGCCTTGTAGTCGTAACTGGCGGCCTGATACGCACCAGGGACAAACTGCCGGTGTGATTCGAAGGCGGTAATGGTGTCTGTCCTCTCGGTGGCGTCGGCGCGATGAAAGCGGACGCTGCCGGCGGGATTGTCTTTCCAAGTATTGGGCGTATCGGCGAAGTGCAGGGTATGCACCGGCGAGTCGCCATTGATGGCATGGCTGAAATACCAGCAGATGCCTTCGCGGCGCCATATGCGGGTCAGGAAATTGAAATCGCTTTCCCCCGCCTGCATGGTGAATTCGCGTGCGGCATAAGTTTCTTTCAGGCCGTCGGTATTGAATTGAAACGAGCGCGCCAGCACGCTGTTGCGATGGAGATGCTCCGTCAATATCGTTTCGGTGATGTCGCGTATGGACTGATTGCGGAACACGCGCCAGGTGCTGCGGTGGCGCAGGATCGACAGGGCATCTTCTATATGCAGCTCCAGCAGCGTAAAGCCGCCGTCAGCGGCCAGTTCCGAGGCGCCTGTGATAATCCCGCAAATGTTGCGCTGGCCGCCCTGGTCGTTTTCTATCGACATGGCCAGCGGCACGCCGATCAGCGATTTCAACGGGACGCCGATATCGGTGGTCAGGCAGCGCAAGCGGTAGTCCATCGCTTCGCATATACCCTCTGAACCAGTGAGCTGATGGGGCAGGAAGGCGTCGGCAGAGAAGCCGGCACTGGGGGCAAATTTCACTCGGAGGATACGGCGCTCCTGGCTGAATTGCAGGAGCGAATCGGTGATATTGGTGAGCAGGGAAGACACGACCAAGCTCCTCGAGGGAGTTAAGTGAGCTTGGATATTAGCAGTTTTCTATTGTCACAATCTCTATTATGTTGACGTGAGACAATATTTCACAAAAGACTGACATCAGATTGTTGCTTTAATACCTTCCCGCAATTCCGCGATGCCCCTGGCCAGCAAGGGTTTGCCGAGTACTATGCGATCCTGATTTGCAGAGAAATTTACTACAAAGAACAGCTGAAAAATGGTGAATTCGGAAAAACCTTATGTCCATGCTTCGATTCCGCTCCTGGCGCAGATATCAAAAAGGGCTTAGCCGCAGCTAAGCCCGTAGACTGCTGACGCCACGCGAGCAATCTGTTTACTGTGACGCCGGCGCCGGCACGAAACGCCCGTTCTTGAAGTCCGTGAAGGCCTGGGCGATTTCTTCCTCGCTGTTCATCACGAACGGACCATGGCCGACGATAGGTTCGTCAATAGGCTCGCCGCTCAGCAGCAGCACCACAGCGTCGTTGTTGGCTTCCAGCGCGACTGTGCTGCCGCTGGCGTCCAGCAGGACCATCTGCGATTCACGGCTGACGGTTTCGCCGTTCACCAGTACCGTGCCGCGCAGCACGATCAGCGCCGAGTTCCAGCCGTCCGGCAGCGTCAGTTCAGTCACGCCGTTCTGCGCCAGCCGCAGATCCCACACGTTCATCGGGCTGAAGGTATGCGCAGGGCCGGCATGGCCGTCGAAACTGCCGGCGATCACGCGCACTGTGCCAGCCTGGTCCGGCAAAGCTACCACCGGGATGTCGGCGTTGCGGATGGCTTGGTAGCCAGGCGCCGTCATCTTGTCCTTGGCCGGCAGGTTGACCCACAGCTGCACCATTTCCATGGCGCCGCCGTTGCGGGTGAACTCTTCCGAATGAAACTCTTCATGCAGGATGCCGGCGCCGGCGGTCATCCACTGCACATCGCCGGGACCGATCAGGCCGCCCTGGCCGGTCGAATCGCGATGCGCCACCTCGCCCTTGTAGACGATAGTCACGGTTTCAAAGCCGCGATGCGGATGCTGGCCGACTCCGCGCGGTTTCTTGGCCGGATTGAAATCGATAGGTCCGGCGTGATCCAGCAGCAGGAACGGGCTCAGCTGCTTGCCGTGGCTGTCATAGGAAAACATCGAACGCACCGGAAAACCGTCGCCGACCCAGTGTGGGCGGGGTGCGCTATAGACGCCGAGGACTTTTTTCATTTCCATCTCCTTGCAAAGGTTGCAAAAATTGTTGATGTAAGAATGATAGAGTAGGAACAATGGTGGCGGTAGAGTGTAAAATTCATCTTCAGTGTTCTATATTGTGAACGATGAGGAGAGCGGAATGCAGGACTTGAACGACCTCTACTACTACGCCCAGGTAGTCGAACACGGCGGTTTCGCGCCGGCCGGGCGCGCGCTCGGCATGCCCAAGTCCAAGCTGAGCCGGCGCGTGGCCTTGCTGGAAGAGCGGCTGGGAGTCAGGCTGCTGCAACGTACCACGCGCCGCTTTTCAGTGACGGAAGTCGGCCAGACTTACTACGAGCACTGCAAGGCGATGCTGGTGGAAGCCGAGTGCGCTCAGGATGCGATCGACGTCACCCGCGCCGAGCCGCGCGGCATTGTCCGCATCAGTTGTCCGGTCACTTTGCTGCAGGCGAATGTCAGCGTCATGCTGGCCGATTTCATGGTCAGCCATCCACGCGTCACGCTGCATCTGGAGGCGACCAATCGCCGCGTCGACTTGGTGGCTGAGGCGATCGATATCGCGATCCGTGTGCGGCCGCCGCCGCTGGCCGACAGCGACCTGGTGCTGCGGGTGCTGGCCGAGCGCAGCCAGTGCCTGGTCGCTAGCCGGCAGCTGTGCGCGGGGCGCGCATTGCCGCGTGCGCCGGCCGATCTGAACGACTGGCCGAGCCTGGCGCTGGGCGCGCCGCAGCAGACCCATGTCTGGAACCTGCTCGGCCCGGAGGGCGCGCAAGCCAGCGTGCATCACACGCCGCGCTTCCTCAGCGGCGACATGATCGCCCTGCGCGATGCGGCGCAGGCCGGGGTCGGCATTGTGCAGCTGCCGAGCATGATGGTGCGCGATCAGCTGGCGGATGGCAGTCTGCTGCGCCTGCTGCCCGCTTGGGCGCCGCGCAAGGACCTCATCCACCTGGTGTTTCCGTCGCGCCGCGGCTTGCTGCCGTCGGTGCGCAGCCTGGTGGATTATCTGGCGCAGCGCTTCGAGGCGCTCAACGACGAATGAGCAGGGCGCTCAGGCCAGTCCGAACGGCGGCGGCCGGCGCTTGATCGGCTGCGCCTTGACGATGGCGGTATTGGTCTCGGCCTTGTCGGCGATGCGGTCGATGATCTGGTCGAGCTGGGCGATGGAACGGACGAACAGGCGGGCGATGAAGCAATCCTCGCCGGTCACCTTGTCGCATTCGCAGAACTCGGGCGTCTGTTCGATCAGCTTCTGCACCATCAACAGCTTGCCTGGCAAGGGCCGGATGCGGACGATGGCTTGCAACTGGTAGCCCAGCGCCTGCGGATCGATATCGATGGTGAAGGCGCGGATGACGCCGCGCTCTTCCAGCCGTTGCAAGCGCTCCGAGACGCTGGGCGAGGAGAGGCCGACTTGCGCCGCCAGATCCTTCAGTGAAATACGGGCGTCGACCTGCAGTATTTCCAGGATGCGCTGGTCTATATTGTTCAGCATTTTCGATTCCTCAGAAAATCATAGATATCGCCTTATATAGTAAGGCATATCGCACAAATATCCTTTCGTCTGGCATGGAAAACCTGTTGCTTAAATGCGATTATCAAGGCCTGACGATTTTCGGGGCGAGGCATGGACAAGAAGGTAAGCGGCACTATCGAAATGACGGCGGCCATGGTGATTTCAGGGACCATAGGCTGGTTTGTCGTAGTCTCCGGCCAGCCGGTACTGGACGTGGTGTTCTGGCGCTGCGTATTCGGGGCGGCGACATTGCTGGCGGTGTGCGCGGCGCTGGGGCTGCTGCGCGGCGCCTTCAACTGGCGCCTGCTGGGCCTGGCGGCGCTCGGCGGCGTGGCGATCGTGCTCAACTGGCTGCTGCTGTTCGGCTCCTACTCGCGCGCGTCGATTGCGATTTCCACCGCGGTGTATAACACCCAGCCCTTCATGCTGGTGGCGCTCGGCGCCGTGTTTTTCTCGGAACGCCTGACCGTCGCCAAGCTGACCTGGCTGGCGCTGGCCTTTATCGGCATGCTGCTGATCGTGCAGGCCAAGCCGGAAGCTGCCGGCGGCGGCAGCAATTATTTTGCCGGCATCGTGATGGCGCTGGGCGCAGCGTTCTGCTATGCCGTCGCCGCCATCATCACCAAGAAACTGGCTGGCACGGCGCCGCACCTGATCGCCCTGGTCCAGGTCTGCGTCGGCATCCTGATGCTGGCGCCGTTTGCGCATTTGTCGGCGCTGCCGGCCGGCGTCCATGCCTGGAGCATACTGCTCACTGTGGGGGTGGTGCATACCGGGCTGATGTATATCCTGCTGTACGGCGCGATCCAGAAATTGCCGACCCATCTGACCGGTTCGCTGTCCTTCATCTATCCTATCGTCGCCATCCTGGTCGACTACCTGGCTTTCGGCCACCGGCTGCAACTGAGCCAGCTGCTGGGCGCCGCCGCCATCCTGGTCGCCGCCGCCGGCATGAATCTAGGCTGGTCCTTGTGGAAACCGAAGCTGCAGGTCGAGGATGCCGATTCGCTGCGCTGACAGCCGGCTGGCTGCCTGCCGTCAGCTCATGCGGGCATCGGGAAAGCGCTCCAGCAGCAGATCCGAAAACGCCCGCAACCTGCTACTGATATGCCGCCGCGACGGATACAGCAGCCAGATGCCCACTTCGGTATCGGCCAGCGTGCCGATCTCGCGCAGACGGCCATCCTGTATTTCCTGGCGGATCAACGACGGCGGCAGGATGCCGGCGCCGGCGCCGGCCAGCACGGCGTCGCGGATCATGATCGGCGACGACAGCACCAGCATGGTTGCCGTTTCCAGCGTGACTTGGCGGCCGTCCTGCAGCACGTTCAGCTGCGTGTTGCGTGCGCGTTGCGGCAGGCAGACCAGCGGCAGCGGCCGGGCATGTTCGATCTGGCTGGCGCCGCCGCCGACCACCAGCACCTGCCGTTCGCGCACAAAGCAGCGGCCGATATAGTCGGCGTCTTCTTTCGGATTGGCGCGGATGACGGCGTCGTAGCCTTCCGCGATCAGGTCGACAAAACGGTCTTCGCCGACAATCTCCAGCTGCACCTGCGGATAACGCTTGCGATATTCAGCCGCCAGTGCGCCCAAGGTCGAATGCGCCAGCAGCAGCGGCGCGCTGATGCGCAGCGGGCCGCGCGGCTCCTGCTGCGGATGCAGGCGCTCCTGCAGCTGCAGCAGTTCGGCGATCAGGGGAGAAGCGCCTTGCTGCAGCAGCTCGCCTTCCGCCGTCAAACGGAAAGCATGGCTGCTGCGGTCTATCAGGCGCGTGCCGAGCTCGTCTTCCAGCTGCCTGATACGGCGCGACAGGCTGGCTTTGGGAATGCCGGCCTGGCGGCTGGCGGCGCCGAAACCGCCGTGGCGGGCGACCAGTACGAATTCACGCAAGGCATTGAGGTCCATGATGTTCCATATTTGAGACGGTATATGTCATTTTACAGTCTATCGGATCTCTTGTGAGACGGCTACGCTAGAGACTCAACAACTGGAGAAAATCATGAAACAAATCAATAAAGCAGTACGCATCCACAGTTACGGCGGTCCGGAAGTGCTCAGCCTGGATTTGATCGAGATACCCCGGCCGGCGCCAGGCAAGGTAGTGGTGCGGGTGCATGCGGCCGGCGTCAACGCCATCGATCGCAAGATCAGGGAAGGCGTCTTGAAGGATTATTTCAAGCTGCCGTTTCCTGTGACGCTGGGGGCGGAGCTGGCCGGTACGGTGCATGCCGTCGGCGCCAATATGGATAATTTTGCCGCCGGCATGCGGGTGTTCGGCTTCATGCCTACCCTGGGTGCGTTTGCCGATTATGTCGAGATCGATGCGGGTTTGCTGACGGCGACGCCGGATGGCTTGCCTGACACAACTGCCGCCTCCTTGCCGGTGCCCGGCCTCACCGCATGGCAAGCTCTGTTCGAGACTGGCAAGCTGCAAGCCGGCCAGACCGTCTTGATCCAGGGCGCCGCCGGCGGAGTCGGCAGCATGGCGGTGCAGTTGGCCAAGCGTGCCGGCGCCCGCGTGATCGGTACCGCATCGGCGCGTAATCTTGCGTATGTTGCTGCGCTGGGCGCCGACCTGGTCATCGATTACCGCGCTCCGCAGCCGTTCGCCAATCTGACCGACAGCGTCGATCTGGTGCTGGACCTGGTCGGTGGCGATGCCTTGGACTTGCTGTGGCCAACCTTGCGCGCCGACGGTGTGCTGGTGTCGACCGCCGCCCCCGAGCTGGCCGGCCGCACGCCGGCCAAGCGCACGGGCGTGTGGTTTCAGATGCGGCCTGATCCGCAACGGCTGGCGGAAATTACCGCGCTGCTGCTGCGCGGGGAAGTCAGGGCCGAGGTGGCGGGCCTGTTCCAGCTGGATAGCGTGCGTGAGGCGATTGACTACGGACATTCCGGCCGTGGCCGGGGCAAAGCCGTGGTTGAGTTCTGATATTGCACGAGGATGCAGCGTGCGCGGTGGCAAGGGCATTTTCTTCAAGGCCGGCAGTCTGCCGGCCGATCCTGTCTGGTTCGACCAAATCCCGTTGCGCGGCGCTTGCAAATTTTTCCGGCATCTTATATGATTGAGTAAGCACTCAATTAATGGAGCAGATGTGGCAAGGCCTCTCAGTGAAGAAAAACGCAACGCCATCTTGGCCGCCGCCGCGGAAGTGACGGCGGAACAAGGCGTCAGCGGCCCGGTCGCGAAAATCGCCAAGCAGGCCGGCGTCGCCGAGGGCACCGTGTTCACCTATTTCGCTGACAAGAATGTCTTGCTGAATGAGCTGTATCTGTGGATCAAGGCCGACCTGGCAAGCGTCATGACCAGCGGGCTGCCATCCGCCAAAAGCTTGAAAGTACGTTGTCGCCATGTGTGGGACCGCTATATTGAATGGGGCGCCGGCCGGCCCTTGCAGCGCAAGGCAATGAGCCAGCTGACCGTGTCGGACCGCATCACAGCGGCCAGCAAGCAGCAGGGCGGGGCGGCGTTTCGCGAAGTCAGCGCGATGCTGGATGAAATCGTCGCCGCCGGCGGCTCAGCTGGCCAGTCGGCGCCATTTGTCGCCGCCATCATGGAATCGCTGGCGGAGACTGCCTTGTCCTTTATCGCGCGTGAACCGGCAGCGCTTGAGCAGTATAAGCAAGCCGGTTTTGAGGCTTTCTGGGGTGCTGTTTCAAAAAAATAAGCCGTTTTATTTTATTGTTTAGTTGAGTGTGTAGGCACTCATTTTAATCTGTCTTTATGGAGCTTGAATATGAATACCGCAATGTCTAAAGTTTGGTTAATTACCGGCAGCGCCCGCGGACTTGGGCGGCACATTGCCGAAGCAGCGCTGGCCGCCGGCCACAGGCTGGTTGCCACCGCGCGCGACACCAGCCGCTTGGCCGATCTGCAGGCACGCTATGGCGAGCAGATGCGCGTCGCCGCGCTGGACGTGACCGACGCCAAGGCGGCACAGGCCGCGGTGCAGCTCGCGCTCAGCGCATTCGGCCGGCTCGATGTGCTCGTCAATAACGCCGGCTTCGGCCACATCGCGCCGTTCGAACAGACTGCCGACGAGGATTTCCGTGCCCAGATCGATGCCAATTTCTATGGCGTGGTGAATCTCACCCACGCCGCCTTGCCCACCATGCGCGAGCAGCGCAGCGGCCATATCATCAATATCTCTTCGGTGGGCGGCCGCACCGGCACCCCCGGGCTGAGCGCCTATCAGTCGGCCAAATGGGCGGTGGGCGGCTTCACCGAAGTGCTGGCGCAGGAAGTCACGCCGCTCGGCATCAAGGTGGTCTCGCTGGAGCCGGGCGGCATGCGCACTGGCTGGGGCGATATCGCCGGCAGCCGTTTGCCTGAACTGCTGGCGGACTACCAGCCGACGGTCGGCCGGCTGGCCGAGATGCTGGCGGCCTATGTCGGCAAGGCCGCCGGCGATCCGGTCAAGGTAGCGCAAGTGGTGCTGGGCATCGCCGACCACGATAGTCCACCGGCGCATCTGCTGCTTGGCAGCGATGCCTTGCATTATTTCGAGAGCGCCGAGGCGGTCCGCACCAACGCCGCTGCTGCCTGGCGTACAGTGAGTCTTTCCACCGATGTCGACGGCCACGATCCGGTGCCGGCATTTCCACTTGGCGAGGTGTGATGATGAGCAGCTGGAGCACGCAGGATATTCCGCCGCAAGCCGGGCGCAGGGTGTTGATCACCGGTGCCACTGGCGGCCTTGGTTATGAAACCGCATTGGCGCTAGCGCAGGCCGGCGCCGACGTGCTGCTGACCGGGCGCAACCCGGCCAAGGGAGAGGCTGCGCTGGCCGCCATCCGCGCCAGCGTCCCGACAGCGCAGATCCGCTACGCCAATCTCGATCTCGCCAGCCTGGCCTCGGTGCAAGCGTTCGCCGAGCGCCTCAGCGGCGAAACGGATGGCCTCGACCTGCTGGTAAACAACGCCGGCGTGATGATGCCGCCGAGCCGCCACCAGACCGTGGACGGTTTTGAACTCCAGCTTGGCACCAACTACCTCAGCCATTTCGCTCTCACCGGGCGCCTGCTGCCCTTGCTGCGCAAGGGGCGGCAGACGCGGGTGGTGAATCTCAGCAGCGCCGCCCACCGCATCCAGGCGGCGATCCACTTCGACGATCTGCAGTGGCAGAAAAAATACCAGCCCTGGCCGGCCTACGCCCAGTCCAAGCTGGCCATGCTGATGTTTGCGTTCGAGCTGGAGCGGCGCAGCAAGGCTGGCGGCTGGGGTCTGATGAGCAATGCCGCCCATCCCGGCTACGCCCGGACCGGACTGCAGAGCGCCGGGCCTGGCCTGGGACGCAGCAGTCCTTCGCTGCTGGAACGCATCGGCAAGCTGCTTGAACCGATGGCGTCGCAGTCGGCTGCCGCCGGCGCTCTGCCGACCTTGTTCGCCGCGACTTCGCCGCAGGCGCAGCCTGCCGGCTATTACGGACCGCGGGGATTCATGGAAATGAAGGGGGAGGTCGGCGACGCCAGGGTAGGGCAAGCCGCGCGCGATGCCGCCGTCGGCGTGCGCCTGTGGGAAATGTCGGAAAAATTGACTGGAGTAGTGTGGCCGACCGGCGTGCAAGCGGCATGAACAATCGGCATGATCGGACACGCGGTACCAGCTGCACGATGGCCGCTAGCGGCGCGGCTTCTTCTGCCTGCTGGCCAGCACCAGCGCAATGCCGCCAAGGATTGCCGCGGAGGCGGCCGCCAGGCGCGGCGTGATTGCTTCCGACAGGAACGCCACGCCGCCGAATGCGGCGATGAGCGGCACCGACAGCTGTACCGTGGCGGCTCGCATGGCGGAAAGCCTGCTCAGCGCGGCATACCAGATGACATAGCCGAGGCCGGACGTGAGTGCGCCGGAGGCAATCGCCAGGACTACTCCGGCCGCATTCGCGTAAGCATTGGCGACGGAGAGCAGGCTCAGCACCAGGGCTAGCGGCGCCGCCCGCGCGAAGTTGCCCGCCGTAGCGGCCAGCGGATCGAGCACGCCGCGGCCGCGCAGCGAGTACACGCCCCACGCCACGCCGGCAACCGCCATCAACGCGGCGCCAAGGAGCGGCGGCGCAGCGACGCCCGGCGACACCAGGTAGACCAGGCCCGCGACAGCCAGCGCCAGGCCTAGCCAGGCGATGGCTCCGAACATCTCGCCTGAACGCAAGCCGACGATGAACATCGTCAATTGCACTGCGCCGAACAGAATCAAGGCGCCGGTACCTGCGGGCAAGCTGAGATACGCAAAGGAGAACAATGCGACATAGGCAAACAGCATGGCTGCGGCGAGCCAGTCGGCATGGCCGGACGAGGGGCGTGCCGTCCTGAAGCGCACGATCGCGGCCAGCGTGATCGCTCCGGAAACCAGCCTGATGCTGGCAAAGCTGGCCGGGTCGATGCCCCCTTGTTGAAGCGCCAGCCGGCACAACAGGGAATTGGCCGCGAAGGCGAGCATCGCCGCCGCAGTGAGGATTATCGTCTGCAAGGCGGGCAGGCCGTTGCGTTCTTCATGCATGGGAAGCCACCAGGACCACAGCCCAGGACAGCAGCGCGATACCGAGCGGCGCGCTGAGGCGCTGGCCCCAGCGCACATTCTTTTCTATCGCCATCACGGCCGCCAGCAGGAGCATCCAGCCGAGGCTGCCGGCGCCGAGCGCGAACATCAACAGCATCAGCGCCCAGCAGCAGCCGACGCAGAACAGGCCGTGCTGCAGGCCAAGCGCAAACGCGTGCCGCGCTTGTGCTTGCCCGCGCCAGTGTTCGATAATGAAGCTTAGGGGCGTGCGGCATTTTTCCAGGCAGCGGTATTTGAGCGAGCTGAACTGAAAGGCGCCGGCCAGCGCAATTGTGGCGGCGCCGATCAGCCAGCCGTGCCAAGCCAACGCCGGTATGTTGGCGAGAGCGAACAGCACTACGCCATGCAGTGCGTGCGCCAGCAGCCCGAATGCGCCCCACACCGTCATATAGCCCAGGCCGAGCAGCATCAGCAGGCGCCCATGGTCCGGACGCCGCGCCGTCAGCCGGTCGAAGGTATTAAACAAGGGCAAGGTGGTCGGCAGCATCATGGCTGTCGTCATGAGTATCCAGGCAGCGGCGTAGAGCGCCATTGGCACGACCACGGCGCCGGCGGGAACGACGCGGCACAGAAACGCCGCCGGTCCCGAGGCGGTCCAGTCGCCGTGCTCAAGATAGCGTCCGTACGGACTGCGCGCCCATGCCCATAGCGACAGCCACGCCAACCCGATCAACGCCGCCAGGACCGGCACGAACACCCGCAGGCGACGGGAGTTGCCGGGCGGTAGCGGGCCTGCCGAAGCGTTCATGCGTCGAAGACGAAGGTGCTCTGCAAGGCGTTGTGGTTCTTGATGTTGAGATCGATGCCGAGGGCCGCGTTCTTGGATCGATAGACCGGGGCCTTGCCGACGAACACCGGCGCTCCCGGCACCGTCGAGAACACGGTATCGGAGAGGGTAGTCTGGCCGCCGGTCGCACCGAGATAGGGCTCGAGTTCGGCGTAGTAGTTGTTGCCGATTGTGAGTTCACCCTTGCCGGCGTTCACGTTGAAGCGTATCGGCGCGCGCTCTACCGACACCACCTCGCCAATCAGTGCGGCGAGCTCGGCCACCGGTCCGCCAGCCTTGCCGGTGTAGACCTTCAGCAGCGCCTCTTCCTGCGCTTTGGAGGCCTGGTCGTCGACGTAGATGGCGGCAGTCCAGTTGCCTAGCAGAATATTGCCGGGCACATGTGCCACGGCCGCGATGGTGTTGCCGCCCACATCGACGCCGTCGACCATTCCCTTGTCTATGCGCCAGGCGACGATAGTGTCGCAGGTGCCGTTGTCAGGATCTTCGCCGATCCAGCAGGGACACAGGACATTGCAATTGCAAACCTCAAGCAGGCGACCTTCCAGGTGATAGCTCATACCAACCTCCGCAGCAGCTGCACGAACACGGGCTTGTCGCCGCAGCTCATAGCGGCAAGGAATAAGTCATTCTAGGTTGCGTGGTGTGGCAATTCAAGCTTGATGACGGCCAGGAAAGCCGCTGTGCGAGGCCGCTTTTTCCTTAATTTAAATTCTACAAACGTAGCCATTTTTACTGATTTGTCTTTTTTGGCAGCAAGCTTGCCTGGCTGCAATCTGAGCTTGGGGCAAACTGCCATGGCAGCATTGAATTCAGGGAAAACAGCTTATGTTTTCGAATTGATGAGAGAGTTGAGCACCATATCTTCCCATTTCCCAGCAATTTTCAAATATGCCTTGGCATAACCCTCGCGCTCGAATCCCAACTTGCCTAGCAATTTCTGGCTTCTCAGATTAGATGGCAAATGATTCGCCATTATGCGATGTAGTCCGAGCTCATCGAATACGTACTGTATCGCCGCCGCCGCGACCTCATGCATCAGTCCTTTGCCTTCGAACTCTTGATGCACTGAATACCCCAGGTAACATCCCTGTAACGGGCCTCTGACGATATTTGTGAAATTGCAGCCGGCGATCATTTTGTTTGACTCGCGTTCAAGCGCGATGAAATTCGCGGCATTGCCATCCAGGTATGCTTGATAAGCCGATTCGCAACGCAGGCGGCAAGAGACAGCAGTATAAAAGCTGCTGTCTCTTGCCGGTTCCCATGGCGCCAGATGGTCCTTGTTTTCCAGGTGGTAGGCGAGTAAAAGGTGCGCCTGTTCGGGATGCAGGATGGTCAGAACAGTTCTTTGGGTTTCAATTATTGGAAACTGGGACATAAGCAGGAATGAGCGGTAGGAAGCTATCGTATGGAATCTGTGAATATGGCAAATCAGTACATGCTGCTTTCGCTTTTGGGTAGACGCGAGACTATAACTTGTATTGTCCCAATTCATTTATAGTCAGCTCATGTAGCGCATGTTATTGGCCAGAATGCAGGGCTTCGATTTCTGTCAAATTCATCTCAGTTTAGCCTACGCTCTGACGCCAGGATTTACGGAACGGATAGGACTATCATTGCGCAATGAATAAGCTAAACATCCGGGCGCTGCGAGCTAGCCTGCTTGGCGCCATGGCCCTGGCGGCCCTGCTTTTTATCCCGGCGGGGACCTTGGACTATTGGCAGGGATGGCTGTTCATGGCGGTCTTCGTAGGTGCGTCCTGCGCCGTCACGGTATATCTCGCAATAAATGATCCGGAACTCCTTGAACGGCGCATGAGCGCGGGGCCGACGGCTGAGAAGGAGCTTACGCAAAAAGTCGTGATGCTGATTGCAATGACGGGATTCATTGCCTTGATTGTTGTTCCCGCCCTCGATCATCGTTTCGGCTGGTCGCCGGCGCCGCCCCATGTGTCGCTGGCGGGAGATGTGCTGATCGGATTCAGCTTCCTGCTGGTGTTCATGGTGTTCAAGGCCAACACCTACGCCGCATCGACGATCCAGATCGCACAAGGGCAGCAGGTCATTTCTAGCGGGCCGTACGCGCTGGTGCGGCATCCGATGTATGCCGGCTCGCTGCCGCTGCTGATCGGCATGCCGCTGGCGCTGGGCTCGTGGCTGGGACTGATCGTGCTGCTGCTGTTCATGCCTGCGCTCATCTGGCGGTTGCTGGATGAGGAAAAATTCTTGCGGAAGAACCTGGCGGGATATGCGGACTATTGCCAAAAAGTCCGCTATCGTCTGCTGCCATATATCTGGTAGCCACCATAACGCACAGGCTCTGAGCTCAGTCGGCAATCATCCGCGCAAATTCGCCGCTATCGATCAGGCTTTGCAAGTCGTTTGCACCGCCCACCAGCACGCCCTTCACGAATATCATCGGGAAAGTCGGCCAGCCGGTCCACATCTTGAGGGCATTGCGGCGCTTCCACTGGCCGAGGTAGCTGCCGTATTCAAGGTATTTATAGGAAGCGGAAATTGCATCTAGCGCTTTGCGTGCCTTGCGCGGAAAAGGGTTTTGCGTCATGCCGACCACCACCACCTTGTTGTTGGCGATGGCTTCCTGTACTTCGTGGACGATGTCGGCATTCTTGTCGGTGATGGTTTGGCGGATGGCGGGGTGGATCTGGGCTTCGTCGAGCACGTTGCGGGTCATGATGGCTTTCCAGGTTGGTATCGCGTTGTTGCTGCAACAGGAGTTGAATCGTCTCACATTATCGGCCGTTTTTGCAGCCGTTTCAGATACCAGTTTGCAGGGACGCAAAAAATGCCGGCGATTTATTCAAGCGTCATTTCCGATCCGTTATTGCTATTTCACCTTCTTTATCAATGTTTCATAGCTTGACCATTGTGGATCGGCGGCGCTATGAATTTCAATGGGAAATGGCGGCTTTCCGGCGAGGGCTTGGTTTATCGCTGCGATAAACTGTTTTTCCGATTTTGCATAGTATGTCCATTCCCTGAGATTGTTCCCGGTCGAAACCAGGACCAGGTTGGCCCTGTCATCGCTTTCTATCACCGGCTGAAGCAGATTTTCCAGGTCATTCATCCTGGCCTGTTCAGCGGTCGATGGCATTCCTCTGTCGGAGGCATATTTCCAGAGCAGGATAATGCGGGCCGGCTTTGCTGCCCGGTCAAAGTTCGGCGCAAACTCGGATATGTATCGGAAAATGATAACCCGGTCATCGCTCCGGTGCTTCGATACCGCGAGCGACCACATCTCGGCGTAAGCATCCGTGATCATCAGCAGCGCCAGCAAGGCGCTGCAAAGGAAGTGGTGCGACTTATTATTGCCCATCATTTTTGGTCGGAATTTAGACAGCAGCGTCCGCAACAAGGGGCACGTGAATCTGGCGATGAACACCATCAAAGCCGCAACCACAAAAACCGTCACGGCCATTTCAAGGTATGGGTTTGACGGTTCGCCGTTTACCAGCTTTTCTGTAAAGCGGGAGAACAGTGGCATCGTTGCTGGATGCGGCATGGCTGCAGCCTGTTCAGTTGAACACGACCTGTACGCTGATCAGGGAATTGTCTCCGCGTTGAGCGGTGCACAGGCGGCCTGTCTCCACCGAATCGATTGAAATCGCTGCCTTTTTCGCTTCATCGGGAGAAAGCGCCGGCATCAATTTTTGCATCGCCTCAATTTTTTCCGGCGCTACTTCTGTCGGCGCCTCGATTTGCGGCACGCAGGTCAGGCTTATTTTCTCGCCTTGCTGTGTAGCGACAATACCTTTGGTAGTCTCGTCATCAATACCTTTGAGAACGGATTTCCCGTCTATCTTCAGCACGTAAACATCGTGTGCAAAATTCCCCTGTGAGACGCAGAGCTCGATTTTTTGCGATGTTTCGCCAAGCTGGCGGACAGTTGATTCGCATACGGATTTTCCTGCCGCTGCGACAATTTTCAGAGAAGTCTCTTCCGCACCGAAGGCGGCTGCTGCCAGAAATGAGCTCGTTAATATGATTGCCATTATCTTCGCTGAACGCTGCATAAATATTCCTGATGTGATGGGGACGAAAATCAAGCTGCCGGATGGCGCACGGTATCCATGCACTTTTTTCATGGAAGGCATGGGTCGCGAGAGCTGTAGACATTACGTCATTGCAAGACTCTGTCTATTGTCGCTGCAGTATTGCATTTTTGCAATTGGCGAACGGGAGCGGAGGGCTCTGCTCATTATTATTCTCGATAATGGTAAATAGGTAAAATTAACTTTAATTAAAATATTAATAGCCAATTGCTACTGTCATGCCTGCTCTCAGGCTTCCGGCAGTGGAATCCATTCAGGATCGCCCGGCACCGGGTCGAAACGCTGCTCGCGCCAGTTCTGCTTGGCGGTCTCGATCAGTTCAGGTCTGCTGGCGACGAAATTCCACCAGATCGAGCGCGGGCCGTCGATGGGCTCGCCGCCCAGCAGCATGACCTGGGCCGCTTCGCCGGCAACGATGTTTACCGCTACGCCCGGCTGCAATACCGCCAGCACGCCCAGTTCCAGCGCTTCGCCGTCAAGGGTGACGCTGCCGCTGGCGACATATACGGCTTGCTGCGGATATTCTGGCGCCAGCGTGAATTGCGCGCCGGCGCTCATTTCAGCGGCCACGTACAAGGTCGGCGAACTGATCTTGACCGGGGCCTCATGGCCGAAGGCGCGGCCGGCGATCACGCGCAGCTGGTAGCCTTCGCCCTGGATCAAGGGCAGGCTGGCGGCCGGGTGATGGGCAAAGGCCGGCGCGCATTCTTCATCGGCCAGCGGCAGCGCCACCCAGGTCTGGATGCCGTGCAGGCGCCAGCCGTCAGCGCGTTGCGCGTCTGGCGTGCGTTCGGTATGGACGATGCCGCGGCCGGCGGTCATCCAGTTGACGTCGCCGGGAATGATTTCCTGGTCGTTGCCGAGGCTGTCGCGATGGCGGATTGCACCTTCGAACAGATAGGTGACGGTGGCCAGGCCGATATGCGGATGCGGCCGCACGTCTATGCCCTGGCCGCTGGCGAATGTGACCGGCCCCATGTGGTCGAAAAACAGGAACGGGCCGACGCTCTGGTGGTGGCCGGCAGGCAGCACGCGGCGCACCACCAGTTCGCCGAGGTCGCGGGCGCGTCCCGGAATGCGGTAGGCAATCGATGAAGTCATGATGTATCCAGTCTGAATAGGCGAAATCGGCAGATGAGACCTTAGTATATTTGCATGTGCCCGGCGGCGGACAAAAAAAAGGCCAGCTTGTCTCGCAATCGATTGCGGAGCAAGCTGAGCCTCATTCTAATCTTGGTGATCGCCGCATGCTGCCAGCGTCGCACGATCCTGCTTTTTAGAGCACCCCGCTCAGCAGGTAGCCGCCGACCGCTGCAATGGCAATGCCGCCCACGCGCACCGCCTGCGCCGCCATCTTCTGGCCGGCGACCAGGCCGATCGCCAGGCCGGACAGATGCAGTAGGGCGGTGGCGGCGACAAAGCCGGCGCCGTACCAGAGCGCCGATGCGCCATGCGGCAATTCGCTGCCGTGGGCATAGCCATGGAACAAGGCGAATACCGACACCACGGCGGCGCTGGCCCACACCGGCATGCGGACGGCGAAGGCAATCAGCAGGCCGAGCACGGCGACCGAAGCAGCGATGCCGGTTTCCACGCCCGACAGCGTCACGCCGGCCAACGCCAGCAAGGCGCCTGCCACCATCATCAGAGGAAACGTCAGCGGCAATACCCACAGCGCGGAGCGCTTGTTTTGCGCAGCCCACAGGCCGACTGCCAGCATCGCCAGCAAATGGTCGAGGCCGCTGAACGGATGGGCGAAGCCGTCGTTGAAGCCGAAGGCGTCGGGATGGCCGGGATGGGCCAGGGCAGAGCTGACGCCAAGTACGGCAACGGCTAAGGCGCTGAGGCGGCCGCAGGTTCTGGCTGAAAAATGGGACATGGCTGGCTCCTGTGAGGAAGTAAGAAAGTTGATCTGTACGAACGCTTATTTGGGTTGCTTATTTAGGTTGATCAAGCAGCCCTTGCCTGCGGATGAAAGCGATCACTTGCTCGACGCCGTCGCCGCTGCGCAGGTTGGTGAAAATGAAGGGCCGCTCGCCGCGCATTCTTTTGGCGTCGTGCGCCATCACGTCCAGATTGGCGCCGACATAGGGCGCGAGGTCGGTCTTGTTGATGATCAGCAGATCGGAGCGGGTAATGCCGGGGCCGCCCTTGCGCGGGATTTTTTCGCCGCCGGCGACGTCGATCACGTAGATGGTCAGGTCCGACAGCTCCGGACTGAAGGTGGCGGCCAGGTTGTCGCCGCCGGATTCCAGCAGGATCAGGTCCAGGTTGGGGAAGTCAGCGCTCATGCGCGCGATCGCTTCCAGGTTGATCGAGGCGTCTTCGCGGATGGCGGTGTGCGGGCAGCCGCCGGTCTCCACTCCCATCAGGCGTTCCGCCGGCAGCGCATCGGCGCGCAGCAGGATTTCCATGTCTTCCTTGGTGTAGATGTCGTTGGTGATGACCGCCATGTCGTAGTGGTCGCGCATGCCCTTGCACAGCATTTCGCACAGCGCGGTCTTGCCGGAACCGACCGGGCCGCCGATGCCGACGCGCAGAGGATTGGAGGTGGAGGAAGTGCTCATTTTGAGAATCGCTTAAAAATAGTGAATGTTTGGTTTCAGGATCGATACAGGCGGCTGTATTGTTCTTCATGCTGCATCGACAGCAGCGACAGGCCGGGCGCCCAGTTGCATAATTCGTGATCGGCCAGCCGCTGCGCGCGCTCTGCGGCCAACTGCAGTTCCGCCTGCAAGGACAGCAGCAGGCGCTGGCCGGCGACCTGGCCAAGCGGGATGGTCTTGACGCATACCAGCACCTGGTTTTCCGCCCAGGAAAACAGCATGCCCAGCAAAGCGGCCTGAAGCGGCACCCGCAAGGCTACTGCTGCATAAGCGTAGGCGGTCGGCAGCGGCAGTTCCGGCTGCGCCTGCAGAATGGCCAGCAGAGCGGCGTCGCCGATCTGCAATTCGATCGCAAGCTTGCCCAGCGAATAGCCCATCTGTATGGTTTCGGCGCGGAACTCGGCGCTGTCGCGGGCGGCGATGAAGCGTTCAGTCCAAAGCTGTACGGCGGCGCCGTCGCGCTGCTCAAAGGCCTGCAGCAGACGCCATGTCACGGGTGCTTCAAACAGTGCAACTACTTGCTGCAAATGTTCGCAGATCCAGCCATGCGCCGATGCCGCATCCTTGACCCAGCCTTTGTCGATGGCGCTCTCCAGCCCTTGCGAATAGCTGTACGCGCCTATCGGCAGCGACGGGCTGGCCAGTTGCAGCAGGTGGAGCAGTGCGGTCGGCTGCATATCATGCATTCGCTGGGGCAGGCGCTCAGCTACCGGCGTCATCGCCAGGGCGATGGATTTTCTGGCGTAGCGGCACCGGCGCCAGCAGGCTGTCGTGATGGTGATGATGGCTGCCACTGCCGTGTCCATAAGCGCCAGACTCCGGCTCGAAGGCCGCCAGTTCTTCGGTCACCTTGGCCTGCAAGCCTTCCAGCATTTCCCTCAGCACAGGGTCCTTGCGTATGCGCAGGAAGCCGTCGCCGACGTGTGCCTGCGTGTGGCGGTTGCCCAGGTGGAAAGCGCAGCGCAGCAGGTCATGCGGATTCTGGCATTCGATGCGATAAGTGGTCTCGGCAGCCGCCAGCACCTTGACCACGCGCTGCCTGCCGCTGTCGTCCGCGCCCTTGATCAGGTCGCCATGGCGCAGCACCGTGCCGCGCACGGTGAACACGCCGACTTCCTCGCCGCTGCTGAGGACGGCGCGCAGGCGGCTCTTTTCACGCAGGTCGTAGGGCAGGATCAGTTCGCCTTCGATTAGGTCGGCGTGTTCTACTTTGGTGTTGAGGATTAACATCTTGTGCCGTGAATGTAGGAATAAAAATCGGAATCAGAACAGGAAATAACGCTGCGCCATCGGCAGCACGCTGGCAGGTTCGCACACCAGCAGCTCGCCGTCGGCCCGCACTTCATAGGTTTCCGGATTGACTTCCATGTGCGGCGTGGCGCTGTTGTGGATCATGTGATGCTTGCGCAGATGGCGCACGTCCTTGATCGCCACTACCGGCTTGTTCAGCTTCAGGCGTTCGCCTATGCCGTCGTCATACGCGGCTTGCGAAACGAAGGTAAGCGAAGTCTTGAGGCCGCCGCCGTAGGCGCCGAACATCATGCGGTAATGCACCGGCTGCGGGGTCGGGATGGAGGCGTTCGGATCGCCCATCTGGGCTGCGGCGATCATGCCGCTCTTCAGGATGGTGGATGGCTTGACGCCGAAGAAAGCCGGCTTCCACAGCACCAGGTCGGCGATCTTGCCGACCTCGATCGATCCCACCACATGCGAGATGCCATGGGTGATGGCGGGATTGATGGTGTACTTGGCGATGTAGCGCTTGACGCGGAAATTGTCGGCCTTGCCGCCGCTGTCCTCGGCCAGCGTGCCGCGCTGGACCTTCATCTTGTGCGCGGTCTGCCAGGTGCGCATGATGACTTCGCCGACCCGTCCCATGGCTTGCGAGTCGGACGACATCATGCTGATGGCGCCGATATCGTGCAGGATGTCTTCGGCGGCGATGGTCTCGCGCCGGATGCGCGATTCGGCGAAGGCCACGTCTTCCGCGATCGCCGCATCCAGGTGATGGCAAACCATCAGCATGTCGAGATGCTCGTCCAGGGTGTTGACGGTAAACGGCCGGGTCGGGTTGGTGGAAGAGGGCAGCACATTGCTGTTGCCGACCGCGGCGATGATGTCCGGCGCATGGCCGCCGCCGGCGCCTTCAGTATGGAAGGTATGGATGGTGCGGTCCTGGAACGCCGCCAGCGTATGCTCCAGGAAACCGCCTTCGTTCAGGGTGTCGCTGTGGATCGCCACCTGCACATCCATGCGGTCGGCCACGCTCAGGCAGTTGTCGATGGCGGCCGGGGTCGAGCCCCAGTCTTCATGCAGCTTGAGGCCGATGGCGCCGGCGCGCACCTGTTCTTCCAGCGGCCCCGGCAGGCTGATGTTGCCCTTGCCGAGGAAACCCAGGTTCATCGGGAAGGCATCGGCGGCCGACAGCATCGCATGCAGATGCCAGGGGCCGGGTGTGCAGGTGGTGGCGGCGGTACCTGCCGCCGGGCCGGTGCCGCCGCCGAGCATGGTGGTGACGCCGCTCATCAGGGCCTCTTCCATCTGCTGCGGGCAGATGAAATGGATGTGCGAATCGATGCCGCCGGCGGTGACGATCTTGCCTTCGCCGGCGATGATCTCGGTGGCGCCGCCGATCACCATGGTGACGTCCGGCTGGATGTCGGGATTGCCGGCCTTGCCGATGGCGGCGATCTTGCCGCCCTTGATGCCGATGTCGGCCTTGACGATGCCCCAGTGGTCGACGATGACGGCGTTGGTGATCACCGTGTCCATGACGTCACGGTGCATGCGCTGCGATTGGCCCATGCCGTCGCGGATCACCTTGCCGCCGCCGAATTTAACTTCTTCGCCGTAGGTGGCATAGTCTTTTTCGATTTCGATGAAGAGTTCGGTATCGGCCAGGCGGATACGGTCGCCGGTGGTCGGCCCGTACATTTCGGCATAGGCGTGTCTCGCAATTTTGCTCATGATTTCACTCGTTTCGTCAATGCACCCATGACCTTGCCGTTGAATCCGTAGACGATGCGGTCGCCCGCCAGATCCACCAGTTCCACCGTACGCTTCTGGCCCGGTTCGAAACGCACCGCGGTGCCGGCGGCGATATTGAGCCGCATGCCATAGGCGTCCTCGCGCTCGAACAGCAAGGCCGGGTTGACTTCGTAAAAATGAAAGTGCGAACCGATCTGGATCGGCCGGTCGCCGCTGTTGGCTACCGTGACAGCGTGCACGCGGCGGCCGACATTGAGTTCGATGTCGCCGGCCTGGATCTGCATTTCTCCTGGGATCATGGGAGTGCTCCAATCTATGGAATCGGGTGATGCACGGTGACTAGCTTGCTGCCGTCGGGGAAGGTGGCTTCGACCTGGATGTCGGGAATCATTTCGGCGATGCCGTCCATGACGTCGGCCCGGGTCAGTATCTTGCTGCCATGGGACATCAGTTCGGCCACGCTCTTGCCGTCGCGCGCGCCTTCCATGATGGCGGCGCTGATCAGGGCGATGGCTTCCGGATAGTTCAGTTTCAGGCCGCGCGCCAAGCGCCGCTCGGCCAGCAGGGCAGCCGTGAAAATCAGCAGCTTGTCCTTTTCTCTTGGCGTCAGATCCATGTTGTTCTTTCTTGTGCGATGACTTTAGTTGATCGTGTTTGCTGCCAGCCGCTGCTGGGTTTTATCACGGGCCGCAGCGCTGGCATATCAAGTGTTCCAGATACGCGGTATATGCGCTGCATGCCCCAATAGTTCTGGACGCAGCATTTGCCAGGCCTGCATCATCCATTGTCTGGCCAGCTCGCTGGAATGTCCCAGGTGACGCAATACCAGCACCGATTTCACCTGGCTGGCGCCGACGCTGGCGCGGCCGTCCGACAACTGTCTGGCGCAGTCGCGCAGTTGCTGCACAAAGCTGCCGGGGAATATCTTGCCGGCCACTATCAGGGTGGCGCACACCGTGCAATCCGCCAATCCCAGCCGGCTCTGCATGGCGGCGCTGCCGCCGCCCAGCGCGCCTTGTTCAAACCATAGTAATTTGCCATCGCGGCGGATGCTGGTCTGCTGCGAGATGCGGCCGCTGTTGAACGATTCGCCCGAGGCGGTGCGGCCGAAGCACAGGATCTCGCCGCCGATATAGCGGGCCTCGCCCTGCAGCTCGACCTGGTGTTCCAGCGCGACTTCGGCACGGTCGAAAAAAATGGTTTCCTGTGGTAGCCATTCCAGCGCGGCTCCGTCGGCAACCTGCAGGCGCACCTGCTGCTGCGAGACTTTGCCGTTGGCCTGGTACCATTTGGCGGCGCCCGGCGTTGTCAGGAAAGCATGGGCGCGCTCGCCGACGCTGGCCTTGATTGTCAGTTCGTCACCGCCGACCACGCCGCCGGGCGGATGGACGATGATGGCGTGGCAGATCGACGGGTGCTCGGGATACAGCGCTTTTTGCACGCGCAAGGGACCGTAATGGGCACGATCCAGCAAGCGCGTGGTGCCCTGATCGTCAGCGAAGGTGAGCGACAGCCAGGCCTGGTTGGAGCTGTTGTGAAATTGTTCAGCCGGCAGCGAGTCCGGCAGCGTCAGAACAGTTAGATTATCCATGCGGCACTATACCGCCAAGTGTCGTTTCACGCTGTCGTCGTCCATGGCTGCCTGGCTGCCGGCAGCCACCACCTCGCCGCGCGACAGCACTACGAAATTGTCCGCCAGGTCGCGCGCGAAATCGAAATACTGCTCACACAGCAGGATGCCGATGTTGCCGCGTTCGCGCAGCAGCCGGATCACGCGGCCGATATCCTTGATGATGGAGGGCTGGATGCCTTCGGTCGGTTCGTCCAGGATGATCAGCTTGGGTTCCGCCAGCAGGGCGCGCGCGATCGCCAGCTGTTGCTGCTGGCCGCCGGAGAGGTCGCCGCCGCGCCGCTGCAGCATTTCCTTCAGCACAGGGAACAGCTCATACACTTCTTCCTTGATCAGCAAGGCTTGCTTGCCGGATTTTGTGGCCATGCCCATCAGCAGGTTTTCTTCCACCGACAGGCGGGCGAATATTTCGCGTCCCTGCGGCACGTAGGCAATCCCCAGCGCGGCGCGCTGGTGCGGCTTCAGGCTGGTGATGTCGCGCCCTTCCAGCATGATCTTGCCGCTGGCGCTGGGCAGCACGCCCATCAGGCATTTCAGCAGGGTGGTCTTGCCGACGCCGTTGCGGCCGAGCAGGGCCAGGCACTTGCCTTTTTCCAGTGACAGCGAAATGCCGCGCAAGGTGTGCGAGGAGCCGTAGTATTGATTCAGTTGGTCGACGTTTAACATGTTTTTTTGAAGCTCTCTCTCAATTCCGTCATTCCCGCGCACGCGGGAATCCATTTTCACTGCCATGTTCACCAACCTGGATTCCCGCGTGCGCGGGAATGACCGGGGCGCGTAGCTGGGGTCGCCAATGACGGCTGGTTCACGCTACCGCCCAAGATAGACTTCGATGACCCGTTCGTCAGCCTGGACTTCCGACATCTTGCCCGCTGCCAGCACCGAGCCTTCGTGCAGCACTGTGACCTTGCCTTCTTGCGCGATCTCGGCGACAAAGCCCATGTCGTGTTCGACCACCATGATCGAATGCTTGCCGCGCAATTCGTTGAGCAGCTCCGCCGTGCGCGCTGTTTCCGCATCGGACATGCCGGCTACCGGTTCGTCCAGCAGCAACAGCTGCGGCTCCTGCATCAGCAGCATGCCGATTTCCAGCCACTGCTTCTGCCCGTGCGATAACAAACCGGCCAGCCGCCGCTCGTTGCCGTTGAGGCGGATCAGACGCAGGCAGGCGTCGATCTTGTCGACCTGTTCCGAGTTCAGGCGCGAAAACAAGGTGGTCTTGACGCGCTTGTCCATCTTCATCGCCAGCTCCAGGTTCTCGAACACGGTGTGCTGCTCGAACACCGTCGGCCGCTGGAACTTGCGGCCGATGCCGGCGTGGGCGATGTCGTACTCGGTCAGCTTGGTCAGGTCGATGCTCTGGCCGAAGAAGGCGGTGCCGGCGCTAGGGCGGGTCTTGCCGGTGATGACATCCATCATGGTGGTCTTGCCAGCGCCGTTGGGGCCGATGATGCAACGCAGCTCGCCGACCGAAATATCCAGGTTGAGATTGTTCAAGGCCTTGAAGCCGTCGAACGACACCGTGATGTTTTCCAGATAGAGAATGGCGCCGTGGGTGGTGTCGACGCCCTCCGGCTTGATGCGCGCATACGAAGTGCCGTAGTCGGCGTGGAGCGTGTTGTCGACATTCTCCGATGGATGCGCCGGGTCGTAGATCGGGCTGATGCGCGGGTTGACAGGCTGATTCATGCCGCCTCCTTGCTGCCGCTGGCTTCAGCCTCAGGCTGACTTGCGGGTTTGCTTTTCAGTTTGTTTTTCAGATGCGCCGCCAATCCCAGGATCCCCTGCGGCATGAACAGCGTCACCAGGATGAAGATCAGACCCAGCGCATACAGCCAGAGGTCAGGGAAGGCGCCGGTGAACCAGCTCTTCAGGCCGTTCACCGAGAAGGCGCCGATGATAGGGCCGAGCAGCGAGCCGCGGCCGCCGACCGCGGCCCAGATCACCATCTCGATCGAATTCGCCGGCGACATCTCGGAAGGGTTGATGATGCCCACCTGCGGTACATACAGGGCGCCGGCAATGCCGCACAATACCGCCGACAAGGTCCAGACAAACAGCTTGAACCACAAGGGGTTGTAGCCGATGAACATCAGGCGCGATTCGGAATCACGCACGGCCTGCAGCACCCGTCCCAGTTTCGAGGTCACGATCCAGCGGCACAGCACTAGCGCGCCGAACAGGAAGGCGAGCGTGATCAGGTACAGCACCGCCTTGGTCGACGGCGCGGTGATGGAGTAGCCGAGGATGCGCTTGAAATCGGTGAAGCCGTTGTTGCCGCCGAAGCCGGTATTGTTGCGGAAGAATAGCAACATGAAGGCGAAGGTCATCGCCTGGGTAATAATCGAAAAATAGACGCCCTTGATGCGCGAGCGGAAGGCGAAGTAACCGAACACGAAGGCTAGCACGCCAGGCACCAGCACCACTAGCGCCATGCAGTACCAGAAGTTGTCGGTCAGCGACCAGAACCACGGATAGGTTTTCCAGTCGAGGAACACCATGAAATCCGGCAGGTTGCTTTGATAGACGCCGTCGCGGCCGATGGCCCGCATCAGGTACATGCCATGGGCATAGCCGCCCAGCGCAAAGAACACGCCGTGGCCGAGCGACAGGATGCCGGTGTAGCCCCACACCAGGTCCAGCGCCAGCGCCGCCATCGCGTAGCACATGAACTTGCCGACCAGCGCCACCGTGTAGCTGGAGATATGCAGCGTGTGTCCGCTGGGGAACGCCAGGTTCAGGATCGGTAGCAGCGCCAAGATCAAACAGCAGACGACGATGCCGATCCAGGCCGGACGCGAGAACAACGGTGTCTGCGTCATGGAGATTTGCATGGATACGGTTTTCATTCGACGCTCCTGCCTTTCAGCGCAAACAGGCCTTGCGGGCGTTTCTGGATGAAGACGATGATGAACACCAGGATCGCGATCTTGGCCAGCACCGCGCCCGCCATCGGCTCCAGGAATTTGTTGACCTCGCCCAGCCCGAAGGCGGCGATCACCGTGCCGGCCAGCTGGCCGACGCCGCCCAGCACCACCACCATGAAGGAGTCGACGATATAGCCTTGGCCAAGGTCGGGGCCGACGTTGCCCAGTTGCGACAGGGCGACGCCGCCGAGGCCGGCGATGCCGCAGCCGAGGCCGAAGGTCATCATGTCGATCTTGCCGGTGGAAACGCCGACGCAGGCCGCCATGCGGCGGTTCTGCATGACCGCGCGGACGAACAGGCCGAGCCGGGTCTTGTTCAAGATCAGCCACACCGCCAGCACCACGAACAGCGCAAAGAAAATGATCACGATGCGGTTATACGACAGCACCAGCGAACCGAGCACCGTGACGCCGCCCGACATCCAGCTAGGATTGGCGACTTCGACGTTCTGGGCGCCGAAGATAGAGCGCACGGTCTGCATCAGGATCAGGCTGATGCCCCAGGTGCAGAGCAGGGTTTCCAGCGGCCGGCCGTACAGCCAGCGCAGCACCAGCCGTTCCAGCACGATGCCGACGGCGGCGGTGACGATGAAGGCGGCCGGCAGGGCGACCAGCAGGTAGCCGTCTAGCGCCGCCGGGAAGTACTGGCGGAACAGCAGCTGGCACATATAGGTGGTGTAGGCGCCTATCATCAGCAGTTCGCCGTGCGCCATGTTGATGATGCCCATCAGGCCGAAGGTGATCGCCAGGCCCAGCGCGGCCAGCAGCAGCACGCTGCCGAGCGATATGCCGTAGAACACCTTGCCGATGAAGTCGACGGTGGCCAGGTGGCGGTCCAGCACGCCGAGGGTGCGCACGGCTTCGATGCGGACCGCGGGGTCGGCTTCGATGTAGCTGCCGTCGGGGTTCTTGTTGAGCAGGTTTTGCAGGGCCGGGCGGATGTTGGCGTTGGTGCTGCCGGCCAGGGTTTGCACTGCGGTTTTGCGGGTGGCGGCGTCGGGCGAGTGCAGGTTGGCGGTGGCGATGACTTGCTGCAGGATGTCCTGGATCTCGGGGTCGCTTTCTTTATGGAGTGCTGTGCTGATCAGCGGTATCTGGGCCGGATCGGCGGTTTTCATGAGGTCGGTGGCGGCGGCGATGCGCAGCTTGCGGTTCGGGGAGAACAGTTTCAGTCCCGAGAGGGCGCCTTCGACCACGCCGCGCAGGCGGTTGTTGACGCTGATGCCGTCGGCGTCATCGGGTGTGGCCAGGGTCTGGCCGGTGGCCGGGTTGAATGCCTTTGTATCGTCGACGATGAGGACG
This sequence comes from Collimonas sp. PA-H2, assembly GCF_002564105.1. Classification (NCBI taxonomy): domain Bacteria; kingdom Pseudomonadati; phylum Pseudomonadota; class Betaproteobacteria; order Burkholderiales; family Oxalobacteraceae; genus Collimonas; species Collimonas sp. PA-H2. Next base: position 4,330,126 of record NZ_PDBX01000001.1, read on the forward strand.
GTGCCGTCGGGCCGGGCGTAGAGGGCGTCGCTGTTGAGGGCGTTGAGGATTTTCAGGGCGTCGTCATTGGCCAGTGCGGCGATCTGGTTGACGGCGGCGATGCGGGCGTCGGGGTCGTCGCCGGCCAGCGGTTTGAGCAGGGCGGGGTCGATCGCGGCATGGGCGAGCAGGCCCTGCATGCAGAGAGCTACGGCGAGAAGAATTTTTCGTGAGATTTTCATCAGTATTTTTATCGCCACCTGAAAAGCAGTTATAGCGTCGCATCAACAGCAGCTTTAGCGCCGCCACAAAAGCAGTTAAATGGGGTCAGAGTTTTTTTTCGCGGCCTTTTGCGAAAATTACTCTGACCCCATTTAACGGGCTACGGAGTAAGTGCGGCTGCATGCGAAGAACGATCTGTGCGTTGCTAAAACGGTAGCTACTCCGTGGATGCTAGCCGGGGGTAGCCCGGCAGCTAGTCACTTTTTCTTGCTTCGCCAAGAAAAAGTAACCAAAAAGAAGGCGACCGCAAAGCCGTTGCCCTCCCTTCGGTCGGGTCCCCAAATCCGACGCGTATCAGCCGGGTGAGGGGCAAAACTCGCCTTCGGCTCAAACATGCCCCTCACAATTCCCGGCTGACACGCGCCGGATTTGGCAACGTCTCAATGCGGGGTACGTCAAAAGCAACGGCAACGGCAACGGCAACGTCAAAAGCAACGTCAAAAGCAACGTCAAAAGCAACGGCAACCCCACGCAGTTAAATGGGGTCAGAGTTTTTTTACGGCAGCCTTATCGCCGTAAATTACTCTGACCCCATTTAACGGGCCACGGAGTACATACGGCGGGCATTCGCCTTCAAAAAAACCAAGCCTTCCAGCGATCAGAGCTTCTGCTTGCCCTCATTCCCCGGAATATACGGACTCCACGGTTGTGCGCGGATCGTTGTCTTGGTCTTGTTGACCACGTTGAACTGTCCGTCCGCCTTGATCTCGCCGATCATCACTGGTTTGTGCAGGTGATGGTTGGTGGCGTCCATTTCCAGTTCATAGCCGGACGGGGCTTTGAATTTCTGGCCGGACATGGCGGCGATGACTTTGTCGGAGTCGGTGGATTTGGCTTTTTCTACGGCTTGCTTCCACATGTAGATGCCGACATAGGTCGCTTCCATCGGGTCGTTGGTGACTACGGTGGCGGCGTTCGGCAGGTTCTTGGCTAATGCGTAGGCTTTCCATTTCTTGATGAAGGCCGTGTTCACCGGATTCTTGACCGATTCGAAGTAGTTCCAGGCCGCCAGGTGGCCGACCAGCGGCTTGGCGTCGACGCCGCGCAATTCTTCCTCGCCCACCGAGAACGCCACTACCGGCACGTCGGTGGCTTTCAGGCCGGCGTTGCCCAGTTCTTTGTAGAACGGCACGTTGGAGTCGCCGTTGATGGTGGAGATCACCGCGGTCTTGCCGCCGGCGGAGAATTTCTTGATGTTGGCGACGATGGTCTGGTAGTCGGAATGGCCGAACGGGGTGTACACCTCGTCGATGTCGCTATCCTTGACGCCCTTGCTGTGCAAGAAGGCGCGCAGGATCTTGTTGGTGGTGCGCGGGTAGACGTAGTCGGTGCCCAGCAGCACGAAGCGCTTGGCGCCGCCGCCTTCTTTCGACATCAGGTATTCGGTGGCCGGGATCGCTTGCTGGTTAGGCGCGGCGCCGGTGTAGAACACGTTTTTCTCCAACTCTTCGCCTTCATATTGGACCGGATAGAACAGCAGGCTGTTGAGTTCCTTGAACACCGGCAGCACCGATTTGCGCGATACCGAGGTCCAGCAGCCGAACACCACCGAAACCTTGTCCTGCGAAATCAGCTGCCGCGCCTTCTCGGCGAACAGCGGCCAGTTGGAGGCCGGGTCGACCACCACCGGCTCCAGTTTCTTGCCCAGCACGCCGCCGTTGGCATTGATCTCGTCGATGGCCATCAAGGCTACGTCTTTCAGCGAGGTCTCGGAAATCGCCATGGTGCCGGACAAGGAATGCAGGATGCCTACCTTGATCGTATCCGCGGCAAAGGCGGACGGTAGCCAGGAACTGGCGGCAAGGGCGAAAGCGCCGAGTGCGGTAGCTTTCAAAAGGATGCGACGTGACATGATTTTTCTCTCCCTGTAGTGAACTATGCTGTAGTGAAATATGAACAAGCAGCTGTAAAGCAGCTATGAAGCCAGAACAAAATACGAACAAGAAAGCAGCGCACGCCGTAGCAGCAGGCATGGAACCGAAATGCTGGGACTACCATATCCACATAGCAGAATGCATGCCAATGGCCTGGCAAGGCGAGTAGCGGGGGTTTTTATACCCAGGCTTAAATTTGAGCGAGCTGGCGGGGCTGCAGGGAAAGGCTTTGCGCCCGGATTTGGTGAAAGCGGTTTTTGCTGCGAAACAGGCGCACCAGCGTGGTGCCAACAAAGAAACAGGCGTTCGGCTGGTGGCGGTCGCTGCAAATGCGTACAGAAATCAGGAGATTTGACAGGCGGGGAGGGGAGCGCCGTCAGGAAATTTCGGAAATCATGCCGGCGGAGTTGGCTCGTGCCAACTCCGCCATGGAACTGCGGGGGATTTTGAGGCGATCAAGGCACAATCGTGGTGAACAGGTAGACCGCGAAAATCACCAGATGCACCGTGCCTTGCATCACCGTGGTGCGGCCGGTGCCGAGCGACAGGGTGGCGACGATGAACGACAGCAGCAACAGCACGGTAGACTTGATGTCCAGCCCGAGCGACAGCGTCAGGCCGGTGGTCAGCGAAACGATCGCCACCGCCGGAATGGTCAGGCCGATGCTGGCCAGCGCCGAGCCTAGCGCCAGGTTGAGACTGGTCTGCAAGCGGTTGGCGCGCGCCGCCCGCACCGCCGCCAGGCCTTCTGGCAGCAGCACCACCGCGGCAATGATGATGCCGACCAGGGTCTTCGGCGCACCCATGTTGGCGACCGCGGTTTCCAGCGCCGGCGCCAGCGACTTCGCCAACAGCACCACCGCGCCCAGGCATACCAGCAGCAGGCCGGCGCTGATGACGGCCACTTTGCCGGATGGCGGCGGCGCATGCACGTCTTCATCGGCGACGGCTTCCTGCGGCAGGAAATAGTCGCGGTGGCGCACGGTCTGCACCAGCACGAAGGTGCCATACAAAATCAGCGAAATGATGGCGATAAAGGCCAGCTGGCTTTTACTGTAGAACGGCCCCAGCGCGCTTGAGGTGTAGTTCGGCAGGACCAGCGTCAGCACCGCAATTGCCGCCAGCGTCGCCAGCGAGGCGCTGACGCCCAGCAGGCCGAAACTTTGTTCCCGGTGGCGGCTGGCGCCCACCAGCAGGCAAATGCCGACGATGCCGTTGAGGATGATCATGATGGCGGCAAACACGGTGTCGCGCGCCAGCCCGGTGGTTTCCTCGCCGCCGGCCAGCATCAGCGAGACGATCAGCGCCACTTCGATCAGGGTCACCGCCAGCGCCAGCACCAGCGTGCCGTAGGGTTCGCCGACCCGGTGCGCCACCACTTCGGCGTGGTAGACCGCCGCCAGCACGCTGCCGAGCAGGCCGGCTACCAGCAGCAGTGTATAGAAGCCGCCCAGATTGAAGCCGGCGCCGCCCAGCAAAAGCCAGCCGACGATCGGGGCCGCAATGGACCAAATGGGGAGTGCAGGGGAAATTTTCATAAGGCGATTGAACACGTATCGAGCTTTTTTTGCAAGCATTGCGTGCATCGCCTTGCAATACCGATGGCGGGCGGATTTGCTCCTGCCTGCCGCGATCCAGCCTGAATCCGGCCGGAATTCTGCCAGAATGCGGCCGCCTGCCGCCTGCCGCCTGCCGCCTGCCGCCTGCCGTCAGGCGCAGGCGCAGGCGCTGCAGCAGTGGCCGTAGAGCGCCTGGTACAAGGCGCCGAGCGAGGCGTCGTCCCGTTTTGTCGCGGACAGGTGAAGAAAGCGCAAGCCGTCGATGCTGGCCGACAGGTTTGACATGAGCTGTTGCCCGGCCGGGCTGTCGTCGATCAGCGCCACCAGCGGCAAATCCGGCCTGAGCGCACTGGCAGCTTGCATGCTGGCGGCTAGCAGCCCGTCCGCTTGACTATCCTCGGCGCCGATGGCGAACAAGGCCAGGTCGGCGTTCGCCAGGGCGCCGCGCGAACCGTCGTCGTCGCGTTTCGGCAGGTGGACCAGGATGTCGTGATAGCTGCTTTTGGAGGCGGCCAGTTCGGCGCCGATATCCTGGGCGGCGATGCTGCGGATTTCCGCGCCGGTCTTGATTGCCGTCGCCAGCCAGCCGGCCTGCGGCATTTTCGGGTTTTGATAAACCAGCAACACATTACGGCCGGCGCGCGCACGCCGCCGTGCTATCGCGGCGGCCAGCGAAGCTGCTATATCGGTTGAGACGCTGGGCACATGTTCAGAAGCGATGGTCAGGATCATGAATCTAGCTGCCGGGATCTGCCGCCGATGGAAAATTCCGGTTTCTCGATTTTCATCGCAAACGGCAACGCCATCAGATCGTCCAGCGCGCACGCCAGTTTGACCCGGCCGACCGCCGACATCGGCGTCATCGGCAAGCGCAGCTCATCCTGGATGTGGCCTTGCAACGCCAGCGCGGCTTTCACCGGCGCCGGGTTGGGTTCTGAAAACAGCAGCTGGATCACCGGCAGCAGCTGCTTGAACAGTGTGCGCGCACGCTCGATCTGACCGGCCCGCACCAGTTCGAACAGGCGCACGAACAGATCCGGCCGGATATGCGCGGCAGCGGAAATCGCGCCATGCGCGCCCAGGCAGAGCGTGTTGAACAGCAGGGCGTCGTCGCCGCACAGGATTTTCAGATTGCTGTGATGGACCAGCTCCATGGTTTGCGCCAGACTGCCGCCGCATTCCTTGATGGCGACGATGTTCGCCAGGCGCTCCAGCGCGATCACCGTGGCCGGTTCGATGTTGACGCCAGTGCGGGCAGGGATGTTGTACAGCACGACCGGGTTGTGCGCGGCGGCGGCGACGGCTTCGAAGTGCAGCCGTATGCCTTCCTGCGACGGCCTTACGTACGACGGCGCCGAGACCAGGAAGCCGGCTGGCTGCAGGGTGTTCAGATGGCTGATCTTTTCAGCGACGGCGCGGGTATCGCTGCCGCCTATGCCCATCAGCACCGGGCAGCGGCCTTGCACTGCTTCCATGACGCCGCACAGCAGCTTGTCTTGTTCATGCTCATTCAGGGTGGCCGCTTCGCCGGTGGTGCCGCATACTACCAGCCCGTGTATGCCTGCGCCGGACAGGCTCAATGCCAGTTGCTGGGCGCCATGAAGATCCAGCTTGCCCTGGCGGAAAGGCGTGACTAGAGGAACCCAGATACCTTCAAAGGTGGTCATGATGTTCTGATTTCAGTAAGGGTTGAGAATGTTTGCCGCAGAATTTTGTCGTAATAAGACGCGCAACGGCGCTTATGCCGGCAGCATGGGAGTGATACGGCCGAATTCGGCTTGCGGCAGGGCGCGCATGATGTTGCCGATGACGGAGTCTATCGATTGCTTGTTCAGGCACAGCCAGAATTTCATCTTGCTGGCGTGGTCCACCGGTTTGACGCGCATGTAGACCATGAGGTCGCCGCAGGTGCTGACGATCACCCGGCGCAATTCAGATACCGACGCCGCATCGACAGTGATGAGCATCATGAAATCTTTTTGCGTGGGGAGATGTTTGTGACGGCGGAGCGGGAAAGGCAAGACGGCTGCCTGCATTTTTTTTGATACTGCTTCCGGAAGCAATGAGAAATGCCATGTCGATGCTGCTGAAATTACCTGATTCATAGAAGGATTCTACTGGTCGTTTTGGTAGTTACAGATTAGCAGCGGCTACGTAAAGATTCTCTAAAAAGGGATGCCGCCGCTGTAAACGCGGCGTAAAAATTGAAAGCATCTGTTTATTTCGGCAGAAGGAAATCAATCTGCCTTTTCAGAGAGATATTTGCTCGGCGAGACACCCAGTGCGCGGCGGAACATGGCGATGAAGGCGCTCAGGCTGTCATAGCCCAGCTCAAGCGCGATGCTGGTCACCGGCTTTCCGGCGGCCAGCAGTTCCAGTGCGCGCAGCAGCCTGGCGCGCTGGCGCCACTCGGACAAGGGCATGCCGGTTTCGGCGGCGAAGCGGCGCGTCAGTGTGCGCGGCGCGATGGCTGCCCATTGCGCCCATTGCAGCAGGGTGCGGTTGTCGGCGGGATCGTCGGCGATAGCCTGGGCGATTTTTTTCAGGCGGCGTTCCGTCGGCAGCGGCAGCGCCAGTTTCTCGCCGGGCAGGGCGACGATCTCATCGAGGATCACCGCCAGCACGCGTGCTTGCGCAGCTTCAAGCTGGAGCGCCGCGGACCAGCCGGCCGCGCGCAGCACGGCGGCGCGCAACAGGGCGGAAACCTGGATCACCAGGGCGCGCGCCGGCAACTGAACCTGCGCGGCAGCTACATACACGCTCCAGCCGTCGAAGGGGCCGTGCGAGCGCAGGCTGTGCGGATGGCCGGGCGGCACCCAGATCGCATGGCTGGGCGGCACCACCAGCCGTTCCTGGTCGGTGTCTATGGTGAGCAGGCCGCTGTTGGCGGCGATCAGCTGGCCGCGCGTGTGGCTATGGCGCGGCGTAGCGCGGAAGTCATCGCTGCGGCAGGTCACCGCAATGACGCTAGGCCCGTCCTGCGCGTTGCTGCGGGCGGCGTCCAACAAGGGCTGTGGATTGGCGTGCATGCGACACATTATGGCTTAACCCCGCAAGCCGCGCCAGCAAAGGGCTCGCATACTGAAGGCTCTCTCCTAATAGAAAGCACATCATGCGCGCACAAGACTTACTCCCCGATCAGCTCGACAGCCGTGAATTCAATGGCGCCGTCGTGCGCAAAGGCACGGTCGGGGCCTTCCTGGCCAACGCCAGGGTTTTTCTCGATCCGGCTGCTTCAGCCGCGGACCGGCAGGAAGCCGAAGTCCATATGACCGAAGCGATAGCCGCACTCGATGCGCTTGGCGTCTTCACTCTGTTCGAGATCCGCGACCCGGCTTTGCGCGCTTTTGTGGCGCAGCGGCGCTAGCGGCTGGCACGCTGGCGTGCAGGAAATCGACAAACACGCGCAAGCGCGGCAGCATGTGGCGGCTGGATGGCCATAGCACCGAGAAGCTGCCGTGGCTGATTGCGTAGTCGTCCAGCACCGTACGCAGGCGGCCGTCGGCCAGCGCTTCCTGCACCACGAACGAGGGCAGGTAAGCCAGGCCGAGGCCATTGATGGCGGCCGCCAGCAAGGCTTCGATGTTGTTGCAGGTCAGGGTTGCCGGCAGCCTTAGCTCGGGCGCGTCGTGTTCGCTGCGCAGGACCCAGTCCTGCAGCTTGCTGCTGGAGAGGAATTTATAGCGCAGGCAGGCGTGCCGCAGCAGGTCTTGCGGCCGTTGCGGCTGGCCCCGGCGGTGCAGATAGCCGGGGGCGGCGCAGATCATGAAGCTGTACGGCCACAGCGTACGCGCCAGCAGGCGCGAGTCGGCCAGGCTGCCGCTGCGGATCACGGCGTCGAATCCTTCTTCGATGACATCCACCATGCGGTCGCTGAAGTCGAGGTCGAGTTCGACTTCCGGATAGGTTTGCATGAAGGCCGACAGCTGCTTGCTGAGCAGCCGGTAGCCGATCGCAGGCAAGCTGATCTTGAGGCGTCCGCGCGGCGCTTCGGTGGACTTCAGCAATTCGTTTTGCGCGTCTTCGATATCGTCCAGGATGCCGCGGCAGCGCTCGAAAAACAGCGCCCCTTCATCGGTCAGCCGGATTTGCCGTGTGCTGCGATGAAACAGGCGCACGCCCAGTTTAGCCTCCAGCCGCGCAATGCTCTTGCCGATCGCCGAAGCCGACACGCCGAGCTGGCGGCCGGCCGCCACGAAGCTGCTGGTTTCGGCGGCCTGCACAAAGGCGGCCAGGCCGCTCAGGCTATCCATGCAGGTTCTCCATTGAGGATATTTTGTCCGTATATAGCGGACATTTTAGTGATTTAAACATGATTAAAGCCACTATATCATTCAAATCACTAGCTCTGAAAAGGAAGCCGCCATGCGCAATACCCTGAACTCCAGCGATATTCGACCCCCGCTACAGCGATTTCTGGTGCTGGGCGCAGTCTGCCTGGCTGCACTGGTGATGCCGCTCAGTTTTACCGGTCCGGCGGTAGCGATGCCGGCGATCGCCAAGGCGCTGGGCGGCAGTCCGATCGCCCTCAACTGGATCACCAATGCCTTCATGCTGACGTTCGGCAGCTGCCTGATGGCGGCCGGCGCGCTGGCCGACAGTTATGGCCGCAAGCGTTTGTTCGTCGTCGGCATTGCCGCGTTTGCCTTGAGTTCGCTGGCGCTGGCATGGGCTCCGGACATCCTCTGGCTGGATCTGTTGCGGGCGCTGCAGGGCGTGGCCGGCGCTGCTGCTTTTTCGGGCGGCGTGGCGACCCTGGCGCAAGAGTTCGACGGCCACGCCCGCACCCGCGCTTTCAGTTTGCTCGGCACCACTTTTGGCGTCGGCCTGGCGTTCGGGCCGGTGCTGGCCGGCGCCCTGGTTGAACACTTCGGCTGGCGTTCCGTCTTCCTCGGCGTGGCCGCGCTCGCCGCGCTGGCGCTGGCGGCGGGCCTGCGTTGCATCAGGGAGTCGCGCGATCCCGGCGCCAGCGGACTGGACTGGCCGGGCGCCATCAGCTTTACCGCCGCCCTGAGCTTGTTTACCTACGGCGTGTTGCGTATCCCGGAAGGCGGCTGGAACAGCCGGCCGACCTTGCTGCTGGGCGGCTCGCTGTTGTTGCTGGCCGCCTTTGCCGTGATCGAAAAGCGGGTGCGGCGGCCGATGCTGGATCTGTCGCTGTTACGCTACCCGCGCTTCGTCGGCGTCCAGTTCTTGGCGGCCGCTCCTGCCTATTCCTATGTGGTGCTGCTGGTGCTGCTGCCGATGCGTTTCATCGGCATTGAAGGCTACAGCGCGATGCAGGCGGGCAGATGATGATGGCGCTGTCGGCGCCGATGCTGGTGCTGCCGTTTATCGCCGGCATGCTGACGCGTTGGATTTCCGCCGGCGTGATCTGCGGCGCCGGTTTGCTGGTCTGCGCTGCCGGCCTGCTGTGGCTGGCGCAGATCGGTCCAGGGGAGGCGCCGGCTTCACTGTTGCTGCCGATGCTGACCATAGGGCTCGGCATCAGCCTGCCATGGGGTTTGATGGACGGCCTGGCGGTCAGCGTCGTGCCGAAGGAACGGGCCGGCATGGCTACCGGCATCTTCAGCACCACACGGGTAGCGGGCGAGGGCGTGGCGCTGGCCATCGTCGCGGCCGTCCTCGCGGCGCTGGTGCAATCACGCCTGCACGGCTTGCTGCCATCCGCGCCGCTGCAGATGGCGGAAGCGGCGCAACGGCTGGCGATGGGCGATATGCCGCAGGCCTTGCAATTGCTGCCGCAAGCCAGCCCGGTTCTATTGGTGCAGGGCTATGGCGATGCCTTCCATATCCTGCTGTACATCCTGGCCGGGATCACGCTACTGTCGGCGGCGATGGTGTTCGGCTTTCTCAGCCAACCGCACATGCCGGCGGCTGGCCACCTGGTCGATGCGCTCGATGCAGACGAAGCCGAGGCCGCCTGATGCTCAGCCGCTCATTGCGGCGCCGGCAAGCACTGGCGGATGCCGCTGGCGATGGCGTCGGCGGCGCGCTCGGCAAACTGCCGGGTAGCGAGGCGCGCTTCCTCGTCAGGATTGGCGAGCACGCCGATCTCCATCAGCAGCGCCGGCGATTCAGCGGTTTTCAACACCACCAGGTCGTCAAAGCGGTGTATTCCCAGGGTGCGGTCGATCAAGGGCCGGTTTTCACCGGGAATCGGGGTGGCGTGGTACAGCGAGGGATGCTCGCCAATCGCCAGCATATTGCGGCTGATGTCTTTGGCGCAGTCCAGGCTGCGCCCGTAGTACGGCTTGCTGGCGGAAACGAATAGCGCATAGCCGGAAAACTCACGGCTCCTGCCGGCGTCCAGCCAGGCTTGCTGCATCGAGTCATGGTGGATGGAGATGAACAGCGCGGCGCCGCTGCTGTCTTTGGTGCGCGCTTGCAGCGAAGCTGGGGAACCGGCCGCGGCGACATCGGTCACGCTCACGCCCTTGGCGCGCAAAGCCTTGACCAGGGCGATGGCCAGTTGCCGGTTGAGGTCGAATTCACGCTTGCCGGCGGGGCCGATGGCGCCGGGTTTTTCAGTGGTATGGCCGGTGTCGACCACTACCTGCTGTGCGTTGCAGATGGCGCTCAGCAGATACAGGCAAGCCGGCAACAGCAGCTGCCGGCGCAGATGGGCAAGCGTCATGTGCTGATCGCCAGCCGCGGCCGTTCCGCCTGCTTCAAGTCTGCTGCCAGATGCTGCACAAGATAATCGATGAACACCCGCATCTTGGGCGCCAGATAGCGCGTCGGCAGATATTGTATGTAGGCCGTGCCCTGGTAGGCGGAGACGAATTCCCATTCGCTCAGCAGTACTTTCACCAGGCCTTGTTCGATCGCGCTGCGCGCCGTGAAGTAGGGCAGGCAGGCGATCCCCAGGTGTTGCAGCACGCCTTGCAGCCGCGCTTCACTGTGGTTGACGACGTAGCGGCCGCTGATCTTGACGATGGTGGCTTCGCCCTTGCGCAGGAAGCGCCAGTCGGCGTCGCCCGGGGTTTCTCCCAGCGACAGGCAACTGTGGCCGCACAAGTCTTGCGGCTGGCGCGGCGTGCCATGCCGCGCCAGGTATTCGGGGGTCGCGCACAGCACCTGCGCCACCGACATCAGTGGCCGCGCCGCCAGTCCTTCAACCGGATTGCGGGTGATCTGGATCACCAGGTCGGCATCGTCGTCGAGCAGGTTCAGCTGGCGATCGTTGAGGATCAATTGCATATCGACTTGCGGATATTTTTCCAGGAACCCTGGCACCAGAGGCGCCACTACCGCCTTGCCGAATGCCTTCGGCATGCCGACCCGCAGCAGGCCGCGCGGCACCGCCACGAATTTATCGGCGGCCTCCATCGCCGCCTTGGCGGCGTTGACCATTTCCTGGCAGCGCTGGAAAGCTTCGTTGCCGGATTCGCTCAGGCGCAGCTTGCGCGTGGTGCGCTCCAGCAACCTGACCGCCAGGGCCTGTTCCAGCCGTGACACCTGGCGGCTGACAGCCGACGGCGTCATGCCCAGCTCCGACGCCGCGGCAGAGAAACTGCCGGTTTCCACCACGCGCACGAACACCGCCATATCCGGCATCAACTTGATGTATCGATGATTGCTCATTTATTCCCGTTGGGTACAAGTGTTGTTCCGAGCCGATAGATTATCGTATTTACCCAAGTAAAACATAATAAGCGCTCGCGCAGAGTACGCGGATTATTCTCCTGACTTGCCGTTTTATCCTAGGCGATTTGCCTGTGGTTCCGTCCAGCCCCCACGCCGGACGGAACTTTTTTTCCACCGATCGCACCGGCCGCCGCCGACGGCCCCAGCCAGAGTAAATGCAATTGCCGACATCCTCTCCCGCCTCGCCAACGAAGAAAATCTGGATCGCCGACTTGCTGCTGTTGCTGGTCGCAGTGGTCTGGGGCAGCAGTTACGGCGTTGCCAAACAGGCCCTGGGGTTTTATCCGGTGCTGGGCCTGCTGGCGCTACGCTTCGGCATGACGTTTCTGCTATTGCTGCCCAGCCTGCGTCAGCTGAGGCAGCCGCACGGCAGGGCGGCCTTACGCGCGGGATTGCCGTTAGGCGCGATCTTGCTTGCGATATTGACATGCGAAACCTTTGGCATAGCGCTGACCAAGGCGTCCAATGCGGCTTTCCTGATCAGCCTGTGTGTCGTATTTACGCCACTTGTCGAATGGCTGGTGATGGCGCGGCGCCCAAGCGGCAGCGCTTTACTGATGGCGTTTGTCTCGCTTTTCGGCACCTGGCTGCTGACTTACGGCAGCAATTTGACATTCAATCTGGGCGACGGCCTGATGCTGGTCGCCGCCGTGCTGCGCGCGTTCATGGTGTGCATGACCAAGCGCCTGACGCAAAACCGGAACATGTCGACGCTGGCGCTGACGGCTGTGCAATCCGGCGTGGTCGGGCTTGGCTGCCTGCTGCTTGCCGCCTTATTCCTGCAGGGCGGGATGCCGTCTTTGCCAGGCGATGCCGGCTTCTGGATAGCGACGTTGTACCTGGTTTTGTTTTGCACCATTTTTGCATTCTTTGCGCAAAATTACGCTGTCCGCCAGAGCGATCCCACCCGGGTTTCTCTGCTGATGGGAAGCGAGCCGGTGTTCGGCGCGCTGTTCGCCGCCTTCTGGCTGGGTGAGCAGCTCAGCCTGTTGTCCTGGATCGGCGGCGCGCTGATTGTCGCTGCCACATTATGGGCGAGCTTGCCGCGTTCGATATTTGTCGCGCGGCTGGCAAAATAAATGCACGCCGCCAGGTAACATCTGGAGCGGAATATCGCACCGCATTTAACTGAATAATTTCGTCTTTTCCGCAATGGACACCGGAGTTTTCCGGGGGATGAAAATATGCTTGTCGTTAGCGATAACATCGCGATCTCCCATCCTGCAGTCGGATTCCGGCTGCATCAATCATGCGGCGCATCGTTTGACATTTGAATTTCGATGTGCACATTCAAGCTTTATCAGATGCCAACTAAATTATTCAAGGCAGATAAAAGGCTCTAATAAATTCTGTTTACATGTGCCGGCGGCTGTCATATTATAAGTCCCATAAACTATACAGACCTGTATGTATATAAGCAATTTTTCATAGAGCTGCAGATATTCAAGAAGCATGAATTTGATGTTTTATATTCAATTGATGTTTCTGCGGCGCTTATAAGAACGATAAAAACTAATTAGTAAATCATTGGCTCGGAATCTGTTTGTGCGAGAAGAACCCTGCCGATTTTTACGGAGACGAATACAGTAAGCATGTCTTTGCCGAGACATGCGTTTGGCCCAATATCCTCGGTGCTCCCGCCGTTTGTTCCGCCCGCTCCCCGCGGGTGGAACGTTTTTTTTCCTGCTGTTGGCGCTGCCTGCGCCCGCTTGTTCTAAATATATGTAAAACAGTCGATGAAATAAGGTTTTATCTGTCGGAAAACGCAAATGAAATACGCGATTCGATAGAAGAAAATATCAGATTATTTTGTATTGCCACCTAGAAATAAATGATTTATTCTGATTCATCGAAAAAGCATATTGAAGTTGTCGGAACAGGATGCATAGCGTTGATTTTTTACACGGCACTCGCTCCAAAAGAGTAATCGGTGCTGCTGTTAATCCTCAAGAGGGAAGTCCCATGATTTGCGCCAGACTCAATTTGAAATTCCTGCTTTTACATGCGTCGCGTGTTCCTTGCGCCGCAGCTTCCTCCGTCTTCCGGCACAGGCAGTGTTAACGCCGTCGCCAACCCTTTAACGGACTAGTACCGTTATCCGCTGCATCGCTATCCGCGTTGCAGACTCCAGCGCCAACATCCTTCGCATTGCAGATCGCCCTGCAAGGCTGTGGCGTCCTTCATTTGTTCCATTCAAGAGGAATAAGCGTATGAAATCGAGAATCACAGCAGTGAAAATACCAGTAGGAAATTTCAAGATTCCCCAGGCTTCGGCATTGTCATTAGCGCTGTCGCTGGTGTTTGCATCTTTGTCCGTCCACGCTGCCGTCGCTGACAACAGCACTTGGGTGGCCACCAAGACCCAGGCTTTCCTGCCTCAGGTCCAGGCCAATCAAAAGAGCGTGGCGGTTGACGCCAGCGTAGCGACGCCGGCGGAATCCGCCGTGCAGCTGGCGCAAGGCGAACCGGTGCATGTGACGCTGAGTTTGAACCTGCGTAATGAAGCCAAGCTGGACCAGTTCCTGCAAGACCTGCATACCGCCGGCAGCGCTTCCTACGGCAAGTTCCTGACGCCTGCGCAATTTGCTGAAAAATTTGCGCCGACTGAAAAAGATGTGGCTGTCGTGGTAGCGCATTTGAGCAAATCGGGTTTCATCAACATCACCGTCTCGCCTAACCGCCAGCTGGTTTCGGCCGACGGCACCGCGGCGACTGTGCAAACCGGTTTCCGCACTTCGCTGAAACGCTTCCAGCAAGATGGCCGCAATGTCTTCGCCAATACCGACGCTGCACAAGTGCCAGCCGCCCTGAGCAATATCGTCGGTTCGGTGCTGGGCCTGCAAAACGTCGCGCTGGCGCAGACCCATCACCGCTTCGTGCTGGATGCTGCGCCAGGCAGTGCGGTGCAAGCCAAAGTCACGCCAGCCGCAACGCCGGTGGCGACGCCGCACAGCCCTGCGCAATTCCCTGCGATCTACAACGCCGGCAGCACGCCTACCGCCTCCAACACCACGGTCGGCATCATCTCCGAAGGCGATATTTCCCCGACCATTACCGACCTGAAGGCATTCACCACGGCCAAGGGCTTGGCTACTGTCAATACTTCGGTGGTGCAGACCGGTCCTGCCGGCAGCGACTACAGCGATACCTCCGGCCAGGTCGAATGGAACCTGGATAGCCAGACCATCACCGGCACTTCCGGCGGCGTCAAGAAACTGATTTTCTACGCGTCGCCAGACATGCAGTTCAGCAGCATCACCACTTCCTATAACAAGGCAGTGACTGACAACCTGGCGAAAGTCATCAACGTCTCGCTCGGCGGCTGCGAAGCGGATACACACAGCACCGGCACCCAGGCAGCCGACGACAATGTCTTCAAGCAGGCGGTAGCGCAAGGCCAGACCTTCTCGATTTCGACAGGCGACGCCGGCACCTACAACTGCCAGACCAGCTCGATTTCCGGTGCGCCTGGCGTACCGACCAGCAAGTCGACTTATGACGTCAGCGAACCAGCCAGCTCGCCCTACGTGATCGCGGTCGGCGGCACCACCTTGTACACCAACGCCGGCGCCTACAGCAGCGAAACCGTGTGGAACGAAGGCCTGAGCGCAATCGGCGTCTATGATGCCCAGGGCGATTCCGATCCTACCAAGCGCCTGTGGGCAACCGGCGGCGGTTTCAGCAAGTACGAAGCGATACCTAGCTACCAGAAGGGCGTGGTCACCGCCGGCAAGACTACCCGCGGCTTGCCGGACATCGCTTTTGATGCCGCCAGCGCCAGCGGCGCCACCATCTACTACAACGGCCAGACCGGCACGGTAGGAGGCACCAGCCTGGCGGCACCGATCTTCACCGGTGTCTGGGCACGCTTGCAATCGGCTAACGCCAACGGCCTGGGCTTCCCGGCAGCCAGCTTCTACAAGTATTTCCCATTGGCTGCCAATGCTGCGCTGCTGCACGACGTCATTTCGGGCACCAACGGCGCCAGCAGCTCCTACGGCTACAAAGCCGCCAAGGGCTGGGATGCAACCACAGGTTTCGGCAGCTTGAACATTGCCAACCTGAATGCCTTCGTCAAGAAAACTTCGGATTTTGCACGTTGATCGGCAAAGCAGTTATCCGGATTTTTTATAGAAGTTGAGCTGGACATCACCGCTGCGGCCATCCCGGTCCGCAGCGGTGACGCAGTAGCAGTAAGGAAATCGGTAAGAGGTGGTTTTATAGAATTGCGATGGCGTACGGAGAACAGAGATGAATAAATCGAATCTGGCCTGGCTTGCCGCGGCGCTTGCATTGGGTCTGGGAAGCATCTATGCCGTGTGGGCGGCCGACGATTCGGGCGCCGCAAAGCACAGCGCCGTCGCGGTGCAGGACAAGGGCAGCGCTCCAGGCGCGTCGTCGGACCAGCCAAAAGATGCCGTGAATATCAATCCGTTTGGAAAATAGCCATGCCAGGCTTGCATTCAGAGAGTCTGAAGCAGGCAAGTATTTGTAGAAGGAAGAATCAGCAATGACCGCATATCTGCAGCGACAAGACCGGCTGGCGCTGGTTACCCAGGCCACCGCAAACGTGACCGGCAAACGCTATTGTTCGCACCATCAGGGCGAAGTGGCGGTAGCAGAGGGCGATTTCGTGATGCGCAATAAATCCCGCCGTTGGATCTGCTTCCGCTGCCAGGAACGCAGCCGCTCGCATGGGCTGCTGAAACGGGCGGGATAGGATATTTCAGGCGGAAAAAATCGCCACGACATGGCGATTTTTGTAAAGGCAGACCGCGCTGCGGTGTTGCCTCGGCCTAGCGGAATGCCGCTAGTGGATCGTACTGCTGGCCCGGCTGGTCTTCCTGTTGCTTGGTCTTTGCACCGTTCCGGATAAAGCTGACCGTCGTCACGCGCCATTCGCCGCGTTGCAGCTCCCAGCCGTGGATGACTTTGCGCCAGCCCGGCTTCAGGTAATGCTGGTCGGTGCGCGCCAGTTCCCAGTGGCCGGCTTCCCACACGTACCAGCCATCGACGTAATCCCAGAAACCAGGGCTCCATACCAGTCCGGCGCGCGCGTGCGGCTCGGCTTCCTGCTTGGCTGGCGGCGGCGGATTCCTGAGAATGACGTTGGGAGCGCCCGTGGCAGGGACGCCTTGTTTTTTTTGCGGCGGGTTCACGAAAGACGAAAAGCGTCCGGAAATGATCGCTGCGATGCTGAGTTGCTGTTTCATATGCGCTCCTGAATGAGTTCAGTGCTAACGATTGTACGAAGCCAGGTTCGGAAAAATGTGTCCTGTGCATTTACTTACACTTTTCACCGCTCATTTACAGGGGGCAGGCGACGACGAACGCGCGCTATCGGCGCTGATTTTGATGTGACTTACCTATGAGAAATGGGAACCGACGGTATCTCTGAAAGCGCCAGAAGCCGCCGCTGGCAACTTGTTATTAAGCTAATCGAATGGTTTTTCCTGCATAAAGGTAGAGTCTTCAACTACCGCTGCGGAAAAAAAAGGTTCTTCACGGATTATCGGGAAGTAATCTAGAAATGGGAAAGCGGTGAAGTAAGTTTAAACTTGTTGTGCGACCAACAGTTTCTACCCAACCCCACCGCTTTCAATGACGGATAATAATCTTGACCTCCCATTCTGGGAAGGCTTTCGCGTCTGGAATTTTGACCGACGCGACGACGGCACTTGGATCAGCCTTGTGCCCACTGACGGCGCGCCAATGATTTGCTCCGGCTGTGAGCAATCTTGTTCCCAAGTTCACGAGACCTACTGGCGCACCATACGTGACATGCCGATGCTCGGCGATTCTGTGTGGCTGCAGGTGAATCTTCGGCGGCTGCGCTGCGATTCCTGTGGCACACGCACCGAGCGTGTGAAGTGGCTGGATCGGCACGCACGCATTACTCAGCGTCTGGCCCAATTCGTTGGTCTATGGTGCGAGAAGCTACCTGCGGCTCACGTCTGCAAGCTGTCCGGGCTGCACTGGGAAACGGTGCGCAAGATCGACCGACAACGCCTGGAGGGTAAATTGGCTGAGCTGCCTGACGCCCAGCCAACCAGGCTAGTGATGGATGAATTCGCGCTGTTCAAAGGACATCGCTATGCCACGGTTGTCCTCGATGCCGACACGCGCCGCGTTCTCTGGGTTGGCGAGGGTCGTAGCAGAGAGGCAATTCGCGTGTTCTGTGAATGGCTAGGGCCGGCGCGTTGCGCCGATATAAAGGCAGTGGCCATGGACATGAATACGGCTTTCGACCTCGAAGTCCAGCTGCATTGCCCGCAAGCCAGAGTGGTCTACGACCTGTTTCATGTGATTGCCAAATACGGTCGGGAGGTGATCGACAGGGTGCGCGTGGACGAGGCCAATCGCCTTAAAGGCGATCTCCCTATGAGGCGTGTCGTCAAGCGCGCCCGATGGCTGTTGTTGCGCAATCGCAGCAACGTGCCGTCCGAGCAGCAGCCGAAATTGGACGAACTGCTAGCTGCAAACAAAGCATTGATGACGGTCTACATTATGAAGGCCAGTCTGAAGGAACTATGGCAGGCCACTAGCGCTTGGCATTGGCGCAACGCCTGGCGCGCCTGGCTAAAGATGGCCCATGACAGTAGCATCGAGCCACTACAGAAATTTGCCAAAAAGCTCAAAATCTACTGGCGTGGAATCATAGCCAGGGTACGCTGGCCGATGCACACAGGGCAGCTCGAAGGAATTAACAATCGCATCAAAGTGATGAAGCGCATGGCATACGGATACCGGGATAGCGCCTTCTTCTTCCTGAAGATTAAAGCCGCCTATCCCGGTAATCCGTGAAGAACCAAAAATAAGAGGGATTTGTTTCTTAATGTGTCACTGTTCCTTGATATATATTAAGCGTTCCAACCGCTGCTTAAAATCAAAAGGAAAGCGCCATGACAGAGACTCGCCGCATCACGTTTTTTCATTGCCCGAACACCCGCTCCAAGGGCACCCGTATCCTGCTGGAAGAGCTGGGCGCAGATTATGAGCTGCATGCCCTCAACATGAAGGCCGGCGAGCAGCGCAGCGCCGCTTACCTGGCGATCAATCCGATGGGGAAGGTGCCGGCGATCAAGCATGGCGAAGCCCTCATCACGGAGCAGGGCGCGGTCTTCCTGTACCTGGCGGATCTTTACATGGACAAGGGCCTGGCGCCGGCGCTCGACGACCCCTTGCGCGGCCCTTACCTGCGCTGGATGGTTTATTACGGTTCCTGTTTTGAGCCGGCGGTGGTCGACCGCGCGCAGAAGAATCCGCCGGCATCGCTATCGACCTGTCCCTACGGCGATTTCGACACCATGCTGAAGACGGTCACCGACCAGTTGCAGCAGGGGCCGTACATGCTGGGCGAGAAGTTCAGCGCCGCCGATATCCTGTGGGGTACGGCGCTGACCTGGACTACCGGTTTCCAGATAGTGCCGATGTCGCCGGTGATCCAGGCGTATATCGACCGGATCAATGCCCGTCCGGCGGTGCAGCGGGTGGCCGCTCTGGATAATGAGCTGTCGGCGCAGCTCGCCAGCCAGGCGGCAGCGAAATCCTAGGCCGGATTAGCGCAGGAAAAAACCGGCAGCCGCAGCTTGCCGGTCCGCCGGCCTGGGGCCGCGCGGCATGGATAAATCAAATATAAATCAAATAATAGGGAGTCCGTCTTGAATACTGTCGTCAACCTGCTGATCGCCTTGGTCGCTTTATTGCATGTGTATTTCCTGGTGCTCGAAATGTTCTTGTGGGATAAGCCTTTCGGCCTCAAGACCTTCCGGCTGACGCAAGAATTTGCCACTGCTTCAAAAGCGCTAGCCGCCAACCAGGGTCTGTACAACGGCTTCCTGGCAGCGGGCCTGGCGTGGGGCATATGCCTGGGGACCACGGGCCTCTCGATCAAGATCTTCTTCCTGGCTTGCGTGATCGTCGCCGGCATCTTCGGCGCGCTCACAGCGAGCCGCAAGATCCTGTTCATACAGGCGCTGCCCGCCGCGCTTGCGCTGGCTTTGCTGCTGGCGTTCCGCTGATTCGGCAGGGGGGGCATTCCGGTAGTCCGGAATACCCGCGTTTCTTCAGCCGTGCAGCTTTTTGTAATCGTCCGTCAGCATCCCGCCGAAGCCCGAGTCTTCTTCGTTGATTTCCTGGATCACGATATGCGTGTGCTCGGGCTTTTTACCCAACACGCGCACCAGCGAAGCAGTGACGTCCTTGACCAGCTCTTCCTTCTGCTGGCGGCTGGCGCCCTTGGTGATTTGAATGTTTACATATGGCATAGCGTGGTTTCCTTATGAAGCGATGGCGCCAGGTATCGGCGATGGTGAAACATACAAGGTAAAAACTACGGGCGCTTTGCGCCGCTGGCAGTCACGCTGGCGCGCAAGGCTGCCAGCGCGGCGCGCAGCGCTGCGGAAATTTCCGGATCGGCCGCGATCTGCTCTTCGCTCAGCCCTGAGCCCAGGAGCGGCACGGTGATCGATGCTTCTTCGACGATTTGCGCCGACATCATCGTCACAATTTCTCTCAGCGATGCGTGCGCATGCGTTGCTCGTGGCGAAGCGTTCAGCAGCGCCACCGGCTTGAGCACGAAAGCTTCGCAGCCGACCATCCAGTCCAGCGCATTCTTCATGGCGCCGGTGATGCCGTGCGCATATTCTGGGCTGGCGATCAGCAAGGCGTCGGCGGCGATGATACGGGCGCGCAGCTCGGCCACCGGGGCCGGATCGCTGGCTTCGATGTCGGGATTGAACAGCGGCAGCTCGCCCAGGCCGCGATACAGCTCGATGCTGGTTGCAGCCGGCGCCAGGCGGGCCATGGCGCGCAGCAGGGCAGAGTTATGCGAGGCAGCGCGCAGGCTGCCCGAGATTGCAAGGAATTTCATGTTGCCCGAAGTATGTGCAGGGGCAGCCATTATGCCAACAAGCCTGTTTTATTGCCGGCGCAAAAAAAACAAGCCCGCGCGAAGCTGGTTCGGCGCGAGCTTGCCGCAGGCAGCTGGCCAAAGCCTGTTGGCGGCCTTGGCAAGGTCAGGTAATTTTTACTTGGCAGGAACCGGTTGCGCGCCAGGGGCTGCTGCATGGGCCGCGGCCGCCTGATCGGCCGCCTTTTTATTCGCCAGGTGACGTCCGACCACGCAGCCGCCGATAGCGCCTACCACAGCATGATGACCGGCATAGTGGCCTGCCACTCCGCCTACCGCAGCGCCTTTCAGGCAGCCCTTGGCGCTGGCGGCGCCGGTGGCGCCAGCCAGTGCAGCCGCGCATAGCATGACAGCAATGATTTTGGTATTCATGGTGTTCCCCTATTTATGGTTGAAGGCAGCGATTGCGCCGGTTGCCGCTTAGTTCGCGGCTCGGTTTGCAGCTCGGTTTGCAGCTCGGTTTGCAGCTTATTAACGCCGGGCGCCGGGCCCGCGGTTGACAAGCCGGTAAAAAATACCCGGCGGACCCAATTGTTGATCTTTCGGCGACATAGATCAAGTGCCGGGGCAGCGCATTTTTAATGCAAATGAGCAATCCCAGTCAGGTGTGAAAAGCGGCCGGCCCCTACAATCGCACTCATCCCTGGCTGTGAGCAACCGGCTTTTTCCCCTTGGAGAGTGCTATGCCCTATGTACGTGCAGTGATGTGGATCTGGATGGCGCTGTACAGCGTCTTGACGCAGCAGGCGCTGGCCGCTGATGGAACAAACAATGTCGGCATGCTCAGCCTTAGCACCAGCGGCGAATATGTGGTGCCGGTCGCGGTCTGGTATCCCACCGGCGCGGCGCAAGCCGAGTGGCACGCCGGCCCTTACCTGATCCATGCCACCCGCGATGCGCCTCTGACTCCCGGACTGTATCCCCTGGTAATTATCTCGCACGGCAGCGGCGGCGGCGAATTCGGCCATGCCGACCTGGCCGAAGCCCTGGCCCGGCATGGCTATATCGTGGCGGCGCCGCGCCATCTCGGCGACAGCCATGACCAGCCGCAGGGACGCGGCACCGATCAGCAGATGATAGGTCGTCCATGGCAAGCCGTGGCTACGCTCGATGCCGTCCTGGCGGACCAGCGCCTGGCCGCGGCGATCGACGCCGGCCGCATCGGCATGGCGGGCTTTTCCGCCGGCGGCTACACCACCATGGTCATGGCCGGCGCCAAGCCCGATTTGTCCCTGATTACGGCGTATTGTTCGGCGCACGCGGACGACCACGAGCTATGCGACGCCAGCGCGCAGCAAAAGACCGTGGTGACGCGGCCGGGCTGGGCCTTGCCGGTGGATAGCAGAGTCCGCGCGGCGGTCGCCATGGCGCCGTTCAGCGTCATGTTCGACGCCAAGGGCGTGGCCGGCGTCACGATTCCGCTGCGCATCTACAAGGCCAGCAACGACCAAGTCCTGCGCAATCGCTGGAATACCGATCATCTGCTGAGCCTGCTGCCGGCCAGCGTCGAGCGCGGTGAACTGCCCGGCGGCCACTATGTGTTTCTCGGGCCTTGCAGCGATGCCTTGAAAGCAGCCGTTCCGGCGATTTGCATCGATGCGCCCGGGGCAGATGGCGCCGCCATAGACAGAGTGGCGGTGCATACGAAGCTGAACGCAGAGATTGTCGATTTCTTCAATCGCACGCTGCCGGCGGCACGCTGATCGTACTCCGGCAAATGCTTACAGCGACAGCAAAAATCCGCTAGCCAGTTCGGCAAACGCTTGCGGCTGCTCGATTGCGCTGAGATGCGATGCGTCCTTCAGCACTGCCAGGCGCGCTTGCGGGATCCGCTCGGCCAGCGTCTGCGTCATGGCCAGCGGCGTGCCCTGGTCCAGCTCGCCGGCGATGACCAGCGTCGGCACTGTGATGTTTGACAAGCGTTCAGTGGTTTCCATGGCGCCGACCGCATGGCAGCAACCGATATAGCCGTCGACGTCGCTGCTGACCAGCCGTTGCCGGAAGCGCGCCACGCTGGCCGCATGCGAGGCACGGTAGGCATCGTGGAAGTAGCGCGCCATGACGGCGTCGGCGATAGCTTCCATGCCTTGCGCCTGCACCGTGTCCATGCGCTGCCGCCAGACCGCGCGCGCCGCCTCGGGATAGCTTGAGGTGGTGTTCGCCAGCACCAGCGCGTTCACCAGGGCAGGATGGCGCAGCGCCAGTTCCTGGCCTGCCATGCCACCCATCGACAGCCCGATCCAGACCACCGGGCCGCTGTCCAGCTGGCGCAGCAGACTTGCGGCATCGTCTGCCAGCTCCGCCATCGAATACAGTCCAGCGGGAGCGTCGGAACTGCCATGGCCGCGCTGGTCGTAGGCGATCACCCTGCAATCGGCGGCGAGCTGGTTGGCCAGGCTGTCCCACATGCTGAGGTCGCAACCCAGGGCATGGCTGAGCACCACGGTATGGCGCGGCGTTTTGCCGTTACGCGGCTCGCGCACGGTGTAGTGCAAGGACGGCTTGCCGGCGCTCCTGGCTTGCCTGCCGATGCCGGGATGGCTGACGGCGGCCGGCGCGGTTGGCGTCGGCGCATAGCCGATTTGCGGGCCGATCTCGCGCAGGATTTTCTGCGCATGGCTGAATGCGGTATTGGCCGCCGGGACGCCGGCATAGATCGCCACCTGCATCAGCACTTCTTTCAATTCATCCGGCGTCAGGCGGTTGCCGGCATCGCCCAGCAGGGCGGCGCGCGTGTGCAGCTCGAACTCTTCCCAGCGACTGAGGGCGGCGGTGGTAGCCAGCACGATGATGCGGCGGCTCTTGTGGTCGAGCCCGGGACGGCCCCAGATGTCGTTCCAGGCGAAGCGCGTGATCAGGTTCTGGAATTCGGCATTGAAATCGGTGGCGTTGGAGAGCGAACGGTCGACCCAGGCATCGCCCAGTATCTGCCGGCGATTCGCCTGGCCGCGTTCAAAATCATGGTCGATCGGGTCATAGCTCATAGGGGAGTCTCGCTGTCGGAGGTGGGAGGGATGGGATCGCGGGGGTGCAGCGCCAGCGCGGCGGCGGCAGCGCGCAAGTCCTGTAATTGATGCCGCGCCAGGCGTTCGGCAGCGGCGCTGGCGGCGACCGGGTTGAACAGTGTTTGCAGATGCGCCGGGTCGATTTTGCCGCGCAAATCTGGATTGTCTTTGATGGCGGCCAGCGTCACGGTCGCCAGGTCTGGTCCGCCGCCGATCACCTGCTGCGTCAATTCTTCCATCATCGCATGGGCTTGTGGCCGGCCGATGGCGCTTGCCAGGCAGGCCGCGACGGCCTCGGCAAAGATCAGGCCGCGCAAGCTGTCGATATTTGCCAGCATCCGCGCGGTGTCTACATGCAGGCCGGCCATGGCTTCATCCAGGGCGCACAGGGCGCCATGGGCGCTCAGGAACAGCGCCGGCCATTCCGCCAGTTCCGCCTGCCAGTTGCCCAGCCCGCGCTCATGCTGCTGGCCCATGCTGGCCAGCAGGGCCGCTGCATGGTGTGGTGTGCGGGTTGCCGCCGCCAGGGCGATCATGGCGGCGACCGGATTGCGCTTGTGCGGCATGGCCGACGAACCGCCGCGGCCATCGCCGGACGGCTCCGCCAGCTCGCCGATTTCGCCTTGCGCCATCAGGCTGAGGTCGGTGGCGATCTTGCCCAGGCTGCCCACCAGGACGGCGACTTCCATGCCGAGCCGCACCCATTCATCGCGCTGGGTATGCCAGGGGCCATGCTCCGCCAGGCCCAGCTCTTGGGCCACTCGGCGCGCTACTGCCGGGCCTTGTACGCTCATCACCGCCAGCGTGCCGACCGCGCCGCCCAGTTGCAGGCGCAGGGCGCGTTCAGCAACGGCGCGCAGTTGCCGGCGCGCGCGCAGCAGCGGGGCAGTCCAGTTCAATAGCTTCAAGCCGAAGCTGCTGACCTGCGCCGGCTGCATCAGGGTGCGCGCCAGCACCGGCGTCGCCAGATGCTCTGCGGCCAGCTGAAGCAATTGTGTAGTCAGACTCTGCAAACGCTCATCGAGCAAGCCCAGCGCCTTGCGCGTAACCAGCACCATGGCGCTGTCGATGACGTCCTGGCTGGTGCTGCCCCAGTGCACGTAATTGGCGGATTCCGGATTGAACAGGGCGACGGTCTTGGTCAGCTCCTTGACCAGCGGGATCGCAAGGCTGCCGGCGCGGCGGCTGGCGCTGACCAGCGCCGGAATGTCGTACAGCTGCGCATTGCAGACGCTGGCGATGGCGCGCGCAGCGGCTTCCGGGATCATGCCTTCGGTGGCCTGGGCGCGCGCCAGCGCTTCTTCAAAGCGGAACATGGCTTGCACGATTTCCACATCGTCGAACACGGCGATCATTTCCGCCGAGGTGAGGAAACTGTCGAAAATGGAAACGCTCACGGCTGCTCCCTAGGTTGGCGTTCAAGCATAATCGAAAAACACGGTTTCCTTCTCGCCTTGCATCCAGATGTCCCAGCGATAGCTGCCGTCCGTCTGCTTTTGCGCGATCAGGGTGGCGCGGCGCGCGGCCGGGACTTGCAGCAGGATCTCGGAGCGCGCCAGGGCGGGATCGTCCTGCAGGAACACGGCGCTGAACTGGTGCCTGGTCAGGCCGCGCGCAAACACGGTAATGAACATCGCCGGCTTGCCGCTGGCGGCGGCATCTGGCAACGACAAGCGAATGCTGAAAGCGCCGTTGTCGCCGCTGGGCACGCGGCGGAAGCCGGGCAGCGCCTGCGCCTGCTCGGCTGCCTGCGCATCCGGCAACCAGGCTTCGATGATGGCGTCGTCGATGGGCGCACCGCCGCCATCGTAGATCACGCCGCTGACTGTGATGCTCGGTGCGCTGCTGCCGAGCGCGGCGCGGGCGTCGCAGGCCCAGCGCCAGGCTTCATGTGGAAACGGGCCGACGGTTTGCGATGTGGTGAGGTTGTTGCTCATGCTGTTCATGTCTGTTGCTCCTTAAAGACCCATGGGCGTGGCGTTGCGGCCGCGCAGGACGATGTCGAATTCATAGCCGAGCATCTGGTCGCCGACGGTTTGTTCCATGCTGAAGCGCGAGACCAGGCGCTGGCGCGCGGCCAGGTCGGGAATGCTCTGGAAGATCGGGTCGAAGTCGAACAAGGGATCGCTCGGAAAATACATCTGAGTCACCAGGCGTTGCGCATAGACATTACCGAACAGCGAGAAGTGGATGTGCGCCGGACGCCATGCCTTGTCGTGATTGCCCCAGGGGTAGGGGCCGGGCTTGATGGTGACGAAGCGGTAGCGGCCGTCGTCATCGGTGAGCATCTTGCCGAGGCCGTAGAAGTTCGGATCGAGCGGCGCATCGTGCTG
The DNA here is from genome assembly GCF_002564105.1 of Collimonas sp. PA-H2. Lineage (NCBI taxonomy): Bacteria > Pseudomonadati > Pseudomonadota > Betaproteobacteria > Burkholderiales > Oxalobacteraceae > Collimonas > Collimonas sp. PA-H2. The sequence continues at coordinate 4,355,719 of NZ_PDBX01000001.1, forward strand.
GTCGCGCTTGTGCCAGTAGCGGCCGGCGGCGTTGCATTGCCAGACTTCCAGCAGCGAGTTGCGCACCGGCTTGCCGTCTTCATCGAACACGCGGCCGCTGACCACGATTTTCTCGCCCAGCGGCTGGCTCTTGCCTTGTGCGGTGAGGTCGGCGTCATGCGGCAGCAGCAGGCCGGCATGGACTGTCAAGTTGGTGTGCGTCGGGGCGGAGGTGTGTATCCGTAACGCCGGCTGGGTCGGGCCGCGCTTGAGGGTGGAACGGTAGGGAGGGTAGATCAGGTCGGGATAGACGCCGTGCGGGATGGTGTCGAAATTCACGAATGCATTCCTTGGTTTGTGTTGGCCGGGGTGCCGAATGGGCTGCACAGTGTGTGCCGTAGTGTGTGCGCTATTCGCGCAACAGCTTGTTTCATCCGTCGATGAAGCTATGATAGGTAATCGAAATAGGGCGATCAAGCGGCTGGCTGTCGGTCATAATCGCAGAGCGCCCTTATCGTGCGATAATCGCCCAAAACGAGGTGCTATCCACATGACCAGTCAAAATCCAGCCAAGATCCCATCCGAACCCGACTCGCCCGAAGCTGAGGGACCCTTGAAGCGCGACCTGATCGCCGGCTTGGAAAAGGGCTTGCAGGTGATCGAAGCGTTCGACCAGGAACGCTCACGGCTGACCATCAGCGAGGTGGCGCAACGCACGGGCCTGACCCGCGCCGCCGCGCGCCGTTACCTGATCACGCTGGCGCACCTGGGCTATATCCGCCATGAGCAGAAACTGTTTTCGCTGACGCCCAAGGTGCTCCGCCTGGGGCAGTCCTATCTGCATTCGGCGCGCCTGCCGCGCATCGTGCAGCCCTTGCTGTACCGCCTGGCTTACTCGCTGGAAGAGGCCGCTTCCGCCGGCGTGCTGGATCATGACGAACTGGTGTGCGTGGCGGCGGTCAGCGCTGGCCGCGTGGTGTCAGCCACCTTGCAGCCGGGCACGCGGGTGCCGGCGTTTTGCACAGCCAACGGCCGCGTGCTGCTGGCCAGCCTGCCGCAGCAGGAAATCGAAGCCTTGCTGGAGCGTTTGCAGCCGGAGCAGATTACCGCCTTCACCATCGTCAACAAGGAAAGGCTGTTGCTGGAAGTCGCGCGCACCCGCGCCCAGGGTTACGCGATTGTCGACCAGGAGCTGGAACTGGGCTTGCGCACGATTGCCGTGCCGCTGCGGAACTTCCGCGGCGATACCGTGGCCGCCATGAATATCAGCGTGCATGCGGCGCGTGTGCCGATCGAGGATATCGTCGAGCGCTGCCTGCCGGCCTTGCTGAAAGCTCAGGTCGAACTGGCTGCGCTACTCTGATTTGTGTTCCATGGCGTCGGCGCTCGCCTGCTGGCGGAACTGCTTCGGCGTCATGCCGGTTTGGCGTTTGAAGGCGCGGCTGAAATAGGCCGGATCCTGGAACCCCAGCTCATAGGCAATGCTGGCCACGCCCGAGGGTACGTAGGTCAGCTTGCGCCGCGCTTCTAGCATCAGGCGCTGCTGGATCATGTCGAAGGCCGATTTGCCGGTGAGCTTGAGGCATAAACGATTCAGGCGGCTCTCGCTGACCCGCAGGCGGTCGGCAAAGCGCTTGACCTGCCACTGCTCCTTGTAGTGCGCTTCAACCGCGGCGCGGAAATGGCTGAACAATTCGAAATCGTGGCGGCCGCTGCGGTCCGCCGAGCGGCGGTCGGAGTGCAGGCGCAGCAACAGCAGCAGCACGCTGCGCGCCAGCCATTCCAGCATCAGGGTATGGCCGGTGCGTGGCCAGGATGATTCCGTCATCAATTGCCGCAGCAGGGCTTCGATGCGCTGGCTGCTGTCTCCTTCAGCGCTCAGGTCCAGCGCCAGCGGCTCCACGAAGATACTGGAAAACATGGCGGCATGCGCGCCGCTGGCGTCGTCAAACAGCAGGTTCTGGTTCACCGTCAGGACAAAGCCCTGCGCCTCTTTTGAAAAATCGAAGCCATGCACCACCGATGGGTGGATGGTGAGCGCTACCGGTCCTGCACATTCCCATATGTCCGTGTCGATTTCGGCGCGGACCTCGCCGCCGAATAAAAACAGGATCTGGAACAGGCCCGGATGGGTATGGCTCTGGATATGCCAGTTATGCAACCGGCTGCGGGTTTCTATCAGTTCGATATGGACGAATTCCGCATTCTCCGCGGCCGTGTTTTCGCCATACAAGGCAAATTGCGGGATCTCTTTTGCTGCGGCATTTTTCACTGCATGGCGAGCGCGCATAATCTGTTCCCGGAAATGATGTCTGTCAAAATAGTACAAGTTATTCTCCGTTTCATCCATTTTTTACCGATCTCGGCGGGACTAGGATTTATAGCCAGCGGGGATTTATACATATTCAAAAAAATGGAGAAGACGAATGCATACCCAAGTAGCGATCATAGGCGCCGGCCCGGCCGGCCTGTTGTTATCCCATCTGTTGCACCTGAACGGCATCGCCTCGGTAATCCTGGAAAGCCGCAGCCGCAATGACATAGAAGCCACTATCCGCGCCGGTGTGCTGGAGCAGGGCACGATGGATATCCTGCTCGAGAGCGGCGTTGGCGCCAGGATGCAGAGCGAAGGCGTGGTGCATCACGGCATCGAACTGGCTTTCGGCGGCCGCCGCCATCGCATCGACCTGAGCGAGCTGACCGGACGGGCTATCACCGTTTATGCGCAGCATGAAGTGATCAAGGACTTGGTCGCGGCCCGTCTTGCGGCTGATGGAAAAATCCTGTTTGAAGTCAGCGATGTCAGCTTGCATGATCTGCAGGGCGAGAGCCCTTCGGTGCATTACACCCATCAGGGCGAGCCGGCCCGGCTGCTGGCCGATTTCGTGATCGGCTGCGACGGCTTCCATGGCATTGCGCGGCCCAGCATGCCGCAGCATCTGCGCCAGGATTTCCAGCGCAGCTATCCCTTCGGCTGGTTCGGCATCCTGGTGGATGCACCGCCCTCATCCGAGGAATTGATCTATGCCCAGCACCAGCGTGGCTTTGCCCTGGTCAGCACGCGTTCGCTGACGGTGCAGCGCCTGTATTTCCAATGCGATCCCAAGGACGACGTGAAGCACTGGTCGGACGATCGCATCTGGTCAGAGCTGAATACACGGCTGGAATGCGCAGATGGCTGGGCGCTGAAGGAAGGTAAAATTTTCCAGAAAAGCATCATCGGCATGCGCAGCTTCGTTTCCACGCCGATGCAGCACGGGCGCTTGTACCTGGCCGGCGACGCTGCCCATATCGTGCCGCCTACCGGCGCCAAGGGCTTGAACCTGGCGGTGTCGGATGTGCGGCTGCTGGCGCGCGGATTCGAGCAGTTCTACAAGAAGGGCAGCCAGGAACTGCTGGCGGGCTATACCGAAACGGCGCTCAAGCGTGTCTGGCGCGCCGAGCACTTCTCTTGGTGGATGACCAGCATGCTGCACACTTTTGCCGACGCCTCGCCATTCCAGCAGCAACTGCAGCGCGCCGAACTGGAATACGTGGTCAGCTCGCGCGCCGCCGCCACGGCGCTGGCAGAGAACTATGTCGGGCTGCCGTTGTAAAACCATGGTGATTTGGGCGCTTATCGCACAATGTGTGCGATAGGCGCTTGCTGCGCAACATCGGCGTCTTGATGCGCATTTGGGCAAGCCCTAGTATTCAGCAAACCGGAAGCACGCAAACAGATGTGCGAAAAAATACCGGCTGCAAAAATATCGCGGCGCCAAAGCGCAATCAACACGGCTTCGGCGGCGTTCATATAAAAATACAGCATTCAGGAGACAACCCAATGCGCAGCAACATGTGTCCGCGGCAGCTAGCTGCCGTCTGCATCTTTCATTCTCTCCCAGGGAGCGCTGCATGAGCGCCCGGGAAACCATCGACGTCCAGAAATTCATCGACGAGCAGCCGTTTTCCCTCTATCAGTGGCTGATCCTGGCGTTGTGCTTCCTGATCATCGCGATCGACGGATTCGATACTGCCATCATCGGCTTCCTGGCGCCGGCCCTGAGCCAGGAATGGGGCGTGGAAAAGGCTGCCCTGGTGCCGGTGCTGAGCGCCGCCCTGGTCGGACTGGCGATAGGCGCGCTGCTGGCCGGGCCGCTGGCTGACCGCATCGGCCGCAAGAAAGTGCTGCTGGTGTCGGTCGTCTTGTTCGGCTTCTGGACCCTGATGTCGGCGTTCGCCGGCTCGGTCCAGGTGCTCACCGTGCTGCGTTTCCTGACCGGCCTCGGACTGGGGGCTGCGATGCCGAATGCGGTCACGCTGATGTCGGAATACGCGCCGCAGCGCCGCCGTTCGATGATTGTCAACACCATGTTTTGCGGCTTCACCCTGGGCTCGGCGCTGGGCGGCTTCGTCGCTGCCTGGATGATTCCGCACTATGGCTGGCACAGCATGTTTATCGTCGGCGGCTGCCTGCCGCTACTGCTGGCGTTGTTGTTGCTGCAGCTGCCGGAATCGCCGCGTTTCATGGTGGTGCGGAGCTGGCCGGACCGCAAGATCGCTGCAGTGTTGAATCGTATTGCACCAGGGACGGTCGGCAGCGACGCCAGCTTTACCGTACCCGAGCTGGTGGCGCTGGCAGGCAAGACCGCGCTGGCGGTGATTTTCTCGGCACGCTACCGCTTTGGCACGCTGATGCTATGGCTGACTTATTTCATGGGCTTGCTGATTTTCTACCTGCTCACCAGCTGGATGCCAACCCTGATCCGGAATGCCGGATTTACCTTGTCGCAGGCCAGCAGCATCACTGCCTTGTTCCCGCTTGGCGGCGTGATCGGCACGCTGGCGGTGGGCTGGCTGATGGACCGCATGAGCGCGCACAAGGCGATTGCGGTGACTTATGTGCTGACCGGGATCTTCGTCTACGCCATCGGCCACGGCACCGGCGATGCGATCACGCTCGGCGTGCTGATGTTCATTGCGGGCCTCTGCATGAACGGCGCGCAATCTTCGATGCCGGCGCTGGCTGCCGGCTTCTATCCAACCCAGGGCCGCGCCACGGGCGTCGCCTGGATGCTGGGCATAGGCCGGCTCGGCGGCATTCTGGGCGCGGCGATCGGCGGCCAGCTGCTGCAGTTCGGCTGGAGCCTGAGCGCCATCTTCAGCCTGCTGGCGCTGCCCGCTTTCGTTGCCGCCGGGGCGCTGCTGTTCAAGCATCTGTATCTGCGCTCGCACGGGCAGCTCAGCATGAGCAGCTATTGAGGATTTCATAAAACAGGACAAGCCAACATCCGGAGAATCGATGTTGTAGGGTGGGCACTTCGTGCCCACGCAGTGCCGCGGGTATTCATGTTCGGATACACGTGTTCCGGGCTCCGCGCCCCGTCGCATCCGCGTGGGCACGGAGTGCCCACCCTACGGGGGATTTGTCGTGATTTAAGAATCTATCAATAAACTAGTGAGCCTGGCCGCACGCGTCAGCACGAGATGCCGGCGATGAGATAAGCCGGCCATTCCACCATTAACAAAGTTTTCCCGCATGGCGCAGCTGTCGCCATGGGCCTGCGTACGTTTGTCGGCAGGCGGGGAGCATTACGCCAGCCGGCTTTTTGCAGTCCGGCCGACGGCGTCGGCAGTTTCATTTTCATCAAACGGCAGTACCTGACTATAAAAGATATCTGGAGACAAAACATGAAAAAAACACTGATCGTACTCTCTGCCTTGGCCGCCTTGGCGGGCGCCGCGCACGCGCAAAGCAGCAACGTCACCATCTACGGCATTGTCGACAGCGGCATTGAATTCGCCAACAACGGCAAAGACAGCGTGAGCCGTGTGCAAAGCGGCAGCCTGGCGCAAAGCCGCATCGGCTTTACCGGAACCGAAGACCTGGGTGGCGGCCTGAAAGCCTTGTTTATGCTGGAAAACGGTTTTAACGTCGACAACGGTTCCTTGGCGCAGAGCGGCCTGCTGTTCGGCCGCCAGGCTTTCGTCGGCCTGGGTTCAGCCGCCGGCACCGTCACGCTGGGGCGGCAGTACGAGCCGCTGCATTCGCTGCATGTCAAGTTTAGCACCCATGCGGTGGGCTTCGGCGATGCCTCGGCGGCTTATGTACCGGCGATTGAAGATGTGCGGCTGGATAATTCGCTCAAATATGTATCGCCAGCTTTCGCCGGCCTCGCCATGACGCTGTTCTACGCCCTCGGCGAAAACACCGCGCTGCCGGCCGCCGGCAAGTCGTACGGCAATTTGCTGAATATCCAGGCCAATTACGACAACGGTCCGCTGGCGGCGGCGCTGAGTTACGTATCCAAGCGCAAAACCGCTGCGGCGCCGGACAACATCACGAAAAACATCGCTGCCGCGGTATCCTACGATTTCTCGCTGCTGAAACCGTATCTGATCCTGGAAACGGTGCGCAATGATCTTAGCAGCGCCGCCATTCCGAATTACGATTTCTGGTCGCTGGCGATGGATGTGCCACTTGGCCAGGGTCGCCTGAATTTCAGCTACGGCAGCCTGAAGAACAAGAGTGCCGCCAACGCGAATTCGCGCAGCTATGGCGTGGTATTCGACTACGACCTGTCCAAGCGCACCACCTTGTACACCGGATATTCCAAAGTCAGCAACGATGCCGGCGCCGGCTTTGGAGTAGGCTCGGCAAACGGCAGCGAAGTTGCCGCGGCAGGTCCGGGTTACGATCCGCGCGCGCTGATTTTCGGTATCCGCCACAAATTCTAGTCCGGCACGTGGTTATTCCGGCGGCAACGAAAAGGCTGCCGGATAGCGCCGAAATGCATCTTTTTTTCATTCCGGCGCTTCCGGTTATAGAATTGGAGTTTTCACGAACGGATACTCCCATGCCTCACTCCACCCACATCGGCGCCGCCGCCGCCCTGCAGACCCTGACCACCTGGACCGCAGCCGAAGGCCGCGATGCGATTCAAAAGACTTTCAAGTTTGCCGATTTCAACGCTGCCTTTGGTTTCATGACCCGGGTCGCCTTGCTGGCCGAGAAAATGGATCATCACCCAGAGTGGTCCAACGTATATAACCGCGTCGAAGTGCTGTTGACCACGCACGATGCCAACGGCGTCACCGACCTCGACCTGCGCCTGGCGCAATTCATGGATAGCAGCGCCGGCGCTGCCGCCAAGCATTGAGCACGCCGGCTACGCAGCAGCCGGTGGCGCTGATCACCGGCGCCGCCAAGCGGGTCGGACGGGGCATCGCCGAGCGCTTCGCCGCTGCCGGCTATGCCGTGGTGGTGCACTACGGCGGCTCGCAGCAGGATGCGCTGCAAACCGTGCAGGCGGTTGCAGCGGGCGGCGGCGTTGCCGTCGCCCATCAGGCCGACCTGCAGTCGCCGCCGCAATTGGCGGCGATGATCGACACCGTCTATGCCGGCTTCGGCCGGCTCGACGTGCTGGTCAACTGCGCGGCGATTTTTTTTCCCGACACGCTGGCGGATTTTACGCTGGATGACCTGGAACGCTCCTGGCAAGTCAACTGCCGCGCGCCGCTGCTGCTGACCCAGGCCTTCCACCGGCAAGCGGCGCAGCGCGGCCAGCAGGGTGTGGTGATCAATGTGGTGGACCAGAAGGTGAAGGCGAATTTTCATCCGGAGGATTTCAGCTATACCGTGGCCAAGGCGGCGCTCGGCAACCTGACCGCGATGCTGGCCATGTCGGCGGCGCCGGTGCTGCGCGTGAATGCGCTGTATCCTGGCCTGATGACGCCCAGCGGCGACCAGACCCAGGCCGATTTCGAGTATTCCTCGGCCCGTTCGACGCCGCTAGGTTATATCGCGCCGACCGTGGAAATCGCCGATGCCATCTTGTTGTTGACCAGGCAATCTTTTAACGGCGCGGAATTCGTTGTCGATGCCGGGCAGAACCTGGTGCGGGTGGACCGGGACGTGATCAATCTGTATCGGGCGCCATAGGGATGGGCCTGAGGCTGGGCGGATTTGTAAGGAAGTGACGCGTGCTACGACCAAGCTTCACATGACCAGCCAGGAGACTCAGGTGCCTATTATTATCAACCTTACTAAAATTTTTGCTCTGGGCGCGCTTGCGTTCGGACTGTCCGCGAGCGTGCACGCCGCCGACTATATGGCGCAGAGTCCGGCCAACCGGGTCGCGCTGGTCGAGCTGTATTCCAGCGAAGGCTGCAGCAGCTGCCCGCCGGCCGACCAGTGGCTGTCCAGGCTCGGCGCCCAGGCCAAGCCGGACCGGGTGGTGCCGCTGGCCCTGCATGTCGACTATTGGGACAACCTGGGCTGGAAGGACCGCTTCGGCGATCATCGTTTCACCGCGCGCCAGCAGGAATTGGCGGGCTATGCCAAAACTACACTGGTGTATACCCCTGAAGTCTTTGCCGGCGGCCGCGAACTGCGGCGCTGGAGTTCCGGCAGCGCGTCTGATGCTGCCATCGATAAGATCACGGCACAGCCGTCGCCGGCGGATATTGCGATCAGACTGTCCGGCACCGCGCCGCGCAGCTTCGACCTGGCGACCAGCGTCAAGCTGCGCCAGGATTCCAAGGATGCCCACGACGCCTATGTCGCGGTCTATGAAAACAAACTGGTCTCGAATGTGGCGGCCGGCGAGAACGGCGGCGTCACCCTGCATCACGACTATGTGGTGCGGCGCTGGCTGGGCCCGTTCGCGCTGAAGAACGGCATGGTGCAGATCCATGAAAAGATTGCGCTCGACAGCATCGCCGCCGACCTGCGCGCCGACCGCTTCGGCATCGTCGCCTTTGTCCAGAATACGAACAGCGGCGAAGTGCTGCAAGTGGCCAGGCTGGCGGTCGATCATTGAGAATTTTATCAAGAGCGACAAAACCGTCACCTGGTTTCGTCGTGTTTAACCCATGCAGCTAACTGGGGTCAGAGTGAACTTTCTACGCGCTTTTTGCAGAAAGTTCACTCTGACCCCACTTAGCGGCACTACGGAGTGCATGCCTCCCAGTTAGAAAAAAACATGTTGTGCGCCGAATCTTTGTCCGAATCCGTCATGCGAGGTCAGAGTCAAGTTTCGCGATAAAGCACCGCGAAAGTTGACTCTGACCCCGGATGACTCCTGCCCCCAGATGACTCTGTTCATTTAATAGTTGCGCAACAAGGCCTCCACCGCCAGGCCGATTTCCAGGATTTTCCTGTCCTGGCCGGCAACACCCGCCAGCATCAACCCTACCGGCGCTTCACCGGCCGCATGGCAAGGCAGCGACAAGGCGCAGCCGTCCAGGAAATTGATCAGCGCCGGATTGCGCAGGATCATGCCGTTGGCGGCGAAATAGGCTTCATCGCTGCCTTCCAGCGCCGCAATCGGAGGCGCGACGATAGGCACGGTCGGCATCAGCATGGCGTCGTAGCCGGCGACGCGTTGTTCGACTGCAGCGATCCATTGCTTGCGCGCCGCGAACAGGTCGAGCAGATCTGCTGCGCTGATTTCCTTGCCGCGCTGGATGCGTGAAATCACGCGCGGATCGTAGCTGGCGGCGCGTTCGGCGATCAGCTTACGGTGCCAGGCATAGGCTTCGGCGGCGGTGAACCCGCCTTTGGCATTGATTACAGTCGCGGCCGCAAATTCGGGAATCTCCACTTCGTCAATCAGGGCGCCGGCTGCTTGCAGTCGGGCACGCGCGCGGGCAAACGCTGCGGCTACCTGCTGATCGACCGCATCCAGCACCAGCGTGGTCGGCACTGCCAGGCGCAAGCCGCGCAGCGCAAAGGGCGTCAGGTTCGACACCGGCTCACCGGCCAGAATCGCATCGAGCACCACGCAGCAGCTGACGCTGGCGGCGATCGGACCAAGCGAATCCAGTTGCGCCGATAGTGGCAGCACACCTTCCAGTGAGACGCGGCGAGCGGTCGGCTTGAAGCCGGTCAGGCCGCACAGCGCCGCCGGGATGCGCACCGAGCCGCCGGTATCGGAACCGATGGCGGCCACCGCCATGCCGTCGCTCACCGAAACCGCTGCGCCGGAGGAGGAACCACCGGGAATCCGTGCATTGGCGCGGTCCCAGGGATTGCGCGGGGTGCCGTAGTGCGGATTGATGCCGAGCCCGGAGTAGGCGAACTCAGTCATGTTGGTGCGGCCGACGATCACCGCGCCCGCCGCCAGCAAGCGCTGCACCGCTACCGCATTGACGCTGGCCGGCGCAGCATCATTCAAGACTACAGAAGCGGCGCGGGTGACGCTGCCGGCGACATCGAACAGATCCTTGACCGAAATCGGCAAGCCCTCTATCGGTGAACGCGGCTGGCCGCTGGCGCGCAACAGGTCGGAGGCTTGCGCCGCTGCCCTTGCCGGGGCGGCATACAATTCGGTGAAAACACGGCGGCCTTCGCCGGCCGGATCCAGCGCGCGCGTCAGCGCTGCTTCGGTGAGCGCGGCCGAACTGGTGCCGTTCTGGCGCAGGGCCTCGGATAAGCTGTGCAGAGTAGGGAGCGTGTCAGTCATACATTCTCGCAAGTAGGATAAAGGCAGTGCCGCATTCAGGCGACTGCCGGCAGCACTTCAACCGTGTATTGATGGCGCAGCGTGCGTTGCCGGCGCGGATCGAACAATTCCATTGTAAATGAATGCGCCGGCCGGATGCCGCCGATCGCCGCCACGGTGCCGCAAGTCATGCCGCTGCCTTCTGCCAGGATGGCTGCGCCGTTGGTGTAGCCGGCGATCAGGTCCTGTGGCGTGCGCAGCGAAGCCAGCGCGCCTTCCTGGTACAGCAGCCGGGCGCCGTTTTCCTCGATATAGGAACGGATCACCAGCTCGTCCCAATAGTCGGCCACTTCGACCAGGCGCCAGGCGTGGCTTGCCACCGGCTTGACGCAAGCCTGTTTCGACAGCGCCACGCTATGTGCTTCCAGCTTGCGGTCGGTATGGTCGGAGGCGATGCTGACATACAGCTCGCCGCCGGCGGCGAAGACAAAAGTTTCCACCTCGCCGGAAGAATCCGGCCCGACCACCTGCACCTGCGACGCTTGCGTCAGCTGGTTGCTGGCGATGCGGTAATACAGCGGCACCGCGCTCGGGCGCGAGATGCCGAGCGCGGCCAGTTCTTCGATATGGTGTTCGATGGCAGCGTGATCGCGCCCGGCCCAGCCGGCGACGATCAGGGTGTGGATGTTGGTATCGAGTTGGCGCGAGCCTTGTTCGGTGTCTACCTGAAAAGAAATATGCATGATGATTCCAGCTTTAAAGAAATGGGACGTGACGGATCCGGCCGGCAAACCGGCCGGTAAAGCAAGGCAGCAGAATTAGCGGACTTTTTTAATGAATAGCAGGACCAGCACCGTCGCCGTGAATTCCAGTCCGGCGACAAAGTACAGGCCCGCAGACAAACTGCCGGTGCTGGTCTTCAGCGAGCCGATCATGTAAGGCGCGGCAAAGCCGGCCAGGTTGCCGATCGAGTTGATCAGCGCAATGCCGCCGGCGGCCGCGGTGCCGGTCAGGAACGCCGCCGGAATCGACCAGAACACAGGGAATGCCGCCAGGATGCCGATCGCCGCCAGCGTCAAGGCGCACAGCGCCAGCACCGCATTGCCGAGGAAGAAACCGGTCAATATCAGGCCGATGCTGGCCACCAGCGTGGCGATGGCGCAATGCAGGCGCCGCTCGCCGCTCTTGTCGGAATGGATGCCGTTCCATACCATGGCGATGGTGCCCGCCAGGAAAGGAATGGCTGAGATCAGACCGATCTGCAGGTTGCCGACCACGCCGATTTCCTTGATGATGGACGGCGACCAGAAGGCAATCGTGGCATTGCCGCTGACCACGCAGAAATACACCGCGGCGCAGATCCAAACCCGCGAATTGAGGCAGGCGTCGCGCAGCGAAGCATGTTTGTTGCCATGGTTTTCCGCCGCCAGCGCCTTGGTCACCGCCTGCTGTTCGGCAGCCAGCAGCCACTTGGCGTTGAACGGCTTTTCCGGCAGGTAGATCAGCACCTGGATGCCGGCGATCACCGAGGGAATCCCTTCCAGCAGGAACAGCCACTGCCAGTTGGCGAAATGGCCGACGCCATCCATGCTGCTCATGATGAAACCGGCAATCGGGCCGCCGACCACGCCGGCGATCGCGAACGAGGTCATGAACAAGCCGTTGACGCGGGCGCGCCGCTCGGCCGGGAACCAGTAAGTCAGGTACAACACCACGCCGGGGAAGAAGCCGGCTTCGAACACGCCCAGGAAAAAACGGATGACATAAAACATGGTGGGCGTTTTCACATACACCATCGCCATCGAAGTCAGGCCCCATAGGATGGTGATGCGCGCCAGGGTCTTGCGGGCGCCGATTTTTTCCAGCAGCAGGTTGCTCGGCACTTCGAACAGGAAATAGCCGACGAAGAAGATGCCGGCGCCCAGGCCGTAGACTGCCTCGCTGAACTGCAGGTCCTGCAGCATCTGCAGCTTGGCGAAGCCGACATTGACGCGGTCTATCCAGGCCAGCACGAACAGGAAAACCAGGAATGGAATCAGGCGCCAGGCGATTTTCCGGTAAGTGTCTTCCAGCAAATCTGGCGCTGCGTTGATGTTGTTGCTCATGTGATGTCACCCGATAAAGGATTCTGCTGCACCGCTGGCGGCGCAGGATGGAGCGGCGTTTCTATGACGGCCGTCACCGGCGGCTGCGAGTGCTGCCGGATGAATCGAGTATGCGTAAGGGGCTGGCAGCTGTCCAACAAGAAATTGTCAGCGGGATTGAATGGAAAATCTTATGAGCAAAACTGGGGCGCCTGCGCACCAATAGCGTCGGTATGGATCTGGCAATCTTATATAGCGGGAAATGGCAGTTCCAGCGGTTCCGATGGCAGCCTGGCGATCTCCGGTCCCCAATTCAGTGCGAATTCAGAGGCGGTTTCCTGTGCAATGCTGGCAATAGTCTCGGTCAAGGCATTCTCCGGATCGTTGCGGAACGAGGCCATCAGCTGCAGCGCCGGGAAATCGGCATCGACCCGCAACTGCTGCAGGCTGCCGTCGTTCAGCTCGCGCTGGATGATGGCCGGCGGCACCACCGCCACGCCGAAGCCGTCGCTGACCAGTCGTATCATGGTGGCGACGGAAGTAATGCAATTGATATGCAGGGAACCGCGCTCGCTGTCGGAAAACAGTTGCTCCAGCACGGTATGCGGCCCGGAATTACGGGCGAAGCTGACCAGCGGGAAGGCCGCCAGGTCGGACAGGCTCAGGGTTTCGTTGCCGATGTCGAGCTTGGCGCTGCCGACCCAGCGCATAGGGAATTCGCATAGCTTGAGATTGCGGATGTTCGGCGCGATCACCGCGTCCGCCTGCAGCACCAGGTCGAGGTCGCCCTTGCTGAACTGCTCGCGCAGGTGGATGGTGGTGTCGCTGGCGATTTCGATTTCCAGCTGCGGAAACAGCTTGTGGATACGGCCGATCAGGTCCGGGAACCAGCTGTGCACGATCGATTCAATCACGCCTATGCGCAGCACGCCGGAATAGTGGTCCTTGGCCGACATCTCGTCCTTCATTTCGCGCATCAGCTTGACGATGCGCTCGGCGTACACCAGCGCCTTGCTGCCGTCGGTGGTCAAGGCCACTTCGCGGGCGCCGCGGTCGAACAGGCGCACGCCGAAATCCTGCTCCAACGTGGCGATGCGGCTGGATACCGCAGCCTGCGTGGTGTGCAGCTTTTCCGCCGTCAGCCGGAAATTCTTGAGCTTGGCCAGCCAGACGAAAGTTTCGAGGAAGCGGATGTTCATCGGCGCTGTCCGGAATCTATGATGGGTTGTACTGAAGTGTAGCGCATTGCGGCCCACGGCAGAAAGACGGGCTTATTCCTCATCCAGCGGCAGCTTGCCATCGTCGGTCAGGCTAATAAAGCGACGCAGCAGGGTGCGCAGGGCGATGGTATCGACCGCGCCCAGGCTGTGCAGCAGCTCCAGTTCAGTTTGCTTGCCGCTGTCGCCGATTTCCTGAGCCAGGGCGCGGCCGATGGCGGTCAGGTAGAACAGGCCGTGTTCGTTGCGTTCGCCTTTATCCACCACGACTTGCAGCAAGCCGCGCGCGGTCATGTCGTCCAGCACATTGATCAGCGGCGTATGGCCGGCATACACGAACAGCCGGTTCAGTTCCGCCAGGCTACGGCCATCGCGCGCCGCCAGCGTGTTCAGCACGAAAAACTCGGCATCGTTCAAGCCCTTGGCGGCGCCGAATTCGCGCAGCTTGCCATACAGATGGAAATACGCGCTGCCGAGCAGGTAGCTCATCGAGTTTTCGTCGAAGCTGCTAGAGGCGGCGGTAGCCTTGATCAAGGCTTCCGCTTCGTCGGCCAGTTCCTTGCGGGTGGCGATGGCGTAGTTGCCGCGCTGGTAGACCAGCGGGGCGATATCGGAATGCTCGAAATTCATTACCTCGCCGACCATGATGATATGGTCGCCGCCGTCGTAGCGGTAGGCGGTCTTGCATTGCATGCGGGTGGTGCAGCCGGCCAGCAAGGGCGCGCCGCCCATGCCGGATTCGACCTTCAGGCCGGCGAATTTGTCGTGGGCGCGCTTGCTGAAATGGGTGGCCAGCTGGTCCTGGTCGTGCGACAGGATATGCACCGCCCAGTGTTCGGCAGCTTCAAACGCCGCCAGGCTGTTGGACGACTTGGCCAGGCTCCACAGCACCAGCGGCGGGTCCAGCGAGACCGAGTTGAAACTGTTGGCGGTGACGCCAACCAGCTTGCCGTCGGCCTGGCAGGCAGTAATGATGGTGACGCCGGTGGTGAAGGTTCCCAGGGCGTTGCGGAATTCACGTTGGTCGAACGGGGTTGACGGCTGGTTTGCGTTGGACATCTAGATTGCTTTCTGACAAATACTTTTTTGCATCATGTTATCAGGCAAACGGGCGGAACGAGAAATGTTTATGTTTAGTCTTATATGAGAGCAAGTTTGCCCATGCTACGATATCAATCTATTAATCTGCCAGGCTGATGTGTCTGATATATATGTCTGATATGCGCCTGATAATTTCCGAGGATCGCCCGATGTGGATAGATACGCACTGCCATCTGGATGCTGCTGAATTCGGCGGCGAGCAGGCGCAGGTCGCCGCAGCTGCCGCAGAGCAGCAGGTCAAGTGGATCGTGATCCCCGCAGTGGAGCGAGCCAATTTCGCGACGGTGGCGGCGCTGGCTGCGCAACTGCCTAACTGCAGCTATGCGCTCGGCATTCATCCTCTGTATGTGGAACACGCCGATGACAGCGATCTGCTGGCCTTGCGCGCGGCCATCGGCGCCGCCATGGCGGACCCGCGCTTTGTCGCCATCGGCGAAATCGGCCTGGATTTCTTTGTACCCGGCATGGACCACGGCCCTTTGCGCGAAAAGCAAGAGCATTTCTATGTCGAGCAGCTCAAGCTGGCGCGTGAGTTCGGCCTGCCGGTGCTGCTGCATGTGCGGCGCTCGCAAGACATCCTGCTCAAGCATTTGCGCCGGATCAAGGTGACGGGCGGCATCGCGCATGCCTTCAATGGCAGTTTCCAGCAAGCTCAAGCCTTCATCGGCCTGGGTTTCCGGCTCGGCTTCGGCGGCGCCATGACGTTTACCCGCGCCCTGCAGATCCGCCGCCTGGCGGCAGAGCTGCCGCTAGACGCCCTGGTGCTGGAAACCGATGCACCCGACATGTCTCCGGCATGGCTGCATCCTGCCACCAACCAGCCCCAGCAAATTCCGCGCATCGGCGCCGTGCTGGCCGAACTGCGCGGCATGCCGCTGGCCGACCTGGCGCAAGCCACCGCCGCCAACGCCCGCGCCGCATTGCCGCGCCTGGCTGCCTTAGCCTGAACCAGGCACGGGCGCGCTCCGGATGCGTAGCGCGATCGTCGGCTTCCTGCTTGGTATTGTCTTTTTGCAAATGCAGGCGATCTTGCCGGCAATCTGGTTGCTGGCTTGCCTGGCGCTGGCGGCGATATCACTGGTTTGCGCAACTTATAAAATCCCTTATTGGCAGCTCAAATTTTCCGTCCGCCTGCTGGCGGGTTTTGCCTGCGGTTTCGTCTGGGCGGCCTTGTTTGCGCATTACTATCTGCGGCATGAGCTGGCGCCGGAATGGGAAGGGCGCGATGTCACGGTGATTGGCACGATAGCCAGCCTGCCATCGTATTTTGAAACAGGCGCGCGTTTCAACTTTGTCGTCGAAAAGGTCGTGCAGCAGAACGGTGAATCGCCGGTCATCCCGAAGCGCCTGGCGCTGGCCTGGTACCGCAACGGCGATCAGGAGCAAACGCCGCAGCCGCTGCTTACCGCGGGAGCGCGCTGGCAACTGACCGTGCGCCTGAAACGGCCGCATGGCAGCGCCAATCCGCATGCCTTCGACTATGAGGCCTGGCTGTTGGAGCGCAATCTGCGCGCTACCGGCTACGTCCGCGGCGACCAGGGAGCGAGTTCGGGGAACCGGCAATTGCAGCCGTTTGTATTCAGCCCCGGCAATCTGGTCCAACTTATGCGCGGCCGTTTGCGCGAACGCATCCTGGATGCCTTGCCCGAGCATCGCTACGCCGGCGTGCTGGTGGCGCTGGCGATAGGCGACCAGCGCGCCATCGACCAGTCCGACTGGGAAATCTTCAACCGCACCGGCATCAGCCATCTGGTCGCGATCTCAGGCTTGCACATCACCATGATTGCCGGCATGTTCGCCGCCGTCATGGCCGCGTTGTGGCGGCGCTCTTTCTTTACCAACGCCGCCTTGCCGTTGCTGCTGCCGACGCAAAAAGTCGCCGCCCTGAGCGGCGCGCTGACCGCGCTCGCCTATGTGCTGCTGGCCGGCTTCGGCATACCGGCGCAACGCACCCTGTACATGCTGCTGGTAGTGGCGCTGGCCTTGTGGAGTGGCCGCATCGCCAGCGTTTCGCATGTGCTGTGCATCGCGCTCCTCGTGGTATTGCTGGTCGATCCCTGGGCGGTGCTGTGGCCCGGCTTCTGGCTGTCGTTCTGCGCCGTCGGCGTGATCCTGTACACCAGCGTCGGTCGCCGGCCGGCCGCGCGCGATGATGGCAATGCGCGCATTTCGAAATGGTGGCAAGGCTTGCGAGCGGCCGGCGCCACGCAATATGCGGTCACCATCGGCCTGCTGCCGCTCACTGTTCTATTGTTCGGCCGCGTCTCGCTGATCGCGCCGCTGGCCAATGCCTTGGCGATTCCGTTGGTCGGCCTGGTGGTGACGCCGCTGACGCTGATCGCCAGTGCGCTGCCGACGCCGCTGTCGGCCTGGCTGTGGCATGCCGCGCACCTGCTGCTGGAGCAATTGGCGCTGCTGCTGGGCTGGCTCAGCGCCTTGCCGTTTGCGGTATGGCAGGCGCCGGCGCCGCAAGCGTGGACAGCTGGGCTGGCCTTGCTGGCCACCGTGTGGCTGCTGGCGCCGCGCGGCTGGCCGCTGCGCTGGCTGGCGCTGACCGGCTGGCTACCCTTGCTGCTGGATCAGGGTAGTCGCCCGCCAGCCGGCGAAATGTGGGTGACCGCCCTCGACGTCGGCCAGGGCATGGCGGTGCTGGTGGAAACAGCCGACCAGCGCCTGCTGTACGACAGCGGCCCTTACCACTCTCCCGAATCCGACGCCGGCAACCGCGTCATCGTGCCCTACCTGAAAGCGCGCGGCATTACCGCGCTGGACGCGCTGGTAATATCGCATGTCCACAACGACCATGCCGGCGGCGCCCTGTCGGTCATGGATGCCGTCAAGGTCGGCACCGTATATTCATCGCTGCCGCCGCAGCATCCGATTGTCCAGGCCGCAGCCGATCACCAAAACTGTCACGCAGGGCAGGCATGGCAATGGGGCGAGATGAAGTTCGAAATGCTGTATCCGGATATTGAGCAATATCAGGCATCGGCCGCGCAACAAAAAAGCAAGCCGCACATGGTCAGTTGCACGCTCAAGGTCAGCCATGGCCCGCATGCCATTTTGCTGCCCGGAGATATCGAAGCCGCGCAGGAACAGCAACTGGTTGCCCGCTATGGCGAGGATTTGAAATCTACCGTGCTGTTGGCGCCCCATCATGGCAGCGGGACTTCATCGACGGCGGCGTTTCTGGCGCAGGTTGATCCTCAGATTGTGTTGTTCCAGGTCGGCTATCGCAATCGGTTTCATCATCCCAAGCAGCAGGTGGTGGCGCGCTATCAGGAGCGGGGGACGGAGGGATTTCGGAATGACGAGGGAGGGGCGATATTGTTGAAGTTTGGAGATGGTGTGGCGGTGGATACCTACAGGAACCAGCGTCGCCGGTATTGGTATGGACGATAGATATTTTTGGATTTGACCAAGAAGATTTCAATATTTAATTGATTGTTTATATATAATTCTTTACGGCAAGTGACGTCGTAGTACGGTCTGAATCCGTAAAAAACGAGTTATTTTCGCAGAAGAATTACGATGCTTTCCGAAAACGATGCGTATGCCATTTGCTATGCGCGGATAAATAAATCAGACCTGTATTGGCACCAGACAAGCCTGAGATAGTCATTATTAAGACCGAAGAAATAGATCACAGTTGGATTTTTTTGTTATCAATCCAGGCTGTATATTGAAACGGAGGAGATCAGTCATGTGCTAGTTGGGAATGGGTCTTGCGTGGTATTGAAGACTGACGGCCGTTTCACGTTTGCTGCGACATTTCCCCCAATTTATAAAAGAGTGATTGAGGCGGAGCGGTGTCTCTTGTCAGGTGGTAATTTCGGTGGGCGTTTTTCGGTCGCGGCGAGTTCGTAAAGAGTAATCGTGAAAATCCAAGACTATTTCTGAGTGAAAATCAGCTGATCGTCAAGGGACAATAGATGGAAATTATTTGAGGAAGGCAAGGGAATGGACGAAGGTGAGCGCAAGGCATTGGCCGACATTGAGACGTATGGGTGTCATGTTATTAATGTATTTGAGGAGAATGAAATGCCGCCATTTACCTACTCCGTCGGCATTGGAAAATCTTGTGGTGCTCCGGAAATTATCGTCATTGGTCTCAAGAGGGAACTCGCTCATTCCATTGTGAACGATTACAGCCGCAGAGTGAAATCCGGTGAACGTTTTGTAGACGGCCAAATGACCAGTGGCTTTCTGGTGGGATTTGATTGTCTATTTAGAGAAGTCGAGCAGAAAAATTATCACGAGTACATGGGATGGGATATTTGGCTTTACGGTGGATTAAGCTTCAAGGTGCTGCAGCTCATCTACCCGAGTACAAGTGGTATTTGGCCGTGGGATACTGAGGCGAGCGCGTGGCTTCGTGTAAGGCAGCCTCTTCTTTGCGCGTCAGCAGTGCAATGAACATTGCCATTAATATGGACTACATTTCATGAAGCGAGCACTATTTATTTGCAGTCAGAATCGCCTAAGGAGCCCGACCGCGGAACAAGTTTTTTCTACCTGGCCAGGCGTTGAAAGCGATTCGGCCGGCTTGGGCGGCGACGCGACTGTCCCCTTGTCGACGGAGCAAATTGAATGGGCGACGATCATTTTCGTGATGGAGAAAGCCCATCGCAGCAAGTTATCGGCCAAATTCAAGGCCTATCTCGGCGGCAAGCGGATTATTTGCCTGGATATCCCGGATGACTATGAGTACATGCAGCCGGAGCTCATAAAACTGCTTACCGCAAGGGCAGGCCGGCTTTTAATGCCGAGTTAAATTCACCTTATGCCCATTCAGTGATCCACGCAAAGCTGATTTCAGGCTTAAGCTGCAACGAGAAAAATCCGATACCTGGCTGCTGAAATTTGAGGAACAGGATTTCTCTTCGTGAATTGCAGTCAAGGCTCCAATCTGCCACGCCTTTCAAATTGAAGTCGGCTCGAAGGATTTCATCTTGCCACCATCTGAACGTGATTTGACCGTCACCTGGTGCAATGAGCGTGACTATTCGATCGCCGTTACGGATTGATATGAATTTTGCGCCATAGTACCAACCCACTTCTGGATCTAGCACCTCAGGCTCTGCTTCAAAAAATGCGATGTAGTTGTGAAGTTCGAGACGGTCTGACATGGGGAGATTAACGTTCATAGAACCATTGCATAAACTCGCCAGCAATTTCTGGCGATAGCTCTTGCAGAGCTTCGGCGACAATATATTGCCCCTTTGACGCCGCGATGGCTGAGAGAGCACAAGACAAAAATGCACTGTCCCATTCGCGACCTGCAGCGGCAGCAACGATAGCTGGCAATCGTGATAGGGATTCGAGATAAGATGCAGCCAGGTCTTCTGGTACTGTCATCCCATGTTTCGCACGACAGATTTCGACCCACGCAGGAAACTGAAAGTATGTGGAGTCAGCCTTCAGCGGCGCAGAAGCCAGAGCGTGAACTACGTGCGGAACTGCAGCAAAAGAAGCTGAATAAACGTCGCCTTGATGAGCAAGCGAGCTCCACAATGAAAACCAGGGCTCTGCATCGCCCCTCGAACCTGGAACGCTGGCCAGCTGCCTGAGCAAATCTGGAATGTCTGTCGCCGCGCCGTAGGCATGTTGAAGTTCAGACCAGCGGCTACTGTCAAGACTGAGCAATATCTTCTCCTAAACTGTACTCAAAGCACAAATCGCACATGTTTTCTGGCATCGGTTCATTGCCACCAATCCCAGTTTTTCAGCGAATGCCAAAATTCATCGCCGTGCTTCACCGCTAGAATTCCGCATGCAAACACGGAAAATGCGATCACGGCGGCAATAACTCCAAATGACGATAATGCGAGTTTTACGATGAACAGGGTTCCTAAGAAAACGCCCAGGAAGGCGCCACATCCAAAACGCGATACTTTTTCCGACTCGCTTAAACCGTTATCTTCATTTTTATCCATGTTCAATATGCCTTGAGTCGTAATCCCCGCAGTACTTCAAATACGGCGTCCGGGTTAATCTGAACGTGGTAATTGAAATGGATGTGAATTATGGCATTTCGGATGTCTATACTTTCCTCGGTCCCCTGGAGTAAATTTTGGGGACAATCCCATTCCTGTGCGATGACCGCGAGCGGAACGCCAGAAACCGCCGACCATGTGGCTCTGCCGCCGGATATGTTTGCTAAATAGTTGGATCGGGAAATGGCCGCCAGCGCATCAAGAAGTGATGTGCCATCGGTAAACTCGAATGCGCGACGATGAGGCGCGGCTACGTCGTCTCCAGCGGTGACGCTATCTCTGGTGACTATTATTTTCATTTTTGAATTTGCCTAAGGAGATGTGTGCGACTTTGTCGATTATTATATTTATATGACACACGGATTTTTTCTAACGCCTGACGTGACTTATCTTATCTGACTTTGATGGGGGCAATCTTCTTGCTGCCCGTAGATTTGAAGAAACTGCCGCCAACGAAACACCAAGGCTGTTCTTCAATATACGCACGTGCGGTTTCAAGAGGTATGCCGTTGGAAAATTCGGTAGCGAGCGGAACTCTCCACCAGCGCCCAGATTGGGTGTATTGAGGTTCTTCTATCAAATAAACGAGCGACGCAGTAGCACATTTCCTGCACTTGGAAACGGAGACGTCGGCGCCATGCCTGTCTGTTCCAAGTTCGATTCTCTGAAATTGACTGTAATGAAACGGAGGGCGCGCACAACTACAAATAAGCATCCGCGCGCGTAACTTCCTCAAGCCGTATAGGGACGTACACACACCTGCGATAGTAAGCATTGATGCTCCCAGTTGATGCCAGGAGAGTGATTCGGCATTGACGAAAAAATATGCACCGATTAAAACCATGATGGGGCCGAGTACCCACGAGGGCAGTCTTTCCCACGGCAAAAAAGCCAGTCCCATTCGATCCCTCCATCTCAAGCGGATATGAATTAAAAATATATTATGCGAACCATTGTCTGGAAAATGCGGGTGCTCTGAAAAGCTTGGAGAGGCACAGGTTCACAATCTGAACATACTATTGGCTAGCCGAGCCACAGTTATGACCGGATGGCGAGCGGTCTTATATCGGGATAAATTCTACGCAGACTGTTCAGCGCGTCCGGCGGTAATCCGATAAAAATCGTTGCGCTGCCATCCCAGCATGCAATTTCGAATAACGCTCCTGGCAGTTGAGGCGTAATTTCCATGCCCTTCCAGTAATCTGGATTTCCGTCGGCATAAGGTGCCTTATTTACAGTTGAGCGAAATCCTTTTGGCACTGCGCTAAACACTCCCCAAATGAATTGAACTTCATTGTGAGCCAAGAATTTTTCCAACTCTTCACCACTGATCCAATGGTCTTCGGATTGAAACGCGGCGCCACGATAGTTGGTCTCGATATCACTGACATACCAATCGAAAGTCGCTGCAGATATTCCTAAATCCGAAAACATTGACGACATGCAGGTGTAGTAGCGGATCCCGGCAGTTTTTTCGAGGATGACGTTCATGAAAGATCCTATCTTCGTATTCAACTTTCAAGACTGAAAGCAAGAAACTAGCGGAAAATCTTCCTCTCGCATAAAGCTACTCAGCAGCCTTGTTCTAGTGCTCATCTACATAACTACCCTGCAAATTTGGCGCGCGTTCCTTGATCGCCGCATTAAAATGCTTTCGCAGGCTTGACATCGTCTGAGTCTCATCCCATCCATGACTCTGTTTTAGGCCATTTGCAATATGCTGTGCGATGTCGCTGAGTATATTGCCCCAAGCCCAGAGTTCATCGATGTCGCTGTCCTCAGCATCTTCATACATTCCGAGCAATAGCGAGATATTGCATGATCCATTGCCTAGCCAGACTCTGGCCATTTCGGTTGCGTTTTCATCGCCATCGTTTTCGCATGGAATAGTGAGTTCTCTCATCGTGCGACTGCCTAATTAAAGTTAGCGTCAATTATTGACAGGGGGCGGGGCGATATGCCGTTCAGGTGTGTTTCAGTAATCGCCAGGCGTTTGACTAACGGTTATTTTTCCCGGTACGAGTTCGGCACTGCATTACCTGTGGTTGCCGCGTATGCTTTTCCATATTTGCGACTAGCCATAAGGAATGGAATGATCGCTGGAATCAATTTCTCGTGGAAAATATATTGCTGCATATTGTCATAACGAAATTGACAATGCAACATCGCATTATGAATTGCCGTCAGAGGCGGCTTTGAGGCGAAAGGGACGTCCATTAGAAAGATCTCAAGGACTAAAGGAGGGGCGGGATTATCATCTCGATCTGTATCTTTGAAGAGAACATTACACGCGCGGGATTTACAGCGAAAAGTATCAACTTATTTCAGGACGGGGCAACGTTACATAAAAAAAGCTCGCGGATTGCGAGCTTTTTTGTGAGCTAATTATTAGCCATGGGTTATGTGCTGGCCATTAATCCGAGATCGATAGCGTCGCCATTTTCATTTCCTCCAGCTACGTCGACACCGCCACGACCAACGGCCGACGTAACCGCGGCAAGGCACACAGTACCGCAACCGCCATCACCGCTGACAGCAACGCTATCACGCTCATCCCGGTCAGCCGGCCATCCACCGTTTCTCCCAGCATCAAACTGGACGCCACCGCAGCCGCAGTAATCGCCAGATCCTGCACAATATTCTGCAAAGACATGAAGCCAGCCCGCTCATGCGGCGCCGGCACCTGGCTGGTGAGGGCGGCCAGGGTGACGTTGCGGCCGGCGTTGCCGGCCATGAACAGGATGAAGGGCAACACCAGCGGCATTGCGCCGAGATCGAAAAACGGCGCGAGGCCGGCGCAGAACGCCAGCGAGGCGATGGCTGCGGCCGGCAGCGGGCCGGCGCGGTCGGCCAGGCGGCCTAGTAGCTGCACGGTCACCAGCGCGGTGACGCCGCCGGCGAAGTACAGCATGCCTAGGCGTTCGCGCGGAAAGCCGAGGTTCAGCAGCAGGTAGGCGGAGAATTGCGGGATCACCAGGAAGGCGGAGAACTGGCTGAGCGCTTGCACCAGGCAGGCCGCGCGCACTGCCGGCTGGGCCAGCAGGCTGCGTGCCGACACCGGCTGCTTGCGTGGCTGCTCCAGATGGGCGCGCAGGCTGGGCAGGCGCCATGCGGCCAGCAGCCATACCAGCGCCGCCAGCGCTGCCACTGCATAGAACGGCAGGCGCCAGCCGCCCCAGCGCGCCAGTTCCAGCGCCAGCGGGACGCCGACGATGACCGCCATCGAAAAGCCCAGCATGACCTTGCCGATGGCGCGGCCGCGCCGTTCCGGCGGCGTGCTGTCGATGATGATCGCCATCCCGAGCGCGATCGCGGGGCCGCCGCACAGGCCGGTCAGGCCGCGCGCCAGCATCAGCGTCGTCAGGTTGCTGGCGAAGGTGGCTGCCAGGGTGCACAGACCGACGGCGCCGAACGCCAGCAGCAGCACCGAGCGGCGGTCGAAGCGGTCGAGCAGGCGTACCGACAGCAGGCCGGAGACTACCGCGGCCGCGGTGTAGGCGGCCGCCAGCCAGCCCAGCTTGTCGCTGGGGAAGGCCAGCGCCCGCGCCAGGTCGGGGCCAAGCGGCAGCAGCATGATGAAATCGAGGATGTAGACGAACTGGATGGCGGCGACGATGACGATGGCCTGGGTGGGCGACAGCTGTTTCATTGCATTCCTGTAGTGCATGTATCGGTATCAGTATTGGGTTTGATGCGTGCCGGCAGCGAGTCGCGCAGTTGCGCGGCGGCCTCGCGCAGCATGGCGGCGGTGCCGTCCCAGTCGACGCAGGCGTCGGTCACCGAGCAGCCGTAACGCAGCTGCGCCAGGTCGGACGGGATAGGCTGGTTGCCGGCTTCCAGGAAGCTTTCGATCATGCTGCCGAGGATGCTGCGGTTGCCATGGCGGATCTGCTGCACAAGGTCGGTCATTACGGCCGCTTGGAGCCTGTGGTCTTTGTAAGAGTTGCCGTGGGCGCAGTCGATGACGATGTTCGGCGCGAGCTTGGCCTTGGCCAGCGCGCGTTCGGCCAGGGCGACGCTGACGCTGTCATAGTTGGGGCGGCTGCTGCCGCCGCGCAGCACCAGATGGCTGTGGACGTTGCCGCGGGTGCGGATGACGGCGGCGCGGCCGTCGCTGTCGATGCCGAGGAAGGCGTGTGGGCGCGAAGTCGACAGGATGGCGTTGACCGCGGTCTCGACGCTGCCGTCGGTGCCGTTCTTGAAGCCGACCGGCATCGGCAGGCCGGACGACATCTCGCGATGGGTTTGCGATTCGGTGGTGCGGGCGCCGATCGCCACCCAGCTGATCAACTCGCCCAGGTAGTGCGGCGAGACCGGATCGAGCGCTTCGGCGGCGGCCGGCAAGCCGAGCCGGTTGACCTCCAACAGGAAGCTGCGGGCCTGCTGCATGCCGTCGGCGATGCGGAAAGTATTGTCCATGCCAGGATCGTTGATCAGGCCCTTCCAGCCGATGCTGGTGCGCGGCTTTTCGAAATACACCCGCATCACGATGTATAGCGTGTCAGCCAGTTCGGCCGCCAGCTGCTGCAGCCTGCGCGCATATTCCAGCCCGGCAGCCGGGTCATGGATGGAGCAGGGTCCCACCACTACCAGCAGGCGCGGATCGCGCCGCTCCAGGATGTTGCGCACGGTGCGGCGGCCCGTGGCGACCGTCTGCGCCGCCAGCGCGTCGAGCGGCAGCAGGCCGCGCAGCTCGGCGGGCGAGGGCATGGGATCGATGCCGGCCAGGTTGAGGAAGCTTTCTTCATCGACGACAAGTTGGTCTCTTTTCATGAGGGTGCTCGGTAGGTGGTGGCTGCCTTGGCTGCGCGAATTGCGGGGCTGGATGCGAGGAGGAATATCTGTCTGCCATGCATATTAATTCCATTCGGTTAATAAATCAATTGCTAATCATTCTCATTTGCATTTACAATCTCATTTACAATTGGTTACGTCGAGCGCGCTCTTGCCGGCCTCCCGCTCTGCTCAAGAAGCATGAACGGCAGCGGAAATAAAGCGCGCAACTGATCGCGCCGAAGGCAATGCAATCGTTCCGATGCGGACGACGCGTTCGCTGGCGGGCAGGGCAACCATTCATCCGGCTAGCCGCATGCCACGCCACCACTCATTTCTTGCGAGGACCGTCTTCATGAACGACAGACTTCATCATGCATTTTTAAAACAAGCCAGCGCCGCGGATCTGCTCCAGCACTACCAGACCGGCGCGACCTTCTTTGCATCGCCGCGGCGCTCGCTGCTGGCGCACGGTGTCAAGGCGGTATTGCCTCCATGCGAGGCCAGCCAGCTTGCCGCCAAGGCGGCAGCCTGGCTGCAGGAAGCCCGGCAGGAAGGCCGCCCGCCCGCCGTGCTGATGGGTGCGCTGCCGTTCCGCCTGGACGGCAGTTCGGCTTCGCCTTACCTGTACATGCCGCAGCAGCTGGCCAGCGGCGCCGGCGTCGACAACGCGGTCACCGCCTTGAGTCAGGCGGAAAAATCCTGCGGCGCCCAGCTGTCGATGACGCCTTTGATGCAGCCGACGCCCGAAGCCTACCGCGGCAATGTGCGCAGCGCGCTGGCGGCCATCCGCGATTCCCGCTTTGAAAAAACCGTGCTGTCGCGCTCGCTTACGCTCGACGCCAAGATCGCGGTCCCGGCCCTGCTGCAGCGGCTGGCGGCGCGCAATCTGCGCGGCTATACCTTTGCCATCGACCTGGCCGACGCGGCTGCAGCGCGGGCTGGGGCGCATCGCACGCTGATCGGCGCCAGCCCGGAATTGCTGCTGGCGCGCTACGGCCGCGAGCTGGTGTCGCATCCATTGGCTGGTTCGATCCCACGCAGCGCCGATGCGGCCGAAGACCGCCGCCGCGCCGATGGCTTGCTGCAGTCGGTCAAGGATCTGCATGAACATGCGCTGGTGGTCGATGCAGTGGCCGCCGCCATGCGGCCGTATTGCAAAAATCTGAAAGTACCGGCGGCGCCAAGCCTGCTGGCGACGCCGACCATGTGGCATCTGGGCACGGAGCTGCGCGGCGAACTGGCCGATCTCGCCACCACCTCGCTGGAAGTGGCGCTGGCGCTGCATCCGACGCCGGCGGTATGCGGCCATCCGGCGGCGCCGGCGGCCAAATTCATCGCTGACGCCGAAGGTTTCGATCGCCGTTACTTCGCCGGCCTGGTGGGCTGGTGCGACAGCCGTGGCGACGGTGAATGGGCGGTGACGCTGCGCTGCGCCGAAGTTGGTGCCGATAGCGCGACGCTGTATGCCGGCGCCGGCATCGTCGCCGGCTCCGAGCCGCAGCTGGAACTGCTGGAAACCTCGGCCAAGCTGCGCACCATGCTGGCGGCGATGAACCTGGAGCTGATGCTGGAAGACGAGCCGGCGAAGGCGACGTCATGAGCAACGCCGATCAGCTTGATTATTTGCCAGGATTTACCCCCTGGCCGCCGGAGGCCGCGGCGGCTTACCGCGCCGCCGGTTACTGGACTGGAGAAACCTTCGGCGCCATGCTGCGCCGGCGCGCGCAGCAATATCCGTCGCGCCTGGCGCTGGTGTGCGGCGCGCGGCGCTGGAGCTATGCCGAGCTGGACCGCCGCAGCGACCAGCTGGCGGCAGGTTTCGACCGGCTCGGCATCCGCGCGCGCGACCGGGTGGTGGTGCAGCTGCCGAATATCGCCGAATTTTTCGCCGTATGCTTTGCCCTGTTCCGTCTCGGCGCGGTACCGGTGTTTGCCTTGCCGGCGCATCGCCGCACCGAGATCGGCTATTTCTGTGCCCACAGCGAAGCCACGGCTTACATCATCGCGGATGTCGAGGGCGGTTTCGATTACCGCCAGCTGGCGCGCCAGGTCCAGACAGGACAGGCTGGCTTGCGGTATGTCATCGTAGTGGGAGAGGCGGAGGAGTTTTGCGCGCTTGACAGTTTGTATGACGAGGCGCGCACCTTCCCCGAGCCGCGCGCCGATGACGTCGCCTTCCTGCAGCTGTCCGGCGGCAGCACCGGCTTGCCCAAGCTGATTCCGCGCACGCCTGACGATTATCTCTACAGCATCCGCGCCAGCGCCGAAATCTGCGCCTTGACGGCGGACAGCATCTATCTGTGCGCATTGCCGGTGGCGCACAA
The DNA here is from genome assembly GCF_002564105.1 of Collimonas sp. PA-H2. NCBI lineage: Bacteria > Pseudomonadati > Pseudomonadota > Betaproteobacteria > Burkholderiales > Oxalobacteraceae > Collimonas > Collimonas sp. PA-H2. The sequence continues at coordinate 4,383,620 of NZ_PDBX01000001.1, forward strand.
CTTCACGCTCAGCTCGCCGGGCACGCTCGGCATCCTGTATGTCGGCGGCTGCGTGGTAATGGCGCGGCGCGCCAGTCCGGACGATGCGTTTCCGCTGATCGAAGCGGAACGGGTCACCGTCACCTCGCTGGTGCCGCCGCTGGCGATGGTGTGGCTGGATGCGGCCGGCAACAGCAACAGCGGCCGGCGCCACGATTTGAGCAGCCTGGAGCTGCTGCAGGTAGGCGGCGCCAAATTCACCACCGAAGTCGCGCAGCGCGTGTGGCCGGTGCTCGGCTGCACCTTGCAGCAAGTGTTCGGCATGGCTGAAGGGCTGGTCAACTATACCCGTTACGAAGATATCGAACAGCTGATCACCTCGACCCAGGGGCGGCCGATTTCCGCTGCCGATGAAGTGCGCGTGGTGGATGACGAAGACCGTGATGTGACGCCGGGAGAAGTCGGCCATCTGCTGACCCGCGGTCCGTACACCATACGCGGCTACTACAAGGCGGAAGAGCACAATGCCAGCGCATTTACCGCCGATGGCTTTTACCGCACCGGCGACCTGGTGTCGCGCCTGCCGTCCGGCCATCTGGTGGTCGAGGGCCGCGCCAAGGACCAGATCAACCGCGGCGGCGACAAGGTGGCTGCCGATGAAGTCGAGAACCATTTGCTGGCGCACCCGAACGTGCATGACGTCGCCCTGGTGGCCATGCCGGACGCCTACCTGGGCGAGCGCAGCTGCGCCTTCGTGATTCCGCGCGGCCCGGTGCCGCGGGCCATGGAGCTGACCGGCTTCCTGCGCGAGCGCGGCATTGCCCACTACAAAATCCCGGACCGCATCGAATTCGTCGACCGCTTCCCCAAGACCGGCGTCGGCAAGGTCAACAAGCGCGTCCTGCGCGAACGCATCGCAGAACAGCTGGCCAAGGCCGGCGTCCATCCTTAACCAATCACCAGTTCAAGACATCACCATGACTATTCCAAGAATCGCTTCTTATCCCATGCCAGCCGCCATGCCCACCAACCGCGTCGACTGGAAGCCGGATCCGGCGCGCGCGGTGCTGCTGATCCATGACATGCAAGAATATTTCCTCGATTTCTACGATAGCAAGGCGGCGCCGATCCCGGCCCTGCTGGAGCATGTCAGCCGCTTGCGCGATGCTTGCGACGCCGCCGGCGTGCCGGTGGTGTACACCGCGCAGCCGGCGCAGCAGGCGCCGGAACAGCGCGGCCTGCTGCAAGATTGGTGGGGGCCTGGCCTGACGGCGCAGCCGCAACGGGCGCCGGTGGTGGCGCAGCTGGCGCCGCGCACGCAGGATATCGTGCTGACCAAGTGGCGCTACAGCGCCTTCGTGCGCAGCGACCTGCTGCAGCGCATGCAGGCGCAGGGCCGCGATCAGCTGATCGTATGCGGCGTGTATGCCCATATCGGCTGCCTGATGACCAGCGCCGACGCCTTCATGAACGACATACAGCCGTTCCTGGTAGGCGATGCGCTGGCCGATTTCTCCGCTGAACAGCACGCCATGGCGCTGGATTACGTATCGCAACGCTGCGGCGTGGTCAGCAGCACCCAGAACGTCACTGAGGCTTTGCGGCCGGCCGCTGCCAGCGCACTGCCAACCAGCCTGGCGGCACTGCAGGCGGAGGTCGCGCAGTTGCTGCAGATGCCGCCATCCGATCTGCGCAGCGACGATCATCTGCTGCACGCCGGCCTTGATTCGATCCGTCTGATGAGCCTGGTGGAACGCTGGCGCCGTGGCGGCTCCAGTCTCACTTTCGTCGACCTGGCAGAGAAGCCGACGCTGGCCGAATGGTGGAGCCTGCTGGCGCCGGCGCGGAGCAACTAGGATGGATATCGCCCGCAAGGAGCAACTGGCTGAAGCGGCGCCGCTGCCGCTGTCGGCTGCGCAATACGGCATCTGGCTGGGCCAGCAGCTGGACCGCGCCAGTCCCGCCTACTGGACCGCCGAGGCGGTCGAGTTGCATGGCGCGCTGGACCAGGCGGCCTTTATCGCGGCAGTGCGGCAGGCGGTGGCCGGGTGCGACGCCCTGCATCAGCGCTACGCCAGCGACGGCACGGAAGTCTGGCAGGCGCCGGCTGCCGGGCGTGACTGGCAGCTGGAGCAGCTGGATTTCAGCGCCGCCGCCGCACCGTTCGAAGCGGCGCAGCGCTGGATGCAAGCCGACTTGCTGCAGATCGCCGATCTGGCGTCCGGCCCGCTGTTTGCCAGCGCGCTGCTGCGGCTCGGCGGCGGGCGCACGCTGTGGTATCTGCGCGTCCATCACGTGGCGCTGGATGGTTTCGGCTATGCCTTGCTGGCGCAGCGGGTGGCCGACCTGTATTCAGCCGATACCGCAGGCAAGGCGCTGCCGCCGGTGCGCTCCAGCGCGCTGCAACCGGTGGTCGCGGAAGACCGGGCTTACCAGTCTTCCGCCGCCTATGTGCGCGATCGCGAATTCTGGCGCGCCCGCCTCAAGGATGCGCCGGCGCCGCTGCTGCTGGCGCCAGCCAAACCGGTGGCGCATGGCGTACGCCGCCTGCGCGGCGCTTTGCCGACGGCCAGCCTGAGCGCATGGCAGGCCGCCGCCGGCGCCGCCGGGGTCGACTGGAGCGCATGGCTGATAGCCGCCATCGCGGCATGGCTGCAGCGGAAAACCGCTGCCAGCGAAATCACGCTGGGCCTGCCGGTCATGGGGCGGCTCGGTTCGGTATCGCTGAGCGTGCCATGCATGGTCATGAATATCGTGCCCCTGCATTTGCGGCTCGACCGCAATGCGGGGATCGGCCAACTGGCGCAGCAGGTTGCCGCCGAAATGCGTGCGCTGCGACCGCACCAGCGCTATCGCTATGAACAACTGAAGCATGACCTTGGCCTGAGCGACGGCCGCAGCCGCCTGTTCGGCACGGTGATCAACCTGATGCCGTTCGACCGGCCGCTGGAATTCGGCGGCTTGACGGCGACATCTCATCCGATCTCGGCCGGTCCGGTGGAGGATCTTTCTATTGTGATCGCTCCCGGCGCCCATGGCGTCCGCCTGGATTTCGAAGCCAATCCCGATGCCTACGATAGCGCCACGCTGGCCGAGCTGCATGCCAGTTTGCTGGCGACTCTGAATCTTCTGGCTGATCCAGCACATGGCGCCGAGCTGTCGCTGGCGGCCGCGCTGGGCGCCAATGCCGATGCCAGCGAGCCGGCGCTATTGTCCGGCGCCGCCTTGGCACAGCAGCCTGAAGCGGTGCTGGACGCCTTGCGCCGGCACGCCGCCAATACACCAGGACAGCTCGCGCTGGCGCAGGATGGCGTGGTGCTGACTTATGCCGAACTGCTGGCGCGCGTGCAGAAGCTGGCCGCGCGCTTGCTCGAACAGGGCGTGCAGCCGGACAGCCGCGTGGTGCTGCTGTTGCCGCGCGCGCCGGATACCGTGGTGGCCTTGCTGGCTATCCTGTGGGCCGGCGCCGGCTACGTCCCGCTCGATCCCGACGGTCCGCCGCTGCGCATCGCCGCCGTGCTGGAGGATGCGCAGCCGCTGCTGGTGCTGACCTTGCGCCAGCATATTGATAAGGTCAACATCGGTTTGCCCTTGCTATGCCTGGAGGATATCGACCAATCGGCCATGGCGTCATTGAGCGAACCGGTGGCCGTGGCGGTGGATGCACTGGCGTACGTGATTTATACCTCAGGCTCTACCGGCCGCCCGAACGGCGTCATGATCGGGCGCGACGCCCTGGCGCATTTTGTCGCCGGCGCCACGGCGCGCTATCAATTGTCCGCGAACGACAGGGTGCTGCAGTTTTCGCCACTGCATTTCGATGCCAGCGTCGAAGAAATTTTCATCAGCCTGTGCAACGGCGCCAGCCTGATCCTGCGCAACGACGAGATGCTGGAATCGCTGCCGCGCTTTTTGCAGGCTTGCGCCCGGCTGCAGATCAGTGTGCTGGACTTGCCGACGGCGTTCTGGCACGAGCTCAGTTTTTGCATCAGCCAGCATGAAGCGGCCTTGCCGGACAGCGTGCGGCTGCTGATCATTGGCGGCGAGGCGGCGCTGGCGGAACGGGTGGCGCGCTGGCGCAGCTCGGTGTCGCCGCATGTCGTGTTGCTGAATACCTACGGCCCGACCGAAGCCACCGTGATCTGCACCACGGCACAGCTGGCCGGACCCGAAGCGATCGGTTTCGAGGGTGATATGGTGCCTATCGGCCGGCCATTGCCTGGCGTTGCGATTGCGGTGGTCGACGCTGGCTTGAATGCTGTCGCGTACGGCGAGGAAGGCGAGCTGTGCCTGCTGGGCGGCGGCCTGGCGCGTGGCTATCTTGGCCGCGAACAATTGACCGCGCAGCGTTTCGTGCAACTGGATAATCTTGGCGGGCAGGGCGGCAGTCGCCGGGCTTACCGCACTGGCGACCGTGTACTGCTCGGCAGCGACGGCCAGCTGCGTTACCTGGGCCGGCTGGACGATGAATTCAAGCTGAGCGGCCATCGCATCGACCCGCTGGAAATCGAAGCCGCCTTGCTGCAATACCCTGGCATGCGCGAAGCAGCGGTAGTGGCGCAGACGCTGGCGAACGGCGGTAAGCGCCTGGTCGCTTGCCTGGTGGCAGACCAAGTCTTGCCGGCGCCGGCAGTGCTGCGCGCCTTCCTGGCGGAGCGCCTGGCGGCGGTGGCGGTGCCGGGCAGCTACCTGGTCTTGCCGCAGCTGCCGCGCAACGCCAACGGCAAGATCGACCGCAAGGCGCTGTCTGTCTTGCCGCTTGAAGCCGAGGAAGCGCAGCCCGATGCCGCCGCCAGCAAGCTGGAACAGACCGTGATGGCGGTCTGGCGCGAGGTGCTGGGCGTGAGCACGGTACGGCTGACGGACGACTTCTTCGCGCTCGGCGGCAAGTCCCTGCAGGTGATCCAGGTGGCCAACCGCCTCGGCATCGCCCTGCAGCGCGAGATCGCGGTATCGGCGCTGTTCCGGCATCGCACGGTGGCGGCGCTGGCGCACTCGCTCAGCACCCTGGCCGGTCATCCTCCTCCGCCTGCCGCCGCAGGTTCTGAATTCGCGCCTTTGCTGGTGATCCAGCGCGGCACGGAGCAAGGCGAACCGGCCCTGTTCTGCGTACATCCGGCGGAAGGCTTGTCGTGGTGCTACCTGGGCCTCACCATGCAGCTGCCGGATATGCCGATCTACGGTTTGCAGGCGCACGGCATCTGCGGCGCCTTGCCGGCTTCGGTGGACGAACAGGTGGACGGCTACCTGGCGCTGTTGCGCAATACCCAGCCGCACGGACCTTATCGCCTGTTGGGCTGGTCCTCCGGCGGCGGCATCGCCCATGCAATGGCGGTCAAGCTGCAGGCGGCCGGCGAAAAGGTACCCATGCTGGCCATGATGGATGCCTATCCCAGCGATATCTGGCAAGGCAAGCCGCCGCCGCAGGAGCGCGACGCCTTGCTGACCTTGCTGGACGTGATCGGCGCTTCGCCGCTGGACGCCGACGGCCGGCCCTTGTCGGAAGAAGCCATGCTGGCGCGCTTTCAGCAACCGGACAGCACTCTGGCGACGGCAGACGATGCGCGCATGGCGCGTCTGCTGCAGAGCGCCTTGCATGGCATGTTGCAATACCGTGACCTGCGGCACCAGCCTTACCGCGGCGAACTGCTGTTTTTCCATGCCTCGCGCCGTACGCCGGAAGCGCCTGACTGGCTCGGCTGGCAACCTTATGTGCAAGGACGCATGGAGCGGGTCGAGATCGACAGCACCCATATCGGCATGAGTAAGCCGGCGCCGCTGGCGCATATCGGCCGCGAGCTGGCTAGGCGCCTGAGCCTTCAATCCATCCTGAAAAATCATCATGAGTAAAACACCTACGCCTGCGGCCACGCCGCGCACGCCGCCGCGCATGCTGCGCGTGCGCCGAACCCTGCAACTGACGCCGCACATGCGCCGCATCACGCTGGCCGGCCCGGCGCTGGCGGGCTTCCCGCTCGACAGCAACGGCGCCCACATCAAGCTGCTGCTGCCGCGTCCCGGCCAGGTCGAACCGGTCTTGCCGACGCTCGGGCCGGACGGCCCGGTCTGGCCGCCGGACGACATCCGGCCGATTGCCCGCACCTACACGGTCGGCCGCTACGACGCCGAGGCGAGCGAACTGGATGTCGATTTCGTCCTGCATGGCGATGACGGCCCGGCTTCCAGCTGGGCCTTGCACGCGGTCGCCGGCAGCGCGGTCGGCGTGGCCGGACCGGGCGGACCGCCGCGCTTTGTGGCGGACGCCGAGTACTACTTGCTGCTCGGCGATCCGAGTGCGTTTGCCGCCCTCGCCGCGGTGCTGGGCGCCTTGCCTGAGCATGCCCGCGGAGAGGCGCTGATCGAAGTGCCGGACCGCAGCGAGATCCAGCACCTGCGCCATCCTCCCGGCATCGCCGTGCGCTGGCTGTCGCGCGAAGGCGCGCCGGCCGGTAGCAGCACGCTGCTGCTCGACCATGTGCGTGAACTGCGTTGGCCGGCCGCAGCCGTATCGGTGACGCTGGCCGGCGAAAGCACGCAAGTGGTGTCGCTGCGCGAATACCTGCTGAAGGAACGCGCGGTGCCGCGCCGCACCATGTACGCGGTGCCTTACTGGAAAGACGAACACACCGAAGAGGCTTATCACGCCGAACGGCACCGCATCATGGATGCGTTTGAACTGGCCGAAGAGAACGCCGCCGCCCACACCAAGGAAACCGCATCATGATTCTCCGCACACTCCGAAGCGCAATGCTGGCGCTGGCCTTCCTGTCGGCTGCCGCCGTCGGCGCCGAACGCAGCCTGGTCGACGCCGCCGGCCGCACCGTTGTGCTGCCGGCGCAGCCGCAGCGCGTGCTGGCGCTTTCCGAAATCGACCTCGATTCGCTGCTGGCGCTCAAGCTCAAGCCGGTCGGCGCCACCAACGGCCGCGGCCAGAGCGCCATGCCGCACTACCTTGGCAACGCTGTCAGCGGCATCGCCAGCGTCGGCAACTTCGGCAGCCCGGTGCTAGACCTGGTGATAGGCGCGCAGCCGGACCTGATCCTGGTCGGCAGCTTGCCGGATCCGGAACTGCTGGCGCAGCTGAGCAAGATTGCGCCGACCGTGGTCAGCTACAAACAGGGCGAGAACTGGCAGCTGGCCTTGCGCCGCATCGCTGCCGTGGTGGGACGCAACGCCGAGGCGGAAGCCTTGCTGAGCGCCTACCAGCGCCGCGCCGACAGCGTGCGCGCCAAGCTCGGCGCCCAGGCTAACGCTACCGTCAGCGTGGTGCGCTGGAATCCGCAGGGACCGGCCTATATGCTGAAAGACGCCTTCGCCAGCCTGGTGCTGGCAGACGTCAAATTGCGCCGGCCGGCGGCACAGATGCAGGCCGGCGTCGCCCATTCTCCGCCCTTGAGCCTGGAAGCCTTGGCGCGCATCGACGCCGACTGGCTGTTTGTCGGCACGCTCAACAGCAGCCAGGCCAACGATGCCTTGGCGGCGGCGCGCCAGAGCCCGGCTTTCCGCCAGCTGGGTGCGGTGCAGAAGGGCCATATGGTGGCGGTCGACGGCTCGTTGTGGACCAGTCCCGGCGGCCCGCTGGCGGCGCTGGCGATCCTGAGCGACATCGAAAAAGCCATGCTGGGCGGCCAGGCTGAACCTAAAAACGCTTCTTGAAGCAGCTTCCCGGAGTCCTTGTGCTTGAACCTGTTGAACGCCCGGCGTTGCGCCGGGCCTTGCTGCTGTTATTGCTGTTGTCGGTGCCTGTGCTGGCGCTGACGTCCTTGCTGATCGGCGCTGGCGAGATCGGTCCGGGCCAGGCCCTGGCCTTCCTGCTGGGAGATGCCGCCGCGCGTAGCGATGCGCAGTTGCAGACGGTGCTGCTGAGCCTGCGCTTGCCACGCATGGCGGCCGCCTTGCTGGTCGGCAGCGCGCTTGGCGTGGCTGGCATGCTGATGCAGACCGTGACCCGCAACCCGCTGGCAGAGCCCGGCTTGCTGGGCGTGAATGCCGGCGCCGCGCTAGGCGTGGTGGTCGGCATTGCCTGGGCCGGCGTCGAGAACGGTCCCGGCTATCTGCTGTGGGCCGGACTCGGCGCCTTGCTGGGCAACGCCTGCGTGCTGGCGGTGGCGCAGGTCGGCCATCATGCGGCGGCGCCGTTGCGGCTGGTGCTGGCCGGGGTCGCGCTGGGCGCTACCTTCATCGGCATCAGCTCGGCGATCCTGCTGTCGCAGCCTGCCGGCTACGACCAGTATCGCTTCTGGGTGCTGGGTTCGCTGGCCGGCATTACGCCGGGCATGACGCTGTGGGCCGCGCCGGTGGTGCTGGCGGGCTTGTGTTCTGCGCTGCTGCTGGCGCGGCCCTTGTCGGCGCTGTTGTTGGGCGACGACATAGCCCGTTCGCTGGGGCACCGGCCCTTGCCCTTGCGGCTGGGCGTGGCCTTGAGCGTGACTTTGCTGACGGGCAGCGCGGTGGCGCTGGCTGGTCCGATCGGTTTTCTGGGGCTGCTCGCGCCTTATCTGTCGCGCTTCCTGGCGCGGGCTCTGATGCCGTCTTCACGCCACGCCGGACTGGCAACGCAGCTGCTGATCGCAGCCTGGCTGGGCGCCGGCTTGCTGCTGGCGGCCGATCTGGCGGCGCGGCTGGCGGTGCAGCCGTTTGAAACGCCGATCAGCGTGATGACCGCGCTGGCCGGCGCGCCGCTGCTGATCTGGCTGGCGCGCTCGAGGGCGTGGCAGAACGGAGCGGCCTTATGAACGCCACCTTTCCTGTCGCAGAAAATCTGCCACGGAAGCCACCGCCCGCACAGCTGGAAAGCGGCGTGCAGCTGCTGCGCTGCGGCCGTTTTTCCTTGCTGTTTGCGCGCCGCTCTCTATGGGCGGGCCTCGGCTTGTGCTTATTGCTGGCGGCAGCTGTCGGCGTGGCGCTGATGGCTGGTTCGACCTGGCTTTCGCCGCAACAGTTGCTGACGGTGCTGCGCGGCCACGGCGCACCGGGCTTGCAATTGCTGGTGCTGGAATTTCGCTTGCCGCGGATTCTGGTCGGCTTGCTGGCCGGGATCGCGCTGGGCCTGGCCGGCTGCCTGATCCAGGCCTTGACCCGCAATCGCCTGGCGACGCCTGATCTGCTGGGCGTGGCCGATGGCGCCACGCTGGGCGTGTTCGTGGCGCTGATCAGCAGCGCGGCCGGCATGTTCGGTCCGTGGTGGGTCGGACCTTTGGGCGCCTTGGGCGCAGTGCTCCTGCTGCTGATCGCGTCCGGCAACCTGGGACGGCGCGGGCAACGCCTGCTGATCGTCGGCCTGGCCTTGTCCAGCCTGCTGCGCGCGGTGACCGAACTGGCCTTGTCGCGTCAGGAATTGATGCATGCCAGTTCGCTGTACGCCTGGAGCATCGGCAGCCTCAACGGCCGCTCATACGCCGCCGTAGCGCCGCTGGCTATCGGCCTGTTGATTCTCTTGCCGCTGACTCTGTTAAGTACGCGACGGCTGGCGCTGCTGCGTTTCGACCTGAAGATCGCCAGCGGCCTTGGCTTGCCGGTGCGGGCGACGCAGTGGCAGGCGCTGCTCAGCGCGGTGCTGCTGGCTGGGCTGGCGGTCGGCGTCTGCGGACCGATTGCCTTTGTCGCGCTGGCGGCGCCGTTCATCGCCGAACGGCTGGTCGGCGGCGGCCGCATCGCCTTGTTCAGCGCGGCGCTGACGGGCGCGCTGCTGGTGGTTGGCGCCGATACGCTGGGGCGGGTGCTGCTGGCCGCGGCTGAATTGCCGGTGGGCGTGATTTGCAATCTGCTGGGCGGGCCGTTCCTGCTGTGGCTGTTGCTGAGTGAACGTAAGAAGGAAATGTAATGAGTAACGACCAGACACTGGTGGTGCAAGACCTGCACGCCAGCCATCAAAAAACGCCGGTGCTGCACGGCATCAACCTGCGCATCGTCCCCGGAAAAGTGACGGTGATCGTAGGCCCCAACGGCTGCGGCAAGTCGACTCTGTTGCGCTGCATGGCGCGCCTGCACAAGCCGAGCCAGGGCGCCATCCGGCTCGGCGCCGACGATCTGTGGCAGCTGCGTCCGCAACAGGCTGCGCGCCGCCTGGCCTTGCTGCCGCAGGCGCCGCAAGCGCCGGAAGGCATCAGTGTCAGCGGCCTGGTGCGTTACGGCCGCCATCCGTACCAGGGCTTGCTGCAGCAATGGTCTGCCGCGGATGAACGGGCAGTGCGCCAAGCCTTGCAGGCGACCGATGTGATGGCGCTGGCGCAACGGCCGCTGGAGCAGTTGTCCGGCGGCCAGCGCCAGCGCTGCTGGCTGGCGATGGTGCTGGCGCAGGAGACGCCGCTGCTGTTGCTGGACGAACCCACCAGCATGCTGGACCTGGGACACCAGGTCGACGTCCTCAACCGCATCCGCTTGCTGGCGGCGGCCGGACGTGGCGTGGTGATGGTGCTGCACGACCTGATGGCGGCGGCGCGCTACGCCGACACCCTGGTGGCGATGCGCAACGGCCGCATCTTGGCCAGCGGCGCGGCGCGCGACATCGTCACGCCGGAGCTGGTGCGGCAGCTGTACGAAGTCGAAGCGGACGTGCTGGCGGCGCCGGGCGATGGCGCGCCTGTGGTGGTGCCGGTGGCAGTCCGTGGCGCCGCCATTGCGGTTCGCACAGATGCTGACAGCGCGCTCGTTGCGTAACCCTGATTAATTACGGAAGGAAAGACAATATGGAATTTCAAGACAAGGTAGTGCTGATCACCGGTGCGGCGCAAGGCATAGGCGCGGCTGTCGCGCAGGCCATGGCGCGGCAGGGCGCCAGGTTGGCGCTGTTCGATGTGCAGCCGCAAGCGCTGGCGCAGCAGGCCGACGCGCTCGCCGGCAGCGGTGCGCAAGTGCTGGGCATCGTCGTCGACGTCTCCGACAGCACGGCGGTGAATGCAGCGGTAGAGCGGGTCGAGCGCGAACTGGGGCCGATAGACATCCTGGTCAACGCCGCCGGCATCTTGCGCCTGGGCTCCGCGCTCGATTGCAGCGATGCCGACTGGGATAAAACCTTCAGCGTCAACGTCGGCGGCGTATTCCGCCTGTGCCGCGCGGTCGCCAGCCGCATGGCGCCGCGCCGGCGCGGCGTGATCGTGACGGTGGCGTCGAATGCGTCGGCGGTGCCGCGCCAGCAGATGGCGGCCTATGCCGCATCCAAGGCTGCTTCGGCACACTTCACCCGTTGCCTCGGCCTGGAGCTGGCGGTGCACGGCATCCGCTGCAATGTGGTCTCGCCTGGCTCGACCGATACCGCCATGCAGCGCCAACTGTGGACCAGCGAGGAACACAAGCAGGCGGTCATCAACGGTTCGCTGGAACAGTTCCGGCTGGGGATTCCGCTGAGCCGGATTGCCGACGCCACCGACATTGCCGACGCCGTGATCTTCCTGGCCTCGGAGCGCGCCCGCCATATCACCATGCATGAACTGTGCGTGGATGGCGGCGCCACCCTCGGCGCCTGACAGGAGGTGCAGGACGAGCGAGCGCGCTAGTGGCCAACGAAAAGTATTACCAACAAAAAAGTGTCAATTAAAACCAAGAGGGAGTTGTAGAAATGAATTTGAAGTTAAAAAGAAGCACCGTGCAATGCGCACTGGCGCTGCCGGCCTTGTGCGGCGGCGTGTTGCTGAGCGCCGGCCAGGCCCATGCCGAGGCCACTTTGAAAGAGGTAGTGGTGACCGCCAGCGGTTACGAGCAGCAGATCAAGGAGGCGCCGGCGTCGATCAGCGTGATCACCCGCGAGCAGCTGGAAAAACAACCCTTCGCCAACCTACAGGATGCGGTCAGTCACCTGGAAGGGGTCAGCATCGTCGGCGGCGACAATAATTCCAAGGATATTTCGATACGCGGCATGCCCGGCGAATACACCCTGATCCTGGTCGACGGCAAGCGCCAGGGCACGCGCGAGACCAGCTCGCGCGGCACCGGCGGCATCCAGTCCAGCCTGATTCCGCCGCTGGCGGCGATCGAACGCATCGAAGTAGTGCGCGGCCCGATGTCGTCGCTGTATGGTTCGGATGCGATCGGCGGCGTGATCAACATCATCACGCGCAAAGTGCCGAAGGCCTGGGGCGGGGCGCTCAACGCCAGCACCATCCTGCAAGGACGTTCCAACCTGGGCAATGAATACCAGGGCGACTTTTATCTGGCGGGACCGATCAAGGACGACGTGGTCGGCCTGCAGCTGTACGGCAACCTGAATACCCGTGAGGAAGACAGGGTAGTGGACGGCACCGCCCAAACCGATACCCGCGCCATCACCGCCAAGCTAGGCATCAAGCCGGCCAGCAACCAGGACGTCACGCTGGAAGCCGGCCATGAAGAACTGAAGCGCACTTATACGCCGGGCAAATCGCTGACCGCGGACGACAGCCAGACCATCTCGGAAGATACCCGTACTCACTGGGCGGCCAGCCATAACGGCCGCTGGGCCTTCGGCAATACCGACGTCAGCCTGTACCAAGAAATCGGCAAGTTCAGCGGCAAGACCGAAGGCCCCGCCGGCCCGGAAGCCGCGCTGGCCAGCCCGAAGATCACGAACACCATCCTCGACGCTCAAGCGACGCTGCCTTTCACCACCAATATCTTGAAAGTGGGCGGCCAGTACACCCACAACCAGCTGGACGGCACCGCGGCCGAAAGCCCGAGCCGGATCGGCAAGACTGTGCTGAACTATGTCAATCCGGGTTCGATCACGCGCAAGTCGTGGGCGCTGTTCGCCGAAGATGAATATTTTGTCACCAGCAAGCTGTCGCTGACCGGCGGCCTGCGCCTCGACCACGACGACAAGTATGGCCAGCACTTCAATCCGCGCGCCTATGCGGTGTACCAGCTGTCGCCGACGCTGACCTTGCGCGGCGGCGTCGCCAAGGCTTTCCGCGCGCCCAACCTGCGCCAGAGTTCGGCCGGCTACGTGATGTCCAGCGGCGGTCCGACTTCGATGCCGGGTGTCCTGTACGGCAATCCGGACTTGAAGGCCGAAACCAGCGTCAACCAGGAAATCGGCTTGCGCTACGACGGTCCGGATGGCCTGACGGGCAGCGTGACGGTGTTCAACAACGACTTCAAGGACAAGATCGTGAGCGACTATGCCGGCCGCAACGACCCGCTGACCGGGTTGCCTTTGTATACCTACAACAATATCGCCAAGGTGAATATCCGCGGCGTCGAGTTCGGTGCGACGGTGCCTTTGTCGAATGCGTGGAAGCTGTCGGGCAACTACACCTACACCGATTCCAAGCGTGAAAGCGAGGGCGAAACGGCATTCAACGGCGGTTCCCTGAAAGGCCAGCCGCTGGACAAGACGCCCAAGCATGCCGCCAACCTCAAGCTCGACTGGCAGCCGAGCGATGCAGTATCCAGCTTTGCGCGCGTCAATTACGTCAGCGAGCAGTTCTGGGCAGCTTACCGCAACGGCGGCGCCGGTGCGCGCACGCGTCCGGCTACTACCACGTTTGACCTCGGCGCATCCTACATCGTCAACAAGATGCTGACGTTGAACGCGTCGCTGCTGAACGTCGCCGACAAGGTGGTCGACGTCGACCGCCGGCCGCGCGCCACCATCAACGGCAACTGGCTGGTGGATGAAGGCCGCCGTCTGTGGCTGGGCATGAACGCGCGTTTCTGATGATTGCCGGCCGGGGATTGCGGCGGTTTTAGCTGCCGGCTGTCCTTGATCCGTATGCACATCCCCGTGGTCAGGACGACATGGGGATGTTTTTTTTGGCGCCTCCTGAGCAGCGGCTCTAATATTCCCTTTGTCGCATCGTAACTTTCGGTTTTAAATAAGACCCCATCAAAACAGGTTTCTTGTCTTATCTATGACCGATCCGATTCACCCGATTTTGCATTTTGTTCACGGCAACAGTTTCCCCGCAGGCACATATCGCCAGTTCCTGGATTTTCTGCGGCGCGACTATGACGTACGTTCGCTCGATATCCACGCCCATAATCCGAAGTACCCGGTCACCGACGGCTGGCCGGCGCTGGTGCAGGAACTGATCGACGAGCTGGCGGCGCGCTACAGCCGGCCGGTGATCCTGGTCGGCCATTCGATGGGCGGCGGGCTTGCCTTGCTGGCGGCGCAGCGGCGGCCGGACCTGGTCAGCTGCGTGGTGATGCTGGACACGCCGGTAGTGGTCGGCTGGCGCGCCACCTTGCTGCGCGGCGCCAAGGCGCTGGGCCTGGACAACCATGTGCCGCCGGCCAAGTTTTCCGCCAAGCGGCGCAACCTGTGGCCGAGCGCCGAGGCGGCCTACCAGCATTTCGCCGGCAAGCAGGTATTTGCCAGCTGGGCGCCGGAAGTCTTGCGCGACTACATTACCTACGGGCTGGAAGAAGAGCAGGGCAACGTGGTGCTGCGTTTCCGGCGCGATATCGAAACCGCGGTTTACCGCACCTTGCCGCATAATATGAGCAGCGTGCTGAAGCGCGGTTTTCCGGTGCCGATCGGCTTTGTCGGCGGCGTCGATTCGGTCGAGTGCCGCCAGGCCGGGCTGGATGCGACCAAGCGCTTGGTCGGAAAATATTTCAAGCAGATTCCGGGCGGCCACCTGTTTCCGATGGAGTCGCCGGAACTTGCCGCCGCTACCACGCGTCAGATGATCGAGTCCCTGCTGAACGCTGGCGAGGCACGAATCCGGCGCCCGCGCAACTAATGGACTGTAACAGTCCATTACAACGAACGCATAATTGATGGCCGTTTCATGGTCTGCAGGCCCGGCATGTTGTAGGATACAGGGCTATTTCCATCGAATATTGCTATGTCATCAACAAACAGAACCAAGCAAGATACACACAACCCGCGCACCGGCAACTCCAGGAAAAACGGCAAGGGCAGCGTAGCCCACGCATTGCTGCTGACGGTGGGCGGCCTGTTCCTGGCGGGCGCTGTCATCGGCGGGTTGTTGCTGACGTATGCGCTGGTAGTCATGACGCCGCAGCTGCCGGACCTGGGCGCCATCACCGACTACCAGCCTAAAGTACCGCTGCGCATCTACACAGCCGACCATGTCCTGATCGGCGAATTCGGCGAAGAACGGCGCAGCCTGGTGAAGCTGGACGATATTCCGGCCGACATGAAGAATGCCGTGCTGGCGATCGAAGATGCGCGTTTCTACCAGCATGGCGGCATCGACGTCATCGGCATCCTGCGTGCCGGCGTGACCGATATCATGCATGGCGGCGCCTCGCAGGGCGCCAGCACCATCACCATGCAGGTCGCGCGCAACGTCTTCCTGTCCAGCGAAAAAACCTATTCGCGCAAGATCTATGAAATCCTGCTGGCCTACAAGATCGAGTCGGCGCTGAGCAAGGACCAGATCCTGGAGGTCTATATGAACCAGATCTACCTGGGCCAGCGTTCCTTCGGTTTCGCCGCGGCCGCGCGCACCTATTTCGGCAAGGACCTGAAAGACATCACCCTGGCGCAGGCAGCGATGCTGGCCGGCTTGCCGAAAGCGCCTTCGGCCTACAATCCGGTGGTCAATCCGAAGCGCGCGCATGTGCGCCAGCAATACATCCTGAAGCGCATGCTGGATCTCAAGTTCATCACCCAGGAACAGTTCGACCAGGCGGCGGCGGAAGACATCCAGGTCAAGACCAAGGGCAACAACTACAATGTGCACGCCGAGTACGCGATTGAAATGGTGCGCCAGATGCTGTTTGCGCAGTACAAGGAAGATACTTATACGCGCGGCCTGACGGTGATCACCACGCTGAATTCGGCGGACCAGGCCGCGGCCTACGATGCCGTGCGCAAGGGCGTGATGGACTACGACCGCCGCCATGGCTACCGCGGCCCGGAAGCGAGCATCGACCTGCCGGCGGCCGGCGACGAGCGCGACCAGGCGATCGAAGACGCCTTGCAGGACAAGCCCGACAATGACGATATCCTGCCGGCCGTGGTGCTGAGCGCCGATCCCAAGCAGGTGCAGGTGATGCTGCGCAACGACAGCACCGTCACCATCAGCGGCGAAGGCTTGCGGCTTGCCGCTTCCGCCTTGAGCGCCAAGGCCGGCAAGAACCTGAAGATCCAGAAGGGTTCGGTGATCCGCGTCATCAATACCGCCAAGGGCTGGCAGATCACCCAGCTGCCGCAGGTGGAGGCGACCATGGTGTCGCTGACGCCGCAGAACGGCGCGATCCGTTCGCTGGTGGGCGGCTTCGACTTCAACCAGAACAAGTTCAACCACGTGACGCAAGCCTGGCGCCAGCCGGGTTCCACCTTCAAGCCGTTCATCTATTCGGCGGCGCTGGAAAAGGGTTTCGGCCCGGCATCGATCATCAACGATGCGCCTGTGTCTTTTCCCGGCGCACCTGGCCAGGGTGCCTGGGAACCGAAGGACGACGACCAGCCTGACGGCCCGATGCCGCTGCGCACCGGCCTGCAGCGCTCGAAGAACCTGATATCGATTCGCCTTCTGGATGCGATCGGCGTCAAGTATGCGCAGGATTTCGTCACCAGCCATTTCGGTTTCGATGTCGACAAGACGCCGCCCTACCTGCCGCTGGCGCTGGGCGCCGGCCAGGTGACGCCGCTGCAGCTGGTGGGCGCCTATGCGGTGCTGGCCAACGGCGGCTATCGCGTCAATCCTTACCTGATCGCGCAAGTGACCGACTCGCGCGGCAATGTGCTGTCCAAGGTCGAGCCGCAGGTCGCCGGCGAGAACGCCACGCGGGTGCTGGATGCGCGCAACAGCTACATCATGACCAGCTTGCTGCAATCGGTGGCGCAGCGCGGCACCGGCGCCGGCACCAACGTGCTGCACCGTACCGACCTGGCCGGCAAGACCGGCACCACCAACGATGCTTTCGACGGCTGGTTTGCCGGCTACCAGAGCACCCTGGTGGCGGTGGCATGGATGGGCTACGACCAGCCGAAGAGCCTGGGCAGCCGCGAGTTCGGCGCCCAGCTGGCCTTGCCGATCTGGACCGAGTACATGGGCCGCGCCCTGCGTGGCGTGCCGCAAACCCAGATGCCTATGCCGGCCGGGATCACTACCATCAACAACGAGTTCTACTTCGATAATTTCACGCCGGGCAATGGCTTTATCGCCTCGCTTGGATTAGGCGCTGGAGCGGCGCCGCTTGAAATCGGCCCGGATGGCGTGCCGATTCCGCCGGCTGCGCCGCCAGCACCCGGAGCGCCGCCGGCAACGCCGCAAGAGGAAGAGAAGCAAAATATCCTGAAGCTGTTCAGCGGCCACTGACGCTGCCTGCCGACGGGCTGCAAACAAGCCGGCGATATCCATACGGGGTATCGCCGGTTTTTTTTGAATGTAAAATCGGCCGCATGTGATTTTTTTATCCTGTCTCGACAGGCATATGGTTTTTTCGAGGAAAGGCAAATACACTGCAGGCAGCGCTGTTTCCATTGACTATTCATCTATCGCCTGCCGCAAGGAATTCGCAATGCCTTTTAGACGCTTGCAAGGAATCCGCCGCTTCCCCGCCTTACTCGTGCTGGTCTGGTCCGTCGTCTGCGGCTCGGCAGGTGCCCAGACTGCCGCCAGCCTGCCCAGCATTGAAAGCTTCTTTGCCTATCCGACCCTGGTCAATGCCCAGTTGTCTCCGAATGGCCGCTACGTGGCGATGCTGGTGCCAGCCAAGGATGGCTATGTGCGGCTGGGGGTGATGGATGTCGCCGAGCGCGCGCCGAAGGTGATCGCCAGTTTCGATGGCGCCGATATCCGTCAGTTTCACTGGGTGAACAGCGAGCGGCTGGTGTTCGATGCCGGCGACAAGAACATCGGTGTCGGCGAGCAGACCCAGGCCAGCGGCTTGTATGCGATCAATCGGGACGGCACGGATTTCCGCCAATTGGTGTTGCGCGGAGTCCAGCAGCAAAGCAGCGCCGTGCGTGGCGCCTTGCCGTGGAATACCTTTTTCTACTCGACCATCCGTGATTCCGACGATATTTACGTCGGCCAGATCGACGCTGGCGGCAGCGGCAGGGTCAAGCCTATGCATTTGCTCCGCCTGAATACCAGGACAGGCCGCGCCGCCGTGATCGACCGGCCCGGCCTGACTACCCGCTGGCTGACGGATTGGCAAGGGGAGCCGCGCGTCGCCACCACACTGGAAGGCGACATGGAGGCCGTCTTTTATCTGGATCCCGGGCTGAAAAGCTGGCGCAAGCTGGCTGAGTTCAATGCTTTTGTCGGCCGTGGCTTCACTCCCTATTTCCTGGGGCCGGACGGCAGTCTTTATGTGAGTTCGCGCCAGGGCACGGATAAAATTTCGCTATACCGCTACGACCTTGAGAAAAACAGCATAGCCCCGGAGCCGCTGGTATCGCTCAAGGGTTACGATTTCTCTGGCGCTATCGTCAGCAACGACAGGAAATTCCTGGGAGTGCGCTTTGAAACCGACGCCGAAGACACCAGATGGTTTGATCCGGAGATGCAAGCGATGCAGAAAGCGGTCAATGATCTGCTGCCGTCCACGGTTAACCGGATCGGCGTTGCCGGCCATGCGGAAACCCCCTATGTGCTGGTGAGATCGTATTCCGATGTCCAGCCTGTGGTCTATTTTTTGTATGACAGCAAGCAGAAAAAGCTGGCTGTGCTTGGCAGTTCGATGCCGCAGATCAATCCGCTGCAGATGTCGGGCAAGGACATGGTGCGGTATAAAGCGCGCGACGGCCTGGAAATCCCGGCTTACCTGACCATGCCGAACGGCGCCGGCAAGAAAAATCTGCCGATGGTGGTGCTGGTGCATGGCGGCCCTTATGTGCGCGACGGCTCGTGGGGCTGGAATGCCGAAGTGCAGTTCCTGGCGTCGCGCGGCTACGTCGTGCTTGAGCCTGAATTCCGCGGCAGCACTGGCTTTGGCTGGAAGCATTTCAAGGCAGGCTGGAAGCAATGGGGGCTGGCCATGCAGGACGATGTTGCCGATGGCGCCAAATGGGCGATTGCACAAGGAATCGCCGATCCGAAACGGATTTGCATCGCCGGCGCCAGCTATGGCGGCTATGCCACGCTGATGGGGCTGGTCAACGACCCGGACCTGTATCGCTGCGGCTTCGAGTGGGCCGGCGTGACCGACATCAACCTCATGTACAACCTCAGCTGGAGCGATATCTCCGACGAGTACCTGAAGTACGGCATGCCGCAGCTGGTGGGCGACCAGCAAAAGGATGCCGCGCAATTGAAGGCCACCTCACCGCTGGAAAATGCAGCGCGCATCAGGCAGCCCTTGCTGCTGGCCTATGGCGGCTCCGACAAGCGGGTGCCATTGGCGCACGGCAGCAAATTCCGCGATGCGGTCAAGGCCACCAACCCGGACGTCGAATGGATTGAATATCCGGAAGAAGGGCATGGCTGGCGGCTGCAGAAAAACAATATCGATTTCTGGAGCCGCGTCGAGAAATTCCTTGGCCGGCAAATCGGCAAGCCCACTTCTGCCGATCAGGTCGACAGGCCCTAGCTGGCCCAAGTCCGCTGCAAGATCGTTTTCTGCAGATGCGGCGCCGCCAGGGTGCCGTAGACGCGGCCGCCCATGGCTTCGCTGCGGCTAGCGATGAAGGCTTCGGCGACCACCGCCGGCGCGTGCTGCAGCATCAATGCGCCTTGTATGGTGAGGACCAGGCGCTGGACGAAGCGCCGTCCCAGCATTTCGCGCTGGTCAGGCGGCGTCGCCAGGTCCTTCATCAGGTCGTCCAGCATGCTGCGCAGGCCGGGATGCTGGCTGGCGCTTTCGCCTAGCTGCGTCAGCAGCAGGTCGAAGCCGGCCGGCTCGCGTTCGATGGCGCGCAATACGTCCAGGCACATCACATTGCCGGAGCCTTCCCAGATCGAGTTGACCGGCGCCTCGCGGTAGAAGCGCGCCATCGGTCCGGTCTCGACATAGCCGTTGCCGCCCCAGATTTCCATGCATTCGCCGGTGAACTCCAGGGCGCGCTTGCAGATCCAGAATTTGGCGGCTGGCGTAACGATACGGCGCCAGGCACGCTGCAGGGGATCGTCAGGATGCTCGAAGGCGCTGGCCAGCTGCAGCATCAGCAAGGTCGCCGCTTCGCTTTCCAGGGCCAGGTCGGACAACACGTTCTGCATCAGCGGCTGCTCCGCCAGTTCGCGGCCGAAGGCGCTCCTGTTGCGCGCGTGGTGCAAGGCCTGCACCAGCGCTTGGCGCATCAGGCCGGCGGCGCCGATGACGCAATCGAGGCGGGTATGGTTGGCCATTTCAATGATGGTCGGGATGCCGCGCCCTTCGTCGCCGACCATGATGCCGAACGCGTCGCGGAACTCGACTTCGCTGCTGGAATTGGAACGGTTGCCGAGCTTGTCCTTGAGGCGCTGGATCTGTACTGGATTCTTGCTGCCGTCAGGCCGCCAGCGCGGCACGAAAAAGCAGCTCAGGCCCATCTCGGTGCGCGCCAGCACCATGTGGGCATCGCACATCGGCGCCGAAAAAAACCATTTGTGGCCGGTCAGCAGGTAGCCGGCGCCGCGTCCGGAGCCGCCTTCCAGCGGCAGCGCCGCGGTGGTGTTGCTGCGCACATCGGAGCCGCCTTGCTTTTCCGTCATGCCCATGCCGATCAGGATCGAGTGCTTGTGTTCGAGGGCGAGGTCGCGGCTATCATGTTCACATGACAATAGTTTTGACTGCAGCGCGGCATACAGCGCCGGCTCCTGCTGCAGCACCGGGATAGAGGCGAAGGTCATGGTGGTGGGGCAGAGCGAGCCGGCTTCCACCTGGGCATGCAGGAAATAACCGGCCGCACGGGCTACGTGGCTGCCGCTTTGCGGCTTGATCCAGGGCAGGGCGTGCAAGCCTTCGCGCCGCAGCATGCCCAGCAAGGCATGCCAGGCCGGATGGAATTCGACGGAATCGATGCGGTTGCCGGTGCGGTCGAAGGTATTCAGTTCGGGCTGGTGGCGGTTGGCCAGTTCGGCCAGCTGCCAGCTTTCCTTGCTGCCGAGCTCGGCGCCGTAGCGCGCCAGCGCATCGGCATGCCATTGTCCATGCAGGCGCTGGACGCCGCTTTGCAGGATGGTGTCGTCGAGGTAAAGATTATTGCCATACAGCTCAGCAACCTGGTTCGTCACTTCATGGGTCTGTCCTTGCATGCCTGGTCTCCTGATATTCTTCAGTATTAGAGTGGATCACTTGACTTTACCCCTTGCAGAGGCCTTCGGATAGCTGCTTTATTGCAATTATTTAGAGCCGGAGTTCAGTCCTGCAGCGGCTTGCCGGCGAGTGTGTCAAACGGCTATCGCCAGCTGTGGCGGGCTGCCAAGTTTAAAAAGCGTGTTAACTTCGTCTGTCAGGTAAAATGTCGGTTGTATTTCACAACATGCAGACCCTATTCGCCTCTATGTCCTATCAAGTCCTCGCCCGTAAATATCGCCCCAGAAGCTTCGATACGCTGGTCGGCCAGGAACACGTCGTAAGGGCCTTGACGCACGCCTTGGAGCAACAGCGTCTGCACCATGCCTATCTGTTCACAGGCACGCGCGGCGTCGGCAAGACGACCCTGTCGCGTATCCTGGCGAAATCGCTGAATTGCATCGGCGCCGACGGCAACGGCGGCATTACCGCGGAACCTTGCGGCGTGTGCGACGCCTGCGTGGCGATCGATGCCGGCCGTTTCGTCGATTATATCGAGATGGACGCCGCCTCCAACCGCGGCGTCGATGAAATGGCGCAACTGCTGGAGCAGGCTGTGTATGCGCCGTCCAATGCGCGCTTCAAGGTCTATATGATCGACGAAGTGCACATGCTGACCAACCATGCCTTCAACTCGATGCTGAAGACGCTGGAAGAGCCGCCGGAACATGTCAAGTTCATCCTGGCCACCACCGATCCGCAGAAGATCCCGGTGACGGTGCTGTCGCGCTGCCTGCAGTTCAACCTGAAGCAGATGCCGCCTGGCCATATCATCAGCCACCTGGACAATATCCTCGGCCAGGAAAAAATCGAATTCGAAACCCCGGCCTTGCGCTTGCTGGCGCAGGGCGCGCACGGTTCGATGCGCGATGCGCTGTCGCTGACCGACCAGGCGATCGCCTATGCCGCCGGCAAGGTGACGCTGGAAGCGGTGCAAGGCATGCTCGGCGCGCTGGACCAGTCCTATCTGATCCGCGTGCTGGATGCGCTGGCGCAAAAGGACGGCCCCGGCCTGCTGGCGGTGGCCGACGACATGGCCAGCCGCAGCCTGTCCTACAGCGCTGCGCTGCAGGATCTGGGCACCTTGCTGCACCGGATCGCCCTGGCGCAAAGTGTGCCTGCAGCCCTGGCAGAAGATTTGCCGGAACGCGAAGAAATCATCCGCCTGGCCGGCTTGTTCGATGCCGAAGAAGTACAGCTGTTTTACCAGATCGCCGTCCACGGCCGCAATGAACTGGGCCTGGCGCCGGACGAATACGCCGGCTTTTCGATGACCTTGCTGCGCATGCTGGCCTTCCGCCCGCAAGCCGACGGCGGCACCGTGACGCCGCCGGCTGTCAGCCGTCCGCGGCCACAGGCTAGTGCTGCACAGGCTGCATCAGCGCCAGCAGCGGCTGTCGTGCGGCCGGCGCCGGCTACCCAGGCTGCGGCTCCTGCTCCCGCCGCGGCACGCTTGAGTAGCGCGCCGCAAACGCTCAGCACCAGCGCGCCCGTGGCCCGCCCCGACACCAGCGGCATGAGTCCGGCCAGAGCCGCCCTGGAGGCAGCTCGTGCGGCGGCTTCTTCGCGCAAGGGCGGTAGTGCTGCGCGCCCGGCGCCGGCACAACCGGTTGCTGCTGAACTCATGCCTGCGCCGGCTGCGGCTGCTGCGCCGGCGGCAGTCAAGCCGCGGTCTGCAGCGCCAGCCTACGAGCCGCAAAATTCGTCAGTGCCGCCGTGGGAAGAAGAGATCCCGCTGCCTATGGATTTGCCGGATACCGAGTTTTCCAGCTCGGCGGCTGAAAAAAAAACTGAATCGTATTCGATAGCGCCGTCGCGGCCGGTCGGTACCGGCAATGCGCGCCAGGCGCCGGCGCTGCGTCCCGAAGCTGTGGCGCCGCCGCCTCAAGTTCCGGCCGAGCCTTTGCCGCCGCTGGTGCTGCAACCCGACGCCAACCTCAACTGGGACGGTAACTGGCCGGTGCTGGCTGCCGGCCTGGCGGTGCGCGGCGTAGCGCACCAGCTGGCGCAGCAGAGTGAGCTGATCAAGTGCGACAGCAGCGGCCCCGCGGCGCTGATCCACTTGCGGATTCCGCTCGATACCTTGCGTTCCGCTGGCAGCGTTGATAAATTGGCGGCCGCGCTTAGCGAACACTTCGACCGCATGGTGAAAGTGGAAACCGAACTTGGCAACGTACGCCATACCGCCAACGCGCAGGCGATGGCGGCGCAGGCGGAACGGCAGCGGCTGGCGGAACAGACCGCCCGCAACGATCCATTCATCCAGAGCATGATGCGGGAATTCGGCGCATCGATCGTACCAGGATCGATCAAGCCAATAGGTGAGGCGAAGTAGGGCGGGACATTATCGCGCTGCTCTTTGCTTTGCGAATTTAATTTTTTAACAGGAGAAGCACCATGATGAAGGGCCAACTGGCAGGGCTGATGAAA
The DNA here is from genome assembly GCF_002564105.1 of Collimonas sp. PA-H2. Classification (NCBI taxonomy): domain Bacteria; kingdom Pseudomonadati; phylum Pseudomonadota; class Betaproteobacteria; order Burkholderiales; family Oxalobacteraceae; genus Collimonas; species Collimonas sp. PA-H2. The sequence goes on from NZ_PDBX01000001.1 coordinate 4,407,143, forward strand.
CAAGCCCAGGCAATGCAGGACAACATGAAAAAGATGCAAGACCAACTGGCCTTGATCGAAGTCGAAGGCGAGTCGGGCGCAGGCCTGGTGAAAGTCGTGATGACTTGCAAGAACGCAGTCAAGCGCGTGGCGATCGATGCTTCGCTGCTGGCGGACGACAAGGACATGCTGGAAGACCTGGTGGCTGCCGCTTTCAACGACGCAGTGCGCAAGGCTGAAGCGCTGTCGGCTGAAAAGATGTCGGGCCTGACCGCCGGCATGCCTGCCGGTTTCAAGTTGCCATTCTGAATCCCGTCATTGAGCGTTGCATGAACCAAGGCTAGCCGTGAAAGTACCCTCCAGTCTTACCCTGCTCACAGAAGCCTTGCGTCACTTGCCCGGCGTCGGTCCGAAATCGGCCCAGCGCATGGCTTATCATCTGCTGCAGCATGACCGCGACGGCGCCGCCCTGCTGGGGCGGGCGCTGACCCAGGCGGTCGACCAGATCCGCCATTGCGCGCTCTGCAATACCTTTACCGAGAACGAGGTGTGCGAAACCTGCCTCGATCCCGAGCGCGACCCGACCTTGCTGTGCGTGGTCGAAACACCGACCGACCAGCTGATGATCGAACAGACCCTGACTTTCAAGGGCCTGTACTTCGTCCTGATGGGACGGCTTTCGCCGCTGGACGGCATTGGTCCCAAGGACATCCAGCTGGAGAAACTGGTAGGCCGTGCTACCGACGGCGTGGTGAAGGAAGTGGTCCTGGCGACCAATTTCACCAACGAGGGCGAGGCCACGGCCCACTACATCAGCGAAACCATGAAAGCGCGCGGCTTGCAGGTGAGCCGCCTGGCGCGCGGCGTGCCGGTCGGCGGCGAGCTGGAATATGTGGATGCCGGCACCATTGCCCGCGCCATGCTGGACCGGCGAGCGACTTAGCCATCTACGCCGTGAAGAACACGAAACCCGCGAAAGAAGCACAAATCCGATCACATCGATTTCTGCCTTTTTCGCGGGTTTTTTATTTTTCAAGGATAAATTTTTAGCGATGGCTAGACAGATCGTGCCGCCCAGCCGAATTTCTGTTATTTTGCATAACTAGAGCGAAAGATATCGCCGCGCACGTAATTCGAAATCCCGAAAAGAATCATGAGGAGACAACATGAAATTAAGCTGGAAGCAGTTCGCAATTGCTCTTTGTTTGTTCCTGGCCGGTTATCTGACATTCAACAGCAATCTGTTTGCGCAGACGCCGGAGAAGACCAAGGTATCGATCGCGGTTGGCGGTAAAAACCTGTTCTATTATCTGCCTTTGACGATCGCCGAGCAGCTCGGCTATTTCAAGGATGAAGGCCTGGATGTACAGATTTCCGATTTCGCCGGTGGCGCCAAGGCTTTGCAGGCGCTGATCGGCGGCAGCGCTGACGTGGTTTCCGGCGCCTTCGAGCACACCATCAGCATGCAAGCCAAGAACCAGCGCATCACCGCCTTCGTGCTGCAGGGCCGGGCGCCGCAGATCGTCATGGGCGTGTCCAACAAGACCATGCCCAACTACAAGACCATCGCCGACCTCAAGGGCAAGAAGATAGGCGTCACGGCGCCGGGTTCCTCGACCAGCATGATGTCCAATTTCGTGCTGGCCAAGGGCGGGCTCAAGCCGACTGACGTTTCCTACATCGGCGTCGGCGCTTCGGCCGGCGCCTTGTCGGCGCTGCGTTCCGGTTCCATCGACGTGATCGTCAATCTCGATCCGCTGATCACCATGATGCAGAAAAATAACGAGATCAGGATCATCTCCGACACGCGCACCCTGAAAGACACCAATGCGGTGTTCGGCGGCCCGATGCCGGCGGCCACCCTGTATGCTTCCGCCGACTTCATCAAGAAATATCCCAATACCACGCAAGCACTGACCAACGCCATGGTGCGTGCGCTCAAGTGGTTGCAGAAGGCTACGCCGGAAGACGTCGCCAAGGTCGTGCCGGAGAGTTACCAGCTGGGCGACCGCGACTTGTATCTCGACGCCTTCAACAAGATGCGCGAAGCGCTGTCGCCGGACGGCATGATCCCGGAAGAAGGGCCGAAGGTGGCCTTGCATACGCTGGAAGCTTTCGATCCCGAACTGGCCGGCAAGAATATCGACCTGTCGCAGACTTACACCAATGAGTTCGTCAAGAAGGCTGACGCCAAATACAAGTGAACAACCGCCCGCCACCTTTACCGCCTGCGGGCGGCACGGGTTGCGGGCTGTAGACGGCTTCCGTTGAAATCTTCTTCGGCTCAGGCCGTATCTCCTATGACTTCCGCATCGACTCCTGCTCTTTTCCTGGACAACATCAGCTGTACCTTCGTCTCCAAGGACGATCGTTCGCAGCGCTATACCGCGGTGGCGGATACCAGCCTGTCGATCGCACCGGGCGAATTCGTTTCCGTGGTGGGACCGACCGGCTGCGGAAAATCGACCTTGCTGAATGTCGGCGCCGGCTTGCTGCAACCGTCCACCGGCAGCGTCAAGGTATTCGGCGAACCGCTGGCCGGCATCAATCGCCGTGCCGGCTATATGTTCCAGGCGGAAGCGCTGATGCCCTGGCGCAGCGCGCTGCAAAACGTCATCGCCGGCCTGCAATACCGCGAAACCGATGAAGCCAAAGCGCGTCAGCTGGGCGAGGAATGGCTGGCCCGGGTCGGCCTGCAAGGTTTCGGTGACCGCTACCCGCATCAGTTGTCGGGCGGCATGCGCAAGCGGGTGGCGCTGGCGCAGACCCTGATCCTGGATCCCGACATCATCTTGATGGACGAGCCGTTTTCGGCGCTCGACATCCAGACCCGGCAGCTGATGGAAAACGAAGTGCTGGAGTTGTGGAGCGCCAAGCGCAAGGCGGTGCTGTTCATCACTCACGACCTGGATGAAGCGATCGCCATGTCGGACCGGGTGGTGGTGCTATCGGCCGGACCGGCCACCCATCCGATCGGCGAATTCGTGATCGACCTGCCGCGCCCGCGCGACGTCGCTGAAATCCGCGGCGAGCCGCGCTTCGTTGAGCTGCACCAGCAAATCTGGAGCGTGCTGCGCGACGAGGTGCTGAAGGGCTACCAGCAGCAAAAGAAAGCTAGCTAACGCGATCTCTAAAAATACCGTCATCCCCGCGAACGCGGGGATCCAGATTACTGAATATGGCAGTGAAAATGGATTCCCGCGTTAGCGGGAATGACCGGGGCGCGTAGCCGGGGCCGACGAGGCCGGGGCGCGCAGCTGGGGTCGCCTAGACGGGGCCGCGTAGCTGGGAGCGGCTGGCCGATTTTTTTGCCAGGGTCGCGACAATGTTAACGTTCAACAAAAGTGGGACAGAATCATGTGGAAAGCCATCAAGCCGAATTACAAGAACCTGCGGGTATATCAAGCACTGGTGCTGCTGCTGTTTTTCGGCATCTGGCACCTGGCCACGCGCAATCCGCAGACCGCGTTTTTCTTTGGCGAGCCGCTCAAGGTGCTGCAGCGGGTCTGGCAATGGTTCACGGTCGGCAGTGGCAGCCTGGAAATCGGCTTCGGCGACCATACCTGGTTCACCCTGAGCTTTCCGGCGGAAATCTATTCGCACCTGCTGGTGACCCTGACTGAAACCATGCTGGCGTTCGGCATCGGCACGGTGTTCGGCCTTGGCGTCGGTTTGTGGCTGGCCTTGTCGCCGCTGACCTCAGCCATCCTCGATCCCTACATCAAGGCCTCCAACGCCATGCCGCGCGTGATCCTGGCGCCTATCTTCGCCATGTGGTTCGGCCTCGGCATCTGGTCCAAGGTGGCGCTGGCGGTGACGCTGGTGTTTTTCATCGTGTTCTTCAATGTCTATCAGGGCGTGCGCGAAGTTAGCCCGGTAGTGCTGGCCAACGCCCGCATGCTCGGCGCCAGCCAGCGCCAGCTGCTGCGCACGGTGTACCTGCCTTCGGCTACATCCTGGGTGTTTTCCAGCCTGCACACCTCGGTCGGGCTGGCGTTTGTCGGCGTCATCGTCGGCGAATACCTGGGCTCGGCGCGTGGGGTCGGTTACCTGATCTTGCAGGCGGAGGGGGCGTTTGATATCAACACTGTGTTTGCCGGCATCCTTGTGCTGACGGCTTTTGCGCTGGTGCTGGATACGGTGGTGGGGATGATCGAGAAGCGCTTGATGAAGTGGCAGCCTAAGAGCGGCGAGACCGAGCGTTTGTAACAACCCTTCGTCTGCGCCAGAAGCGCAGCAATAAACTGACTAAGGCGTCGTTAGGGCCATAAGGCGATAACAAATGTATTTTAAAAAATACGTGACTTTATTTAAAAATAAGATATATCATATAAAATATATTAAAAACGAGGGCGGCGTGATGAAATATTTATCAAAACTGGCATGCATTCTCATCGTTGGCTTGAGCGGCCAGGCAGTGGCCCGAGACCTGACCGTAGTCGCTTTTGGCGGCGCCACGCAAGAGGCCTTTAACCACGCTTACTTTCAGCCATTCGTTACACAGAGCAAGAAGCGGATCGTGCAGGATAGTTATACCGGCGGCATTGCCCGTCAAAAGGCGATGGTGGAATCTGGCAACATCACTTGGGATGTGGTGCAGATGGATGAAAATGAAATGGCCTTGGCATGCGAGCAAGGCTTGCTTGAAGTGATTGATTTCAAGCAGTTGTCAAACGCCAAAGAAATCACGCCGGCGGCCCTTTCCAAGTGTGGTGTAGGAGCGTTTGTCTGGTCTGAAGTGCTCACTTACGACAGCAAAAAATTCGGCGTGGATGGACCGAAGACCTGGGCGCAATTCTGGGATATAAAGAAGTGGCCCGGTAAGCGCGGCTTGCGCAAGCAGGCACGGATGACGCTGGAGATTGCATTGATGGCGGATGGCGTTAAACCGGCGGATGTGTACACATTGCTTGCCACCAAAGCCGGACAAGACCGCGCATTCGCCAAGATGGACCAGATCAAGTCCAGCATCCAATGGTGGGAATCCGGCGCGCAGCCGCTGGAATGGCTGGCTTCCGGAACCGTTGTGGCTACAGCGGCCTATAGCGGCCGTATCGCGATTGCAAACCGCGAAGGCAGTCATTTTCCGATTGCTTGGGACAATCAGCTCTACAGCATGGATTACTGGACCCTCATCAAGAACACGCCCAACAAAGCAAGCGCGCTTGATCTGCTCAATACCATGCTGAGCGCTGAGCGTCAAAAAACGTTCACAGACTTGATCCCATACGGCATTCTCAATATGCGCACAGCTGCCATGATCAAACCGGATGTCCTCGCACAGTTGCCGACCGCGCCGCAGAACATGAAGACGGCGCTGCTGCTGGATAGCCATTTCTGGGTAGATCATGAAGAAGAGATCATGGCGCGATTCAATCAATGGATTGCGCAGTAAATGACAACAAGAAAGGATCGCGTTTTGCCTAAGCTCTCTGTTCCGGCATCACTGCAACAGGCGATACGCCAATCGACGCAGCGCAAGCGGATGATTTCGCTATGGCTGACGGCGCCGTTGACGCTGTATATCGCACTATTTTTTTTGCTGCCGATAGGGATGATGTTTTATCGCGCAGTCGCCAATCCGGAAATGATCGAGGCCATGCCACGCACCGTCAAGGCTTTGGCGGCTTGGCAAAGGACAACGGCATTGCCGCCGGCAGAGGCATATCAGGCAGTCGCTGACGATCTGATTGCCGCCGGCGGCAGCAAACCGCTAGGCGAACTGGCCCGGCGTTTGAATTACGAAGCCAGCGGCTATCGCAGCTTGATTCTAAAAACGGCCAGGCAGTTGTCGCAGGCGGAAGCGGCGCCAGACATGCAATTGCGGCTGGCGGCGATCGATGCACGCTGGAGCGACCCTGAAGTCTGGCATGCTCTGCGTCGCCTGGCGCCTGCCTACACGCCGTACTACCTGTTGACGGCGCTCGACTTGCGTGTGACAAACGACGGCGGCATCAGCCGTGTGCCGGCAGACCAGCGGATCTATTTGAACATCCTTTTCAAGACCGTCAAGATTGCTTTCATCGTCACCTTGTTATGTCTACTCCTCGGCTATCCGCTGGCGGCATTGATGGTAAAGGCGCCTAAACGGCTGGGTTTCCTGCTGCTGATGGCGGTGCTGCTGCCTTTCTGGACGTCGCTGCTGGCGCGTACCACCGCCTGGATCGTCGTATTGCAAAACGACGGACTGGTGAATAAATTGCTGCTGGCCCTGCATCTGATCGACCAGCCGGCAGAACTGATATTCAATGCTACCGGCTTGTACATCGTCATGGTGCACATCCTGCTGCCGTTCATGGTGTTGCCGATTTATAGTGCGATGAAAGGGGTTGCGCCGCATTTCATGCGTGCCTCCGCATCGCTCGGCGCGCACCCGGTACGCGGCTTTTTCCGGATATACCTGCCCCTAACCATGCCGGGCGTCGGCGCCGGTGCTCTACTGACGTTTATCGTCGCGGCAGGGTATTACGTTACGCCATCGCTGGTTGGCGGCGCCAAGGAACAGATGCTGGGTTACTTCATCGCGTTCTATACCAATACCACGATCAACTGGGGTATGGCATCAGCCTTGGGCATCGTGATGCTGAGTTGCATCATGCTCATCTACCTAGTCGCTGCACGTAGCATCGGCGTCCGTCAAATCGTAGGATTGCGCTAGGAGTTTTCTCTTGAGTCATTTGCATCTATGCCTGATCGGCAAGTCGCTGCACTATGTGTTTGGCGCCGTCATGATCGTGTTTCTGCTTGCACCCTTGATTGCCGTGGTGCCGCTCTCGTTCAGCGCCGGCAGCTTTCTTTCCTACCCGATTCCGGGTTTTTCGACACAGTGGTACCAGAATGTATTTACAGCTGGGCCATGGATGGATGCGTTGCGCAACAGTTTGATTGTCGGTGTCGCCTCGACCATGCTGTCAACCGTGATCGGTACACTGGCCGCGTTAGCCTTCGCCCGGCGTAATCTGCCGGCGGCGCGCACCTTGCTGGCGTTCATGATTTCACCGATGATCGTGCCATCGGTGATCAGCGGTTTGGGTATGTACTTTCTGTTCGGCCAGATTGGTCTTGCCTCCACGCTGCTGGGCTTGGTGCTGGCGCACACTGTGCTGGCAACGCCGTTTGTCCTGATCACAGTCACGGCGACGTTGCAAGGCTTCGATATGAATCTGCTGCGCGCGGCCGCCAGCCTTGGGGCATCGCCGCTGCGCGCTTTCTTCAACGTGGCGATCCCGTTGATCGCACCAGGCATGATTTCCGGCGCATTGTTTGCATTCATGACGTCGTTTGATGAAATTGTTGTCGCGCTGTTCATCAGCGGTCCCGGCCAACGTACTCTGCCGCGGCAAATGTTCGACGGTATTCGCGATAGCATCAATCCCTCCATCCTGGCGATGTCGTCCTTCTTGCTGCTCATGGCAGTAGGCGTTCTACTGCTTGCAGCATGGATGGCTCGTCAATCAAACCGGCATCGCACTAGCAATGGGTAAGCACATGCAACTATTCGATCCTCGCAACAAAGACGGCGTCGCCTACACGGATGGCGCCTACATGCCGGTCGGTCAAGCCAGCATACCGCTGCTTGACCGTGGTTTTGTCCGCTCCGACGCCACCTACGATGTCGCTCATGTATGGAAAGGCAGTTTTTTTCGGCTGGATGATCATATCGAACGATTTTTCGCATCGATGCATGCCCTGCGCATGACATTGCCGCATAGCCATGAGGAGATCGCAGCCATTCTGATCGAGTGTGTGCGTCTGAGCGGCTTGCGCGACGCCTACGTGCAGATGACCTGTACCCGTGGCGTGCCGCCGCCGGGCTCGCGCGATCCGCGCGAATGCTGCAACCGTTTCTATGCGTTTGCCACGCCCTTCGTTTGGATCGCCAATGAAACGCAACGTCGCCAGGGTTTATCCATGGTGCTGAGCAGCGTGACGCGGATTCCGCCGGAATCGCTGGATCCCCGTATCAAGAATTTTCACTGGCTGGATCTGACCATGGGCATCTTCGAGGCATATGACCGGCAAGCCACCGTGGCGCTATTGCATGATGGGCATGGCAACGTTACCGAAGGCGCCGGCTTCAACGTCTTCGTCGTCAAAAACGGTGTGCTGGCCAGCCCGGTACGCGGCGTTTTCGAAGGGATGACACGTCGCACCGTCAGCGAATTATGCGTATTGTTGAACATCCCATGCGAATGGCGGCTGGTCACGGTACTGGAGGTGATGAATGCAGACGAAATATTTCTTACCAGTACGGCCGGTGGCGTCATGCCGGTCTGCGTGCTTGATGGCAGGCCGGTCGGCACTGGCAAACCGGGGCCGATTACCTCGCTGTTGATGGCGGAATACTGGCGGCGCCAGGAACAAGGCTGGCTGGGCACGCCTGTGACGAATTATCCGATCAACGCCACGGAGAACGGCACATGGTCATCGTAACCGGCGGTACCCATGGCATAGGCGAAGCCGTTGTCCGGCGTTTGGCTGCAGCTGGCGAACACGTACTGTTTACCGGGCGCGATGAGGCTGCCGGTGCGGCACTGGAAGCCGCCCTTGCCGGCGTCACTTTCATGCGGAGTGACGTATCGATCGAACAGGATTGCATCGATGCCGTGGCACGGGCGATGGAACTCGGCGGCGGCAAGTTGAAAGGCTTGGTTAACAACGCCGGCACTTCTTCCCGCGCCAAGTTCCACGAAGCGGCCATCGAGGATTGGGATCGGGTGTTCGCCGCCAACGCCCGTTCGACTTTTCTGTTTTCGCGTGAAGCCTTGCCCGGGCTGATTGCGGCGCGGGGAGCCGTGGTCAATGTGTCGTCGATTGCCGGCAAGGTTGGGGAAGAGGGCCTTGCCATCTATTGCGCATCGAAAGCCGCGGTGTTGGGGCTGACACAGGCGCTGGCGCTCGAATACGGCAAGGACGTGCGCTTCAATGCTGTGTGCCCTGGCCAGATCGCCACGCGCATGATGGACCAGGTCATCGCCGACAGTGCCCGATTGGCTGCGCTGACTTATCGCATACCGGCCGGCCGGCTGGCGGCGCCGGCCGAGGTGGCAGAGGCAATTTACTGGTTATTGTCGCCGGCCGCCAGCTATGTCAATGGCGCGGTGCTGAGCGTCGATGGTGGGGAGACGGCCGGGTTGCGTACCCCGGCGCAATCCAGGCCCTAGAATCACGTTCTATGAACGTGGTTCCTTTGCTTTGGCGCCGCGAACATTCATGTCATTGCTTTTTTCCAGTTCCTCGATTTCCTCCAGGAAGCTGATGATGCTGGGGGCCGCACCCAGGATATCTTGGCGGATTGCTTCGGCAGCAGCCTTGCCGTCATGCTTGCGCAAAGCGTCAAGCAAGCTGCGGTGCTGATCGGGATCAATCAACGACATGGCCTTGTTGTGCAGGAAGTAAGCCTTCAGAACCGGCCCCATCGACGCCCACAGATTTTCGATGATCGCCTGCAGGGTCGGCAATCCGCACAAATTGTAGATGCCGAAATGGAAAGCGCGGTTGAAGCCCATGCGCGCATCGGCGTCGCCTTGCGTGCCGGCTTGTTCAAACTGTGCATTCAACTCAACCAGTTTGGCCAACTCGGCCGGACCGATGTGTGCCGTTGCCAATTCGGCTGCAAGCGGTTCCAGTTGCAGGCGGATGGTGCGCAATTCCAGGTAACGCTCCAGACTCAATGGGGGGACGCTGATCATTTTTGCTGCCTGCATGTGCAGCGCCCGCTCGCTGACCAGCCTCAGCAAAGCCTCGCGTACGGGTGTTACGCTGGTGCCGAAACGTTCCGCCATATCCTGCAGGCGTATCCGTTCGTCAGGCAGGAAACGCCCTGCTACCAAGGCCTCGCGTACCTCGTTGTAGACACGCGCGGACATATTGCTTTTGTCGATGGGGGAGATTTGTTCGTTCACGGGAATTGTATATCGTATATGTTGCTGCAGTATAATCGATTATGCCGATAAACTGCATTCAGGCCATCCCGGTTACAGGGCAATCGCGTGAAACGTGTGCTTGCCCGATATGGCCGTAGGGTGGGCACGCCTTTGTGCCCACGCGTGATCGTGATAACCGGAGTGCCAACCGACCCGGCACCGAAATAGCATGTACGTGAAGTGAATTCACACGTGGGCACGATGTGCCCACCTTACAGCCAAACGCGATTCCTTCATGCGATTGCCCTCATCCCGGTTTCTGTTAACCGATCTTTGCCGCCGCAGATAGCGGAAAGATCAGGTCTGTTGTGTCGGTGCTTCAATAAAAATCGGCGCGCAGATGTGCACGCCGTTAAAAGACAGGCCAGTGACGATCAGTTCCGCTGCAATTCGCCCAGCGCCACTGCCTCAATGCCGTTCGCATCCAGCTGATAATGCGCGTATAAATGGCTAGGTGGAGCAATCAGGCTGTATTCATCCTTGATGCCATGTCTTAGCAGTCGCACGCCGCAGCCTTCGTCTGCCAGGACTTCGGCTACCGCGCCGCCGAGTCCGCCCAATACATTGTGTTCTTCCACCGTCATCAATTTGCGCGACCGCCCGGCTGCGCGCAGCACGGCCTCGCGATCCAGCGGTTTGATGGTGGCCATGTCGATCATGCCAACCGACCAACGCGCAGCGTTCAGGCGCTTTGCCGCCTCCAGCGCCGGATGCACCATCGAGCCGCAGGCGATGATCGTGAGCTCTTCCCCGCTCAAATGTTCGATCGCCTTGCCGAACGCAAAGGGGACGCCGTCTTCATAGACTTGCGGATCGCGGCCACGGCCGATGCGGAAGTAGATCGGTTGCGGATATTCGGCCGAGGCCTGGATGGCGGCAACCAGCTGCGGACCGTCTGCCGGCGCTACCACCGTGAGATTGGCGATCGAACGCATGATCGCAAGGTCTTCGGTGGCGTGATGCGAGGTACCGTAAAATCCCAGCGAAATTCCGGCATGGTGGCCGATCAGGCGCACCGGCAACTGGCAGTAGGCGATATCCATGCGGATCTGCTCACAGCAGAGTAGCGCCAGGAATGACGCAAACGTGGCGACGAAGGGCATGCCGCCGGCAGTGGCCATGCCGGCTGCCGCGCTGACCATGTTTTGCTCCGAAATGCCGAATTGGGTGTAGCGCTCAGGATATTTTTTTGCAAATCGCGCCAGGCCGTTCGAATATTGGAGGTCGGCAGAACCCGCCAGGACGGGATAACCGGCTTCGACCAGCGTGGCCAGGCCGTCGGAGAGATAGTTCAAGCCGGGCGTCAGTTCGTTCAGGCCGCGATATTGCCATGAGTCTTTGGATAGTGGCTGATGCATGGTTTAGATCTCCTGTCCTTTGATTTCCGCGATGGCGCGCTTGGCGTCTTCCGGCGTCAAATAGCCCAGATGCCAGCCCGGTTCCGTTTCCATGTAATGCACGCCTTTGCCCTTGACTGTCTTGGCAATCACGCAGGCGGGACGGGTACGCTGATCGTCGGCGCGCAGACGGCGCAGCAAGGCCGTCAATTCGCTGAGATTGTGGCCGTCGACGTGGTGGACTTCCCAACCAAAGGCGCGCCATTTTTCATCCAGCGGTTCGATGTCGATGACATCCTCGACCGCGCCGTCCAACTGATAGCCGTTGCGGTCGACAATCGCGATCAGGCGATTAAGCTTGTGATGGGCAGCGCCCAGCGCGGCTTCCCATACTTGGCCTTCCTGCATTTCACCATCGCCCAGCATGACGAAGGTGGTGAAATCGTTGCCATGGAAGCGGCCGGCCAACGCCATGCCCAGTCCGTTCGAGAGGGCATGGCCAATCGATCCGGAGCTGAAATCAATGCCAGGCACCTTGCACATGTCCGGATGATCGCCCAGCGGGCTGCCAAGGCGTGTGTACTGATCCAGCCATGATGTCGGGAAAAAATCGAGATCGGCGAGAACCGGAAACAGGCCGACCGCTGCGTGACCCTTACCCATCAGAAAACGATCCCGCTGCGGCCATGCCGGGTTGCCGCGTTGCAGGCGCATCACGTCGTAATACAAGGCGGCGAAAGTCTCCGCGGCCGAAAACACCGACGTATAGTGGCCGGTTTTGGCAATTTCGATCAGGCGGATTGTTTCCAATCGAATAAACATCGCCCGCTCTCGCAAGTGGGCAACTTCTTCCACGGTCAGCGCAAATTCCTGCGTACTTGCTGGCGCAGACTTCACGGTTACTTCTGTCATAACACCTCCTTGAGAATGACATTTTCCAAATAAATAAATTTTTGATTGATTAACTATACATCATATATGATATATTTTAATCGTTAATGCAATCAAAAGGACAAAAAATGACCGCAGCGCACGAAGTCGCAAAAAATGAAAAAACAGGCAATTCAGGGGCTGGTACGGATGCTCCGGCATTGAGCGAGCAAGCCAGGGACGATATCCGGCATCACTTGCATTCCCAGACCAACCTGCGCCTGCACCAGGCGCGCGGGCCGCTGATCGTCAGCCGTGGCGAAGGGATTCATGTTTTTGACGAGCAAGGCAGAAAATACATAGAAGGCATGTCCGGCCTGTGGTGCGCGTCGCTGGGATTTTCCAACCAGCGGCTGGTGGAGGCGGCGGCACGACAACTGCGCCGGCTGCCGTATTACCACACGTTCAATCACCGGGTTCCCGATGTCGTCGTGCAATTGGCAAGCCGGATCGCCGCCATTGCACCGCTGCCGGAAGCAAAGGTGTTTTTTGCCTCGTCAGGATCGGAGGCGATCGATTCGATGGTCAAGATGACCTGGTATTACCAGGCTGCTCGCGGCAAGGCGGAAAAGCGCACGATCATTGCCCACGACAAAGGCTTTCATGGTTCAACCGTCATGGGATCCAGCCTGTCCGGGCTGCCGCACATGCATCGCGCATTCGGCTTGCCGTTGCCTGGCATTCGTCATATCGAATGCCCGCATTTCTACAAGAACGGGCGGCCAGGAGAAAGCGAGGCTGCGTTTGTTGCACGGCTCATGACGCAGCTGGAGCAATTGATCGTCGCAGAGGGAGCTGAGACGATTGCCGCACTGATCAGCGAGCCGATCTTGGGCGCCGGCGGTGTCGTGGTGCCAGCGGCCGGTTATTTTGAGGCGCTGCAGGGATTGCTGCGCAAGCACGATATTTTGCTGCTTGCTGATGAAATCATTTGCGGTTTCGGGCGGACCGGCAACTGGTTTGGCGCAGAAACCATGGCTCTGGAGCCGGACATGATGGCTTGCGCGAAAAGCCTTTCCTCGGGATATATGCCGATTTCCTGCGTGATCGTCAGCGGGAAAATTTATGCGGAACTGGAACATCAAAGCAGCATGCTCGGCCCGTTTGGCCATGGTTTCACCTACTCCGGCCATCCGGTTGCCGCTGCGGTGGCGCTTGAAGCGCTGACTATTTATCAGGAAATGGATGCGCCGCGCGTTGTCGGCAGCAAGGGCGAATACCTGCACGCTAAATTGGCGGCGCTACGCACGCATCCATTGGTCGGAGAAGTGCGGGGCACAGGTTTGCTGGCGGGCGTCGAGCTGATCGATAAAGCAAGCGGGCAGGCATTTCCAGCCATGCTGGGCGTTGGCGCCATGGTCGAACAGCGTACCCGCCAGCATGGGCTGATAGTACGCAACATGGGGGACGCGATCGCACTGAGCCCGCCTTTCATCATTAGTGACGACGAGATCGACATGATGGTCGATAAATTGACCGCTGCACTCGACGAGGCTGCTGCAGAGCTTGCCAAACCAGCGTAACGCACCGACCTGGAAAAGACCATGAGCAACGCACAAGAAAATTTGATCGAATTTATCGATGTACAGAAATCGTACGACGGCAGCAATCTGGTCATCAAGAACCTGAACTTGTCCATACGGCGGGGCGAGTTCCTGACTCTGTTGGGCGCTTCCGGCTCGGGTAAAACCACCACGCTGACGATGCTGGCCGGGTTTGAATCGCCGACGCGCGGTGAAATCCGGATGAACGGCAAGCACATCGAGAGCGTCCCTGCGCACAAACGCGGCATCGGCATGGTGTTCCAGAACTATGCCTTGTTCCCCCACATGAGTGTTGCGCAAAATCTTGCCTATCCGCTCAAAATGCGCGGCATTGGCGGCGTTGCGCTCGAAGACAAGGTCAAACGGGCGATTGACATGGTGCAGTTGCATGGCATGGAGCAGCGGCGTCCATCCGAGCTGTCCGGTGGCCAGCAGCAACGGGTTGCGCTGGCACGTTCGATGGTGTTCGAACCAGAATTGATCCTGATGGATGAGCCTCTGGGCGCACTCGACAAGAATTTGCGTGAGCACATGCAATACGAAATTAAGCAATTACACCGCCAGTTGGGTGTCACGGTGGTGTATGTGACGCACGACCAGAGCGAAGCATTGACGATGTCAGACCGGGTTGCCGTCTTCGAGCGCGGCGAGATTGTCCAGATTGCGTCGCCGGACATGCTGTACGAGCATCCAGGGACGGCCTATGTCGCGACCTTCATTGGTGAAAACAACGCCTTGTACGGCAGGCTGCAGGCGGTGCATGGTGAGACATGCACGGTGGTACTGGACGGTGGCCGGCATATCACAGCTCCGGCATCCGGCCTGCAGGGCATGGCGCCCGAACGGGTGAAGGTAATGGTGCGTCCGGAAAAAATTCAACTGGGGGCCGTTGCAAACGGAACAACGGATTTTACCGGGCAGATTGCCGACCTGGTTTACCTCGGTGACCACGTTCGGGTACATGTTCGCTATGACGGGAAGGACAGCGTGATTCTCAAAGTGGCAGACATGAAACTGGCGAAGCAGATTGTCATCGGCGAATCGATCAGCTTCGGATGGGATCCACGCGACTGCCACGTTTATCCGGAGTCCACGATTTCGCGATGATCGCGGACGAGATGCCGACACCTTCAATTTCTCCCGTCGCTTAAGGAATATTTCATGCTGCAACTTATCAATCCAGCCCTGCTACGTACCCAGGCATTTATCAATGGCGTCTGGTGCAACGCCGGCAGCGGTGAGGTCATTCAAGTCACTAATCCGGCCAATGGTGGAATCATCGCGACCGTACCATGCATGGGCGCGAGCGAAACACTGCTGGCGATTGAGTCCGCCCGTGTCGCCTGGAAACCTTGGCGCACATTGACTGCCAAGGAGCGCGCGGCTATCTTGCGAAAATTTCACGATGCGATCCTCAACAACGCCGACGACCTGGCGCGCATCATGACCTGCGAGCAGGGCAAGCCTTTACAAGAGTCGCACGATGAAATCCGTTATGCAGCTGCTTATATCGATTGGTTTGCGGAAGAAGGAAAGCGGCTCTACGGCGATACTATTCCGAGCCCGCAAGGTGGAAGGCGGATCGTAGTCATCAAGGAACCGATCGGCGTATGTGCTGCGATTACGCCATGGAATTTTCCGGCGGCAATGATTGCTCGGAAGATCGCTCCAGCTTTGGCTGCAGGATGTCCTATCATCGTCAAGCCGGCCAGCCAGACGCCGCTGAGCGCACTCGCTCTAGCCTATCTGGGGCAGACGGCTGGCATTCCCCCGGGAGTTTTTTCAGTGCTGACTGGATCTGCCAATGCTATCGGCGGTGAGCTGACTTCCAACCCTGCGGTGCGCAAGTTGAGCTTCACCGGCTCTACCGAAATTGGACGCATTCTGATGCGTCAAACCGCCGGTACCATCAAAAAAGTTTCGATGGAGCTGGGCGGTAACGCGCCGTTCATCGTGTTCGATGACGCAGATCTGGGGGCTGCGGTGGACGGTGCGATCGCCAGCAAATTCCGCAACGCCGGACAGACTTGTGTATGCACGAATCGATTGTATGTGCATGATCACGTGTATGACGAATTCGTCGAGAAACTGGCCATTGGCATCAAAGCTTTGTCTGTCGGTAACGGTTTGCTAGAGAATATATCGCAGGGGCCGCTGATCGACGCGGCAGCAGTCGACAAAGTCGAAGAGCATATTGCCGATGCAATCGCCAACGGCGCTCGTTTGGTGGTGGGAGGCAAGCGTCATGCCCTTGGTGGAACGTTCTTTGAACCGACCTTGCTTGCCGGCGCCACACAGTCAATGAAAGTCGCGGCGGAAGAGACCTTCGGGCCACTTGCCTGCGTGTTTCGTTTCAATACCGAGGAAGAAGTTATTGCCATGGCGAACGACACCGAATTCGGGCTTGCCAGTTATTTCTACAGCCGTGATATAGGACGCGTGTGGCGCGTCGCCGAAGCGCTGGAGTTCGGCATGGTTGGCATCAACACGGGTGTGATTTCGAGTGAGGCCGCGCCGTTCGGCGGTGTCAAGCAATCGGGCCTTGGCCGCGAGGGATCTAAATATGGGATTGAAGACTATATTGTGATCAAACAGCTTTGTATCGGCATTGAATGATCTGATCCATATAGTATAAGCATCGACTTGTAGGGCTTGCCAGGCATGTAACACAAAATCCACAAAAAAATCATGAGGAGGCAACATGAAATTAAGCGGGAAACAGTTGGCAATACGGTGATGGGGTAATCGTAAAGCGCGTGATGAAATGGCGGCCTAAGAACGGCGAGACTGAGCGCCTGTAAAGGTGATCCTGTATGACCGATTGCGGCCATACAGGGATATGTCAATCTACATCAGCTGCGTTTGAAGGTATCCACCGCCCGCCGCCCCACTGCGGGATCATCGGTAAAGAAGCCGTCGATCCCGGCCTTCAGGTAAGCCTGGATTTCCGCCACCGAACCATCCGCATTGCGGGTCGCGGCCGAACCGTTGCTTTTCAGGCTGGCGGGCAGGAAGTTGTTTTCCGGGCGGAAGGTGTAGGGATGGACGCGCAGGCCGGCGGCGTGGGCGTTGCTCACCAGGGCGGTGGGGCTGCCCAGCTCGCCCTTGCTGTCCTGCGGGATGATGCTCAGCTTGTAGGGGCCGACACCATCGGCGTAGGCTGCCACTTCCTGCATGCCGCCGGCAGTCATCAAATCGCCATAAGTACGCTTGCTGCCGGCCAGCACGAAGTCGGGCGGCTGCACCTTGTCGTCATCCATCAGCTGGATCAGGCGGTAGGTCGGATGGTTCTTGCCGATCTTGCTGCGCAGGGTTTTCAGGTTGGCGGTTTCAAACGACTGGATGAAGATGGTGGCGCGTTTGGCGCTGTAGTCGTCCTGCGCCAGCACCGTCAGCAGGCGCTCTTCCAGCGGCAGGCCGATGGACTGGAAATAGCTCGGATGCTTGGTCTCCGGGTACAGATGGATAGTGCGGCCGGTCTTGGCCGACATGTCCTTGGCGAGGGCGACGATTTCCGCCAGGGTCGGCACTTCGAACTGGCCATCGTATTTTGTATTGTCGGGGCGGATCTGCGGGATTCTTTCTTTGGCGCGCAACTCCTTGATCTCGGCCAGGGTGAAGTCTTCGGTGAACCATCCCTCCAGCGTATTGCCGTCGATTACCTTCTTGGTCTTGCGATTGGCAAACTTGGTTACCGTGGCGACATTGGTGGTGCCGGAAATTTCATTCTCGTGGCGGGCGACCAAGAAACCATCTTTGGTCGCCACCAGATCCGGCTCGATGACGTCGGCGCCGTCTTCAATCGCCTTGGTGTAGGAAGCCAGGGTGTGCTCAGGCCTCAATGCGCTGGCGCCGCGGTGGCCGATCACCAGGGCTTTGCTGTCGGCAGTCAGTTCTCCGCCGCCGCTGCCGCAGGCGGTAAGGGAAAGCGCGGCGGCCAGCGCCAGCGGCAGCGACAGGGGGAGGAGGCTAGTTCGTATCATGGCGGGGACAGGTGAGGGTGGTAGGAGTGGCTAATTCTACAAGTAAGTTGTGACATCGGAATGACAATCATTCAATAAAAGAAAATCGTAATAGCTTGTTTTATAACAATTAAATACAAAAGCGATTGCGATTGCCTCCAAATCACCTATTCTCATCATGTCATAGTGATTATGTTGTCCGTTCTCCAATGTAATAAAATGCCGACCCCAGATGAATGCCCGGCAGGGGCTTTCGCTGGATCTTACGAACATGCGCAACCATCGCCGGCAGCTGAAACGGCTGCGGCGCTGAGGCTGTTCCCTGGTTTTTGAGGAGAAATACATGACAAAACTCGACCTTTCGCGTCGCAGTTTTTTGAAGGCCAGCGTAATCGCCGGAGTCTCGGTTTACGTAGCGCCCATGGGCGGCAAGGCATTCGCCGCCCTGTTTGAAGAAAAAATCCTGACGCCCATCCAGTGGGACAGCGGCAACGGTCAGGTCAAGTTCCGTATCGATGGCATTGCCAAGGTCACCGGCGCCAAAGTGTTTGCCCGCGATGTGCGCGCGCGCGACATGCCGCACTGGCCGAACCAGCAAGCCCATGCCTTCATCCTGCGCGCCACCAAGGCCGACCGCAGCTTCCTGGGCTTCGACCTGAGCATGCTCGGCGAAGAATTGAAGCCGGACCGCGTGGTCACTGCCGCCGACCTGACGCGCGACGGGGTGGCCTTTCCGGCGTTTTACGGCGAAGACATGCTACTGCCGGCCGGCAAGACACCGGCCTATCTGGGACACGCCGTGGCGATCCTGATCTATAACGACTTCGCCCGTTTCCGTTTCGCCAAAGACAAACTGCAATTCAAGGATGAAGTGATCCAGTACGGTCCGGTGACCGGCCCGCTGGAGCGCGATCCCTGGGGTACCTTCCGCTTCGTGCGGGTGGGCGGCGCGACATCGTTCGACGACGATGTCTTCTCCAGCCTGAAGAATGCGCCGGTATTCCCGAGCATGATGCGCAAGCACCAGCCGGTCTGGCCGGACGGCCAGGAGCACGGCAAGCTGGGCGAGCAGGGCATGTTCTACGCCGCCCAGATCCAGGAGCAGCTAGACCACCCGCCGGCTGACTGGCTGGTCATGGAACGCAACTACAACACGCAGTCGGTGGATACCGCGGCGCTCGAGCCGGACAACGCCAACTGCTGGTACGACAGCGCCAACCAGGCCCTGCACATGGTAGTGCCGACGCAATCGCCGGCAGAAGTTGTCGACAGCGCCATCGAGATGATGAAGAAGGGAAAATTCCCTTTGAAGAAGCTGTTCCTGCATCCTTGCTACACGGTCGGCTACGGCTCCAAGGATCACTACAACTTCCCGTTCTACGGCCTGCTGACCTCGCTGTATGCGGATGGCAAGCCGGTGCGCCTGGCTAACGACCGCTACGAGCAGTTCCAGACCTCGATCAAGCGTCACGCTTTCAAGATGCACTACCGCATCGCGGTCGACCGCAAGAGTGGCTTGCTGCAATCGTTCAAGGGCGAATTCGAAGCCAACGGCGGCGGCCGCGCCAATTTCTCGCCATCGGTGGCGATGGTGGGCGCTACGGCAGCCCAATCGATTTACTATTTCCCGAAGAACGACCTGGCGGCAGTTGCGATTGCTACCCGTGCGATCGACGCCGGTTCGGCGCGCGGCTACGGCACCTTGCAAAGCATGGCGGCGACCGAAATGATGATTGACGAGATGGCTGAAAAGCTGGGTCTCGACGCCATCGATTTCCGCCTCAAGAATGCGCTGCGTTCCGGCATGAAGAACACCCAGGGTGCGATTCCGGCGGGCGCCATCCGGGTCGACGAAGTGCTGCAAAAGGCCAAGCTGCATCCGCTCTGGGTCAACCGTTCCAAGAAAAAAGCAGAGTACGAAATCAGCCATCCAGGTTACCGCTACGGCGTCGGCTTCGCCTGCGTGCAAAAGGACTTCGGCACCGGCGCCGAGGCCTCGTTCGCCAAGGTCGAGATCAGCGCCGACGGCCAGATCCATCTGTCGCACAGCGCCGCCGAAATCGGCACCGGCATGTCGACTTCGCAGGCAATCGCCTGCGCCAAATGGCTGGGCAAGCCGGCTCATGAAGTGCGCACCTCGATCACCGACTGGAGCGATCTGCCGGTGGTCACCAGCGGCGATCCTTATATCATGAGCCAAGCCGAGCAAGACAAGCTGGCGGCCAATCCGCGCTGGTCGCCGGGCTACTCCTCGCCGGCCAGCGCCACCAATTCGGCTTTCTACTTCACCCACAGCACGCGCGAAGCGGCGCGCGTAATCTTCATGCACGGCCTGTGGCCGGCGGCGATGGCGATCTGGGGTCAGGGCATAGGCGGCGGCCAGGCGGCGCCGCTGGTGGTGCGGGTGGAAGATGCGCGCTGGGTCGACGGCAAGCTGTCGGCCGCCGGCCTGCAAGCGCTGCCCTACGAACAGCTGGTCAAGAAAGCCCATGAACTGGGGCTGGTGACCGGCGCCACGGTGCACGTCTTCAATCGCTGGCAATGGACCGAAGCCGATTTCGAAATTCTCGGCAATCTGGTGCGGGTGCCGCTGGACGGCTTGTCGGTGCGTTACGGCGAAGGCGCCGCCAAGGCGCAGCAAGCCAAGATGACTACCGGCGGCGGCTACGAAGTACTGAACCGGAAGAAGGTCTTGATTCCACCGACCCAGCGCAACAACGCCGCCGTGACTTACTACAGTGCGGTCGGCACCCTGGTCGAGCTGGCGGTGCATGAAGCCAGCGGCAAGGTCGAGCTGCTGACCCACCATTCGATCATGGAATGCGGCAACCAGATCTCGCCGCAACTGGTCTCCGGCCAGCTGCAGGGCGGCCTGGCGATGGGCATCGGCCATGCCTTGCATGAATACCTGCCGCTGTATGAAGACGGCCCCGGCAACGGCAGCTGGAACTTCAACCGCTATCAGCTGCCGCGCGCCAAGGATGTCGCGGTCTGGAGCCAGACCAGCGAAGTGCTGCCGCCGTTGACCGAAACCGATCCGCCTAAAGGTATCGCCGAAGTGGTGATGATCCCGGTGGTCGGCGCCATCGTCAACGGCATCGCCCACGCCATCGGCCACCGTTTCACCGATCTGCCGGTAACCCAACAAAATATTCAGGAGGCTCTGGCATGAGCATGACCATACACCCCATCACGATGCATATCAACGGCAAGCCGGTCGGCCCGGTGCCGGTGCCGGAAGGCATCATGATGATCGATTTCCTGCATGAATACCTGGACCTGACCGGCTCACGCCTGGGCTGCGGCCAGGGTCTGTGCCGCGCTTGCGTGGTGATCCTGGACAAACGGGACGGCAGCAGCGAGGAAGTACGTTCCTGCATCACCGGCGCGCATTTTTTCGAAGGCAAGAAGGTGCGTACCGTGGAAGGCCACGCCCAGCGCAACGAGCAGGGCGAAGTGGTGGCGCTGTCGCCTATCCAGCAGAAATTCCTGGAACACTACAGCTTCCAGTGCGGCTATTGCACCCCTGGTTTCGTCAACGCCGCCACGGTGCTGGTGGAAAAGCTCAAGCGCCAGCCTGTGACCAAGGCCCAGCTCGACGACACCATCACCGAAGGCTTGAACGATCACATCTGCCGCTGTACCGGCTACGTCCGCTACTTCGAGGCGGTCAAGGAAGTGGTGCTGAGCACGCCGGGACTGGTGAAGGATGCCAAGTGATGACTAAGGCCCGATATCTTCGCAACGCCCTGGCCGGCCTGGCGCTGCCGCTGCTGGCGGCGACCTTGCTGTCCGCCTGCGACGGCGGCAGCTCGGCTGCGGCGTCCGCCCAGGCCACCGGCCAGGCCGCTGACCAAAACCCGGTGAAACCCGGCAGCGCTGACCAGATCGCCCTTGGCCGCTACCTGACCAAGGCTGCCGATTGCGCCGCCTGCCACACTACGGCCAGCGGCGCGCCTTTCGCCGGCGGCGTCGAGCTGGCTTCGCCGTTCGGCAAGTTCTACGGCTCCAACATCACGCCGGACAAGGAGCACGGCATCGGCAAATGGAGCGCCGATCAGTTCTACAAGGCGCTGCACGATGGCGTCACGCCGGACAAGCACTTGTATCCGGCCATGCCTTATACCTCCTACCGCTCGCTGACGCGGGCCGACAGCGACGCGATCTATGCCTACCTGATGCAGCAAAAGCCGGTGGCTGTTCCGACCCGTGCTCCCGACTTGAAATTCCCGTACAACATGCGCTTCGGCATGATGTTCTGGAACGTGCCTTTCCTCAGGGACCAGCTGGCTGATGCGTCTACCGGCAAGTCGGCCATGTGGCTGCGTGGCCAGTACCTGAGCAACGCCCTGGGACACTGCGCAGAGTGCCACACGCCGCGCGGCGCCTTCGGCCAGCTGGATCTGTCGAAATCGCTGGGCGGTTCCGCGCTCGGCCGTGTCGCCGCTCCGAACATCACGCCGGCCGGTCTGGCGGCGGTGGGCTGGACCGCGGCGGACTTGCAGACCTTCTTCGCTACCGGCATCGCACCCCAGGGTTCGGCTTATGGCGAAATGTTCCCAGTGGTGCATCTGAGTACGCAGTACCTGAGCAAGGATGACCTCGCCGCGGTGACGACTTATCTGATGGGCGACCAGCCCTTGCCGCCGGCGCCGGTCAAAGCCATCAGCGCGGACGCCATGGAACTGGATGCAGGCAAGCGCCTGTACACCGCGGTGTGCGCCGGCTGCCATGGTTTCCAGGGCGATGGCAAGCCGCACGTGGCGGTGGCGATGAAAGGCAATTCGACGGTGCGCAACGCCGATCCGCATAACCTGATCGTCGCCATGCTGGATGGCATTGAAGCGCAGAAATTCCCTGGCACCGAGAGTCTGCAGGACATGCCGGGATTTGCCGGCCAGCTGAACGACAAGGAACTGGCGCAGCTGTCCAATTTCCTGCGCGCGACCTGGGGCGGCCAGCCGGGCAGCATCACTGCCGATCAAGTCAAGGCGTTAAGACTGACGACGGCCGCGCATTAAGCGGGGTGGGTGGGCGCGGGTGCCCGCTCTACGGCCATCGCCGCCAGCAATTCGACAGGATCCATCGCGCAAGCGGTCGATCCTGTTTTTCATTACACTGGTGAGAATTGAAAGAGGAAACAAGCGAGCATGAATGCAGTCGACTATCAAGTATTGAAGAGCGCCGCCGCCTGGCTGCAGCAGGGTAAGCGGGTCGCCATGGTGACGGTGGTGCGCAACTGGGGCTCGGCGCCGCGGCCGCTAGGTTCGCTGTTCGCGATTACCGATGCCGGCGATTTTACCGGCTCGGTTTCCGGCGGCTGCATCGAAGACGACCTGATGCAGCGCTTCGCCGCCGCCTTCCCGGAAAAAATCGAACTGGTCCGTTATGGCATCAGCGCCGAGCAGATGCGCCGTTTCGGCCTGCCTTGCGGCGGTACGCTGGAGCTGGTGATCGAACCGCTCAGCTCGGCCGCCGCGCTGACGCCTTTGCTGGAGGCCGTCAGCGGTCGCCGGCTGGTGCAGCGCCGGCTCGACATGCGCAGCGGCGTGGCCACTGTCGAAGCCACCGCTGCCGATTTCGCGCTGCGTTTCGATGAAGAAGAATTGCTGCAGGTCTTCGGGCCGCGCTGGCGCCTGCTGATCATCGGCGCCGGCCAGGTCTCGGAATACCTGGCGCAAATGGCGCCGGCGCTGGATTTTTCGGTCTACCTGAACGATCCGCGCGAAGAACAGCGCCGCAACTGGCAGGCCGACGACGTCACCTGGCTGGACGGCATGCCGGACGATGTCGTGCTGGCCTTCAAGCCCGACCGCCGCACCGTCATCGTCACCCTCAGCCATGATCCGAAAGTCGACGACATGGCGCTGATGGAAGCATTGAAGACAGATGCTTTCTACATCGGCGCGATCGGCTCGATGGCGAGCACCGAAGCGCGCAAGGAAAGATTGCTGACGCTGGACCTGAGCAGCGAGCAGATAGCACGGTTGCATGCGCCTATCGGCCTGCAGATCTGGAGCCGCTCGCCAGCCGAAATTGCAGTGTCGGTGCTGGCCGAACTGGTGCTGTTGCGTAATCGCGGCAGCGTGGCGGCCTCGCCCTCCAGCTGCGCCATCGGTGGCAATGATGTGCGGATAATTGAGCGGCCCTGAGCGACGGGGGCAGCCTGATTCCAACTGTAACGACACGCGCCAAAACAGGACAACCATGAAGATGACTGAGATCCCTTTCGGAACTACCGACTGGGCAAGCGTTGAACGGACCGAACACAAGGGCGAAAACGGGATGGCCTACTGGCGCACCCGCCATTTCGGCGAAATACGGGTGCGCATGGTCGAATATACGCAGGGCTACCTGGCCGACCACTGGTGCAGCAAGGGGCATGTGCTGTTCTGCCTGGAAGGGGAGCTGGAGACGGAACTGGAAGACGGCCGCAAGTTCATGCTGAAGCCGGGAATGAGCTACCAGGTGGCGGATGGCGCCGAGCCGCACAGGTCGTTTACCGCGGTCGGCGCCAAGCTGTTTGTGGTCGATTAAGCCCCGGATATTGCAGTGCACCCTTTACTGTAGCGCCTAAACTGCTAGTATGAAACTAGACGATCCACAACAAATCGGGACAGCGGTGGCTGGCTTGCCGCCGGTGCCGGAATCGTCAAAAAGCCAGGCGAGCAGACAGGAGTCCGGCAATGGATTTCATGCTGGAACAGGAGCGGCCGGCCAGGAAACTGGTCGGTTTCAGCATTGTCGTCATGATGCATATCGCGATCGTATATGCACTGGTGACAGGTCTGGCCCGCAAAGTGGTAGAGGTGATCCAGGAACCGGTGATCACCAAGATCATCGCTGAAATCAAGCCACCGCCACCACCGCCGCTGCCTGACAAACCGACGCCGCCGCCGCCGAAATCCACCGCGCCGCCGCCACCGTATGTGCCGCCGCCTGAAGTCAAGGTGGCGCAGCAGCCTCAGGAAAACGTGATTGCCGCGGTCACCAGTGTCAAGCCGCCGACCAACGAGCTGCCGACGTCTGTCGCCCAGCCGTCTCCTGCGGCGGCAACCACCGCGCCCGCCGGACCGGCGCATACCAGCGCGCGCGTGACCGGCAATTGCGAAAAGCCGGAATACCCCAGGACTTCGCTGCGCAATGAAGAAACGGGGACGGTGAACGTGAAACTGATCATCGGCGTCGACGGCAGTGTGGTCGACGCTTCGATTGAAAAAAGCAGCGGTTTCAAAGAGCTGGACCGCGCTACCTTGAAAGCCTGGAGCCTTTGCCATTTCACGCCTGCGATGGCGGATGGCCAGCCGGTGCAGTCGGCCACCCGCATGCAGTATGTATGGAAAGTGGAATAAGCCGGCAGGACAGGACGGGAAGCATGCGGCCGCCCGTCCCTGGTCTTATTTGTCCGTCGGCAGGCTGTCGCGATATTTGTCCCAGTGATCGCTCAATTCGCGTGTCACGCGACTGCCGACCTTGAAGGCTGCTTCCAGCGAGGGCAGGTAGGCGGAATAACTGCCCTCATGTTCGCTCGCCAGGCTGGCCGCTGCGCTCCTGCCGGGATACAGCATGGTGTAGTTGCTGGCGGTGCGCAGCGCTAGTAGACGATTGATATCGGCGCGGCCGGCTTTGCTGAGGAAGGTCAGCGCTTGCGCGGTGCCGGTTTCTTCCATCGCCGAGGTGGCGAAGCTGCCTTGGCCGCGGGTCCAGTAGTCCACCCATTTCTCCGCCCATGCATTCATCAGTTTGCCGTGCCAGAACGTCTGTCCGGCCAGCTGGTCGCCCTTGATCACTTTCGGCGGCTGTTGCGCCGCCGGGTAGCCTTTGTAATGGCTGCGCAATTGCCGTAGATCGGCATCGTCCGCCAGCGGCGTGTCCTTGGTCAGCTGGTAGGCCCAGTTAGTCAGGCCCGGGTTAAGGTGGTACACCGCACCTTCATTATCGGCGGGTACCGGCTGCTGGAAAGGTTGGGCCGAGCGCAGAGGGATTTTGCCGGTGGACCAGCCCTTGGGAATTTCGCGGGCGTCGATCTCATGCGACAAGTCGCCGTCCACCAGCCATTCAGCCCAGGCGGCGGAACCGGCGGACATGCTGTCGGGATTGGCGCCGGCGATGCCTGCCACCAGCCAGTAAGCCTTGCTCAGGTCGAAGCGCGGATCCATGCCGAGCGCCATGATGCTGGCCGATGAACGCGCCGTGCCGATGCCGGTGACGATGCCCAGCACACCTTGCTCCGGGTTGTAGCGCAGATTGCGGTAGCCCTGCGGGAAGGCAATTGTTTGCGGCAGCGGCAGGCGTTCCACCCAGGCCTGGAATTCGCCGGGCTTATCGCCGCTGTCTTCGCCGATTTCAAACATCGCCACCACCACGACCTTGATCGGGATCGGCGCCGTCGACGCTGCCGCTGGCGATACCGGCGGCGTCTACGTTGCCGCCTGCGACTGCGAGGCAAGGCCGCTGATAGCCAGGGCGAGAGCGAGGAGTTGGAAGCGGTTCATCAGGAAAACCTTTATATGAGGCAGAAAGCGCGGTGGATGGGCAGGGCGCGCATCTCAGTACGGAATTTTATTTTTTTATCATGATTCTGAGGCGATGTCGCTGCGGCTGGATCTCCATTTGTGCGCGGTTTATCGACGTCTTTCAAGCCTTGGTATTTCTGGGCGTTTTCGCCAATACCACAGTTACAAAAATGAATGTAATTCAATGTTCGTATTCGCAATGTTGGTAAGTATAATTGCCCCGCAGTATTTATCCCAGCAACCACCGCCAGCCAAAGACCAAGGAAAACTGTCATGCCATTTCTCCCCCTGAATAGGGACCTGGAACGATTGTGCCGTCAAGCCAGCCTGATGTGCGTCATGAGCCTCAGCCTGTTAGCCACCGGCTGCATATCGCTCAAGCAATACGTCGATCCGACCCTGCCCAAAGTCACGGTTGCAGACTTGAAGCAGCCTGAAACGAGGCAGAGCGTCCAGTTATTCCTTGAATACCAGAACAATGGGGTCATCAATCCGCAAGCGGCGGACAGCGTGCGGCCTATCATCCTGGCTACCCTGAAAAAATCCAATCTGTTCAGCGACGTCGTGATGGCGCCAGCCAGCGCCGACCGCAAGCTGTTCATTACCATTAATAATTTCCCGGTCACCAAGAATGCCAACGGCAAGGCTTTCATGACAGGCTTCACTTTTGGCCTGGCAGGCACCATGATCACCGATGGCTTCCAGATGAATGCTGCTTATGACGTTCCCGGCCAGGCTGAAGTAAAGCATAGCTACCGGCACGCCTTGTATTCGACCATCGGCAATGCCGACGGCCCGGCCAATCTGGCGCCAGTAGCCAAGGACGAAGCTATTCCGCTCATCATGAACGGCATGGTATTGAATCTGTTGAATGACATGAGCCGCGCAGGAGAATTAAATTGAACGCAATAATCAACTCATCCTCAACCATGACCCTGGTGCGTCGTCTGGCCATGACCGGCATCGGCGCCGTGCTGCTGGCGCTGACCGGCTGCGCCGCGGTGGCGCCAAACTACCAGCCTACCAATGACAACGTGCGCACGTTGCAGGCTCTCCCGGGCGGCAAGGTTGCCGTGGGCCAGTTCACGGCCAAGGACAAGTCGCTGGAAAGCCTGAGCATACGTGCCGGCTCTTACAACTCGCCTTACAACGGTTCCTACGCCGAATACCTGAAGGCCGCGTTGCGCGCCGAGCTGGAAGGATCCGGCAAGTTTGACGCGGCATCCCCGGTAGTCGTTACCGGACAGCTGCTGGAAAATTCGCTTGACGGCGCATCGTTTACTACCGGCACCGCCAAAATCAGCGCGCGTTTCGTCGTCACGCAAAGCGGCGCCAAGACCTTCGACAAGGTTGTGGCAGGCGCTAGCCAATGGGAGTCTTCCGTTATCGGAATGGTTGCGATCCCGGCGGCGCGCGCCAACTATATCGACACGATCAGGAAGCTGCTGGCAAACCTGTTTGCCGACAGAGATTTCCAGACAGCGCTGCGCGCCGGCAGCGGCATCCCCAGTGCGGTCAATCCACCAGTTGTCACAGCTGTGACCAATGTACGTTTTACCGGGGCGGCTGCCCAGCCGAACGTGATCCCGGCCGTGGCTAGCCGCAGCGTTGCTGCTCCCGCGGCAGTTGCCGGCGTCGCGCTCAACTCTCAGCTCAACTCTCAGCCGAACTTGCAGCCGAACAGTTGCCAGGCGCCTGATTATCCGAGAAGCTCGCGGCAAAATGAAGAGCAGGGTGTCGTCGGCGCCAAGCTGACTGTCGGCAGCAACGGCCATGTGCTGGATATTGTTCTTGAAAAGAGCAGCGGTTTCACGGC
The DNA here is from genome assembly GCF_002564105.1 of Collimonas sp. PA-H2. NCBI lineage: Bacteria > Pseudomonadati > Pseudomonadota > Betaproteobacteria > Burkholderiales > Oxalobacteraceae > Collimonas > Collimonas sp. PA-H2. The sequence continues at coordinate 4,435,153 of NZ_PDBX01000001.1, forward strand.
TCTGGACAAGGCCGCGATGCAAGCCTGGGCGCTGTGCCAATTCGTACCGGCCATGCGCGACGGTGCGCCGGTGCAGTCCGAGACGAGAATGCAATATGTCTGGAAACTGGACGGTGTAGCGCTGCAGCAGCAACCTGCGGCAGCGCCAGTCAGCAAGGCAGCCTCAACCTCAGCCTCAGCCGAGACCTGGAACTAAAAGCAAGCATTGCAGGCTGCCGGTAAGATCTATTCCTCGATCTTGCCGGCAGCCCGGGAAATCCTGTCGCGCACTACGCGGATCGCCTGCTTGAGCGTGTACACATCCTGGAAATAACGCTGCGGAATCCGGATCTGGCTGGCGTTGGCGTCAATGTTTTCAATATCCTCGCGCCACTGCGCAATCTGTTCCGGACTTGGCTGCCCGTTCTGCCATATCTCATCCTCCAGCGATTTGATCTCCCGATACCACACCACCAGCCGGTTTTTCATGCGCGCTTCCACCATGCGCGGCAAAGCCTGCAGCAGGCCGAACAGCAAGGCCATGAAGGGCAGCAGGATCAGCAGGCGACGCTCGATGAAGCTGGCCAGCCAGAACGGCAGGTAGCGCTGCAGGAAAGGGCGGCCGGATTTGAAGTAGCGCGTGCTCTCATCCGAGATGGGAAAATCATCGGTGTTCAGGTTGGGAAAGACGCCGCGCGGCGTGAAATAGTCTTCGCGCGCATGCGCGGCATTGGCTGCTTCCAGCAGCAGGTAAGCCAGCGCCGGGTGCAGCGTGTCCTTGGAGACCAGCAGCGCGGTCGCCGCCAGCATGGTGACATCGGCTTGCGGCAGGTCGTTGACGACGCTGGTCGAGGCGCGCGGGAAGATGATCTTGGAAAGCGAAGGAAATTTCAGCACCAGCGCATCGGCCTGGGCAAAGCTCATCAGCTTGAGGTCGCTGTTGAGCAGCATCTGCTGCATGGGTGCATCCGGCCGGCCGATGAAGAAGGCGGCGTCCAGCTGGCCGCTTTCCAGGCTTTGATAAGCCTTGTAGGCATCCATTTCCTGCAGGCTGGTGTTGTCGGCGCTGATGCCGCTGTGGCCAAGCAGCACGCGCGAAACCGTCAGCAGGCCGCTGCCGGGAACGCCGATCGAAATCCGCTTGCCGCGCAGCTGCGCCAGCCGGTTGACGACAACATCACCACGATAGAAGACCCAGATCGGCTCGTACGACACGGCGGCGATGGTTTGCAGCTGGTCTTCGGGTGACGGTGTGGTGGTGCCGGACTGGATGAAGCCGACTTCGTATTCGCTGTCGGGATCCGTCAGCCGCTGATAGTTTTCCACCGAACCGGAAGAGCTGCGGATATCCAGGGTGATGCCCTCGCGCTTCAGCAGCGGCGCGTAGCGTTCGGCGAAACCGGCGTAGATGCCTTTGTCGGCGCCGGTGGTGATGACGATGGTGCGTTGGATCGCCGGCTTGAGGACGACTGCCAGGCCCCAGCCCAGCAAGGCCAGCAAGACGATCCCGCCGAAGATCAGAAAGCGCAGCCGGCGCGCCGTCATGGGCGGTTTGTGGATGCGGTGCAGCGCTGGATTGTGTCTCGGCATGGGCTATGGAAAGCGCTTGGTTGGGCAACTCGGAAACCAGACTGCAGCTTGGGACCCGGTCAGGGCTCCCGCGCGATTACACTTTTTTTACAAACTCCGATTTCAGACTCATGGCGCCGAAGCCGTCGATCTTGCAGTCGATGTCGTGATCGCTGTCGACCAGGCGGATGTTCTTGACCTTGGTGCCGACTTTGACCACGCCGCCCGAGCCTTTCAGTTTCAGGTCCTTGATGACGGTGACGGTATCGCCGTCCTGCAGGATATTGCCGACCGCATCGCGGTAAACCTTGGCGCTGTCGCCGGCGGCATCGGCAGCAGCCTGCTGCGGCCACTCATGGGCGCATTCCGGGCAGATATAGAGGCCGCTGTCTTCATAGGTGAATTCGGAGCTGCATTTGGGGCAGGCTGGCAGAGTGCTCATGATCTTGTCTTTCGGGGTAAGGCTGGCGCCGTAAAAGCCGACAGTATACAACCTGCCGCGGCACTTGCCGGCTTTTGTGCCCGCAGCCGTGCTTACCGGCAGTATCGCGGAAAACCCCGCTGGCTGCAGCCCCTGCTTAAGCGCCCGCCGCTAGGGTAGCGTCAGCTATTGGCGGCATCGCAGCAGCTCCGTCATCCCCGCGAACGCGGGGATCCACATTGCTGAGTAGGGTGCTGAATATGGATTCCCGCGTTCGCGGGAATGACGTCGCGGAAGTTATTCGCATCTTAACTAAACGGCATCAGGACTGGAGCTGGCACGTTTGGTCAGGTGGATATTCGGGATATCCGCGCCGACTTGCGTCTCAATTCTCACCATTTGTCTCGCATTTCAGAGTCGCGATAGCCTCGACTTCAAACAGCATGCCGTCGAACGTCAAGCGCTGGACCGGAATCAAGCTGCATGCGGGTTTCGCCCGTTGCAGCCGTACCGGTTGCGCCTCAGCGCATTATTTATTGGCTTTCTGGAGCAACCAGGCGGTCTCCGTTGACGCAACTTTCCCCTTCAATCCACCCGCGACATCCTTGTTTTCAACAGGCGTCAATTGGTAAGCAGCACCATAGCGTTGCTTTACTTCGTCAGCGCTAACTGAAAACGGCGGGCCATCCATCAGCGCTTGCATATATTCATAAGTGATTAGCAATTGCGGCGCTGCGCCGGTTATTTTCATCAAGTGCGACGCATATTTCTCTCGTGTGGAAAGGGGCAGGGCAACTAAAGCTGCACGATCGTATATCGCGTCTATGGGCCCAAGATATTCAGCAGACACATCAAAAATATCGCCCACTAATATGTCGATATCCTTGGCACTGTAGTGTGTCAGTTCCCCGGCTTTGGATATTTGCGGCACCAAGCCAAGTTCTTTGAACAGTTCGTTGATGGCGTGTTCGCTCAATTCTGCCCCAGCAACCCGATAGCCGCGGGAAAGCAGCCATGCAATATCGCGTGTCTTGCCACACAAGGGCAGGAACACACGACTGCCATTTGCCGGATTTAATTTTCCAAAATGTTCTGTTAATAGCGGATTTACTTCACTCTCATGAAAATTAATCTCGCCTCGTTCCCATTTTTTATGCCAAAAACCTGCTTCCATATCGGTTCCTTGAATTCTTGATGTGTAAATAACGTGAGGCCAACTTAATGATTTAAGCAATGTACGAAGTTGGGTTCCGGGCCAGGATACAAGTTAAAGTAAGCTTTAAGTCAAGCCTTAACTACGATAGGTGAAATGATAGGCATTGCTGAACGCAATGGCGGACAAGGACTTTTGGCCGATTGCGCGCGCCCATGATTGGCTGCCGATGGCTCATTGCAGCCCTTTCACCGTTCTTCATCAGGACCTTCAACGACTATCGCGGCTAGCAAATTTGTCGTCGGAGTTTGACATTAATTAGCTATTTCTTTTCACGAAAGATGCCGGATTCGATTTCTCCGTACATGCCACAATAGTTTTGCGAACATGTGCCACCTTGTCCCATGCGCTCCCAACCATGAGATGCAATGAGCTTCACGATACGTCCGTTTTTTTGAAAGGTCAGCGTACAGCTGCCTTCTTTAAATTCAGTTTCGTTCGCACGAATCGTCGAGGCTGCTTTTAATACATTGCATTCATGATAGTTCGGCCCAAGAGTGTTCAAGAGAAAACAACTAGTTCCCGCCGTTGTTTCCCATACGGCGAGTTCATCTTGGACGCGGGAAGGTGGCTCACCATTGAAGTGAAATACCTTGTGAGACCGGATAAAACTTTGTGCGTTGGCGGGAGGAACTTCAGCGCAATCAGCGAAAGCCTGGCCATAGCCAGCGATGGCGAGAATCGAAAGAACAACCGCAATTGGACGCATAGAGTAACAGTCATGTTAGCTGGCGAAAATTTCCTTCGGTGCCTAACAAATGATTAATCATTGTAGAAAATGGCTGACGTATGCTGCCACGGGAAAATTGGTAAAGCAATATCAAATAAGTGTCATATGTCTTTGACCGGTTGTAACCGGGTGCTGCCGGTCACGTAGAGCAGATTCTAGCCGTGAGTGTCTGCTTTTGGCGATTACTGATCTATCGCATAATGAAAATTCATCAGATGCTATGGACTCTGTCCCGCCCGAAGGGAGTCCGGTTTCACGACTTTGCCGACCAACCAACGGTCCTTTCCAAGACGGCGCAGGCGCTCGAAGCCGTGTCGCTCAAACATCGCTACTGTTCCATTGTGCAGGAAAGACGCCGAGACCTTCCTGCCTTCCACGTCTTCCGGATAGCTTTCGACCGTACCTCCCCCTAAGCGGGCGATTTCCTGCAGGGCGCCGGCAAGGGCAGCGGCAGCCACGCCTTTGCCGCGATATGCCTTGTCGATGAAAAAACAGGTAATCCTCCAATCCGGAAGAGCGGCAAGTCCTTCTCGATACGCTCGCAGGTGCTTGATGCGTGGCAGCTCTGCAGTCGGCCCAAACTGACACCAGCCGATACAGGCTGTGCCGTCATATACAAGGGCAGCATGCGCATGGCCTTGCTGGACCCGGCGCTCCTTCTCTGCGCGATTTTGCACGGCTGTCTTTGAACGGTCTACGCCCTCTGGATGAAAGGCCATGCACCAGCAGCCACCCCATACGCCCTTGTGTTTCTCCACCATTTTGACGAATTGCGGCCATGTGCTTACGTCCAGAGGTTTCACGCAAAACTCGGCCATTGTCTCTTCCTTCAGATGGAACCTGGCCCCACGACATGAAGTGGGGTGGCAACAAGAACTGTACGAAATCAGACGCTACGGAAAATGGGCGTGGAGATTGTTGATAGGATAGCGGAAAAATCCTGCATGAATGATTCAGTGTCAACTCTCGGCTGTGGATTTATCCGGCCGATCAACGTAGCGGAAAGCAGATGTTCAACCGTGGAAAAAGCGAGGGGGATGCCAAATATGTGCGCATAGGCGTCAGGCTCGGACATTGACGATCGTTGTCTGCATGATTGCAACCACTTTCCAGGCGATTCCCGCCCATGGCCGTGCTGTTGTTTGTATTATGGGAGGCTGCGGGAATACAACCCGCGCCTCGTAATTTACGTTTCTATGCGTTATCCAAGGACGCACAAGATCAGGTAGTGATCACGTTCACGACAGCCGATATATTTATTTCTCGGCCAAAAACGATCACGCTTTTCTATTTTCATGACGCCTAGTGGCAGTAATCTGTTAGGCGATTACTCCGCGAGTTGGTCGTACATCGAGAGAAGTACGCCGATTCATCGTAATATTCACGTCACTATGCATTGCTGACGATTTTTGACAGATGACGAATCCAGCCACCGCTCATGTCAAACGTTAGACCCTGGGGATAAAAATGAAGCCACGTACACTAATCTGGGCGCTACTTGTAGGCGGCACCATCGCCGGTACGCTCGACATCCTTTTCGCCATCTCGTTGGCTGCGTACAACGGCATGGGCCCAATTCGTCTGTTGCAGATGGTGGCGAGCGGAGCGTTTGGTAACGCGGCCTTTTCGGGCGGCGCCGCCACCGCGGCGCTTGGATCGATTTTTCATTTCGCCCTCGCATACCTGTGGACTACCGTTTTCCTCGTCGTTGCCTGGCGTGTCCCGGCCTTGCTAAGTCGTCCACTGGTATCCGGCATTGTGTTCGGCGTCGTGGTGTTTCTCGCCATGCGGCTGCTTGTGCTGCCGCTTTCCGCGTTCCCATTCCCTGTAACTTTCAAGCCAGTCGGCAGCACCTTGGATCTGTTGTCTCACATGTTACTGTTTGGTGTTCCCATCGCCATTTCCGCCAGCAAGACTGCGCTCGTACGCCGGCCTGACAAGTCATTCAACCCGATCGCCTAGGGTGGCGCAATCCAATAGCAGCGCAGTCAGTCGGCAGCGAGTTAATTCAGACGTTAAAAATGTCAATTTTCTGAAGCGGCCCGCTGTAGGCGCATCCGCGTGAAAGAAGATTAAACCCAGCGGACGATGAGCGCGAGGGCATAGAAAAAGGTTGCCAAGAGGATGCCCCACAGCGGGATGCGGAAAAAATACCTCCTGGCGAGGAAGACGTAGCCGAGCAGCAGTATCAAGCCGAGGGAGAGCAGAAAGACGGACTGGAACAGGAGGTCGCTGTGTGCAAGGGCCAGGTAGCCATATACGGCGCCGAACAGGATGAGGCCATAGCTATGGCTAGCGTTGAAGCCGACCCAGGCCTTCCACATCGTTGTTTGGCGCGTGATGCCGGGCGAGACCTCTTGCATGCGTGTTTGCAGTTCACGATCGCGGGGCAACAGCTTTGGACCGTAGAAGGTGTACAGGAGATGCACGAGACCCAGCAGCAGAATGATCGCTGCACTGGCGGCGACGAGCGAAGGTGCGATGGTACTCATGGCTGCGCTTGCCTGCTGGTTATTCAGAAATCTCAGCCTCAACCAGTTGCGCAAGAAGAGTGAGCGATTCCTGCCACCCGAGATAGCAAGCCTCAGGTGGAATGGCTTCTGGTATGCCTTCTTGCATAATTTTTACTTCAGTGCCGCAGAAAACCTTTTGTAAAGAAATCGTCGTTTGCATCTCCCCCGGCAAATTAGGGTCGTCGAATTTGTCCGTATGCCGAATTCGTTCGTTAGGTACTAGCTCGAGATACTCCCCGCCAAAGGAATGACTATTTCTTGTGGCGAAGTTCGTAAACGACATTTTATAAGTGCCGCCGACTTTTGCATCAATATGGTGGACCTTGCCAGTGAAACCATTTGGCGGAAGCCATTTAGTCATCGCGTCGGCATCGAGAAACGCCCGGTAGATTCTCTCCGGAGGTGCCCGGAGCACGCGATGAAGCCGGATTGTGTTCGTAGCCATGATTTCTTTGCCTTTCTCTGCGCTGTGATGAGGAACTTCGATATGGGGCCAGTATTGCAGGATAGCTCTAGCTACCGCGGTCTGACTCCGCCCCTGTTCAAGATCCGAGGCCGGCATGCCGCCTGCGTTTCCGGGATCTCGATACCATTTTTGTACTGCACTAAATTTTCGCGAAAAGCTGCAAATCAGGATTTACGGCATTAGCATACACCTGAGGCGTCTGACTGACTGAAATGGCGTGGCTGTCGCCGGGCGGCAAATCCGCTGCGCTCACGATGAGCAAATGCCCCTTGCGTGCCGCCCAGCGTGGCGCTACAGTGGGAACAATCGGCCCGGCGTGCCAAGCGCTCCGACACAGCCTCAAGCACGCGGCTCCCGCCAACCCATGGGAGATGATGCGATGCAAAACCTCATCCAGATCGCGTATGCAGCCTGCCTGGCTGCGGCAGCCGCCGCGACGGCGCAAACCCCAGTCTCACAACCTCCGGCGGGCGGGACGCCCGACAAGATGCCATTCGAGATTCCCTATGGCGCTGCGATTGGTCTGGACAGCGCGAAGAGGCTGCTCGCGATTGCGGAAACTGAAGCCAAGAAGCACGACTGGAAAATGAACATCGCTGTCGTCGACATGCATGGCGATCTCCTCGCGTTCGAGCGAATGGACGGTGCGCAATTCGCATCGATCGCGATATCGCAGAACAAAGCACGCACGTCTGCCAGATTTCGTCGTGAAACCCGGGTCTTCTACAACCAGTTCGAGACCGGACATGGATACGTGCAAACGCTGGATGCGCAGTTGGTGGCATCGCCGGGCGGGTTTCCGCTCGTAGAAGGGGGAAAGCTTGTCGGTGCTATCGGCTGTAGCGGCGGCACAGGTGATCAGGATGCTGCTGTGTGCAAGGCTGCCGCCGATACGATCAAGTAGGGGGCGCCACTGTTCGCAGCAGCCGAAGGCAACGAACCGAATGATCGGTCGCGACAGGCCGAGTTCGACCTGTTGCCGCCATAGAGGATGTCCGATATCCCCGAATTACCCGCGCGGGATTTAAATTTCCGGGTTTCGAGCGCGCTCTTAAATAGTAATCACCTAGCGGTCGCCGGCTCATCGATATTTGGCTACCCAAATTGCAAGCATCTTTACTCCTATTAAATGTTGCCCGTAGACAATTATTGTTGACTGCTATACGATAAGACCATGGTTAAAAATATAGAAAACAAGTGATGCTTGGTCTTGCCCATCTTGGCAATCATTTTGCCGGATTGCGCATGTCGTTCCCACCCCACAGAATTTTTCGCCGGCTTGTGGTTTCTCAGACCCGAGCGGCGGCTCACCGCAAAAGTCAGATGGTTTTTGTGCTGCACTTTTCACGTTGATTCGACATTCTTTTTTACATCAAAGAACATAATGAAATTACAGCGGATGTATTTGTCTTTCTTGATGGCTATTGGCCTCGTGATCTCAATTCCAGGGCGCTGCGATGAGCTATCGGAGCGGGCGTCAATGAATAAATATGTGAAACGCCTGGTGCACACACAAAACGTAAAAGAGCTGGAGGTTCTCTCTTCTGATTACTTGAGCACCCAGGCAAGAACATCCAGCGGAATCTGGAAACTGACGGTGTTTAACATTGCCATGAGTCTGTCCTTCGACACCCGCCACAAGGATCCGTCTTATTGGGTTGTGGCAGAGAAATGGGCCAGGAATTGGGTTGAGCACTACCCTGAATCACCCGCCGCCCACATTGCATATGCACAAATGTTGCTCAATCACGGATGGAGCTTCCGGGGGAACGGCTACGCAAAGGATGTAGAGCCTCAGAATTGGGCGCCTTTCGCGGAGTACACCCAGCAGGCGCGAACCTATCTTGAAACCCATAAAACAATCGCGGCGAAAGATCCAAGTTGGTACGAACTCATGGCGGTCGTTGCTAAACAGGAAAGCTGGCCAGAGCGTGAGTTCTCCGAGTTAATTAACGAAGGCCTGGAACGATATCCTACCTTTTATCAAATTTACTTTGCCGCCATCGGATACTACGGACCGAAATGGGGAGGCAGCGCAGAGTCGATCGAGAAGTTCGCGCAAGCAGCACTCAAGCGAACTCAGTCGTCTGAAGGTTTTGGCATGTATGCGCGCATTTATTGGGTGGCCTCGCAAACGCACTACGACGATAGATTATTTTCCGATTCTCTTGTTGATTGGCCGGTGATGAAAAAAGGCATTGATGACGTATTGAAGAAATATCCGGATAACTGGAATATCAATAACTTCGCGAGATTCGCCTGCCTGTCTGGCGACAAGGCAAAAACGGCAGAGTTAATCGGTCGCATGGATACTCCGCCTTTGATGGCGGCATGGGATCAGATATCGGACTTCCAGCAATGCAAGGAATGGGCGCATGCCGAGCAGGCGACATCCGAAAAATCGCTGCATTCGGATGCTCAGTGAACCGGCGCCGATGAACTCGGTATTCCGACAGGTTAATTCCAATCCTGAATACAGGTAACCCAACGATCAAACCAGGAAAAATTTCCTCTGAGTTCAAATACTGAAACAACAGCACATGAGCAGCTGTCTTGCTACGTATCTTTCGTCGCAAAAAAACCGCTCCACCAGAAAATCGATGAACATCCGCAGCCTTAGGCATTCAGTGCCGGCTGCTCGGCCACGGTACACGGAATACGATGGTTCGTTCGACATACTCGTCCAGCACCGTGCACAGCTTGCCGCTGGCGATCCCATCGGCGGCGCAGCCGGCGGACTGCTGCTTGCGTTTGCCTTGCTGATCACGTGGCGTGCTTCGTGCCATGCATTGCCGGCGGGGGCCGTCCGGCCGCTGCCTGGCGTGGGCTACCCGGCCAGCCGTTTCACGCTGGCTTTCCCGAACAGTTCAATCAGCCCGTCCGCCACCGCCCGTATGCGCGGCGAACGGCGTACCTCGGGATGCATGACCAGCCAGACCGTCAGCACTACCGGACAGGCCGGTGCGGTCACCAGTTTCAGCAATGGGTCGTGGCGTCCCAGGAAGTGCGGCAGGGCGCTGACGCCCAAGCCTGCACGCACCGCCTGGTACAGGCTGCTCAGGTCGTTCGAGCGCAACGGGAAAGGGCGGCCGGCAGCGATCTTTTCCAGCCATTTCTGCTGCGGCGTGGCGAGCAGGCTTTCTTCATAGCCGATGAATTCCCAGGCATCCTTTTTGGCGCCGGCGAGATATTCCTTGGCGCCGTAAAGACCATAGCCGATCTCGATCAGGGGCCGCACCGCCAGCTCTGCCGCGGTCGGCCGCGACAGGCGCAAGGCGATGTCGGCCTCGCGTCAGGTCAGGTTGACTTCGCGGCTTTCACCCACCACTTCCAGGGCGATGCCGGGCAGGCACTGGCGCAGGAAACCCAGCTGCGGCACCAGCAGATGGCTGGCGATGACCGGCGGCGCGGAAATGCGTACGGTGCCTGCCAATGGCGCGGCGCCGGCCGCTGCCCGCTCCAGGGCCAGCGCTTCCTGCTCCAGCCGGCGCGCGCCGTCCAACAGGTTTTCTCCTTCCGGCGTCAGCTTCCATTGGCGCTGCAGGCGCTCGAACAGCCTCAGGCCGAGCGCCTCTTCCAGCGCCTCGATGCGGCGCGCCACCGTAGTGTGTTCCACCTTCAGCCGGCGCGCACCGGCGGTCAGGCTGCCGCTGTCCACCAGCGCCAGGAAGTAGCGCAGATCGTTCCAGTTGAGATTTGTCATGGTGCAATTATGCACATTAAAGGCGAATATTTGATGACTTTCAGTGCATAAATATTTTTATTACCATACTTCTCAATCCCTCAACCTGGAGCACATCATGAGCAAGGAATTGGTAATCAGAATGAGTCAGCCCGGCGACGCCGGCGTATTGCAGGCGGCAAGCATCGATTTGCCGCCGCCTGGCGCCGGCGAAGTGCGCGTGCGTCATACCGCCATCGGCGTCAATTTCGCTGACATTTATCACCGCATCGGCCTGTATCGCCTGCCTGAGCTGCCCGCAGTGCTCGGTGTCGAGGCGGCCGGCGAGGTCGAGGCCATAGGTAGCGGACCGGGCGGCCAGGATTGCAGCGACCTGCAGGTTGGCGACCGCGTGGTCTACACCGGACTGCCGGCCGGCGCCTATGCGACTGCCCGCAATGTCGCGCTGAACCGCTTGATCAGGATTCCGGCAGGCGTCAGCGACATCCAGGCCGCCGGCACTCTGCTGCGCGGCATCACTGCCTACATGCTGTTCCAGCATGTCGCCCGGGTGCGTGCCGGCGACACCGTCCTGGTCCAGGCGGCGGCCGGCGGACTGGGCCAGGTGCTGGGACAGTGGGGAGCGGCGCTGGGTGCGCGCATGATCGGCACTGTCGGCAGCGCGGGCAAGGGCGAGGTGGCCAGGAACAAGGGCTATCAGGAGGCGATTCTCTACCGGCAAATGGATTTCGTGGCCGAAGCAATGCGTCTGACCGACGGCCGCGGCGTCGATTTTGCGGTCGATGGCGTCGGCGGCGAGACCTTGAGCAAGACGCTGCAGACCGTGCGCCCGTTCGGCATGGCGGCCAGCGTCGGCCAGGCGGCATTCAGCGGCAATGAAGACAGCGCCATTCTGCCGCTCAGCGAGCTTGGCCCTTATCGTTCCATTGCGCTGGCGCGTCCGAGCGTGTTCCGTTTCATGTCGGACCTGTCCCGCTACCGGGAAGGCGCAGAGGCAGCCCTGGTCCGGCTGGAGCAGGGCCTTGTCATGGACGTCTCACTCACGCTGCCTTTGGCGGAAGCAGCCGAAGCCCATCGTCAGCTGGAAAGCGGCAAGACCGCCGGCGGCGTCATCCTGTTGCCCACTTAAGTTGGCGCACCTCTGACTTTTGCTTGCACGAAATATAATCCTTGAATAGACTCGCCAGTCAGCCTATGTAAACAATGTGGCAAGTCACACAGGGATCAGATATCGTGCAATTGAAACTCGGTAGATTTTTCGGCATTCCCATGATCGCGCTGGCGCTGGCTTGCGTGACGGCGCAGGCGGCGACCCCAATGCACCCCTATGAGCTGGAGGGGACCGAAGTACAGAGCATTCCTTCCAAGATCCTGCACCGGGACTATGAAATCTTCGTCAGCCTGCCGGCTTCCTATGCGACGTCGACCAAGCGCTATCCGGTGCTGTTCATCACCGACGCCAACTATGCCTTTCCGCTGATACGCAGCATCAACCGCCGCGTCAGCGACAATGGCAAGAAACTGGAAGAGTTCATCCTGGTCGGCCTGTCCTACGCCAAAGGCGACGACCCGGTCCACAGCCGCAACCGCGACTACACGCCGACCGACACCACCAACAACAGCGGCGAGCGGCCGACCGGGCAAGCGGAACCGTACCGGCAATTCATCGAAAAGGAAGTATTCCCCTTCGTCGCGGCGAACTACCGCGCGGACATGAGCCGCAAGATTTTTTCCGGGCATTCTTATGGCTCGCTGCTGGGGCTGCACATGCTGCTGACCGAACCGCAGATGTTCAATCAATACATCCTCGGCAGCCCGTCTCTCTGGTATGACAAGCGGGTCATGTTCGACATGGAGCGCAGCTACGCCGCCTCCCACAAAGACATGCCGGCCCAGGTATTCATGCTGATAGGCTCGTTCGAAACGGTCAAGTCCAAGGATCGCAATCCGCGCTATAACAAGGAAAACGACATGGTCAAGGACATGAGGGATTTCGAAGCGCGGCTGAAATCGCGCCGCTACCCCAATCTTTCGGTGCGTTCCGAGGTTATCCAGGACGAAGATCATCTGACGGTGTTTCCGGCGCTTATCACGCGCGGCCTGTTCTGGTCGTTTGCCAGCAAATGAATTTTTCCGGATCGTAGCAAGTCAACGCATTACTCATGAGAGGCAAGGATGGGATATTTCGACGGATTGACCAATGCAAGTTTCAAGAAGAGCCAGGATGGGAGCACCGTCTTTTACCCGTGGGGCGTGCTAGGCAAGGGACGGATTTTGCCGGACGAGGCGGCGGAAGCCAAGGTGCGCGGATTCGTGAAACGATATTACAAGATCATGCTGCCGACCGTCATCATTGTCTGTGTTATGGCCGGATGGATATGGGCCTTGCCGCTGGCAGCGATCTTCGGCGCCTGGTTTTATTTCGGTTCAAGAGCCTTGGTTGCGGCTTATCCGTATAGCGACGACAAGCTGACCTTGAAACAAGGCTACGCAAACTCAGCCATCGGGCACAATCAGTTTGTCTTGTGGCTGCTGTTCGTATTTTCAGTGTTGTTTGTGGTTGGCGGCATCTTCATCGCTTATATCGCCAAGTCTCCCGGTCAAATGATGACGGCGGTATCGGCTATCGTTTTTTTCGGTGCTTGCGGGCTTGCCATCGGTTACATGATCAAGGTAAAGCGTGCCTTGCGCAAGGGAGAGTAAGTGCAGCAACGTGACTTTAAACGGTGTCATTGGGCAAGCCGAGGGATTTTTTCCGGCGCGCGCTGGTCGAAGTTCGGCTGGCTAGAAAAATGGCATCCGCCATTTGACGTTTGAAAGTGACAAGAATGACTATGAAGCGACGCATGTTGATCAAATCGCTGCTGGCCCTGGGCGCGCTCGGCGCTGCCGGCGGCGCCTGGGCCGGCTACAACATCTGGTCTAATGAATACACGTTTACGCAGCAACAGCTGCAGAGCGCCATCGAGCGCAAATTTCCGCTGCGGCTGCGCTATGCGGAAGTGTTCAACGTCGATTTGAAAAGCCCGCAGCTGAGCCTCAATGCACCGCAGAACCGGGTCGTCACGTTGGTGCATGTCAGTGTGCTCAGCCCCTTGCTGCTGGCGACGCCGTTGAACGGCAATATCACCTTGAGCAGCCGCCTGAAGTACGACAAGGCAACGCGCGCCATCCGTCTTGACAGCCCCACCGTCGACACCATCGATTTCAGCAGCGTGCCGCCGCAATACCGGGAGCAACTGAGCCAGATCGGCGCCATGGTCGCCGAGCAGGTGCTGAAGGATTACCCGATCTATACCTTTACCGCCGATGAACTGCGCCTGAGCGGGAAAACCTTCGAGCCTGGCGAGATCACGGTGCAGGCAGACGGCATCGCGGTGCAGATCAATGAAACCTGACGGCACTCTAGCCTAAGCCGGGCGCTTGCTGAAAGTCGCCTTGGTGTAAGCCAGGCTGAAACCGGCGCGTTCGGTGTTGCGGGCACTGGCGTTGGCTGGCCGGGCAGTGACGCTGGCGAGCGTACAGCCGGCGTTGCGCGCCGCATCCAGCCTGGCGTGCAAGAGCGCTAGTTGGACTCCGCGTCCACGATAGGCCGGCAAGGTGCTGGCGATGTACAAATGCGCCAGCAAGCCGGCTGGCGTTTCTATCAGGCTCATTCCCGCCGTGCCGGCTATCTGGCCATCCACGGTCGCGGCAAACAGCCGCGTATCACTGCGCCGCAACGCGATCTGCGCCAGCGCTTCCAGCAACGCAGGCGGGCGATTTACCGCCTGCACCGAAAATCCCGCGACCGAGTGCGTTGCAAACCTGGCGACTACCCAGGCCTGGTCGCTGATTACTTCAATTCCGTTAGCAGCGGCGGTGCGCACAACTGCCGCAGCCAGGCTGCGCACGTAAGTATTGCTGAAGGCATTGACCGCATAGCCGTGTTCTGCCAAAAGCGCCAGCGTACCGCTGTGCGCATGCGGACAAAGGTCGATCTGCGTCTCCAGCCCTTGCGTGGCATACATGCTTTCCAGTTCGGCCAGTTCAGCTGCCTGCAGCGGCGCATCCATGCCGCAGCCGGTGACGTGGTTCAGCTTGCGCCCGAAGGCCGGAGCGGTCAGCGCCGCGATGCCGCCGCAGACGGCAACAGCCCGGGCGCGCAGGTCTCCGCTCCATTCACGGTAAGCGTCGGTCTGTCTGCTTAAATGGCTGGCTTCGGCAAATTCAAGTGCTCGGGCAAGTTCGGGGCCGGTCAGGATCATGGCGGGATCGGGGCAAGAGGGATAAGGGAAATTACTTCGGCGCAGGCGTCATTGTGTTCTATTATTTTATGCAGAGCGCAAAGACACTGCTCATATTCCCGAATAATAAATGAGAACGGACCCCATGGTTTCGATGTTGCGCAATCTTGTTGCTGTTTCGATATTCCTTTGCGCGGCCAGCGCCGGTGCTGCTGTCATGACAGTACATCTGGATCGGCCGGGCCGGGCGGGGACGGACGGCTTTGATGCGCCGTGGATCATGAGCCTCGATGGCGAAATCGATGCCGCGGCGCCGGCGCGGGTAAGGGCAGCGCTGGCGCGGACCGGATCGGCAGCCGTGGCAGCCTATCTCGATTCGACCGGCGGCGATCTGTTCGCCGGAATGGAAATCGGCCAGCTGCTGCGACAGGCCCGGGCCAACACGCATGTCGGACGCTACGTGGCGGGGCGCGGCAATCAAGGCGGCGCCGGCCTGGCGTCAGCCGTGTCGCGGCCGGGCGTTTGCTACAGCGCCTGTTCGCTGGCCTTCCTGGGCGGCGTCTACCGCTATGTCGGCGAGGGTTCGCAGTACGGCGTGCATCGCGTATCGCGCGCCTCCGGGCCGGCGGCCGGCGACCTCGATACCGGCCAGATCGTGTCGGCCGGCATCGCGCATTACATCCGGGCGATGGGCGTGGGACAGGGTTTGCTGGACCTGCTGGTGCAGCAGGGCGAACACGGCATCTACCTGCTGAGCGTTGCCGAACTGAAGACGCTGAACGTAGTCAACAACGGCCGTCTGCCTGCCGACTGGTCGCTGGAAGTGAGCGATGGCGGCGAATACTTGCGCGGCATGCAGGACACCGAATACGGTCGCGGCAAAATCGCCCTCCTGTGCGACCAGCAAAAGATCCAGATGTTCACCTTTTACCAGGTTGGCGACAAAGCCGACGCCATGGCTGTCGGCCGCTGGGCGCATTCGCTATTGCTCGACGGCGGCATGCTCGCCTTGCCGGATCCGGACAGCGTGGTGGCTGACAAGGGCGAGCTGCAAACCTTCTTCACGCTGACGCCGGAGCAGGCCGGCCGCATAGCAGCCAGCCGTTCAGTCGGCCACGCCATGCAGGCCGCGCGCGACGACGCCACCTTCATCGGCTTCAAGGTGGATATCCCGGGCGCCGCTTCTCAAAAAGTACGCGCCTTTATCAATCACTGCGTAGCGCCGCGTTCGTAGCGTCGTAATTTTCCCGCGCTTCCGCATCAGTCGGCCTGATAGATCATCTCGCGCGACTCGCCCATCAGGTAGGGGCGGTTGGGTTCGATCACCTCGCGCAGATAACGCCATAGCGCCGCCACCCGCGCCACATTGCGGGTTTCGGTGGCGGCCACCAACCAGAACGCGCGCTGGATATCGACCTGGCCATCCAGCACTGGCACCAGGTCTTCGCTTTGCTGGGCCAGGAAGCAGGGCAGGATCGCCAGTCCCTGGCCGCTGCGCGCCGCCGTGTACTGGGCGATCACGCTGGTGCTGCGGAAGGCGCGGAAGGCAGCCGGGGCGACGTTCTCCTTGTAGCGCAGCTCTTCGCTGAACACCAGGTCGTCGACATAGCCGATGAAGGCGTGCTGGTTGAGGTCCGGCAGCGTCTTGATCGGGGCGTGGCGCTCCAGGTAGGCGCGGGTGGCGTACAGCTTGAGCAGGTAGTCGGTCAGCTTGGTGACCACATAGTTGCCGCTCTGCGGGCGTTCGATGGTGACGCCGATGTCGGCTTCGCGCTTGGACAGGTTGACGAAGCGCGGCACTGGCAGCAGGTCGACCGTGATGTGCGGATGGCGTGCGCAGAAGTGCGCCAGGTGCGGCGCCAGCACGAAGGTGCCGAAGCCTTCGGTGGCGCCCAGCCGCACCTGGCCCGACAGCAGGCGGCTGTGGCCGCTCAGTTCCTCGGCGGCGGCGTACATGGTGCTTTCCATCTTTTCCGCGTATTCGATCAGGCGGTGGCCTTCGGCGGTCAGTGTGTAGCCCTGGTTGTTGCGCTCGAACAGCTGGCTGCCGATCTGTTCTTCAAAGCGGCGCATGCGGCGCGATACGGTCGAGTGGTCTATGCCCAGTTTCTTGGCGGCTTCCACCAGCCCCTGGCTGCGCGTCAGCTCCAGGAACACCCGCAGGTTGTCCCAGTCCAGCGCCGCATTTGTCGGTTTCACTTGCATCTCCTCGCTTTGCAAAAATGCAAAGCCATTGTGGATTATTGTCTATTGTTCCAATAATAATGCACATGCAGAATGTCTCTACAGAAAATTTTATAAAAACGACGTAGGGTATGCATTACATGCCACCTTGCAAACAGGAGACAAGGATGACAAAGCGCAGGCTGCTTGCAGCTGGTTCGGCCGTGGTCTTTTCGTTAACGGGTTTGCTGGCGCTCAGCCAGGCGCAGGCCCAGGACAGCGATGTCTACAAGGTCGGCATCCTGACCGATATGTCGGGTCCGTATGCGGCGATGGGCGGGCCGGGCTCGGTGGCAGCGGCCAAGATGGCTATCGAGGATTGCATGAAGGCCGAATGCAAGGGCATGAAGATCGAACTGCTCACTGCGGATCACCAAAACAAGGCGGACATCGGCGCTTCCAAGGCGCGTGAATGGATAGACCGCGACAAGGTCGACGCCATCGCCGACCTCACCAATTCCTCGGTGGCGCTGGCGGTGCAAAAGCTGATCCGCGACAAGGGCGGCATCGCCATGTACAGCGGCCCGGCCACCACCGTGCTGACCAACGCCGAATGCGCGCCTAACGGCTTCCACTGGATGTTCGACACCTATTCGCAAGCGGCCGGCGCTGCTGCCGCCTTGACCAAGATGGGGCAGAAATCCTGGTATTTCGTCACGGTCGACTACGCCTTCGGCCAATCGCTGGAAAAAGATGCGGGCGATGTCGTCAAGAGCCTGGGCGGCACGGTAGTCGGTTCGGTGCGCCATCCCTTGAACGCCAGCGACTTCTCGTCCTTCCTGCTGCAGGCGCAGAGTTCGAAAGCACAAGTGATCGGCCTGGCAGATGGCGGCCAGGATACGGTGAATGCGATCAAGGCTGCACGCTCGTTCGGCGTCGGCAGCAAGAACCAGCGCCTGGCGGCCTTGCTGGTGTTCCTGTCGGATGTCCATGCGCTCGGCCTCAACGATGCCCAGGGACTGGTCTACACCGACGGTTTCTACTGGGATTTCGACAGCGATACGCGCGCCTTTTCCAAGCGCTTTGAAGCGCTCAACAAAGGCAGCAAGCCGACCATGGTGCATGCCGGCGTCTACTCCAGCGTGTATCACTACCTGAAAGCCGCGGCGGCGACCAAGTCGCACGACTGGAAGGTCGTGACCCAGAAAATGCGGGAAATTCCTATCCACGATGCGGTCATGCGCAATGCTTCCATCCGTCCTGATGGCCGCGTGATCCATGACATGTATCTGTACCAGGTCAAGACGCCGGCCGAATCGAAAGCACCTTGGGATTATCTCAAGCTGCTGTCGACGATCCCGGCGCAGCAGGCGTTCAAGCCTATGGATGCTTCCTGCTCCCTGACCAAATAAAAATTCAATCCGGGGGCGGCCCGGACTGCGCCTGTTTTCGCCTATGTTTTGTTTTTCATTTTGAAGGAAGTCATCATGTCCATCCCAAACGTCCCGCTCTACATCGGCGGCAAAACTGTACAGTCCACCAGCACTGAATGGCGCGACGTCCTCAATCCGGCCACCCAGGAAGTCGTGGCGCGGGTGCCGTTCGCCACCAAGGCGGAAGTCGACCATGCGGTCGCCAACGCCAAGCAGGCCTTCGCCAGCTGGCGCAATACCTCGCTGGCGCAGCGCATGCGCATCATGCTCAAGTTCCAGCAGCTACTGCGTGAAAATATCGCGCCGCTGGCTGAACTGATCACCCGCGAACACGGCAAGACCCTGCCGGATGCCGAAGGCGAAGTGATGCGCGGCCTGGAAGTGGTCGAGCACGCCTGTTCCATCACCTCGCTGCAGATGGGCGAGCTGGCGGAAAACGCCGCCAGCGGCGTCGATGTCTACACCATCAACCAGCCGCTCGGCGTCGGCGCCGGCATTACCGCTTTCAACTTCCCTGTGATGCTGCCTTGCTTCATGTTCCCGGTGGCGGTCGCTTGCGGCAATACCTTTATCCTCAAACCGTCCGAGCAGGATCCGTCGTCCTCGCTATTCCTGGTAGAGCTGGCGCAGCAGGCCGGGCTGCCGCCGGGCGTGCTGAACGTGGTGCATGGCGGCCCCGACGTCGCCAACATGCTGTGCGATCACCCTGATATCAAGGCGATTTCCTTCATCGGCTCGACCAGCGTCGGCACCCATATCTATCGCCGCGCCAGCGAAGCCGGCAAGCGCGCGCAGTGCATGATGGGCGCGAAGAACCATTGCATCGTGCTGCCGGACGCCAACAAGGACCAGGCCATCAACAACCTGCTGGGCGCGGCGTTTGGCGCTGCCGGCCAGCGTTGCATGGCGAACTCGATGGTGCTGCTGGTCGGCAAGGCGCGCTCCTGGCTGCCGGAAATCGTTGAGCGTTCGCGCGGCCTGAAGATTGGCCCGGGCAGCGACCGTAAGGCGGACCTCGGGCCGATGGTGTCGAAAGCCGCCAAGGCGCGTACCGAGCGCCTGATCGGCACGGGCGTGGAGCAGGGCGCGCAGCTGCTGCTGGATGGCCGCAATTGCGAGGTGGCCGGCTATCCCGAGGGTAATTTTGTCGGGCCGACGATTTTCTCCGGCGTTACCGAGAAAATGGATATCTATACGCAAGAGATTTTCGGTCCGGCCATGTGCGTGGTCGAGCTGGAGACGCTGGACGAGGCGATCGCTTTCATCAACGCCAATCCGAACGGCAACGGTACCTCGATCTTCACTTCCTCGGGTTGGGCGGCGCGCAAGTTCCAGAACGAGATCGACGTCGGCCAGGTCGGCATCAACGTGCCGATTCCTGTGCCGGTGGCTTACTTCAGCTTCACCGGTTCGCGCGCGTCGAAGCTGGGCGACCTCGGTCCTAACGGCAAGCAGGCGGTGCAGTTCTGGACCCAGACCAAGACCGTGACCGCGCGCTGGTTTGCGCCGGATGCGGATGGCGGCGAAATCAATACCACCATTTCCATGAAGTGATGAGGCAGCCTGCCGCAATAGTGAAAACGACGGCGGCAGGCCATGCAAGACCACGCAAGAAAGAGACCTACCATGAACCATGAAATCGTTTTTATCGGCCTCGGCAATATGGGTTTGCCGATGGCGCTCAACCTGGTGAAAGCCGGCCATAAGGTCAGCGGCCATGACCTGGTCGCCGCCAGCGTCGAGAAATTTGCCGCCGGCGGCGGCAGCACCGGCAATGAGCTGGCCGCCGCTGTCGGCGCCGCCAAGGTGATCATCACCATGCTGCCTGCCAGCCGCCATGTCGAAGGAGCCTATCTCGGCGCCAGCGGCATCCTGGCACAGGCCGCGCCCGGCACTTTGCTGATCGACTGCTCCACCATCGCTCCCGACGCCGCTCGCAAGGTGGCGGCGGCAGCGCACGCGAAGGGCTTCGTCATGCTCGATGCGCCGGTCTCCGGCGGCACCGGCGGTGCGCTGGCTGGCACGTTGACTTTCATGGTCGGCGGTTCGGACGAAGGCTTTGCCGCGGCCAAGCCGTATCTGGAAAAGATGGGCAAGGCGATCTTCCATGCCGGCGACAACGGCAGCGGCCAGACCGTCAAGGTGTGCAACAACATGTTGCTGGGAATCCTGATGATAGGCACTTCGGAAGCGATCCGGCTGGGCATGGCCAACGGCATGGATCCCAAGGTGCTGTCGGAAATCATGGCCAAGAGCTCGGGCCGCAACTGGGCGCTGGAAGTCTACAACCCTTGTCCAGGCGTGATGGAAAATGCACCGGCATCCAAGGGCTACAGCGGCGGTTTCGGCGTCGACCTGATGCTGAAGGACCTGGGGCTGGCGGTGGAGAATTCGCTGTCGACCGGCAGCAGCGTGCCGCTGGGCGCGCTGGCGCGCAACCTGTACGATATCCATAGCAAGAGCGGCGCCGGCGGCCTGGATTTCTCCAGCATTTTCAACATGCTGGCCAAGGCCGAGTGAGTTGCGGACGATAGCAATCCCGGCTTGAAAAGACCTTGCTTGCTTGCCGCGGACCAGCGCCGCGGCAAGGCGCGACGTTTTTCACTGCCAGTTCTCAAGCGCGCGGGCCAGGCGCATCACGGTGACGCCCGGACCGAGATGGCGCAGCGACGGCATGACGATCACGCAATCGTCATAAGGCGTGACAATTTGCTTGTCGCCGTCACGCGCGATGACGGTGCCGGCGCGTTCAATCATTTCCAGGCCGCGAAAATCCTGCGCGAATTCAAAATCCATCGTGTCGGCGATGACTGCCTGCGTTACCTGCAGCACCTGCTGCAGCGCAGGCTCGGCATGCAGCATGAAATCCTTCAGATCCGCCGCGGCGAGCACGCCAGTCTTGCTCAGGAAACGAGACGCCGCATCCAGCGCAACGTCCTTGCTGCGCACCGAGAAGTGCTGCCCGGTTTCGATCAGCAAGGCATTCTTCGGACTGGCAGGGTCGCCGAAAGCGCCATAGTCGCGCAGCCGTTTGCCGTTGGCATGGCCACCGTCGACGATCACGTGTTCGGGAACGCCGATGTCGGCGGCAAAACGGATGCCTTTGGCCAGCGGGCCGCTGAGCATCAGCGGCGGCGCTGCTTCATGCATGGAGTGCAGGTCGAGCAGGAAATCGGCACTGTCGACGATAGGCCGCAACGCGCGCGCGCGGCGCAATTCCAGCGAGTCATCGGCGCTGTCCAGTCTTGCCGCCGACCAGACGCGATTCATGTCTTCGTCAATGAAGCGGCTTGCATCCGGGTTGCCGCTGTCGAAACGGCGATAGGCATCGACGTTGCCGAAGCCGAGCGTGAGGCGACCTTTTGCCGGACGCACTCCTGATCGCAGCAGCTGGTCTACGGCGATCGCGCCGCTGACTTCGTTGCCGTGGGTGAGCGCCAGGATCATGGCATGCGGACCGGCCACGCCGCTGTCGAAAGTATGCATGTAATCGACGCCCGTATTGCCAGTCTTCCACGCGGCGATATCGGGAAAAGCCACCTCGATCGGATATTCATGCAATTTTGCACGAATCTGTTCCAAGGTTTTCATAAAGCGTTGCTCCTGTTCGAAAAAACTGAATATAATTGCTGCGTAAAATGAGAATGCAGCCGGTTCAGACCGGTCCGCGCCGCGCCATCCGGCGCCCCAACGCGAGCACCGCTGCAATGCTGATCAAGGCCGTCGCCATCACATAAAAACTGGGCGCCAGTTTGCTCTCCGTGAAGGCAATCATCCAGGTGACGATCAGCGGCGCGAAGCCGCCAAACAAGGTGACGGAAAAGTTATAGCTGAGGGCAAGTCCGGTGCCGCGGGTACTGGTCGGGAAGATGTCCGACAGCATCGCAGGTATAGGTCCGAGGCAGGCAGCGATCAATATCCCGACCAGGCCCTGGACCAGCATCAAGGTGCCGACCGTCGGCCAGGTTGTCAATAAGAGGAACAGGGGATAGGAGGTGCAGGCGATCGTCAGCATCGCCATCGACAAGACGCGGAAGCGGCCGTAGCGGTCCGATAGTGCGCCAAACAGCGGCGCGCTGATCATCAAGACCAGCCCGGTCACCATCGCGCTCAGAAATGAAGAAGTGGCAGGAATGTGCAATTGTTTTAATGCATAGGTGGGCATATACAATTTATGCACGTAGTTGAATGCGGTAGCGCCGGAAACCACCCCTATGCCCAGCAGCAGATTGATGCGGTCGCGCAGCAGGACAACTTTCAACGGCGACTGTTCCGGCTTGGCCGCCGCAATCTTCTTGAATTCCGGGGTTTCATCGATCTGGCTGCGGATATACAGGCCTACCGGTCCGATCAGCAAACCGACGCCAAACGCCAGCCGCCAGCCCCAGTCGTCCAGCTGACTCTCTGTCAGAGTAAAACTGAGCAGCGCGCTGACTCCGGCGGCCAGCACGGTCGCCAGTCCCTGGGTCGACAATTGCCAGCTGGCGAAGAAGCCACGCCGTTTGGCATCGGCATGCTCGACCATGAATGCAGTTGCCGCGCCGAATTCGCCGCCGGTGGAAAAGCCTTGCAGCATGCGGGCCACGATCACGATCAGGGGAGAGGCAATGCCGATTTGTGCATAGGTCGGAGCAAAAGCAATCATCGCCGTGCCAATCATCATGACAAAGATGGATACGGTCAGCGATGCTTTGCGTCCGGCCCGGTCTGCATAGGAACCCAGGACAATGGCGCCTAGCGGGCGCATGACGAAGGAAATCCCGAATGTGCCGACGCTTAGCAGCAAGGAAGTGGTTTCGTCCGCTGCCGGAAAGAACAGCTTACCGATCACGATCGCGAAATAGCCGTAGATCAGCAAATCATAGAATTCGAGTGCGTTGCCGATGCTGGCCGCGCAGATTTCTTTCCAGGGATTGCCAGGTTTGCTGACCGGCAAGCTGCGGGTTTCCAGTGTTCGTGGCTGTGATGACATGCGATGGCTCCAGAATTGTTGTTTTTTGCGTTTCATCTAGTGCGAAAATGCACGATGCGCGCTATTTTTTGATTTTCAAAGACTGGCTGACGGCTGTGCCTGCAGAGCATCCTGCGGCGGATCGCGTCAGCAATTTTTGAAAATTTCAGGAAGTATAGGGAGCGTACGGCAGTCCCGATTGCCGTTTCGGCACAGGCTTGTGCTTTTTATTGCGATCGCGCTTTGCTATCTGATATCACAGGTCATCGACGGCGTCTGCAGAAACGCCTTCCCAGATCGCTTTGACCAGCGCATTGGCGTTGCCCCGCATGCGATAGAGGGAAATATCGAAGCCGACGCGCATGTCGGCATCGCCGACCAGCAGCAGATTGCCTTGCTTTAAATCGTCCTGCACCAGCCGTTGCGGTAGCCAGGCCAGGCCGGCGCCACGCTTCGCCATTTCCAGGATCGACTCGTAGGAGTCGGCCTGGTAGCCCATGCGCAGCGACAGTTTTTTCGGCAAGCCGGCCAGATGCCTGGCGAGCACGCCGCGCAGCGTCAGCGACTGCGAAAAGGCCAGCCAGGGAATGGGGCTTGCCGCATCGCCGGCCGGCAAACGGAATTTGGGCTGTCCTTTGGCATCCGAGGCGCTGACCGGCAATAGCATCTCGCGCGCAAGCGTGACGGATTCGTAACGCTGTGGATCAATCAGCAGGCGCGTCGCCGGGCTGGAGTAAATGACCAGCAAGTCGACATCACCGCTCGCCAAGCGCAAGATGACCTCTTGCGCGCCACCGGTGCTGACCGAGACCGGAAAGGGGCCGAAACGCTGGTTGATCGTTTCATACCAGCCCGGGAAAAAAGTGCGCGCCAGGGTACGGCCGGTGGCGACCCGCAAGATTTCCTCCGGAGGCTGGGCGCTATCCTGCAATTGCGCCCGGGCCGCGTGCAGGACATCGATCGCATGTGTCGCTGCATCGAGAAACAATTTGCCAGCCGGGGTCAGGGACAGCGGCTGCGTGCGCGCCACCAATTCTGCGCCCACCCATTGCTCCAGTGCGTGGATGCGGCGCCCGAAGGCTGGATGCGTGACAAAGCGGTTTTCCGCAGCGCGAGAAAAACTGCGTGTCCGAGCCAGTTCGACAAAATCTTCAAGCCAGGTCAATTGCATTTTTACTCTCGTAATACTGGAATAGGAATAGCCGTCTCCGCATGCGGCGGCAAGCTGTCTGGTCCGTTAGCCGGACTTGAGCAGGCGCTTGCGCTCTGCTGTGTACGACCACCATGGCAGCGGCTCGGCGCCTTCCATGTAGCGCACCACCGACATGAACACATCGATCACGCAGGGATCGTGGCGGGCGCCGGTGGCGACACATAAGGCTTCATACATCTGCAGCGGCGATTTGCCGATCAGTTGCGCCGGCTGCAGGATGCCGATGCAGCGCAGGTCGGCGGCGCCAGCCTTGCCGATATTCGGCAAGTCCTCCAGTTTCACCACGGCGTCTCTTTCCAGGTACTTGGGCATGTTGTTCTCGTCATTTTGATAGTGATCAGCCGCTTGCGCCGGCAGCCTCATAAGCATATACCAAGATATTCGTTGCACGATTATCTGTATGGAATATAATTACAGTATGAAGTCCAGTCGATTTGCCGTCGCGGCGCATATCTTAGTCAGCGTGGAGTACGCCACCAGGGGCGGGGAAGTGTATTTCCCGTCCACGGCGATCGCCGCCAGCGTCAATACTAATCCTGTTTTCGTGCGCGAGCTGCTGCGCAAGCTGAGCAAGGCCAAGCTGGTGGTGACCAAGGAAGGCAAGGGCGGCGGCGTGCAGCTGGCGCGGCCGGCATCTGCCATCAACCTGGCGGAGATTTACCAGGCGGTAGAGGAAGGGCCGGTGCTAAAGCACAATACGCGCTCGAAAGACCTGTGCTGCCCGGTCAGTTGCGGCATGGACATGGTGCTGGACCCGGTGGTGTCGGAGGTGGAAAGCGCCTTGCTGGATATTTTGCGGGAAAGAAAGCTGTGCGAGCTGGTTAACAAGATTGCTGACAAGACTGGCAAATAGGCTGTTTTTTTGCGGTTAACTGTATTCTGGTACATTACAGTTAATCTTGCCGGGGGCAGGAGGATCATTTCGATCCTATTTTTATATTCTTAACTGTATCTTAAAATAATACAGTTTAATCGGGGCGTATCGCTTCGATGCCATTGCAGTGCAGCTGGCGAGCGGTAGTGGTGGTGGTAGTGGGTCAAGGCCGGCTGGTCTGAATCAATTTTTTATTCGACTTATTTAAGCGCTGGTCCTGAACCAGGCGCAGGGGAGTTTTACATGGAAAAAAATCTGGCCGCGCTCAGCGCGCAAAACGACAGCCTTCTGGATATGCCGGCCCCTGCGGCCAGCGCGGCATCGCCGCTGCGCTCCTGGCTGTCGGTGGTGTCGGTGGCGATAGGCGCTTTTGCTTTCGTGACGACGGAATTCTTGCCGGTGGGTTTGCTGCCGCAGATCGCCAGCGATCTTGGCGTATCGCCGGGCACGGCGGGCCTGATGGTGACCACGCCCGGCATCATCGCCGCCATTTCGGCGCCGGGCCTGATGCTGGGAGCGGGGCGCATCGACCGCCGCTTCATCCTGCTTGTCTTGTCGATCCTGCTGCTGACATCGAACCTGGTATCCGCCTTTGCCCCTAGCTTCGGCATCATGCTGCTGGGGCGCGCCTTGCTGGGGGCTGCCCTGGGCGGCTTCTGGACGCTGGCGCTGGCGACCGCGGGGCGGCTGGTGCGGCAAGAGCACGCGGCCAAGGCGACCGCGATGATACTCAGCGGCGTTACCTTCGCTACCGTGATCGGCGTACCGCTCGGCACCTTCATCAGCGGCCTGTATTCCTGGCGCGCATCGTTCATCGCCACCGGCGCGCTGGCGGCGCTGGCCCTGGCGGCGCAAGCCTTGCTGCTGCCAGCCTTGCCGTCGAAAGCGGCGATCCGTTTCAGCGACCTGCGCGCCCTGCTGAGCCGGGCGACTGCCCGCAAGAGCTTGCTGATGGTGGCGCTGGTGTTTGGCGCGCATTTCTCGTCCTACACCTATGTCACGCCTTTCCTCGCGCAAAACAATTTCAGCCTGTCGGCGATTACCTCGGTATTGCTGGGATTCGGGTTTGTCGGCTTTATCGCCAACCTGGCGATCTCCACGACCGTGACACGTCATCTGCAGGCTTCGCTGTTCGCCATGGTAGCGATCCTGCTGGTCGCTTTGGCGACATTGCCGCTGGCGCATGCATCGCCGGCCGCGGTGACCGTGATGGTGCTGGCCTGGGGAGTTGCCTTCGGCGCCATCCCGCTGTGCCTCAGCATCTGGCTGCAGCTATCTTCGCCGGATTTGCCGGAGGCCGGCTCGGCGCTGTTCGTCAGTATTGTCCAGGTAGCGATCGCGCTGGGTTCCTTCACTGGTGGCGTGGTGGTCGATGCGGTGGGAATTTCCGCCACGCTGTGGCTGGGTGGATTCCTGGCGATGACCAGCCTGGCGGTGATTGCCAGCTTTGGCATGGGTAACAAGAAGCTGGCGGAAATACTCAGCAAGTAATCAAGCAAATCATCAAGTCGGCCAAGGCCGCTCCGTCTTGCTAACCCCGCAGTGGGGCAGCATGGCGCTGCGGCCTTGTTGCATTGGTGCGCGCCGGTTTGGCTGGCGTTGGCCGTGCCGCCCATTGTCCTAGCCAGACGCTGAGCAGGATGATCGCTGCCCCCAGTATCTGTAGCGGCGTCAGTTGCTGGTCCAGCACCAGCCAGCCCAGCACGGTGGCGGTTACCGGGCTCAACAGACCGAGCGACGCTGCCGCTGCGGCCTGCAGTTTTTGCAGGCCGCGGAACCACAGCCAGTAAGTCAGCCCGGCGCCGACCAGGCCCAGATAGATGAAGCCGGCGATGTTTTGCGTGCTCAGCGCAGGCAACGGCGGTTCCAGCCATAACGCTAGCGGCAGTAGCAGCAAGCCGCCCGCGCTCAATTGCCAGGCAGTGAAAGTCAGCGGCGATACCGGTGCGCGCCAGCGTTTGCTGAGCGCGGTGCCTATCGCCATCGCCAACGTGCCCAGCAAGCCGGCGCCTACGCCCCAGCCATCGAGCGCAGCGGATGGCGTCAACACCAGCAAAGCGACGCCAACGATGCCGGCGGCGCCGGCCAGCAACCCCAGGCGGCGCGGCGCTTCCTTGAACATCAGCCAGGAAAACAGCAGCACCAGCAGCGGCTGAATGGCGCCGACTGTGGCAGCGACGCCGCCCGGCAAGCGGTAGGCCGAGACGAACAGCAGCGACCAGAAAATGGTGAAGTTGAGTGCGCCCAGCACGAACACGCGCAGCCACCAGATGCCGCTCGGCAGCTTGTGCAGCAAGACCAGCAGCAACAGGCCGACCGGCAGCGCGCGCAGCATTGCCAGCATCAGCGGATGTCCGGCCGGCAGCAGCTGGGTTGTCACCAGGTAGGTGCTGCCCCAGATGGCCGGTGCAATCGCGGTCAGGAGGATATCGCCAAGAAGTGAATTTTTTCTCATGATATATCTCTATGTGAACTATCTCTACGTCAAGATAAATACATTTTACAGGAAGATCTCTTGATGTCAAGATATGGTCTTGTATCCAATCATCATTTGAATAGAGTGTGCGCAATGACAACGGATAAGGTTGATAAGATTCTTGAGCAGTGGCAAACCGAGCGTCCGGACCTAGACAGCTCGCCGATGGGCGTGATCGGCCGCATCAGCCGCCTGTCGCATTACCTGGAGCGCGGCGTCAATGACGGCCTGGAGCCGTTCGGCCTCACCAGCTGGTCGTTCGATGTGCTGGCGACCCTGCGTCGGGCGGGGGCGCCATATCGGCTGTCGCCGAATGCGCTGCTGCAGTCGTTGATGATTACCTCGGGCACCATGACCAACCGCATCGATCACCTGGAGCGTGCCGGGCTGGTCGAGCGCGCCCACAATCCGGATGACCGGCGCAGTGTCTTGATCACGCTGACCGCCGCCGGCCTGGCGCTGGCGGAGCGGGCAGTGGCGGCCCATGTGGGCAATGAGCAGCGCTTGCTGGCGCACATGAATGCCCAGGATCAGGCGCAGCTGGCGGGCTTGCTGCGGCAGCTGCTGGTCGGGCTGGAATCCTGAGATCTAGGCGAGCTGCGCCTTTCCGGAGGCGCGGCCTTCGAAATTAGACTGAATGATCGCTCATATTTCGATGTTGATTTAACCCCGGACTGAGTTTTGTGTCGGGTGGGTTGGCGAAGATGCGCTATCGCCAATTGTCTTTTTTATTGATATGAGATTGAGCACTCATTCCAATAAAATGAATGGGCGAAAAAAACGCTGCCCATGATCGGCAGCGTTTTTTTTCAAGCAGAAGAGGCTATTAAGCGCGCTTCTTGAACTCGTTAGTGCGTGTGTCGATTTCAATCACGTCGTCGGAGCTGACGAACAGCGGCACCATGACGATGTGCTGGTTGGCTTCGATGGCGTTTTCAATCTTGGCTTCTTTCAGGACGTTGCCCGAAGTGTTGCCCTTGACCGCTGGCTCCGAGTAGATCACCTGGCGCTGGATCGTGGTCGGCAGTTCGACCGAGATTGCCTTGCCGTCGTAAAACACGGCTTCGCATTCCATGCCGTCTTTCAGGTAGTGCAGGGCGTCGCCCAGGTTTTCTTCTTCGATTTCGTATTGTTCGTAATCAGCGTCCATGAACACGAACAGCGGATCGGCAAAGTACGAATAGGTGACCGGCTTCTTGTCGAGCACGACCACGTCGAACTTGTCGTCGCCGCGGAAAACGTTTTCCATCGGGGCGTTGGTCAGCAGGTTCTTCAGTTTCCACTTGTAGGTGAAGCCCGTGCGGCTCGAACCGTTGACGTCAGAGCGCAGGACGATCATAGGCTTGCTGTCAACCATGATGATGTTGCCGACACGAATTTCTTTTGCTGGTTTCATAGCGAATATACGTAAAAAGTAGGTTGCATAAAAATCATCTGTAGCCTACTGGCAGGAAGCACCGCAAGCCCACGTATGATTGAATTTTAGAATGCGTCAAAAATTAGCCCTATATTTTAACCCATTTTTCCATGCCCCTTACTTAACTGTTTCGGCGAACTTGCATAAATTGGAGGCGAGGTCGCCATTTGCCAACAGTTGTTGCTCCCAATTAGTAGACAGTCTGGCAATTTCCGGTAGTTCAGCCTCGAAGCGGCGCCATGCCGCGTTCCAGTCGACGGCTTCGCCGGCGGCGCCATTCCATCCCAAAGAAAACGCGACCAGGCTGGGAGTTTTGGCGCTAGTGGCCTGCAGGAAGGCATTCAGCTTGACGTGGTGCAAATCCTTGTCCTGCGGATAGATATGCCAGATGAAGGGTTTTGCTGCCCACTGCGCACGCACGAAGGAATCCTCGCCGCGGACGAAATTGAGGTCGCAGGCCCACAGCAGCTTGTCGTAATCAGGTTGCGGCACGAAGGGCAGTACGCGCAGCGTCAGCCCACCGCGGGTGGCGCTGGCGCCTGCGGTCGCGGCTTGTCCGAGAAATGCCTGGACGGCATCGGCGGCCACGCCTTCCGGCACCAGGCAGGTGATCGTCCGGCTGCTGTTTTGCCAGGTTGCGAACAGCTCGGCAACCGGGGCCTGGGGATAGCAGAACAGGGAGATTTTGAGGGATGCCATCTCTGCCGGCGTGACGCCGAATTGCCCGAGAAAAACGGCCATCGCCGCCGCATCCTGCTGGAATGCCCCGCGCTGCCGGAGCAATCCTGATTCCAGCGGCAAGCCGCCGGTGCGGCTGGTGAAGCCGGGAAAGAAGAAATATTTGGTCAAGGATTGCGGCTGCGGCGACGACAAGGCATGGCAGCCTTCCACCCATTCTTCCGCGCTCAGTCCTTCCAGGTTCAGCCACACCGGACGCGGACTGCGTTCCGACATGGCCTTGATGTAGCCGGGTGGGATGTCGCAGGCAAAAAACTCGATCACGATAGCGGCCACGTCTTGCGCGCTGAATGCGCCTTGCTGGTCGCGCCAGTGGCGTACCGTGACGCCGCTGATCAGCTGCAGTTCGCGATCGACGTCGACTTCCGGGCAAATCCGCCGGAAACTCGGCAAGTCGTCGACCCACAGGGTCACGGCAATCCCGTGTTCCTGCTCCAGCTGCCGCGCCAGGCGCCAGCAGATCCCGATGTCGCCATAGTTGTCGACGACCTTGCAAAACAAGGCCAGGGTTGTTGGCGGGCGCTGGTCGGATGGGGATTTCGGCTGCATGGTCTGATGATTCAAGATTCGGTTATTAATAATCGCGGGCATTTTTTTATCGCAGGGCGGTGTCGTATCTGGTCCGCTAGTGTAATAATGCCAGCCCCGTATGATACAGGACCCAAATACAGGACCATGAGGACCATAAAAGATGACGAATGAGCGAGACCTGATTGCCAACCTGACGCTGGCGGTGATCGATCTGGCAGGGGCGGTGGCGCAGATCGCTGAAACCATGCCGGAACATACCAGGGCGCAGATCAACGATTCCCTGAATGTGGCGGTGACCAAGCTGGAGCAGGTCGCCATCGCCATCAGCGTTGACGATGGCGCGCCGGCCGATGAGGTCGGTCCTGCCGATCACGCTGAAGCGGCGGCGCCGCAGGAAAGCTGCGCGGCCTGAAGCTGGCGTCTCCCGGCCGCAATATAGCGGCTGGTCCCGGTGTTGCATTTCGCAGCACATGTACCACATCCTTGTTCAATAACTGAACATCTTCCTGGTGTCCAGACAGCCATCCGAAACGGATATTCCCCCTCTCTTGCCTGCTGTTTGGCGGCTCCTGGCACGCGCCGGCGGCTGGCACGTTCATTGCGCCATGTCAGGTGTAGTTTGTTCAGAACCACTCCAGACAATGACTCCAACCAAGGCCAGAGGACGACATGAATCTCGCAGACATCAGCAAGCTAGCTACCCGCAATCCATTCAAGCAACGTTACGACAATTTCATCGGCGGCAAGTTTGTGCCGCCGGTCAAGGGTGAGTATTTCGAGAATGTCAGCCCGGTGATCGGCAAGACCTTCTGCGAAATCGCCCGTTCCAGCGCGGAAGACATCGAACTGGCGCTGGACGCCGCCCATGCCGCCAAGGCCGCCTGGGGCAAGACCTCGCCGGCCGAGCGCGCCAATATCCTGAACAAGATCGCCGACCGCATGGAAGCCAACCTGGAATTGCTGGCGATCGCCGAAACCATCGACAACGGCAAGCCGATCCGCGAAACCACTGCGGCTGACATCCCGCTGGCGATCGACCACTTCCGCTATTTCGCCGGCTGCATCCGCGCCCAGGAAGGTTCGGTGGCGACCATCGACGAGCAGACCTATGCCTACCATTTCCATGAACCGCTGGGCGTGGTCGGCCAGATCATTCCCTGGAACTTCCCGATCCTGATGGCGGTGTGGAAGCTGGCGCCGGCGCTGGCGGCCGGCAATTGCGTGGTGATCAAGCCGGCCGAGCAGACGCCGGCCTCGATCATGGTCTGGATCGAGCTGGTGCAAGACTTGCTGCCTCCCGGTGTCCTGAATATCGTCAACGGCTTCGGCCTGGAAGCCGGCAAGCCGCTGGCCTCCAGCAAGCGCATCGCCAAGATCGCTTTCACCGGCGAGACCACCACCGGCCGCCTGATCATGCAATATGCTTCGCAAAACATCATTCCTGTGACGCTGGAGCTGGGCGGCAAATCGCCCAATGTGTTCTTTGCCGATGTGATGGACCAGGACGATGCCTTCTTCGACAAATGCCTGGAAGGCTTCGCCATGTTTGCGCTGAACCAGGGCGAGGTCTGCACCTGTCCTTCGCGCGCGTTGATCCAGGAATCGATCTACGACCGTTTCATTGAGCGGGCATTGAAACGGGTCAAGGCCATCAAGCAGGGCAATCCGCTTGACAGCGCAACCATGATCGGCGCCCAGGCTTCGCAGGAGCAGCTGGAAAAAATCATGTCTTACATCGACATCGGCAAGCAGGAGGGCGCCAAGCTGCTCACCGGCGGCGCGCGCAAGCAACTGGGCGGTGATTTCGAAGCCGGCTTCTACGTCGAACCGACGGTATTCGAAGGCAACAACAAGATGCGCATCTTCCAGGAAGAAATCTTCGGCCCGGTGCTGTCGGTGACCACCTTCAAGGATGAGGAAGAGGCGCTGGCGCTGGCCAACGATACCTTGTACGGGCTCGGCGCCGGTCTGTGGACGCGCGACGGCTCGCGCGCCTTCCGCATGGGGCGCGGGATCCAGGCCGGCCGCGTCTGGACCAATTGCTATCATCTGTATCCGGCCCATGCAGCGTTTGGCGGCTACAAGCAATCCGGCATCGGCCGCGAAAACCACAAGATGATGCTGGATCATTATCAGCAGACCAAGAACCTGCTGGTCAGCTACAGTCCTGACGCCATGGGCTTTTTCTAAAGCCGCGCGGTCCTGCCTGGCAAGCGGCAGGCAGGACCGTTTTTGCCACCAGTTGCGTGCTACCTGCAAGGTCAATCATGCCCTCGATTATCGCCCGCGTCAGCGCCACCGCCGCCGCACTCGACCTGTTGCGCAGCCTCAGGCAAAAGCATGGTCCGGTGATGTTTTTCCAATCGGGCGGCTGCTGCGACGGCAGTTCGCCCATGTGCTACGCGCTGGGAGAATTCCAGGTCGGCGATGCCGATGTCTATCTGGGCGACCTGGACGGCGCGCCGTTCTACATCGGCGCAGAGCAGTTTGAATACTGGAAGCACACCCAGCTGATCATCGATGTCGTGCAGGGCAACGGCGGCATGTTTTCCCTGGAAAACGGCAGCGGCCTCAGGTTTCTCAGCCGCTCGCGCTTGTTCAGCGATGACGAATATGCCAGGGTGGCCGAAACTCCTTTGTTATTGGGTAGCCAGTCTGGCAACTGATGCCGCTGTCCCGGTTGCATGGCGCCTGTCTGGCAGGTGGCAGGGGTTTCCCCGTCTTGCGCGACCATACTGCGCCGTGCGCCGCAGTTTAATCACATCGATAGTCATTCGAAGGTAGACTAAGGGTTAATTACCTCTAGAGGCGCGTCAGCGCCCGACGCACAGGCGGGCATTGCCGGCCGAAGGAGACCCGATGAGTGACCTCTCATGCAACCGGCCGGCGCAGCGCTTTGCGCTGGCGGCCAGCGACCCCGGCGTGATCG
Organism: Collimonas sp. PA-H2; assembly: GCF_002564105.1. NCBI lineage: Bacteria > Pseudomonadati > Pseudomonadota > Betaproteobacteria > Burkholderiales > Oxalobacteraceae > Collimonas > Collimonas sp. PA-H2. The sequence continues at coordinate 4,468,677 of NZ_PDBX01000001.1, forward strand.
AGAAATCGCACCAGCGTTCCAGCGCGTACGGCCTGGCGCGGCAGGACAAGCCCGATATCGGGCCGCTCGGCGCGGCTGCCCTGTCCTTGCTGCTGGAGCAGAACCATGCGCTGTACACGCATGCCTTGCCGGTCATGGAAACGCTGTACGAGCAGATCATCAATACCCACAACATGGTGCTGCTGACCGATGCCAGCGGCGTCATCGTGCATGCGCTGGGCGACGACGATTTCCTGGTCAAGGCCGAGCGGGTGGCGCTGAATCCGGGCGTGGCCTGGTCCGAACAAAGCAAGGGCACCAACGCCATCGGCACCGCGCTGGCGGAGCGGGCGCCGACCACGGTGCATGCCGACGCCCATTACCTGCAGGCCAACCATTTCCTGACTTGTTCGGCAGCGCCGATCTTCGACCACCAAGGCAAGATCCTCGGCGTACTGGATGTCAGCGGCGACCGCGACAGCTACCACAAGCACACCATGGCGCTGGTGCGGATGTCGGCGCAGATGATCGAGAACCAGCTGTTTACCGCCGCGTTTGAAAATGCGGTCACCTTGCATTTCCACAGCCGTCCCGAATTCGTCGGCACGCTGATGGAGGGCATCGCCTGCTTTACGCCGGGCGGGCGTTTCCTGTCCGCCAACCGCAGCGCCTTGTTCCAGCTCGGCTTGCCGCTGACGGCATTGCAGTCGCATACCTTCAGCTCGCTGTTCGGCTTGCCGGTATCGACCTTGTTCGATCATTATCGAACGGCGGCGCCGGGCTTGCTTGATCTTTGCCTGCACAGCGGCGTCAGAGTGTCTGCGAAAGCAGAGCTGAGGCTGTCGAACAGCGTGTTCCAGCATTTCAGCGAAGTCCGGCCGGCGGCGGATGCCGCCGCGCCGGCGCCGTCGAAATCGCCACCGCGGCTCTCCAGTCTGCGTTACCTGAATACCGGCGATCCGCAGATGGCGGCGCTGATCGGCAAGCTGGACAAGGTAAGAGGGCGCGACATCCCGGTGCTGATCACCGGCGAAACCGGCACCGGCAAGGAATTGCTGGCGCAGGCGATCCACAACGATTCACCGCGCCGGCATGGCGCTTTCGTCGCGGTCAATTGCGCATCGATTCCGGAAACGCTGATCGAGTCTGAGCTGTTCGGCTACGAAGAGGGAGCATTTACCGGCGCCCGGAAAAAAGGCGGCCAGGGCAAGATCCTGCAAGCCAACGGCGGCACCTTGTTCCTGGATGAAATCGGCGATATGCCACTGGCCTTGCAGGCGCGCCTGCTGCGCGTGCTGCAGGAACGGATGGTGACGCCGCTGGGCAGCACCAAGTCGATTCCGGTCAACCTGGCGCTGATCTGCGCCACCAACCGCAACCTGCGCGAGCTGATTGCCGCCAGCCTGTTCCGCGAGGACCTGTACTATCGCCTGAACGGGCTGGTGGTCAAGCTGCCGGCCTTGCGCGAACGTTCCGACCTTGAGGCCATCGTTAACAAGCTGCTGCTGGAAGAGCCCGGCGGCGAGCCTTGCTGTACGGTTGCGCCGGATATCATGGCACTGTTCCATCGCCACGGCTGGCCGGGCAATTTCCGCCAATTGAGCAACCTGCTCAGGACCGCGGTGGTGATGGCCGGCGCCGACCGCGTGATCCGGTTGGAGCACTTGCCTGACGATTTCCTGGAAGACGTGCAAGCGTTACCGCCGGCAGCGCTTAACGCTGCCGGCAGCGGCAGCCTGGAGGATCTGGCGCAAACGGCTGTAAGGCAGGCGTTTGAGGCCAGCGGCGGCAACGTTTCCGCTACCGCCAAGGCCCTGGGGGTGTCGCGCAATACGGTGTACCGCAAGCTGAACCTGCGTTGATAGCCAGGCTCAGGGCGGTTGCAGCCGGAAGCGTGCATGCTCCAGCAGATGGCGCACGATCAGCCGGTGGAAAGGCTTGATCGTCGCCAGATAGCTGCGTCCCAGCAAGTTGTTGGTCTTGACGATGGTCGAGAGCGTCACTTGCGTTGCCTCCGGGCCGTCCGGCGCGACTCTGATGCTGATGCGGAAATCCAGGTGGTTGTCGTCGAATCCCAGCACCACTTCGCGATCCGATTGCGCCACCAGCGGGAAGCCGCCCAACGTATGCGGCAGCGCACGCGGATCGTCGACGCCGAATTCCACCGTGCGCAGCCGGAACAAACTCATCACGCGGTTGCGGGTCGCCATCAGTTGTCTGATCCAGCCGGGCGGATGCTTGATGATGGCCTCGGCGGCCTGTCTGGCGCTCAGGCCGGGAAGGCTGGCCAGGACCTGGTAGGCATCGACAAAATCATGGTCAGGCAAGAGCGCCTCGCACTCCGCGCTGGGGGCAACCAGGTTTGCCACGGCATAGGCGGCGCTCATTTCTTGCGCGCCCGTGCTTGTTCATGTTCGGCCGCCGCGCTTTCAAAGCGTTCGCGCGTGGTTTCTTCATCCCTGCTGCCGAAGGCGTAATTGGCCTCCAGCCACATAACGTTGATGATGCCGAACGCCAGCGCCAGGCCGACTCCTAATATCCATGCGAAATACCACATAATCTTCTCCTGTCCGTGCGCTTAATAAGCAGTGTGTTCGTTGTCTTCGATATGCTTGAGCGTGACCTTGCCGCGCATGACCCGGTACACCCAGCTTGTATAAAGCATGATGATCGGCAGCATGATGACCACCACCCAGAACATGATGCCTAGCGTCTTGTGGCTGGATACCGCATCCCAGATCGTCAGGCTGCTGTTGGGAGCTAGCGAAGACGGCATGATGAACGGGAACAGCGAGGCGCCGGCAGTGAGGATAATGGCGGTCACACAAAGGCCGCTGGACAGGAATGCTGCCATGGCCTTGTTGGCGGCGCTGAACACTACGCACAGCAAAGCGCCGGCTACTGCAATGATCGGCAAGGCCCAGATCGCAGGCCAGCGTGCGTAGTTGTCGAGCCAGGCGCCGTTGGCAGTAGTCACGGTCTTGACAATAGGCATGAAGGCGCTGTTGGCGTCCGGCATGCCGGTGATGCGGTAGCCGTGGATGCCGAAAGCCACCCAGAAGCCGCCTGCCACGAACAACAGCACTGTCACCAGCCCGGCGACCTTGGCGACGCCGCGCGCCCGCTGGGCGATCAGGGCATCGGTCTTGACTTGCAGGTAAGCCGCGCCGTGCATCAGCAGCATGGCGACGCTCAGCAGGCCAGCCAGCAAGCCGAAGGGATTGAGCAGCTGGAAGAAGTTGCCGGTGTATTCCACCCGCATGGTGTCGTCGTAGTGGAAAGGCACGCCGAGGAACAGGTTGCCGAAGGCGACGCCGAAAATCAGCGGCGGCACGAACCCGCCGGCGAACAAGCCCCAGTCCCAGGCATTGCGCCAGCGCGTATCGGCCACCTTGCTGCGATAGTCGAAGCCGACCGGGCGGAAGAACAGCGAGAACAGCAGCAGCATCAAGGCCACATAGAAACCCGAGAACGCCGCGCCGTAGACCAGCGGCCAGGCCGCGAAGATGGCGCCGCCGGCGGTGATGAACCAGGTCTGGTTGCCTTCCCAGGTGCTGCCTATCGAATTGATGACGACCCGGCGTTCGGCATCGGTCTTGCCGATAAAGGGCAGCATCATGCCGACCCCGAAGTCGAAGCCGTCAGTGAGGGCGAAACCGATCAACAGCACGCCGACAAAGCCCCACCAGATTACTTTCAAGGTTTCATAGTCAAACATGGCGGTTTCTCCTTATGCCTTGGCGCTCGAATCGGAAGTGGATGCTGCCAGACGTTCCCAGTGGTACTTGCCGGTATGCAGGCTGCTCGGGCCGCGGCGGGCGTATTTCACCATCAGTATCATTTCAATGATGAACAGGAAACCATAGAAGCCGAGGAAGCCGGCCAGGCTGAAGTAGAGGCTGCCAGGCTGCAGGGTCGAAGCCGACAGGTGGGTCGGCAGCACGCCCGAGATGGTCCATGGCTGGCGGCCGTATTCCGCCAGCAGCCAGCCCAGCTCGATCGCGACCCATGGCAGCGGGATGCTGTACACCGCCAGGCGCAGCAGCCAGCGCTGCTTGGCCAGCTGCTTGCGGATCAGGAAGTAGAACGAGCAGGAGAAGATGAACAGGAACAGCATGCCCAGCCCGACCATCAGGCGGAACGACCAGAACATCGGCGCGATTTTCGGGAAGGTGTCGTTGACCGCCATACCGATCTGTTCCGGCGTGGCGTCGATCACGTTCGGCGTGTACTTCTTCAGCAGCAGGCCGTAGCCGAGATCGTCTTTCCGCTGGTCGAAGGCAGCCACCGCCTCGGGCGACTTGTCGCCGCCTTTCAGGCGGGTGAGGGCTGCGTAGGCCAGCATGCCGTTGCGGATGCGTACCTCATGTTCCTTCTTCAGATCCTGGATGCCGGTGATCTGCTTGTCGGCTGAGCGGGTGCCGATCAGGCCCAGCACATACGGGATCTTGATGGCATAGTCGGTGCGCTGTTCTTTCTCGTTGGGCCAGCCGACCACGGTGATGCCGGCCGGCGCCGGTTCGGTATGCCATTCGGCCTCCATCGCCGCCAGCTTGACCTTGTTGACTTCGCCCGCGGTGTAGCCGGATTCGTCGCCGAGCACGATCACCGACAGGGTCGAGGCCAGGCCGAAGCCGGCCGCGATCGCAAACGAGCGCAGGGCGAAGGCGGTATCGCGGCCGCGCAGCAGATAAAAGGCGGAGATGCCCAGCACGAACATGGAAGCGGCGACATAGCCTGCGGACAGGGTGTGGACGAACTTCACCTGCGCCACCGGATTGAAGATGACGTCGACGATGCTGGTCAGCTCCATGCGCATGGTTTCATAATTGAACTCGGCGCCGACCGGATTGTTCATCCAGCCGTTGGCGATCAGGATCCACAAGGCCGACAGGCTGGAGCCCAGCGCCACCAGGAAGGTGACCAGCAGATGCTGGACCCGCGACAAGCGATCCCAGCCGAAGAAGAACAGGCCGACGAAGGTCGATTCGAGGAAGAAGGCCATCATCCCTTCGATCGCCAGCGGTGTGCCGAAGATGTCGCCGACATAGTGCGAGTAATACGACCAGTTGGTGCCGAACTGGAATTCCAAGGTGATGCCGGTGGCGATCCCCATGGCGAAATTGATGCCGAACAGCTTGCCCCAGAAGCGCGTCATGTCCTTGTAGACCGGACTGCCGGTCATCACATAGACCGACTCCATGATGACCAGGATCCATGCCAGCCCGAGGGTGAGCGGCACGAATAGAAAATGGAACATCGCGGTCGCAGCGAACTGCAGGCGCGACAGGGCGACGACTTCATCGATAGGAATCATTGGCGGGCCTCAGAAGGGGGTAGATGGGAAGGGATTGCGGCGGGTTGCGGACTGAGCATGTGCTGTTCTACAAGGTCAGTCGGCATGCGCATTTTCTTGGTCTGCGGCTCGGAAAAAAAGGCCTTCCAGAGCACGGTCAGCAGCGCAATCTTGACGATCAAAATCAGGGTGATTTCGACCGCCAGCGGCAGGCGCGTAAAGCGTTTGTTCAAGGCGAAAGACATAGGACGTCTACTCCTTAGCGTTCTGCAGCACATCGGGGTGGTCGTTGCTGCTCTTGGTCTTGCTGCCCGAGCCGGGCATGCGGAACTTGTCGCGTACATCCAGCAGCTTCTTGACCTTGGAACCCATCTTCATCAGCGAAGCCAGGGTTTCCGGCGAGAGCCGCTGCACATCGTCAAACCAGGAACTGGACAGCTCGATCAGGTTGTACATTTCGCGCATCCGCTGCTGCGCCTGCTGGTCGGTCTCGTTAGCCGGGGTTTCCAGCAGCGCATCGCGCAACATCGACAAGGTCGGCTCGATTTCGCGGCGCCGGCGTTCTTCCAGCAAAGTCTTGAAAATGTCCCAGATATCTTTCGGCGGTTCGAAATACTCGCGACGGTCGCCGGGGTGATGCAGTAGTTTGACCAGGCGCCACGATTGCAATTCTTTCAATCCCATGCTGACGTTGGAGCGGGAAAACGTCAGGTATTCGGCAATCTGGTCAGCATTCAAAGGTTGCCCCAGGACATAAAGTAACGCATAAATCTGTCCGACGGTGCGATTGATGCCCCAGCGGCTGCCCATTTCGCCGAAGTGCGAGATGAAGCGCTGAGTGAGGGGCGTCAATGGGGTGGGCGGAGTGCTGACGGCAGGTGTATTGCTCGGAGGGATGGTGTGCATGATGTTTTGAATTTTCAGTAATTACTGAAATATAAGACAAAACAGGAATGCTTGCAAGGAACATGTTGAGGCGCAGCATCCGCCCCGATTAATGTTTTACCTGCAACGAAGTGCTAGTGAGTTGCTTAAAAGATATCGATCAAGTGCAACATAACTCGATGTTGCAACGCACGATAAGACTATCAGCCGTTATAATTTAAGGTTGCAAAGGTATTGGTGGACTGTAACAGCCGATTCGAGAGCGCCTGCCACGTACACGACCCGCATGGCGGCGTTGCAAATGCTCGCAATAGCCTCGCTATTGCTCCGCTTTGCGCCTTGCCCTGCGTGCCGTGTACGCGTCTTTCACTCTCGAATCGGCTGTTACAGTCCACCAGCAAATTTTTTAATTATTGACGAGAGCACACCATGAGTCTGAATCAAGTATCGGCCGGGCGCGATTTGCCAAACGATTTCAACGTCATCATCGAAATCCCGATGAATGCCGATCCGATCAAATACGAAGTAGACAAGGAATCCGGCGCGATTTTCGTTGACCGCTTCATGGGCACTGCCATGCACTACCCGTGCAACTACGGCTATATCCCGCAAACCTTGTCGGAAGATGGCGATCCGGTCGACGTGCTGGTGATCACGCCGTTCCCGCTGTTCCCGGGCGTGGTGGTGCGCTGCCGTCCGGTGGGCGTGCTGAAGATGTCGGACGAAGCCGGTCAGGACGCCAAGCTGCTGGCGGTGCCGGTCGACAAGGTGCTGAGCATCTACACCCACTGGCAAAAGCCGGAAGACATGAATGAACTGCGCCTGAAGCAGATCCAGCATTTCTTCGAACACTACAAGGACCTGGAAAAGGGTAAATGGGTCAAGATCGACGGCTGGTTCGGCCCTGACGAAGCGCGCAAGGAAATCCTGGCGGGCGTCGAGGCTTACAAGAAGTCCATCGCGGCGTAATTTGCCGGAACCGAGGCCTGCCTGAGCGGGCCGGGTTTACTGAAAAAGCGCACCACGGTGCGCTTTTTTCATGGCCTGGCGGTTTTCAGCAGCAGCGCCAGGCGGCCGCCGAACTGGTTCAGCAGCAGGCCGCACAGCACCAGCAGCCCTGCCATGATTTTCCACGGCTGCAGCGCCTCTCCCAATATCAGGGAGGCGCTCAGCATGCCGGCCACCGGCACCAGCAGCGAGAACGGCGCCACCGTGGCGGCCGGATATTTGCGCATCAAGGTCGACCAGATGGCAAAGCCGAGGATAGTGGTCGGATAGGACTGGAACAGGATGGCGCCGGCCGAGGTCCAGTTGAAGCGCTGCGCCGCATCCTGCCAGGCGGCCGCACCCTCAAACGCCAGCGATGCCAGCAACAGCGCCGGCGCCGCCATCAGCGCACCCCATGCCACCAGCGCCAGCGGATTGACCTTGCCGATCTGCTTGGTGACGATATTGGCGCCGGCCCAGCTGAGTCCGGCCGCGACCACCAGCACGAAGCCGAGCACCGTTGCCGTGCCATCCAGATGGGCGGCGACCACGCCCATGCCGGCGAAGGCAACCAGGGCGCCGAAAATTTGCGCCGCGCGCGCCCGCTCTCCCAGTATCAGCACCGCCAGCGCCACCGTGAAAAACACTTGCAGCTGCATCACCAGCGACGCCAGCCCTGGCGCGAATCCCAGCTTCATGCCGATGAACAGCAAGGAAAACTGGCCGGCGAACTGCAGGCCGCCGTAGGCAAGCAGCAAACGCCATGGAATGGCCGGACGCTTGATGAAGAACACCAGCGGCAGCGCCGCGAAAATGAAGCGCAGCGCGCAAAACAGGATAGGCGGCAAACCCTGCAGGCCGATCTTGATGGCTACAAAGTTAAGGCCCCAGATCGAGACCGTCAGGATTGCCAGGAAGACGTCGGTGGCTTGCATCTTGGGTGCTCCGTAAAAGAAAGATGAAGCCAGTTTATTGTTTCTGTATGATGATTAAATCAGGTTTTATAAAATCATTAGTTCTATATAGAAAATATGATCGATTTGCAAAGAATGGTGGCTTTCGTCGCGGTGGCGGATCACGGCAGCTTTTCCATCGCGGCGGCGCGGCTGGAAGTGTCGAATTCGCATGTCAGCAAACAGGTCAGCGCGCTGGAGCGCGAGCTGCGGGTCAAGCTGCTGCAGCGGACCACCCGCAGCCTCAGCCTGACCGAGGCCGGCGAGGTGTTTTACCGGCGCTGCAAGGCGATCTTGTCGGAAGTGGCGGAGGCCGAGCAGGAAGTGCTGCGGCGGCAGGATTCGCCGCAAGGCATCTTGCGCGTGACAGCGCCGGCCAATTTCGCCAATGTCTGCCTGCCGGATATCGTCTGCAATTTCATGCAGCAGCATCCAGAAATCGAGCTGGAGCTGACGCTGTCTGACCAGTTCTTGGATCTCGCCGAACGCTCCATCGACGTAGCGCTGCGCATCGCCAATACGCCGCCGGAGAACGTCCATGCGCGCATGCTGTACCGGGTCGGCTGGAGCGTGGTCGGCAGCGCCGAATATTTTGCCACGCGGCGCTTGCCGCAGACGCTGGAGGAATTGCCAGCCTACGACTGCCTGGCCGACAACATCATGGGTGCCAAGGACATCTGGCAGTTTGAAGAAGTCGACGGCAAGCCTGGATCGCGTCACGAAATCAGGATTACGCCGCACATCAATTGCAACAATAGCGTCTGGCTGCACCAGTGCGTGCTGCGCGGCATGGGCATTGGCCTGCTGCCGGATTACATGACCGGCGCCGACCTGGCGCAAAAGAAACTGATCAGGCTGCTGCCGCAATATGCGCCGTTGCCGCAGCGTCGCCTGTACGGCATTTATCTGCCGAACCGCTATCTGTCGTCCAAGGTCAGGTTGTTCCTCGACGCCGTCGAGCAGGGGCTGGGCCTAATCGCTACGCGCGCCTGAGCAGCGGCAGCAGGCGCGCGCCGAATTGGTTCAGGGCAAGCCCGCCCAGCACCAACAGGCCGGCGGCGATCTTCCACCACTGCAGCGCTTCGCCCAGCAGGATGGCGGCGCTCAGCATGCCCACCAGCGGCACCAGTAGCGAGAACGGCGCCACCGTCGCCGCCGGGTACTTGCGCATCAGGATGGTCCAGATGCCGTAGCCGACGATGGTGTTCGGATAGGATTGGTAAAACACCGCCGCCGCCGAGGTCCAGCCAAAGTGCATAAAGGCGTCATGCCAGGCAGCCGGGCCTTCCAGCAGCGCCGAAGCCAGCAGCAGAGGCGGCGCCGCCATCAGCGAACCCCAGCTCATCAGCGCCAGCGGATTGACCTTGCCGATCTTCTTCGTGACGATATTGGCGCTGGCCCAGCTCAGGCCGGCGCCGATCACCAGCAGGAAGCCGATCACGGTAGCTTGCGCTTCCAGATGGGTGGAGACCAGCACGATGCCGGCTAGCGCGACCAGCGCGCCCAGCAATTGCGTCAGCAGCGGCCGTTCGCCCAGCAGCAGCACCGCCAGGCCGATGGTGAAAAACGCCTGCAACTGGATCACCAGCGAGGCCAGGCCGGCGCCTATGCCGAGCTGCATGCCGGAGAACAGCAAGGAAAACTGCAGGGCGAACTGGAACAGGCCGAAGCCGGCCAGATAGCGCCAGGGTATCGCCGGCCGCTTGATGAAGAACACCAGCGGAAACGCCGCAAAGACAAAGCGCAGCGCCGAAAACAGCAGCGGCGGCAAGCCTGTCAGGCCGATCTTGATGACGACAAAATTCATGCCCCAGATCATGACGGTCAGCAAGGCTAGCAAGATATCGGTCGGTTGCATGGCTGTTCTTGAAGTGATGTGGCTTGTTAAGGCAGGGCTGAGCGGAAAGGATTGCGGTCGTTCAGCTCATCCATGTAGCTGTCGATGCCGTCCGATTCCCGTTCCAGAAAATTCGCCACGGCGTCGGCAAAACCCGGATGCGCCAGCCAGTGCGCCGACCAGGTTTTCTGCGGCAGGAAGCCGCGCGCCATCTTGTGTTCGCCCTGAGCGCCGCCTTCGAAGCAGGCTATTTTTTGCTCGATGCAGAATTCCAGCGGCTGGTAGTAGGCCGTTTCAAAATGCAGGCAGGGCACGAATTCCAGTGCGCCCCAGTAGCGGCCGTACAGGGTCTGTCCGGTATGGATCAGCAGCGACGAGGCAATCGGCCGGCCGTCGCGCTCGGCCACGATCAGCAGGATGTTGTGCGGCATGCTGGCGCCGATGCGCAGGAAGAAATCCAGGTTGAGGTAGGGCGTGGAGCGATGCTCGGCGTAGGTGTGCGCATAGCAGCGGTTGAAAAACGCCCAGTCCGCCTCCGTGGCGTCGATGCCGCGCACCCGGCGCAGGCGCACGCCGGCTTCGGCTACCTTGCGCCGCTCGGCCGCGATGTTCTTGCGCTTCTTGCGTTCCAGCGTCGCGAGGAACTGATCGAAATCGCGATAGCCGGGATTGAGCCAGTGGAACTGCACGCCGCTGCGCAGCATGAAGCCGGCCTGTTGCAAGGCTTCCGCCTGTTCCGCCGGCGGATACAGAATGTGAGTGGAGGAAGTCTGGGTGTCGCGCCGCAGTGCTTGCAGCACCTGGACCAGCGCCGCCCGGGCGGCGGCGTCGCGCGCCAGCAGGCGGCCGCCGGTCACCGGCGTAAACGGAATCGCCGACAGCAACTTGGGATAGTAGTCCAGGCCGTTGCGCTGGTAGGCGTCGGCCCATGCCCAGTCGAACACGTATTCGCCGTAGGAATGGTACTTGACGTACAAGGGCAGCGCCGCCGCCAGCCCTCCTGCCTGGTCCCACAAGGTGATGTACTGCGGCTGCCAGCCCGATTTTTCCGAAGCGCTGCCGCTTTCATGCAAGGCGTGCAGGAAGGCGAAGGAGAGGAAGGGATTGGCGTCGGCTTGCAGGCCCAGCAGTTCGTCCCATGCCGCCTGGCCGACTTCGCTCAGCGAGGCGACGATGCGGGTGGCGAACTGGCCGGTATTCCGTACTGTTGTGGTATTGGTCAAGGACTGGACGAGCCGTGAATGAGGATGAGGGCGGAAACGGAAATAAGCGAGAAGTTTAGCACCGTCGCCGCAGCTCTGCCGCGCCATCCTGAGCAGAGGGCATTACATGCGATAATTGAAAGCATCACGCAGAGCGCAGGAAGAATGATGACAACCAATAAATTTCTCAACCTTTACTCCCATGATTTCGCGCGCGTCGCGGTCGCCGTGCCCAACTGCCGGGTGGCCGATCCGGCTTTCAATGCCGCCGAAACCATCCGCATGGCGCGCCGGGCCCAAGAGCAGGGCGCCGTGCTGGTAGCGTTTCCGGAGCTGGGTTTGTCTGCTTATACCTGCGACGACCTGTTTCACCAGCGCGCCTTGCTGGATGCCTGCGAAGCGGCGCTGGCCGACGTGGTGGCTGCTTCGGCCGAACTCTCGCTGGTGATGATCGTCGGCCTGCCTTTGCGGGTTGAGCATCAGTTGTTCAATTGCGCGGCTGTCGTCGCCGGCGGCAGGATCCAGGGCATCGTGCCGAAAAGCTATCCACCCAACTATGGCGAGTTTTACGAATTGCGCCAATTCAGCCCCGCTGAAAACACGGCGGTGCGCGAGATCCCGCTGCTGGGAGCTAGGGTTCCCTTCGGCGCCGGCTTGCTGTTCGAGGTCGCCAACCTGCCGCTGCTGCGCTTCCATGCCGAGATTTGCGAAGACGTCTGGGTGCCGATTCCGCCATCGTCGTTTGCCGCGCTGGCCGGCGCCAGCGTGCTGGTGAATCTGTCCGCATCCAATGCACTGGTGGGTAAAGCCGCTTATCGTCACCAGCTGGTTGCCCAGCAATCCGCGCGCTGCGTGTCGGCCTATCTGTTCACCTCGGCCGGCAAGGGCGAATCGTCGACCGACCTGGCCTGGGACGGCCAAGCCCTGATCTATGAAAACGGCGAACTGCTGGCGGAATCAGAACGCTTCCTGGATGCCTCGCATATCATTTTTGCCGATATCGATCTGGAACGCTTGTCACGCGAACGCATGCGGCAGACCACCTTCGGCCAGTCGGTGCGGCGCCATGCGGCGGAAGTGGCGAAATTCGATGTGGTGCGTTTTGAACTGGCGCTGCCGCTGGACCAGGCCTTGCCGCTGGAACGCAAGGTCGAGCGCTTCCCCTATGTGCCGGCCGATAGCAAACGGCGCGACGAGCGCTGTACCGAGGTCTACAACATCCAGGTGCAGGCGCTGGTGCAGCGGCTCTCCTCCAGCAAGCTGTCCAAGGTGGTGATCGGCGTCTCCGGCGGGCTCGATTCGACCCACGCCTTGCTGGTCTGCGCCAAGGCCATGGATCGCCTGGACCTGCCGCGTTCCAATATCCTGGCTTACACCATGCCCGGTTTCGCCACCAGCGACCGCACCTTGCAGCAGGCACGGCAACTGATGCAGGTGGTCGGCAGCACGGCGGCGGAAATCGACATCCGCCCGAGCTGCCTGCAAATGCTGAAGGACCTCGGCCATCCCTACGCCGCCGGCCAGGAGCAGTACGACATCACCTTTGAAAACGTCCAGGCCGGGGAGCGCACCAACCACCTGTTCCGGCTGGCCAATTTCCATCACGCCATCGTGATCGGCACCGGCGACCTGAGCGAGCTGGCGCTGGGCTGGTGTACTTATGGCGTGGGCGACCACATGTCGCACTACAACGTCAACGCCAGCGTGCCAAAGACCCTGATTTCCCATCTGGTGCGCTGGGTGGCCGACACCGGCGCCATCGGCTATCTCGGTTCCGATGTCTTGTTAAATGTGCTGAATACCGAAATCAGCCCGGAACTGGTGCCGGGCAAGGCCAGCGGCAAGCCGGAGCAGATCACGGAAAACGTCATCGGCCCTTACGAATTGCAAGACTTCAATCTGTATTACATACTGCGCTATGGCTTTGCGCCCTCGAAAGTGGCTTTCCTGGCGTTTTCGGCGTGGCACGACAAGAGCAAGGGCAACTGGCCGCATGAGGATAAAGCCGTCGCCAGGAACCAGTACGACCTGGCGGCCATCAAGCGCAACCTGGGGATTTTCCTCGACCGTTTTTTCCGCAGCAGCCAGTTCAAGCGTTCCTGCGTGCCGAACGCGCCCAAGGTCGGCAACGGCGGTTCCTTGTCGCCGCGCGGCGACTGGCGCGCGCCCAGCGACTCGGAAGCGACTGTATGGCTGGATGATCTGGCGAAGATTCCGGACTGAGCGCACTACAATTCAGCTTATGTTGCATAACTCTCTTAAAAACAGAGTTATTGATTGCCGCGTATAGACAAATAGAGTTTTTCATATACTCTACGAGATTGCGCTTGATCCGGGCAGGAATCGCGCCTGGACGACAAGCACACTGCAACAGATTTATATTTAATGCCTAAAGGAGTTGCCATGAAGCAAATTACTGCCGTTATCAAACCCTTCAAGCTGGACGAGGTGCGTGAAGCCCTCGCCGAAGTCGGCGTCACCGGCCTCACCGTGACTGAAGTAAAAGGCTTTGGCCGCCAGAAGGGCCATACCGAACTGTACCGCGGCGCCGAATACGTGGTCGATTTCCTGCCGAAGGTGAAAGTCGAACTGGTGATCGACGACGCCCTGACCGAGCGCGCAGTGGATGCCATCATCAAGGCGGCACGCACCGGCAAGATCGGCGACGGCAAGATTTTCGTGCGCAATATCGAACAGGTGATCCGCATCCGCACCGGCGAAACCGGCCCTGATGCCGTTTGAGTTTGCATGAGCAAGGTTGATGCAGTTCTTGCCGCAGCCTGAGTAGTCGTACTTCCTTCCCTTCAAGTTCTGCTCAGTTCTCATATCTGGCCGCGGTCGTTCGATGTACTGGATGACTGGCCGCGGCTCCAGGCTCACCGCAGTAACGCTTTTCCTGTCCTTGAGCAAGCCCTCTAGTTCCGCCATCGTGATTGCGCCGCATGCAATCAGCATCCGCTGAACGCCGGCAAAACAATTTCCGCATACTCTCACGCGTTTTTCTTATTGGACGCCTGCCTCCTCTGCGCGCTATCGTTTTCTCTTGGCAACCGACGGCAGCCACAAGCTGCCGCCAACTGCGCTACCAGAGAGGTGATTCATGTCGTCTATCGCGACAATTGCAACGGATGCAAGCCAGGCAGACCTGTTACCCCGGGTTTTGCCGGCCCACCGCATCAGCACGGACCAGGAAGCGCTGGACATCGCGCGCGAGATGGCCGCCGAGTTCCGCGTCGACGCCAGCGCGCGCGACCGCCAGCGCCGTCTGCCTTGGGCGGAAATCGAAAAATTCTCCGCCAGCGGACTGGGCGGCATCACGGTGCCGCGCGAGTTCGGCGGCGCCCAGGTTTCCTATCGCACCCTGGCTGAAGTGTTCCGCCTGCTGTGCGCCGCCGATCCGGCGCTGGGACAGATTCCGCAAAACCATTTCGGCATCCTCGGCGTGGTCGCGCACAGCGCCGACGCCGCGCAAAAGGCGCGCATCTACAGCGACGTCCTGAGCGGCCTGCGCATCGGCAACGCCGGACCGGAGCGCGGCACCAGGAATATCCTGGAGATGAAGGCGCGCCTGACTGAAACGCCGAACGGTTATCGCCTCAACGGCAAGAAATTCTATTCCACCGGCGCCTTGTTCGCACACTGGGTGCCGGTCAAGGCGCTCGACGAGCAGGGCCAGCCGGTGCTGGTGTTCGTCAAGCGCGGCACGCCCGGCCTCACCATCGTCGACGACTGGTCGGGGTTCGGCCAGCGCACCACCGCCAGCGGCACGGTGCTGCTGGAAAACCTGGCGGTGGCCGCGGAAAACGTGCTGCCGTTGCAGAAGCTGGCCGAGCAAGTCAGCATCCAGGGGCCGGCATCGCAACTGATCCAGGCCGCGATTGACGCCGGCATCGCCGCTGCCGCCATCGAAGACACCGTGCAATTTGTTCGCAGCCGCTCGCGGCCCTGGGCCGACAGCGGGGTGGAGCGCGCCAGCGACGATCCTTACGTCATCCGCGACATCGGCGACCTGAAGATCCGCCTACATGCGGCCAATGCACTGCTGGCCAAGGCCGCTGTCGCGCTGGACCAGATTTCAACTGTAGCGATCGACACCGATGCCTCCGCCCGCGCCTCGATTGCGGTCGCCAAAGCCAAGGTGATGACCACCGAGATAGCCCTGCTCGCCAGCGAAAAGCTGTTCGAGCTGGCCGGTTCGGCATCGACCCTGGCGGAACATAACCTGGACCGCCACTGGCGCAACGCCCGCACCCATACTTTGCACGATCCGGTGCGCTGGAAGCTGCACGCCATCGGCAATTACCTGCTGAACGGCATCGCACCCGCACGGCATTCCTGGAACTGACGCCATGACGACTTCTATCAACGCCGCCGGTCCGGTGGTGCGCATTCTCGACGATATCCAAGCCATTGCGGCAGCGCGTGCGCTGGCCGCTTCATTCACGCGCGAAGCAAGCCGGCGCGATAGCGAGCGGCGGCTGCCACTACATGAACTGGAGCAGTTTTCCCGTTCCGGCCTGTGGGGGATTTCCGTGCCGCGCGCTTATGGCGGCGCCGGCGTCTCGCATGTCACCTTGGCCGAGGTGATCGCCACTATTGCCGCGGCCGATGGCTCGCTCGGGCAAATCCCGCAAAACCACTTCTATGCGGTCGAGATCTTGCGGGTCAACGGCAGCGAAGCGCAAAAGCGCTATTACTTCGAACGTATCCTGGCCGGCGAGCGTTTCGGCAACGCCCTGGCGGAACTCGGCACGCGTACTTCGCAGGAGCGGCGTACCCGGCTGAGCAAGGATGGCGACGGTTTCCGCATCAATGGCCGTAAATTCTATGCCACCGGGGCGCTGTATGCGCACCGGATTCCGGTCTCGGTGATCGACGACGACGGCGTCCAGCAACTGGCCATCGTCAAGCGCGACACCGAGGGCGTCAAGGTGATCGACGACTGGTCCGGTTTCGGCCAGCGTACTACCGGCAGCGGTTCCGTCGTGTTCGACAATGTCTGGGTAACGGTGGAAGAAGTGCTGCCGTTCCAGAGCGCCTTCGAGCGGCCGACTTCGCTGGGTCCGGTGGCGCAGCTGCTGCATGCGGCGATCGACACCGGCATCGCCCGCGCCGCCTTGCATGACGCCGCGGTATTCGTGCGGACCCGTTCGCGCGCCTGGATCGACAGCAAGGTCGAGCGCGCCATCGACGATCCGCTGACGGTGCGCGAGTT
This sequence comes from Collimonas sp. PA-H2, assembly GCF_002564105.1. NCBI lineage: Bacteria > Pseudomonadati > Pseudomonadota > Betaproteobacteria > Burkholderiales > Oxalobacteraceae > Collimonas > Collimonas sp. PA-H2. The sequence goes on from NZ_PDBX01000001.1 coordinate 4,485,031, forward strand.
CGGCGACCTGGCGGTGCGGCTGGCCGGTGCGGAAGCGTTGCTGGAGCTGGCCGGCGCGGCGGTCGATGCCGCCGCCTGGGATCCGACCGTGGCATCGGTGGCGGCAGCTTCGATTGCAGTGGCGGAAGCGCGCGTACTGAGCACGGAAATATCGCTGGCCGCTGGCAGCAAGCTGTTCGAGCTGGCCGGCACGCAAGCCACGCTGGCGGAGCACAACCTCGACCGCCACTGGCGCAACGCCCGCACCCACACGCTGCACGATCCGGTGCGCTGGAAGTATCACGCGGTCGGCAACTACTATCTCAACGAAAAAAATCCGCCGCGCCACGGCGCCATCTGAACCAACCTATGCCGAAGAAGCAAATCCGCCTGAACGCCTTCAACATGAATTGCGTCGGGCACATCAACCATGGCTTGTGGACGCATCCGCGCGACCGTTCCACCGAATACACCAGCCTCGAATACTGGACCGAACAGGCCAGGCTGCTGGAACGCGGCAAGTTCGACGGCCTGTTCCTGGCCGATATCGTCGGCGTCTACGATGTCTACCAGGGCTCGGCCGACCTCACCGTGCGCGAAGCTATCCAGCTGCCGGTCAACGATCCCTTGCTGCTGGTGTCGGCCATGGCCGCCGTCACCAAACATCTGGGCTTCGGCGTCACCGTCAACCTGACCTATGAAGCGCCGTATCTGTTCGCGCGCCGCATGTCGACCCTCGATCACCTGACCCGTGGCCGCATCGGCTGGAATATCGTCACCGGTTACCTCGATAGCGCGGCGCGCGCCATGGGGCTGAGCGAGCAGTCGGAACACGATGCCCGTTATGAACGGGCGGAAGAATTCATGCAGGTGCTGTACCAGCTGTGGGAAGGCAGTTGGGAAGAGGGCGCCGTGCTGCGCGACCGCCAGCGCCGTGTTTTCGCCGATCCGGCCAAGGTGCACCGCATCAGCCATCGTGGCGAGCATTACCAGGTGGATGGCTATCACCTCAGCGAACCATCGCCGCAACGCACTCCGGTGCTGTACCAGGCCGGCGCCTCCGATCGCGGCCAGCAGTTTGCCGCGGCACATGCCGAATGCGTCTTCATCTCCAGCCAGAAACCGGAGGCGGCGCGCAAGCTGGTGAGCGACCTGCGCGACCAGGCAGAGAGGGCTGGCCGCCAGCGCGGCGACCTGAAAATCTTCATGGGCATCTCGGTCGTCGTTGCGCCGAGCGCCGCCGAGGCGCAAGAAAAATATGCCGAGTACTGCCGTTACGCCAATCCAGAAGCCGGCCTGGCCCACTTCGCCGCCGGCACCGGCTTCGATTTTTCCAAGTACGGCATCGACGACGCCATCAAGCCGGCCAACAGCAACGCCATCCAGTCCTCCGCCAAGGCAGTGACAGCCGCCGATGCCGGCTGGACCGTGCGCAAGCTGCTGGACCAGCTGGCGCTGGGCGGGCGCTATGTGACCATCGTCGGCTCGCCGCAGCAGGTGGCGGATCAGCTGGAAGCCTGGGTCAGGGATACCGATATCGACGGTTTCAACCTGACGCGCACGGTGGCGCCGGAAAGTTTCGAGGATTTCGTCGACCTGGTGGTCCCTGAATTGCAGGCGCGCGGTTCTTACAAGCTGGATTACGAAGAGGGGACTTTGCGCGAGAAATTGTTTGAGGCCGGGCAGCCAACCTTGCCCGGCAGGCATCCGGCAGCAGGCTACCGGCAGGCGGTCCGCTGCGATTGATACTTTCCTAAATCATGACAAGTCTTGTTTGTCGATCATGCTCGCAGGGTCGGCAGCTGTGCCCGTGCCTGACCTGAGCGCGCGGCGAAGAAAAACCAATCAGGCCTTGTGTTTTTACCCAGGCAAGATAGCAGTCGATCCAGTCCTGCAGGAACTTCTTGCTGCCCGCGCCGATATTGCAGGCCTCGTCGAACAAGCCATCCTTGGCCGGGATGAGCGCTACTTCATCTAGAAAATGGTTCATTGTCTTTGCACTGCCTTCTCTGTTAGCTGGCGTACAGACCGAGGCAGAATTACGCAATAACATGGCCATTCCCCCAAGGAAATTCCTCGCGCACGATCATTGATGCAGCGCTTGCCCAATGCGCGGAGTGGAATATCAGGTGGCCGGATAACCCTATTTTGGAAAGTATTTCACTATGCCCTCGAGAAGAAGGCGGATGTCGCCGAACAGCGTGCCTATTTCAACGCTGATGATGAACAAGGCGGTCTGGAAGGCCGCCGGATATTTGTCCAGCAGCATGGTGCTGTGCTTGTCATATAAGGCGATGACGCTGCTGCGATTGGACAGCGCTACGCAGGCTATTCCCAGGATGCCGCCGGCAATGATGTCGGTAGGGTAGTGCAAGCCAAGATATACACGAGGCAATGCGATGAAGAGCAGGACATACAGGTAGACCAACAGGCCTGCCTTTCTTGAGATCAGGAAAATTCCCGTAGCCAGGCTGAAGAACAAGGCGGCGTGGTCGCTGGGAAAGGAGCTCCATATGTACAAAGCCTGGCTTTCCGGCAGCGGTAAGCCGACGTATTGGTGATTGGAGAGCGCGATGCTGGCGAAAGGACGCGGCTGGTAAGGGCCGATGTTGTTCGCGACCCTGGCGATCAGCACGGCCAGCACGCAGCCCAGCAAGGTGGCGATGATGATGCGCCTGCTGCCTGATTTCGGATCCGTATCCCTGAACCAGAAGTACCAAAGCATGCCCATGATCGGCAAGCCCTTGAACAAATTGGAGCCTGAAATGTAGTGAACGATCTGGTTGAAAGGAGCCGACGCGGCCGTGAATTGAGATATCCAGTTCATCACCGCAAGGTCCGCGTAATTGTGCCACATCATCTCCTGCCTTTCTTTTGAGTAATTAATTTAGTTATCCGGTTCTATGTTTGGAAGGTAGCTGATTTTAATGAATATATGATTTATATGATTTATTCCGTTCTCTTGATTTAATCCGTGGCATTGATTTGTGTAAAGTACTTTTTAAGATTTATTTGCTGCTTCGCACAATCAATTGTTTCCTTGCGAAAACCAATGTCTGGTTAGCAGCGCCGGAGTTTTTTCGAAGGTCAAAAATAACTCGCGATAATTTTTCCGCGACATGGAAATTTACGCTCTGGCGACATATTATGGACATGCGTTAATCGCTTGAGAAGCTTATATTTAATGCGTTTTGAGGCATTTTAATAAAAATTTGTCGGATTGGAAATTTGATGTTTTTATGTATTTTTAAACAGTCAACGAAGTAGTTGTCAACGTGAGAACTGATAAAAAGTAAGATGTAACAAATCGTTTCAATGACGAACTAAGTTTCTAAGACGGGGGTCATTATGTTGTCCTGCAACATGTATTCGCAATGCGATTATTTCAAAAATGCAGATCGAAACCTGACGTTCTCAGATCGTAAGAAACTGACGTTGGTGCCAACTTTATTCAAATTACAGTATGAGCCGCAGCTGGCTCCATAAGTATCTTGTTAAGGGGAATATCATGCGAAAAACCGCTCACCATTTTTGTAAGAATGCCACTCACCCTGGATTGCTTGCAGCCGATGCACAAGATGTAAAGCGTTCCCTGAAAATCGATGTCCGTATGTCAAGTATCGTGCGCAAGCGCCTGTACGGCATTTCCTGTTTTTCCTTCCGCCCACTCTTGTTTCATTCCCTATCACAGTTGCCGTCAGCAGCCTGATGGCAAGCAGCATTGTTGTCTGTCGCACAGTTTCAGTTTTCCGTAACTGATGACCAGGCCGGAATTCCGCCCGCAAGCAGGGCGATAGATCCGGTTTCTTCGAAAGACTCAATCTTTGATCGCTTGATGGTTTTCCAAAAACAGCGAATCGATCCATAGGTGGGAAATTCCGCCGCGCCATTTGCCTGGTAAAAAAATATCAATATCAAGCCAGCCTGGATCGATGCATTTATGACGCAGCTGCTGCGTTAGAGAGGTGTGTAATGAACAGGCGCTCAAAATCCTGTAGCGAGTTTTACCGTATGCCATGGCAGATCGTTTTTCTGATACCGATATGCTCTTGTGCCGCAGTCGCAACCCAGGCCAGCGCCACTGACCTGGTGCCAACCGATATCATGCCGCCCGCCGACATCATCCAGCCGCCGGCGGATGCGGTCACACCCTACGCCGGTTACAGCATCGGCTACGACAGCAATCTGCTGAGGCTGCAGAATTCGGCGGCGGCGCAGGCGATGGGAATAGGCAGCGATCTGTCCGACACCACGCAACGTTATCTGTTCGGGCTGGCGGTGGACAAGACGCTCAGCCGGCAGCACCTGACGGCGAACCTGAACGTTGCCAAGGTTGATTACAACCACTTCGACCAGCTCAATCACCTCGACAAGAATCTCGCCGCAAACTGGAACTGGCATGCAGGCGACCATTTCGAAGGCAATATCGGCGCCAATTATTCGGAAGGACTGACGCCGTTCATCGACTTCCATCTGCTGGAGCGAAATATACGTACGCAGGAAAAAGTCTACGCCGACGGTTCCTGGCTGTTCCATCCGAGCTGGCGCGTGCGCGGCGGCCTGGAGTACAGCAAATTGAAATACGACCTGGCGTCGCAGCAGCCTGCCGCCAACAACCAGAACCGGACCGAACTCGGCTTGGATTATCTGGCCGCCAGCGGCAGCACGATCGGCCTCCAGCTGCGCCATACGCATGCCGATTTCCCCAATCCTGAGCTGGACAACGGCTTGCTGGTGTTCAACGGCTATAACCAGGATGAAGTGAAAGCCAAGATAGACTGGCTGCTGAGCGGCAAGACGCAGTTGCACTTCCTTGGCGGCTGGGTCAGCCGCAAGCAGGATGCGCTTCCAGTCAGGAATTTCAGCGGCGTCAACACGCGTCTCTCCGCCGACTGGTCGCCGACCGGCAAGATTCAGCTCTCGGTCGCCGGCTGGCGCGAGATAGGCGCGGTGGACGATCTCTCCACCGTCTATTCCCTGAACCATGGCGCCAGCCTGGGGTCGACCTGGCAGTATTCGGAAAAAATCCAGCTGGTGGCGCAGTACAAGTATCAAAAAAGAGATTTCGGACCATCCTCCGGATCCGGCACCTTCGGTTCCATCAATCAAAACGATGTATTGCGCGATGCCGCGCTGAGCGTGGTCTACAACCCGACCTTGCGCTGGCGCGTCCAGCTGTCCGGCACCCGCAGCACGCAGACCTTGAGAAATGCGCCAGGCGGTTTTGTCAGCAACGGCGTGATGCTCAATACGCGCTATGCATTCTAGAGGTGGGAAATGACTGAGAACGACATCCCGCTGGTTTCGTTTTTCAAGCGCCTGCTTGATCCGGCCATCATCCTTGGCTCGCTGTACCTGATCGTGCTGACGCAGAATGAAATATTCACCGGCGACTACCTGCTGCTGATGATCATCGCCTTCTTCATCTCTTCCTATGTCTACGAACAGATCGACCTCTACCGCACCCTGCATATAGGCAAGCAGCTAGCGTATGCCGGCGATATTTTCATGGGCTGGGCGGCCACCGTCGTCGTCCTGGTCCTGATCGGGCAGGGAACCGGGTTGCGCTACGAGTTTTCCGAGCGTGTCATCCTGGCCTGGTTTTTGCTGGCGCCGTTCGCATTGCTGCTGAGCCGCCTGACGGCGCATATGCTGGCCTTCCATTTCGGCAAGGAGCTGAAGCTGCGTTCGGCGATCATCGTCGGTTCCAACGATCCGATCGACGATGTGCTCAAGTGCCTGGCCTCAGGCAGCAATGCCGGCATCGACATGCGCGGCTTCTTCGACGATCGCAACCAGGCCGCCCGCCCGTCCGGGATGAGCTGCCCGCATCTCGGCGCCATCGCAGACGTCGGCGCTTATGTGCGCGCCCACAAGATACGCACCATATTCATCTGCCTGCCGATGTCGGCGCAGCCACGGGTGCTGGCTCTGATGGAGGAGTTGCGCGATACCACGGCGTCGGTCTATTTCGTACCCGATATCTATACCTTCGGCCTGATACAGGCCCGGCTCGACCACATCGCAGGGATTCCGGTCATCGGCATCTGCGAGACCCCTTTCATCGGCTTGCGCGGTGTCTTGAAGCGCGGCAGCGACATAGTCCTGGCGCTGCTGATCCAGATCATGCTGCTGCCCATCATGCTCGCCATTGCGATCGGGGTAAAACTTTCTTCACCCGGACGCATCATTTTTGCGCAACGCCGCTACGGCTTGAACGGTGAAGAAATCATCGTCTATAAGTTTCGTTCGATGACAGTTGCCGAAGACGGCGCGGTAGTCGACCAGGCCAAGAAGAACGATGCCCGCGTGACGCGCTTCGGCGGCTTCCTGCGGCGCACATCGCTGGATGAATTGCCGCAGTTCTTCAATGTACTGCAGGGCCGCATGAGCATCGTCGGCCCGCGTCCGCATGCCGTCGCCCACAACGAAATGTATCGCAAGCTGATCAAGGGTTACATGCTGCGGCACAAGGTCAAGCCGGGCATCACCGGCTGGGCGCAGGTGAACGGCTACCGCGGCGAAACCGACACGCTGGACAAAATGCGCTCGCGGATCGAGTTCGACCTGGAATACCTGCGCAACTGGTCGCTGGCGCTGGACCTGTGGATCATCGTGCGCACGGTCAAAGAGGTATTGAAGAAGGATAGTGCTTACTAGGTGTATCAGGCTGTGCGCCACACGGAAGGAATCATTTTCCGCTTTCCCGAATCAGGAAATTGAAGAAATACGTTGGACTTTGTCAGGAGAGAATCATGAAGAAAATTGTGCTATCGATGAGCTTGCTGCTGGCTGCCTATTGCGGCCCGCTGATGGCCGCGGCCCCGGTTTTTCAGTTGAACGGGCAACAGCAAGAGGCTGGAAATTCGTCGGCAGTGTATGCCTATCAAGCGCAAACCGAGGCCGCCAGTTCTGCTTCTGCGATCGCTGAAATGGTGGCGCCGGAGCCCGCCGCAGCGGCCAGGGAGGATGCATTTTCTGCACAGGGCGGTCGCGCCCGGTCCGCCGCCGGCATCGTTCCCGTGGCTTTTTCCAGCACTCCCAAGCTGGTCCAGGCTCCCAGGAAGGCGGTGGCCGGCATGAATGCGTCGGACGACCTGCTGTTTTATTTCCTCAAGGACTTCAGGGCAAAGCCGCCGCAGAAGCCGGCGCGCTGGGCCATGCTTTTAATCGCATTCAGCTTCCTGTTGTACCAGCTGCGCCGCCGCCCCATGCGCACCTCCATCGGTTTCGGTTCGGCGTCACGGCTGGCCGGGCAACATGCAGTCTGATCCAAACCGCCACCGGTGCAGCGGCCGCAGCCACGCCGCCGGGAATTGTCTTGTTAACAGGAGTCGGAGGAGTCGGATCTTGAGGTGTTCTGAACGTATCGGTAGTAAGTCTCTCGTCAATAAGGTGCTAGGCGTGAAAGGAATAGGCATTCTGATGCTGCTTACCGCAATAAATTTGTCTGGCTGCGACGATCAGAAAAAGAAAGGCGGCCAGGTAGTGGCCAGGATCAACGGCGAAGAGATCACCGCGCCGCAGCTCGAGGCCGAACTGCGCTACGCCAGCAGGCTGCAGGAGGATGGCGCCGCGCCGCGGCAAGCCATGCGCGAACAAGCCATGGAAGCCTTGATCGACCGCCAGCTGTTGCTGGATGAAGCCTTGCGCAACAAGATCGACCGCGACCCGGCATTGCGACAGATTATCGAACGTTTCAAGACCCAGGCCATTGTGCAGGCTTACCTCGAATCCAGGGCGGGCAACCAGGAGCAGCCTGGCAAGGCGGAAGTCGAAGGTTATTTTCAGGCGCATCCGGAGATGTTTGCCCATCGCAAGATGTTTGAGGTCGAACAGCTGATCATTGCCGACCGCGACTTCAGCGCGCCGCTGAAAGCCATGATGGATTCGTCGAAGTCGCTCAGCCAGGTGGCTGCATGGCTGCGGCAAAACAAGATCGCGCATGCGCAAAGACAATATTCCTACAGCAGCGCAGAGCTGCCGGCAGAAATAGGCAGCAAGCTGCAGGCGCTGGGCAGGAGCCGCCTGTTTGTCATGAAGGACGGGCAACGCGATTTATTGTGCGTCCTGACCGAACTGCGGGATAGCCCGGTTGCGCCGGACGTCGCCCGGCCGCAGATTGAGCGTTACCTGATGAACAAGAAGATGCAGGAAATTGCCACTTCGGAAATCACCCGCTTGCGTTCGGCGGCCAGGCTTGAGTACATGGAGAAGCCGGCTAACAGCATCGATAGCAAGGGCCTGCCGGTGGCGGCGACGTCACCAGGCAAGCAGCAGGCCGAGGTGCGCAAGAGCATGGAAGTGTCTGGTGTGGCGGGGCTCAAATGAACAGTCTGACGCTGCCTGCCGGAATCAACAATAAATGAATGGGATGGCCATCATGATAAGACGAATTTACCTGTGTTTGCTGGCGCTTCTGATGGCGCTTTCGATCAATTCCGCCAACGCGGCGGATACGCCGATCGGTCCCGGCGACGGCTTGAAGATTTCGGTGTTCGGCAATCCCGACCTGAGCCTGGAAACCAAGGTCAGCGATGCCGGCAACATCACGTTTCCGCTGATAGGTGCGGTTGGCATCGGCGGCTTGTCGGCCGCCGAGGCTGAGAAAAAAATCTCCGGCATGCTGATCGAGGGTGGCTTCCTGCGCAAGGCGGAAGTGAATATCACGGTGACCGAGCTGCAGAGCCAGCAGGTGTCGATACTCGGCCAGGTGCTGCATCCGGGCCGCTATGCGATTGCCGGCAAGCGCAGCGTGACCGACATGCTGGCGATGGCTGGCGGCGTCGGTCCTGAGGGCGGCGATACCGCTGTGGTGGTCCGCACCCGCAGCGGCAAGACTAGCAAGCAGGTGGTCAATCTGCAGGACATGATACAGGCGGCGGACATGAAAGCGAACCTGGACCTGGTCAACGGCGACATGATCTATGTCGACCGCGCGCCCAAATTCTATATCTATGGCGAAGTGCAGCATCCCGGCGGCTACCGGCTGGAACGCAACATGACTATCGCCCAGGCTTTGTCGATCGGGGGCGGCTTGACGCCGCGCGGCACCGAGCGTGGCGTGCGCATCAAGCGGCGCGACAGCAAGGGCAATTTCCTGATGATAGACGCCACGCGCGACGAAATATTGCAGACGGACGATGTCGTGTATGTGAAAGAGAGCCTGTTTTGATGCTTATTCCGATCCGTATTTTGATCCGCATTTGGAGCCATTGCCATTTTCAGGCCGCTACTAGAGAGGAGCTCTCATGACTTTCCCACAGCTTCTAAGCATCCTGCGCGCACGCTACTGGGTGATCCTGCTGACCTTGCTGATCGCGGTGGCGGCGACTGCCGCGGTCAGCTTCGCCTTGCCCAGGATCTACCGGACATCGGCGACGCTGCTGCTTAACTACAAGGGCACCGACCCGGTGTCCGGCCATGTGCTGCCGGCGCAGCTGGTGTCCGGTTATATCGCCACCCAGGTCGATATCGTCGGCAGCAGAGGCGTGGCTTTGAAGGCGGTCGACATGCTTGGCCTGGCCGACAATCCGGTCACCCAGCAGCGCTTCAGGCAGCTGGCCAACGGCAAGGGTTCGATCCGCGAGTGGCTGGCTGATTCTCTGTTGAAGATGATCGAAGTAGCGCCTTCGCGCGAGAGCAGCATGATAGAAATCACCGCCAAGGGCAGCGATCCGGCATTTGCGGCGCAGGTGGCGAACGGCATCGCAGCCGCTTACCAGCAGCTCAACCTGCAGATCAAGGTCGAGCCTTTGCAGCAGGCTGCCAAATATTTCACGCAGCAGACCAAGGCCTTGCGCGTCGAACTGGAACAAGCCCAGGACAAGATGTCGCGCTATCAGCAAGAGCATGGCCTGGTCAGTGCCGACAGTCACCTGGACGTCGAGACCACGCGCCTCAATGAATTGTCGAGCCAGCTGGTGCTGGCGCAAGGGCAGGGGGCGGAAGCCTCGTCGCGCGGCAGCCAGGCGATGGGCAGCGGCGGCCGCGATTCGCCGGACGTGATTTCGAACGTACTGGTGCAGAACCTGAAAGCGTCGCTGGCGACGGCAGAAGGGAAATTCGCCTTGCTGTCGCAGAACCTGGACCGCAACCACCCGCAGTACCAGGCTGCCAAGGCAGAGGTCGACCAGTTGCGCTCCGCACTCAACAGCAGCATCGGCGCCACCAATGCCGGCGCCGCCAACAATGCCCGCATCCAGCGCCAGCGCGCGGCCGAAATCCGCGCCGCATTGTCGGCGCAAACCGCCAAGGTGCTGCAGCTCAACCGCGCCCGCGACGAACTGTCGGTGCTGGCCAAGGATGTCGAGAGTGCGCAGCATGCCTACGACGCCGCCGCCCAGCGCCTGAGCCAGACCGAACTGGAAGGGCAGTCGAACCAGTCCGATGTCTCGGTGCTGAGCCCGGCCACCGTGCCGAGCCGTCCCGCCAGTCCCAATGTTCCGCTCAACATGGTGCTGTCGCTGCTGTTCGGCAGCATGCTTGGACTGGCCCTGGCGGTGCTGGCGGAAATGGCGAACCGCCGCATCAGGAGCGGCAGCGACCTGCTCAACGTGCTGGACGCACCGCTGCTGGGCACCATCGTCTGGCGCAAGCCGGCACGCAGGATCGCATTGCCTCAGCTGTTTTTATCGCGATGATCGCCGGAAAGGTGAAACAAAATGAATAAACCAGTCAGTCCACTCTTCGGCAGCACAATGGCGTCCCGCAAGGACGGCAATATGGGCCACATGCTGGTAGAACAAGGGAAACTCACGCTGGAACAGGCCGAACGCGTAAGGCGCCTGCAGCAGGAACAAGGGCTGCGTTTCGGCGAAGCGGCGCAACAGCTGGGCCTGATCAGCGAACTGGATATCCAGCAAGTGCTGTCGCGCCAGTTCGACTATCCCTATCAGGAAAGCCCCGGAAACTATCCGGCGGCCCTGGTCGCCGCCTACCAGCCCTTCAGCGCGGAAGTCGAAATGCTGCGTTCGGTGCGCAGCCAGTTGATGCTGCGCTGGTTTACCGGGGCGCGCAAGACACTGGCTATCGCCAGCGTCAATGCCGGCGACGGCACCAGCCTGCTGACGGCCAACCTGGCCATCGTGTTTTCGCAGCTGGGCATGCAGACTCTGCTGGTGGACGCCAATTTACGCAAGCCGCGCCAGCACCGGATATTCAACCTGGCCGCCGGCCATGGGCTGGCCGACGTGCTGGCTGGACGCTCCGGCCTGGAGCCGCTCGCGGTCGCCGAGTCGTTCGCCGACCTGTCGCTGCTGCCGGCCGGAGCGACGGTGCCGAATCCTCAGGAATTGATCAATCGCTCCAGCTTCAACGCCTTGAACCAGACCTTGCGCAGCCGTTTCGACGTCATCCTGTATGACACGCCGGCCTGTTCCAGCGCAGCCGACGTTCTGACCATCGCCGCCCGCGCCGGCGGCGTGCTGCTGGTGGTGCGCAAAGACCATACCCGGACGGCCGATCTCAGCGCTTTCAGCGACCAGCTGCGCCGCAGCGGCACGGAAGTGGTCGGTTCGGTGCTGGTCAGTTTTTAATAGAGGGAAGCAAACGCATGCAAGGTTTTGCCAACATCAGGGATTTCTTTTTTCCGCGTTCGGCCGGCTTGTCGCTGCCGGCCGAACGGCTGACGTGGTGGATACTCATCGCGGCGCTGCTGTACCAGGCGGCGCTGTGCGCCATCCATACCAATGTCCACGCCATTTCCACCGCCGGCGTGGTGTTTGCGGAATTTGTCATCTACCTGTCATGCATGGTGGTGCTGAGCAAGAACATTCGGCTGGAACTGGTCGCCGTCGCCGCCCTGACGGCGGCCTATCTGTTCCTGCTGGCGATCATGCGCAACCAGCTCGATCCGAAAGGATTCCGGGATGTGATGATTCCCATCCTGTTCTACGGGCTCGGGCGGCAGATCGGCGATATACGGTATGCCGACCGTGTCCTCAAGCTGGCAGTGCTGCTGGTGCTGGCATTCGGCTTCCTTGAATGGTTTTTCCTGGATTTTTATTCGCGCATCTTCAATATTTTTTCCTATTACGTCAACCAGGGCGGCCTGGCCGCCGGCTCCAACTGGGCAAAGGACAGCGTGCTGGGGCTGAACGGCATACGGCCGGAGGGAATCGGCCGCACCATATTGCCGGCGCTGCTCGGCAGCCACCGCATATCCTCGATTTTCCTGGAGCCGGTTTCGCTTGGAAATTTTGCCGTGATCATTGCGGCCTGGGGCCTGGCGAAACGGCGTGAAGAAATCAAGGAGACGATTTTTTTCCTGCTGGCCGCCGCCGTCATGATTGTCATGAGCGACTCGCGTTACGGCATGATCACAGTCGCGGTGCTGATCGCGCTGCGCTGTTCGCCCCTGGCCAGGAGCCGCAACACCTGGCTGATCGTGCTGCCCTTGCTGAGCGCGCTGATGCTGCTGCTGATAGGCGCTTTCTTCGATGGCAGTTATAGCGACAGTTTCCTGGGCCGGCTATATGTGAGCGGCCGTACGCTGCTCAACCTGAATGTCGGCATGCTGCTCGGCCTGGACGGCTACAACACCAATTTCGGCGACATGGGCTATCCCTCTTTGCTGACGCGGCTTGGGCTGCCGCTGTGTTTCCTGCTTTGGTGTCCGTTCTGGATGCTCAAGATGGAGGACCAGCGGGGGGACCGTTTCCGCACCTACATCACACTGTACATCTCACTGATCCTCTGTGTCAGCGGCACTTCGCTGTTTGCCTTGAAGACCGCCGGCATCCTCTGGTTCCTGGTCGGCTGCACCGCAGGCAAGGCGGCCGCTTTTTCCTCTTCCTCATCCCCGGCTGGTGCGGCAACGCGGCCGGCGGATAAAACAAAGGAGCAAAAAAATGCCTATTAAAGTCGTGCACATCGTGCGCCAGTATTCTCCCTCCATCGGCGGCATGGAAGACGTGGTGCAGAATATCGCCAGGCAGCAGCGCGATCACCACGGCCAGCTGCCGAAAGTGGTCACGCTCAACCGCTTGTTCAGGAATTCAGCCGAATTCCTCAGCGCCGAAGCCATGGTCAACGGTGTCGCCGTGGTGCGCCTGCCGTTCCACGGCAGCAGCAGATATCCGGTGTGCCCAAGCGTGCTGGAACACGTTGCCGATGCCGACGTGATCCATGTGCACGGCATCGACTTCTTTTTCGATTACCTGGCGCTGACCCGGCCCCTGCACAGGCGGCCGCTGGTGGCCTCGACCCATGGCGGATTCTTCCACACCAGGTTCGCCTCCAGGCTCAAGAAAATCTATTTCAACACGGTCACGCGCGCATCATCCATGGCCTACGACAAGATCATCGCTACCAGCGACAACGACGGCGACATGTTTTCCGGGATCGTCAAGCCGCCCAAGCTGGCCGTGATCGAAAACGGCGTCAATGTCGAAAAATACAGCGGCCAGTCGGCGCTCGCGCCGACACGGACATTGATCTATTTCGGCCGCTGGTCGATCAACAAAGGCCTGCTCGAGACACTGGCTCTGTTCCAGCAACTCGCGCGGCGCCAGCCTGGCTGGAAACTGATCATCGCCGGCCGCGAATATGACCACAGCGCGGAAGAATTGCAGGCATGGGCAAAGCGGGAGCAGCTGGCGGACGCGGTGCAGATCGTTGCCAATCCGTCCGATCATGAACTGGCGGCGCTGATAGCGCAATCCAGCTATTTCATCTGCCTGTCCAGGCATGAAGGCTTCGGTATCGCACCGATCGAGGCGATGAGCGCCGGCTTGACGCCGGTCTTGAGCGATATTCCGCCATTCCGCAACCTGCTGGAACAATCCGGAGCAGGCTTGCTGCTGTCAGCGCAAAACCAGGAACAAAACATAAGGCGTTTGCTGGCCCTGCACCAAGAGACGCAGATGGATTACCTGCAGCGGCGAGCGCAGATGCAACAGTTCGTGGAACGCTACAACTGGCGGCACATCGCGGAAAAATATATCGACGTATACAAGGAGCTGGTGCGTTGAGGCGGCAGCTCATGGCATCCGGGGCAAACCATGGATAGAGAAAAAATCGATGCCATCACGGGATTGCGCGGACTGGCGGCGCTGCTGGTGGTGTACGGCCACGCACTGGACTGGTTCGCGCTGCCCTGGAAAAACCATCTTTCCGGGGAAATCGGCGTGACGGTCTTCTTTTCCTTGAGCGGCTTTCTGATGGCCTATCTCTACCTCGGCAAGAGATTTTCGGCGCTCAACGTGGTCGACTATGCGGTTTCCCGTTTTTCCCGCATCGCGCCCGCCTATATTGTCATCCTGCTGCTGTCCTTTTTCATCTACGTCAACCTCGATCCGAATTTCGTCTATGGAATATCGGGCAAGAATATCCTGCGCCATATTTTCTTCTCGGGCAATGTGTCGGTATTCTGGAGCATCACGCCGGAGGTGGAGTTCTACTTCCTGTTCGTGCTGGCCTGGGCCGCCAGCAGCCGCTACCTGATCCGCGCCGACGTCGCCGGCCTGTTGTTCCTGGTCCTGGCCAGCGTGATTCTGCTGTCGTACCGGGATATTTTCCCGGGTACCTTCGTCGGCTCGAAATTGCATTATTTCCTGTTCGGCATGGTTGCCGGCTTGATGCGATCTCATATCCAGAGCGCCGACCAGAGCCGCAAACTGTTCGCCGTCCTGCATGCGCTAGCGATTGCCGCGCTCGTTTCGATTGCGGCGGGATGGCTGGTGCTGCCGTTTTCCGGCAACCAGGAGTTCTACAACAGCATCCTGACCGCCGTATTCGGCGCCTTGCTGGTATTCAGCCTGTCTTTCCCCTCTGCCGTCGGCAACGGCTTTTTCGCAAACAGGGTCATGCTTCTATGCGGCGAATGCAGTTTCTCCATCTATCTGCTGCATATGCCGGTTATTTACCTGCTCCGCAAAATCCATCCTGGGCCGTTCCAACTCTTCATCTTGCTTCCCTTGACAATGCTTGTCCTCTTGCTTTCATGGCTCAGCTATCGATTGCTGGAAAAACCCGGAGCGCGTTTGATCAGATCCGTGGGCGCTGTATTCAAGCGGAAATTCCTTACCCTGTTTCCGACGGCGGCCAGCCCTCGGGCTATGCCTTTAGGAGGTGATATCAGATGATCAAATGCCTGTTTTCCGCCGCAGCCCTGGCTTTTACCTTGATGTGCCAGCCGGTGCTGGCCGCTTGCCTGGACGGCAAGCCGCTGGCCGGCGTCAACTTGAGCGGCGCCGAGTTCGCTGCCGAGAAATTGCCCGGCAAGGTATTCACCGACTACGTGTATCCGGACCTGGACGAAATGCGCCTGTTCCAAGCCATGGGCATGAACACCTTCCGCCTGCCGTTTCTATGGGAGAGGGTGCAGCCGCAGCTGTTCGGCGAACTGGACCAGGCCGAACTGCAGCGTATCAAGGATAGCGTCGCGGCCGCCAGTTCAATCGGCGTATGCCTGATCCTCGACGTGCACAACTATGGTCAATATCGCGGCAAGCCTATCGGTTCGCCGCAAGTGCCGCGCGCGGCCCTGGTCGACCTCTGGCAGCGCCTGCTGGCCAATTTCAGGGATCCAGCCAACGTCGCCTTCGACCTGATGAACGAACCGGCCAAGCTGCCGACCGCGGAATGGGCGGCAACCGCGCAAGAGACGCTGAGCGCCTTGCGCAGGAAAGGTTCGCGGCATCTGATCATGGTTCCCGGCGGCGGCTGGAGCGGCGCCCACTCCTGGTATGCAAAAGACGGCGTGGTTTCCAATGCCGACGCCTTCCGCTTCTTTCACGATCCCGCCGATAACTACATGATCGAAGTCCATCAGTACGCGGACGCGAATTTTTCCGGCACCGGCAACGATTGCGTAGAGCCGGCCCGCTTGAGCGCAATCATGGCCAACGTCGCCCTCTGGGCCACCTCGACCAGGCGCCGCCTGTTCCTGGGCGAATTCGGCGTGCCGGCAAATCAGCAATGCCTGGCAGCCTTGTCGGCGATGGTGGATGCAATCAAAGGCAACCCCGCCTGGGGCGGCTGGACCTATTGGGCCGCGGGGCAATGGCTGGGGACTTATCCGTTCAGCCTGCAGCCGGACGGCGGCGGCGAGCGGCCGCAAATGTCGATCTTGAAAAATGCCATGCCGTCCAAGGACAAGCAATAGCGCCCGGCAGACCATGCCCGGCCAGATAGCAAGACTGAAAGGAATGCAAATGAAATTTTCGCTGGTGTTAGCTACGGTAGGACGGTTTGAGGAACTTGTGCGTTTTTTGGAATCGCTGGACGCGCAAGACTACCGCAACTTTGAATTGATCGTGGTCGACCAGAACGACGATGACAGGCTGGTGGCGCTGCTGCAGCGCTACCGCCAGAAATTCTCGCTGCGCCATGTGCGGGCGCCGGCGCGCGGCGTATCGCGCGCGCGCAATCTCGGGCTGGAACGGGTGGATGGAGACGTGATTGCCTTCCCCGACGACGATTGCTGGTACCCGCTGGGCTTGCTGCAAAAGGTCGCAACTGTATTGAACGGCCATCCGGAACTGGACGGGATTACCGGCCGTTTCACCGATGGCAACGGCAATACCGAGGGCCGCTGGCTGGCAAGCAGCGTGCTGCTGGACCGCTATAACGTATGGCGCGGCGCGATTGAATTCAGCATTTTCCTGCGCCGCCGCGTTATCGATGCGATCGGGCCGTTCGACCAGACGCTGGGCGTCGGCGCGGGTACGGTGTGGGGGGCGGCGGAAGGCACCGACTATCTTCTGCGCAGCCTGCGCCATGGGTTCAAGCTGAAATTCATGGCTGACATGACTTTGCATCATCCGGTAAAGACCAGTCATTTCGATGCCGGCGCCTGCAGCCGGCAGCAGAAATATGAAGCGGGAATAGGGCGCGTGATGCGCATCAACCACTATCCGTTCTGGTATTTCCCGGTTACCTGCATCAGGACTTGCTGCGGTGTCCTGGTGGCGCTGGCGAGCGGTAATTTTCTCAAGGCCAGGTTCAAGTACCTGAGCGTGCTGGCGCGCATGCGCGGCTGGCGCGCGTAGCAACAAAGATGGGAGTGTTATGAATCAGAAGACCACTGGCTTAGCCTCCGGATCGATCTGGTCGATCGTGGACAATCTCGCGCAGCAAGTCATTTCATTCGTGATCTTTGCGGTGCTGGCGCGCTTTCTGGCGCCGGATGCGTTCGGCCTGCTGACAGTCGCCCATCTGTTCATCCTGTTTACCCGGCTGGTGGTGTTCGATGCGATTGCCATGCCGGTGATACGCGGCGGCGTCCCGGACGACAGGCTTTATTCCTGGGTGTTTACCTGTTGTGCGACGACTGCCTTGCTGCTGACCGCCTTGATGTTTTTTTCCGCGGGCGTGGTTTCCTCCATGTACCGGGCGCCGGAACTGAAGCCGGTATTGCAGGGCATGAGCCTTTCGGTGCTGTTTTTCGGCCTGATGCGAGCCTATGAAGCCAGGCTGGTGCGCAACATGATGTTCCGCCAGCTGGCGATCCGCTCGATCGGTTCGGTATTGACCGGCGGCGTAGTCGGCATTGGGCTTGCCGCCAGCGGCTGGGGCGCGATGTCGCTGGTGGTGCAGCAGGTGGCTGGATCCGGTCTGGCGCTGGCGCTGATTGTGGCGCAAAGCCGCTGGCTGCCGCGCATCGTGCTTGACCGCGGCTTGAACAATAAATATTGGAACGACATCCGCCAGGTTGGCTTGACCGGTGTCTTGAGCTTTGCCAATACCAATGGCGATTCGCTGCTGGTGAGCATTTTCCTGGGGCCGTACGCCACCGGCTTGTACAACCTGGCAAAACGCGTGACCTCGTCGGTGTACATGGTGATCGCCAGCTCCATGCAGAAAGTCGCGTTGCCGGTATTTTCCGATGCCGGCGCCGACCTGTCGGCGCTCAGCCGCGGCTATTTGAAGATTGTCGGCATCACGCTGTTTTGCGTGGCGCCCTTGCTGTGTTTCCAGGCTGTGCTGGCAGAACCTCTGGTGGCAGCCGTATTCGGCGCTCAATGGCTGCCGGCGGCGCCGATAGTCGGCGTGCTGGCCTTGCTGTACCTGCTGTCGTCTATCGTCCATCTGAACGACTACCTGTTTTTCTCCCTGGGCAGGAACCGTGTGCCGGTGCTGCTCGGCATCGCGCAATTGACGCTGGCGACCCTATTGGCGGTGAATTTCTATCGCTTCGGCTTGCTCGGCATGAGCTTGTCGTTCTGCGGCGCCTACCTGCTGGTTTTCCCGATATCCCAGATCCTGCTGAACCGTGCGCTTGGCCTGAACGCGCGGGCGATGTGGTATGCGCTGGCGCCGCCGCTGGTGGGCAGCATCATTCTGGTTTTGGGGCTGGTGCTTTATTTGTCGCTGATTCCGCCAGGTCTTGGCAACGTGACTCTAGTTGCGGGCGGTGTTCTTATTGCCTGTTTTTTGTACCCGTTCATGGTAGCCGTCACCGGCTGGCAGATCAGGACGGTTAACGCTTCCTGGCACGGCTTGCTGCTTTCAGCCATGCGCCTTGGCCGTATGCGATAAGCAGCGGAACGGTGTGCAGCCATGGATATTTCCGCGTCTTCAGCGACGCGGTTTAGGAGAGATTTTTCATGAACACAAAGAAGACAATTCCGATTGCAGGTTTTCCGATAGTGACGACCACATCCCCCGTGCTGGCCAGATATCTGCTGTACGCGATGTGGTTGAACAAGAAGATCACCTTGTTTTTTGCCAATACAAATTTCATCGTCCAGTGCAACCATCTGCTGGACAAGATGAAGAACAGTTCGGTGACGATAGTCAATGACGGCGTCGGCATGGATATCGCCGCCTTCCTGTTCCGCCGCCACGCCTTCAAGGAAAACCTGAACGGCACCGACTTCATACCGCAACTGCTGTCTGGGGCGGATGAACCCAAGCGTGTATTCATGGTGGGAGGAAAGCCGGAGATCCTGCCCAAGGCGGTCGAGCATGTGCGCGCGACGCTGAAACAGACGGTGGTCGGCAGTTGCGACGGCTATGCCTGCTTGCAGCAGCGGCGCGCCGGCCTGGTTGAGGAGATCAACCGGGCGCAGGCGGAAATCGTACTGGTTGCGCTAGGTAATCCGCTGCAGGAAGAATGGATACTCGCCAACCGCCAGGCGCTGGATGCAAAAGTCGTCATCGGCGTCGGCGCCCTGTTCGATTTCTGGGGCGATTACAAGCCGCGGGCGCCGCGGCTGGTGCAAAAGATGCGGCTCGAATGGCTGTATCGCCTATGTCTTGAGCCGCGCCGCCTGTTGCGCCGCTATACCGTCGACATCCTGAAATTCCTGCTGCTGTGCCGCAGGTATGACAGCGGGAGCCAAAAAACCTGAAGAAACCGCCCGGAAATGGCCGCCGCAGGGCGGCCGTCCGACCTGATTTTGTTCAAATCCACGCGAGGTGAAAAATGAAAGCAATGATTCTGGCAGCAGGCAAAGGGACGCGCGTTCGTCCGCTGACCTACGACCTGCCCAAGCCGATGATACCGATCCTGGGCAAGCCGGTGATGGCTTACCTGGTTGAATATCTGGCCAGTTACGGAGTGCGCGAGATCATGGTGAACGTGAGTTACCTGCATCACAAGATCGAAGAATATTTTGGCGACGGCAGCCAGTACGGGGTGCAGATCGGCTATTCCTTCGAAGGCTATACCAACGAGCGCGGAGAAGTGGTGGCGGAGCCGCTGGGTTCGGCCGGCGGCATGAAGAAGATCCAGCAATTCGGACATTTTTTCGACGACACCACCATCGTCATCTGCGGCGACGCCTTGATCGACCTGGATCTCGCATCGGCCTTGTTCGAGCACAAGAACAAGGGCGCCATGGCCAGCGTCATCACCAAGGAGGTGCCTTGGGACAAGGTCAACAACTACGGCGTGGTGGTGATGGACCAGGATGGCAGGGTGCAGTCGTTCCAGGAAAAGCCGGAGCAGCATGAGGCCCTGTCCAATTTTGCCAGCACCGGCATCTACATCTTTGAGCCGGAGGTGATCGACCTGATTCCGGCCGACACGATGTTCGATATCGGCTCCGAGCTGTTTCCGCTGATGGCGAAGAAAAACCTGCCGTTCTATGCGCAGCAGCGGTTTTTCAACTGGACCGATATCGGCACCGTGACCGACTTCTGGAGTGTCCTGCAAAGCGTATTGCAGGGTCACGTGGCGCAGCTGGATATCCCGGGAAAGCAAATTGCCGATGGCTTGTGGGCTGGTCTCAACACCAGCATAGACTGGCATGGGACGACCATTGAAGGACCGGTGTATATCGGCTCGGGCTGCCGCATAGACGCCGGCTGCAAGATCGTCGGCCCGACCTGGATAGGGAACGGCAGCCATATCTGCAGCGGCGCGCAGGTGGAGCGCAGCGTGCTGTTCGAATACACCCGCGTCCTCGGCGATGCGCGGCTGGAGGAGGTAATCGTATTCAAGGAATACAGCGTAAACCGTGGCGGCGAGATGCGTCGTTTGTCCGAGGCCAGGGTACAGGATTGGGGCGACGCCCGCGACCGCCTGCTGGAACCGGTAACCTCCCTGGAATGAGCTGACATGAAAATATATCCAGTGATCCTTGCCGGAGGTTCCGGAACGCGCTTGTGGCCGCTTTCGCGCGAAGCCATACCCAAGCAGTTGCTGGCGCTGCGCTCGCAATATTCGATGCTACAGGAAACCTTGCTGCGGCTGGCGGACTGGCCGGAACTGATGCCGCCGCTGCTCACCTGCGGCAATGAACATCGTTTCATGGTAGCCGAGCAGCTACGCGCGATCAGCATCGCTCCGCTGGCTATCCTGCTTGAGCCGGAAGCCAAGAATACGGCGCCGACGGTTGCGGTGGCGGCGCACTACCTGCTGCAGCACGATAAGGATGCCATCATGCTGGTGCTGCCGGCAGACCACGTGATCGGCGATCCGCAAGCCTTCCATGGCGCCGTCCAGCATGCGGCGCAGGCAGTCGGGAAGGGCGCCATGGCGACCTTCGGCATCGTGCCGACCGCGGCGGAAACCGGCTATGGCTACATTCGCCGCGCCAAAGCCGCCTACAGCGGCATCGACGGCTGTCATGCGGTAGAGAAGTTCGTCGAAAAGCCGGACAAGGCGAATGCAGAGATTTTTCTCGCCGATGCCGCGTATAGCTGGAACAGCGGCATGTTCTTGTTCCAGCCGGCGCGCTACCTGGCTGAGTTGCGCGAATTCCGGCCGGCTATCGCCGACAGCTGCCAGCTGGCTTTCGACGCTTCCTACCGGGATCTGGATTTTTGCCGACTGGATGAGGCGGCCTTCGCCAAGTGCCCGGCTGAATCCATTGATTACGCGGTCATGGAGCATACCCGGCACGCGGTGGTGGTGCCGGCGGCGATAGGCTGGAGCGATATCGGCTCCTGGTCCGCATTATGGCAAATCATGGACGGCGATGACGACGGCAATGTATTGCGCGGCGACGTCTATGCAGACGGCGTGCGCGATTCGATGATTCGCGCGGAAAGTCGTTTCGTGGCGGTGATCGGGGTAAAAGACACCATCGTGGTGGAAACCAAGGACGCGGTGCTGGTGGTGCACAAGGACCAGGTGCAAGGCGTCAAGAAAATCGTCGACGCCCTGAGGAAAGACAGCCGTACCGAACACATGAATCACATGCGCGTCTACCGGCCGTGGGGCTGCTATGAAGGCATAGACGCCGGCGACCGCTTCCAGGTGAAACGGATTACGGTTAATCCGGGCGGCAAACTCTCACTGCAGATGCATCACCACCGCGCTGAACATTGGGTGGTGGTCAGCGGCACGGCGCGCATTGTCTGCGGCGAAGAGGAGAAATTCCTTACCGAGAATGAATCTACTTATATTCCCATCGGCGTCAAGCATCGGCTGGAAAATCCCGGGAAATTGCCGCTGCACCTGATTGAGGTGCAGTCGGGTAGTTACCTGGGCGAGGACGATATCGTCCGCTTCGAAGACATTTATAAACGCTGTTAAGGCATTCATTTGGCATTCATTTCGAGGAAAACATAGTGCAACTATCAAAATCCATATTCAAGGCTTATGACATCCGCGGCGTCGTCGGCGCTACGCTCGACGAAGGGATTGCACGCCAGATCGGCCGGGCATTCGGCATCGCTGCCCGCGCCAGAGGAGAAAACGTCGTGATTATTGGGCGCGACGGCAGATTGTCAGGACCGGAACTGAGCGCAGCCTTGGCGACGGGCTTGCAAAATGCAGGTGTGGGTGTCATAGATCTTGGCGTAGTGGTGACCCCCATGGTGTATTTCGCTACCCACGTACTCGGTGCGCAATCCGGAATCATGGTCACCGGCAGCCACAATCCGCCCGACTACAACGGTTTTAAGATGGTGCTGGCAGGGGAGGCGATTTATGGCGAGACCATCCAGCAGCTTTATCAAGCCATCGTCAATGGCAGCAACGGGGCTACCGTGGCTGCGCCCAACGGCAGTTATCGGCGGCACGACATCAAGGATGCCTACCTGCAGCGTATTCTCAGCGATGTGAGGCTGGCGCGGCCGATGAAGATCGTGGCCGATTGCGGCAATGGCGTCGCCGGCGCTTTTGCCGGCGAGCTGTATCGTGCACTCGGCTGCGAGGTACAGGAACTGTTCTGCGAAGTGGACGGTACTTTCCCCAACCACCATCCCGATCCGGCGCATCCGGAAAACCTGCAGGACGTGATCCGCGCCCTGCAAAACTCCGATGCGGAAATCGGCTTGGCATTCGATGGCGACGGCGACCGTCTTGGCGTCGTCACCAAGGATGGCCAGATCATCTATCCGGACCGGCAGCTGATGCTGTTTGCCGCCGACGTGCTGACGCGCCATCCCGGCCGCGAGATCCTGTATGACGTCAAATGCACCCGTCACCTGGCGCCATGGATCACGGAACACGGCGGCAAGCCCTTGATGTGGAAGACCGGCCACTCGTTGGTCAAGGCCAAGATGCGGGAAACCGGCGCCCCACTGGGCGGTGAAATGAGCGGCCACGTGTTCTTCAAGGATCGCTGGTACGGTTTCGACGACGGCCTGTATGCCGGTGCGCGCCTGCTGGAGCTGCTGAGCCGCGAAAGCGATCCGTCCGCGCTGCTGAACGCCTTGCCGCAATCCTCCAGCACGCCTGAACTGCAATTGAAACTGGAGGAGGGCGAGAATTTCGCCCTGATCGAAAAATTGCAGGACGAGGCGAGTTTTCCTGGCGCGGAAGAGATCATCAAGATCGATGGTTTGCGCGTTGAATACGCCGATGGTTTCGGCCTGGCGCGTTCATCCAATACCACGCCGGTGGTCGTGATGCGTTTTGAGGCTGAGTCGGAGCGGGCGCTGGCGCGCATCCAGTCTGAATTCAAGCGCGTGATCCTGGCTGCCAAGCCGGACGCGGAATTGCCGTTTCCCGCCGCCATTTAGATGAAGATTATCCCGATGCAAGATCATCGTTCGTCCGTTAAGGCTTCGTCCGATCGTCATGTATTCATCGACAACGCCAAGGCGATCGGCATCGTCCTGGTGGTTGTCGGCCACAGCAAAGGCCTGCCGGACTACCTGGTGCGCCTGATATTCAGTTTTCACGTGCCGCTGTTTTTTTTCATTTCAGGTTTTTTGCTCAAGCCGGACAAGCTGCAGCAGAGCGTCGGCGGTAATCTAAAAAAAACACTGCGCGCCTTGGCCGTGCCGTACCTTTTCTTTTTCTGCTTCGCCTTCGGCTACTGGCTGCTAACCCGCAATATAGGTGAAAAAGCCGCATTGTCTGTCGGCCGCGCCTGGTATCAACCCCTGATAGGCTTGCTGACCGGCCTGGAGACTGATCTTTATATCGATCCACCGCTCTGGTTCTTCCCTTGCCTGATTCTGACCGCCATCCTGTACCAGGCCGCGCGCAAGCTGCTGACGGCGGCCGCCGCGGCCTGCTGCTTCGCCGCGCTTGGGATTGCCGTCACGATATTCTGCAATCATCCGTCTTACAGGCTGCTGCTTGGATTGGACAGCATGTGGGTCGCATTGTCCTTTTATGCGCTGGGGCAGCTGGCCCGCGAGAACGCCTGGTTCAGCAGGGCCGGGATCACGCATCTGATCCTATTCAGCTTGATGGCATCGGCGCTGCTTGTCTGGAGCGGCTCGTTTAACGACAGGGTCGATCTGGCCACGATGTATTTCGGCATGCGGCCGGCGCTCTACCTGCCGACCTCGCTGCTGGGGATTGCCGCGGCGTTGTCAATCGCAAAGCTGTTGCCGGCATCGAGGATAGCCAGCTGGCTTTCGGAAAATACGTTGATCATCTTTCCTGCGCATTTCGTTTTCCTGGGGCTGGTGCGCGGTATTGCCTTGTCCCTGCACGCCATTCCGGGCGACTATCATTACGCGCTCGGCTGGAGTGCTTTCAGTAGCGCCATGGCTATTTTGCTTTGCCTGCCATTGATGTATATTTTGCGTTTCCTGCCGATCCGCATATAACCCGTTGCAAGGTTTTTTTCGCAAAACGCTATGAATTCAACTGCGGTAGACTGCCGTGTTGCGTTTTTCGCTGCCGAAACCGGTGGCTTGATGCGTCGATCGATTTTATGGAAGGCTGGATCAGCATGCCGATTACCGTACGCCTTGCCGCCGCTGACGATCAGCCGGCATTGCAAGAGCTGTTCTTGACCTCGCGCCGTCAGACCTATACCTGGCTGGAGATTGCATCTTTTAGTCTGGCGGATCTGCAGCAGCAGACCCAAGGGGAAACCATCCTGCTGGCGCAGGATGAACAAGGCGCGCTAGCCGGCTTCATCTCGGTCTGGGAAGCGGATCACTTCATCCACCATCTGTATGTCGGCGCCGGCCAGCAGAGGAGGGGAGTCGGATGTGCGCTGCTGGCTGCTCTTCCGGGCTGGCCCGGGCAACGCCATGTGCTGAAATGCCTGTTGCGGAATCACGCGGCGGCGGCTTTCTATCGCGCCAGCGGATTTGCTGAAACCGGCAGAGGCATAGGCGAAGACGGCGAGTATATCGTCTTCGAGTCCGGCGGGAGCGCCGATCCTGCAGCGTGAACGCAGGTATGACCGCTGGACGCATCCTGGCCGGATGCGCTACAGTACGCCTCATGAACCTCTTGCCCGCCGACCTGGAAAAAATTGCCGCTCTCACGCTGGAGCATTACAACCTGCGCGCCGAAGACTTCCGCGAAGGCACGCGCGACCACGACGTCAGCCAGAATATCGCGGCCTTGCTGCGTAACATCAACGGTACGGCGCCGTTCACCATCCTGGATGTCGGCTGCGGTCCAGGCCGCGATCTGCGCACCTTCAGCAAGCTCGGCCACACAGCCATTGGCGTCGAAGGCGCCGCCCGTTTCGTGGAAATGGCGCGCGCCGACAGCGGCTGCGAAGTCTGGCATCAGGATTTCCTCCATCTCGATCTTCCCGACGGCCGCTTCGACGGCATCTTTGCCAACGCTGCGCTGTTTCACATCCCTAGCCAGGAACTGCCGCGCGTGCTGCTGCAGTTCCACGCCACGCTCAAGCCTGGCGGCGTGCTGTTCAGTTCCAACCCGCGCGGCAACAATGACGAAGGCTGGAATCACGGCCGCTACGGCAGCTATCACGACCTCGCTGCCTGGCAAGGCTTCATGGCGGCGGCCGGATTCGTCGAACTTGAGCATTATTACCGGCCTGACGGTCTGCCGCGCGAGCAGCAGCCATGGCTGGCGAGCGTCTGGCGCAAGCCGGTTTAAGCGCCAGGCTGGCGCTGCTCACCGCTTGCATCGCCAGCGCTTCATCACTCGTCTCATCTATCGATCCCGCCAATAGTTACTAATTTTGCGCAAGCAGGGAAGCTGCACATAATGATCCCCAGCTCGCCGCGGTATTTTTCGCGGCGCAATTTAACGGACTGATGTGGAGTTTCTATCATGATGGTAGCGCGTAATTTACTCAAATTTCTTTTCCCTTGCGGGGTTCATTTCGGCATCCTGCCGGCGCAAGCCGGTTCAGCCAGCCTTGCCGCAGCTGAGCCGGCCGGGCCCGTGCGTATGCCGGAAGAATCCGCGCCGCACCTGCGGACCTGGATGCAATGGCCTGAGCTCACCGCAAGTTACGGCAACGAAGACTATCTGGCGCTGGTGCGTCACGACCTGGCCAAGCTGGCGGCGACCATCGCGCAATTCGAAGAAGTGTTCATGCTGGCGCGGCCCGCGCAGGTCGGCAACGCACAGCGTCTATGCGGCACGACGGTCAAGGTGCTGCCCGTGGCGGTAGACGATATGTGGGCGCGCGATTCCTGTCCGATCTTTGCGGTGGATGGGCAAGGCGCGGAGGTGCTGGTGGATCTTAACTTCAATGGCTGGGGCGGCAAGCAGCGGCATGAAGAGGACGCCAGGATTGCGGCCCGGATCGCTGAACGCCAGCATATTCCAAGGCTGCGCGCAGGGCTGGTGAGCGAGGGTGGCGCGATCGAGGTCGATGGCGACGGCACTGTGCTTACCACCGAGAGCTCGCTGCTCAATGACAACCGCAATGCGGGGCTCCGCAAGAGGCAGCTGGAAAGCCGTCTCCATGCTGCGCTGGGAACCAGCAAGGTGATCTGGCTGCCTGGGATTCGCGGGCAGGATATTACCGACGGACATATCGACGGCCTGGCGCGTTTTATCCGGCCGGGACTGGCGCTGGTTGAACTGATGCCCGAGGGCGACCGCAGCGAGGAGGCGCGCATGGCCGAAAACGCGGTTGCGCAGCTGAGGGCGTCGACCGATGCGCGCGGACGGCAAATCGAGGTGGCGACGATACGCCGCTCGCGAACCTGCAGGTCGGATCGGGATGACTTCTTCAACGGCTATGTGAATTACTACGTATGCAACGGCGCCGTGATCATGCCGCAGTTCGGCGACGCGCACGCGGACATGGCCGCAGCCAGGACTCTGTCTGGCCTGTATCCCGGCCGTAAAATTGTCCAGCTCAATGTCGATCGTATTTGCGAAAACGGTGGCGGCATCCACTGCGTGACTCAGCAGCAGCCAGCCTTGGCCTGAGAGCCGCCGTGCCGTGAACCGGCTCAGGTCAGGGCGGAGAGCAGCCAGGTGCCAGCCGGGCCGAGCGGGCGCTGCCGCGACCAGATGGCGTCGATCACGATTTGCTTGGGCCAGCCAGGCGTCTTCAGTTCCTGCAAGGTGCCGCCCGAAAAGCGCTTGACCAGCCAGCGTGGAATGGCGGCCCAGCCGACGCCAAGCTCAGCCATCTCCAGCACGATGAAATAACTGCCGGACGACCAGTAGCGGCCGCTTACCGTGGCCGGATTCTTGGCGACCGGATCCAGTCGGATTTCGCGGAACTCATCCAGCGTCGCCCGGTTGATGGAGCGCATGCCAGCCAGCGGATGGCTGCGGGCGGCGAACAAGCCTATGTCGGAGTGCTCGCTCAGTGTCTGCGAGGCGACGTCGGAAGGATAGGCGGCTTGCGTCGGGACCAGGCCGAAGTGCACCCGTCCGCTTTGCACCAGATGCACCAGGTCGTCGCTCTCGGCGATCTGGCATTCGAAATCGACGCCCGGATAACGCTTCTCGAATTCCAGCAGGACGCTCTCATAGCGCTCCGATTGATAGAGATCGGACAGCGCGATGCTCAGCTTGCCCTCCAGGCCGTCGGCAAGCTGGCTGACGGTCTTGTCGAGGCGGTCGGCGGCGGCGAATATTTCCTGCACGTTGCGCAGGATGATGTGGCCTTGTTCCGTCAACGTCGGCTTGCGCGTGGAACGGTCGAACAGGGTGACGCCGAGATCGATTTCCAGGTAGGCGATCGAGGAGCTGATGGTGGACTGGCTCTTGCCCAGCTGTCGGCCTGCCGCGCTGAATGAGCCGGCCGTGGCGACAGCGGCAAAGGCGACCAATGCTTCCGATATGTGTTGCACGATCTGTCGCTCCCTTCATTGATTTGTCATTGTTCTCGCAAACGCGGCTTGTGCGCGCCTGGGATTATTTCGCCTCTGGATTTTATCGCGATAACTGTACGTGCGGCTGATTTCAATTGCGGATTAAAAGGCAAAAAGATTGTCAGGAAATAAATTCAATTTCGACGCTTGCGATCCTGTATTTGATAGGCGTGTGGCGAAGGAAAGCGGCATGGCGCAAGGCTGTCCGGCGATCTATCGTTTTCATCAATAGTTACTGGTTTTGAGCGGATGGGAAAGCCATCCATACTGATCGCCATCACATCGCGTCGCATGTCTGCATGTCGAGCGCGGCTGATTTTTTGAGATTTTCATTTCATCGGCGTGGCCTGAAAGCCGCCCGCCGTTTAACTCCAGCAGCGAAGGATTCTACCGTTTTCCCATTGGTGGGGAGGATGTGTGTCGTAATTTTTGCGCTGTATTTTTAGAAAGCGAATTATGTTGTTTACAAAAAAAGACGCGTCATGCATCGCCGTTTCCCTCCTCCTCATCGGCTGCGGCGGTGGCGGCAGCCAGAATCCGTCCAAGCCGTCGTCGGTCGCCGGCAAGGGTATGCCGCTGACGCCGACGCCGGTGACCACGACGCCGGCAGTGACCACTCCGGTAACGCCAACGCCGCTCACAACCATACCGGCGGTGACCACGCCAGTGACGACACCAGTGGTAACTACAATTCCCGTGGAGAGTACGCCGCGCATGAGCTTCGATACTGAAAACCTGACCGGGATCAAGCAGGCGCATGCCAAGGGGTATACAGGGCAGGGCGTCACAGTCGGCATTATCGACAGCGATTTCGCCGCATGGCCTGATCAGATGGGGGATCGCATCAAGACCCGCTTCTATGAAAACGGCGGCAAGGGCAACGGCAGCACGCATGGCACACGAGTAGCCGAAGTGCTGGGCGGCAGCGTTGCCCCTGGCGTCTCCATGCTTGGCGCCGCGGGAGGTCCCGCCGGCGAGCCCAACCGGGCACGGATCAGCACCGCGATGCTTGACGATTTCCTGGAAAACGACGTACGCATCGTCAATCTGTCGCTGGCGTCAGGAGACATCAGAAAGGCGAATGAGGAGGATCGCGAGCGGGTGCGCATGTTCCGCGACTATGTCAGGCAGGGCATGTTGTTTGTCTGGGCCACCGGGAATGACGAACAGCTTAATCCCGGTATTCACCCCGGTCTGCCTGCATTAGATAAGAGTTTGGAGCAGGGCTGGCTGGCCGTTACCGCAGTCAATGCGGAGGGGCCGGAGAAGGGCCGGATTTCCTCGTATGCCAATCGCTGTGGCGACGCGGCAAAATGGTGCCTGGCCGCGCCGGGGGATTTCAACTCTGTCACGGGAAAATATCGTCAGGGTGGTACTTCATTTGCCGCGCCAGCCGTGGCAGGCGCGGCAGCCTTGGTGCAGCAGGCTTATCCATGGATGACGGGAAGCTTGCTGCGACAGACTCTTTTGTCGACCGCTACCGATATAGGCGATCCTGAAATCTACGGCTGGGGTTTACTCAACGTCGGTAAAGCGGTTAACGGACCAGCCTTGTTCGATGAGGAACTGGCGCTGAAAAAAAACGTCACGGTTGATTTTGACGATGCCAGCTCCGTATTCCGCAACGACATCGCTGGCAACGCCGGCTTGATCAAGGAGGGAACCGGCACGTTGACCTTGGCGGGACAAAATACCTATGCAGGGGATAGCAGTATCAAGAATGGCGTGCTGAATATAACCGGTTCGGTGCGCTCCAACGTAGCGATCGGCCCAAGCGGTGCTTTGCGGGCTGATGGCGGCAGGGTCGGCGGCAACGTGAGCAATCCTGCCGGCACACTGGATGTGGCTGGCAAGGGTTTGCGCATAGGCGGCAATTATTCGTCGCAAAAATACGCTGTTTTGGAAAAACAAATGCATGCGCCCTTGGTCATAGACGGTAAAGCCACGCTGGATGGCAGTCTCGTGGTGACTCCGCCGCAGGACCAGAAATCGTTCGGCTATATAACATCGCAAGGCAGCAAGGATCGCGTCTTGACGGCAGCACAAGGGATCACTGGAGCGTTCAAGCCGGAAGTGGGTTTCAAAGTGATCGACAGTGAAACGCAGACGACTTCGGATCTTCCTTTGCTCCACGGCAGCCTGATGTATGGCGAACATGCCGTCGACCTGACCGTCCGGCGGAAAAATCTGGAACAGCTCGCCGCGCAAGCATTCCATGGCGACGCTACGCGCAGCAATGCGGCGGAAAATATTGAACAGGTGATGCGCAGCGCCGACCAGCTGGTCGCTGCAGGCAACACCAGCGGCAATGAATCCTTCCTGGAGAGCACCGCGGCGCTGCAGCGCACCAGCAGCCTGGCGGCGGCAGCGGACGTGCTGGATAGCTTGTCGGGACAAATCCATGGCTCGGCGCAAGCGCTGACTTTCCAGCAATCGCAAGCCGTGAACCGCGATCTGTCGAACCGCCTGGCGCAGCTGGGCGATGGCAAGCAAGGCAGTGCGGCGGCCACCGGTTTCTGGGCCAGCGGGATGGGCAGCGCCGGCAAGCTGGCGCAGGACGGCTATGCGAGCGCCGATACGTCGCTGTGGGGCGGCCAGTTCGGCGTCGATACCCGCCTGAATGAGCAGGCCATTGTTGGCGCAGCGCTGGCCTATTCCGACAGCAAAGCCAGTTTCGACCGCTTCGGCGGCCAGTCGAAAAGCCAGAATATCGGCGTGTCTCTGTATGGACGCCATGCATTTGCAGCCGGTGGCAAGCAAGCCTACGTCAGCGGACGCGCCGGCATGGCGACGGTCGACAGCCGCGTCAGCCGCACCGCCTTGCTCGGATCAGAAACAGACAAGCTGACCGCACGCCATACCGACAGCGTCTTGTCGACGTATGTCGAAAGCGGCTTTGAACAGCCGCTCTCCGAAGAAGCCAGCATGACGCCGTTCGCCGGTTTGTCGTATGACCGCGTGAAGCGCGGCGGCTTCAGCGAAAGCGGCGGGCCGTTCGGTTTGCGCGCGGACAGCCAGTCTTACCAGCAAACCGCCAGCCTCCTGGGGGTGCGCGCCAAGTCGGAGCTCAACTGGTTTGCCGGCAAAAGCAATCTGCAAATGTACGCAGCCTGGCAGCGCGCATTCGGCAGCGGCAAGCTGGATTTCTCCGCTGCCTACAACGGCGCGGCAAGGGTGGATGTGCTGGTGCGCGGCATCGGCCTGGCGCGCAACACAGGCTGGCTGGGCATCGGCATCGCTACCGACGTCAGCCGCCGATGGGGCTGGTACGCCAACTATGATGCGCAGTTCGGCCAGGCAGGGATATTGAACAACGTCATGTCTACCGGCGTACGGGTTTACCTGGATTGATCATCGGTCGCGGCCGGGCGCGGTATGGCCCGTCTCGCGCCAAATTGAATAAATAACCGGTGGCTGAACTTGTCAGCCACTTCAAGCAGCTTCGTGCAGCATCCAATTAACAGGAGTTTCAATCATGCGTTTCATTACTTTCACTATTTTCATTTCTATCGTCGCCTTGCTCACCGGCTGTGCATCCAGCTATCAGCCCCGAGGACTGGGCGGCGGCTTTGGCGAAACCCAGCTGGATACCAATGTTTTCAGCGTTTCATTCCGCGGCAACGCTTACACGCCGAGCGAACAAGCCGAAGAAATGGCCTTGCTGCGCAGCGCCGAACTCACGCTCAAGAACGGCTTCACGCATTTTGTGATCATCGATGCGCAGGCGCGCGAGCAACGCAGCAGCTTCACGACGCCGACATACACCGAGACCGACGCCAGCGCTAACAGCTTAGGTAGTTCGACTTATGGCTCAGCCAGCAGCACAACTTACGCCGGACAGACTTTCGTCATGAGCAAGCCGCGCAAAACCAATACCATCATGCTATTCAAGAGCAAGCCGGATATTTCAGGCATGGTTTACGATGCCAGTTTTCTGTGCGATTCGCTGGGCAAGAAATACAAGGTCGCATGCGGTCTCAGCTGAACTGATGCCTGATGTCGTTTGTTGCAGCGCAACCGGCAACGATGCCGAAACCGGTATTCGTGCGCTGTAAAAATTCATTGGATTGATTGCAGCACCCTGACTACTATCTGAAGTCATCGAGACCGCGTGTCGGCATTGCCATGGCCGCTTGATTGTTACCTCGGCGATGCTGCAGATGGATTTTACAGTCGCAAGACATGCGCAGTGTCGTGACGATAAAAAAGGAGACCTGCAATGAAAAGACGAGATTTTCTGGGCTATGCCGTAGTGACTCCGCTGCTGTCAGCTTGTGGCGTCGGCGGCAGCGATAGCACTTCATCCAATGCACCGGCCGCGAAGGCATTCGCTGCCGCAGCCGGCGGCACAGGCAATGCGGTGTTCGCCAGCGGCGGCAACCACACCTTATCCTGGAACAGCAGCGGCAACTGGCTCATGGATGGTTCCGCGTTCCAGTTCTTCGGCGGCGAAATCCATCCGGCGCGGGTGCCGTCCCAGTACTGGGACCATCGCATCAAGATGATCAAGGCCCTGGGTTGCAACACGATCTCGCTCTACGTCATGTGGAATTTCCACGAGCTGTCGGACGGCAGTTTCGACTTCACTTCCGCCGATAAGAATATCGGCCATTTCATCGACCTGTGCGGGCAGAACGGCATGTGGGTGTTGCTGCGTCCCGGTCCTTATGTTTGCGCCGAATGGGATTTCGGCGGTTTGCCGCCGCGCATGCTGGCCGATTCGCAATTCCGCGACAGTTCCGGCAAGCTGCAGATACGCGGCAACTTCCCCAATTACATGGCGGCGGTCAACAAGTGGAATGCCGCGCTGTACAACAACGTGGTCAAAGGCCGCACCCTGGCTGCCGGAGGCCCCATCATGCTGGTGGCGGTGGAGAATGAATACACTTCCTGGTCGCCCGACGATGGCACCTACCCGAATGCGATCGCGCAGCAATGGACGGCATTGGGCTATGCGGAAAAATTCTGCGTGTGCGACGGTTGGGCCAGCGGCTTCAAGAACAACGGCATCACCATGCCGGCCAATACCGCCTACGGCATGACCGCGGACGGCTCCTCTGCCGGCAACTATGCCACTGCCGCCAGTAATTACGGTGTCGGCGCGTTTGGCGCGGAATGCTATCCGGGTTGGATTTGTGCCTGGGGAGACGGTAAACAAACCGTGCATGTAGGCGATTTCGTTAACCAGGTCACTTCGCTCACCACTGCGAAATGCTCCTTTGTTTTGTATGTTGCTCATGGCGGCACCAACTTCGGCTTCACCGCCGGCGCCAACGGCGTCAGCGATTCCTCCTGCCAGCCGCCGATGACCTCGTATGATTACGGCGCGCCGGTGTCTGAATCCGGCGCCGCCAATCCGAATTTCTATCCGATCCAGGGAGCGTATGTCGCCAATGCTTCCTACAATGTTCCTTTTTCCGGCGCGCCGGCCGGCATCGCCCATATCAATGATGGCGACATAGCCGGGGTGGCGGCCAGCCAGCTGACTTTCAGCAGTTTGCTGTCCGGCTTGAACCTGAATATCCAGAATGCGCAGCCGCAAACGCTGGAAGCGATGGCGCTGACCCTCAACAAGAACCAGCCGGCCAGCGCCGGCGTTTATCCCTCCGGCGTCGCGGTTTACCAGACTACATTGCCGGCCGCCGGCGGCAGCATCAAGATCAGTTTTGACCGCGCGCCCGACTATGCCCTGGTCTTTGTGAACGGCGCGCGGGTGCCTGGCGTGGTGCTCAGCACGATTGCCAACGGCGCGCTGGCGGCGACCACCTCGCTGACGATCAGCAATGCGGCGCCCAACGCCACGCTGCAGATAGTCTGCCTGCCGTTCGGCCGCGTCAATTACGGCGCGGGCGGGATGAATGCCGAGGGCAAGGGCTTGTCCGGCAATGTCTACGCCAATGGCGTTGCGTTGAGCAACTGGAGCATGGCGCTGGCGCCGCTGTCGGCCAGCCAGATCGGCGCGCTGGCCTTCAGCGCCGCGGCGCCCGCCGCCGGCCAGCCTTTCTTCGCCAAAGCCGCACTCAGCATCGCGACGCCGCAAGACATGTATATCGACATGTCGGCCTGGGGTACCGGCTATGTCTTCGTGAATGGCTACAATCTCGGCCGTTACTGGACCGCGGCCGGTCCGCAGAAGCGCTTGTACTGTCCTGGCGTGTGGTTGAACAGCGGCAGTAATGCGATCGTGGTGTTTGAGTTTACGCAGGGCAGTGCGGGCAGCCTGAGTTTCTATGGCAGCAGCGCCCTGCCGCAAAACATCACCAGCCCGGTCAGTACTGCCGCGGTGCCGCCGCCGGTCGTCAACACGACTTATTTCCTGCAAAACGTCAACAGCGGCCTGTACTTGGATGTGCTGCCGGCAGTGGCCGGTTCGACCTACACCTATCCAGGCCTGCAGCCGCTGAGCGCGGCCGCGACGCAAGGGTGGACGGTGACCACCGACAGTTACGGCAACCTGAAGATCGCCAACGCCAGCAGCGGTGCGGTGCTGGATGTGGCCAACAACAGTTCGACGCCGGGCTCGTCGGTCATCCTGTATGGCGCTAACGGCGGCGCCAACCAGAGCTGGCAGGCGGCCGGCGTCAGCATCGGCGTCTATACCCTGGCGGTCAAGCAGAGCCAGCTGCGGCTGGATGTGAACGGCGCCTCGAAATCCGCGACTTCCATTTCATCTTCCGGCTCGGTCGCCAACATCCTGGTCAACGCCGTCGACGATCCGCAGCAGCAATGGCCGTTCAGCCAGCAATGGCGCTTCATTCCCGCCCTCGTCAACAATGGCGTCTATACCATCACCAGCGCTATCAGCAGCCTGATGCTGGGAAGCTACCAGGGCGGCACCGTGGCAGGCACCCGGCTCGGCATCGCCGCCGCCAGCGGCGGCCAGGAACAGCAGTGGCGTCTGACTATCGCCAGCAACGGGACCTGGCAGCTGACGAATATCAAGAGCGGCCTGGCGATGGACGTGACCGGCCAGCAGACCGCCAACGGCACGGCGCTGGAAATCTGGCAGGGCAATGGCGGCGCCAACCAGCAGTTCGCGCTGGTGCCGCGCTCGGATGGCGTCAGCTATGGCATTCGCGGCGTGCAGAGCGGGCGCGTGATCGACGACAATAATTCCGGCACGTCACCGACCAGCTACGGCAGCACGAACGTCTCCGCCATCACGCTGTGGGATGACAATGGCGGCGGCAATCAAAGCTGGAAGTTCACCAAGGTCGGCTAACGGCAGGTAGGGTGGGCAAATCTTTTTTTGCCCACCCGGCGCGTTTTTTTGCGTTAATGCTGGATGGAGATTGCATCCCTCGCTGCGGCTTCAAGCAGCTTCATCATGCGCAGATAAGGATCCGGACCGTAGCTGAGGCGCGCAACGCCGGCGTCCGCCAGGTTTCTCAGCGACGGCGTTTTTTGATTGACCATGATGTTGAGGGGAAGCGGCGCGGCAGCCGCCAGCCGGGCAATCAGTTTTTCGTCGGCCAAGCCGGGCACGAAGATGCCATTGGCGCCGGCTTCGGCATAGGCCTGCGCGCGCTCGATTGCGCTGGCCAGCATCGCTTCATTCTGTTCTGCCGGCAGTCCCTGGAAGAACACATCGGTGCGCACGTTGATGAAGTAGGGGAGTTTCTGGTCGTCGGCGGCAGTGCGAGCCAGACGGATCCTCTGCATCTGTTCTTCGACAGGGCGCAATTTGCCGTTTCCCGGAAGGCTGTCCTCTATATTGCAGCCGATAGCGCCGGCCCTGATGGTTCGTTCTATCGATGCAGCCACCCCGCTTGCCGTTGCCCCGTAGCCTCTCTCGAGATCGATGGTGACCGGCAGATCCGTAGCCTGAACGATTCTGTGCAGGTTGCCGATGACAATATCGAGGGGAGTTTTCTCGCCGTCGTCGTAGCCGCCTGCATTGGCCACCGAATAGCTTCCTGTAGCGAGCGCCTTCGCCCCGCCTGCGGCAACGGCTTTTGCGCTGCCGGGATCCCAGATGTTGAACAGCACCAGAGGCTCTCGAGGACGGTGCAGCTGGTGGAAATGCTCTGCTTTTTCTTTGGAATTCATCATGATTGATCTCGCTTCTGAAAAAAGCCAGCCTATCGGGCCGAGCCCCAAGGCTGGCTTTTGCTTCGTCATGTCTTTCTGCTCTTTGTGGTTTCAATCAGTTATTGGCTGGCTGCCGAGTTGCGGCCTTGGCCGATTTTTCCGCCTCCCGTAGTTTGGTCGCGCATTCCTCGCAACAGACTTCGACCGGCTTGCCGCCGATGTTGACCAGGATCCTGGTGTCGTCGAGTTTGTAGTCGCATGCGGCGCAGGTTTGTTCGTTCATGGTGAGTCTCCTGAAATACCCGAAGGCCGGGTAATGCATTGGACTACGCGGGGCAAAAGACGACTATCGAATTCTTTAGTGAAATGACGATGGATCGAGAATCCGGTACGGACGGGAGGTGCGATGGCAAGGCAGTACCGAATGGAGGATGAATTGGAGGATTGGCAATCCAGGCCGCATCGCCGGCCGGGCTTGCACTCTAGCGTTGGCTAGCGGTTTGCTTGAAGGCAGAGGGCGAGCGGCCGAAGGCCTGGCGGAAGGCGGCGCTGAAATGGCTGTGGCTGGAAAACCCGAGGTCGAGGCCGAGGGCGGACAGGTCGTCGTATTGATGAATCAGGTCGAGCGCGCGCGCCAGCCGCAGCTGCATCTGATACTTATACAGCGGCATCCCTTCGACCTGCTGGAATACCTGGGTCAGATAGACCGGCGAACCGCCGGTTTCCGCAGCGATCTCGGCTAGCGTCCAGCGCCGCGAGAGATCGCTGGTCAGCACCAGCTTGGTTCTCTCGACCAGCTTGCGGTGTCCATGGCTGGCGCTGGAGCTGTATTTTGCGTTCAGTCCCATGGCCCGCCGCACCAGCGTGAACATCAGGGTCTCCGCTTCCAGCGATTCTATGACGCCGTTGTGCAGGCTGTGCCTGAGCAGCGCAACCAACGCCTGGGCGCGCGGATCGATGCGTTGCTGCTGTCGTTTGAAGGAAGGCTTTTCCCGCGTTTCCAGCAGCTCCCCGGGCATCAGCTCCAGCAGCAAAGGGGCGTCAATGGCGATTGACAGGCAGCCGTCGCCGCCGCTGACCGGGTGGCTGATCTGATACTCCTGGCCGGCATTGAAGAAGAGAACCTGGTTGGCCTCGGCGACGGCGCTGTCGCTGCCGACATGGCGCACATAGACGCCGCGGTAGGGGAATACCAGGTGGGTGGCGGAGGACCATTCCGAGGAGCTTTTATGTTTGCAATTGCCCAGGCAACAAACGTCCTTGACGGCGATTGCCGGCGTCTTTAGCAGGGTCTGGAAGGTGACTTCCTGTCTTTCATTCCCGCTGTCGTCGTCCATGGCGCTCTCCATAGGTCGGGCGATTCAAATGGCGTGTGTGCGTATCGGCAAATGCATTGTGCTATTGAACTACACAGCGGCCAAAGCGGCTATCAAAATCTTTAGTTGTCATATCAAAAATAAAAGATCGATTTACCAACTCTCGCCAGATGCATACAGGCTCACCGGATCGGATGCAACGATGTGACAGCATGCCGGACGCTTCGATTCGCACGGCTCAAAAGCTTTCGGCATATTGAATGCATGAAATAAGGCTATCGTCATCACTCTGGACGAGGTCCGAATCGAGCAATCACGAAGTCGACAAAGCTAGCGAGCTTGGCCGTGAGCTTACGTTCTGGCAGGTAGACAATATGTACAGGAAACGTCGGCGCCGACAGCTCGGCAAACAATCGGATAAGTCTTCCTTCGGCGATATCGTGCTCCAGCATCATCTCGGGCAGCAAGGTGATGCCGAGACCAGCGACAGCGGCTTCGCGCAGGGCCTGGCCGCCGCTGATGTCAAGGCGGCCAGGTACGCGCACCGTCTGTTGCGAGCCGTCAGCGAGGATAAAACGCCAGTCGCGTTCAGGGCCGCTGTCAAATCCGAAAGCGAGGCAATGGTGGTTTTCCAGATCCTTCGGCGTCGCCGGTGTTCCATGTTTTAACAGATACTCAGGCGCTGCGCAGGCAATGCGCGATGAGGGCGCCAACGGTCGCGCGATCAGATTCGAATCCGGCAAGGGGCCGACGCGGATCGCCGCATCGAAGCCCCCATCGGCAAGATCGACCACGCGATCGCTTAGCGCCAGCTCCACATGCACATCGGGATAGCAATCGAGATACTCCCTCATGGCCGGCGCGAGTTTGCAGGTGGCATAGATGATTGGCGCGCTTATCCGCAGGCGTCCGCGCGGCCGTGCTCGCATGTCGCGCGCATCGATTTCCGCCGACTGCAGCTGCGCCAGAATGCTGACGCACTGTTCATAGTAGGCGCGGCCGATTTCGGTCAGGTGTTGCCGCCGGGTGGTGCGGTTGAGGAGGCGTGCGCCGAGCAAACGTTCGAGCGCGCGGATGTGGTTGCCTACCATCGTTGCGGTCATGCCGCTGCCTTCCGCAGCGGCGGCGAAACTGCCGCGCTCGATGACGCGGACAAAGATCGACATGCTGGCGAAGCGATCCATTCATAAATCCTATTTGTGAGTGAAATAAATAAATCGTCGTTTATCAAATTTGGCTATTTAATCATAATTTATGCACGTCGTTTGACGCAACCAATAAAGGCTCATCATGAATCTGCAGAACAAGAAAGTTGTGATACTCGGCGGTACCTCTGGAATCGGGCTTGCCACGGCACGCGCCGCACTGGCGCACGGTGCGACGGTGGTGGTGTCGTCCTCGCGCCAGGACAAGGTTACGGCGGCGGTTGCGGAACTAGGTGCGCGCGCCGACGGCCAGGTTGCGGACTTGAATGATGCCGCTTCGGTGGACCAGCTGTTCGCAAAAATCGGCAGTTTCGATCACCTGGTCTATACGGCTGGCGATAGCCTGCAAATTGGTGAACTGGCGTGCACCGACATGAATGCCGTGCGCGCG
Organism: Collimonas sp. PA-H2; assembly: GCF_002564105.1. Classification (NCBI taxonomy): domain Bacteria; kingdom Pseudomonadati; phylum Pseudomonadota; class Betaproteobacteria; order Burkholderiales; family Oxalobacteraceae; genus Collimonas; species Collimonas sp. PA-H2. The sequence continues at coordinate 4,523,808 of NZ_PDBX01000001.1, forward strand.
GCTTTCGATGTGCGCGTGTTTGGCGCGATTGCGGCGGTGAAAGCGGCGGCGCCGAATATTCGGCGCGGCGGATCGATCGTGCTCACCAGTGGCATCGCCAGCGCGCGGCCGCAGAAAGGCTGGACGACAGGTGCGAGCATTTGCGGCGCGATGGAAGGCTTCATGCGGGCACTCGCGGTCGAACTCGCGCCGATCCGGGTTAATATCGTCAGTCCCGGTTTCGTGCGTACGCCGCTGTGGTCCAACATCCCCGAGAATGAACGCGAAGCGATGTATCGTCGCGTTGGCGAGCAGCTACTGCTTGGCCGGGTCGGGGAAGCCGACGATATCGCGCAGACCTATCTTCACTTGATGAACAACGCTTTTGCCACCGGGCAGATGATTGTGGTCGATGGCGGTGGCGTTTTGGTCTGAAGGACGTTTAGCCAGGCTGTCTATTAAGTGCGTTTACCGCATGCGAATCGTCGCGCGGATAGCTGAAACGATTAGGGAAATATCAATTTTCGTTGTCCGTCCGCATCCGTGCTTCAGTGCCATCGATGTGACCCAGTCCCCAAGCCTTGATCTGGGCCATTAAGCCACTGAGCGAACGTCCTTTTTCAGTCAATCGATAGGCCTCCCTGCCGGCAATATCGCTGGACGGGTAGCGTTCGACCAGGCCGTTGGCAGCAAGCCTGGTGAGCCGCTCGGCAAGGATATTGGTCGCGATTTTCTCCGGCGAGGCGAGGAATTCCTTGAAATGCGACTTGCCGCTCAGCAGATCTCGCACTACAAGCAGAGTCCACTTGTCGCCTAAAAGGTCCAAGGTGCACGCGACCGGACATACCGAGCGACGATGCTCGCTTTGAGCCGGGCCCGCGTTGTTTGGGGGGCGGGCAGCGCCCTGCTTAGTGAGTGGCAAGGAAGTTCCTGGATAACGGTTGCTGGGGCAGAATCGGTTTTTTTGCTGTCCGTTCCTTGACTTTATCCAAAATACTTGCAAAATGCAAGTATGAACTTGCACTTTGCAAGTCATAATAAAGCGCCAACTTACAACGGCAAGGCATAGGTGCTGACGCAAGGTCAGGCGTCGCTCTCTGCGATCCATGTCGCAAAACATTTTGCTGGAGGCTTGTATGGAACCCGTCAGAAATCTTGCAACTTTACTTCCCTTCGCTGCGAGCGTTACCTTCGGTCTGCTCGCGTGGGGCGCGGTTTGCCTCAGCTATGTCTGGCCACGCATGCGCGAGTTGCCCTTGCACGCGGCGGTACGGCCGATTCTGCATCTGCATCTGTTCCGGTTCATAGGCTTGGCCTTCATCGTGCCGGGCGTCGTCGATCCAAATCTTGGCGTGGGATTCGCCGCACCCGCGGCGTACGGCGATCTCGTTGCGATGGCGTTGGCATGGCTGGCCTTGATGATGGGATCAGGGCGCTATGCGCGCATCGCGATCTGGGCCTTCGGCCTGTGGGGTTTTGCTGATCTGCTGTTCGCCTACTACCAAGGCGCGATCGGCGTAGGCATCGAGACTTCTTCTCTCCGTGCCGCCTGGTTTATCCCGACTGTCTGCGTTCCCCTCTTGCTTTGGACCCATGTCATGGTGTTTGCGATGTTGTTGCGTACTTCACGCTCCACCAGTTTCCTCGCCCACGCGGCGCAGTAAGCGCGCGCCGGCGTCGAAGCCGCGGCAAGCCGCGGAGGCAATCACGCCGGTGACGGCAAGCATTGCCGCCGTGTGGACGCCCACTGCAGCGAGCGCCAGCGTCAGCGAGCCGGATGCGGTGATCGCGCGTGCCGGCGCGTCTGCCATGCACAGCGGGATGAGCGCCGGCACCAGCATCAAGCCGGCGCCGTGCGCGGTGGACATCATGAAAGACCAGAGCGCCAGCCCGGCATGACCTGCCGGCGTCCGTGTTCGCCTGGTTTTGCGGCCCGCCAGGTGATATATCGCGACGGCAGCCAGCAGTACGCCCGCCAGGGCTTGCAGCACGATGCGATCCATCGCCAGGCCGAGCGCTACCGTGGCGGCCACCAGCGCGACCGATGCGGCGTGCCCGAGCGCGATCGGCGCCAGGGCGCGCAGCGCCTGTGCCCGGTCGCGCGACTGCACGCCCCAGGCGGCGGCAAACATCCAGCCGGTGGCAGGATTTAGCCCGTGAACAGCGCCAAGCCCTGCGACCGCCAGCCATGGCCAAAGATTCAACATGAGCTGCTCACTGGTTCAGGCTGCCTGCGCTTCAGGTTCGCGTAGCGCAGCAGGAAGCGGCCGCGGGACCCTGTCCCGATGTGTAGCGGTCGTGGTGGCGCACCCACTCCATCTTGTGCGGCACATCTCGCTCGTCGCGGCCCTTGGGCGTGAGGTCCATCATGTTATACGCGCCCATCATGACCTCCACGCCGCGGCCGTAGGTCGAGTAGGTGTGGAAAACCTGGCCGGCGTCGTCCTTGTAGAACACGCTGACGCCAGGCGCCTCCTCGGCCGGGAAAGGCCGTATGCCGTAGTTGTAGTAGACCTCACCCTTGGCCAGTTGCTCCGGCGTGAAGCTGACGTTGAAGTCGTGGTTGAAATCGCTGCCATGCGAGGACACCCACCTGAACTGCCAACCCATGCGCTGGCGAAAGCGTTCGATGTCGGCCAGCGGTGCGCGCGAAATGGCGATCACCGTGATGTCGCGCTGCGCCAGGTGGACGTTCATGCCATCCGTGTGGTCCGCCATGAACGAGCAGCTGGGGCAGCCTTGCTCCCATCCCGGGCCGAACATGAAATGCTGCACCAGCAGCTGGCGGCGGCCGTCAAACAAGTCGGAGAGCGTGCGCCGGCCCTCGGCGGTGTCGAATACGTAGTCTTTCTCGACGCGCTCCCACGGCAGCGCGCGGCGCTCGGTCGCAACCTGGTCATGCAGGCGCATCAATTCCTTTTCGCGCGCCAGCAGCGTCTTGCGTTCGCTTAGCCAGTGCTCGCTGGAGACGACGGGATGGCTTTTTGCTTCGGAAATAGTGGTGTTCATGATCTGCTCCTGGTCTGATGGAAAAGGGTTCAGGTGTTAGCTGTTTGTTCGCGATGCAGCGCCGCTTGCACGGCGGGACGGGTAGCAATACGTTCCTGGAACGCTTGCAGGTGCGGGAACGGCGACAGGTCGAAGTTCACGAACGCCGACCAGCGCGTCACCACAAACAGATAGGCATCGGCGATGCTGAACTGTTCGCCCAGCAGGAATGGCGTGAAGCCAAGCGTGGCGTCGATCAGCCCGTAGTGCTTGCGCAGATGGGCCATGCGATTGGCGCGTCCTTCATCGCTGGTCTCTGGGTAGAACAAGGGCAGATAGCCCTGGTGCAGCTCTGAATTGATGTAGCCCAGCATCTCCTGCAGGCGGTAGCGCGCCATACTGCCGTTGGCGGGCGCCAGCTGCGCTTCCGGCTTCAGGTCGGCCAGGTATTGCACCACGGCCGGACCTTCCGTCAGCACACGACCGTCGTTCAGCTGCAAGGCGGGCACATAGCCCTTGGGATTGATGGCGAGATAATCTTCGCCGTGTTCAGTGCGTTTGGTCTTGCTGTCGACCTTCACCAGTTCGATGGTCAGGCCAAGTTCGTTGGCAATGATGTGCGGCGACAGCGAACAGGCGGATGGAATGTAGTACAGCTTCATGGTCTTGCTCCTTGGATTGGGGTTGATCAGGACAATGCCTGAATCAGACTGGCGTGCGAGGGCCCTCGGCTGCGCCGGAGACATGGTCCAACTCGATGTGCTGCTACGGTGATTACGACCCGGCTGCTTTCGGACGTCGCACGGCGCGCACCTTGCCGCTGCCGCCGCCGCCGCAGTAAAACAGGCCTGCGCCGTCGGATTCGAGCCCGCTGACGTTGACGCCGGGCGGCATTTCCAGCCGCTCGAGCACGGCGCCGCTGTTAGGGTCGACGCGGCGGATTTCGCTTTCGTCGCCTTCCCATGTGCCGTGCCACAGCTCGCCGTCGACCCAGGTCACGCCGGTGACGAAGCGGTTGGACTCGATGGTGCGGATGATGGCGCCGGTGGCCGGATCGATCTGGTGGATCTTACGGTCGCGGTGCTGGCCCACCCACAGGCTGCCCTCGGCCCAGGCCAGCCCGGAGTCGTTGCCGTGGCCGGGCGCCGGGATCGAGGCCAGCACCTTGCCGCTGGCGGGGTCGATCTTGTCGATGCGCTGCTCGGCGATCTGATACAGGTGGCTGCCGTCGAAGGCGGTGCCGGCGTCGCAGGGGCAGTCTAGCGCGCGCGTGGGCTCGCCGCTCTCGGGATCGAAGGCAATCAGCCTGGCGCCGGTGGCGGCCCAGACGCGCTGGCCGTCGTGGGTCACGCCGGCTATGCTGGCGGCGCCGGCGAAGGGGCCGTATTCGCGCACGATCTCGGCCATGTGTGCTGTCGCCTGGGGTTTGTCTTTGCTGGTTTTTTGGCTCATTGCTGGCTCCTGATGGCGCATCTCGGATCGGCGCCGTAAGACAACTCTATTCCATCTGCAGCGTAGTGGGGAGTAACAAGATTGTCGTGAATCCCGCCAGCGGCGGCGACAGCCAGCGGCGCATCCGCGTCTGCCCGATTGAACGTACTCGTCCGGCGGCTTCCATCTCGGCCAGCGCGCGCTGCACGGTGCGCTGGCTATCTCCCAGGGCCAGCGCCAGGGCCGAGGTCGACCAGGCCGCGCCGTCGGCCAGCAGCGCTGCCAGCGCCGCCTGGTCGCCATCGATGGGCGGCGCCAGCACGGCCACGGCGCGCTCGGCTAGCGGTTTGAGGGCGAAACCTTGCGCGGTAGCTTCGATCTGCGCCAGTTCTGTGACGAGTGCGCGCAGACGGCCGATCTCGACCCGCAGGCGCGCCCGGTGCGATTCGTTGGGGTGGCGGGTGCCGAATGCACGGGCGATCAAGGCTACGCGCCCAACATCGCCAGGCCAGGCCTCGGCCAGCGCGCGCGCCAGCGCGAACAGCACCGGCCGGCGCGCCAGCGATTGCCACGCAGCGCCTGTGCCCAGCCCGCGCCGGCAAGCGTCAATCACCAGCGCGTCGGAGGCCAGCAGCGCCGCCACCTCGTCGAGGCGCAGCATTTGCTCGCCGTCGGCGCAGAGGCGGCGGGCGGCAGGACGATCGAGCGTAGCCCGCGCTTCCGCCACCTCGGCCAGCAGCGCTGGCACGCCTGCGTGTCCAGCCGCTTCATGCGCACGGGCTAGCGCCACTCGTGCCGGGACGATGCGCAAGGAGCGCAGCGCCAGCTCCGCCGCCGCCAGTTCGGCCACTGCCGCCAGCGACGGCGGCAGGCCGCGCGCATCGAGCGGCGCCAGCGCCGCCTCGGCTTCGTCCAGGCGGCCAAGCAGCAAGAGTTTGCGTACCGCGATGAGCCGCGCCTGCAACGCGTTGGCGTGATCGCCGTGCGCTTCAAGCGTGGCCAGGGCCGCCGTCAGCGTACGCGGCGAGCCGCCGAGGTCGCGCGCGGCCAGCGCCACCTCGGCCTCGGCCACCACGCAGCGTGCGCGCGCCAGCTCCTCGTTGGCGCCGAAGCCGCGGGCGGCGAGTCGCAGCAGCTCGCGGGCGCGCGGGTGCTCGCCCAGCTGGGCCATGGCGATGCCGCGCAAGGCCAGCGCCGGCGGGTCGTCGCGCAGGGCGACGCGCTTGAGGGCGCCGAGTATGTCGCCGGCAGCGAGGGCGCGCGCGGAGGCGGCTATCAAGGAGTCCATGGCGATAGAATACACTGCCGCGCCACGACGTCCCCGCATGCTGTTGCATTTGCCAGGTTTACGCTAATATACTGTATATACATACAGTAATTGGTGCTTCGATGTCGGATCAGCAAAAGAAACATCCTGCCCAGGTAATGCATTTCCAGGGAGCCAGCGTGGTGCGCAAAGGCCGGGGTGCGACCAGCAATATGCAAGGCCGTTACGAAACTGACCAGCGCGAAGATTTCGACGACGGCTGGGACGGCGAGGATGAGCAGCTCGAGCCGCCCGTGGTGCGCACCATCGTGACCGAGGAACAGGCAAAAAGCATCCTCAGCCGCAATGCCTCGCCGGACCTGCCGTTCGGCGTTTCCCTGAATCCCTATCGCGGCTGCGAACACGGCTGCATCTATTGCTTTGCACGGCCCACCCACAGCTACCTGGGCTTGTCGCCCGGGCTGGATTTCGAGAGCCGGATTTTTGCCAAGATGAATGCGCCGCAGCTGCTGCTGCGCGAGCTGGCCACGCCATCCTATGTGCCGGCCTCGATCGCCATCGGCGTCAATACCGACGCCTATCAGCCCTGCGAACGCGAGCTTGGCTTGACGCGCCGCATCCTGCAGGTCTTGCACGATTGCGAACATCCGCTGGCGCTGATAACCAAGTCGTCGCTGATCGAGCGCGATATCGATTTGCTGGCGGCGATGGCGGCCAAGAACCAGGCGGTGGCGGCGGTCACCATCACTACGCTGGATCCCGTCATTGCGCGTACGCTGGAGCCGCGCGCTGCCGCGCCGGCGCGCCGTTTGCGCACGATAAGGACTTTGGCCGAAGCCGGCATCCCGGTCAGTGTCAGCATCGCGCCGCTGATTCCCTTCATCAACGAGCCGGACCTCGAGCGGATTATCGAAGCCGCAGCCGAGGCCGGCGCAGTGTGCGCCAATTACATTGTGCTGCGCTTGCCGTGGGAGGTGAATCCGTTGTTCCAGGATTGGCTGAATGCGCATTTCCCGGATCGCGCGAAAAGAGTCATGAACCATATCCGGGAAATGCGCGGCGGCGCCGACTACAATGCGGATTTCGGTACGCGCATGCGCGGCGAAGGCATCTGGGCCGATTTACTGCGGCAGCGCTACAAGAAGGCGACGGCGCGCTGCGGGCTGGTCCAGCGCGGTTCGTTCTCCAAGCTGGACAGCTCTCAGTTCAAGCGTCCACAGCTGCTTTCGGAACGGAAGCCGACGCCGCAGATGGATTTGTTTTAACCATGATCCTTGGTGCGAGCACGGGTGGAGCAGTGAACGATGATATGTGCGGTGGATGGAGGGCGGGCGTGACGGCTTACCGGATTGAATTGGCGGCGGCGGATGATGTTGCGGCTTTGGCCGCGGTGGAGAGGGCGGCCGCGAGGCTGTTCCCTGAACGGTTGCTGCCGCTGCATCTGCGCGGCGAAACGATGGCGCCTGAAAAACTCATGGCTGCGCAAGCGGCCGCCATGCTGTGGGTGGCAAAGGACAGCGCCGCCACGGTGCTCGGTTTTGCCTGCGTCGCCATGCATGGCCAGGTGGCGGTGCTGGCGGAACTCGACGTCCTGCCTGCCTGTGGCCGGCACGGCATAGGCAGCGCCTTGCTGGCGGCGGTCGTTGCCTGGGGCAATGCGCGCGCGATTCCGACTTTATACCTGACCACTTTCCTGGAGTTCGCGCCCAGCCAGGCGCTGTACCGCAAATTCGGCTTTGTCACGCTGGGGGCAGCGCCGGATTTCCTGGCGGCGGCGCTCAGGCAGGAGGCCGAAGCGGGGCTGGGGCAGCGGGTTGCCATGCGGCTGACTTTTCCGCGCAATAAGGCGGCTAAAACCTGCCCGTCACGCGATTGAAATGCTATGCAAGCAGGCGGCGCGAGGTTTACAGCTGGCCTTTGAGCAGCACCAGCAGGGCGCCTGAACCGCCCTCGGCCGCGGTGGCCTGGCAGAAGGCCAGTACTTCATCCTTTTGCACCAGCCAGTTGCGCACCTTGGATTTCAGCACTGGTTCCTTGTTGATCGAACCCAGGCCCTTGCCGTGGATGATGCGGACGCAGCGCCAGCCGCGCTTGGCAGCCAGGCGCAGGAATTCGGCCAGGGCTTCGCGCGCTTCTTCGCGCCGCAGGCCGTGCAGGTCGAGCTGCTGCTGGATGGTCCAGTGGCCGCGCCGCAGCTTGCGCATGACATCGGGGCCGATGCCGTTACGGGCGAAGCTGAGCGTGTCATCGGTGTCGAGCAGGGTTTCGATGTTGAAATCGTCAGACAGAGATTCTTCCAGCGCGGCTTGTTCGTCGGCGATGTGCTGGCGGGCTATCGGCAGTGGGCGCGGGATAGCGGGCGTGAATTTGGGCGGTACGGCAAGCGGCTTGACGTTGCCGATGCTGCTGCGGAAGATGTCGGCGTCGCGCCGCGCTTCCTGCTCACGGCGTTTGGCTTCAGCCGCGGCGGCCTGGCGTGCTTCGTCCTGCGCCTTGATTTCCTTGCGCAGCGATTTGAGGGCGCTGAAGTCTTTGATCGGGCCGGCCATGATATGTGCGTCTGCTAATAGTGAAAGGCGGCGGTGTGCAGCAAACTGACGATGGTGGCGAGGTAGTGGCAATAAGCAGCGCCGCCGCCATCAGCGAGTAGGGTGAGCACATCGTGCCCACCCGTGAACCTTAGTCTTCCAGGAAGCGCTGTGCATCCAGCGCTGCCATGCAACCGGTGCCGGCGCTGGTGATGGCCTGGCGGTAGATATGGTCCTGCACATCGCCGGCGGCGAATACGCCCGGCACGCTGGTCGCTGTCGCCATGCCTTCGAGACCGGTTTTGGTCTTGATGTAGCCGTTATGCATCTCCAGTTGGCCGTCGAAAATGCCGGTGTTGGGCTTGTGGCCGATGGCGATGAAAACGCCGTGCAGCGTGATCGGCGTGATGCTGCCGTCGGCTACCGACTTGATGTTGATGCCGGTGACGCCGCTGGCGTCGCCGGTGACTTCGTCCAGCGTGTAGTTGTACTTGATGACGATCTTGCCTTCCGCCACCTTGGCGTTGAGGCGGTCGACCAGGATCGGTTCGGCGCGGAACTTGTCGCGGCGATGGATCAGCGTGACCTTGCTGGCGATGTTGGACAGATACAGTGCTTCTTCCACAGCGGTATTGCCGCCGCCGACCACGGCCACTTCCTGGCCGCGGTAGAAGAAACCGTCGCAGGTGGCGCAGGCGGAAACGCCTTTGCCCATGAAGGCTTCTTCCGACGGCAGGCCGAGGTACTGGGCCGAGGCGCCGGTGGCGATGATCAGGGCGTCGCAGGTGTATTCGCCATTGTCGCCGAGCAGGCGGAATGGCCTTTCCGACAACTTGGTAGTGTGGATGTGGTCAAAAATGATTTCGGTGTTGAATTCTTCCGCGTGCTTGAGCAGGCGCTGCATCAGTTCCGGGCCTTGTACGCCATGCGGATCGCCCGGCCAGTTTTCGACGTCGGTCGTGGTCATCAGCTGGCCGCCTTGCTCGACGCCGGTGATCAGCACCGGCTTCAGGTTGGCGCGCGCGGCGTAGACGGCGGCGCTGTAGCCTGCGGGTCCGGAGCCGAGGATCAGTACATGGGCGTGCTTGGCGGGTTTGGTAGTAGTCATGGAAGAAGGCCTTAGGTAACAAATGTCGGGAGCGTCCTGGATTTGAAGAATGCCGTTTTATGCACGCTTGTGGCGGATAAATATTGTCAAGATCATCAAATGGCGCTCAAAAACTCGGTAAGATTATAGTCGAGCAAGCCGCTGTACGTGTGCGGCGCATCAAAATTCGCACGCGCCAGGCTTGTTTTTTACGCATGTTGCAACTGGAAACATCAAACACTGGTTATATATATAGGTATTGGGTGCATAATTTCAACTTGCCATGCATGATTGAAGCAGGGTTTATCCATGGAACTTATGCGAGATGTAAGGTCTTAAACCATTTTCAAGAAGCAACACTAAAGCAACATCAACCGGATTTATGACTAGAACAAGCCAAGCCTATACCCGCAACGCCAAACCGCAGGACGCGGCGCCTTTGCCAAGCCGTCTGGTGCGGCTGTTGTATGAAGCGCGCTGGATCATCTATGCGGTCATCACGGCCTATCTGCTCATCATTTTCGCCACCTATTCCAAGTCCGATCCCGGCTGGTCGCATGGCGCTCTGGTGCCGCGCATGCATAACTGGGGCGGCCGTGTCGGCGCCTGGGTGTCCGACCTGATGCTGTTCGTCTTCGGCGCCTCTGCCTGGTGGTGGTGCGCGCTGCTGCTGCGCACCCTGTGGCAGGGCTACCGGCGTATTTCGCAGCGCTTCGTGGTGGAGAAAAACGCCGAGCCCGAACATCGCCACGAAGGTTTGATCCGTGGCGCCGGCTTCGTTCTGATCCTGGTCGGCAGCCTGGGCCTCGAATATACCCGCATGCAATGGCTGGCGGCGCATGTGCAGCTGCCGCGCGCGCCGGGCGGCGTGCTGGGCCAACTGATCGGCAGCGGCGCGCAGAATGCGCTTGGCTTCACCGGCGGCACCTTGTTTCTGCTGCTGTTGTTTGCGCTCGGCATCAGCCTGTTTTTCCATATGTCCTGGCTGACGGTGGCGGAGCGCATCGGCGCCGGCATCGAAAACGGTGTGCTATGGCTGAAGAATTTCTACATCGCGCGCCAGGACCGTAAGGTCGGCCAGGTCGCTGCCGTCAAGCGCGAAGAGGTGGTGGTGCAGGAGCGCGCCAAGATCGTGGTGGCGCCGCCGATCCGCATCGAGCCGCAGATCGTCGCGGTGCCGAAATCCGAGCGGGTGCAGAAGGAAAAACAGAGCGCCCTGTTTGAAGACCTGCCCGACACCAACCTGCCGCCTTTGTCGCTGCTGGATGAAGCGCCGCCGGCGCAGCAGACCGTCAGCGTCGAAACGCTGGAGTTCACCAGCCGCCTGATCGAGAAAAAACTCTCCGATTTCGGCGTCCAGGTGACGGTGGTGGCGGCGCATCCGGGGCCGGTGATCACGCGTTATGAAATCGAGCCGGCGACCGGCGTCAAGGGCAGCCAGATCGTCGGCCTGGCGCGCGACCTGGCGCGTTCGCTGTCGCTGACCTCGATCCGCGTGGTCGAAGTCATTCCGGGCAAGATGTACATGGGCCTGGAATTGCCTAACCCTAAACGGCAGATTGTGCGCCTGACCGAGATTCTCGGCTCCAAGGTGTATAACGATGGCGTCTCCAGCCTCACCATTGCACTCGGCAAGGATATCGCCGGTCATCCGGTGGTGGCCGACCTGGCCAAGATGCCGCACTTGCTGGTGGCGGGCACCACCGGTTCGGGCAAGTCGGTGGGGATCAACGCCACCATCCTTTCCTTGTTGTATAAATCCGACCCGAACCAGGTGCGGCTGATCCTGATCGATCCGAAAATGCTGGAACTGTCGATCTACGAAGGCATCCCGCACCTGCTGGCGCCGGTGGTGACCGACATGCGCCAGGCCGGCCATGCGCTCAACTGGGCAGTGAACGAGATGGAGCGGCGCTACAAGCTGATGTCGAAGCTGGGCGTGCGCAACCTGGCCGGCTACAACCAGAAGATCATCGACGCCGACAAGCGCGAAGAGAAAATCCCGAATCCGTTCAGCCTGACGCCGGACGCGCCGGAACCGCTGGAAAAGCTGCCGACCATCGTGGTCATCATCGACGAGCTGGCCGACCTCATGATGGTGGTGGGCAAGAAGGTGGAAGAACTGATCGCCCGCATCGCCCAGAAAGCGCGCGCGGCTGGCATCCACTTGATTCTGGCGACACAGCGCCCATCTGTAGACGTGATCACCGGCCTGATCAAGGCCAACGTGCCGACCCGCATTGCTTTCCAGGTCAGCAGCAAGATCGACTCGCGCACGATTCTTGACCAGATGGGGGCGGAAGCGCTGCTGGGCATGGGCGACATGCTGTACATGCCGCCCGGCACCGGCTTGCCGATCCGCGTCCACGGCGCCTTTGTCTCAGATGAGGAAGTGCACCGGGTGGTCGATTACCTGAAGGAACAAGGCGAGCCGAATTACGTCGAAGGCATACTGGAAGGCGGCGTGCTGGAAGACGGCGGCGACGGCGCTGTCGGCGGCGCAGCCGCCGGCGGTAGCGAAGGCGACGAACTTTACGACCAGGCGGTGGCAGTCGTACTCAAGAACCGGCGGGCTTCGATTTCTCTGGTACAGCGCCATCTGCGCATCGGCTACAACCGTGCGGCGCGCTTGCTGGAGCAGATGGAAACCAGCGGCCTGGTCTCAACCATGCAATCCAACGGCAACCGAGAAATCCTGGTGCCGGCGGGTAATGGCAACAGCAATACGGAGTAACAAATATGCAAAAGAAAATTACCGCCAGCCCGATCGGCGTCCGCAGGAACAATATGTTCGCCAGATTCAAATCCGGACGTCTGATTATCGGCCTGTCGCTGAGCATGGCGCTGCTGCCTTCGCTGGCCGGCGCCAGCGCGCTGGAACAGTTCAAGTCCTTCGTCAGCAGCACGCAGTCGGCCAAGGGCGAGTTCTACCAGCAGTTGGTGAAAATCGATGCCGGCAGCAAGACGCCGAAGGTTTCCAGTACCTCCAGCGGCATCTTCGTTTTCGCGCGGCCGGGCAAGTTCATCTGGACCTATCAAAAGCCGTACGAGCAGATCCTGCAGGCCGATGGCGACAAGCTGTTCATCTACGACAAGGACCTGAACCAGGTCACCACCAAGAGCCTGGGCAACGCGCTCGGCTCGTCGCCGGCGGCAATCCTATTCGGCAGCAACGACCTGGAAAAGAATTTCATCCTGAAAGAAGGTCAGGCCAAGGATGGCATGGAGTGGCTGGAAGCGACGCCGAAAGCCAAGGACACGACTTTCGACCATATCGGCATCGGCTTGCGCGACGGCATACCGCTGGCGATGGAGCTGCGGGATTCGTTTGGCCAGGTGTCGCTGCTGACCTTCAAGAATTTCGTCAAGAATCCGCCTTTGTCGGCCGGGCAGTTCAAGTTTGTCGTGCCCAAGGGCGCGGACGTATTGAATCAGTAGGGTGGGCACTCCGTGCCCATGCGGACGCGGCGGGGCGCAGAGCCGGAGCGCGAATGTCCAAGACACATTCCGGGACATGAATGTCGGCGGCACTGCGTGGGCACGGAGCGCCCACCCTACGCCTGTTCCAGGAACTCCAGCTTGTTGGCGACTTCGCGCCAGGCTTCGTGGTCAGGCAAGGGTGATTGCGAACGGGTGATCGGTAACCAGAGTGCGGCCAGGCGGGCGTTGATCTCGATGAAGTGGCGCTGCTCCGGCGGCAGGTCGGTTTCATTGTAGATGGCGCCGACCGGGCATTCCGGCACGCACATCGAGCAGTCTATGCAGTCCTCGGGCACGATCACCAGGAAGTTCGGCCCCTGCCGGAAGCAGTCCATGGGGCAGACTTCGACGCAATCGGTGTACTTGCACTGGATGCAGGAATCGGTGACAACAAAAGTCATGATAGTACGGGTCCGGGTTGGGGCTAGCGTGCAATGGCGAGGCTGGCGTTGGCATCGAAATCGAGCGGAATTCTCTCACAGTTGCGGTTTTTGCGCCGGCAACGGCGAGCAAGTGCCCCTGGCTAGACTGGATTGCGTTTATGCATCATCCTGTTTCATTTTTCAAACCAAGTTTTTCACAGAACCATCTTCATGTCCGATCTCTTTACAGTAGCACCCACTCCGCCACTGGCCGAAGCGCTCCGACCCAAGACTTTGGATGAAGTGATCGGGCAAAGCCATCTGCTGGGGGCGGGCAAGCCGCTACGGCTGGCGTTCGAATCGGGGCGGCCGCATTCCATGATCCTGTGGGGGCCGCCGGGCGTCGGCAAGACCACGCTGGCGCGCCTGACCGCGCATGCTTTCGACTGCGAGTTCATCCCTCTCTCGGCGGTATTCTCCGGGGTCAAGGATATCCGCGCGGCGATGGAGCAGGCGCAGCAGTACCTGGCCCAGGGCAAGCACACCATCCTGTTCGTCGATGAAATCCACCGCTTCAACAAGTCGCAGCAGGATGCCCTGCTGCCGTATGCAGAATCGGGGCTGGTGACCTTCATCGGCGCCACTACCGAGAATCCCTCATTCGAGGTCAACTCGGCTTTGTTGTCGCGGGCGCAAGTGTATGTGCTGCAGGCGCTCACCGAAGACGAGCTGAAGCAGCTGCTGAGGCGTGCGCAGCAGCGCGTGCTGTCGCACCTGCAGTTTGACGATGCGGCCGTGGACACCCTGATCGGCTATGCCGACGGCGATGCCCGCCGCCTGCTCAATCTGCTGGAGCAGAGCGGCAGTGCGCTCAAGGCCTCCGGCGTGATGCAGGTGACGGCGGAGTTCCTGGAAAACGCCTTAACCTTGAATGCGCGCCGTTTCGACAAGGGCGGCGATAATTTCTACGACCAGATTTCCGCCCTGCATAAATCGGTGCGCGGCTCCAGCCCGGACGGCGCGCTGTACTGGCTATGCCGCATGCTGGACGGCGGCGCCGATCCCAAGTACCTGTCGCGGCGGATCATTCGCATGGCCTGGGAAGATATCGGCCTGGCCGATCCGCGCGCGATGCAGATCGCCACCGACGCCGCCGCCACCTTCGAGCGGCTGGGTTCGCCGGAAGGCGAACTGGCGCTGGGGCAGGCGGTCATCTACCTGGCGATCGCCGCTAAGAGCAACGCCGGCTACAACGCTTTCAACCAGGCCATGGCATTTGTGCGCAAGGACAAGTCGCGCGAAGTGCCGGTGCATCTGCGCAATGCGCCGACCAAGCTGATGAAGGAACTCGGCTACGGCCACGAGTACCGCTATGCGCACGATGAACCGCATGCCTACGCCGCAGGAGAAACCTATCTTCCGGACGGCATCGAAGATCCGCGCTGGTACCAGCCGGTGCCGCGTGGCGTGGAAGCCAAGATTGCTGAGAAAATGCAGTTCCTCAGGAGTCTCGATGACGACGCCAGGGGCGGCAGATAGGCGCTATTGAAGTTTCAAGATTCATGAATCGCATTTGACAAACCTGGCGCTACGCAGACGGAGTCATCTGGGGTCAGAGTCGATTTTCGCGGCGCTTTATCGCGAAACTCGACTCTGACCCCACATGACGGATTCGGAGAAAGACAGGGCGCATTACATGGTTTTGTTTTCTGACGACGAGGCATGCACTCCGTGGCCCGCTAATTAGGGTCAGAGTCAATTTTCTGCAAAAAAACGCGCAGAAATTTGACTCTGACCCTAATTAGCTGCGTGTATTAAGCGCGACGAAAAACAGGGTTACGGTTTGGTCGTGTCTTATGAAATTCTCAGTAATTCAGGCTGGGCCGTCACAGTGTCCGTACCGGCGCAAACAGCTTGGCGAAATCCACTTCCTTGGGCGGAGTGGCCTCGGTCAGCAGTTCGGAGGCGTACTCGCCCAGGTGATGCTCCATCAGCTTGGCCGCGCGCTCGCCATCCCCTTGTTCAATCGCATCCAGTATCGCGCCGTGCTCGTCCGCCGAGCAGCTGTTGCGCTTCGGCGTTTCATACAGGCCGATCAGCAGCGAGGTGCGCGCAATCAGGGTGCGCAGGTAAGCGCTGACGATATGGTTCTGGTTGGCTTCGCTCAGCTTGATATGGAATTCTCCCGACAGCCGGATCCAGGCGCCCCAGTTGCCTTGTTCGCGCAGGGCGTGCTCGCGTTTCACCAGCGCCCGCAATTCCGGCAAGACCTTGCGCTTGGCAGCCAGGCTTTTGACCGAGCCGCTTTCGAGGATGCCGCGTGCCTCGAAGACCTCGCGCGCTTCCTTGACGTCATGGGTGGCGATCAGTGCGCCGCGATTCGGCTGCAGGTCGATCACCCGCTCGTGCGCCAGCTTGACGAAGACCCGCCGCAAGGTGCCGCGCGTGACGCCGAAGGCTTCGCACAGCGGCGCTTCCACCAGTCGGGTTCCCGGCGGCAGCTGATGATCCAGGATGGCGTCTATGATGGACTGATGGATGCGTGCATCGATCTCGTCGTTGCTCAAGTCGTCTTGCGCGATCCTGGAAACGGCGCTCATGGCAGATTCCCCGCCGGCGGGTTTTGCTGTGTTCTGGAAAGGATGTGATTCAGGATTGTGCGCAATTTATACATGGATCGAGAAAAATTCTTCAAAGTATTGCCACAGTATAAATCCTAAGCTCGTGACGTGCACGCTCTGCTGAAAATCTCGGGCAATGTTTTTTCCGCCTTGCCAAGTGCGCATCCAGAGCGCACTAAAAATAATTTTGTGCACAAAGCTGGTTCCGCATGCACGTAATCTGTGCGCCAGTGAACCTGCCGGAGCCATCGTTTTGTTTCGGCCACGTCTGCGTTTCCTGGTCATCTCCCCTATGTCATACGATTAAAGCGCCTGCCAGAGACCTGGCTTGGCACGGTTCTGGCTTTGTGTAGATTCAGGATTGTGCGCAATATGTATTTTTATTGTGCATCTTTCCAGGCCGATGGCCGAAGGGGAAGCAAGTGTGCTGTCGCGGTTGACGGCAGCGCTTGCCGGACAAGGGTAGCGAACTACACAGACAACAAGGATAAAGATGAACCCACTATGCAAACTGGGAGCAGCAATCGTATTGCTGGGCATGACGGGCAGCATTCTGGCGCAAACCAGCGTGGCGGTATCGGGCGTGATCGATACCGGGATTTCCTACGCAAGAAATGCCGGCAATGGCGCCCAGGGCAAGCTGGGCGAGGCGGACAGCATACTCGGCGTGTCCAACGTCGGCTTCCGCGGCAAGGAAGATCTGGGCGGCGGCCTGAACGCGGTCTTCAATCTGCAGGCCGGCTTCAATCCTGGCAACGGCGCGCAATCCGCCGGCGGCCAGCTGTTTTCCCGTAACGCTCTGGTCGGCCTGGAAAGCGGTTCCGGTGCGCTGACCTTCGGCAAGCAATGGAACTTCAACGACGACTGGCTGGTCGGCAGCGTCTTCAAGGGTGGCTACAACTCGGGCGCGATTTTCAAGTTTTCCGAATTCGATGCGGTCAGTGAAATCTATAACAACACCGTCAAATATGTATCGCCATCGCTGGCCGGGTTCCAGGGCGGCGCCATGCTGGGCTTGGGCGAGGCCGCCGGCAGCGTGCGCAGCGGCCAGGTCTACAACCTGGCGGCCTGCTACCAGCAAGGGCCTTTGCTGCTGGCCGCGGCTTACGACCATGAGCAGAGTGCTGGCGTGGCCACCGGCGACAGCGTCTACAAGCTGGCCACGCTCGGCGCCAGCTACGGCCTGGGCGTGCTGACCGCCCGGCTGGGCTATGCCCACAGCGATATTTCCGGTCCCGGCGTGTTTCAGTCCATCCCATCGCTGACAGCGAGGAAGGCCTATGCGGTCGAAGCTGGCCTGGATTATGCACTCACACCAGCCTTTACCTGCTCGGCCGATGTGATCTACCGCAGGAACACCACTCTGGCGAACAGCAGCAAGGTAGCGCGGCTGCTGGCCATCTACAGCTTGTCGAAGCGCACCAGCCTGATCGCCAACCTGGCGCACCTGAGCAATGCCGGCGGCGCCTCGGAGACGCTGGTCGGCACCGACTCTACGGCGGCCGGCGGCGGCTTCGCCAATCAAAGCCAGACCGCGCTCGCGCTCGGCATCCGCCATCTGTTTTGAATTTGAGTCCCCAATCACCCACATACCGGATCAGGAGCAACGATGGAACAGCACAATGCAATCATCAAGCCTTCGTACCACGACAGGCTGACCAATGAAGACCTGGCGCCGCTGAAAAAGCAGACCTGGGGCAGCTACAATATTTTTGCGTTCTGGATGTCCGACGTGCACAGCGTCGGCGGCTATGTCACCGCCGGCAGCCTTTTTGCGCTGGGGCTGAGCAGCTGGCAGGTGCTGGTGTCGCTGCTGGTCGGGATCGTCATCGTGCAGTGCTTCGCCAATCTGGTGGCGAAGCCGAGCCAGATCACCAGCGCTCCTTATCCGGTGATCTGCCGCACTACCTTCGGCGTGCTGGGAGCGAATATCCCGGCCATCATCCGCGGCCTGATCGCGGTGGCCTGGTACGGCATCCAGACCTACCTGGCTTCCGGCGCTTTCCTGCTGATCGTGCTCAAGTTCTTTCCGCAGATGGCGCAGTACGCCGACCTCAAGCTATACGGCTTTGCCGGCTTGTCTTACCTCGGTTGGCTCGGTTTCATGGTGATGTGGGTGCTGCAAGCCATCGTGTTCTGGACCGGCATGGATGCGATCCGCAAGTTCATCGACTGGGCCGGCCCCGCAGTCTACGTGGTGATGCTGCTGCTGGCGGCGTGGCTGATCAGCAAGGCCGGATGGAGTAATATCGACCTCAACCTGGGCGGCATCAAGTACAGTGGCGCGGCGGCGCTGCCGATCATGATCAATGCGATCGCGCTGGTGGTGTCCTACTTCTCCGGGCCGATGCTCAATTTCGGCGATTTCTCGCGCTATGGCAAGGACTACAAGTCGGTCAAGCGCGGCAATTTCTGGGGGCTGCCGGTGAATTTCCTCGGCTTTTCACTGCTGACGGTGATCTGCATCGCCGCCACTCTGCCGCTGTACGGCAAGCTGATCACCGATCCGGTGGCAATGGTCGGCCATATCGACAACACCTTCGCGGTGGTGCTGGGCGGGCTGACCTTCATGATCGCCACGGTCGGCATCAACATCGTCGCCAACTTCGTTTCGCCGGCTTTCGATTTTTCCAATGTGGCGCCGAAGCAGATCAGCTGGCGCATGGGCGGCATGATTGCTGCGGTGGCCTCGATTTTCATCACGCCGTGGAACCTGTTCAACAATCCGCACGTGATCCATTACACGCTGGATATCCTCGGTTCTTTCATCGGTCCTTTGTTCTGCATCCTGATCGCTGATTTTTATCTGGTCAAGAAACAGCAGGTGATCGTCGACGACCTGTACAGCATGGATGAAAAGGGCGCCTACTGGTACAGCAACGGCTACAACCCGAAAGCCATCATGGCGCTGATCCCGTCCGCCATCATTCCGATCCTGTGCGTGCTGGTGCCGGCTTTCGGCAGCCTGGCCAATTTCACCTGGTTCATCGGCATGGGCTGCGGCTTGCTGATCTACTGGACCATCAGCGTCAGGCAGGCGCTGCCGGCCGCCGCGGTAGCCAATTAGTCGCTGCAACCGGCTTGGCAGCGCCAGGCCGGCCATGCCGCTGCGGCGGCGTCTTTTCCGGCATTCTATTTTGAAAATAAAAATCATCAACCCGAACACCACCTGGAGCATGACCAGGAAAATCGGTCAGTGCGCGCGCCAGGTTGCGGCCGGCGGCACCGAGATCGTGGCGGTCAGCCCTGGCATGGGGCCGGCCTCCATCGAGAGCCATTACGATGAGGCGCTCAGCGTACCGGGCATCCTGGAGGAAATCAGGCTGGGCGAAGCGGCTGCCGTCGATGCCTATGTGATCGCCTGTTTCGGCGACCCCGGCCTGTACGCCGCGCGCGAGGCCGCACGCGGCCCGGTGATCGGCATCGCGGAAGCGGCGATGCATGCCGCCAGCCTGATCGGCGCCAACTTCAGTGTGGTCACTACCCTCGAACGCACTTGCGGCATCGCCTGGCATCTGGCCGAGCGCTATGGCATGCAGCGCTTCTGCCGCCGGGTGCGCGCCTGCAAGCTGAATGTGCTGGAGCTGGAGCAACCCGGGTCGGCTGCCTACCGCATCATCCTGGAAGAGTGCCGGCAAGCGATGCAGCAGGACCGGGTCGACAGCATTGTGCTCGGCTGCGCCGGCATGACCGATCTCTGTCAGGCCATCGAAGAAGAACTGGGCATCGCCGTGATCGACGGCGTGGCGGTGGCGGTGAAGCTGGCGGAAAGCCTGGTGCAGCTGGGCCTGAAGACCGGCAAGCGCGGCGATCTTGCCTATCCCTTGAAAAAGCCGTATAGCGGCTTGCTGGAAAGTTTTTCCCGATCCTGAACCGCGCATGGTCCTGGCCGATAGTGGCCTTGCGACAGGCGACGTCGTTCATTCCGTCCGTCGCGACGCGCCCAAGCCTGTGCTTCTAGCCGAGGCACAGACTTGGACTTTGCTTCCTCTCAGTGACATGCTTTGCGCACCAAATCGGGGCATGCTTGCTATTGCCGTAGGATGGGCACGATGTGTCCACCCTACATAATTTCATTGTCAATCACGATACCTTCACGTAATCACCCTGCGTTTCGCATGCCGCACCATCTTTTTTTGATGTCCTTATGGCATCGCGCCTGCCGCCAGCTGCGTTTGAGACAAAGAAGCGGCCATTTATCTTTCTATAGATTTTTTTGTTCTATATATATATGTTTTTTGCGATAAGGGAATCCAACAGAAATCAGCCGCGCTTGGCCTCGATATTGCTTCTATTCGTGAAGTGAAGCGGCTTCTTTCATTACTCTGTTGTGTTCATCGCGCCGTCCCATAGACAACCCTGTCTGTCTGAATGTCAAATGGCGAGTGCGCTGCAGGGTAACAATCGTCTTCGCCGTTTGCGGACTTGTTAACAGCAAGCCAAGCAAATGTTCAAATAATTAAATGTTTAGCGAGAATTATATTGTTATGTCCCTTTTGTCTTATTGACGGCCAGCGTAAATTAGCCCTACATTTTGGTCTTGAATTAAGTAGAGCTAAAATTCAGTACGCGTTTTTTTTGCAATGTGTTGGTTTTGCAAGGAGGCGTCGCAGGAGCGTCAGTACTGAAAAAAGCCAAGCTGTTTTTACGCAATTGCCGGCATCCCTGATTTTAAGCTTAGCCCTGCCAGCGGTTGGCAGAGCGCATATCCCATGAGGGAAGCTGTCAGTCATATGCCGAAAAATGCTGCAAAAGAGCCACATAGGAGAGCCGCTTATGCCCAAGCTTGAGGCTACATCGATACAGTCCTTATATATCGAGCACCATAACTGGTTGCTAGGATGGTTGCGTCGGCGTCTAGGCAATATCGACCACGCCGCGGATATTGCCCAGGATACGTTCGTGCGCGTGCTGCTGAAGTCGGCGATCGAGGTGATCGAGGAGCCGCGCGCCTACCTGACCGTCATCGCCAAGGGCCTGGTCGCCAATGCCCATAGGCGCGATGCCCTCGAGCGCACCTATCTGGAAACGCTGGCCTTAGTGCCTGAGGCGCTGGCGCCGTCGCAGGAATATCGTGCAATGCTGCTTGAAACCTTGTTTGAAATCGACGCCATGCTGGACCGGCTGCCGGCCAAGGCGCGCAGCACTTTCCTGCTGTCGCAGCTGGAAGGCCTGACCTATGCCGAGATTGCCGAGCGCCTCGACATTTCAGTGCGCACCGTCAAGCGCCACATGGTGCTGGGCTTTGAACAATGCCTGATGTTTTCCCTGCCATGAACGACACGCAAATCAATCCCGCGATCATCCGCGAAGCCGCAACCTGGCTGATGACCTTGCACGGCGGCGAAGCGACCGAAGCCGACCAGCAAGCCTGGCAGCGCTGGCGTTCGCGCAGCCCCGAGCATCAGCGCGCCTGGCTGTGCGCGCAAAAAATCAATAGTGCATTCAGCGACATCCCGGCCGAGCTTGGCATGCCGGTGCTCGATCGCCCGGTGTCGTACCAGCAGCGGCGCACGGCGTTGAAAGCCTTGTCGCTGCTGCTGACAGCGGCCCCGGTAGCGTGGCTGGCGACCAGGATGCCGTGGGAGGAGTGGACTGCCGAGTATCAGACCGGCACCGGCGAACAGCGCGATGTTGCGTTGTCCGACGGCTCCCGGCTGGTGCTGAACACGGCCAGTTCGGTCGACGTCAAATTCGATGCCGCCAAGCGGCTGGTGCGGCTGTACACCGGCGAGATGCTGGTCAGCAGCGGACGCGACCAGCGTGTCCCGGCGCGGCCGTTCCTGGTGCAGACCCGGCACGGCATGCTGCGTGCGCTGGGTACCCGTTTCGATGTCCGGCAAGAAGGCATGCGCAGTCATGTGGCGGTGTTCGAGGGCGCCGTCGAAGTTGTTCCGCAAAAATCGGAGGGTAAGGCGCTGCTGCTGAAGGCTGGCCAGCAATGCGCATTTACTGCCAAAGGCGTAGAGCCGGTGCAGAAGGCCGATGGTACGCTGGCGCTGTGGTCGCAAGGCGTGCTGGTTGCCGAGAAAATGCGCCTTGCCGATTTCATCGACGAGCTGGCGCGCTATCGTCATGGCCGTCTTGTGTGCGATCCGGCGGTAGCCGATCAGCTGGTGTCGGGAGCATTCCAGCTGAACGACACGGACCAGGTGCTGTATTTGCTCAGCAAGGTACTGCCGGTGCGCGTAGAGAAAATAAGCCGCTATTGGGTGACTGTGACTAAAGCCTAGTGTAGTGTTTCGCACATAATGACACTTAATAAACGGCGTCTTTTCGCGCCATGCGTCGTTGCAAATCCTCGCGATAGCCCACTATCGCTCCGGTTTGCGCGGGGCGGCCATCCGCCTAGCCTGGCACGAAAATCCACCATTTCTTAAGCGCCATTACATGCGAAACACTACACTAGCTGGCAGGGCGTATCTTCCAATATATTCCAATGCGGCGGATTTGAAATTTGATGTGGTGTGGTTTGACCTGACAGAGCAGCCTCCTTTTTCATGCGATTTTATGCGATGGGGTTTGCCGGGCAGGCGCTTCTGATAGCTAACCGAGAAAGCAATTCGTATGGTTCTACAAAATTCTCGGCGACGGATTTTTGATACATCGCGGCCGCTTTCTGTGGTCATGCGCCTACATATGGCCTGCTGGTGCCTGGCGTCGGCAGGCTTTGGCGCCCCTCAGCTGGCATGCGCCCAAGCCGCGCAGCAGGCAAAAAATTATGCAATAAGCGCAGGCAAGTTGAACCAGGTACTGGCGGTCTTTGCCGCGCGGGCCGGCGTTTCGCTTGCCTATGATCCGGCGCTGGTGCTGGATAAGCTCAGTCCCGGCCTGAATGGAACTCATGCCGTGGCCGACGCACTCATTCATCTGCTGAGCGGCACCGGGCTGGAAGCGGTCGCCAAGGCCGAGGGCGGTTATGCGTTGCGGCGCCAGGCGGCGCCATCGGCGCAGCGGCCGTTGCAGACGGCCGATGTGCCGATGGCGGCAGGCGCCGCCAGGGACGATGCGCTGCTGATGGAGATGATTGTCTTTCCACCGCCCGATGGCGCGGCCGTACAGGGTTTTGCCGCCGTCAGCAGCAGTAGCGCCACCCGCACCAGCATGCCGCTTTCCCAGATTCCGCAATCGGTGCAGGTGGTGACGCAAGAGGCGCTGGCCAGCCAGCAGTCGCAATCGGTGCTGGATGCCTTGCACGACGTCAGCGGCGTCAATATCTATAACCTCGGCGTCGATACCACGGTGTATATCCGCGGATTCCTGGCGCCGACCCGCATCAACGGCCTGGAGCAAGGCCCATCCCGCATCGACAATGCCAGTTCGCCGCTGCATACGCCGCTGGCGGCGATCGACAGGATAGAAGTCATCAAAGGCGCCGATTCGATCGTCGCCAACGGCGACATGGAGCCGGGCGGGCTGGTCAACATCATCACCAAGCGGCCGCAGGCCGAGCCGGTGCGGGAACTGACGGTGGAGATGGGAACCCAGGGCCACCAGCGCTATGCGCTCGACCTGGCCGGCGCGCTGTCGGATGACCAGGCCTGGACGCACAGGGTGATCCTGTCCGGCAGCCACGACTCGGATGCGATCGACCGCTACGACAGTTCGCGCGACGTCTATTTCGCGCCGTCGCTGGGCTATCGCCGCGACGGCACCGTGGCCGTGGTCGGCATCAATTATCAGCGCAACCAGCAGGCCAACGGCGGCCTCGGCCCGATCGGCGTGGTGGACGATGGCTTGCTGAGCACCAGCGTCGGCGCCAGCTATGACGTACAGCAGAAGATGGGCGGCAACTGGGGCTGGCAGAGCAAGGGCAACTATATGCGGACGCGCTTGTCGTCGCGTTCATATAACTGCGTGCAAAGCGACGCAGCCGATGCCGGATTGCGGGATTGCCAGACGCAGGCGCTGGAATCGAGCGCCTACGGCTGGAATCTGGAAAACAGCGTGCACGGCACTTTTCATAGCGGCCAGGTCAAGCATACGGTGCTGGCAGGCGTAGCGCTCAGCTATAGCTGGCGAGCGGTGCCGATGGCGGAAATAGGTCCACCCATGATGGCGACGCTGTCCCGCAGCAGCCTGCCGGAAGTGCCGGCAACCAATCTGACGCCGTTCGGCCCGGCGGTGACGCTGAACTATAACAACTGGTTTTTGCAGGACCAGCTGAGCTGGCGGCGCTGGCGTTTCCTGGCAAATCTCGGCTATACTCGCGCCTGGTCGCACGCCACCGACCCGCAAACGGAGAAAGTCACGTCGCTGCATCCGCAGAGCAAGCCGGTCTACAATATCGGGCTGTCCTACCAGTTGAACGATAACGTCACGCTGTACGCCAACCGGCAAAAAAGTTTCGTGCTGCAGGCGCAGCCGTCGGGCATCCGCTACGGCGGCGGCGCGCCTGGCCTGTACAACCTGCCGCCGACGGACGGTAAATCGCTGGAAGCGGGCGTCAAGCTGAATCTGCTGGATGAACGCCTGATACTGACGACGTCAGTGTTCCGGGCATCCCATGCGAATGTGCTTTACGGCTTTGCCTACGATGCCGACGGCAACCTGTACACTGGACTGCTACCGCCCACCATCAGCCGCGGCATGGAGTTCGACCTGGCCGGCAGTCCACTGCCAGGCTGGAATCTCATCGCGTCTTATAGCTACACCGACTTCCGCTACGCACAGCCGGCCGGTTTCGTGGTCGAACCTTCGCTGATTGCGCGCCACCAGGCCAGCTTCTGGAGCAGCTACGACCTGCAGACGCCAGCCTGGCGCGGCTGGGGCTACGGAATTGGAGTGACTGCCCGCACCGGTTATCCCAGCAACAGCGGCGAGCATATCGGTGGCCAGGTTTCGCTCGATGGCAACCTGCGTTACGCCACCAAGCGCTGGTCGCTCACCCTCGGCGCTCGCAATCTGCTCAACCGCCGCCTGTACGGCAGCTTCGCCAATCTGCAGGAAGGCATCGGCTTTGAGCCGGGCAGGGTGTTCGTGTTAACCGGCCGTTATAATTTCTGACTTGGGCAAGCGCAGCGCCTGGCGGCAACAGGGAACCGATAAAAACTTACCAGCTCCCCGCACCGGCAGCAGCGCCTAGCGCACCTTTTCCTGCGCCGGCATTACCGTCAGGTTCTCACCCTGCGGCGTGCGCAGCGCCTTGCCTGCCATCTTGCGGACCGCCCTGGCGTTGCCGACAGTGACCGGTAGCGACACCGCCTTGGTGCGGTCGCCCAGCGTGACGAACACATTCAGCTCATACACGCCGTCGGCCGCGGCACGGACGTTGGGCGTATCGGTGACCACCCCATCCTGGTTGCTGACCAGGTTGGCGCTGCCCAGCGTGACCACGGACAAGCCGGCATTGCTGCGGTATTCCACGTGCAGCGGGGTATTCGGCTGGTCGGTAGTAAATTGCAGCAGGATTGGCAGGGTGGCGTTCTTGCTGGTTGTGCTGCCGGACGCCAGTTCGACGGTGACTGCGGCGCTGACTTTTTCGCCATGGCGGGCGTCCGTCGCTTTTTGCGCGATCTCCGGCAGGGGTTTGGCGATGCCATGCTGCATGCCGCAAGCCAGCGCAGTCAGCACGGCTAGCGCCAGCAGGCTATTTTTCATGAGGACAGTCATTGCATTTCTCCGGTTTTGACCTGTGCAAGCAGGATCTTGAAGCAGCCGCTATTGGCGCTGGCGTTGATGGTGGCGACATAATCGTCCTGCGCCGGCAGGTCATAATCGACATCGTAGGCGCCGCCGAGATTCGGATCTTTCACCATATTGCCCGCGATCGGCTGGCCTTTGCTGTACAGCTGGAAGGAAGGATACAGCCCGCCGTCGGCGCTGATGCGCACCGTGTGCTTGCCTTTCTGCGGCAGGCTGAAGCGCAGGTAGCGATAAACGCCCAGCTTGTTGTTCTTGCCGTAGGCGCTGGTGGTGCATACCGTCGCATCCTTGCCGACCGTACCGGCCTTTGATTTTACGCCGGCTTCCAGCGCGGTATACACCGGCAGCACAAATCCCTTGTTGGCAGCGATCACCGCCGGCGGCAGATCGGCTTGCCTGAGGCCGAACATGTCGAGCTGATCCCTGTTGACGGTGTTGATTTCCGCCAGCAGATTGTCGAGCGTGGCCTGGCCGGCGGCATTGACATTGCCGCGCAGCGCGGTGGCGAAGGAAAACAAGCTGGTGAAGGCGGGCGATTTCTTTTGCGCCGCCATGGCCTGGTAGATCGGCAGGAAGCCGATATCGGGCGACTGATGCAGGCGATACAGCACGGACTGCACCGCGACTTCGCCGAACCAGGCTTTGGCGGCATCGTCCGGGATCTGGTCGACCTTGAACACCACGCCGACCTTGCCCTGTTGCTCGCCCTGGGTGTCTACATACATCGGATCGTTGCGCGCCATGCTGGAAAACGCATTGCCCCAGCCTTCGCTGAACGCCAGCCGCATGTCGAGCAGGTTGGCGCTGCTGTGCGGGCCGCCGGTGCTGTCGTCGCGCGAAAAGCTGGCCTGGAAATAGTGCCCCCACTCGTGCGCGATGACGCCGGCATCATACTCGTCGGTGTCGACATCTTCATGGCCGAGGATATGCAGTCCGTGTATGGTCTTGTCGCCGGCGCCGTTGAAGAAGGTGCCGTCATCGCTGCCCGGACTCCAGAATATATTCAGGGGCGGGAAGCTCAGGTTCTTGTCGGCTTCCAGCACCTTGTGGCTGGCGCTGTAGACCGTGTCGAGAATGGCGAACGGCCCGGCGCTGCGCGGATTGGCATAGCTTCCTGTCGCCGCATCCCAGCCGGAGGCCGCATTGAGGTCGTGGATGCTGGCTTTCCTGCCGCTGTTGAAGCTGGCGCCATCCATTGCAAACAAGGCGGCGCCGTCGACCGTGACGCCGTAGCCGTCCGATGAGTTGTCGCGCACCGCGAAATTCCAGCTCGGCCCGGCGACCTTGCCGGCAGTATGCAGCATCTGCGCCTTGGCGCGCACGTGGACTGCGGTGTCGAGCGGGGCCTGGAAACTGTAGCTGCCATGTGCGTCGGTTTCGGTCGACAGCAATACCTTGCTGCTTTTATCGTTGATCAGTTCGACCACGACATTGCGCGCCGGCTTTTGCACGGTCTTAGCGTAGTCGAGTTTGGCCAGCCATTGGCCCTGACCGTCCTTGCTGGCCACCGCCGGCACGAAATCGTAGGTGATCCTGCCGGATACGGTGGCTGCCGCAGGCGGATTTTTCGCCGCTGCCATGCTTTGATTTTGCGCATTCTCTGAGCTGGCGGCCGGCGCCGAACTGTTGCCGTCGCCGCAGCCCGCAAGCAGCAGCGCGGCCAAGCTCATCATCGCCAGCTTGCCTTGCGCTTGATTTGTGTCGCTCATCTCTGTCCCCGAATATGAAAAGAAGCATTCATTTCGGCTGCCGGCATGACGCCGGCAAGCAAGACATACAGCCCCGAATCTGGCCATTCTCTGTAACCGCCCATATGCAAAACTCCTGATTTATAGTTTAGAAGCGAGCACTCGGTCGTCGATTGCAAAACCTTTCATAGCGGTTTTATCAACAGTCCTTATTTAGGTTGCCCCGCGAAAATATAAAAGAGGCCAAACCGGATAAATGTTTTTTGCCCGGGGTGCGATCGATCGTTGATCGATGCTGGCGTCATGGCGGCATTTTCTGTCGCAGACAGTTACAAATAATCGGGCCGGAACATGGCCCTTTTTCCTTTCTGGATGGGCATCCCTAGTGAAAGCGGATATCAGCGTCGACAACATCGGCACCGATGCCACTTGCAAGCGAATGGCCAGGCGCGAGCCGGGTGCTATATTTTTTGAATTGAAAGAAAGGAGTCGAGCGTGACTGCCTATGTGGATAGATCAGACCGGCTTTCGTTGCTGACCCAGGCCGCTGCCGAGGCGACCGGCCGGCGTTTTTGCTCGCATCATCAAGGTCAGGTAGCGGCCGGCGAGGGCGATTTCGTCATGCGCAATAAAGTCCGGCGCTGGGTTTGTTTCCGTTGTCAGAAAAATATCCAAAGCCAGAATGCGGCATTGCTGAAGCAGCGCGCGTGATTGCCCGCTGCAGCACCCGGTGCGGCTGTTACAAATTATTTTGAGCCGGAATGGCCCTTTTTTGCGTCCTTGCGGGGCAAGCAAGGTAGGGGAGTTAGAAGTCCTAATATCGTGACCGAAAAGAAGTGAGCAGCCATGTCGAGCATCTACGGAATCAATCAGGGCCATGCCGAGAACACGGTTTTCTCGGGGAAAAAACAAAATACTGCTACTGCATCGTATGTGAAGTTGAAAGACGAGCAATGGGAGAAGCTGGAGCCCATGCTGCGCGGAAAAGAGGGCGATGCCGGCGCCAGGGGCCGCGACAATCGCCTGTTCATCGATGCCGTCTTGTGGATTTCAGGCAGCCGCCGCCTGTGGCGCGATCTGCCGCTGCGGTTTGGCAAATGGAACACCGCCTACATGCGCTTCATGCGCTGGAACCAGGGCAATCTCTGGCGCCGCCTCGCCGAAAACATCACGGACGACCCCAAGCTGCGGGCAGCGTTCGACAACATCGTCGACTATGGCGATGAATGGAGCCTGCGCATCAGGCAGCGCGCTTCCAGGCGTGTCAGCCGCGAGGCTTACGATGCGGCCGTCAAGCACGCCACGACCGAAGCGGCGCAGTCCGCGGGCGACGACTCGACCTTGCACTGGCTCAGCCTGGTGAACGAGAAACTGTCGCCGGAATAAGCCTGGGCGCTGCCGCCGTGAGGCGATAGCGCCGGGTTTGCCAGGCAGGCTGGAGCGCTGCCGGCCAATTATCATCCACCAGACTGCTCAATGGCATCCGCGCGCCCCGTTATGGGGCTACGCAATATGCGTATTGCCGGCCGCGCTCATCCCCTCAAACTATCATTTCTCCGCAGTTCTAAGGTAATCTAAAAAAGATCCTTGACTCCAGTTTTAGTCTGACTATAATTTCCGACGCCTGACCGAGGATACAACAGCTGTAAACGTTATCGTAGTTGCCATATTAAATATTATAAATATTAAAAAGTTACTGTCGGATTAGCACGGCGCAGATCGTGCTTTCCGATTTGAATGTGATAAACATCAGGTACAGGCCGGAGACAATTGAATGGAAATACCAGAGCTGGGGATCTCTATCCGCACGCGGCGTCATGCCATCAACAAGACGCTGGTGGAACTCGCCACCGAAACCGGCTTGACCGCCGGCTTTATTTCACAGCTGGAGCGCAATCTCACCAGTCCCTCGATCACCTCGCTGGTGGTGATCGCCAAGGCGCTGGGCGTGTCGATCGGCGATCTGATCCAGCAACCCGCGCAACTGCAGCCCGACACCTATCGCGGCCAGCGCCAGCCGTACTCGGTGGCCAGCGGCCGCGTCAAGTACGAGCGGCTGTCGACTGTGTTCCCCGGCAGCCAGGTGCATTCCGTGAAATTCACCATGCCGGCCGGCTACAAGTCAGAAATGGTCTCGCACGAAGGCGATGAAATGATCTATGTGCTCAGCGGCCGGGTCGGCTACACGGTAGGCAAAGACAACTACGTGCTGAATGTCGGCGACAGCCTGCACTTCGACGCCAACATCCCTCACAGCATCGAATCGCTGCCGCATGAAAACCAGGTGGCCGAAGTGATCTGGGTCGGCACCGTATCCCTGTTCGACGGGCCGCAGCAGCCTGAACCCGCGGTACAGAAACATCTGCTGCGCGGCACCGAATTCTTTTGAGGCTTTACTTGTAAGGCGATTCTGGCCGGTTTATGGCATGGTTTTTGCACTTGCAAGACGGGTGTAGCCGCAGGCGTCCAGCGCCTGCGGCTACGTAATACTTATATGCAGGAATTGCAGTTGTGATGGAGTGGTAATGGAGCAGACGATGTATCGGGAATGGATGCAAGCAATAGCCGGCCGCGATTGCCACGGCAACCTGCGGGGTGCTCATGTTTGAGCCGACGGTCTACGCGCAGCGGCGGCGCCGGCTGAAGCAGCAGTTTTCCTCCGGCTTGCTGCTGTTCCCGGGGAATGCCGATGTCTCCATGAACTATCCGCACAATCATTACTGGTTTCGTCAGGATTCTTCGTTTTCCTATTTTTTCGGCCTCGACCAGCCCGAGCTGGCCGGCCTGATCGACATCGATGCCGATGCCGACATCCTGTTCGGCGACGACGCCGGCCTGAACGAGGTCATCTGGGTTGGTCCGCAAGACACGCTAGCGCAGCGCGCCCGCAGCGCAGGCATCGAGCGCGTGCAGCAGGCCGGCGAGCTGGCGGCAACGCTGGCGCAGGCGCGCAGCCAGGGCCGCACGATTCACTACCTGCCGCCGTATCGCGGCGAAACCATACTTGAACTGGCCAGGCTGCTGGACTGCACGCCGGCGCAATGCCAGGCCGGCGCTTCCGAGAGCTTGATGACGGCGGTGATTGCGCTGCGTGAAATCAAGAGCGACGCCGAAATCCAGGAAATCGAGAACGCCCTCAGCGTCACGCGCGACATGCACCTCGCCGCCATGCAGTTGGCCAAGGCCGATACCTTTGAGTATCAGGTGGTGGCGGCGATGGAAGGCATCATGCGCGGCCACGACCTGCAAGCCGCCTATCCGATGATTTTTTCCCGCAGCGGCGAGATCCTGCACAACCGCGATCATCACAACCGCTTGCGCAGCGGCGACCTGGTGGTCAACGACGCCGGTGCTTCCAGCGTGCTCGGCTATGCCAGCGACATTACCCGCACCTTCCCGGTCGGCGGCCGCTTCAGCGAACGCCAGCGCAGCCTGTACCAGATCGTGCTGGCGGCGCAGCAGCTCGCCATCGACATGATGCGGCCAGGTGTTTCTTATCTTGAAGTACACAAGCAGGCCGCGCGCCATATGGTGGCGGCGATGTCCGAGCTCGGCTTCTTCTGCGGCACGGCGGAGCAGGTGGTTGAATCGGGTGCCTACGCGATCTGCTTCCCGCACGGCCTGGGACATCAGATGGGACTGGACGTGCACGATATGGAAGGCCTGGGCGAAACCCGGGTCGGCTATGACGCCAGCGTCAGCCGCAGTGAGTTGTTCGGCCTGCGCAACCTGCGTCTGGCCAAGCCTTTGCAGGCCGGCATGGTGGTGACGGTCGAGCCGGGCATTTATTTCATCCCGGTGCTGATTCAGCGCTGGCGGGACGAGGCGCGCCACAGTAACCTGATCAATTACGAGAAGTTCGCCGAATACCTGGACTTCGGCGGCATCCGCATCGAAGACGACGTGCTGGTGACCAGCTCCGGCGCACGCGTGCTGGGGCCGGCGATTCCCAAGACCTGCGCCGAGATCGAAGCCTTGATGGCGGCCTGAGCGGGCCATGTGTGTTTGCAATATAAAAACGGCATCTGAATGTAATACAGATTCAAGCTTGTGCACTCGATATGAATTGTTGTTAAATGAATCAGTTTCACCATAACCTAACGAAAGAAAGAGACCTATGATGAAAAGAAAATTGATTGCCAAGGCCGCGCTGCTCGCCGTCATGTGCGCCAGCGCCGGTTATGCGACTGCCGCCAAGACCCTGGTGTTCTGCTCGGAAGGCAGCCCGGAAGGCTTTAATCCGCAGCTGTACACTACCGGCACCACCTTCGATGCGTCGTCGGTGCCGATGTACAACCGCCTGGTCGAATTCGAACTGGGCACCACCAAGCCGATTCCCGGCCTGGCGGAATCCTGGACCGTCTCCGACGACGGCCTGACCTACACCTTCAAACTGCGCAAGGGCGTCAAGTTCCACAGCAGCGCCAAGTTCAAGCCGACCCGCGATTTCAACGCCGACGACGTGCTGTTCTCGTTCAACCGCATGGGCGACGCCAACCATCCTTACCACAAGCTGGCCGCCGGCCAGAGCTTCGGCTACTACCTGGACATGGGCATGGACAAGATCGTCGACAAGGTTGAAAAAGTCGACGACAGCACCGTGGTGTTCAAGCTGAAACATCCGGAAGCGCCGTTCATCGCCGACCTGGGCATGGATTTTGCGTCCATCCTGTCGGCCGAGTATGCCGACAACATGAAGAAGGCCGGCACGCCGGAAGTGATCGACCGCGAGCCGGTCGGCACCGGTCCTTTCCAGTTCGTTTCCTATCAAAAAGATGCGGTGATCCGCTACAAGGCTTTCGACGCTTTCTGGGGCGGCCGTCCGAAACTGGACAGCCTGATCTACGCGATCACGCCGGACGCCTCGGTGCGCTACGCCAAGCTCAAAGCCAACGAGTGCCAGGTGATGGCGTACCCGAAACCGGCTGACATCGAATTGATGAAAGCCGAACCGGCCATCACCATGATGACCAAGCCGGGCTTGAACATCGGCTACATCTCCTTCAATGTCGAGAAAAAACCGTTCGACAACAAGCTGGTGCGCCAGGCGCTCAATATGGCGGTCGACAAGCAGACTATCCTCAAGACTGTCTACCAGGGCGCCGGCGTCCCGGCCAAGAATCCGATCCCGCCGACGCTGTGGGGTTATAACGACAAGATCAAGGATTACACCTACGATCCAGTCAAGGCCAAGGAATTGCTGGCCAAGGCTGGCTATCCGAACGGCGTCGAGGTCGAGATGTGGTACCTGCCGGTGACCCGTCCCTACAATCCGGACGGCAAGCGCATGGCCGAACTGATCCAGGCCGACTGGGCCAAGATCGGCGTCAAGACCAAGCTGACTACCTATGAATGGACCGAGTACCTGAAACGCAGCAAGCAGGGCGACCAGCACTCGATGATGTTCGGCTGGTCCGGCGACAACGGCGATCCTGACAATTTCTTCGCGCCGTTGCTGGGCTGCGAAGGCGTCAAGGGCGGCGGCAATACCGCGCGCTGGTGCAACAAGGATTACGAAGCATTGATCCAGAAAGCCAAGCTGACGCCGAAACAGGACGAACGCGCCAAGCTGTATGAGCAGGCGCAGGTGATCCTGCACGAAGAAGCGCCATGGATCGACCTGGCCCATTCGGTGCGCTTCACGCCGATCCGCAAGGAAGTGCTGAACTTCAAGATGGCGGTGTTCGCGCACCATCATTTCGAAAAGGTTGACCTGGCCGGCAAGTAAGGTCGCAACGGGGCAGGGCCGGCCAGCGCGGCAATAACGCGCTAGCTGCTCTGCCCCGTCTTTGTAGCACTCGCATTTTTTTATCACGATAGGTATTCCCATGTTTGGATTCCTCCTGCGCCGTGTCGGCCTGGTCATTCCGACCTTTCTCGGCATCACGCTGCTGGTGTTTTTATTGATACATCTGATCCCCGGCAACGCCGTCGAAGCCATGACCGGCGAACGCGGCATGGACCCGGCCCGCTATGCGCAAATGGCGCACGACCTGGGGCTGGACCAGCCGATCTACATGCAGTATTTCAATTACCTGGGGAATCTGTTCAAGGGCGACCTCGGCATGTCGATCATGACCCATACCTCGGTGCTGAGCGAATTCAAGACCCTGTTCCCGGCGACGCTGGAACTGTCCTTTTGCGCGATCCTGTTTGCGCTGATCATCGGCCTGCCGGCTGGCATGCTGGCGGCGCTCAAGCGCAACACCGTGCTGGACTATTCGGTGATGGGCGCCTCTCTCACCGGTTATTCGATGCCGGTGTTCTGGTGGGCCCTGCTGCTGATCCTGCTGTTCTCCGTGACGCTGGGCTGGACTCCGGTTTCCGGCCGCATCGATATCCTGTTCGACGTGCCGCCAGTCACCGGCTTCATGCTGATCGACAGCCTGCTGTCGGACGATAGCGGCGCCTTCAAGTCGGCGCTATCGCACTTGATCCTGCCGACGATTGCGCTCGGCACCATCCCGCTGGCCGTGATTGCGCGCATGACGCGCTCCGCCATGCTGGAAGTCTTGCGCGAGGATTATGTGCGCACCGCGCGCGCCAAAGGCCTGTCGCCATGGCGTGTGGTCGGCGTGCATGCCTTGCGCAATGCGCTGATTCCGGTAGTGACTGTGGTCGGCCTGCAGGTCGGCACCTTGCTGGCCGGCGCGATCCTGACTGAAACCATCTTTTCCTGGCCGGGCATCGGCAAGTGGCTGGTGGCGGCGATCCAGCGCCGCGATTATCCGGTAGTGCAGGGCGGCATCCTGCTGTCGGCGATCACCATCATCCTCGTCAACCTGGCCGTCGACCTGCTGTACGGCGTAATCAATCCACGCATTCGCCACCGCTCATGAACCATACCGATACAACGCAGGCGCCAGCGCCGCAAGCCATTTCCCTGCCCAAGGCGGCCGCCAGCGCGCCGCCGCATCCGCTGCGCGAATTCTGGGGCTACTTCAGCCAGAACCGCGGCGCCGTCATCGGCCTGGTGGTCATCGTCGCCATGGTCCTGATGGCGCTGTTCGCAGATATCATCGCGCCGCATTCGCCGATCGAACAGTTCCGCCAGTCGACCCTGGTGCCGCCGGTATGGCAGACGGGCGGCAGTAGCCAGTTCCTGCTCGGCACCGACCCGGTCGGCCGCGACATGCTGTCGCGCCTGATCCATGGCGTCCGCCTGTCTTTATTGATTGGGCTGGTGTCGATCTCGCTGTCGCTCACCACCGGCGTGCTGCTTGGCCTGCTGGCGGGTTATTTCCGCGGCATGGTTGAAATCGCTGTCATGCGCCTGATGGATATCATGCTGGCCTTGCCTAGCCTGTTGCTGGCGATCGCCGTGGTGGCGATCCTCGGCCCGGGCCTGATGAACGCCATGTATGCGATCGCGGTGGTGATGCTGCCGCACTATGCGCGGCAGACGCGGGCAGCGGTGATCGGCGAGATGTCGCGCGACTATGTCAGCGCCTCGCGCATCGCCGGCGCCGGCACCTTGCGCATCATGTTCAATTGCGTGCTGCCGAACTGCCTGGCGCCGCTGATCGTGCAAGCCACGCTCGGCTTCTCTTCCGCCATCCTGGATGCGGCCGCACTCGGCTTCCTCGGCATGGGCGCGCAGCCGCCGACGCCGGAATGGGGATCGATGCTGGCCAGCGCCATGGAATTCATCCAGAGCGCATGGTGGGTAGTGGCTTTCCCCGGTCTGGCGATTCTGATCTCGGTGCTGGCGTTCAACTTGATGGGTGACGGCTTGCGCGATGCGCTCGACCCGAAACTGAAACGATAAGGCGAGACTGAATATTATGGCACTGCTTGAAATCAAACAGCTGCGGGTCGAATTCGGCTCGACGGCAGCGCCGTTCACCGCGGTGGACGGCCTCGACCTCAGCATCGAAGCCGGTGAAGTGGTCGGCATCGTCGGCGAATCCGGCTCCGGCAAGAGCGTCACCTCGCTGGCCTTGATGGGCTTGATCGACTATCCCGGCCGGGTCAAGGGCGAGCGCATGGCCTTCGACGGCCGCGACCTGCTGACCATGCCGGACAAGCAAAGGCGCGGTCTGCTGGGCAAGGATATCGCGATGATCTTCCAGGATCCGATGACCAGCCTCAATCCCTCGTTTACCGTGGCGTACCAGCTGATGGAAACCCTGCGTGTACATCAGGGCGGCTCGAAGAAGGAATTGCGCGCCAAAGCGCTGGCCTTGCTCAAGCAGGTCGACATTCCCGATCCCGAGCGCCGGCTGGATGCTTACCCGCACCAGCTGTCGGGTGGCATGAGCCAGCGCGTGATGGTGGCGATTGCGATCGCCTGCAACCCACGCCTGCTGATAGCCGACGAGCCGACCACGGCGCTGGATGTCACGGTGCAGGCGCAAATGCTGGAACTGCTGCTGCAACTGCAACGCGACCGCGGCATGGCGCTGATGCTGATCACCCACGACCTGAGCGTGGTGGCACAGACCGCGCAACGCGTGATGGTGATGTACGCCGGCCAGGTCGTAGAGACCGGCCGCGTGCCAGACATCTTCAACGCCCCCAAGCACCCTTATACCCAGGCCTTGCTGGCGGCGCTGCCCGAACACAATATCGGCCGCGCCCGTCTGCAGACCATCCCTGGCGTGGTGCCGGGCCAGTACGATAGGCCCACCGGTTGCCTGCTCAGTCCGCGCTGCGCCTATGCGCAAGACCGCTGCCGTGAGCAGCGTCCTGAATTGCTGGGTGCGCCGCAGGAGCAGGTGCGCTGTCATTTTCCGCTCGATCAAGAAGGCCGCCCGACTAACGGCTGGTTCGAGATTTCCCGCAAAACACCTGAAGCATTGCTAAGCAGTGGGACAGCATGATGATGAATTCCAATATGAACGAAATCGCCAGCCCCGTGGTCCTGCTGGAAGCCAAGAACCTGATCAAGCACTACAGCGTATCGCAGGGTTTGTTCAAGCCCAAGGCTACCGCGCGCGCGCTGGATGGCGTGTCGTTCGCCCTGCAGCCTGGCAAGACGCTGGCGGTGGTGGGCGAGTCCGGCTGCGGCAAGTCAACCCTGGCGCGCCAGATCACCATGATCGAACCACCTACCGGCGGCGAGCTGTGGATGGATGGCGCCAATATCGCCGACGCTGACCACGCCACCCTGAAGCGGGTGCGGCCGCTGGTGCAGATGGTTTTCCAGAATCCCTACGCCAGCCTGAATCCGCGCAAGAAAGTCGGCCAGATGCTGGAAGAGCCGCTGATCATCAACACCGGATTGAACCATGCCGAGCGCGCCGAAAAAGCGCGCGCCATGATGGCCAAGGTCGGCTTGCGGCCGGAGCACTATAGCCGTTATCCGCACATGTTTTCCGGCGGCCAGCGCCAGCGGGTAGCAATTGCGCGCGCGCTGATGCTGGACCCCAAGGTGATCGTGGCCGACGAACCGGTGTCGGCGCTGGACGTCTCGATCCAGGCGCAGGTGCTGAACCTGCTGATGGATCTGCAGCAAGCCAGCGGCGTCGCCTATCTGTTCATCTCGCATAATTTATCGGTGGTGGAGCACATCGCCGACGACGTGCTGGTGATGTATCTCGGCAAGACCGTCGAGCACGGCAGCAAGCAGCAAGTGTTCAGCCGTCCGCTGCACCCCTATACCAAGGCGCTGCTGGCCAGCACGCCGCGCATCGATCCGGCGCAGCGCCAGCAAAAGATGATGCTGCCGGGAGAACTGCCGTCGCCGCTGGCGCCGCCGCCCGGCTGCAGTTTCAATAACCGCTGCCCGTATGCTGTCGAACGCTGCCGCCAGGAAGTGCCGCTGTTGCGCGAGTTCGGCGGCAGCATGGTGGCCTGCCATCGGGTAGAAGAAATCCATTAAGAAGGGTGAGAATGAGCAAGAAGTTGAAACTGGCCGCTGCTATCAGCATGGCGGCGCTGCTTGGCGCCGCCACCAATGTGGCGCTGGCGGCCAAGACCCTGGTGTTTTGCTCGGAAGGCAGCCCGGAAGGCTTCAATCCGCAGCTGTTCACCACCGGCACCACCTTCGATGCCTCCTCTGTACCGCTGTACAACCGCCTGGTTGCCTTTGAACTGGGCACCACCAAGATCATCCCGGCGCTGGCGCAATCGTGGACCGTGTCGGACGATGGCTTGACTTACACCTTCAAGCTGCGCAAGGGCGTCAAGTTCCACAGCAGCGCCAAGTTCAAGCCGAGTCGCGATTTCAACGCCGACGACGTGCTGTTTTCGTTCAACCGCATGGCAGACGTCAATCATCCCTTCCATAAACTGTCCACCGGCGCCAGCTTCAGCTACTTCCTCGACATGGGCATGGACAAGATCGTCGACAAGGTCAGCAAGGTTGACGACTACACCGTGGTATTCAAGCTGAAGCACCCGGAAGCGCCGTTCATCGCCAACCTGGGCATGGACTTCGCTTCGATTCTGTCCGCCGAATACGCCGACAAGATGAAGGCTGAGGGGACAGCAGACGTGATCGACCGCGAACCGATCGGCACCGGCCCGTTCCAGCTGGTCTCCTATCAAAAAGACGCGGTGATCCGCTATAAGGCCTTCGACGCCTATTGGGACGGGCGGCCGAAACTGGACAGCCTGATTTTCGCCATCACGCCGGACGCCTCGGTGCGCTACGCCAAGCTCAAGGCCAATGAATGCCAGGTGATGGCGTTTCCCAAGCCGGCTGATATCGAGCTGATGAAAAACGATCCGGCGATCACCCTGCTGACCAAGGAAGGCCTGAACGTCGGCTACATCTCCTTCAATGTCGAGAAAAAGCCCTTCGACAACAAGCTGGTGCGCCAGGCCCTTAACATGGCCACCGACAAGCAGACGATTCTGAAAACGGTGTACCAGGGCGCCGGCCAGATCGCCAAGAATGCGATCCCGCCGACGCTCTGGTCCTACGACAACAAGGTCCAGGACTACGCCTACGATCCGGTCAAGGCCAAGGCCTTGCTGGCCAAGGCCGGTTATCCCAACGGCGTCGAAGTCGAGCTGTCCTACCTGCCGGTGACCCGTCCCTACAATCCTGACGGCAAGCGCATGGCCGAGCTGATCCAGGCCGACTGGGCCAAGATCGGCGTCAAGGCCAGGCTCAACACCTACGAATGGACCGAATACCTGAAGCGCAGCAAGCAGGGTGCGCAGCAGGCGATGATGTTCGGCTGGTCGGGCGACAACGGCGATCCGGACAATTTCTTCGCCACCTTGCTCGGCTGCGAATCGGTGCGCAGCGGCGGCAATACCGCGCGCTGGTGCAACAAGGATTTCGAAGCGCTGATCCAGAAAGCCAAGCTCAGCACCAATCAGGCCGAGCGCAGCAAGCTGTATGAGCAGGCGCAGGTGATCGCGCATGAAGAAGCGCCATGGATCCCGCTGGCGCACTCGCTGACGCATACGCCGATCCGCAAGCAGGTGATCGGCTTCAAGATGTCGGCGTTCGCCTTGCACGACTTCAGCAAGGTCGATCTGGGCAAGTAATCCGGCAAATAAGCGGGCAGGGCGCAGGGCCAGGGGCTGTGCCTGCCCCCGCGCCGCCTGACTTGTTGTTGTGTCTCTGATAACTTCATTCAATCAGATTGGCTGGCCGAGCACTGGCCGGGCTTGGTACAATGGCGGCTTATTCTTTCGTCCATTTACCTACGTCCATGATCGACATCCAACTTCTTCGCAAAGACATCGCCAGCGCCGCCGACCGCCTCGCCACGCGCAAATACAAGCTCGACGTCGCCAGCTTCAATGCCTTGGAAGCCGAACGGAAGCAAATCCAGACCCGCACCGAAGAATTGCAGAGCCAGCGCAACTCGCTGTCCAAACAGATCGGCATGCTGAAAGGCAAGGGCGAAGACGCTTCCGCCGTCATGGCCGAAGTGGCCGGCATCGCCGACGAACTGAAGGCATCCGCCACCCGCCTGGACCAGGTGCAGGAACAGGTCAGCACCTTCCTGCTGGCCGTGCCCAACCTGCCGCACGAATCGGTGCCGGTCGGCGCCGATGAAGCCGCCAATGTCGAAGTGCGCAAGGTCGGCACGCCGCGCAGCTTCGATTTCGAAGCGCGCGACCACGTCGACGTCGGCGCCGCCCTCGGCCTCGATTTCGACACCGCCGCCAAGCTCACCGGCTCACGCTTCTCGGTCATGAAGGGCGGCATCGCCCGCCTGCACCGCGCGCTCGGCCAGTTCATGCTGGATACCCAGACCGCAGAGCACGGCTACACCGAATGCTATACACCCTACATCGTCAACGCCGACTCGCTGCGCGGCACCGGCCAGCTGCCGAAGTTTGAGGAAGACCTGTTCGCAGTCAAGAAGGGCGGCCAGGAAGGCGAGCAAGCCGCCGACGCTGCCGCGCTGTACCTGATCCCGACGGCGGAAGTGCCGCTGACCAATATCGTGCGCGACGAAATCCTCGCCGGCGAAACGCTGCCGCTGAAGATGGCCGCCCATTCGCCATGCTTCCGTTCCGAAGCCGGCAGTTACGGCCGTGACACTCGCGGCATGATCCGCCAGCACCAGTTCGACAAGGTCGAAATGGTGCAGATCGTCCATCCGGAAAAATCCTATGAAGCACTGGAAGAGATGGTCGGCCACGCCGAAAACATCCTGAAGAAACTCGGCCTGCCGTATCGCGTGGTATCGCTGTGCACCGGCGATATGGGCTTCGGCGCCGCCAAGACCTACGACCTGGAAGTCTGGCTGCCGGCACAGAATACCTACCGAGAAATTTCCTCGATCTCCAATTGCGAAGCCTTCCAGGCGCGCCGCATGCAAGCCCGTTTTCGCAA
This sequence comes from Collimonas sp. PA-H2, assembly GCF_002564105.1. NCBI lineage: Bacteria > Pseudomonadati > Pseudomonadota > Betaproteobacteria > Burkholderiales > Oxalobacteraceae > Collimonas > Collimonas sp. PA-H2. The sequence goes on from NZ_PDBX01000001.1 coordinate 4,563,632, forward strand.
TGCCCAAGGCAAGACCGAACTGGTGCACACCCTGAACGGCTCCGGCCTAGCGGTCGGCCGCACCCTGGTGGCGATCCTGGAGAACTTCCAGCAAGCCGATGGCAGCGTGGAAATCCCGGCAGTGCTGCATCCGTATATGGGCGGCATTACCAAATTGAGCGTATAAGTAATTGATTTAACGGGCTTATTTTTGCGCGTGAAAGCGGGCAAACCGGCTGTGACGGGGAAGCAATAAAAAGGCTTCCCAATATCAAAAAAAGCCTGCTATAATCTTGCGCTTTGCTGCATTAAACACAGCAAGTCGACCGAAAACCGGAGAGGTGGCAGAGTGGTCGAATGTACTTGACTCGAAATCAAGCGTACGTTAAATCGTACCGTGGGTTCGAATCCCACCCTCTCCGCCAGTACACGTAGTATCCATGCGGGTTTCAGAGCATGGGCAAGAAATCAAAGCCACCCTAATCGGTGGCTTTTTTCTTTTGTGGGGGGATTTTCTTGCCATTATGTCGATTTCCGGCCGATCTTCCCGACGGCAACTGTCAGCGTATCGATCGCCAGATGGCTGTATCGCTGAGTGCTGCGCGGGTCCTTGTGACCCAGTACACGGCCGACCGTAAATAGGTCCACACCAGCATTAATCAGCTCGCTGGCCGCACTATGGCGCAGGTCATGGAAGTGAATATGCACCAAATCGCAAACTTGCCTGGCGCGCTGGAATGCCCTCTGAATCGTGATCTTTGGTGTTTTTTGGTTGAAGTGCCGGACGCAGACCAAAATACGTGGCTGGTAGGAATCACCCGCGGGTCGCCGTTCTTGGTATCCATCAGGTAAAACGTCTGGCCTCGAATCTGGGCACGCAGTATCTCACCAAGTCTGAGGCCAGAATAGAAGGCAATCCTTATTGCCAAGCGTGTAGGGCGATTGGTGCATGCCCTAGAGAGCATCAGCATCAGCATCCGCGCACGGCTGGCGTATTCCTGTCGTTCATTCTTGACTACAGGTACGGTAACCCTGGAGGCCGGATCGTCCTTGCACATGTTATGGTATTTCCATCCGTACCGGCATGCCGCAGTCAAATATCTGATTCGGTTTCTGATCGACGCCGGCGAGAATGAGCGCTTGTCGTCCTCATTTGCTCTGACGCCCTTGGCAGCAAAGAACTTGCAGGCAGCTCTGGTCTCCATGATAGCTTGCCAAGCGCTGTTGATTTGTATGAGACTCTTGACGACATATTTTTTTTATAGTCGCGAAGGCTTAGTCGATCTATCCGATTTCCTTCAGTGCCCGGATTGAGCATCGTTATGGACTAGCGCACTGATATTAAACCTGAGTTCACTGTCAATAAGCTATCGGGCATCCAGCGGCTAGAACTTGGGTTGGTTGACTCCAACAATTATGAGTCCCCACATGATCGTCCCTATGACAATCACTGTCCAATTCGATCGGCTGAATTTGGAATTTTCGGCGTAATGAGAATCTACTGCCGCATTTATCCGATTTACATGTGCCTGCATCGGAAGCAAGTAAATGAACGAAAGCAGGTAGTACAACAGCCACGGCTCTCGAAGTCGGGCAGCGACTGTAATTAGCACCCATCCTGCGGCCCATGCAATGGGAGGCACAACTGATTGCACTCCGATATTAGCGCCATATTTGTGAATGCGGGAAAAGCATTGATAGCAGAAAAAGACCGAGAATACGGACCTAACGCCTGGAGCTATGTTGGAGTTCTCTCGGATCTTGATGATCCGCCAGTTTCTGTAGAACCAGTAAATCTCATAAATTCCCGCCGTGAAGATAGACATGATAGCGAGCTTGAAAAGAGATACTGAAAAAAATGACGGCTCAATTTCGATAGTTTTGTAAAGCTGCGAGCCATTGGAAATGTCGTTTACCTTAATGGCACTCATTGAATCAGTGATCACTTTTCCCCCTGGAGTCTAATGGTTGATTCGCGGACATCTCGATTCGACCATGGCTGATAATGTTGCTGCACATTATCGTTTCTTGATTGTATAATTTGCAAATGAATTATGTGAATTTCTAGGCGGCGCGTGCTCTCAGGCGACCCGTAAGATTGAGATCTGATACAAAAAATCGTTTGGGGTAATGATTGCCACCCTACAGGGCGCTATTGAGGCATGAAAAATCGCAATCCTGCACTGCTCTCGTTCAAGCCGATTGAGCCAGGAGACCTTCGCCGCCTCCTCGATCTTGCACGACAAGATAGGCACGCCTTTTTTCAGAAGTACCCAGAATGGGCCCGACTTTACGCCGATCGTGTCATCGGAGTAGCCCTTTGCCAAGGAGCTGCGGTCCACTACACGGACACAACTGCCGGCATCAACGACTTTGATGTTTACACATTTTTTGCTGCCCATCCCGAGCGTCGCTGGTATTCAAAACGGCTGAAGTCCGTGGATTTTGGGAATCCGAAGTTTGGACAATCCGAGATAGCTAGGCCAGGTTTTCAGGGGCGTCGAGTGGACCTCATGAGCCGAGCAATCGAAGTGTTGCCGGGTGCGGATTTGGCTGACACTCTGTGTCGTTGGTTAAGTGCTGGCGCGAGCGAAACAGCCCGTGAGCTCCGCAAAAAAACCGTGGTGTTGCTAGAGCCCGAGGATAGACTTGGCACAGTGGTGTGGCCAATTTAGTCGGCATCCCCAATACCTGCCATCAGATGTTGTAGGGCAGAAGAACAAGGAAATTAATTAATGAAAGAGTCTACTTTGAAGTTGGTATTTTTTTGTGGTTTGTTAGTGTCGAGTGTGGCGTTGTCAGCTGGAGTTTGGAAGCCGGCCGTACTCAAGCCAAGTGACGAGGCAAAATGGATCTTGAATGTTAATAACCATCAAACCGCCGATGGCTCCAGCGTAAGAGACGTGCTGGCCTATGCGGAACGAGTTCGCCCCAGGCAATTCAAGGTCGCGAAGATTGATGTCGGCTATAACGGTGCTACTGGAAAACCGGATTCAGTATTTATTGGCTACTGGATCGGTCGCAATCGCAAAGAGGGCGATCAATTCATTGATTTGGGATATCCAATGACAAAGAATGGCGCGATTGCGACCATTGATTTAAAAGATAGACCAACGCTAACCGCATTGGAGAAAGGCCGTGAATCCTTCTTGCACGAAATTGACTCCATCTATTCCGAAAATTGCGTACAGCCGGGAACTACAGAGCGACTCTGCTAATGAGCTGTAGTGCAGTTAAGTTGGTATGAGGTTCCCTCTGTTTTTCGTCTTCCAACAGACGACTTCTATGCAGCTCGTTTTTCCTGATTCTGTTCACTGATCCAGCGCTGTAGAAACTGGAGCGGCGATTTATAACCGAGGGTCGAATGCTGCCGCTTGCGATTGTAAAACACCTCGATGTATTCGAAACTGGCCGCCCTCATTTCAGTCTGGGTGGTGTAGCGCAGGCCATGGTAACGTTCGTTCTTGAAACTGTTGAACCAGCTCTCAGTCGGCGAATTGTCCCAGCAATTTCCCTTGCGGCTCATCGAACACGTCATACCGAACTCACGCAACTTGTCCTGGTAGGCCTGACTGGCGTACTGGCTGCCGCGGTCCGAATGATGCAGGACGCCGGGCGCAGGACGTCGGCGGAACCAGGCCATCGTCAGCGCGTCTGCCACCAACTCAGTCGTCATACGCGGCTTGAGCGACCAGCCGATCACTTCCCGATTGAACAGATCCAGAACGATGGCGAGGTACAGCCAGCCTTCATCGGTCCACAAGTAGGTGATGTCGGCCGTCCAAACCTGATTCGGCGCCGCCGGCGCGAAATCGCGGTCAAGCAGGTTTCTCGCCACTGGCAAACCGTGCTTCGATTCGGTCGTAACCCGGTAGCGCCGCTTGTGGCGCGCATGAATTCCGTGCGTGCGCATCAACCGCTCTACGCGTCCCTTGCTCGCCGTGTAGCCCCGCCACCGCAACTCGCGGATCATCCGAGGACTGCCATAAGCACCTTTTACCTCGGCGTGGATGGCGCGGATCATGGCCAGCGTCTGGCCGGCCGTCAGGCGCTTGCGATCGGGCGTGCCGCCACTCTTCCAGGCTCGGTAACCGCTGATGCTCACGTCGAGCGTATCGCACATTTCCCTCAGCGCGAATCGATTAGTCTGCGCATCGATCCAGGCGTACTTCACAGAACATCCTTCGCGAAGTACGCCGCTGCCTTTTTTATGATTTCGTTCTCCCGCTTGAGCTTGGCATTCTCGGCACGTAAGCGCGACAATTCCATCTCTTCCGGTGTCACAACCTTGCTACCAGCGCCGTTCAACTTGCCAGCCTTAGCGGCCTTGACCCAGTTGCGCAGCGTTTGTTCGCTTAGACCAAGTTCCTTGGCTGTCGCCGCGAAGGACTCGCAGGCATTGACCCGTCTGACTGCCAATTCCTTGAATTCCGCCGTGTATGAACTTCTTGAAATCTTCATTTCTTGCCTTCCCAAAGTAACGTCAATTTTACGTCACCTGTGGAAGACGAAATTTCAGGGAAAGCTCAGTATGAAAAGCTAATTTTATTGGATTGGTTTCAGAATGTCAGTAACCGCCACTGAGATAAATAAATTGATCGAGAGCGAACTTGCAGGTATTCATGATGCAGGTGTTGTGCATCACATTCGCACTCTATTGGTTACGCCGCAATCGATTTTGCGAGATTGGGACTTTGGAGGCATTGGCGAAAAATATCCATGTTGGTCTATTCTGGATCACGAAAAATCCGGTACAGGCATTGGTCATTGCGAATTTGGTTTTGGTCCTAAAACCCCCTGGGGACTCGTTGGTCTAGCTGGCCATGACCACATGTCACTTGGGATGGATTGTGAATGGTTCTCCACCTTTGTTGAAGCTTTCTTTGACTCGATGGCAGCTACAGAGCTGCCAATATGGAGAATCTTCAAACAGGAGGGCGGAGCGTACCCAGGGATAGCTATTACTGGCGAAGCCGATTGGAATTCCACTTGGGAGAAAATAGGCAGGTTGAGAGCCGTCGATCCAGGTGGACGATACCATTGTTCGCATGATATTCAGTTTCGACTATAGCTAATGGGGGCGACTTGAAAGGATGATAGGCCGTACTGTGTTTTCTCTGATGAATGAAACGAAGTGGAATGAACTGCGACGTGCAATGTGCAAACTGGGCCAAGCCTCGCCGAAGTGGCGCATTTTGGATGTTCAGAGTGACCACCTTTCCGGTTGGGATTCGGAATGGTTTTACCACTTTCCCTTAGGCGGATATAAAACGATTCGCTGGGTTGAAATTGCGGTCGACTCGGCAGCGCAGCGAAAAATACTCCTTGATCTTTTGGTGCCAATGCATGTACCTGGAGAGCAGACGGATATCGGTTTTCGTATTTTCGGATATGGTGAACTAGGTGCTGCCATAAGCTATTTGTAGTTCCATCCATCGGAGATTGGAAGTTACATCCGTATTTTAAATATGAAAAACAAGTCAAAAACAAAGCTGGACACAATTGTCGATACCTACGAAGAGCTCGCAGCGGAGTATAGAGCTCTCGGCGATCAAAAATTAATAGACCTATTTGATTCCTTTATACCGTTCATCCAAACAGCGAAAGCTAATCCCCAAGTGAAGCGTTCAGCGATTGTTGCAGGCTGCGAGCAGGGCTTAAGAGAAACGCCGCTGCTCCTCACTAATTTTAAGCTGTCAGAAGATATTCAAGGTGTGGCACTTAAAATATTTTATAGAGTGGTGGAGATTCATATGCCTGTTTTTTTCGAAAAAGAGCGGCAGAAGCGAGAGATGATAGTTCGCCGTGGAAAGATCAAAGGAGAAAGCGAGTGGCATCTACTCAGAAATCGCGTGGACGAGATTGAAGGGGACGCCGCTCATGAAGTGGAACTACTAGCGCTCTACAAGATGCTGGATGATTACGAGAGCGCTGCATATGAATGAAGATCTATCCCGCCTTGTATCGGCAAATAGATACGAAACCCTGCACTGGAGCTTGATAAACATTTTCGCACGTCTGTTCGGGATTATGGCGTTGCTTGTGGGGTTTGCGTTTGGACTAGCAGCATTGCTTCAATTTTGGGGCGCTGGCCTGTCCACTCCGGGAGTTAGCGCCTTGGAGAATTTCTTTCTATCGGCTTTCTCTCTAGCGCTGGCTGCAACGTTTCTGACCGTGCGTCCTTACAGACTTGACGTGGCGCGTGAGGATTCGAATACGTCAGATAAGCCTGGGCGGAAGTTGGGATGGTGGACTGGCACTCCCAAAAGAAAATATGTGGGAATTGAAGAGTGATGTGAAAAATAAGCATTCGATCCCTATTCCGGCGATTGTTGCAATCGGATTTAGTTTGCCAATAGTGTTGGTCCTTGCGCTTTTATATTGTCTTTATTCGTTCGACGTTCCCACGCCAGAACAATCTTGCAAAAAATATTGTGCGACGAAAAACCAGTCTGGTCAGTTGGTTTCGATTTTTACGCGAATTCAATCCCCAAAAGATGGGAGACCAACGCAATGTCAGTGTAATCATTGAGCACCTGCAGTTGATTGAATTGAGTCTGTCGTGATTCGTTCAAAACGACTAATTGGGATCAATGGGCGGAAGCACCAAAGTGATATTATTCAGGCAATCAAATCGTAAAGAAATGTTTGCTCAGTTCGGTTTCCCACATGTTGGAAGTGCTTATGTCCGAGAATATATCTGAAGAGAAGTTGCTGGCTCATGCCCTGTACCATATCCGCCTTCTCCTATCTGGGTTCCTCGGAAGCCAAAACCAAGGATCGCTTGAAGTTCGCGTGGCGGCTCACTTTGCATACGCTTTACACAACGAGGCGCTCGCTGTAATTGACGGTAAAAGCTTTGATGTTTCAAGTGCCTTGAAAAATATTGAGCACATAGATCAGATCCTCAACGTCGAAGATGGCAAACGATTTATCCACGTCATATCGGCCAATGGTTCAACTAGCTAACTATTTGAGAGTGTGAAAATATGCTGTTTTCACTTGCATACGCTGAGCATGACTAAGTCCAATTAATTATTCCGGCTCTAGGTTAGTATGCGAATTTCAGCTGTCGGCCTATTCCGATCGGTCGGGCCAGCCATGGCATTGAATAGCGAAAGCACATTCACCATTGCATGATTACTGGCTCAAATTACGATGAAACTTCCACACGATATCGAAGCGGAAATTTACTTTCTAACGCCTGCCGAAGGTGGGAGGAGTTCTCCTGCATTTGACGACTATCGACCACAGATTTACTACGATGGGCGTGATTGGGACGCTAGACACATTTACCCTGACGTCAAACAAGTCAATCCCGGAGATACCGTCAGAGCTTTTTTGGGGTTCCTGAGTCCGGCAGAGCACCTTGGGAAGATTTATCCCGATATGACGTTCGAAATTAGAGAGGGCGCACGAACCGTCGGGAGAGGAAGAGTAACTCGAATTATTGCACTTGAAGAGTCGGCAACTCGCTCAAAAACGGATAAGATCCTCGATGAACCATCAGCTCAGTCGTCAATTGCCTCAACGCCAAGCAGCCTAAGTCCCTCAACGTGATCCTTCATAGCCTGGAGTGCTTCGGGGGAGTGCCCCTGCCAATCCGTGACCTCGCCCGCGACACGTAGCGGCTCCCGGGAGCGGTACGACTTCGTCGGATTACCCGGGTATTTCTTGTCCGTCAGATTGGGGTCATCCATGATCGGGCCGGTCGGTTCCACTATGTAGATTCTGCCGCGACCTTCGCCGAGCGCTAGCTCGGCTCCCCAGGTGGCTGCCTCCAGGGTGGCGCTCAGGTAGACGTAGGTCGCCGTCTTCCTCTTGCCGTAGTTAGAGCTGTAGCCGGGCTCGATCAGGTCTCCCGGCTTCAGGTCAGCCCGGGTGCCATGGTAGAGCCGCTGTGCACTCAGATCGTCGGTGGCTGCCACCGGTTCGCTCTTAATCATATTTCTCTTCCTCTTCTGGGCAAGTCATAGATGACGTCCAGCTGATGCTTATACAGGCAGAACTGGCCGGCATGTAATGTGGACGGTTGATAAGCAAGCTCCGAGATCCGCATTATTGCTAGCGTTGGATCTGATCTGAGCGCTTATGCAATGCTAATTATTCATGAAATGCGTCAAGCCTGAGCACGCCGGTCGATGGAGTCGACACTGTTCACCCGGCAGTTGTGTTGCAATAGCAAGACTGGTGAAGTCTACTTACACGGCGGGCTTATGTCTACCGAGCAGGGATATTCAACGCGCCGCGTGTTTCTTCTATCTGCGGCGGCACTGCTGGGGCGCCAAGGTCGACGATTAGATCTGGGCGCGGCCATTGCAGCGTCAATCCGGCGTTCAGCAATTATGCTGTCACGACATCGTCCCAATCGATGCGATAGCCATGCAAGGAACCGAACATCTTTTCCGGTGTGAAGAAGGTCTTCATCGCAAGCGGCATCAAAAGGCTGAACAATGCCTTGGCCACCGGCCCGGAGGCCTTTCTATTGTTGGTCTTGGCGGCGTCCGCGGCGACTTTCTCGACCCTGGGCCGGCGCAGCTGCTCGTAGGCGAGAAAGGCCGTGGCAGCGTCGGGCAGGTCGGGCAGGCAGCGCGCCAGCTGGATGGCGCTCTCCATGGCGAGCGACGCTCCCTGGCCTGAACTTGACGATGGCGCGTGCGCGGCGTCGCCGACTAACACCATGCGGCTGCGATGCCACTGCGGCACCGGCGGCAGGATTTCTCCCGCGCCTGCGACGAGCAACTGCTCGGGACTCGTGTGGGCGAGCAATGCGCCGCCGGCACGGCCCTCGCCTCTGCCGCAGTCAACGGCATCGGGTGCGGCAGATTGCCAAACCACATGGTGCTGCCATCCGGCTCCGTCCAGTGGCCGAGAAATGCGCGCTTTCCATGCACGAAGTGCATGGCGCCGGGGCGGCCGATTGCGCCGCTGCCCATCGCACGACCGCCGAATCCGAGCAGGCCGGTGTACTGCGGCCCCGGCGCCTGCGGATCGATCAGCGTGCGGACTCACGACGGGCGCCATCACTGGGCTGGTCGACCGGCTGGAGAAGGCCGGCTTCGTCCGGCGCGAAGCCGACCCGACCGACCGCCGCAAGGTGCGCGTCGTGGCCTGCGAAGAGCGTGTGCGTCAGATGGCTATCTACTATGAGCGGCTGGCTCAGCGTACCGAAGCCGTATGGGCGCAGTTCAATGAAGAGCAGTTGCGCACGGTGCTGGAATTCGCGCACCGTTCCAGCGAGGTATCGATGGAGGAGGTGGCGCACATCCGCAGCTTGCCGATCTTGAAGGCGATCGACTCAGCAAGCAAGCTTAAACCGAAGGATTGATTCGGAGGCGTGTCAGCGAGGGCGTATAAGCCTATGCGCACCAGGAAACGTCATCGTTGCAGTGGGGCACAATCCTATTCAATATAGTGAGTAGGAGATTGGAGTGATCGACGTCGCATTATTCGACGCTGGCGTCTTCGTGACCAGGTCTCCTTGAGGGAGATCATCAGGCGCTTGGGGATCTCCGGAAGCTCCGTCAGACGCTATCTACGCTCAGAAGTCATAGAGCCGGCTTATCGGGATCGACGCACTCCCAGTGCTCTTGATCAGTGCGCCTTCAAACTTTCAACTTGGCTTAATACCGAAGCGACCAAATCTCGAAAGCAACGCCGTAGCTTGAAACAGATCCATGCTGATCTATGTGAGCTAGGCTTTGAGGGGTCTTACGACCGGGTTGCCGCCTTTGCGCGACAGTGGCTACTGGATCAACAAGATAGGGGCAAGTCGGCAAGTAAAGGCACAGTAATAGAAAAGACACCCTTGGGAATTGAGGTGGAATTGTCTTCGTCAATTGTCAGTTTCGCTATTGGATAGCGGATTGTCGCTTCTTTCAATGGGGTTTTAATGCAAGAATAGCTGCAGCACGTTTTTCGACGTGTTCAGCATTTTCCTCTCGTCCGGTTTGACGGTATACCATGGCCAGCTGGCTGAGTGTATTGGCGATGTCCTGGTGATCTTGACCAAGTATGCTCTCCTTTATCGCCAGCGTACGCTTGAGAAATGACTCTGCCAGCGCGTATTGTTTTTGGGCGGAATATAGCCACGCAAGATTACTCATTATTCCTGCGACGTCCAGAGGTAGTGAGGTGGCTGTTCCCTGGATAATCTGGAGAGCTGCCTTCTCTGCAACGACGGCTGCAGCAAATTTCCCTTGCTGGCTCAGTGCCACGGCTTCGTTATTCAAAGTTCCCCAGTTATCTTCTTGTGCATATGCCAGCGGACTTCCGCCAAATGCCAGCAGAAGCAACAGCAATGATTTCGTCAGTATTTTCATGAGTTTTTCAGTCCCTTCTATATCCATTCATTCCAAGCGGGTCATATCTTTGATCGTCCCGCCGAGATTAATTTTGAAGCCCAGAAATAGCTGACTTGTACCGGACTACCGTAAGTCGGCCTCGTATAGTTCATTAAAAATAATCGAGGTACTACAGAAGCGACAGATGATTGTCGGTCTGCGGCTTGACCAGATTCCTGTAGCGTAGACGCACTTGTCGTCTTCGATGTTTTCATAACAGCTGTAGTTTCTTGAGTCATTGCTTGATAAAAGGAAGCTCAAACCATACGCTTGCAACGTCCAAACGGATCATGGCTGTGAAGGATAGGGGGATCGTTGCTTGCATTTGCTGCAGCATTTTCAGCTAAGATTTCCTTTATCGTCGTCACAGAAACGCCATACCTGTTGGCCAACATCCGTATAGGTGCAATGCTGCCGGCATTTATCAGCGCCATATGTTCGGCTTTTAACGCAGCATGGCTCCATGTTCCGTCTTGATCCTTGGCTGTGCCGGATTTTTTTGCAATTGGCATATCGGATAGATTTCTATGTCACACTTTTACGTTCCATGGCGCTGGCGAGCAGATCTGCTATCAGTGTTTCCTCTGCATGCAGCGGAAGGGCAGTAAACAACGAACCAACCATTAAAATTTCTGCTGGAAAATTCACAAAAAACATTGCGTCCCATCTCATTTTTATTACAACATCGCAATGCACTTAACTTCGCACATGCGAAGAAGTCACAACGACAATCAATAACTGCTCAGGCTTTATGAATGGCAATCAGCCAAGCTGCATATTCCAAGGTCGATTTGTAACCCGACATGCTGGGATGTGTGTGATTGGCTGCGGTAGTTAATTGGTCTTTTAACGCCAGCAAATATTTTTTCGGATTGTCGGAATTTTTCTTGGCGGTGTCGTAAATATCTTAGACGATGTGATGAGTCGCGATTTTGACGTTTTGACCGTAGAGCGACAAAGCTGCCAGCGTTTCAATTTTCTTGAAATATTTATTGTCCAAATAATTTTCTAACTTGGCCCCCAATTGCCTACTCCAGAAAACATAACTGCCATTGATATAATTTAAGAGAATATTAGGGATAGATAGACTGCCTGTCTATTCGCTTGCATGGCATTTCACAAGAGTTTTCAAATTCATCATTAATAGAAAATGATTTGCGCTTTTTTGCGCACAATCTGCGCATGAACATAAATGGTGATCTCCTGAGATAGGAGTCACGCGATCAAGGCACTGGTTGACGTCACCAGAGTTATGCGTTCGCCTTCGTGACCAAGCCTCATTATGCGTTGTGCTTTGAGGGATCGTACGACTGGGTTGCTGCCTTTGCGCAGCAGTCGCGAGGTGTTTTCCCGTGTACCCGCAAATAGGTAGCAGCCCAGCTGACGGAGCTTAGAATGACTGGCGTGACATTGGCAGCGATTGCGCCTTCGTTGCTAGGGTAGGTCTGGCAAGATAAAGTCACGACACTGAACAACTGAATTTGATCACACGACAGCACACGTCAAACCGGAGAATGTCAGATCAGATCGTGGCTATTACAGTTTTTTACACCCTCTTGGTATAAGGTTCCCCAGTAGGATCCGAGTCGAAGACACGTTTTCCCGATTCATGTTCAGTAGGACGTGTCCGCTCGCGTTTTTCGATGACCAGCATGCTATCGTAAAAATGTAGTGAATGCATATGTCGAGTTTGCTCATTGACCGCGAAACTTTCCGCATCTTTTGAATGCCATGCATTGAGCTGGTCGATTAAATCTTTTGACATTTCTATGAAAGTATCCCGCTTGCGGTAGCCACCGCCATGGCTGGCCCAGTAGCTGGTATGCAGATCTTCACATACATATACGCCGCCATCTTTGAGATGTGGAAACAACACGTCAAAGGACTTTATTTGCTGATGCATGAAATGCCCGCCATCGTCGATAATAATGTCGAGTGGAGGTAATTGCGAGACAAGCTGGCTCAGGAAATTGTCGTCGCCTTGGTCGCCAATATAGATAGATACACCAGCTTCCTCCAATTGCTTGCATCGCACATCGATGTCGACTCCATGTACATGAATCTGCGAACCAAAATAGTGTCGCCACATTTGCAGGGACCCACCGTGATAGCAGCCAATTTCGAGGAGATGAAGCGGCTTCCCTTTGAAACGCTGGAAATGCCATTCGTACGCTTCGAAATAATGCTGCCACTTCCGCATGTAGCGTCCTTGATTGCCGTGGAAATATTCGGCCAATTCATTGTTTTCAGTAGGAATTTTAGGTTCTCCAGTCTTCAAAAATATAGGTTATTGCTGTTTACTTAATGTGTGTTTTCTTGGAGCCAGTTTAAATTATTTTTCACGATTTCTGATTTTGGCGTTTCGAAGAAAATCAAATCGGAAATGATCAAAATATTTTGAACGAGCGGTGCAGGTGCGTCACTTTAGCTCTTGATAAAACAAACGGTCTAGAGCAGCTATATCCTTGACATCCAGATAATTGGCACGAGTCCATTCGGCACGCCGTTGGTTCAGCAATGATACTAGGCAAGTCTTAGTTTCTTCAACGTCCAATCCCCAGCGCTGGTCAACTTCGCGTAACGCAACCGCTGCGGCTCGATGTAATGCACTCAATGACTCAAAGTCGAGTGGAGTATCGAATTTTAACTTGTACAGCGGCATCAGATGACGTATATCATGCCCGCTAAGCTGAGGGAAGAAGGCGGGCAACATGCGCGCGTACAGCCGTTCTTTTCCTCGATATAGGAGATCCGTATTCAGATTGAATGAAGTCATGCCGCCATGAATACGGTATGAGGTCAATACACTAGGTAAATTGGCAAACCGTGCTCCCAGCAGCAGACAATCAAACCAAAAACCCAGGTCGTCTGTTATATAAAGGTTAGGGTCGTATCTGAGGGCATGTTTTTGGACGAAAGCGCGGCGAAACATGGCACTGGGATTGGCAAGATATGCATTGCCGCTGACGAAGCGTGCTTTGATACGCCCATCATCAAGCGGGAAATTACTGCATCCTTCTTCGAGCCCAAAATGCCGGATCTGACTGCCGACAACCATGATGTCATGATGTTCGTCAAGAAACCTTGTTTGCTGGAGCATGCGTTCCGGGGCCGCAAGATCGTCGTGATCCAGGCGCGCGATATACTCACCGCGGGCTAAGTCGAAAGCGCGATTGACATTGATTATGCGGCCCTGATTATTTTCATGACGATGAATTTTGACTCGCTTATCTCCAACGGCTCGGACTAAATCAAGCGTGTTATCGGTACTTGCATCATCTAGTATCAATACTTCGAAATCGACATCTTGCTGCGTGAGTATTGAATTTAAGGTCGCCTGAATGTGAAGATGAGCATTGAATGTCGGTATGACTACTGATACTTTCGGCATAGATTTTTTCCTGTTGGACCCTGTGATTTTAAAAAAACGAGTCGATTACAAATCAATCCTTAATAAGTCGTTGAAAAAGACAAAAACATCTTCGAAATTTGTCGACGCTGAATCAATATTTATCGTTTGCTAACCCGCACCATATCTGGATATGGTTACGCCTCACAAGAGTCAGCACCACGTCTTGCTTGGCGATCGGGATCGAGGTTTCCAGCACTTCTTTCAGGATCGGACGGCGTTCCAGCTTGCCAAGTCGCAAATCGCGCACCAGGATCTTGATGATGTCGCGATGGCCAGGGTAGCGTACGGTCTTGTAATCCAGGTTCTGGATCCGGCCTTGCCAGCTTTTGCGCAGGGTGCCTAGGCCGCATTGCGGTACGCAGGCGGTGGTCGAATCCTGGGCAAACGATTTGACGAAACAGGTGCTCTCGACATCTTCGGTCAGGTCGAAGTAGTGCGAGTGGGCGGCTTTGGCCGCTGTCGCGATGACCGGGGTCAGGAAGTGAGGGCAGGCCGGCAAGGTGACGTCATGGCCGCTAATCAGCTTGGTCACGGTAGGGGCGTGCGAAATATCCGCCAGGATCGTGGTGATGTTAGGAAAGCCCGCTTGTTTCGCGTATTCCAGGCGCTGTGGATCGCGGTCGGCCACGGTCAGGATATAGTCGCGGCTGCGCGACAGGTTGAGGATAGCGTCGCCGATGTTGCCGGCGCCAATGAGAATCAATTTAATAGACATGTAGCTACAGATTTTATGGGTTTAGCGGCGAACCTCATCCATCGCGCCCTGCGCATGGTCCATGATATTTTCATTAGCAGGAAGTCGGTGTTACTAACATGTTGATTCCATCGACGCGATCATCAATGCCATTGATCGTTTGCGTTCAATCCATGCCGCGCACTGACGAAGTAAATGATCCTAAAGGGCAAGATGCCGCCAGTCCATTGCTTTGAGTACGCTTTTACAATGCTTATGAATTTCATTATTGTTTGGTAATCCTCTGTATTTTTCAGTACACATTTGGCGGATCTTGCCACCTTTCTGAAATGGAAGGCACGCGTTTGCCATGGAGGATTCAACTCTGAATTTTGCCAATCTTTTCCTGTTTTCCCGCATGGAATGCAGTCTCGAATGCTGATCTGTTTGCGTCTGCAGAAAGAACAGATGGGATTTGGTACGACGATGGGTGATCTCAAAACAACGAATGATTACGTCTTCATGATGTTTTCGAAAATAGACACTTTGCCGAGTACTTTTTTATTTCGATGTGGGAATATTGCTCAAGTTAGTACTCGTTAAGAATTCAATGTGCAGGGAATTTTGCATCACCGTTATTCTGGAGCGGCGGCTACTTCATGAGAGTGCCGCTGCTTATCCTCAAAAGGGAAACATCATGGCTCACACCAAATTCAGCTTGACTTACCTCGCTCCTCGCGCATCTTCATCCGAAGACTTAGCGCACCGCGCATTCCACTTCCTCTTTCACGATTTCCGGCACAGGTAGCGATAACGCTGCAGCCATCCAGTTAGCGGACTGTCGGTCCGTTATCTTCTGCATCATCTGTCGAGTCCTTGCGACAGGTGATACAGATTCCTGCGCCTGGTCAATTTGCATCGCTCATCGCCATGCAAGGCTACGGCATTTTTATCTGTCCCATTCAAGAGGGTCGTTACATGAAATCGAAAAAAATAAGCAATGATGTTTTGGTTGCCCGGGTTTCGGCATTATCGTTGGCATTGTCCCTGGCATTTTCATCCGTATCCGCCCATGCTGCAATAACGGATAACAGTGTTTGGGTGCCAACCAAGACGCAAGCATTCTTGAAGTACGTGCAAGCGAAACAACGGAGCTTGGCGACTGATGTCAATCAGAAGACGCCGTCAGAAGCAGCGGTGGAATTGGTGCAAGGCGAGCCGGTGCATGTGACGGTAAGCTTGAATTTACGTAATGAAGCCAAGCTCGACCAGTTTTTGCAAGAATTGCATACGCCTGGAAGCGCTTCATATGGAAAAGTTCTGACGCCGGCACAATTTTCCGAAAAATTCGCACCGACAGAACAAGATGTAGATAAGGTGGTGAAGCACTTAAGCAAGTCCGGTTTCGTCAATATCACGGTCTCGCCAAATCGCCAGCTAGTGTCTGCAGACGGCACAGCTGCAACAGTTCAGAAAGGCTTTCGCACTTCGCTGAAACGCTTTCAGCATCAGGGCCGCAGCGTGTTTGCGAATACGGACGTAGTACAAGTACCGGCGGCACTGGGTAGTATTATCGGGTCTGTGCTAGGGCTGCAAAATGTCGCCATCGCGCACACATTAAGTTCTCAAATCCCTACAACGGAAACAAGCCTGGCGTCGCAGGGCAAAGCTGCGGCTGTGCCAAATGCTA
Organism: Collimonas sp. PA-H2; assembly: GCF_002564105.1. Lineage (NCBI taxonomy): Bacteria > Pseudomonadati > Pseudomonadota > Betaproteobacteria > Burkholderiales > Oxalobacteraceae > Collimonas > Collimonas sp. PA-H2. The sequence goes on from NZ_PDBX01000001.1 coordinate 4,579,729, forward strand.
CGCCGGTAAAAGCTTCGCCAAATGCGGCAGCTATTGCCGCTGTGTATAACGGAGGAAACACGCCAACTGCATCGACGACGGCCGTTGCCATTATCGCGGTGGGAAATCTGGCGCCAACCCTCAACGACTTAACCCAATTTACAACGAGCAACGGCTTTGCAGCCGTGAATACGAAGGTGGTGCAGACCGGTCCAGTGGGCAGTAGCTACGCCGCTGTCAATGGTCAAGACGAGTGGAGTCTGGATAGTCAAGCAATCATCGGAGCTTCTGGCGGCGCCGTAAAACAAATGACATTTTATGTGTCGCCTGACTTCGGTACTGATAATCTGATTGCTGCCTTTAACCAGGCGGTAATCGATGGCGTGGCCAAGGTCATTAACGTTTCAATTGGCGGTTGTGAATCGTCGATATTCAACGCCACCGGTTTTGCCGCATCAGACAATGTATTCAGGCAGGCGGTTGCGCAAGGCCAGACTTTTTCTATCGCGGCAGGAGATGCAGGTGCCTACAATTGCCAATTCAGTCCTGTTTCTGGATCGGCAGGGGTTGTGACGAGCCCAGGGAGCTACGATGTCAGCTGGCCGGCAAGTTCACCCTATGTGATTGCGGTTGGCGGCACGGCTGTGTACACCAATGCCGGCGTATACAGTAGTGAAACCGTTTGGAATGATGGACTGAGTACGATTGGTTCATATTCAGGCGGCTATGATTTTAATCGACGTTTATGGGCAACCGGTGGCGGTTTCAGCAAATACGAGCCTGCACCCGCCTGGCAGGGCTTAACTGGAAAAGCCAATCGAGGCCTGCCTGACATCGCGTTTGATGCCGCTGGCATTAATATTGTCTACAACAATCAGATCACCGGCCTTCGCGGCACTAGTGTAGCTGCGCCAATTTTCGCTGGCATATGGGCACGCCTGCAATCGGCTAACGCCAACGGATTGGGTTTTCCAGCCGCAAGTTTCTACAAGTACTTTCCGTTGGCAGCTAACTCAGCTTTGTTGCACGACGTTATCTCGGGCACAAACGGCACTACCAATGCAAATGGTTACAAAGCAGCTCAAGGGTGGGATGCAACTACCGGTTTCGGTAGCCTGAACATTTCCAATCTCAATACTTTTGTTAAGAACACTTTGGATTTTGCGCGTTAATCATTCGGCGTGATCGTAGTGAGTTTGTTTGAAATCGGCCTTCGGATCATCCGGTCCGAAGGCTGGCTGCCTGCGTAGTGGGCGAGTGTTCGCTATGATTAATCTATGATTAATTATAGGAATTGAGGGAATGGCGAAATCGGTCACCGAAGAAAAGTCGATAGCTGTCTCGTCCCTTCTGACTCGTTCTTCTCTCAGGTACGTAAGCTCATGCACCTGACTTGTGATGGCGGCGATTGCTGAAAAGCGAACGATGCCGCTTTCCTCTCCTGGCGTCAAACATCATTGGCGTTGCAAGTCCTTGGACCCCGGCGATTCTGATCCTGTGGCCGTCACCCCGCTGCGCCGGTGAATGGCGCACTTGCCTGGTCAAGCTGCATCGTGCGAGTCATAGCGTCACTCCCGAGTGATGAAAACCCATTTTTTAGCCGCACTAACAATTATCCTGTAGGCAAAGATAAGGTAAGAATTGCGCCTGTTCATTTGGGAGCTACTTCCAGGGAAGTCCAGCTATCGTGCAAATCCCGCAGGGAAATGTAACAATCGGCATTGAATAGTCGATAGAATAAGAATGATGCATATTTGGCTGCCGATGATTGTAAAAAACGCGTGAAATATCTTGGATCACTGAAATGCATAATTCATCAGGCGCGCTTGCCGATATAGATCCTATGTCAGCCGGGTTCGATATAGACCGGGATGGTTTCGTTTCTTACAAAAACTCGCTGCTTTTTTTGCCCCCCAAGGAACGCGGGTCCTTTCGTCTATTGCTGAATGCCTGGCCGAAAGTCGTTTCAAAAGAAGATTTTTCAAAAAATGTCTGGGCCGGGCGCATGTCGGACGAAAGCCTGGCGCGCTGTATTACACAACTGCGCCGAGGTCTCTCCAATCTTGGCGTCGTGCAGATCGATTCCCTTTATGGCCAAGGTTATCGTCTGACGATCTTGTCGGATAAAGTGAGGCGATTACCGGCATTGCCGGCGGCCCCGCAATCCAGAAAATCCGAGGCAGCAAAGCCGCATGCCGCACTAATCGAAGCTTGCATCCACGCCCGGCAATTACTTGAACGTCGTTCGCCTGATGCCTTTTCTCAAGCCGAATCAATACTCAAAAATGTCATCGCCAAGGCCCCCGACTATATGGTGGCGAAACTGCTGCTCGCACAATACGTAGCCGATAGGGCGTTTTTCGACGGGAACATACAGCGCTCACAAATCGACGATGCTCTTGGCGAATTAAGGGCCGTGCAAGATGCCGAGCCATATTTGCAAGGCCTGCAATCACAGATGGGCTATCTCCTCGATTGCAAGTGGCATTTCGATGAGGCTAAGGCCGCGCACGAGCAGGCGCTGCAAATGTCGCCTGACGACGACGTCGCCTATTATCGTTATGGTTTTCATCTGCTGACCAGTAATGCTCCGTCCGAGGCCGTCAGCGCTTTGCGTTCTGCCGTTCAGCTCAATCCATTCTCGCCGAATATGGCGGTCGGACTGGTACGTGCCTACGCTTGCGCAAATATGGATCCTGCCGAAGTGCTAGTTCATGCGCGAAGCGCATATTCAGCTCATCCGGATAGTCCTTCGGCTTATGTGAATCTGCTCTACACGCTAGCCTGGGTGGATCCGCAACCGGAAATCGCCCATGCGGCGCGTCATTTCGTGCAAAAGAACCGTTATGCGCACGCCCTTTCGTCCAGGGCCGTGGCATACGTACTTGCGCGTTGCGGCGATCATGCAGGAGCGCTGGAAATCATTGAGAAACATAGCAGTATCCATGGGATACATCTGGCGGCTTTAGTCGCCATGGGAATGCTCGACGAGGCGATGGAGAAAGTTAATGCCGCTGCTGAAACCGGATTTGGCGTCTTGCCTTTTTCAATCAGCGTTCCGGAATGCGATGCGTTGAAACAGCATCCAGATTATGCCCAGGTGCAGGCTAAGGTATTTGGCCGTGTTCCCACGAAATAATGAAGAGCGCAACTGAATAAAATTGACGTGGCATTATCCTGCGCTGGCACCGCCATTGCCAGATCTTCTGAAGTAAAAATATCGGCAGACTCCCGACAATCTTTTAAAGCATCGCCAGCCAGCCAATGCTGGCAGGCAGGCTGCGTCACGATTCACGGCTTAACTCTATCGACAATACTGCGGCAATGAACACGCGATTTTTTTGAAAATGATGCGCATTTTTAGGTGGCGACAAAATGAAGTCAAATTTTTTCAATGGAACGAAAAATCAAGATGCTTCCATAACGATTAGCGACGCCGCATAGTCGAGGGCTTTTCTGTAATCTAGCAGGCTTGGATGCGTGAGATCATGCAAGGTCACTAATCTGCTTTTGAAAGCCAATAGATTGAACTCGGGATCTCCCGTTCTTTTAGAATCAGATAGCGGCAACCTCATTGATTGCATGAGTAAAAATTGTTGTGGTAAACCCGGTTATGAACGAAGAGGCCAGCAAAGCATGAAACCACTAGATCTGACGCATTTCGATCTCAACCTTTTGGTTGTACTTGAGGCGCTTTGGGCCGAAAGACACGTCGGCCGCGCCGCCGAAAGATTGCATTTGTCCCAGTCCGCAACCAGCCATGCTTTATCGCGGCTGCGTGCGGCCTTTGATGACCAGCTTTTCATTCGTAACCCCCGCGGGATCGAACCGACGCCGCTGACCGTCGAGTTAATGCCGCGAGTGACGGCGGTGCTCGAGTCGGTCAGGCTCGTCGCCAGTCCACGTGGCCCGTTCGATCCAGGCCGTTTGCAAGCGATGATTTCAATAGCAGCCACTGATCACGCCATATTGACCGTCATCGCCCCCGTTCTGGCTAAGATCCAAGCTGCGGCGCCGGGTGTCGTGCTGAGGTTCAGGCCAGCCGATCTCGAATCCGCTCTGCGCATGTTAGACAGCGGCGATCTCGACATTGTGCTAGGGTCGGGCTCTTTTGCCCAGATCCCGCAGCGTTTTGATTGCCAGCTTATCCATAAGGAGCGTTTCGTCGGCATCGCGCGCAAGGGGCACCCGGCTTTGGTCAAGCGAGGCAAGAAGCTGCACATGGAACTGGATGACTTCGCTCGGTTGCCTCACATTCTGGTATCGCCGCGCGGCGATACGCGGGGCGCTGTCGACGATGCGCTGGAGGCCCTCGGTCGTACCCGCAAGGTGAACGCCACCTGTCCCAGTTTTCTGGCTGTTCCGTTCATGGTCGGCGCTTCGCTATCGATAGCAGTTATCGCCGAGCGGGTCGCACTGCGGATGCAGGAGACTGCGCAGCTGAGCCTTTTTGAGCAGCCTTTGGCGCTACCAACCTGGGAGGTGCTCGTTGTTCGAGCCCGAGGGCGCGTCAACGAACCCGCCGTTCAGTGGATTACGAACATGATGATCGCCGACTGACAGCGGCGGGGGCCTGCCGCGGTGGGAGCGACCAAGAGGATATGAATCTTGTGCATCGACATGCTGCGTAAATGCCATTGGATCGAATGCTTCTGGCCTCCTAGAATTCGGTTGTCGTTTATTTAACCATCTAGGAGTACCCCATGAAAACAGAACCCACCTTGGTGATGATCCCTTGCTTCTCAGGAGCTCCGTGGCAGCTTGACCAGTTGACCTACTTACAGAATCGCTCCATGCGCACCATTCGTTTGCCCGACGACGTGTGCGAACTGGAGACCTTGGCCGACTTCATCGCTGACCAGGTGAAGGACCTCGAGCGCTATGTGTTGGTTGGCGATTCGTATGGCGCGGTCTCCTCGATCGCGTTTGCGACGCGGCAGCCGGCGGGCCTGAAGGGCCTGGTGCTCTCTGGCGGTTTTGCCAAGAACCCGATTACCTCGCCGTTGCTCAAGCCGCTGGCAGCACTTGTATCGTTCTTCCCCGGGTCCTTTTACCGACAAGCGACCCTTCGGTTCCACGCAGCGCAGTTGGCTTCGTCGTTTGACAAGGAGGGCGAGATACCTTGGTCAACCGCAAAGAGTCGCGCTCTCTTCATCAGCGAGACGCCGCATAAGGCCTACGTCAACCGCATACGCTCGATCGAGAAGGCGGACTATACGGCCCTGCTGAAGAAGATCGATGTCCCCACGCTGATCCTGACTCCCGAAGAAGATAAGCTGATCGGCGAAGAAGCCGCGGGGATCCTCCGGAAAGGCATAAAGGCTTCGCAGGAAGTAATCATGCCACGCACCGGTCACATGTTCAGGTTCTCGCATCCTGGCGCCTACTCTTTCGAGATCAGGAAGTTTCTGGAGCGGGCATCGCTGTAAGGACTCTGCAAATAGAGGCGCCGTCAAGATTCGCGCCGGATATCTTTGGCGTCACATAGGCGCATTGTGAAGCCGAAATAGCTCGGATTCCCAAGCGACATCCGCGACCTCTATCGCCCTGGTCGGTAACGAACCGAGGGAATCCGGCTCGCCAGCTATAGTGCAAATTTCGCGAGGAAACGTAATAATCAGTATTGAATAGCCGCTAGAATGGAAATGATGCACATTTGTTTGTCGATGATTGCAAAAATCGCATGATTTTTTTTGGGTCAGTCAAATGCATAATTCATCAGGCACACTTGCCGATGTAGATCCTGTGTCAGCCGGGTTCGATATAGACCGGGATGGTTTTGTTTCTTACAAAGACTCACTTCTGTTTTTACCCCCCAAAGAACGCGGCGCCTTCCGTCTGTTGCTGAATGCCTGGCCGAAAGTCGTTTCAAAAGAAGATTTTTCAAAAAATGTCTGGGCCGGGCGCATGTCGGACGAAAGTTTGGCCCGCTGTATTACGCAGCTGCGTCGAGCTCTCTCCAATCTTGGCATCGTGCAGATCGACTCCCTTTATGGTCAAGGTTATCGCCTGGCGATTTTGTCGGACAAAGTGCGGCGATTGTCCGCTGTGCCGGCGATGGCTCATTCCCCTCACAAATCCGATGTGGCAAAACCCCATGCTGCGCTAATTGAAGCCTGCATCCACGCCCGGCAATTATTTGAACGCCGTTCGCAAGATGCCTTTTCCCAGGCTGAATCAATACTCAAGAATGTCGTCTCCAAGGCTCCCGACTATATGGTGGCTAAACTGTTGCTCGCACAATACGTCGCCGAACGGGGTTTTTTCGATGCGAATATACAGCGGTCACAAATTGACGATGCTCTTGGCCAATTAAGAATCGTCGAAGATACCGAGCCATATCTGCAAGGTTTGCAATCACTGAGAGGGCATCTTCTTGATTGCAAGTGGCATTTCGATGAGGCCAGGGTTGCGCACGAACAGGCCTTGCAAATGTCTCCCGACGATGACGCCGCCTATTATCGCTATGGTTATCATCTGATCTACACTAATGCCGGATCCGAGGCTGTCAACGCTTTCCGTTTCGCGGCTCAACTCAATCCGTTCTCAGCGAACATCGCCACCATGCTGGTACGCGCCTGCGCTTGTGCAAACATGGATCCGGCCGAAGTACTGGCGCAAGCACGAAGCGCATATTCAGCGCATCCGGACAGTCCCTGGACTTATGTGATCCTGCTCTATACCTTAGCCTGGGTGGACCCGCAACCGGAACTCGCCCACGCCGCACGTCATTTCGTGCAAAAGAACCGCTATGCGCACGCCCTCACGTCCAGGGGCGTAGCTTACATACTTGCGCGTTGCGGTGATCATGCAGGAGCGCTGGAGATCATTGAAGAGCATAGCAGCATTCATGGGATACATCTGGCGGCTTTGGTCGCCATGGGAATGCTTGACGAGGCGATGATAAAAGTGAAGGCTGCTGCTGAAACCGGATTTGGCGTCTTGCCATTTTTACTCAATATTCCAGAATCTTCTGCATTGAAACAACATCCGGATTACGCCCAGGTGCACGCCAAGGTATTTGCCCGCATGCCTAAGGGATGAATGATATCGACGGGAGAAATATTCTATTGCTTCATTGCCTGTTTTGATCGAAGCGCTCGCAGAACAGAACGATTTTATCCAATAGAAATTGCAGTTCTCGATCTTCAATCTGACTGTGTGCCAAAGCGTGCCAGATTTTACGCTGATGCCAGTCGAGCAAGCGGAGGTAATGGGCAGGCCATTTGCCAAACCTGGGCGGCAGATTGCGCCATGATTCATGGTTTAACACTATCCACAATACTGCTTCAATGAATAGGCGATTGTCTTTTCGAAAATGATGCGCACTTTTAGGGCGCGATAGAATGAAGTCTATTTTTTTCCAATGATCGTCAGCTAGTTTTTCGCCGTATATCAACATCTACTGTCCAGTAATAATTTAAGCCTGGCTAACCCACTGTTGTCATCCGAGATCGTGTCGACAGCATGGCGGCGATGACGTGCGTCATGATCAGCCCCAGTGGAATTTTTCAATATGTGCTCACTATAACGAGCGATGCTCCGAATTTTCAGTGGAGCGGAAAATTAAGGCGCCTCTATAACGATCAGTGACGCCGCATAGTCGATGACTTTTTTGTAAGCCGGCAGGCTGGGATGCGTGAGATGACTCAAGGTCACTAAGCGATTTTTGAAAGCCAACAGATTGATTTCCGGATCCCCTGATTTTTTCAGAATCAGATAACGGCAAACTTCATTGATCGCGACATGCACCTGGCCGATAGCATTCATGCCGTAAAGCGTAAGCGCTGCCAGGTTTGAGATTTTATCGATGCATTCATCGAGCACTTTGTCGTTGGAGATAATTTTCATATGGTTTAGACGGCATGATGATTAAGGAAATCATCCTAGAGATCAAGCTGCCATCAGTCCATTGCTTTGTGCGATCTTTCACAATGCTTATCAATTCCAATCTTATTTGGTAACACTCAATGCTCGCCGGCAAGTATTCGGCGTGTCTTTTTGTTTTCGCGGGTGCTGCGCGCACTGTGTTGAAGACGAAGATTCATCAATGTTTACGTCTTCCTGATGATTTAGTTAATCATTGTTTTTGTATGTCACACGAAGAAAATAATCATTTATATTACATTCAGTGTCGGCCGCGTGACGGTCGGTTTATCTCTCTTATGTAATGGGTGCCAGTCATGTTTCTTCGAGATGATCAGTGGGGGAAATTGGAGCCGCTAATGCTTGGCAGAAAGGGTAATCCTGGAGTCAGCGGGCGTAATAATCGGCTGTTTATCGAAGCCGTGCTTTGGCATATTTCCGGCAAATGCTGCTGGAGCGAATTGCCATCTGAATTTGGCGGGTGGAATTCCGTCTACATGCGATTCAGGCGTTGGAACCAGAGCGGCTGCTGGCGCCAAATGCTTGAAGATCTGAGGGATGACACAGAGTTGTCTGGCGTAATCAGGCGCATTGCGGCATACGCTGACCAACAGACGCAAAGCGCAGCGAGAAGAAAAACCAGGAGAGCCGAGCGCGAGATTTATCGGGCATCGGTAACGCACATTGGAAAAGAAACAGCAGCGTCTAACGATAGTGAGGCAGACAGTCATTGGCTGTCGCTGGTGGATGCCGTTTGACTAATGCCGATTTAAAATCCTGAACGAAAATGAAGAGATTTGCACATATCGTTAATGCGGAAAAATTGGAAGAGAAGTTGACGGCTGATTTTCAGGGCACTCAAGCGGATGACAACGCCAGCATTCATATGCATGCAGAAAGAGAGAAATGTGAAATTGTCGCGAGAAAAAAAGTCGAGGCGCGTCGAATGCTTGAAGATGCTTTGGAAGAAATCAGGCAGCGCCAGGCCGAGTGGAGCGCCAGGTAGAAGCAGACGTGGCCGACGAGTCTTGCTTAGCTTTTGCGATTGCTTATGCGATCATGACGGCAATTAAATAATGCGCTCAGATTGCTCAGATCTTGGCATTAGAAGAACCACTGGACTTCCTTCTTGGCGATGCTTTCACTGGCGTGATGTGTGAGTATGTGTCGCTGCTGAACACGCTATCCATCTGGCGCCATGCGTGTCTTTTATCGGGATTGCTAACCGAATCCTTACGAAATTATCGTTGATGCCGTAGGCTGATAAGAGCGTGGGAGATGATATGTGTCGAGCAGAAGGAGTAGGGCGGCAACGACCAATAATTACGTCTTCATGATGATTTTGTAAGCTAGTGTTTATTGTCGCTACAAAGGCGCAAAGTGCATATAGCATTAGCAAAGATCTCGATAGCGTTTGGGATGAAACGATAGCTTCCCAGGTCAAATCTGTCTGAGAACAGGACTGAAGGTAAAGCGATTTTCAATATTCTTGAAAAGAATAAGTCCTATGTCGCCGACTGTGAGGTCGGGCTTGGGTTGAAAATATTGAGCAGTGAGAGATAAAAGCAATAGTTGTTTTCGAATATTACAAGAAAAGAAAATGCAGCCCTGGCATCGGAACATTTCGGGCATTGCTCCCGCATCTATTGGGCTTATGGTCGATCAATATGGATTTGTGGCTTATAAAAATTCAGTACTCGATTTGCCGCCCAAGGAGAGGGGGGCATTAAGTCTTTTGCTCCAGGCATGGCCGAAGTCGGTTTCAAAAAAAGACTTTGCCCTGCATGTATGGAATGGGCGGATGTCAAACGAAAGTCTCGCGCGTTGCATGGCGCAGCTACGGCGAGTACTCTCGCATATTGGCATGATAAAAATTGATTCATTGTACGGGCTCGGATATCGCCTGAGCATCCAGCCAGGTGATGTTGATGCATCGACTCAGTTTCCAGCCGATCGTGGCCAGCAATCCGGTACGGTCAAGGTGCACCCTTCAGTAGCGGCAGCGTGTTTCTACGCGCAGCAAGTTCTCCAAAATCATTCGCCAACGGCTTATGATAGAGCGGAATCGATCATCAACCATGTGATCTCTCAAGCCCCCGATTACATCCCGGCGCAACTGGTGCTGGCCCAATGCAAGGCTAACCGGGCGATCAGTGGAACGCCTGGCAGTCCGCAAGCGATTGACGAAGCGCTGAAAATACTGGCCTCTATTGAGCGCGCCGAGCCAGGCGCATCGGGTTTGCATTCACAAAAGGCTTATCTTCTCGATGGCAAGTGGCGGTTTAATGAAGCTCGGCTGATGCATGAGCAAGCCTTGCTTCTGGCGCCGGAAAGTCCTGCCACGCATTTCAATCATGGCTTGCATCTGCTCGCGACTGGCGCAGCTGCCGATGCCGTCACGGCGTTCCGCTCCGCCATCGAATTGAATCCTTTCTCGCCCGAACAATCGATCATGCATGCGCGGGCCCTGGCCGCTGCCGGCGCAAGCGCCAGCGATATAGTCGGGCACGCACGCGAGGCATATCGCATCCATCCAGACAGTCAGCAAGTCTATCTGTATTTGCTGGGCATGCTGGCGTTTGCGGATCCCCAGCCGGAACTGGCGCACGCCGCGCGGCACATAACTTTAAGCCGCTCTTCCTGGATCTACGCCGCGGGAACAATCTCATACGTGCTTGCGCAATGCGGCGACAGGGAAGGCGCATTGGAACTCATTGCTGCGCAGGCAACGGCCAGCGTCAACATTCGCGTAACGCATCTGGCGGCCTTGATTGCGCTTGACCTGGTTGACGACGCGGTGCTTCGAGTGAAAGAGGCTGCGCATGTCGGATATGGAAATTTGCCGATTTTGTTGAGCTTCGTTGAAAATGCGGCGCTTAAGCAGCGTTCGGAATACTCGGCCATTCTTGCGCACATATTTTCGAGCCAATCACCATCCAATACGTGATCCGTGGATTACTGTGATTGTCGGGACTAGGCGAAACGTGCTACGCGCGCCCATTTTTGCCGATGAGAAGAATATTTTGCTAATGATAGTTAGGTGTTTTATAGCTTGACTCCGGCTGTCTTCTCGTATCGCTGAGTACATCCCCAATAATTCCCTTTGCGCTATGCATCTGAATTCGCTTTGACAAAAGTGCATTTGCCTTTTGCATTGCATTTTCAATGTCATGGCTTTTTCAGCAGGCCATTTTCTATTTTATCTAGTGCAAAAACAACAAATGCTTACGCCTTCCTGATGGTTTCGTTAAGCATTGTTTTGTGAGGTCGCAACTTAGAAAAATCCACCTACATTATCAATTATTGAATGTATTGCTCGCGGATTTAGTGGTTCATGAAGCGATTATCTCGATTTCAACAAGTCAGATAGAGGAGCTTGTGTCGAGCAGATTTCATATATCTGAGTTGAATTGACGATTTTTGGGAGAGATAAAAATGAACAGAATCTATCGGATTATTTGGAGCAAAGTCACGGGTGACTATTGTGTAGTTGGTGAGTTGGCAAAGAGTAACGGTGCGGGAGCGACTACCGTTTCTGGGTCAGAGCTTTCCAAGTTACCCAATACAGCAGAATCAGGTTTTCTTGCAAGGTCGATCGTTAGAGGAGGGGCAGCTATCTTCCTTGTGGGAGGCATGGTGAATATTGCATGGGCGGGCGCCATTGGTAACTGCCTCGGTGGAGGCGGTTCAGGCGTTCCAAATGCATATGGCACTACTGGTCAAGTAGTCACTACTTCTGGTCAATACACCGTTGGCAACGTTAATGTTCCCATTTCTATTCCTGTTACTGGCACTACAGCTGCAGGCACTGCTACAGGTACCATCATCGGTACTAATCAGTGGACGACAAGCAGCTGGACAGGAGGCGAGGGAAATTGTGGGACATTAGCAACAAACACCGGTGTAATTCTTGCGGAAAGTCCTAACGCTAGTGGTGGTCTGACAGGCAGTAAAGCATATTTATGGGTCGGTTCAAATGCGAACAACGGTGTCGGAGTCATAACACTTTACGGTCCATCAGGTATAAATTTAAACGGTAATACAGTCGTAACAGGAACGCTTTCCACTAGCCTCCTTGCGACATTTGCTAGTGGAGCCAGCCTAGCGGGAAGTAAACTTACTAATGTCGCGGCAGGTGCCGCCCCGACTGACGGAGTAAATTTTAGCCAGTTAAGCTCGTTATCAACGTCGACATCGACTGGCTTGAGCACGACTAACAGCAACGTGACTTCGCTGTCCACAGGTCTGAGTACGACTAATAGCAGCGTGTCATCGCTGTCGACTTCGACTTCGACGGGTATCAGCACGAATGCTAGCAAAATCGGCTCGCTGTCGACCGGCTTGAGCTCCACCAACAGCAACGTGTCGTCGCTGTCGACTTCGACCTCGACGGGTATCAGTACAGCGCAGAGTGGCGTGAATTCGTTGTCAACTGGCCTGAGTACAACAAATAGCAATGTGGGTTCGTTGTCGACTGGGCTGAGCTCCACCAACAGCAACGTGACCTCTCTGTCGACTGGTCTGAGCACAACGAATAGCAATGTGGGTTCACTGTCGACGGGTTTGAGTACGACCAATAGCAATGTGACCTCGCTGTCGACCTCGACATCGACCGGTATCAGTACGGCACAAAGCGGCGTGAATTCGCTGTCCACTGGCCTCAGCACAACAAACAGCAATGTGACGTCGCTGTCGACTTCGACCTCGACGGGTATCAGCACAGCGCAGAGCGGCGTGAGTTCGCTGTCGACTGGCCTGAGTACAACGAATAGTAATGTGGGTTCGTTGTCGACCGGATTGAGCTCCACCAACAGCAACGTGACGTCGCTGTCGACTTCGACCTCGACCGGTATAAGCACAGCGCAGAGCGGCGTGAATTCGCTGTCTACTGGCCTGAGTACAACGAATAGCAATGTAGGTTCGTTGTCGACGGGCTTGAGCTCCACCAACAGCAACGTGACATCGCTGTCGACCTCGACTTCGACCGGCATCAGCACGAACGCCAGCAACATCGGTTCGCTGTCGACTGGCTTGAGCACGACCAACAGCAACGTGACTTCGCTGTCAACTTCAACTTCGACCGGTATTAGCACCAACGCCAGCAACATCGGTTCGCTGTCGACAGGGCTGAGCACGACCAACAGCAATGTGACATCGCTGTCGACTTCGACCTCGACAGGTATAAGCACAGCGCAGAGCGGTGTGAATTCGCTTTCCACTGGTCTGAGTACAACGAATAGCAATGTAGGTTCGTTGTCGACCGGCTTGAGCTCCACCAACAGCAACGTGACGTCGCTGTCGACTTCGACCTCGACCGGTATCAGTACGGCACAAAGTGGTGTGAACTCGCTGTCCACTGGTCTGAGTACAACGAATAGCAATGTGGGTTCGTTGTCGACTGGCTTGAGCTCGACCAACAGCAACGTGGCTTCGCTTTCGACCTCAACGTCGACTGGGATCAGTACGGCACAAAGCGGCGTGAATTCGCTGTCCACTGGCCTGAGCACAACGAATAGTAATGTGGGTTCGTTGTCGACTGGCTTGAGTTCCACCAATAGCAACGTGACGTCGCTGTCGACTTCGACTTCAACCGGAATCAGCACGAACGCCAGCAATATCGGTTCGTTGTCTACGGGGCTGAGCACAACCAACAGCAATGTGACGTCGTTGTCGACGTCGACCTCGACGGGTATCAGCACGGCACAAAGTGGTGTGAATTCGTTGTCCACTGGTCTGAGTACAACGAATAGCAATGTGGGTTCACTGTCGACGGGTTTGAGCTCCACCAACAGCAACGTGACGTCGCTGTCGACTTCGACCTCGACCGGTATCAGCACAGCGCAAAGCGGCGTGAATTCGTTGTCCACTGGTCTGAGCACAACGAATAGCAATGTGGGTTCGTTGTCGACTGGCTTGAGTTCAACTAACAGCAACGTGACATCACTGTCAACTTCGACTTCGACCGGCATCAGCACGAACGCCAGCAACATCGGTTCGTTGTCGACAGGGCTGAGCACGACCAACAGCAATGTGACTTCGCTGTCGACTTCGACCTCGACCGGTATCAGCACGGCACAAAGCGGTGTGAATTCGCTGTCCACTGGTCTGAGCACGACGAATAGCAATGTGGGTTCGCTGTCGACTGGTCTGAGTACAACGAATAGCAATGTGGGTTCATTGTCGACTGGCCTGAGCACGACTAACAGCAATGTGACCTCGTTGTCGACTTCGACTTCGACGGGTATCAGCACGAACGCCAGCAACATCGGTTCGTTGTCCACGGGTCTGAGCACGACGAATAGCAATGTGACTTCGCTGTCGACTTCGACCTCGACTGGCATCAGCACGGCGCAAAGCGGTGTGAATTCGCTGTCCACTGGTCTGAGTACAACGAATAGCAATGTGGGTTCGCTGTCGACAGGCTTGAGCACGACCAACAGCAACGTGACGTCGCTGTCGACCTCGACCTCGACTGGCATCAGTACGAACGCCAGCAACATCGGTTCGCTGTCGACTGGTCTGAGCACGACCAACAGCAACGTGACGTCGCTGTCGACTTCGACCTCGACCGGTATCAGTACGGCGCAAAGCGGTGTGAATTCGCTGTCCACTGGTCTGAGTACAACGAATAGCAATGTGGGTTCGTTGTCGACTGGCTTGAGTTCAACTAACAGCAACGTGACCTCGCTGTCGACTTCGACCTCAACCGGCATTAGCACCAACGCCAGCAACATCGGCTCTTTGTCAACTGGCCTGAGCACAACTAACAGCAATGTGACTTCGTTGTCGACCTCGACTTCGACCGGCATCAGTACCGCGCAAAGTGGTGTGAACTCACTGTCCACTGGCCTGAGTACAACGAATAGCAATGTGGGTTCGTTGTCGACCGGCTTGAGCTCCACCAGCAGCAACGTGACGTCGCTGTCGACTTCTACCTCGACTGGCATCAGTACGAACGCCAGCAACATCGGTTCGCTGTCGACAGGTCTGAGCACGACCAACAGCAATGTGACCTCGCTGTCGACTTCGACCTCGACAGGTATCAGCACAGCGCAGAGCGGTGTGAATTCGCTGTCCACTGGTCTGAGTACAACGAATAGCAATGTGGGCTCGTTGTCGACCGGCTTGAGCACAACCAACAGCAACGTGACTTCGCTGTCAACTTCAACTTCGACCGGTATTAGCACCAACGCCAGCAACATCGGTTCGCTGTCGACAGGGCTGAGCACGACCAATAGTAATGTGACGTCGCTGTCGACGTCGACATCCACGGGTATCAGCACGGCACAAAGTGGCGTGAATTCGCTGTCGACTGGCTTGAGCACGACCGACAGCAATGTGACGTCGTTGTCGACTTCGACCTCGACGGGTATCAGCACAGCGCAAAGCGGCGTGAATTCGCTGTCCACTGGCTTGAGTACAACGAATAGCAATGTGGGTTCCTTGTCGACTGGCCTGAGCGCGATCAATAGCAACGTGACTTCGCTGTCGACTTCGACCTCGACAGGTATCAGCACAGCACAAAGCGGCGTGAACTCGCTGTCCACTGGCTTGAGTACAACGAATAGCAATGTGGGCTCGCTCTCGACTGGCTTAAGCACCACCAACAGCAACGTGACTTCGCTGTCAACTTCGACCTCGACCGGCATCAGCACCAACGCCAGCAACATCGGTTCGCTGTCCACTGGCCTGAGTACGACCAACAGTAACGTGACCTCGCTGTCGACGTCTACTTCGACTGGCATTAGCACCAACGCCAGCAACATCGGTTCGCTGTCGACAGGGCTGAGCACGACGAACAGCAACGTGACATCGCTGTCGACCTCGACTTCGACTGGTATCAGCACCAATGCAAGCAACATTGGTTCGCTGTCGACTGGCCTGAGCACGACCAACAGCAATGTGACGTCGTTGTCGACTTCGACCTCGACCGGCATCAGCACCAACGCCAGCAACATCGGTTCGCTGTCGACTGGCCTGAGCACGACCAATAGTAATGTGACGTCACTGTCGACGTCGACCTCCACGGGTATCAGCACCAACGCCAGTAACATCGGTTCGCTGTCGACTGGCCTGAGTACGACCAACAGCAACGTGACATCGCTGTCGACGTCGACCTCGGCTGGTATCAGCACCAACGCCAGTAACATCGGTTCGCTGTCGACTGGCCTGAGCACGACCAACAGTAACGTGACCTCGCTGTCGACGTCTACTTCGACTGGCATTAGTACCAACGCCAGCAACATCGGTTCGCTGTCGACAGGGCTGAGCACGACGAACAGCAACGTGACATCGCTGTCGACCTCGACTTCGACTGGTATCAGCACCAATGCAAGTAACATTGGTTCGCTGTCGACAGGGTTGAGCACGACCAACAGCAATGTGACCTCGCTGTCGACTTCGACCTCGACAGGTATCAGCACAGCGCAGAGCGGTGTGAATTCGCTGTCCACTGGTCTGAGTACAACGAATAGCAATGTGGGTTCACTGTCGACGGGTTTGAGCTCCACCAACAGCAACGTGACGTCGCTGTCGACTTCGACCTCGACCGGTATCAGCACAGCGCAAAGCGGCGTGAATTCGTTGTCCACCGGTCTGAGCACAACGAATAGCAATGTGGGTTCGTTGTCGACTGGCTTGAGTTCAACTAACAGTAACGTGACTTCGCTGTCGACTTCGACTTCAACCGGCATCAGCACGAACGCCAGCAACATCGGTTCGCTGTCGACAGGGCTGAGCACGACCAATAGTAATGTGACCTCGCTGTCGACTTCAACATCGACGGGTATCAGCACGGCACAAAGTGGTGTGAATTCGTTGTCCACTGGTCTGAGTACAACGAATAGCAATGTAGGTTCGTTGTCGACGGGCTTGAGCTCCACCAATAGCAACGTGACGTCGCTGTCGACCTCGACCTCGACGGGTATCAGCACAAACGCCAGCAACATCGGTTCGTTGTCGACAGGGCTGAGCACAACGAATAGCAATGTGGGTTCGTTGTCGACTGGCTTGAGTTCAACTAATAGCAATGTGACGTCGCTATCGACCTCGACCTCAACCGGTATCAGCACCAACGCCAGCAACATCGGTTCGCTGTCGACCGGGCTGAGCACGACCAACAGCAACGTGACCTCGCTGTCGACCTCGACATCGACTGGCATCAGCACGAACGCCAGCAACATCGGCTCGCTGTCGACAGGGCTAAGTACCACCAATAGTAATGTGACTTCGCTGTCGACTTCGACTTCGACCGGCATCAGCACGAACGCCAGCAACATCGGTTCGCTGTCGACTGGCCTGAGCACGACTAACAGCAATGTGACTTCGTTGTCGACCTCGACCTCGACCGGCATCAGTACCGCGCAAAGTGGTGTGAGCTCACTGTCCACTGGCCTGAGTACAACGAATAGCAATGTGGGTTCGTTGTCGACCGGCTTGAGCTCCACCAACAGCAACGTGACGTCGCTGTCGACTTCTACCTCGACTGGCATCAGCACGAACGCCAGCAACATCGGTTCGTTGTCGACAGGGCTGAGCACGACCAATAGTAATGTGACCTCGCTGTCGACTTCAACATCGACGGGTATCAGCACGGCACAAAGTGGTGTGAATTCGTTGTCCACTGGTCTGAGTACAACGAATAGCAATGTAGGTTCGTTGTCGACGGGCTTGAACTCCACCAATAGCAACGTGACGTCGCTGTCGACCTCGACCTCGACGGGTATCAGCACAAACGCCAGCAACATCGGTTCGTTGTCGACTGGTCTGAGCACGACCAACAGCAATGTGACATCGCTGTCGACTTCGACCTCAACCGGCATCAGCACCAACGCCAGCAACATCGGTTCGTTGTCGACCGGCTTGAGCACAACCAACAGCAACGTGACCTCACTGTCGACCTCGACTTCGACCGGTATCAGCACGAACGCCAGCAATATTGGTTCGTTGTCGACTGGCTTGAGCACGACCAACAGCAACGTGACCTCGCTGTCGACCTCGACCTCGACCGGTATCAGTACGACACAAAGCGGCGTCAACTCACTGTCGACTGGCCTGAGTACAACGAATAGCAATGTGGGTTCGCTATCGACTGGCTTGAGCACGACCAACAGCAACGTGACGTCGCTGTCGACCTCGACTTCGACCGGCATCAGCACCAACACCAGCAACATCAGCTCGTTGTCAACAGGACTGAGCACGACCAACAACAATGTGTCGTCGCTGTCGACAGGGGTTGCCAACTCGGTTCAATATGACAATCCAGGTCACACCAGCGTTACTTTGGGAGGTCTTGGCGCGACAACGCCAGTGACTTTTACCAATGTGGCTGCTGGTGTGAAGCCAACCGATGCTGTCAATTTCAGTCAGTTATCGTCTTTGTCTACTTCAACGTCGGCTGGCATCAATTCGCTGTCAACCGGCTTGAGCTCGACGAACAGCAACGTGACATCGCTGTCGACCTCAACGTCGACCGGGATCAGTACGGCGCAAAGCGGGGTAAACTCACTGTCAACGGGGTTGAGTACAACCAACAGCAATGTGTCGGCGTTATCGACATCGACTTCGACGGGCTTGAGCACAGCCACAAGCGGCATCAATTCGCTGTCAACCGGCCTGAGCACCACGAACAGTAGCGTATCGTCGCTGTCGACCTCAACTTCAAGCGGCTTGAGCGTGGCGACGAGCGGTATCAATTCCTTGTCAACCGGTGTTGCGTCAATATCAACCGGGCTGGGGCAATTGACCACGCTCTCAACAAGCCTGGTCGGTGTCGGTTCATTGTCGACATCGTTGAAACCGCTGGCGGACGCGTCTACTGCCGCTGCCGCGAATGGTTCGACGATTGGCGCCACTACGATCGGCGGCGTCAACAGCGACGGCACGGTACAGACGCGTGGCACTAACGGCACGGTAATCAACAATGTGACGCCGGCAACGTGCAGCACGGTGAAGGGTGTCGATGCGACCGGTTCCGGTTTGTGCGCGCAGGCCACCAAAGATGGCGCAACGGCATTCGGTTCCAACGCACAGGCAACCGATGCCAATACCACTGCTGTGGGCTTCCGTGCCTTGGCTTCGCAGGCCGGATCGGTGGCGATCGGTAATAACGCCCAGGCGACTGGCGATCCTACTGTCGCGATTGGTCAGAATTCGCTGGCCTCGGGGAATAACTCGGTCGCCACGGGTGCAGGGGCGCAAGCCACCGGGAACAATTCGGTGGCCTTGGGCGCCGGTTCGATAGCGGATCAAGCCAATACCGTATCTGTGGGATCTCCTGGCAGTGAGCGTCGTATCACCAACGTGGCGGCAGGTGTCAATCCAACCGATGCCGTGAATGTCTCACAGTTGTCGGCTGTACAAAGCCAGGTTGGAGACGTGCAGCGCATAGCCTTTAGCGGAGTGGCGATGGCAGGGGCTCTGGCAGGTCTTCCACAGGTTGATAGCGGCAAGACGTTCGCATTAGGTGCGGGAATCGGTAGTTATGCTGGTTACACGGCACTGTCTATCGGCGCCAGCGCCCGCGTCAGTCAGAACGCCGTTATCAAATTCGGTGTTAGCACGACATCCGGTACGCGCACGTTGATCAATGCTGGAGTTGGCTTTTCCTGGTAGCCATAAGCAGGTAAATCGCTTGACGCAAAGTTGCTTCTTTCTGGTCCCCGGAAGGAGTTGATGAAGTGATGAGCGTACTCATTCTCGAATGAGACATATATCCGTGTTTGCGTGTGGTTCGAATGAGCGTCCTTGGGCGCTCATTCGTTTTAAGAAAACATGAAAATTTCTGCTCTAGTTAATAATGCCAATCAGTCTAATTAGTTTGCAGGTTACTTACATTTTTGCTTCGTATTTGTCATTTCCTTCAATTTTTCAGGGCTTCCCGGAGATTATTTTATGAGTCAATCGGATTTGAAATCAGCCTCGGCTCTTCGAGATGATCAATGGGAAAAATTGGAGCCGTTGTTGTTAAGTAAAGGGAGAGATTTTGGAAGTCCTGAGCGTAATAACCGTCTGTTTATAGATGCATTGCTTTGGTATCTTTCAGTTGGATGTGCATGGACGGATTTGCCAGCTAAATTCGGGAAATGGAATACCGTTTTTATACGCTTGAAACGCTGGAACGAAAGTGGCTATTGGCGTGAGCTGGTCGAAGATCTGCGTGATGATTGCGAGTTATGCGCGTTAGTGCAGAAAATAGAAGATCACTGCGAGCATCGAAAAGCAATGGCAAAGAGGATGGCCGACAGGAAAATGGCGAGAGAAATTTATAAGTCATCTCATATTTGACACAAGAAAATGTCGAGTGAATTCCATTCGGAGTCTGCCGGTCACGGCGAAGCCCGGCGACTTGGAGTCCCGTTCCTGGTGCAACGGCACACGGGAAAATCTGCCGACTTGGCCTTGCAGTTGAATCGCCGGAGGGATTTCGCTCAGCGTCGTATCTGTCGCAAATTCAATCGGCAGCCTGGCAGCGTGGAACGCTTATATAGTAAGTCCCTACCTTTTTCCGGACAGCTGTTCAATGAATTGCTTGATCCGATAAAAGGTATCTGTGGAAATAATGCCGTTCAGCTAAGGTGGTCTCGAATCTTTTCGGCTATGTCATTCCTGTTTGTGCGGGTCGTAGTGTGGGAAAAGGTGTCAACCCTACCAGTTCTAGAAAATGAAAATGCCATTCGGTCTTACACCCAGAAAGCGCTAAACAATGAAACACAATGACTGCGTTGCGGCGTTTACGCGGTAATGGCGGCTGAATCAGCTTGAGAGGGGCAATTCAGCAAGCAAAGGAACAAGGCAGGCAACTCTATACAAGATCCCTTGAAGTGATCATGCGGCGGCCAGGTTCGGGGGCAATGACCGACTTTACAAGGATCTTTGCAATATTGGCGGCGGGATTGATGCGCAGCCCTCGTGGCAGCAGCGGCCGCAGGATCGTTGCCAATGCGTGCACTCCTCGTTCCGCGATCCGGAACTCATCCCGTGCGCCGCCGATCATGCCAGGACGTACGATCGTGAGGGATTTGAAGCCGATGTTTACTATGTCTCTCTCAAGTTCGCCTTTGGTGCGGCAATAGTACAAAGGTATGGAAAGCGAAGCGCCGGGAGAAGAAACCAGCGCGAAGGCCTGCGCACCTTGCTGATGGGCCAGTTTTGCGAAAGCAATCGGCAGTTCGTAGTCCACGTGACGGAAGGCCACCTTCGATCCGGCTTTTCCGATGGTAGTCCCGATCGCACATATGACTGCATCCACAGCCCAATGTGCGGCATCCGGCAGCAGCAAGCCGAGTTCAGGCGCGACCGGGTTTACGAGTTTCACATGACGCGGGAGATGGCGTCGTGTCGGTGCAATGACTTGCTCAATTCGACTATCTGCCAAGGCGCGCTGGAGCGCTTCTCCCCCAACGAGTCCTGTTGCGCCTAGAACCAAAATTTTCATGGATTTCATTACCTCTAACGTTTTCTTGCCTGCCGGAGCACGCCGGTCGTGGCTCTGGATTCCTGCCAAGTGTCTGTCGCACTAAAAACTGGATTGCCGCACTTGAAGACATTTTTTTTCAGTCGATGTCTGGGAAAAAATGCTCGTATCAGCACCGCACCTGCTGCGTGGATGACATTATGGCGCTTACCTAGGCGATACATTTCCTTCTGCTGGTGCGAACTGAATTTAATGGTGCTGGGTTATCAATTAAGGGGATGAAATGTAGGATTTGAATGTGACTAGGTTTTCCATCTCTGCAGATGGGTTGCATTCAACATGACTTTAATGACTGAGAAAATTATGAAGGCTTTGCGCTTCCGCGAATATGGATCGCTTGATAATGTAAGGATGCTGGCGTGCGAGCTCAGGCGGCCAGGACCGCATGAAGTGCGAGTGCGAATAGAGTTTGCCGGCGCAAATCCTCTCGACCTTAAGTTGCTCTCCGGCCAGATGGCAACCATCTTTCCTTTGGATTTTGCTTATACCGTCGGGACTGACATCTCAGGAGTAGTCGAGGCAACCGGCGAGCTGGTTCAACGTTTCAAATGCGGTGACAGAGTGTTTGGCCGCCTTGATGCTCGGGTTGGCGGGGCATTCGCCGAATACGCCATCGCTCCTGAGCACGGTTTGTGCCCAATTCCGGAGGCCGTTGATTTCAAGAGTGCGGCGGCTTTGCCTACGGCGGCTGGTACGGCATGGCTGGCTTTGTTCGATATAGGATGTCTGCGCGTCAAACAAAAAATCTTGATCCATGCTGCATCTGGCGGCGTGGGTTCGTTTGCCGTACAACTGGCAAAACTGGCCGGCGCATACGTGATTGCTACTGCATCTCTGGAGAATCATGAACTGATCAAAAATTTGGGAGCAGACGAAGTAATCGACTACAAGAAAGACGATTTTACGCAGCACGTGACAGACGTCGACCTAGTGCTGGATCCGATCGGTGGGGAAACGCAAGAACGCTCGTGGAGCGTTATCAAGCCAGATGGCGTTCTGGTTTCGCTAATCGATCGCGTGATTGGGAATCGTGGCGATATTCGTGGCAAGATTCGCGGTGCCTTTGCGCCACTTGCCAACAATTCGGCAACGTTGCATGGGATCGCTTTGCTGGTGGCAAGCGGACAGCTGAAAGTGGTCGTTGATAGAGTATATCGCTTTGAACAAGCTGGTAGTGCCCTTGAACATGTTGCGTCGGGACATTCTGTGGGTAAGGTGTTGGTTCATGTTGCGGGATAAATGCGAAATGCTCTGGCAGATGATTGGTATCTGGTTCAGATAGGGAAGCAGGGCGCCGGACAGAGTGCGAGATATCAGCTTATCTTCCAGGGAGGATTGGCGTTGAACGCCGCGAGCAGGAAGTCTGTCATGACACGGACCTTTGCCGGCGGCGCCCGGTCCGACGAGCGGACCAGATGTATGCCGCCGAGATCTGCGCTGTCGGCATCCAGTGTGACCCGCTCCAGTTCGCCGCCCCGGATAGCATTGGCGACGATGAACTCTGGTTCGTAAAGAACGCCAAGCCCGGCGACGGCGGCAGCGACCAGTGCATCGCCATTGTTGGTGCGCAAAGTTCCCTTCACAGCAACGCGCCGATCTCCAGCCTTGCCGAAATGCCACTCGTCCGGCCGCGACAGGTTTGACAGCGTGAAGCTGAGGCAGTTGTGGGCTTGCAGGTCGGACCAGAGCTTCGGGTGTCCATGCTGCGCCCAATAACCGGGAGCTGCGCAAACGATCATGGCGCTGTCGGCCAGTTTTCTGGACACCAGGCGACTGTCTTTTAACGGACCCACCCGTATCGTCAGATCCCAGCCTTCTTCGATCAGGTCGACCACGCGATCATTCAATCCGAGATCCACGGTGACTCTTGGATGTTGTTTGTTAAAAGCTGGCAAGAGCGGCGCCACGTAACGCACGCCGAATGACAGCGGTGTATTGAGCCGTAGCAGCCCGGTAGCTTCCAGGCGCTGCGATGTAATCGCGGCTTCCACTTCTTCCAGATCAGGCAGCAATCGGTTGCAAACCTCCAGGTACTGCTGTCCCGCTTCGGTCAGCGTGAGCTTGCGGGTGCTACGGTGGAATAATCGCACGCCCAAGCGCTGCTCCAGCGCGTCCACGTGCTTGGTGGCCATCGCTGGCGACAGCATCAGCTGTCGCGCGGCGGCCGACAGGCTTCCTGCCCGGGCGGCGCGAGAAAAAACCTGCATTCCTGTTACGCGATCAAGCATGGTTATTTAACACCTATGGTGTGA
Source organism: Collimonas sp. PA-H2 (assembly GCF_002564105.1). NCBI lineage: Bacteria > Pseudomonadati > Pseudomonadota > Betaproteobacteria > Burkholderiales > Oxalobacteraceae > Collimonas > Collimonas sp. PA-H2. The sequence continues at coordinate 4,603,300 of NZ_PDBX01000001.1, forward strand.
ACTGGAAATATTATTCAGCATATTATCAGTCGCTGAGTGGGAGCGTAACCCGGGAGCCTGCCGGTGCGCTGGCCACGGCGAAATTGTCGGCGGCACAGTCACCGCCGGACTTGGGCGCGTAGAGCAGCTTGCCGCGAGCTTGCAAGGCTATCAGTTCTCACTGCCAGTCAATACTGAATCTTCCAATAGAGCATATTCACTGGTATCTGGGGCAAGTACAATTTTTTCGTTAAGAGAAAACTGAAACAGGGAGTTGGAAATGAAATTTTTGTTGAGCTTACTGGCATCGTGCTGCGTGTTTGCGGGAGTGCCCGCGTTCGGCGCCCCTCCGGTCCGGATTGGAGTGACAACCATCCTGAGCGGGCCAAACGCTGATCGTGGACAAAGCGAACAGTATGGCGTCGAATTGGCGCTAAACGAGATTAACAAATCTGGCGGTGTGCTTGGCCGCCAGCTGGAAGCGAGCTACGCCGATAACGCTGCAGATCCAGCGACCGGAATTGCCGCGGCGCGACGCCTTATTGAACAACAACACGTCTCGGTACTCTTGGGCGCCTTGGCAACCCCTGTCACAAAAGCAGTGATGCCGATCGCAAACGCTGCGCGTATTCCATTTGTGATCGATATCTCTGCCGGGCAGGAATTCGTTACTGCGGGGGGCATTGGTGGTTTCGAGTATGTTTTCAAGACCAATCCGTCAGAATTGGACATCGCAATGGCCACGATGCGCTGGTTGAAATCGCAGAACGTTCGCAGCGTGGCAATTGTCGCGGACGACAATGCCTTCAGTCTTGCAAGCGCGCATGCCATGGAATCGGTTGCCGCTGAATCGGGAATTGCTGCCGTCGCCACGCAAGTAATCAAGAGTGGTGCAACGGACATCGATGATGTCATCGCGAAGCTTGCGGCGCCTGCCCCGGATCGTATCCTTACAGTGCTGACCAATTCGAGCGCCGCATTTCTCCGCGCCTATGAGCAAAGCGGCGGAAAAATTCCTCTGGCAGGGCGCATTGATTTTTCAGTTGCCGCAGCGACCCTTTCTCCCAAATTCCTGGCCTCGCGTGAATTTGAGCAAGCGTCGGGAATATCCGCGTTCACGCCGTTGGTCCCGGAGGTGGCAACCTTTGCTCGCGCCTATCAAGACAAATATGGCATTGCACCAACACAACGCGCGTTCTTCGCGTACGAAGCGACAAGACTAATCGCCGACGCCATCGGTCGTGCCGGTTCCGATGCTCCGCAGGCCATTCAGGCAGCGTTGAAGGCGAGCACAATGCCGTCTCTTTCTGGTGGAGCCTTCGCCATGGATAAAAATAATCATGCGCATACGGCGATGCAAATCGTCGGTATGCGCAACGGCAAGCTTACCGTGCTACAGAGCGTAACAAAATAGCACTCCATATTCTCGAAATCGGATGCCTGAAACATCAGCTGCTTTTCTCGCACGGGAGTTAAGGCGATTGTTGATGGTTGCTGAATTGTGAAATCAGTTTCAGGTGGTTTATCTACAATAAATCAACCGGCATGATGTACCTGCTGCGTTGCACAAAAAATTCATCGGAAGTGACGAAGCGGCTTTTCAGTAACGCTAAAAACCAGCATCAAGGAATTTCAAGTGAACAACACAAGTCAACAAGCAGCGATCGTCACGGGGGCATCACGCGGCATCGCCCTGGAAGATCTGCTCAGCCCGCGGGTGACCGCTTGAGCGCAGATCTGCAAGTCGCACAGCATTCGGTGCTGCCAATGGCAGCGGCAGCCAGTCCGAAAATCGCCGCGTTGGCATCGCAAGGAGGCAGTATGAAACCATCCATCACCTATCTGCATCTGCTGGCTAAGACGCCATTCTTCACCGGACTCAACCGCAAGCAGCTGCAATGGGTCATCGACCATTCGAAGGAATGGGAAGCCGCCAAGGGCAATCTCATTACTGGTAGCGGCAGCGACCCCGGCAGTTTCTGGGTGCTGCTGGACGGCGGCTGGCAAATCGAGACGGACGGTCGCAAGTATCCAATCGGTCACGCGGATCCGGGCAACTGGTACGGCGCTGACACAGTACACACAGCTGCCGTTGCTTCGCGCCTGGTGGCTAGCGCCGATAGTTACGTGATGGAGATCCGGCTGGAAGATTTCAACGAGATGATACGCCAGGGTTTCGATTTCGACCTGCATTTGCGGCGCGGCGTGCAATTCTATTCCGAGATTCTCAAACCTTGACCAAAAAGGAAATGTCCCATGCATACCGTTAAGGTGATCGCATCCGGTCTGTTGTTGCTGGTTATCTGTCTCGGTATCGGGCGTATGCTCGGCGGACCTGGCGCTATCGGCGCTGCGGTCGTGGTGTTCATTGTGTTGTGGCTGTTCGGAGCGGCGGCGAACCTGTGGTTCGGGGTGGCCCGGGCCGGCTATCCGGTGGCCGATGAACTACCCATTTTCCTTGTGGTATTTTTGATCCCGGTGGCGGTGGCTCTCTATATCAGGTGGAAATATTGAACCAACTAGCGCCGAGATGATTTGGGTGGAAAAGTGTAAAAGCTGGGTGTCCTTACTGGTCACGGATTACACGGCTTGGCTCGTGAGATTGCGCGTCTATGGATTGCTTAAGGTGTATAGGGGAGGAATTTGCAAAGATGCAAATTCAGATAAGCCGGCTCTATGACGGCAGCGCGTCAATAACGCCTGACGGTGCTTCTGGAGATGCCTGAGCGCCCGGCGATGTCCCTCAAGGAGACTTGGTCACGAAGATGCCAGCGTCGAATAATGCCACATCGATCACTCCAATCTCCCACTCACGATATTGAGTGATCTGAAAATTCACCTTGAGAGCTGGATAGCTATCAAGGCGAACCTGGCGACATTACGAATGTAGCCGATGGTGTCGAGACAATCTCAGATGACATTTCCATATCTAAGACCACATAATGAAATCAAGAAAGTGGTATGGCACGCGCTGCCGCTGCAGTCTTTTCTCATTTCCCACTACTGTCGGAATTTTCGTGCAATTGACGGAACAGAGTGCGTTTTTGATGGAAACGCATAGCTGAGCAACGTCGAATCACGAATGAAAAATTTCTTCTATATATTGAGGTTGGTAGAAGTTTATAGCTGAAATTTCTGATGCTTTGCAAGTGGCATGGTAAGCCCGAAAAATATTCCAAACCACTTGACGTTCAATTTCGCAGGTCGCATTCTCAGCCAGCTGCAAAAAAATATAAATGACTTTACTTGGGGAGCGTAGACGCTTGTCGGATTCTCGGGAAGTTGACAACGGTGCGGTCGGGGACAGAGGTTAGAGACGATCTGCTGCTTGCATGGCGACGGCGTACTCTATCCAAGTTACGGAAAAATGTGTTCTGGTCTTTGTGCCTTTGTGGGACGAAGTCTGATTCCCATTGCATATGTTTGTCTTCATTCTCCAATTCTGACTTGCTGCTGGCGCATCATTATTGATCGAGGAGAAGAGACGCATGAAAACAAAAGTATGCAATACCGTATTGATGGGACTGATCGGCAGCTTGCTGGCAGCTTGCGGCGACGGTGGTACGCAAGACGCCGCGAGTAGCAGCCAGAAGCAATTCGTCTCTAGCGCGAAGGCCAGCTTGCCGGCTTGCGCCGCCGTGTGGGATGCCACTATCGCCTATCAAACCGGCGCAACAGCCAGCTACAGCAGCGTGAACTACCTGGCAAACTGGTGGACGCAGGGGAATAATCCGTCTACCAGCAACGGCGTTACCGGCAGCGGACAGCCATGGACCTCGCAAGGCGCCTGCGGCGCACCAACCCCGACGCCCACTCCAACGCCCACTCCGACTCCGACTCCAACTCCAACTCCAACTCCAACTCCAACTCCAACTCCGACGCCAACTCCGACACCGACGCCTACCCCGGCACCTGGCTGTGTGATCTGGACGGACGGCGGTTCTTATACGGCCGGTGAAGTAGTCAGCTATAACGGTACAACATATACGGCATTGGTCACTCAAACCGATTATTCCGGGGCGGGCTGGAATCCGGCGGCATCGCCGACCTTATGGAAAGCAGGCGGTACCTGCAGCACACCGACGCCGACACCAACGCCGACACCGACACCAACGCCAACGCCAACGCCAACGCCAACGCCAACGCCAACGCCAACGCCAACGCCAACGCCGACACCAACGCCAACGCCAACGCCAACGCCGACACCAACGCCAACACCAACGCCAACACCAACGCCAGCGGCATTTGTCTTCAGTCCATACAAGGACACCAGCCTGGCTTTCAATGCCACGACAAACGTGCTGACTACGAATGTCACCGGCGCCTCGCAGTCGCTGCTGACTGCGATGCCATCGAACCTCCCAGCCGTGACCTGGGCGTTCGCTACCGGCGCCTGCGGCAGTGAAATCTGGGGCACCGCCAACAACGGCGCAACCAACATGACATCGGCCATGGTGGCGTCCAACGTGCCAGCCTGGGTCAGCGCCGGCAAAAAATACATTGTCTCGACAGGCGGCTCGGCCGGTTCCTTCACCTGCACCAGTGATGCCGCATTTGCGACCTTTATCAAGACCTTCTACTCCGCTAACATGGTGGGAGTCGATTTTGATATCGAAGCAGGTCAATCGCAGGCCGATGTCAACAATCTTGTCCAGCGCGCAGTGACTGCCCAGAAGACCTATCCGAACCTGCGCTTCAGCTTCACCGTGGCGACATTGGGAGGCAACGTTTCACCGGCGCTTGGCTATTACGGCGGAATGGTGATGAGTGCCATCAAGACCTATGGCATGACTAACTACATCATCAATCTGATGGCCATGGATTACGGCAGCCCGGCTGGCGGCAATTGCATGACCAGCAGCAGCGGTGCTTGCGATATGGGAGCGTCAGCGGTGCAGGCGGCAATCGATCTGCACAACCAGTACAGCGTCCCGTACAGCCAGATTGAGGTAACGCCGATGATAGGCGGCAACGACTCAAGCAATGAAACCTTCTCGATCACCGACGCCGCGACCTTGGCGAGCTTCGCCAAGCAAAACGGGCTGGCCGGTGTGCATTTCTGGTCTGTCGATCGCGACACAGACTGCGCGCCGGGTTCTGCCTCGCCGACCTGCAATACCTATGGATCGGCAGGAACGCTGGGCTTTAGCAAGGCATTCCTGAGCGATCTTGGTTTGTAGTCAGGGTCATTTCAGTGCAGGGCCGACTCGCAAGAGTCGGCTCTTTTAGCACGCCCGTCACGGTTTGCCTGCCCGACGACGGATGTCCTTCATTATCGTGGAAAGAAGATTGCTCATGACAACTGATCTGCAGCGGCCTGACAGACTGGAGTTGATAACCCTGGCAACCGCGAAAGTCACGGGGATGAGATTTTGCGCACACCATCAGGGCGAAGTGCCGGTTCAGAATGGCGGCTTTGTAATGCGTAACAAGTCCCGGCGCTGGATTTGCCATCGCTGCCAGGAACACGGAATTGCCCGGGTGTATCTGAGGACAAACCAGTCCGCGGCATAGCTGACATTTTTATGCTCGCTGTTCTGTTTTTAACGCGCCCGAAAACGGGGAGGGCGCCAAAATTTCACTTAAAAAAGGAGAATGTGCGATGGAATCAGCATTAGGTCAGTTATTGGTGCCGAAATATTCACTGGCCTTGGTACTTCTGTCTTATTTCACTTCATTTCTTGGCTCTCTGCTCGCCTTGCAATCCGCTAAATGGATGTTTCGTAAAAACGGCACGCTGGATCGGGAATTTGCCACTTGCGCCGCGGTGGCGCTTGGTGGCATCGGTATCTGGTCAATGCATTTCATCGGTATGCAGGCCTATCGTCTGGCAATACCAATTACCTATGATTTGTTGTTGACTGTCATATCGCTGGTTGCGGCGATTGTGATTTCTGGGGCCTCTCTTTATCTGGCCGGGAAGGGCGGGAAATTTACAGTATCCGGTTGGCTGGCAGGTAGTTTTCTGGCGGGACTGGGCGTATGCGTGATGCACTATATGGGGATGTACGCAATGCGCTTGAGTGCATTCATGACCTTGGATCCAGTCACCGTCGGCATTTCGGTGGTCATTGCGATCATTGCAGCGGCAGCCGCGCTGTGGCTGGCGTTCAATTTGACCAAACTGTCACATCGGTTCATAGCCGCTATAGTGATGGGGCTGGCAGTATGCTGCATGCACTATATCGGCATGAGCGCCGCCAGCATGATTTGCAATGCCGACACGCCATCACGCTTATTCCAGATCAGCGGCGAGGACCTTGGCATCTGGGTCTTTGGCGTTGCCTCGGTGGTGCTGCTATATATATTATGGGTGGTATCGGGGCGTGGCATCAATGATGCCAAGGTGTCGGTCAGTTGACTGAATGCGTAGGCAGGATCGAAAGCATGATTTTACGGCGCCATGGCGGCGTCGACTTTGATGCCTCATGCTGAGATCGACAACAGCACATCGCCAACGGCGATGTGCTTATTAATTTTTTTGCTGAAAAGCGTATCAATAATTGCGCGCTCGCAGCCATTTGTTGGCAATCACTTTCACACCCTCGATCACCGGACTGCCTGCATGCAAGGTTAACGTATCGGGAAGATGCTGTTTATCCGTGTTCAGGAAAAATACGGCGCCGCCCTTGTTCGGAAAGACTTCCAGTCCGATCGAGGGAAATGACGTGCCGCCGCCGCTTTCCACTCCGCTCAGATACAGAATAAAGGTTCCCAGGCGCTGCCCGCCATGATCCATGTGCTTGCGGGGACCCGGCAATGCAGGATCAAACCAGTCGAAATGCGGCTGGTATTCATTGGTGGCTTGATAATGCTGGACTTGCATGCCTTCTCCGCGCTCGACCGGCCAATGGGCAAGCGCGGCCAGGCGCGCCTCCACCCGGGCGACCAGTGGCGTTTCGCCGCGTTGTATCATCGTCCCGCGGCTGCTGCGATTCTGATGCAATTGCATGCTGCCGTCGGCGTCATTGACCACCGGGGAGCGCACCAGGCGCGGCTCGCAATAGGCAGCCATCGCGTCGCATTCCTCGTCGCTCAGCACGTTGCCCAGCAATACAATATGCGGTTGACGCAAGGTCAGCAAAACCTTTACCTCGCGATCGGCGGTACGTATGACATTTGCCGATGTATCGATATAGGGCATTTCCTTGGCAGCAGGAACGTCGGCGGTAAAGGCGCCATTGCTGGCTTCTTCGATTGCCGCGCGCGCCAGGCCGATATCGAAGCGACCGTCGCGCACCAGCAAACTGACCATGCCATCCGGTTCGCAGGAACGGGCAAGGTTTTCCGTAATCCAGCTTTGCCATTCGTTGGGAAGAGAGGAAAGTGCCGATTTTGTCATGATTTCCTAGGGGCTGTTAAATTGAGTGAGCCTGGATTGGCGCAACGCCATGCTGTTTGCCTGTCGTAAGCTGAGGCGCCAAAAAAGCCGGCTCGCGCGAGCCGGCTCCGTACTAAAGCAACTTCCAATCAAAGTCCGAGAGCCTTGATGAACTCGTTGGTGTATGACAAGCTTGTATCACGGTCGAACGACCAATGGTGCAAGCCGGCGATCCCGTTCGCTTTGGCCCATGCTGACAAGGTATCTACGTCGGCGATGGTGAAAGTCTCGCCAGCAGTATCGTTTGGTCCAATCATCGGCGTCAGTTCGATCTGGCTATATGGAATCTTATAGTAGCCATGGAAGTCCATCGCCGCCTGAATCGCCGATTGCCCCATTTGGCAAGCACCGCCGCTTACCACGCAGGTGGCCGCGCCAGTTGAGCCGTAATCCATTGTCATCAGGTTGACATAGTAGTTTTTGAGGCCGGCGGATTGAATCGCCTGCATCACCGCTATGCCCATCGAACCCAGCGGGTTAGGCGAAGCCGATCCCATGTCCACCGCTACCGACGAACCGCTCTGACTGGTTGCATTCGTCGCAATGGTGAAGCTGAAGCGCAGGTTCGGGTACTTGGCCTGGGCCGCCTGGACGCGCGCCACCAGATTGTTGATGTCGGATTGGCTTTGGCCGTCTTCGATATCAAAATCAATACCGATCAGATTGGCGGAGTTATACGTGCTGATGAAGGTGTCGAAGCCAGCATCAGAAGTGCAGGTGAATGCTCCTGCAGAACCTCCGGTGGAGACTATGTATTTCTTGCCGGCCGACACGAAGGACTGCACGTTGGAAGCGATCATAGCCGGCGAAATGCCACCCCAGCTCTCCGAGCCGCAGCCGGCAGTTGCAAACGCCCAGGTGAGCACGGTGTTATGCGATGGCATGGCGGTGGTGACGGGCAACGATGTGCCGGTTGCCGTACTTTGCATTGTGCCGGTATTCCAGTTTGCATCGGCCGTGACATCCTTGTATGGGCTAAACACAAAACCTGTTGGTGTTGGTGTTGGAGTCGGAGTCGGAGTCGGTGTTGGAGTTGGAGTTGGAGTTGGAGTCGGCGTTGGTGTTGGAGTAGGTGTGCCGCAAGCGCCGCCTGCTTTCCATAAGGTCGGCGATGCAGCCGGATTCCAGCCCGCGCCGGCATAATCGGTTTGAGTGACCAATGCCGTATATGTCGAACCGTTATAGCTGACTACTTCGCCGGCCGTATAAGAACCGCCGTCAGTCCAGAGCACACAGCCAGGTGCCGGGGTAGGCGTCGGAGTTGGCGTCGGTGTAGGTGTAGGTGTAGGTGTAGGTGTAGGTGTAGGTGTAGGTGTAGGTGTAGGTGTCGGAGTCGGAGTCGGAGTCGGTGTGGGCGTTGGAGTAGGCGTCGGGGTTGGAGCGCTGCAAGCACCGTCGGATGTCCACGGTTGTCCGCTGCCGCTAACACCGTTGCTGGTGGAAGGATTATTCCCTTGCGTCCACCAGTTTGCGGTGTAGTTGACATTGCTATAACTGGCAATATTGTCTTTGTTATAGGCGGTGACAGCATCCCACGCGGCGGCGCAAACCGGCACGCTGGATTTTGCGCTGGCGACAAACTGCTTCTGGCTGGTGGCCGCAGCGTCTGACGAACCGCCGTTGCCGCAACCTGCCAGCATCCCGCTGATCAGTCCCAGCGCCAAGGTGCTGCATACTCTTGTTCTCATGCGTCTCTTCTCCTCGATAAAATAATGATGTACGAGAAGTAAGCCAGAGCGTGAGAATGAAAACAAATATGCGGGATGAAAGTTGCGCAGCCTTTTATAAGGATATATAGGCCTGCAAGCGTTTTTCCATAACTCGGATAGATAACGTCATCGTCGTGCAGGCAGGCGATATCCCGTCTGTCACTTCTGTTCCCCGCCGCACTGTTGCCAATTTTCCGCACATCCAGCAAACATCCACGTACTCCCTGAGCTGAGTCTGTTATATGTTTATACAATTTTCAAACTTGCAGCTGGACTGAGGATGAGATCACCAAAAATGGTAGTCAAGTGGTTTAGGAAATTTACTATGACTATCATGCCACTTGCAAAACATCTGAAATTTCAATTTCAGAAGTGTGATGAATTTGAAAAGCGAGTGGAAAATTTTTATACAAAATTAATGCCATGAGGCGACGAGATTCAATCAAAAAATCTTCTTTTCTTGCAATGCTCGTAATAGAAATCAGCATAGGCGTTAAACGAAAAAAAGAATGTCGCATCAAGTATGTGAGATACCACTTTTCGCGATTTCGGCAAGTGGCCTTAGATATAAGAAAAGAATGTATGTCTGCTGTATCCTGGAGAAACCTGTCATCATCAGGAATACCAAAATGCGATAAACAGCAGTCGGCGCCGCATCCTACAGCAATAGCTTGTATTTTTACCAGTATGAAGTGTCTGTTTGACATGGTAAATTTTCCTTTTGAAAACTATCTATGGGAAATATATGCCGCAATTCGAGACGGAGCATAAAGGAAGTGCGATCAAAGTCACCAGCACGATTGCCCGAGGCGGGAAGTATTGCTGGGCCGTTTTGATAGACGGAGTATTGCAGCAAGCGCCGGAGCTTGAGCCGTCCAATACATGGCACGCCGCTCGCGATCAAGGATTGGCGTTCGCGAAACATCTGATCGACGGCGGTAAGTGATTCCATGCTGTCATCACGATCTTGCAAGACTGGCTGTACAAGAACTCTCTTCCCGGCAGCATGGCGAACATGACGCATCAATTTGAATACAAAGGCCTCCATTATTCGATCGATGTTTCAGAGGTGAGAAATGGTGGATGGACCTGGTCTTATCAAATTCAGAATGGGCCGGTTTGCAAGTGCAAGGATCTGCTCCTGGACAGCGAAGAAACAGCATTTAGCGAAGCTAAGCGCAAGGTTAAATGGATGATTGACCACCGCAAATGACTTGTTCCCCATGATGGACAGCCTGTTCTGCGGACCGTATGCGGCGGCTCTTGCCGGACGGGGGGCGGGCGTTGGAGTTGCGCCCGCCGCACTATTGCGAACCTGTGTTCCCTAGCTGTCCGCCATCACCGCATACTCAGGGTACCGCGCTTCCACGCCGGATCCTGCCAGCGATAAAACAAGCTCAGCGAGCGTGGATTGTCGGCTTGTTTCTCGACATCCATGGAATCCATCCGTATCACTTCAAAGCTGCGCTTGAAACGCCCATCCACGCGCGCTTCACGCACCGCCAGCATCTTGGCGCTACCCGGCACCCAGCCGGCAAATTCCAGGTAACCGACATCGGGCGCATTGGCGGCCGGCGGCAGGATGTCGATAGTCCAGCCTTTTTCTCCCTGATGAAATACCCACAGCTCGCGCCATGAAGCTAGCGGCTGCACGGCGAGCGCCAGTGCGCTTTGCTGGGCGTTGACGCTGGCCGAGGCTTTCCAGACCAGGCCGTAGGTGCAGCGCTTGACGAGCGGATTTTTTTGATCGTGCTTGGCGTCTACCAGCGCGACGCAGGTTTCGCCGCTTTCGCCCGGCGTGGTGACGACCGCCAGGCCGTTGCCGACTGCGCTGACGGGTTCAGGTTCCGCCGCCCAACGCGAGGCGGCGACGCGTACGGCGGCGTCGGTATAAGCACCTGTGTCCGGTTCTGCGATTTCTTCCTTGTTGACGCCGGCCAGTTCCTGCAAGGCGCGGTTGGCGACTTCCTGCGCAGGCTGATGCTGCCTGGCGCGCTCGAAGGCGATACTGGCCCAGACGCTGGCGCGGCGCAGGCGTAGGCGGTTTTTTTCGTACTCGGGCAAATCGGTCAGCTGCACACGGTCGAGGATGTCGGCGCGCCAGGCATCCAGGCTGTTGCGCTCGGTGGGCGTGATGGCAGGGTCTACGCATTCGGGGCGGGTCAGCGCCAGGGCGGCGCGGGCGCGCTGGCCGTCGTTCGATTTCATGGCCAGCACGCGGCGGAAGGCTTCGCCGTTGTAGCAAAGCTGGACGCGGCCGTCGCGCTCGAAGCCTTGCATGCCGATGCCATAGCTGGATGCCACTTCCAGGTGGGCTGACAATACAGTGTCGTCGGTTTTGCCGCGTTTGGCGGAGGCACGGCGCGCCAGGCGATCCGCCATGACGCCCAGCGCATCGAACGATTCGGGGCCGATGGCTTCGGCCGGCGCCGCTTTCAGGTAGGCCGCCGCGTAGCTGATGCCGAGCGCCTCGGCACCCGGCGTGTCGCGCAGGAAGCGCACCACTGCCAGCAAGTCGGGCGCGTCTTTCGGTTCCAGCGACTGGGTGCGTACTTGCGAGGCGCGGATATAGCCGCCGCGTTCGCGGCGGTGGTCGTAGACCTGCAGGTAATCCATCTTCTCGCCGCGCACTTCCAGGCTGTCGCCTTGCCACAGCACGGCCTGCTGCTGGGCTGATTCGCGCGGCGCGGCGCGCAGGGCGGCGCTATCTTGGGTGACGATGGCGATCAGGGCCAGGGCGGCGAGCATCATTGTTGTGTCTCCTGAGTAGCGGCAGCGCTGGTTTGCGGGTTTTGGGAGGCAACCGCCTGCGTACTGCCGAGCAGGGCCGAGCCGATGAAGCCGCCGCTGGCTGGGGGCGCGGCGATGATCACCGAGATCTTGTCGGACAGCTTGTCGGCCATGGTTTTCTGGATCAGCAAGGGGTTCTTCGTGATCAGCGCGCCATCGCGTTCCAGCTGGGCGCTGGTGACCTTGCCGACCGTTTCCAGACGATAGGCTTCGACGTCGGCCAGTTTGCGGCGCGAATCGGCTTCGCCGGTGGCTTCGATGCGGCGCGCTTCTGCGCTGCCTTCGGCGGTCTTGATGCGCGACACCTTTTCGGCTTCGGCTTCATACTGGCGCTGCTCGATCTGTTTTTGCTTGAACGGCAGCACGTGTTTCATGGCTTCTTCCTGGGCCTTGGCGGCGATGATTTGTTCGTTGCCGGCTGCTTCGGCCGATTTTTCGCGCTTGACCTTCTCGGCTTCGGCTTCCAGCTCGGTTTGCTTGACTTGCTTGCTCTTCAGTTCCAGCGTGTATTTCATTTTTTCGGTTTCCAGCTCCTCGGCCAGCAATTTTTCCATGCCCTGGCGGTATTCCGGCGGCAGGTCGACCTGACCCATCTGCACGCCGCGCAGGATGATGCCGTCGGCCGCCAGTTTCGGTTTTAGCTCGTTTTCTATTTCTTTCTGGATCTCGCCGCGCTTGGTGGAAAAGATGTCGCGCACCGAATAACGGGTGAAGGACTTGTAGATCACGCCTTGCACCATGGGCTCGACGATTTCGCCGTTGATATCGGCAGGCAATTCCTTGGCGATGCTTGCCAGCCTGGCCGGATCGATGGCGTAGCGTATGGTCAGGTCGACGCCCAGCGACAGGCCCTCGATCGACTGGAACGGCGCTTCGCCATTGGCCTTGCTGCTGCGCACCGGGCGGTATACCTGGTCCAGCAGCGAGTAGCGCCGCAACTCATGCAGGCCGGGGATGATCACCACCAGGCCTTCTTTTACCTCGGTAGCGGCGCCGGTAAGCTTGTTGGAGCGGATGCCGACTTCGCCGGGCTCCAGGGTTTTGAACGGCGGATGGGTGAACAGTTCGTAGCCGGCGCCGCCTATCAGCCCGATTGCCAGCAACAGTATCCAGGCGCGCCGCGCGGCACGGCCCAGGCCGGCCAGCGTGGCGCCGATTGCCGCAATGGTTGTGGTGAGCAGTGCAAGCAGACCTTGTAACAGTGATTCGAGCCGTTCAGACATGATATTCCCCTGGTTGATGTGGTAATTCGATGGTCGGGAGCGGCATGCAATGCTTTTCCCTGGGAAGAATCTTGCGCTCCAGGTGGCGGAAGTAACAATGGGCAGGCAGGGGCAGTCGCGTTATCCGGGGGTGGTGAATGCTCCGCAACGTCGCAGTCCGGTAAGCCGTGTGAAGAAATACTCACAGCGCGGCGCAGACTTTTCATGGGAAAGCGTGGATACTTTCATGAATCCTCAATCCCGCACGCGGGTGTCCTCTCCTTGCAGATGCACAAGGCAAGGGTGGGCCGCCAAAGAAGTGGGAGAGGAGGGGCGTCATTGATAGCGGAAGCAGCGGAGAAAAAATGTCAAAGCAGGCACAAAAAGTAGCGGTGATCGAAGACGACATCCCGACCAGCAACCAGCTCAAAGGCTGGATCGAGGCGGCCAAGCCTGGCATCCAGGTTGACCAGTGGTACACGCGCGATGATGCCGAGGCGGCGCTGGCGCGTGAAAATTACGACCTGGTGGTGCTCGACATCGAGCTGGGGCGCGAGCGCCATGCCGGCGTCGCCATCATCAATGCCATCAACAAGGGCCAGGCAACGCCGGTGCTGGTGGTGTCGGCCATGCCGGCCACCATCTACCGCAGCATCATGAAGGCGCTGGACGCCTGGGATTACCTGCAAAAGGCGACCTTCGAGGAATCCGATTTCATCGATACCTTCCTGGAAATCCTGCGCGCAGCCAAGGACCGCAACGGCGCGAAGGAGAACATGCCCCCGGCCAGCAGCAATGAACTGTCGATCGACCCGCTGCGCCAGAAGACCCCGATCTGGCGCGCGCAACGCATCAACCTGCCGCTGACGGCGCAACGCTTGCTGGCGGCGCTGTACGAGCACCGCGGCCAGGTGGTGACCTATGAGCAGCTGTTCCAGGTGGTCAAGAGCGGGCGCAACCGCGACAATATCCGCAAGCACGTCAGCACCATCCGCGATGCGTTTCGCGAGGTCGATGCCGAGTTCTCCTGCATTGAAAATATCCCGATGCGCGGCTTTCGCTGGGTCGACCAGGAAAAGTGATGCGCGGCCACTTCAACAGCGGGAATGACTGCACATGAAGATCAGTTTTCCGAATCTCGCCCAATACCGCTTGCGTATCCTGTTTCGCGGCGCCTTCCTGCTGCTGGCGGTGGCTACGGTGGCGCTGGCGCTGTACGTGCTGCAGCAGGAAAAGCAACTGAGCTACAAGAATTACCAGACCAGCTTCAGCAAGACCAGCGACCAGATCATGGCCACCTTGCGCCATCCGGCCGGACAATTGGCGTTGTTGAATCCGCGCGCCGAAAATGGCGGCGCGGATGCGCTGCATCCGGTATTGCTGCCGTTTCCCTCGCTCGATTTCGACGACCAGAACAAGGTGCGGCAGGCCATCACCATGTCCGGCTGCCTGGTGCAGTATGGCGACGACGGCGCGCTCTGCGTGGCCGTCGGCAACAACCCTTGGGCCGGCGGCTTCATTTATGCGGCCGGCAGTTTCGTCAGTGATGAACTGGTGCCGCACCAGCGCGGCGAGCAGGATATCGGCGACGCCCATCGCCTGCGGGTGACGGTAACGCTGCGCGGGCAGACCTACCGCTGGATTGCGCCGTTTGAAAAGAACGGCGATCCGAATGCCGTGCAAACGCGTGGCGCGCATGGCCGCCTGACCGGCTTTCTCGATGACGATAGCGGTCGTGTGGGAGCGAGGCCGGTCAAGGATTTCCGCGGCTGGATCTGGCAAAGCACCTTATGCAGCAAGCCCGGGCAGGGCGCTGCCGATTGCCCGCGCAGTTCTTTTTTCTCGTTGCGCCTGCCGGTCGGCGTCTTGCAGGATGCCCTGTTCCAGGAAAAGAATCCGGTCTGGCCGCCGGCCGACCTGGACAAGATCCAGGTGCGGATCGAAGTCTTGCCCCCGGGCGACGGCCCGCTGCTGTTCGACAGTAAAAGCGCCGGCGCAGCAAGGGCATTTTCCGTGGGCGACCTTGCCTCGCTGCTGTTGCCGGGCGAGAGCTTGCGCATCAGGAAGCGCGGCGCGGCAGACGGCGCCGACCTGGTCAGCCTGGCCGGGGCCGAAGATCATCCGGACGATAGCTCGCGCCTGCTAAGCCGCCTGGTGCGCCGCCTGCCAGTGGACGAAGTCGGGCCGCCGAACGAAAGCCGGGAATCTGTCGTGACTTCGACGGGGATCTATGATGTGACCCTGACGGGCGACGAACGCAGCGTCAACCGCAGCCTGGGGGTGGTGGCTGCGCGGGTATCGTGGTTTGTCGGCGCCATGCTGCTGGCCTTGTTCGTCGCCTGGCTGATCATCGAGATTGGCATCATTCGCCGCATCACATTGCTGACCCGGCGCGCAGCCAAGGTGTCGAAGATCGTCAAAGGTTCAGGCGGGCTCGACCAGTTCGACCTGACCGATCTGCGCGGCGCCGACGAGCTTGGCGTGCTGGCAAGCTGCCTGCATGACCTGCTCAGGCGCGTCAAGGAAGACCTTGAGCGGGAGGAAATCCGCGCCGAGCAGGAAAAAGAAATGTGGCATGCGGTAGGCCATGAAATCATGTCGCCGCTGCAATCGCTGATGGCCCTGCACGGCGCCGCCGAAAGCCAGAGCAGCCGCTACATCAACCGCATGCAGCAGGCAGTGCGGGTGCTGTATGGCAGCGCCTCTCCCAGCGAGGCGTTCCAATCCACGGTGCTGCAGGTTACGGCCATCGACATCGGCGCTTTTCTCGGCAACGTCGCCGACAATGCGCCGCTGGTCGGTATCGCAGATGTCAGCTTCTCCGGCGGCCAGCAGGGCGTGATGGTCAGGGCGGATGACTATTCCCTGGAGGATGTGGTAACCCATGTCCTGCGCAATGCCGACCGTTGCCGCGAAGCGGGCTCCGTGATTTCCATCGACCTGAAAACCACCGAAACCGCAGCCACCATCGCCATCCATAATTACGGGCCGAATATCGCTGATGAATTGATCGACAAGATTTTCGAATACGGCGTGTCCGACCAGCTTGACGCCGGCGCCAACGGCAGCCGGGGGCAAGGGCTGTTTGTCGCCAAGACTTATATGGCCAAGATGGGCGGGACCATTACCGCCCAAAATGTCGCGGATGGCGTGGTGTTTTCACTGGGATTGCAACGGGTGTGATGTTTTCATTGGCATTCTGGCATGGGAGAGTTTTTCTTTTGCTACATTGGATGCGTCATGCAATGCCAGATGATGTGTGCCTGTGCTGATGCGGGACGTTAAGCAAATTCGTCGGCGAGGGGAGAACCAGCATGACCCGCAAGCCAGGATGATTGTCGCTCAAGGTCAGGACACCGCCCTGTAATTTGGCAACCGCAGCCACCAGGCTCAGCCCCAGTCCGACACCCGGCGTGCCGCGGCTGGTGTCGCCGCGATAGAAGCGCTCCAGTACTTTCGCTTTCTCGGCGTCGGGGATGCCGGGGCCGTCGTCCGACACCGCGATCCGGATTGCGCCATCCGGGGCGCGCGAAGTCTCGACGCTGATCTTGCCGTTTTCCGGTGCGTACTTCAGCGCATTGTCGACAAGATTGGCAATCGCCTGCGCCAGCAGCAGCGGATCGCCGGCCAGCACCAGCGGCTCGGACGATGTAAAAGACAGCGTGCGTCCCTGCAGCTCCGCCAGCGGTTGATAAAATTCTGCCACTTCGCTGGCTACATTGGCGACATCCACGTCGACGAAACCGGAACGGCGCGCGCCGCTATCGATTTCCGCCAGGCGCAGCAGGGCGTTGAAGATATCGATGACGCGATCGACGTCGCTGATGGCGCCGTCGATCTCGTTGAAAGTCTGCTCCGGGCCGGGCCGGGTCAGCGCCAGTTCCTCCAGGCGCGAGCGCAGTTCCGCCAGCGGCGTGCGCAAGTCATGGGCAATCGAGTTCGAGACGTTGCGGACGCCGCTGATCAATTGCTCGATCTGGTCCAGCATGCGGTTTTCCGTCTCGACCAGGGTGTTGAGTTCGTTTTCGCCGCCATAAGCCGGCAGCCGGTGCGAAAAATTTCCCTGCATGATGGCGGAGGCCGCCAGGTTGATGTCGCCGACCTTGGCCAGCAGCGTACGCCGGACCAGCATCCCGCCAACCACGCCCAGCACCAGAATGATGCCGGTAGCGCATATCAGGCCATACAGGAAAAGATTTTCCAGGCCGCGATATTTTGCAACGTCGTTTGCGACCAGCAGGTGATAGCCGCCCGGCAGCCTGGTGTGCAGCAGTACAACCCGGGTCGGAATTCCGTTGATGTCGATCGAGGAGGCCTGCGGCCCGGGCGCATCGGCAACCAGATCGGATACTTCATGCGGCCACGCCGGCAGGTTGCCGGCCAGCCGCTTCAGCGAGGCATCGGCCAGCACGATCAGGTCTTCCGCGCCGGCTGCCTGGGTTCCGACCTGCACATTGATGGCGGCGGTCAGCGCCGCCACGCCTTGCATATTGAAGACGTTTTCCAGCCTGTGCGTATCGGCCTGCAGCAGGCGGGCCCGGTCTTCTTCCACCGTTTCGCGCCAGGCATACCAGAGCGGCGAGGCGAAGAATGCAAGAACCACCAGGCTCACCGCGACAAAGCTGAGCGCCACCGAGCGCGCGGAGAAACGCAAGGAGTCAATCATCGGCGGTCAGCATGTAGCCAGCGTTACGGATGGTGCGCAGCAGCTGGCATTCGATGCCGGCGTCGATCTTCTGGCGCAGCTTGCTGACGTGGACGTCGACCACATTGGTCTGCGGGTCGAAATGATAGTCCCAGATGTTTTCCAGCAGCATGGTGCGTGTCACCACCTGGTTGGCGTGGCGCATCAGGTATTCGAGCAGCTTGAATTCACGCGGCTGCAGCACAATCGCCTTGCCGCCGCGGCTTACCTTGTGCGACAGCAGGTCCATGTACAGGTCGCCCACCGTCAGCGTGGTTTCGGAGCGGGCGTCCTGCGAACGGCGCAGCAGGGCGTCGAGCCGCGCCAGCAATTCGCCAAAGGCAAACGGCTTGACCAGGTAGTCGTCGCCGCCGCTCTTGAGGCCGCGGATGCGGTCGTCGACGGCGGCAAGCGCGCTCAGGATCAGGATGGGAGTCTTGTTGCCGGTGGCGCGCAATGCCTCGATGATGGCCAGGCCGTCGATGCCGCCTGGCAGCATGCGATCCATGATGATGGCGTCATAGGGCTCGCTGGCGGCAAGGAACATGCCGTCGCGGCCGTTGTCGGCATGGTCGGACGTGTGTCCTGATTCGCTCAGCCCCTTCTTCAGGAACAGGGCGACGCGCTCGTTGTCTTCGACGATCAGCAGCTTCATGGCATGTTCTCAGCTTAAATCCAACTTATTGATGCTTCCTTAAACCACCGAAAATCACCGCTAGAGCGGGCACTCCGTGCCCACGCGGACGTAGCGGGGCGCGAAGCCCGAAGCGCGAATGTTCGCAGCACTGCGTGGGCATGGAGTGCCCACCCTGCGGCATCGATTTTCAGGATGAGGGCTTGTTCCGTTTTAGGATATTCTCAATAAATTCGGCTTGACGGTTCCAGGTAAAAAATGTTTTTTTGCGCGGCATTCCGTGCCGCGCCTGATGGAATACTAATGCCGGAACGGTTTCAGCACAATCAGCCCGCTTTCGGTGCTTGGCTGGCGGCGCTGCGCGCTGTATCGCCGCTATGCTGGAGCCAGCCGCCGCCCAGCGCGCGATACAGGTCGACCAGGCTGGTCAGGCGGTTCAGGCGCGCCGTGATCAAGGCCTGCTGAGCAGCGTAAAGATCGGTCTGCGCGGTCAGCACATTCAGATAGCTGTCGCTGCCGTTGGTGTAGAGCATGTTGGCCAGCTCGAACCGGCGCTGCTGGGCATCGGTGTAACGCTGCTGCGCCGCCAGCTGGTCGTCGTAGGTGCCGCGCGCAGCCAGGCCGTCGGATATCTCGCGGAAAGCGGTCTGGATGGTTTTCTCGTATTGCGCGATGCCGATATCCTTCTGGATCCGCGCCACGTCCAGGTTAGCCTGGTTGGCGCTGGCGTTGAAGATCGGCAGGGTCAGCGCCGGTATGAAGGACCAGGCGGCGGAGCCGGCGGCAAACAGCCCGCCCAGGGTCGCGCTGGCGCTGCCCAGGGTGCCGGTCAACGAGATGCGCGGGAAAAACGCCGCGCGGGCGGCGCCGATGTTGGCGTTCTCCGAGCGCAGGACTGCTTCCGCCTGCAAGATATCCGGACGCCGCTGCAACAGGTCCGACGGCAAGCCGGCGGGAATATCCGCCAGGATGGGCTGGGCGTCCAGCTTGACTGCTTGCGGCAGGTCGCGCGGTAAGGGCTGGCCGACCAGCAGCACCAAGGCGTTCTCAGCCTGTGCCCGCAAGCGCACCTGAGCCGAATAGTTGACCTGAGCCTGTTCGACCGTGGTTTGCGACAGCCGCAAATCCAGTTCTGACGCCGTGCCTGTATCGAACTGCAGTTTCACGATCTTGTATGAAGCCTGGGCAGTCTGCAGGGTGCCCTGGGTCAGCGCCAGCTGTTCGTCGTAAGCCAGGGTGGCGAGGTACTGGTCGGCGATCTGGGACACCAGCAGTATCTCAGCGGCCTGGCGTGCGTGGGCGCTGGCCAGGTATTGTTCGAGCGCCGCGTCCGACAAACTGCGCAAGCGGCCGAAGAAATCGATTTCCCATGATGCGGACAGACCTGCCGAATAGTCATGGGAGACCGTAGGATTGTGGCTGGACGCGACGCTGGCTGGCGTGCGCGAATCCGAGAGGCCCGTATTGCCGTTGACCTGCGGGAACAGCGATGCGCGCTGGATCCGATATTGGGCCTGGACTTTTTCAACGTTCAGCACGGCGACGCGCAAATCCCGGTTGTTCTGCAGCGCCAGCTCGACCAGCCGCTGCAGGCGCGGATCAGGTAGGAAATTACGCCAGCCGATATCCGCCGCCGGCAGGGTTGTGGCGCCTGGTCTGGCGACGGGATCCTGGTAGGCCTGGCCGACCGGAAAGGCGCCAGCCACCGGCAACACCGGGCGCTGGTATACCGGCTGCAGCGAGCAGCCGGCGATGAAAGTCAGCAAAACCGCGCTGACGAGATATCTCGTATGTTTCGCATGTTTCGCATGTATATATCGTGCCATTTTAATGTCCTCTCGCACTTGGATCGGCCGCAATCCGCGGCGACGCTGCCGGCGCCGGTGCTTTCTTTTTCTTGCCCAGCTTGTTGGCGACCACCACGTAAAACATCGGAATCATGAAGGTGGCGACGAAGGTAGCCGCCAAGGTACCGCCGATCACGCCGGTGCCGATGGCGTTCTGGCTGGCGGAGCCGGCGCCGTTGGCCAGCGCCAGCGGCAATACGCCAAGCACGAAGGCCATGGAGGTCATGACGATCGGCCGCATCCGCATATGCGCTGCTTCGATCGCCGCCTGCAGTGCGGTGCGGCCTTCTGTCTGGAGTTCGCGGGCGAATTCGACGATCAGGATTGCGTTCTTGGCCGACAGGCCAATCGTGGTCAATAA
Source organism: Collimonas sp. PA-H2 (assembly GCF_002564105.1). Lineage (NCBI taxonomy): Bacteria > Pseudomonadati > Pseudomonadota > Betaproteobacteria > Burkholderiales > Oxalobacteraceae > Collimonas > Collimonas sp. PA-H2. The sequence continues at coordinate 4,623,887 of NZ_PDBX01000001.1, forward strand.
CCCGACCTGGAAATAAACGTCATTGGACAAGCCCATGAATGAGGTCGCGCAAAGCGCACCCAGAATGCCGAGCGGCACCACCATGATCACCGAAACCGGGATCGACCAGCTTTCATACAGGGCGGCCAGGCTGAGGAACACCACCAGGATCGACAAGCCGTACAGCAAGGGCGCCTGCGAGCTTGACTGCGCCTGCTGTTTTGAAGTGCCGGTCCACTCGTAGCCGATGCCGGCCGGCAGCTGCTTGACCAGCTTTTCCATGGCAGCCATCGCTTTCCCGGAACTCTGGCCTGGCGCCGACTGGCCCTGGATCTCCATCGCCTCGACGCCGTTATAACGCTGCAGCTGCGGCGGACCGTAGGTCCATTCCATCGTGCCGAAGGCGGAAAACGGCACCATGCTTCCGCTGCTGCTGCGCACGTAGAGCTGCTGCATGTCGTCCGGGTTCATGCGGTAAGGCGCGTCGGCTTGCACGTAGACTTTCTTGATGCGGTTGTCGGTGTCGAGGAAATTATTGACATAGCGCGAGCCCCAGGCAATCGAGAAGGTCTGGTCGATGTCGGCGGCGCTGACGCCGAGGGCGGCGGCTTTTTCGCGATCGATATTTACCTTGATGGTCGGATTGTCGGCTTCGCCGGTAAAGCGCACTTGCGATAGGGCCGGGTCCTGTTTCGCCAGGGACAGCAGCTGGTCGCGCGCCTTGGCCAGGGCCTCATGGCCAAGGCCGCCGCGATCTTCCAGTTCGAAATCGAAACCGGCGGCGCTGCCCAGGCCGCGGATCGGCGGCGGACTGGAGGCGAAAATGTCGGCCTCCTTGTTCGCGGAAAAATGCTTGTCGATGCGGTCCGACAGCGCCTTGGCGGTCAGTTCGGGCTTGTTGCGCAGCGACCAGTCCTTCAAGCGGACAAACAGCTGGCCCTGATTCTGGCCGCGGCCGGCATTGTTGTTGCCGTTCACGACAAAGGTGGCGTCGACCATGGCCGCCTCGTCTTTCAGCAGGTAATCGCTGATTTCGCTGAGCACCAGGCCGGTGCGGGCCTGGGTGGCGCCCGGCGGCGTTTGCACCTGGACGAAGAGGAAGCCCTGGTCTTCATTCGGCAGGAAGGAGGCCGGCAGGCGCACGAACATCACGCCGACGATGACCAGCGCCGCCAGGTAGACCAGCAGCCAGCGGCCGGAACGGGCGGCGACGTGGCGTACGCCCTTGACATACTTGTCGCGCCCCTTGTCGAAGTTGCGGTTGAACCAGCCGAAGCCGCCTTTTTTCTCGCTATGATCCTGGCTGGGGCGCTTCAGGATGGTGGCGCACAAGGCCGGCGTGAGCGACAGCGCGACGAATACCGACAACAGCATGGAGGCGACGATGGTGAGCGAAAACTGGCGATAGATCCCGCCCACCGTGCCGCTGGAGAACGCCACCGGCACGAACACCGCGCACAGCACCATGGCCACGCCGATCAGGGCGCTGCTGATCTGACTCATCGCCTTGCGGGTTGCTTCCAGCGGCGACAAGCCATCCTCGTGCATTACTCGCTCGACGTTTTCCACCACTACGATGGCGTCGTCCACCAGCAAGCCGATCGCCAGCACCAGGCCGAACATGGACAAGGTATTGATCGAAAAGCCCAGCGCCGACATCACGCCGAAGGTCCCCAGCAGCACCACCGGCACCGTGATCGAAGGAATCAGCGTGGCGCGCACGTTCTGCAGGAACAGGTACATCACCAGGAACACCAGCACGATGCCTTCCAGCAGGGTTTTTACGACTTCCTCTATCGAGATCTTGACGAAGGGCGTGACGTCGTTCGGGTAGACCACCTTCAAGCCGTGCGGGAAATACGGTTCCAGTTCCTTGATGCGGGCCTTGATGGCATCCGCCGTGACCAGCGCGTTGCCGCCCGGCGCCAACTGGATGCCGATGCCGGAAGCCGGTTGGCCGTTGTATTGATTGTCGACGTTGAAACTCTCGGCGCCGAGGTTGATGCGGGCGACGTCGCTCAGGCGCACCTGCGAGCCGTCCGGCAGCACCTTGAGCAAGACGTCGCCGAAATCCTTGGTGGTGCGCAGCAGGGTGGATTCCGTGATGGTTGCGCTCAGCTGCTGGTTCTGCACTGCCGGCGTGCCGCCCAGCTGGCCGCCGGAGATCTGCACGTTCTGGGCTTGCAAGGCGGCGGTGACGTCAAGCGGGGTGAGCGAATAACTGTTGAGCTTGGTCGGATCCAGCCAGACCCGCATCGCATACTGGGTGCCGAACACGTTCATGTTGCCGACGCCGTTGATGCGGCTGAGCGGGTCCTGGACATTCGATACCACGTAGTTGGCGATGTCGAACTTGTTCATGCTGTTGTCGGCCGAGACAAAGCCGATCACCATCAGGAAGGCGTTGCTGGATTTGGTGACCTTGACGCCGGACTGCTGCACCTGCGCCGGCAGCAGCGGCACCGCCAGCTGCAGCTTGTTTTGCACCTGCACCTGGGCGATGTCGGGATTGGTGCCGGCGGCGAAGGTCAGGGTAGTGGTCGACTGGCCGGTGTCGTCGCTGCTGGACGCCATGTACAGCAGGTTGTCGATGCCGTTCATCTGCTGTTCGATCACCTGCACCACGGTGTTTTGCACGGTGGTGGCGGAAGCGCCGGGGTAGGTGGTGCTGATCTGGACCGTAGGCGGGGCGACAGGAGGGAACTGTTCGATCGGCAGCGAGAAAATGGATATCCCTCCCGCCAGCATGATCAGGATGGAAAGCACGATCGCAAAGATCGGCCGCTCGATGAAGAATTTTGCCATTGCTCGGTCTGCCTCTATTTAGCTGCGACGATGGTGGGCGCAGGCATGCTGGTTTGCGCTGCGGCAGAAGCGTTGCTTGCCGCCAGTTTTCCCACTGGCAGCCCGGACTGGCCCTGCGTCTCGGACGCACGCACCAGCATGCCGGGCTGCACTTTCTGGACGCCGCTGACGATGATCCTTTCGCCCTCGTTCAGGCCGCCGGTGACCACCCATTGGTTGTCGAAGGTGTTTTGCGTTTGGATCGTCCGTTGCGCAACCTTGTTGTCGGGGCCGACCACCAGCGCGGTCGCCTGTCCTTGCGGGTTATGGCTGACGCCCTGGATAGGTACAAGGATGGCCTTGTCGTTGACGCCTTGCTCGATGCGGGCGCGTACGAACATGCCCGGCAGCAGAACATATTTCGGATTCGGGAAAAGCGCACGCACCGTGACTGAACCGGTGCTCGGATCGACCGTGACGCCGTTGAACTGCAGCGTGCCGGGCAAGGGATATTGGCTGCCATCCTCCAGCGTCAGCGCCACCTTGACCTGGCCGGCGCCGTTCGGGGTCAACTGGCCGCTGGCGACGTCGCGCCGCAACTGCAGGCCGGCGACGCTGGACTGGTTGAGGTCGACGTAGATCGGATCGATCTGCTGGACGGTGGTCAGCAGCGTCGCGGCGCTGCCTTGCACGTAGGCGCCCTGGGTAACTTGTGAAATGCTGCTGCGGCCGCTGATAGGCGCGACTACCCGGGTGTATCCCAGGTTGATGCTGGCGCTGGCGACCGCGGCCCTGGCGGCGGCGACGTCGGCGGCAGCCTGGCCTTGCGCGGCGACAGCGTTGTCGTAAGCCTGTTTGCTGACAGCATTGCCGCCGATGAGGATCTTGTAGCGTTCCGCCTGCGAGCTGGTCGCGGCCAGGTTCGCTTCCGCCTTTTGCTGCGTCGCCTGTGCACTGTTCAAGGCAGCCTGGTATGGGGCCGGATCGATCTGATACAGCGCCTGGTTGGCCTTGACGTCGGCGCCTTCCTGGAAGCTGCGCTTCTGCACGATGCCGTCGACCCGGGCGCGTACCTGCGCAATCAGGTAGGCGGAGGTGCGACCAGGAAGCTCCATGGTGACCGGGACGCTGGTCCGGCGTGCCGTGACTACACTGACTTCCGGCGGCGCTGTCTGTACAGCCGCGGGCTTTTTGGGAGAGCATCCGGCGAGCGCCAGGATGGCCAGCGCGGCGGCCAGGCCGACTGAATATCTATTTGTTTTAGCTGTATGCATAATTCCAGCCCCATTTGCCTTATCGAATTGCCGAAACCATTGATGCGGCGTGATTTCGCGTCAGTTTCGGTAACGCGCGCCATGCTTGAAGAAAAGTAGCCGGGGCTGGATGAAAGCGGGCAGGCTGTATTGTTGCCGCAGCGCTGCTCCGCGGTATTGCCGCGCTCAGAGCGCCTTAGCCGTTATATAGCGGGTTAGGCGAAACATAGACTCTGACCGGATGGTCAAGCAGGCCGGCAGGCGCGACGCGGTTCAGTTCAAACGACTTGGCCGGACCGTTGAAAGTCCAGGTGAACGTGTTGCCGCCGGCATTGAACTGGACCGCCTGGCCGCCTTGCACGTTGATGTATTTGGTGTCTGGCGTGATGGTGATGACGCGGCTGGTTGCAGTCGTGGCGGCAGCTTCGCCGAGCAGGCTGTGATTGCTTGCGGCCATGGACGATACGGCCGAGACGGACAGTGTCAAGGCAAGCAGGGTAGGAATCAGGAATCTCGAAGTCATGATGTGCTCCAGTAAAAAAAGGAATGGTGTAGTCCGCAGTTTTGTGAAGAGCGGCAGTGACACTTTGCACGATGACGGGTTAACCCCGGATTGGCGGTTCATTAACGATTGTTAATGTTCGAGACCTGCGGACTTGCCCGGCAAGCATGGCCGTGTCGCGCCAGGATGGGGGCAAGCCGATCCGCTGCAGGAGAGGCAGCGGCAAGTTATCTAATTTTTGCTGTCAACACCTCTACGTATCTTTTCGACATCCACGGCGGCCATATATTTCGGAATATTTTTCCAAAGCGAGTGGTATCCGTAGCCGCCCTCAGTCAGCTCTTCCAGCGCCTTTTGCTTGGTCCAGTCCTGGAATACGACGCGGTACATGGCGGTGACCAGGCCGGTCCGGTCGGCGCCGTGCCAGCAATGCAGCAAGACCGGGCCTTCCTTGGCGCCGGCGCGTATCGCGCGCAAGGCGTCGATCACATTCTTATCGTTGATTTCCCAGGTGTTGATGCCGACATGCACGGCCTTGATGCCAGTATTTTTTAGTAAACCGTCATCCGAGTGGAATGAGCGCAGGTTGACCACTGTTCTGATGTCCAGCTGGTTGAGCGTCTTGATGTCCTGGGGCCGCAAGGCGGCGCTGCGATAGAAATTCTTGTCGACCAAATAGAGATTGGCCGAGGTGTCCACCGCCTGAGCCCATTCTGGTTTGCGGACGGCCGTTTGGCCTGTGTCTGCTTGCGCATGTGGTGCAAAGGCAAATTGGATCAGCAGGGCTGATTGGGCCAAGCGTTTCAGGAAATGAGATGTCATTGTTTGCTGTTGGTAGTTGCCAGAGTTTTCTTGATGCGGTCGGGAATCGCCTGGTGCTGCTGGTCCGCCAGGCCAGCCAGCAAGGCTGTGCCATCGCTCGCCACGCGGAAGATCGCGTAGCGGGCCAGGGCGAAGCGGGCGCCTTCTCCCTCGGCGAAGAAATAACTGTTGCTCGGCAGGTGTGCGCCATTGTCTTCCCATTTCAAGCGCACCAGGGTTTCGCCGGCTTGCGGCTGTTCGCCGGCCTGGGCCATTCGCAGAAACTGCGCAACGCCGTCGACGTCGGTGCCGAGTATTACATCGAGCGCTTGACCTGGGGTCGGGGGCGCTTTTGCGACGACCAGTTCATTAGTCAGCTGTTGCGTCAGTTGATAGTCAAGCGCCATGTAATCACCCTGCATCAGTGAACGCGGATCGACCGGACGCAGTGGCAGCAATATGGCGCGGCCCTGCGCCAGGGTTTGTTCATGCCGCCAGACGATGCCGTTCAGGAACAGCAAGGTGGTCAGCGCAGCGATTATGAAAAGGGGCAGGCGCCAGCGCATCATGCTGCTCTCCTCGACATGAACAGCCACACCAGCAACAGCACGATGCCGCTCGCCATCAGCAGCAGTCCCTTGTACAGCAGAGGGCAGTTCAAGTAGTAATAGAAAGCGCCGAAGCCGGCCAGTGCAGCGGCAATGCCGAGCGCTGTCAGGTAGCTGCGGCCTTCGGCCAGGCCGATCCACAGCACCAGCGCCGCTGTCGCCAGCGCTGGCGACAATACGCAGAGCGGCAACAGCACCGCCAGCGGCCAGACCCTGGCCGCCAATCCGGGGTTGCGGCGCAGCGTGATGAAGACGACCAGCAGCAACGGCAGTAGATCGAGCAGCCGGTAGGCAAGCCAGAGTCCATTTGGCGCCAGCCATTGATCTGTGTTGATTGTGACCCGGATCAAGACGTGCCAAACCGTGGTCTGCCACAGCTGTGCGCCAAGCCAGAACCACAGCAAGGCATGGCGCACCGGCTGCCAGACCGCCGGGCCGAGGCCGAACAGTTTCAGCGGATGGGCCCACAGCCACCATAGCGCCAGCGAAAATAGCAGATTGCGTAGCGGCGCCAGCTGCCAGTTCCAGGCAGCCAGCTCTTGCCTGCTTACGTCGAAGCGTCCCAGCCATGGCGTCATCCAGTACCACAGCACCGCCAGCATGACGCCAGCCGCAATGAAACGCAGCAGGCGATGTCCGGACAGTACGAACAGGATCAGCGCCAGCACGAAGGCCGGTAGTTCCCACGAGTCCGGCTTCAGGCCGGCGCCGACCAGCACGGCGCCGGCAATCGCTACCGGCACCGCCATCTGCGGCAGGAAAAACGATTGCCGCTTGAGCCGCATCACGGCTGTAGCAACGGCTATCAGCAGCACGCCGCAAACGATCCAGGCGCTTTCGTTGCTGGCGATGAAGGCCGGCACTACCACTGCCGCCACCAGCAAACCGGCGGCAATCCAGGCTGCGATGGTTTGCAGGATCATGACCGACCAAGGCAGGGCATCATCGTGCTCAGGCAAGGCAGCGTCCTGGCGCAGCGCGCCGCTCTCGCGCAAGCCGGCGATCACGCTGTCCCAGCCGGCAATCTGGTCGTTTGGCTGGCTCATTGTGCCGCCTCCATTAGTGCAGGTTGCGGCGCGGCTTGCCATTCCTGGTAGCGGGCGTGCAGCCACCAGCCGATGGCGCCTAGGCCGCCTATCGCCAGTATGGAAACCGGATACAGCCAGTTGTCGCCATGGGCGGAACCGACCACCCAGGCCAGCATAGCGACCCAGACAGAAAACAAAGGCAGCGCCAGCAGCAACAAATCGCGCCGCTGTAAATAAAAATAGAGCGCTGCAGCCACGCAGGCCAACCATAAGGCCAGGATTACGGGGCTGCTGCTGGCTGCCGAGAGCCCGAAAACATGCTGATGTGCGCCAGCCAGCACCATGCTGGCCTGGATCGTCAGCAGTAGCGCCAATCCTAATCCCAGCAGGCGCGACAAGATGCGCGCGGTCCATGGCGCCGCCGCGCTTTGCAGCCTTTCGACCAGGGCCAGCGCCGCCAGCCAGAAGCCGATCAAGGGCAGGTTGGCTTCATCGAACAGGCTCCAGGCCGACAGCGCCGGACGCCACGGCGCATGCGGCAGCCACAGCTGTAGCGCCAGCGATGCAATGACGATCCACAAGCCCCACAGCGGTGCGAAATTGGCCAGCAGCGCCCATGGCAAGGCCAGCGCCGCCCACAGCGCAAACAGCTGCCAGGCATCGGCGCCGGTCTGATAGGTTTGCCCGATCACCGCCAGCCAGATGCCGGACATGGCAGCTACGGCAAACAGCGCCCAGCGCCGGCCATCGCTGTCAGGCCGGGCCAGGAAAGCCCAGGCCAGCAGCGCCAGCCAGCCGGCTTCGGCGACGCCGACCCGCGCCAGGCGCGGCCAGGTCAGCCAATTGGAAGCGAATACCATCACGGTGCCGGCGAGCAAGCACAGGGCACCGCTGATCAACAGCAGCAGTGCGGCAAGCCGGCGCCAGCGCTCGGCGTCAGGCGCCAGATGCAAAGCCAGCAGCGCGCGCCGATAGCCCGGCTGGTCGAGTGCTCCGCTGTCCTGCCAGTGATCAAGAATGCTGCGTGCATTCATCGTTGGCCTCCATTTAAGGATGATTGATAGCGGGGAGGGCGCGCCATCAATTCAATGTTGTCATTTCAATATATCCATGGCAGGATACGGCAGTAATTTCTTTTTTGCAATATCCGTTCGGCCGGCCCCAGAATCACTAAGGGCTATCGAGCGGAATTTTTGCGCTTTATCGCTAGGGTTTTCATGTCGACCATCATGACCATTGTTTTGGCTTGTCTCCCGCTGATTCTGGCTGCTGCGGTTACTGTGATCAGTTGGAGTACTTTGTCGCGCCCATTTTTGTTTTTCGTTGCGGCCGTGCTGTCGCTGGGAGGGGTGCAAGCATTGGTCGCGCCGGTTGCTTATCCTATATTGCTGTCAGCCGCTGGAAGCACGTACGAAGCAGCAGGTAACGAAGCACTGGTCCGGACAAACATTGTGGCTGCGGTTGCTCAGCTGACCTTGGGGCTGGCGTTCTTGTGGTGGCTTTATCGTGGTTTGCGCAAACAGCTTAAATGAAAAAGAAGTGACCTGGAATCTGCGAAATGAAATCTTGTGCTGGCCATCACTGGGTTTTGCAAGAAAGCAGATAGGGGACGCGACGACTAGTCGAAGTCAGCCAACACACGCACACATAATCCGCTGTCAAAACTTTATAACTATGCCGACTATCCTTTCGCATGCTGCGGTGCCACTCGCCCTCGGAATTGGCTTGGGCGCGCGCATAGTTCCTCGCCGTCTGCTCATCGCCGGCATTCTCGCATCCGTTTTACCCGACTTCGACGTGCTGGCATTCCGCTTTCACGTGCCATATGCTGATGCCTTCGGTCACCGTGGGATTAGTCACTCTATCGTGTTTGCAATCCTGCTGGCTGCGCTGGCCGCAGTGTTTGCGGCGCGCCTGCAAGCCACGCGCCGTACGGCATTTCTGTTCGTTGCCATATGCGCCGCATCGCACGGGGTGCTGGACATGTTTACCAACGGCGGGCTTGGCGTCGCCATATTGTGGCCGTGGTCGAGCGCGCGCTTCTTTATGCCATGGCAGGTGATCGAAGTGTCGCCGCTTAGCCTCAATCGTATCCTTAGCCCGCGAGGGATAACGGTGATGATGTCTGAGCTGTCATGGGTATGGCTGCCGGCGGCGATTGTCTGCGCCACGCTGGTTTTCTCGCGTACGCTGAGCCGGCGCTATTATTCCGGGAAAAAATGATTTCTGCCCGGTTTGGTTCTAAGGTTGAATCCGACTTTTATCCCGCCGCCGCTTTCCTGAACCGTTCCACATCCCGCTGCGGCGGCATGCCGTACAGCCGCCCGTATTCGCGGCTGAACTGGGACGGGCTCTGGTATCCCACGCGATAACCGGCGGTTCCTACATCCAGCTTCTCGACCAGCATCAAGCGCCTGGCCTCGTGCAGGCGCAGCTGCTTTTGATACTGCACCGGCGTCATGGCGGTCACCGCCTTGAAGTGGTGGTGCAGCGACGACACGCTCATGCCTACGTGTTGCGCCAGTTCCGCCATGCGCAGTTGCTCGCCGTAGTTGGATTTGAGCCAGCTGATGGATAACGCGATCTTGTTGCCGGGGCTGTCGGCCATGGCGATCTGGATCAGTTGCGCGCCGCAGGGGCCGGTCAGCAGGTGATACAGGATTTCCTGCTCGATCAGCGGCGCCAGGGCGGGAATATCCGCCGGCCGGTCCAGCAACCGCAGCAGCCGCAGCGTCGCCTCCAGCAGGTCTGGCGATGCCGTGTTGACTGCCACGCCCAGTCTTTTGCCGGCAGCTGCGGCGGCCGCCGGGACGTCGATCCGGCTCATCAGGTCGGCCAGTTTGGCGCCGTCGATCGCCATGCCCAGACCCAGGTGCGGCAGTTCCGGACTGGCCTCGGTGACGCGCGATACGACCGGCAGGTCGAGCGACACCAGCAGAAACTGGCCGACCCCGTAGTTGAAGGTGTCAGCGCCCAGCATGATGCTTTTGGCGCCTTGCGCCACTAAGGCGAAGCACGGCCACTGGCTGACATGAAGGGGCAGGGTGGGGGATGAGCGGCGGTTGAAGAACAGGTTGCCGATCGCGGTCGCATATTCGCTGTCAGCCGTCGCATGGCGGCCGATGATCGCGGCGATCTCCTGGAAACGTTCGGATGGCGGATTCATTAACGTGTGTCTTTCTCTTTACGGGATAGCTGCAGTGATGCTACCTGACTCTTGCGGTTGCCGCCCGCGGATGTTCATCCATTTGCAGGATCGTGCATGAGATGCACAGGATCATGATAACGATGGGCCATTCCTCTGCCGTAGGATTGAGCACATCAAGTCATCCCGCCTTGTCACCTGAGAAAGCACGCAATGAATTACACCAAAGCCTACGCCGCTGCCGCCACGCGCAGCCCCTTAGCCCCGTTCACGATACAGCGGCGCCTGCCGGCGGACGACGATGTCGCCATCTCGATCAAGTACTGCGGCATCTGCCATTCGGATGTTTCCATGTCGCGCAATGCCTGGGGATTTTCGATGTTTCCCATGGTGCCTGGCCATGAGATCACGGGCATTGTGACGGCGGTCGGCGCCAAGGTTCGGAAATTCAAGGCCGGCGACCGGGTCGGCGTCGGCTGCTTTGTCGATTCCTGCACCAGCTGCGCCACGCGCAACGTCGAGCTGGAACATCTGATGCCCGGCCTGGTGCAGACCTACAACAGCCTGGAAGCCGACGGCAGCAGCCTGACCTACGGCGGCTACTCTGAATCCATCGTCGTCAAGGAGGGCTATGTGTTGGCGATCCCAGACCGGCTGCCGCTGGATGCGGCAGCGCCGCTGCTGTGCGCCGGCATCACCATGTATTCGCCTTTGCGCCGCTTTGCAGCGGGCCCCGGTAAACGCGTCGCTATTGTAGGCATGGGCGGCCTCGGCCACGTCGGGGTCAAGATTGCCCATGCCATGGGCGCCCAGGTAACGGTGCTTAGCCAGTCGCTGTCGAAAGCGGATGACGCCCTGCGTTTCGGCGCCGATCACTGCTACGCGACCGGCATGGCGGATACTTTCCAGACGCTTGCAGGTAGCTTTGATCTGATCATCTGCACCGTCTCCGCCGAGCTGGACTGGAACGCCTATCTCAATCTGCTGACCATCGACGGCTCGCTGGTGATTATCGGTATTCCTGAAAAGGCCATTCCGGTCAGCGCCTTGCCGCTGGTGGTGGGCCGCCGCTCCCTCAGTGGCTCGCTCATGGGCTCGATCAAGGAAACCCAGGAAATGCTGGATTTCTGCGGCCGCCACGGCATTGTCGCTGACATCGAAACCATCCGCATCCAGGATGTCAACGATGCCTACGAGCGGCTGGAGAAAAACGATGTGCGCTATCGCTTTGTGATCGACATCGCCTCGTTGCAAGACTGACCAGGAGCATGATATGAACGAAGCAATAGAAATCACCACCTTCAAGCTGGCAGGTTATTCCTGCGCAGACTTCATCATCGCCAATGCCGGCGTCGACGCCTGGCTCAAGCGTCAGCCGGGATTCCAGTCGCGCCGCCTGGCTGAGCGGGAGGACGGCACCATCGTTGACATGCTGATCTGGGACAGCGTCGCCCACGGTACGGATGCCATGCAGCGGTTGATGGACGAACTGGCTGATTCGCCGGTGCACGAAATGATAGCCCAGGATACGGTGTCGTGGACCGTGGCGCCGGTGCGACACCGGATGACGCGATAGAAACGCTAGCTGCTTGGACCAGCCATGGCTGCCATGCTCCGTATATAAATTATTTGCACTGCTAAGTTTACTTTTTTATGTTATAAACTACACTGTGTAGTGTAACGTATTTCAGTTTTCAGCAGAAATCGTCAAATAACCGACATCCGGACAGGACAACCAGCATGGCAAGCGAAACCCTCGAGGCCTTTGATACGGCTCTCCCCATCCAATATTCAATGCGGCGCGACGGCAAGTTCAGGAATCGCCAACCTATGCACAAGAACGGCTTACGCAAGACCTTGCAGATATTGTGGCGCTTCGCTTTCGACAAGCCGGCCGGCACCGTGCCGGCGCGGCCGATCCCGGTGCAGGCGATCAGCACGGCGCAGCTGCTGGCGGCGCCGGACCGTTCGCTCTTCCGCCTCGGTCACTCAACCATGCTGCTGAAGCTGCGCGGCGCATTCTGGCTGACCGATCCTGTGTTTTCCGAGCGCGCTTCGCCGCTGCAGTGGATCGGTCCCAAGCGCTTCCACCAGCCGCCGATCGGCATCGCCGATTTGCCGCCTATCGAGGGCGTGATCCTGTCGCATGATCATTACGATCATCTGGATCATGCCGCCATCCTGCAGCTGGCCGGCAAGGTAAAGCACTTCCTGACGCCGCTGGGCGTGGGCGATACGTTGATCAAGTGGGGCATCCCGGCGGAGAAGGTGCAGCAGCTGGACTGGTGGCAAAGCACCCGGGTCGGCGGATTGCAGCTGGCGGCGACGCCGGCGCGCCATTTTTCCGGACGCGGCCTGAGCGACGGCAACAGTACATTGTGGGCCTCCTGGGTAATCATCGATGACGACCTGCGCCTGTTCTTCAGCGGCGACAGCGGCTATTTCGACGGCTTCCAGGAGATCGGCCGGCGCTACGGCCCGTTCGACCTGACCATGATAGAAACCGGCGCCTACGACCATGACTGGCCGGATGTCCACATGCAGCCGGAACAGACCCTGCAAGCCCACCTGGACCTGGGCGGCAAGCATTTGCTGCCGGTGCATAATGGCACCTTCGACCTTGCCCTGCACCCGTGGCAAGACCCGTTTGAGCGCATCGTCGCGCTCGCCGCGGAGAAGGGCGTGCCGGTCAGCACGCCGCAGATGGGTGAAATGCTGAGCGTCGCCGCGCCCCAAGTCGGGCGGCGCTGGTGGCGCGAGCAGGACGCCGGATGATCAAGCGGACGGCTGAATTACAACTTTGCCGGGGGATGACATGGATAAAGCTATTATTTGCGAGCAGGACTACCTGCTGATCGTGGCGGAATTTGATGGTTTGTGGGGACGTAAAACTACTGCGCAGGAACAGCTCCGCATGGACTACATGATCGGTTTGATCAACGCTTTTGACGCCGCCCGTGCCGAGTCAAAAACAAGCATGCTTAGTCAGCGTCCAGCAAGCCCAGCCGCTCATGCCAATCCGCCAATGACTCATGCGGGAATTCGGCGAACTGCTGGTCTTTGCGGCCGGCTTTGACTTCAACCCAGGGCGCTTTGTAGGCCAGCAGCAGATGGGTATGTTCGGGCGGCGTCGGTAGCGGCGTGTCGATAGCGGAGGCAAACGGATGCACCAGCTCCGGCCATTCCGGACTGAACAGCCACAAGGCGCTGCCGCAGCGCCGGCAAAAATGCCGTTGCGCGGTGCTGGTATGGACCCGGCGCTCGCCCTTGCGCTTGAGCTTGGCGTGGTAGACGCTGACGTCGTCGCCGCCGGTCACTTTCAAGGTGCTGGCGTCGCCGCCGATATTGATGGTGTAGCCGCCACCGCCCTGGGTCTTGCGGCAGATCGAGCAATAGCAGCGCTGGTAAGGGTAGGGCGTAGCGCTGTCCAGGCTGAAGCGGACGGCGCCGCAATGGCAGGATCCCTTGAGTTTCATCGCTATCTCCTGATGGTGATGCTGCATCGACATCGACATCGACTAGCCGGATCAGCGCACCGCGCCCGGGCCGCTCAAGGCCCGGGCGTCCCCAGGCTTACTTCATGGTCCAGTTAGTCACCTTGACCACATCCGCATCGGCATTCTTGAGATCGGTTTCTCCCAGACCCAACAGGGTGCTCCATTCTTTTACCCGGTTCTTGCCGTTAGGCGGCTGGTTGTACTGATTGGTGTCGACGATCTTGCTGCGTTGCGCGTAGAAGCTGGTCATGAAAGTTTTTTCATCGGTGCTCTTGCCCGAACGCGACAGCACGCCTTCCAGCGTGCCGGAATCTCCGCTGGCGCCCTGGTTCAGCGCCGTATCGACAAACGAGCCGATGGTCAGCGCCGAGGTGAAGCCGCGCTGGCGCGCCTGCTGCAGGCTGTACTTGATATAGACATTGTAAAAAGTATGCCACATGGCTTCGCGCCATGCAGGGTTGTTTTGCAGCGCCTCGATCTTCTTGTAGAAATCCGTCTTGCTGTCGGTGATCTTCAAGATCGATCCTTGCATGTTGCCATGCGCGCCGGCGCGCGCCAGGCCACCTGCGATCGACGGGTTGGCGGCGCCGCTGGCGGCATCGAATTCCTTGAACAGCGCCGGACCGTCCGGACCTTCATCGTTGGGACCGCCGGTGGTGGCGCCGAAAATCCCGATGGTATAACCGCGGTCGTCATTGATGTTTTCGCAGTAGCCGTAGTATTTGGTCCAGTTGAGAGAATCCTGTTCCGGCTTGTTGATCAGCTTCATGATGTTGTCCCACTGCTCGCCGTCCAGACCGGTATTGGTTTTCAGGAATTGCAGCGTGGCCGGAGAGAAATTTGCATCGTGGTCGTTGGCTGCCGCTTTGGCCTGCTGGCAGCTGGCGCCGCTGATCCACGGCTGTGCCGTTGCACTGGCGCCGCTGCTGCCGGCCGGATTGTTCCCCTGGGTCCAGTAGGCGGCGCTGTAGTTGACGCCGCCGTAGCTGACCTTGCTGCCGGCGCTGTACACCGCGCCGACTGTCCAGGCGGCGTCGCAGGGGGCGATCCTGGCGTCCAGCCTGGCCTGGCTGCCGGCCGCCAGGCCGTGCGCCCCGGCGTTCAGGGACAAGGCCAGCAGGCCGCAGGAAAGCAGCAGGGCTTTCGATATTTTCTTCATGGGTAAATTAGGCAAATTATTCTCCAGAATGAATGATGTCGCGGTTGATCAATTTTTTAAGCCAAACATTTGTCAACTAGAACAATCCCCGAGCAGGTAAACCTGCGCATCTTTATTGCGTCAGCCGGACTACGTTGGAGCCGGCGTTGGCGCTATTGCCATACTGGTTGATGACGTGCGTGATCTCGCCGACGCCGCCCAGCGAAACCGTCGTCATGTTGTGGAACATGGCGCCGTTCAAGCCGGAGGCCGGCGCTTCGATCGCGCTCGATACCTTGACGCTGCTGTTGCTGCTGAAGTAGCAGTAGATGCCCACTCCCCATGCCTGGTGGCTGGTGACCGAGTCGGCTACCTTGTAGGAGGCGTAGCCGTTCTTGCCGCTGTTCATCCAGCTGCCCTGGTCCGGTACATCGTAGGGCAGTTCGCTTTGGTAGAAATAGACGCGGCCGCCGTTGCCGTTCCAGAGCGTCTGGTATTGCTGGAAGTGCTCTACAAACAAGCCGTAGATAGTGACATTGGCGCCGTTCACGATGAGGCCGTTGGTGGCGGTGTTGCTGGTCCAGCCGACGCCGTAGGTATGGTCGGCGCGCCAGATCCAGAAATCGTCGCCGATGACGTCGCTGCTATTGATTTTCAGGCCGACCGCGGCCTTGCCCACGGCGGCGCCGCCGATGCGGAAGAACAGGTCATGCAGGGAGGTCGGATTGGCGGCATGGCTGGTGCTGCTTGCCGTCGGCCCGACTTCCAGCAGGATAGGCGAACTGACCGGACCGGCATCGAACAGGATGCCGGCGATCTTGACGCCGTCGACGTCGGCCACCGACATGGCGGCCACGCCGTTATCGGGCAGCAGCGTTGCCAGGCCGAGGCCGAGCACCACGGTGTTGGCGCGCGTGATGCGCAGCGTATCGTTGAGATGATAGATTCCGGGCGTCAGGATCAGGTTCTTACCCTGGCTCAGGGCAGCGTTGATGCTGGCGGCGGTATCGCTGCTTTCCTTGGCGATATAGAAACCGCTGATGGAGAGCGACTGGCCGGCTGCGGCGCCGTTGGCCCAGCTGGCGCCGTGATTGTTGCTGGCAAGCGCAGGAACGAAGACGTTATAGTTGCCGCCGGCATCGATGGTGAGGAAAGGCTTCTCCCGTACCACAGGCGTGGTCGCCAGCACGGTGTCGGGCGGATTTGGCCAGACAACGCCACCGGGTGCGCCATCAACCCCGGCGAACACCATGTTCCAGTTGGCGCCGCTCCAGCTGCCGATTTGCGAATCGCGGGTGAACCATTGCTGCTGGCCGCCGGACTGGACCTGGCCGTCGACCTTGGAGTCGGCCAGGAAGCCGCCGCTGGACCAGCCGCCGTCATCCAGCGCCAGGTTGCCCTTGATATGCATGCGGCGCAACGGCGAGCCCTGCGATACCGCCCAGCGGTCCAGGCCGCCGCTCGGATTGATCGCCATGTTCTCGGCGCCGCGCCAGAAATTCTGCGTCGCATTACCGTTGTCCCAGTCGGCTTCGACGTGTACCGCGCCGGTTATGTTGACGTCGTCAGGCGAATTTCCCAGGCCCAGGACCTGGGTATAGAAACCGACATTGACGTCGACGTTATAAGCGCCGGGTTTGAACAGCAGCGCATAGCGGGCGTTGCCGAACTGATTGCTTTGCTGCTGGCTGAACACTGTGTTGAGCCGGCCCTGGATGGTGGCGGCGGACATGCCGGGATCGAAGATCAGCACATTAGGCCCGAAATCAGGCGCCGCGCCGGCGCTGCCGATGGCAAGCCAGTTGAAGTTGCCGACCGCGCCGCTGCTGCCGGCGCTATCCATGTACAGCTGGATGACGTGCTGGCCGGCCGTCAGGCTGATGCTGGAAGAGAGCGTCTGCCAGTTCTGCCAGCCCTGGGTATCCGGGATCGTCAGCTGCGAAGTCGCTGCCGCGCCGTCCACATTGACATGGAAGTTGCCGCCCTGGCCCAGGCTGGCGACCCGCACTTGCAGCGTGTAGCTGCCAGCCGCCGCGACGTTGACCGTGTAGTTGAGCCATTCGCCGGCCGTAGTCCAGCCGACGTCGTAGCCGGCGCCGCTGTCGCTGGAGGCTTCGATGCCGACACCCTCGATGCTGCGATACTGTCCGCCCTGGTTGGTGTTGGCGGCGTTGTAGTAGCCGACATTTTGTCCGCCATTATCGAAATTTTCCGCCTGAATTGTTCCTGGCAACGGCCATGGCGTGCCGCCGTAAGGAGAACCGGCAGTAGCAGCGACCGCGCTTTTCGCGCTGCCGGCGACGCTGCTTGAACTGGCGCTACCGCCGTCGCCGCAGGCGCCCAGGATGCAGGCGCTGGCAAGCGCCAGCGTGAAGTTTTTGAATAAGTATTCGAGGGCGTCAGTGTTCAACATGTTCTCCAGTCGGTTTTGTGGTGTGCGGCAAGAAGTTGCAACGCGCTGCTCCATGCGCAACTCCGGCAGCGGGCGTTATTTCGCGGGGCTGCCGCCATGCGTCAGGGTTTCCAGGATGACGTCGTGCAAATCGTCAGGACTGGCTGCCGGCCTGACATCGTTGACCAGGTGTTTCAATGTCTGCGGCAATGAAACGCCGAGGCGGTTGTGATAGGCGTTATAGCCCCGTTCCATGGTGCCTTTCAGTACCGGGATATAGCTGCCGTTGCACAGGCCGGGGAAGCCGGCGGGGATGGGGACGCTGTCGGTCTGCGAGGTGTTGCGCACGCCTTGCAGCATGCGTGCATGGTATTCCAGCGTCGTGGTCAGGCGCGCCTGCATCGGCGTGTACAGATCGGTGCCCTGGATATAGGCGGTCTCGGCGCCATTGAAGGTGGCCGCCATGCCGAGCTGCACATGCTGGGTGTCGCGGCAGGTCTCTTGCGATACACCGCTGGTGGCTGCGTTGAAGGCAGTTTGTCCGTTCCAGTTGCTCGGGCTGCCGCTGAATTTTACCGGCGCGCTGCCGTCTTGCGCCTGGTTGTAGAAATAAGCAGGCACCCATTTCTTCCATAAGCTGACTGCCGAGGAAAACAATGCCTTGTCTTCGGTGAATACGGCGATGCCGAGCATGCCGTCGATCATGCTCAGTTCCCAGTTGCCGTTCTTGCCGGCGCCCTGGTTGTTATTGATGTAGGGCAGGTACTGGGTCGACAGCATTTTTTGAAAGGCGGCGACGTCGGCCGGCGCCCAGTCGCTATAGGTGTAGCGGATGATTTCCGCCGCTGCCGGCCATTTTTCTGCTGTCCATGCCGACTGCAGGGGAGCGTTGGAACCGGTATGCCCGCCGCTCAGGTTGCGCGCATAGGTGTTCATGATGGCGATCGCATTCTTGGCGTAGGTGGCATTGCCAGAGATGAACCACAGCAGCGCCTGGGTATAGGCGGCAGCGGCGTCGCTGTCTTCGGTCGAACAGCCATGATCCGGCACCGAGCCGGAGCCGCATTCGATCACGTGGCTGGCGGGCGGTCCTTGCACCCGGTAGCTGAGCGATCCTTGCGTCGTGTTTTTGGCCGCGTCATAGGCCGAGGCAAAGGGCTCGGCGCCGGCATTAATCTGGTTCTTGATGTAGTTCAGGCGCGCAAGGTCGACCAGCACGCCGGGATGCTTGAAGGCGGCCGCACTGGCTGTGCTTGCCGCTGCTGGATTCAGCTGCGTTTTTTGCGCGGCGTTGTCATCGGCGTTTGCCTGCACTGCCGCCCAGCTACCGCTGCTCAGGGCTACCGCATTGGCGAGGGAAAAGGCGGCGCTGATGGTGAGATATTTGACGGAGGGAGTTTTCAAGATGATTCCAATCGAAAGTGTGCTTCAGTATCAGAGAAGCGCTGCGTGCAACAGCGCGCAAACAGGGTTTGCCATTCCCGGCTTGCTGGCGGGAATGGACACGCTGGTGTTATCGATGAATGCGCTGCCTAGAAGCCGAGCGCGGAGAGGAATTTGTTGGTGTAGCCCAGGGTTCCTGCCTTGCCGTAGTTATTGCAGGTGTCGGAGGAGTTGTTGTCCGATGTCGCCGGAGCGCAGTCGCGGTCGCGCGCGAAAGCCCAGAAATGCACGCCGCCCAGTTTCTTCGACAAGGCATAGTTGGAGACGGTGACGGCATCGGCCAGGGTGAAGGTTTCGGCTATGCTGTCGTTGCCGCCTATCATAGGCGTGACCTCGATCTGGCTGTACGGCACTTTCCAGTGATTGTGCAAGCTTTCGGCAGCGCTGATGGTTGACTTGCCCATATCGCATTTGCCGCTGCTGTTAAGCGTGCACAGCGCGGAATTTTCCTGTCCGGAATTGGCGAAATCCATGGTCATCAGGTTGACCGTGTAATTCTTCAGGCCGTAATTCTGGATCGCCGTCATCACCTTCACGCCCATGTCGCCCAGGCTCTGGCTTTCATTGCCGCCGTCGGTCGCCAGCGTGAAGCTGTAGCGCAGGTTGGGATAGGCCGCCTGCGCCGCAGCCACCCGCGCGACCAGGTTGTTGATGTCGCTCTGGGTCTGGGTGTTCTCGATATCGAAGTCGATACCGAGCAGGTTTGCGCTGTAGTAGGTCTTGATGAATTTGGCGAAATTGGCGTCCGAGGCGCAGGTGAAATTGGCGCCGGCGCCGCCGGTCGAGACGATGTATTTCTTGCCGGCGCTGACAAAGCTGGCCACGTTGGCCTTGGCAAACGCCGCAGCCGATACGCCATTCCAGTTTTCGCTGCCGCAGCTACCGGTGGCGAACGCCCAGGTCACCGCTGTCAGCTTGGCGGGCATGGCCTTGAGCAAGGGTTGCGAACTGCCGGTGACGGCCGTATTGAGCTGGTCACCGCTGGTGTCGCCGGAGTAAAAATAGGGGCTGTAGATCAGGCCAGTTGCAGGCGCTGGCGTCGGCGAACCGCTGCAGGTGGTCGGCTGCCAGTACCAGGTGCTGATGGTCGGATCGGTGCCGTCGCTGCCGTTGCTGCCGGCGTTAACCTCTTTGTAGAGCAAGCCGTTGGCGGGATACTGGACGATGGCGCCTATCGCGTAATTGACGCCAGCGGTCCAGCTGCTGTACTGGCAACTGGCTGTCGGCGCCACATTCTGCCCGGCTTGGGCGGTGCCTGCACTGCCGCTGGCAGAAGCCTGCAGTCCGGCGCCATGCGCCGCCAGCGCGGTGTATGAAAGACAGATTGCCAAGCCTTTTATCATGTTCAGTTTCAATTTCTTCTCCTGGGTAGAGTGGGGCGGCTGGTGTAGCTCTGCCAGCGGCCGCGGTGTGAAATCGTGATCGAAAACTGCAGCGAACAATCGTGGGGAAGCGGAATGTTCGCTGAGTGTTCGATTAATGCCTGGATGCCGGTTGTCACTGATCGCAGCGCTTGCTTGCAAGGCTGAGAAATTTCCATGTGGAAACGTCTTGTTGATGGACTTTAGGGATCCGAAAAGTGGTTGTCAACCTGTATTAAAGTGGTATTGCCATATAGAAATATCACTTCTGTTACAGTTTTTCAAATGAGCTCATAAACCGTTGTTTGCATTAGTTTTTATTCAAGTTGTAGGATCTGTTGTTTTTGCAGGTGGACTTGTCGCTATTTTTTTGAAATGAAGGAGGAGTGGCGAAATACATGAGCTTTCCTAAACAGAACGACCTTGTGGTCTCAAAAAATACGTAAGAGTGCGAAATATTAATTGTTTTTTTTATTAGTGATCGCATGACATGCGCGCTGCTTTTGGCTGGTGATGGCTGCTGCGGACCGGCGAGGAAATGGATTTGTTTTGCACCGGGTGAAATTTTGGAGAGGGAGTTTACGTACGGAAAATGCATCACTTTTTCTCGGCATACAAATGTTCCTTCGAGCGTAGTTCTCTATATAACGCCAGTGTCGATGATCGGCCTCTACCTACACCCACAACGGTATCGATCAGAGGGGGCAGAAGCAAGGACCGACCAGCATCATCGCCACCGGCACCAACACCAACACCTATGTGTATGACGAACAGGGGCATTTGATTGGTGAGTACGACGCTAATCAGCAAGCCATTGAAGAGACGGTATATCTGGAAGGTTTGCCGGTAGCTGTATTAAAACAAACGGCCACGGGTGCAGGAGCAAGCCAAGCCACCGTGACCAACGTTTATTACGTCTATGCAGACCACATCAACACGTCGCGGGTGATCACACAGACGGCAGGCAACCAGATGGTATGGCGCTGGGATAATACAGATCCATTTGGACTTCAACCACAGGATGAGAACCCGAGCAGCCTGGGAGCCTTCACGTGCAACCAGCGTTTCCCGGGGCAGCTGTGTGACAAAGAGACCAACAATTTCTACAATATCAATCGGGACTATGATCCGCAGCAGGGACGATAACTGCAAAGTGATCCAATGGGATTGTTGGCAGGATTGAATACGTATTCTTATGTTGGGGGAAATCCAGTAAGTTATAGCGATCTTTCAGGGCTAATCTGCAGATTTATTTATGGTTCTCCACTAGATTTACAATGGCAAACTGAAGAGTCACAAGAGCTCCGCAGTGGGTACGGAGTGGGAGCAAGAAAAGTCAAAATTAGCCTTGGCACTAATACCCTGCATATTCCAATCAATTTGAGCACTGAGTCCAGCACCGAAATCAGTCAGTCCATTGCTTCTGATTAGTGGTTTTGGGATTTTTTGTTGCCCAAACACTTAATTATTCTTTAATTTTCTCGGTTTACGAGCATTGCAGCCGCGATAGCGGAATCTCAATTAATAGATTCGCGCTAGGGTATCCCAGGTTCGGCAGAGCAAAGCCCGTTGAGTTCGGGCCTTGACGTGAAAGCAGGGAACCGATTTCAGGCAAGTCCAAATGTTTTCCTCAGGCTTGCATCGACGGGGCCAGCAGGCATGAAACGGCGCAGTTTGCTCAGAAGAGAGGCCTGGCCTTTGGGGGTACGCCGCATTTTCCATGCACCCAAAGCGGCATCGATAATCGTGGTTGCGACACCATCGGGTTCCGGTGCGGCTTTAACATTTTTTTCAATTGCGCGGAACACGCCGTCGCGCTCATCGTCATAGGCCGGGATTTTGGACGCCGCCTGGGGCGCGTTGATATCCAGACTGGTCTTGGTGTAGGAAGGCGCAACAAGCACCACGCGGACTCCGAACTTGCGCACCTCATGATCCAAAGTCTCGGACATCCCCTCAACGGCATGCTTGGATGCTGAATAGAGCCCCATGTATGGAGCCGGAAGGAAGCCCAGCACTGAGCTGATGTTGACGATTCTTCCCGAACGCTGCGCGCGCATGTGCGGCAGTACCGCTTGTGTTGTGCGCAAGATGCCAAAAACGTTGGTATCGAACAGCGACTGAGCCTCGGCAATCGACGTTTCTTCCGTCGAGCCGTGCAGGGTCACGCCTGCACTATTGACAAGTACATCGATGCGCCCGGCCTGAGCGATGATGGTCTGGATTCCACGCTGAACTGAAGCGTCGTCGCGGACATCCATCTCGACCAGCACAACACCAGATATTGACTGTGTTTTTGTAGCATTGCGTACGGTGCCGAATACTCGACAACCACGCTTGGCAAATTTCACCGCGGCGGCACGCCCGATGCCTGATGACACACCGGTAATAACGACGACTTTAGAATTCGACATGACAGTTCCTTTGGTATGGGTGAATTGGGATGAGCGGCAGATCAATTTTGCGATGGGGCTGGCCTGATCTTGAACCAGATGGAATACATCGCCGGCAAGAACACGAGGGTCAGGATCGTCCCTGCAAATGTGCCGCCGATCAGTGTGTAAGCGAGCGTGCCCCAGAACACCGAATGGGTAAGCGGGATGAAGGCCAGGATCGCCGCCAATGCGGTCAAGACCACCGGTCGAGAGCGCTGCACGGTTGCCTCGACAACCGCGTGGAATGGGCTCAATCCCGCCTGTTCGTTGTGGCGGATTTGCCCGATCAGAATCAGTGTGTTGCGCATCAGGATACCCGACAGCGCAATCAGGCCGACCAGCGCATTGATGCCAAATGGCTGCTGGAACAGAATCAACGTTGGCACCACACCGATCAGCCCAAGCGGGCTGGTCAGGAAGACCATGACCATCGCGGAGATCGAGCGCACCTGAAAAATGATCATGAGCAGGGTTATCGCCAGCATGATTGGAAAGAGAGGCAACATTGCTTTTGTCGCTTTGCCCGATTCTTCGATGGACCCTGCCTCCTCGATGCGGTATCCGTCAGGCAGTTTGTCCATGATGGGCTGGAGCTGCTGGGTGATGGCTGCCGACACGTCCGGCGGCTGTAAGCCATCGGCGATGTCGCCCCGGACGGTGATCGTCGGCATCCGGTCGCGACGGCGCATGATTGGTTCTTCCATGCGCACGTCGACCTTACCCACCTGCGACAGGGGGATACGTTGCCCATTGGCGCCAGCCAGCGTGAAGTCCGCGATCTTGGCCGGGTCGAGCCGGCTGTCGCCAGCCGAACGGGCCGTGACTTGCACCGTGCGAATGTCTTCACGGACGGCGGTGACAGGCACACCGCTTAGCAAGAATTGCAGTTGCTGCGCCACGGCGCTGGAGGTCAGCCCGACGGCCTGCAATCGGTCTTGCTGCAAGGTGAAGTGCAGCATAGGCGTGCGCGTGCCCCAGTCGGTGTTGACCGTACGCATCATCGGACTGGCATCCATGACCCGCTGCACTTCAGTCGCGATACTGCGTAGCTTGTCCTGGTCCGGTCCTGTGACCCGGTAGGCGACCGGGAACGGCGAATAGGGACCAAACACCAGTTGGGTGACGCGCACGCGCGCCTCAGAAGCGAGGCCGTCGGCGATTGCCTTGCGTAACCGGTTTTTCAATACCTCGCGCTCATCCTGGTTGTCTGTGCGGATCACGATCTTGGCAAACGACGGATCAGGCAATTCTGGTCCCATTGCCAGGTAGAAGCGTGGCGCGCCTTGACCAACATAGGCCGTGACGATCTTCGCTTCCGGCTGTTTAGCCAACCATGCTTCCACCTTCTCTGTGGCGGCGCTGGTCTGGCCGATCGAAGTGCCATAGGGCATCTGCACCTCGACCAGCACTTCGGGGCGGTCGGAGATCGGGAAGAATTGCTTCTTGACCACCGCCATTCCGAGCACGGCTACAACAAAAAGACCCACTACAGTACCGGCGACCAGCCACTTGCGTGCGATAACGCGCTCCAACACTTGGCGGAAGCGGTTATAGCGTGGTGTATCGTAGAGTGCGTCGTGGCCGCCTTCGACTTTTTTGAGATCGGGTAGCAGCTTGACACCAAGGTAAGGTGTAAATACCACGGCGACCACCCAAGACGCGATCAGTGCGATGCCGACAATCCAGAACATATTGCTGGTGTATTCACCGGCGGTGGAGCGGGCGAAGCCATTGGGCATGAAGCCGACGGCCGTCACCAGCGTGCCCGAGAGCATTGGCGCGGCAGTGTGGCTCCACGCATAGGCAGACGCGGCAATACGGTCGTAGCCTTCCTCCATCTTTACCACCATCATTTCGATGGCGATGATGGCGTCGTCCACAAGCAGGCCCAGGCCCAGGATCAGCGAGCCCAGCGTGATGCGGTCGAAGTTCTTTCCGGTCGCGGCCATCACGATGAAGACTGCCGCCAGCGTCAGCGGCACAGCCGCAGCAACGACGATACCCACACGCCAACCCATACTCACGAAACACACCAGCATGACCACCAGCAGCGCGACAAAGAACTTGACCATGAACTCATCGACCGCCGAGCTGATATTGACGGCTTGGTCTGTGACCTTGGTCAGGCCCATACCCTGCGGCATATCGGCGTTGATCGCACCAACCTCCTTATCCAGCGCCTTGCCCAGATCGAGCCCGTTCCAACCGTCGCGCATGACGATGCCGAGCAGCAGCGCGGGTTCGCCGCCGTTGCGGATCATGAAAGTCGCCGGATCCTCATAGCCACGCTTGATCGTGGCGATGTCCGACAGTTTCAATGTGCGACCTTGCGCCACGACCGGCGTATCGCGGATCTTTTGTAATTGATCGAAAGCGCCGTCCAGGCGAATAAACACCTGCGGTCCCTTGGTTTCCACGGAGCCAGCCGGCGTTAGCACGTTCTGATTATTGAGTGCGGCGAATACTTCCTGTGGGCTGACGCCCAACGTTGCCAGTCGCTCATGCGAAAACTCGACATAAATGCGCTCAGGCTGCTCGCCAACGATGTTGACCTTCTTTACACCGGGCACGTGCAGCAGGCGCTGGCGCAACGTCTCCGCATCGCGTACAAGCAGGCGCTGTGGTTCGCCCTTGGCCTTGAGTGCGAATAGGGCAAAGGTGACGTCCGCGTATTCGTCGTTGACCATCGGTCCGATCACGCCAGGCGGAAGGTTGTTTACCTCATCGCTGACTTTCTTTCGGGCTTGGTAAAACTCTCCCTGGACCTCCGAAGGTGGCGTACTGTCGAGCAAGGTCAAGGTGGTGAAGGCTAAACCAGGTCTTGTGTAGGTCTCGGTACGTTCATACCAGCGCAGCTCCTGCATGCGCTTTTCGATTTTCTCGGCGACCTGGTCCTGCATTTCCTGTGCGGTGGCGCCTGGCCAGGCAGTAACGATGGTCATCACTTTGACCGTGAACGCGGGGTCTTCCGCCCGGCCAAGTTTGAAGAAGGAGATGAACCCGGCCAGCGAGATCAGGCAGATCAGAAACAGGGTGACGGAGCGCTCGCGCACGGCGAGCGCCGACAGGTTGAAGCGACCTTCGCTCATGGCCGCACTCCCACGGTTGCGGCGGCGGCCTGGTCAGCCACCCGGACCTGCTCGCCTTCGTGCAGCAGGTGAGTGCCGAGTGCGACTATCCGGTCACCTGGCTTGAGTTGGCCTGCAATGCGCGCACCGTCGTCGTCCAGTCGCTGGACCGTGACCGCCCGCCAGGAAACCTTTGCTGGCTTGCCTTCGATGACCCAGACTCCCGCCCCCTTGCCCGCGTCGAACAGCGAGCCAATCGGTACCCACAAGCCGCCTTGCTCAGCGGGATGTGCGTCCGGGATCTGAACGGTGACTGTTGTACCTAATGGGGCGCTGGACATCTCCCCGTCCAGCACATACCGCGCCTCGAAGGTGCGGGTTAGTCGGTCTGCGGCATCCGAGAGCTGCCTGAGTTTGGTTGGAACGGTAACGCCCTCTTTGCCAAAGAGCGTGGCTTGGCCGACTGAACCGATGGCAGGGCGCAAGGTTTCCGGCAATTGGATGATGGCCTCGCGGTGTCCAGCATGGGCCACACGCACCACGACTTGGCCCGCGTTGACGACTTGGCCGGGTTCGACTAGC
Source organism: Collimonas sp. PA-H2 (assembly GCF_002564105.1). Lineage (NCBI taxonomy): Bacteria > Pseudomonadati > Pseudomonadota > Betaproteobacteria > Burkholderiales > Oxalobacteraceae > Collimonas > Collimonas sp. PA-H2. The sequence continues at coordinate 4,649,903 of NZ_PDBX01000001.1, forward strand.
GTTTCCATGATGATGCCATCGGAATCTGCCACCAGCTCCGTGTATCGGCTCGCGTTGCGAGCAACTTCGGCTTGGGCTTCGGTTGCATTGAGCTGGGCTTTGGCAGTATCTGCCGCAGCCTTGACTTGGTCGTAGGCTGAAGCCGATATCGCGCCGGTTCCGCGCAGGTCGCGGTAGCGGGCTTCATCGTCCGCCGTTTGCTGGGCCCGTGCCCGGGCTGCGGCGACCGCTTCCTGCTGAGCATGCGCGGCAAGCTTCAGATCGACAGGGTCGATGCGCATGAGCGGTTGCCCACGCTTAACGGTTTGCCCCGCGTCCACAAGTCGCTCCAACACCTTGCCAGAGACCCGGAAACCAAGATCGCTTTGTACCCGAGCAGCTACGGTTCCGGTGAATGTACGTGATGCAGCGACTGCCCCCTGAATCGTAGCCGCACGTACTAACGGCGCTTCGGTACGTGGATCGGCTTGCGGTTTTTCGCCACAAGCGACCAGCGCAAACGGCAATATAGATATGGCAGCAGAGAAAACGAGGCGGCGGAGCATAGAAATCCCATAAAGAGCTAAACAGGATTTCTATTTTGAGACTAGTGACCAATTAAGTCAATGGTCACATCAATATTCAGCACTTATGGCGATAAGCTACGCAACACCAGATTAGATAGTTGCGCCGGCGCATCATCCGCAGAATCGAAGCTTTGCTGCAAAAGCAGCGGATTGAGATAGGGTCGAATGACCAAGTAAATCGCCGTCGCCGTCTCATCGAGCGGCGTCTTGCGCTCAAACTCCTCTGTCTCGCGTCCCTGACGCAGGATGTCCTGCAGCATTGCCTTGATGCGCTCCTCAAAGGCGCGTACTGCCTCCCAATGTTCCGTGGCAGCTGAGGCTGCAATGTCATAGAGCTTGCGATCTTCAAAAAACAGGCGAAGGCATGACTCGACGCCTGTTTTGAACATGCGCCGTAGTTTCTCTGGCGGACGGTCGACTCCGTCAACGGCTGCTCTGACATCCGTTTCGATCTCGTGCAGGCAATTTGCGCAAATCAGTTCGCCAATGGCCTGCTTGGACTCAAAGAACTTGTAAATATAGGCTTTAGAAAAGCCAATAGCCTTGGCAAGATCAGAGACGGTGGTCTTTTCGTAGCCGTACAGGCGGAAGTGCTCGGTAGCCGCGACAACGATTTGATCTCGCACCTCGTGATCGACTGGGCCTCGGGCTGAGCCCGGAGAAGTGGTTGTTTTGCTCATATTAGACAGCTTACCTCTTCTACTCGATTTGCACAACGAGTGACTATTTCATGATATAGTCACTTCATGATTTTTCCCTTTCACGTCGCGGAAGATACCCATGTTACTTAAACGCACTCTCTTCATGTTAGTCGTCGCCAGTCTTTCAGCGGGTTGCGCTGTCGGGCCAGATTACATTCGGCCCGACACGCCCATGCCAGATCGCTACCTAGGTCAAACGGCAGTTGAGCAACGACATGCCAAAGCCACTGCCGATTTCACTGTGTGGTGGGGAAGCTTTGGCGATCCACAATTGACCCACTTCGTAACGCTTGCGCTGGAGCAGAATTTGGATCTTGCGCAAGCATCCGCTCGCGTCGCTCAGGCGCGCGCAGGACTCGGAGCCGCGAATGCCGCGCTGCTGCCTTCCGGCAACATCAATGCCCAGGGGGCACGAGCCTACCAGTCGGTTGAAACGCCATTAGGGCAAGTCTTGAATTCAAGACCCAATTTCGATCGTTACGGCAACGCCTATGAGGCCAACCTCGGCGCAAGCTGGGAGCTGGACGTATTCGGTGGCGTGCGTCGCGGACGGGAGGCAGCACTGGCCGAGTATCAGGCTTCGGAGGCTGGCGCGGCGGCGACACGATTGGCGGTGGCGGCGCAGACCGCTGACATCTACATCAGTATACGTGGACTGCAAACTCGCCTTGACGTTGCCCGCAGGCAGGTACAGACGCAAAAGGAACTACTTTCAACCATCAATCTGCTTTATGGCAAGGGATTGGCAGCCGAACTTCAAGTGCGGCAGGTCGAGGGTGCGCTCGCCCAGGTGCGGGCATCGGTACCGGTCCTCGAAACAGGGCTGGATACAGCCATGAATGCGCTGGACGTGATGCTGGGCACACCGCCCGGTACACACAGGAAGGAGCTGGCGAATACTAGCGTTATTCCGGTCGCTCCACAGATCGCATCAACCGGATCGCCAGGTGATTTGCTCAGACGTCGACCCGATCTGATCGTGGCCGAACGCCGTCTGGCTGCGTCGAACGCGCGTATCGGCATGGCAATCGCCGAGTATTACCCCAAGCTCTCCTTTAGCGGACTGATCGGCAGCGCGACATCTTTATCTAGCGGCAACCTGTTCACCAGCGGCGCAAGTCAAGCCACCGGCGTGCTGGGCCTTCGCTGGCGTCTGTTCGACTTCGGCCGCATCAACGCGCAGATTGACCTTGCCAAAGGCCAGGAAGCCGAGGCGCTAGCCGGTTATCGCCTCGCGGTGCTGCGTGCTACCGAAGACGTGGAAAACGCGTTCTCGGCCCTGGTAAAACGCGAGGATCAGGCCGACATACTCGGTCAGGGTGTGGATTCGCTCAGTCGGGCGAGAGGGGCCTCGCTTGCGGCATACCAGAAAGGGGTCGTCAGCCTTATCGAAGTCTTGCAAGCAGATGAGAACCTGCTACGTGCCTCCGATATGCGAGCGCAAGCGCAAACTGAATCCGCCCGCGCGGCGGTCGCGGCATTCAAGGCGCTTGGTGGAGGTTGGCAACCTCAGGAATCCGAAGCGGTAGCAATTAGATAGCGCAGGTGGAGAAGTTCCACGAGACAGCCTCTATATGCGAGCATCAACTTAGGCTCGCTCATATTTGAGTGGGCTTTTTTAGCATCTCCGACAGCCGAAATGAAGCGCTTGAAGGCAGAGTCGCAGCCCGTTTCGCCGTTGACATTAGTTGGAGGAAGGGTTCTCTTTGAATGCATATTTATTTGCCCATGCGTCATAGAGCGCATGATGCTCAGGCGAATCATTTTCCCTGTGGAAATCGGAGCGGCGCAGCTCGTCGATTTCATTTCCAATGAACGTCTGCCGGCACCACTTCGGCACCTGGTATTCCAAGGCGCTGATCAGTAGATCCCAGTCCGTCTGAGAATCAACACAGATTTCAATATGGTCCCGCTGAGCCCTAACAAGCTCTAACCAGATTCGTAATCTGACGGGCAAATTTTCCTTGGAACATATTGCGTCTGGAAAACGCCCGAGTAGCGGGATAACCGTTTCCCGCACAAAATCGCTGCACTCGCTGTCTGGATACGGAATTTCCGCATAAAACTCTTCCCCGAAATCTGCGACCATCCCGATGCTGATCAAATGTGGGCGAATGAAATCTGTGAATTCCGTGTCGAGAAATATTTTTAGAGTCATCTTTAGACCTCAATCACCAGCGCTGGATCAAACGCTTCGTTTTCCCATTCAAGTTGATCGACATGAGGCGCCGTTTTCACATTGACTGGGTATCGGCTAAGTACGAAATGCGTAGTGCGATTCGTGGCAATGATGTGGTGATTACTTATATTCCCTTGTGATTGATCGACAGCTGTACTGAAGCAAATCTCCGAGTAATGCAAACCAACATCACTCTGTGTCAATTTCTTGTCAAAACTTTCCCAGGTTACATCGCAGTGCCAGAGGAGTCTAAGCTGCGCTGGCTAAATTTGCCGGTCCTTAAGAGAGATTGGCAAGACGCAAAAATTGACGGCGGGCGACCCTTGCCGGCGCGCTGCACATTGAATTTGATGTTGCCTTGTCAATGATTTTATGACAGCATTGGCCCGGCATTTTTTTGTCGCCGCCGAACCCAGCGTTCGGTATATTTCATTAATTCTTGTCAGCAACCTAGCCAGGCATTCCTGCCTGCCCTCCGACGCGGTCCAGCGCTGAAATAATCTGCGGTGTAAGCAATGCAAACGGCAATGCGTTATTCTCGATAATTGCCAAGGGGAAATTGTGTGCTGAATTCAAAGAGATCTTTCTCCCATGCCGAGAGAGCGCAAGCATGACTGCAGATGCTGCCTGTCTTGCATCCTGCTCCGGAGCGAAACCGTTCCCGGTAAGCGACGCTGCCGGTATCGACACATGTTTAGAAACGAAAGGAAATAGATGATTAACTTGGACACCCTGGAAACATTAGTCGCCGCATCGCTGGTATTGCTGCTGGGACGCAAGCTGGTGTCTTCTTCCTCGCTGCTGAGAACCTACAGCATTCCCGAGCCGGTGGTGGGCGGCTTGCTGGTGGCTTTGCTGCTGTTCGGCTTGCGCAGTTTTTCCAATGTCCAGGTGCAGTTCGATAACACCCTGCAAGGGCCGCTGATGCTGGCTTTCTTCGCCACCATCGGCTTGAATGCCAATCTCGCCAGCCTCAAAGCCGGCGGCAGGACCCTGGCTTTGTTCCTGGGCGTGGTGGTGGGTTTGCTGATCTTGCAGGACACCATCGGCATCGGCATGGCGAAGATGATGGGACTCGATCCTTTGATCGGCTTGCTGGGCGCGTCGATTTCCTTGTCGGGCGGGCATGGCACCGGCGCCGCCTGGGGCCGGGTGTTTTCCGAGCGCCACGGCCTGGCGGCGGCCACTGAAATTGCGATCGCTTGCGCTACCTTCGGCCTGATCCTGGGCGGCCTGATCGGCGGCCCGGTGGCCGGCTTCCTGGTCAAGCGCGTCAAATTGCCGGGCGCCCAGGCAGCGCCGGCTGACCACCCGCCGTTGAGTTTCGAGCAGCCCAAGGCGGAGCAGCTGATTACGCCACAAGCCTTCATCGAAGCGCTGGCCCTGATCGCTGTCAGCCTGTCGGTCGGCACCCTGATCGCCAACCAGTTGAACGGCACGGCGTTTGAATTGCCGACCTTTGTCTGCGTCCTGTTTGTCGGTGTGGTGCTGAGCAATGGCTTGTCGCTGCTGGTCGGCTACAAGATTTTCGAGCGCGCCATCCTGCTGCTGGGCAATGTGAGCCTGTCGCTGTTCCTGGCGATGGCGCTGATGAGCTTGCGTCTGTGGGACCTGGCGTCGCTGGCCTTGCCGGTGCTGCTGATCCTGGCGGTGCAGGCGGCGGCGATGGCAGCTTATGCGGTATTCGTGACGTTCCGCGTGATGGGCAAGAACTACGACGCCGCGGTGCTGGCGGCAGGCCATTGCGGTTTCGGCCTAGGGGCGACGCCGACCGCGATCGCCAACATGCAGGCGGTGACCGACCGCTTCGGGCCGTCGCCGCTGGCGTTCCTGGTGGTGCCGATGGTGAGCGCGTTCTTCATCGACATCGCCAATGCGATCGTGATCAAGCTGTTCCTGGCAATGCCGATCTATAACTAACTCTCCTCGCTGCGGGGCGGTAGGCATGGCCTGCCGTCCTGCTGTGCTGCCATCGGCGCTGTCTTTGGCGCTATCGGCAACGCCGTTTCAAGTATATTGACGAATCCGCAATCGATTCTTTGACCGGACGCGCAATGCTTTCACTGCTTTCACTGTTAGCCGGTCATCACATCCAGCTCCGCCTCATATAAACCTGTGCGCTCGCGTTGTTGCTATTGAAATCAATTAATATGTATTCGTTCAGTGTCTGGCATCGTCGGATGCTGGTTTGTTGTCGATTCTGTATTTTTAATTGAGGGATGTGCGATGGATTTAGGTGTGCTGGTGTATGTCGACAACAGGGAAGAAACGATAGAGGAATTTCATTGGCTCTACAAAAGCATGATTTATTCCAATCTGTTTGCCCGCGCAGAGATTATCGCTGTGTGCCATCCGGACGCCGTAAGCGCGCTGCCGGCAGATGCGCGAATCAAGCTGCTGCCAAGCGCACCCTATGCGGACAGCCATAGCGAATGGGCCGGGTATGGTTACATCAATTCGGTTGCAAATTTGTGCCAGCCGGAAGTCCTCGATCTGTGCAGAAAATATCAATACATACTGAAGACCGACTGCGACACCTTCGTTACCCGCGCAATGGCTGATTTCCGTCCGAGCGGCTTGTGTTTTGGATTTGGCGCTTACGCCTATACCGAAGAAGTCCGCAAGAAATTGGTTGAATGCAGCCAGCGCTGGGGTTTCCCGCATTCCGGTTTGCATAACGTCGGCGCTTCGCTGCTTGGGCCAAGCGAATTCGTGTGCAATTTCGTTGTCGCCCAGATGGACTATTGCCAGAAACTTCTGGACGAGGAATTCCGCGACTTCGAGGGCACGTGGCCCGGCTGGTGCAAGAACGTCCTGACCATGTACGCCGGAGAGCTGGCGCTGCGCCGTACTTATCCTCAGCGCTGTTCGCAGGGCTTTCTCGATCACTTCCCGCATGCGGGCCGTGCATTGGGCAGCGATGTCTTGCATATCCATGCATGGCATACCGAAGAGTATTGGTCCAAGCGCGATTTCCGTGCCGGCAAATATGACCATATTCCGCTTGGCGAAATCGACCGCAATACGCTCGCCGGCTACTGCCACTGGCTGGCGGCAGCCGATGTCGAGCAGGTGCAGGCTAGTGTTTCCTCAGTCTTGCGCTGAGCTGCCGCAATGTATTTGCGGCGCAATGTTACGCATTCCGATAATTAATTTTTTTAGTCAGGATATTGATCATGCCGTTTTCCGCGAGTTCTTTTGACGAAGTTACCGGTGCACTGCTTGGCGCGCTTGCGCCGGAGCGCATCCTGGATATCGGTTGCGGCGAGGGTAAATACGGCCGCCTGGCGAAACAGGTTTTGCCGCAAGCGATAGTGGAAGGCGTGGAAATAGAGCGCAGCTACGTAGAGAGATTCGGCTTGCAGGATATTTACTCGCCGCTGCATGTGATGAGCGCGGTCGACATTCCTTCTACGATGACCGATGAAATGTTCGATTTGACCATTATCGGCGACTGCATCGAGCATTTGCCGAAATCGGCTGGCCTGGATTTGCTGAATTTCCTTACCTATCACTCTGCTTACACGGTAGTGGTCTTGCCTGAGGCGGCGATTCAGAATTCGGTCGAGAATGTTCGTTCCGAGGCGCACGTATCGGTATGGTCGGAACGTGATTTTGCCTGGCACGACAACTGGGCCTGGGCCCAGGTGTGGCAAATGCAGTGCTACATTTTACGCGGCTATGCGCCGGCGAAAATCAGCCTTGCCGATTTGATCGCCACCTTGCATGCCCGCCAGTTCATGCTGCATTACGATACCGTCCAGGTTCCGCTGGCGTTCAACCATGTGAATCACACCAAGCTGTATCCGGGCGCCGACGGCGGCAGTGTTTATTGGCGCCAGCAATAGCAGGGCGCGCGCCGGCGACGTCGCCGACCTGCTTTACCGGTGCGATGAAGACAGAGAGTCCAGGCCGCTATCCCGTATCGCGTCCTGAGCTGTCGGAGAAGCCAGGTAGCGAATCAGCTTTCTGCCGGCCTCGGGATGCAGGGCGTTGCTGGGAATGCCGGCGGCAAAGGTGGTGACGCTTTGCGCCTGCTCCGGAATCTTGCCGGCAAAATCGACGCCGCTCACCGGCAGCAATTCGCTGACCTGCTGGAATCCCAGCTCATATTCTCCCTTGGCCACCAGGCTGGCGACCGGGGTTTTTTGAATCATGTGTCCCTTACCCTTGACCTGGTCTTCGATGCCGAGCAGCTTGAACAGCTTGCTTTCTATGTAGACGCCGCTGGCGCTGTCCGAATAGGCGATCGATTTTGCGTTCAGCAAGGCCTGGCGCAAGCCGTCCATGGTGCTGATGTCCGGCTTTGCGGCGCCGCTCTTGACCACCATCCCGATCCGTGAATCCGCCAGGTCCTGGCGGCTGTCGGCGTTTACTTTTCCTTGTCGGATCAGGTCATCCAGGGCATAGCCGACCATGATCACCACGTCGGCCGCTTCGCCGCGCTGCAGGCGGTTGGGAATCGCCTCGGGCGCGGCGCCCATGGACGGGCCCCAAGCCGTGTTCAGGCTGTCGCCGCTGGCTTGTTCGAAGCCGGGTGCGAGCACCTTATAGGCGGCGCTGAAGCCGCCGGAATTCATGACGTTGATCTGTTCTGCCGAGGCATTGCCGGCGAGCAGAGCGATGCCGAGGATCACTCCGGACAAACAGCGAGAGAAAAGCATTTTACGTTGCATGGCGAGTCCTTGTTTGTCATTTCTGACGAGGAAAATATTTTCAAGAATTGCTGTAAAGATATATCATTCGGGGGCCGCCCAGACACACTACAGTGTCCCGCAATAAATTTCCAGACTATCCAGATCCAAGGAGAATTCATGTCCACGCATATCGCCACCGTCGCATGGGAACGCGGCGCCGCAGCCTTTGTCGACAACCGCTACAGCCGCGCCCATCAGTGGCGCTTCGACGGCGGCGCGGTGGTGCCGGCCTCCAGTTCGCCGCACGTTGTCAGGGTGCCTTTGTCGGATCCGGCCAATGTCGATCCTGAAGAAGCGTATGTCGCCGCACTCTCCAGCTGTCATATGCTGTGGTTCCTGGATATCGCCAGGAGCGCCGGCTACCTGGTCGAGCGTTATGTCGACAATGCCCAGGGCCATATGCGGCGCGGCGCCGACGGCAAGAGCTGGGTGGCGCTGGTGGAGCTGCTGCCGGCCGTGACTTTCGGCGGCGCCAAAGTGCCGGGCGACGCGGTGCTGGAACATCTGCACCACAAGGCGCATGAAGAATGTTTCCTGGCCAGGTCTGTCAAGAGCGAGATCACGATCCAGGGCAGCTGGAGCCATCAAGCCGGGTGAAATTCAAGCATTCAAGAAAGGGGATGGCCATGCTGTTGTTGAAACCGAATTGCGAATGCTGCGACCGCGACCTGCCGCCGGACTCGGCGGACGCGCGCATCTGCAGCTTTGAATGCACGTTCTGCGTGGATTGCGCCGGCCAGGTGTTCAAGGGCGTATGCCCGAATTGCGGCGGTAATTTCGTCGCCCGTCCGATCCGGCCGCCGGCCATGCTGGCGCGCCGTCCTGCCTCGACCGAGCGATATTTGCGTGAGCAGCCCTGCCGAAGTCCATCCTGAAGCATTAGTGGACTGTAACCGCCGAATCAAGAGTGCCTGTCACATATCCGACACGCATGGCGGCGTTGCACATGCTCGCAATAGCCCCACTATTGCTCCGCTGTGCGCCTTGCCCTGCGTGCCGGATACGCGCCTTTCACTCTCGATTCGGCGATTACAGTCCACTAGCCCGGAGGCGAGTAAAATACCGGCGGCAGAGAACTTGCCGCCGGCGCCTGGTCGCGGGCGGGTTTGTTGTCAGACTGCTACAACATGATGGTTTTGACTGGAAAAATAATGGCAAAGAAGAATGAAGAGCTGGATCCGGAAACGTTGGCTCTGATCAACTGGTGCATCGAAGTAGAAGGCTTCCTGGTCGCCGGCGGCGCTACGCTGGAGCAGGCGCAGGAGCATATCGAAGAGCAGGTGGAGTGGTTCACCGACCAGTTTTATGACGGCTTGACGCCGGAACAAGCTGCCAAAGAAGCGTTGGCCGATTGAACGCAGCGGCCAACCCGGCCGTGTTGGGCCGGACGCCATGAGCCAGCATGAAATAGGGCGCGGCATCAGCCTCTCGGTTGGCGCCTCGATGCTGTTCGCCCTGCTGTCCGGCTATACCAAGCTGCTGGCGCCGCTCGACGGCCTGGATATCTTTGCCTGGCGCGTGGTGTGGACGCTGCCCGGCGCGCTGGCGCTGCTGTTCCTGCGGCGGCGCTGGCCGCAGGCGCGCGAGCTGCTGCAGCGCCTGCGGCGCGAACCGCTGACTTGCCTGATGCTGCTGGTGGTGGCGTCCCTGCTCGGGGTGCAACTCTGGATTTTCCTGTGGGCGCCGCTGCACGGGCGCGCACTGGAAGTGTCGCTCGGCTATTTCCTGCTGCCCTTGACCATGGTGCTGGTCGGCCGCTTCTATTATCACGAACGGCTGGATATCTTCCAATGGCTGGCGGTCGCCTGCGCCTTGGTCGGCGTGCTGCATGAGCTGTGGATGACGCGCAGCTTTGCCTGGCCGACGCTGGTGGTGGCGCTCGGCTATCCCCCTTACTTTATCCTGCGGCGCAAGATCAATGCCGATCCGGTAGTGGCGTTCGCGCTGGAGATCGCCTTGCTGTTGCCGTTTGCGGCAGCCATGCTGTATGCGCGCGATTCCTTGCCAGTGATTGCGCAGCGGCCCGACATGTGGCTGTTGCTGCTGCCCGGCCTGGGTTTGCTCAGCACGGTAGCGCTGGGCGCCTACCTGGGCGCCAGCCGGCTGCTGCCGATGGCCTTGTTCGGCATCCTCGGCTATGTCGAACCGGTGCTGCTGGTCGCTGTTGCGCTGCTGTTCCTGGGCGAAGCTTTGGCGCCGGGCCAGTTGCTGACTTATATTCCGATCTGGTGCGCGGTGGCGCTGACCGCGGTGCATAGCGTGCGCCTGTTGCAGAAAGAACGGGCGCTGCGGAGCTCCTGACGCGGCTCGCTATCCGCTTGTGCTAGCCCGCGCCGTTGCCGCCATGGCGCTGCGCCAGTGCGCTCAATGCCGCCACGGCCTCGCTGGTGCGCGCGGCCGGCACGAAGATGTGATCGTGAAAAAAGGCAGCCAGCACATTGGCGCTGATGCCAGCCTTGGTCAGTTCAGCCGCCACCGCAGCGGTGAGCCCAACCGCCGCCAGGCTGGAATGGACGCTCAGCGTAATCATGGCGAACACTCCTTCGTAGGCCAGTCCGGCGCGGTCGGCGGCTGGCTGCGGCAGGATCAGTGTCAAACCTTCCTTCTCCTGGAACGAGGCGAGCGGCGCCAGGTCCGCATGCACGCCGTAGCGGCCGTCGGCAATGCAGCAAAAGACGAACCGGCCGTCGCTGGCGATCGGGCTCATGGAGCCGAGCAGGGTGTCGAGATCGGTGATGGCGCTCATGGTCGGAGATGGCTGGATTGGTGAGCCGCTATCATACCTGACAGGTGGGCGGCCGAAGTCATCGTCCTGTCATACGACTGCTATATGTTGACGTCAAGAACTGCTGCCTCCCCCTGACGGATAGACAATGTACAAAAACAGCAAGCGATTAATCATTCTCGATGCAGACGGCACCACCATCGACGCCTACAGCGCCATCGACAAGACCTTTTCCCGCCACGGCATGGAGATCGGCGATGAAGAAAGATTCCAGAAGCGGCGCCGCCTGTTCAAATACCTGGGCGGCTTGAAAGAATTTCCGGCCAATCTGAAAAAGCAGATCGGCAAGCAGAACCGCAAGCAGCTGATCGCTACCCTGACCGAGGTCTACCGGGAAGAAGCCCGGCTCTATCCCGGCATCGCCGAACTGGTGCAAAGCCTGATCAACGCGCCCGACATCGCAGTCGGCCTGGTGACGCGGAATATGACCAACGACCCGGAGCACACGCTGCGGCTGCTGTTCCGGCGTCACGATATCGATATCGACAGCTTCGATTTTTTTGCCCACGTGCCGCTGCACCTGGAAAAAATGCAGGAATTCCGTTCGATCCGGGAACGCATGGATATCAACCCGGCGCGCGGCTACATCTGCGGCGACGAGCACAAGGATTACCTGGCGGCGATCGGCTCCGGCATGCACCCTTTCATGGTGTCCTACGGTTTTGAGAGCCACAAGCGGCTGATCAAGAAATTCAGCGTGCCGGAAGAAATCATTTCCCGTTCGCCGGAGGAGTTTTGCGGGCGGGTGCGGCATGCGCTGGGCCTGGAGGTTCCGCGGCCGGCTGCAATCCCGGCGACATGACGGCTTCACTCCCTGTTAGAATTTATCTTCCAAAAGATAGAACGGCGGGGTCGCATGTACACACTCTATGGCTTCAAGGGCTGCGGCTCTGCCGTGGTGGAAATCGCGCTGGTGTTGGCCGGGCAGAGCTACCGGCTGGTTGACGCGGCCTCTTGGGAACCGGGTTCGGCAGTCGACGAGCTGCGGCAATGCAACCCCCTCAGGCAAATCCCCACTTTGCAACTGCCGGATGGCAGCGTGCTCACCGAAAGCGCCGCGATCCTGCTGCATCTCGGATTAACCCAACCCTCCGCCCGATTGTTACCTGACAACGAAATGCAGCGTGCCCAGGCCATCCGCGGCCTGGTGTTCATCGCGGCTAACTGCTATGCCGCCATCGGCGTGATCGATTATCCGGAGCGCTGGTGCATCAACGCCGACGAGGCGATCAAGGAGCAGATCCGGCAAGGCGCGCGCGAGCGCCTGTACCGCTATTGGGAAATTTTTGCCGATACTTATACTTATGCAGCAAGCCCATTCCTGAACGGCGCCGAGCCCGGCGCGCTCGACCTGCTGGCGGCTGTGGTGAGCAAATGGTCGGGCGCACGGGGATACCTGGGAAAAGCCCGGCCGGATTTCCTGGCGCTGCTCGAAAATATAGAAACCCATCCCAAGGTGGCGCCCATATGGCAGCGTCACTGGCCTGGCTGATTTCGCAGCAGATTTTTGCAGCACCTCATCCGTCGCCACAGACGACGGATTCCCACAAAAAAACGGAGACCCATCGTGCAGTCAAATACCGAACTGTCTGAAGACCAGTTGATGAAGAAAGTAGCTTGGCGCCTGATGCCATTGCTGATCGTGATGTTCCTGGTGTCCTTCATCGACCGCCAGAACGTCGGCTTCGCCAAGCTGGACATGGTGCATGCCTTGCACATGAGCGAGGCCGCCTACGGCCTGGGCGCCTCCCTGTTTTTCATCGGCTACCTGCTGTTTGAAATCCCCAGCACGCTGGCTTTGCACAAATACGGCGCCCGGGTCTGGCTGGCGCGCATCATGTTCACCTGGGGCGCGGTGACGATCTTGCTCGGCTTCACCACTTCGCTGCCGATGTTCTACGTGCTGCGCTTCATGCTGGGCGTGGCCGAAGCCGGCTTCTATCCTGGCGTGATCTATTACCTCACGCTCTGGTTTCCACAGGTATACCGGACCCGGGTGCTGGGCGTGTTTACGCTCGGCAGCGCGCTGGCCAACATGCTGGGGGCGCTGGTTGGCGGCTTGCTGCTGAACCTGAACGGCACGCTTGGGCTGGCGGGCTGGCAATGGGTATTCATCGCCACCGGCGCGCCGGCGGTGCTGCTGACGCTGGTGGTGATGGGCTACCTGCCGGGTTCCATCGATGAAGCCAAGTTCCTGTCGGCGGCGCAGAAAATCAAGCTGAACGACATGATGCGGCGCGACACGCCGGCCAACGTCACCCGCGGCAATCCGCTGGCGGCCTTGTGGGATCTGCGCGTGCTGATGTTTGCCGCCACCTACATGCTGATGTCGACTTCGCTGTACGGCGTCACTTACTGGCTGCCGACGCTGGTCAAGGGCTTCGGCGTCAGTTCCACCATCAACGGTTTGCTCAACATGATGCCGTGGGGTCTGGCGGTCTTGCTGCTGCTGTGGCTGCCGGGGAAATTGCGGCATGACCGCGTGGTGTACCAGGCGATCGCGGTGATTGGCTTACTGGGTCTGGTGTGCTTCGCCTCCAGCGCGCTGCTGGATTCCAATGTGCTGCGCTTCGGCGCGCTGGTGGTCGGTGGCGCCTGCATCACCTTGCTATATCCCTGCTTCTGGTCCTTGCCGCCCAAGTTCTTCCAGGGCGCGCGCGCGGCAGCCAGCATCGCCGCCATCAATTCGATCGGCAACCTGGGCGGTTTCTTCGGCCAGAACCTGATGCCCTATGTAGGCAAGCTGACCAACAGCAATGTGACGCCGATGCTGGTGCCGGCGGCCTGCCTGGCGGTGCTGGGCGTGGGCGGGCTGGTGGCGGTCAACTGGCAGCGCAAGCGCGACCTGGCGCATGAGGAAGGCTTGCAGCGCGCGGTAGCAGTGCAGGAAGACGGCAGCGAAGATCCCGGCGCCGGCATCGACCTGATGCTTGATGCGCATCCCGACCATATGCACATGCCGCAGCAAAAATAGGATGCTTTCGCTTCAATGAAAGTCGCGGCTGCTGGTATTCAGCCTGCCCAGCAGCGGCGACAGATCCACCAGCCGTTTTGCCACCAGGTGGCTGACGCCGTCATGGGTTTGCCAGACCCCATACACGCCCATCAGGGACGCGCCCCGCAATTCCTTGCGCTGGCGATCCACCAGGTCGGGCCAGACGATCACGTTGACGGTGCCGGTTTCATCTTCCAGGGTGACGAACACCACGCCCTTGGCCGTGCCGGGGCGCTGACGCACCGTGACGATGCCGCAGCCGCGCGCCAGCTGGCCGTCGGCAAAGGTGTTCAGCACATCGGCCGGCAGGAAGCGCCTGGCGCTCAGGGTTGTCCGCAGCAGCGCCAGCGGATGGCGGCCCAGGGTCAGGCCCAGCGTGTGGTAATCGTGCAGGATGTTCTCCGCTTCTCCCGGCGGCGCCAGCAACAGTTCTTCCTCGTTGACCTGGGCTGGCCTGAGCAAGCCTTTTTCGGGGGCGCTGACCAAGGCCTGCCACAAGGCTTGGCGGCGGTTGCCGGAGAGCGGCGCCAGCGAGCCGGCGGCAGCCAGCGCCTGCAGCTGGTCGCGCCTGAGGCCGGTGCGCAAAGCCATGTCCTGGAGGTCGCTGAAAGGGCGCACGGCGCGCGCTGCTTCGATTTCTTCGGCATTGTCGAAACTCAGGCCGCGCACCAGGCTTAGCCCCAGCCTGACCGCTGGCCGTGTCGATCCTGCAGTGGACTCCAGCGCGGCTTCCCAGTTGCTGCGGTTGATGTCCACCGGCAGCACGTCGACGCCATGCCGGCGCGCATCCTGCACCAGCTGCGAAGGCGAATAAAATCCCATCGGCTGGCTGTTCAGCAGCGCCGCCAGGAAGGCTTCCGGTTCGTGGCATTTGAGCCAGGAGCTGGCGTAGGCCAGCAGGGCGAAGCTGGCGGCATGGCTTTCCGGGAAGCCGTATTCGCCGAAGCCCTGGATCTGCTTGAAGATGGCTTCGGCGAAATCTTTTTTATAATCTTTTGCGACCATGCCGTCGATCAGCTTGCGTTCGAATTTTTCCAGGCCGCCTTTGCGCTTCCAGGCCGCCATCGAGCGGCGCAATTCATCCGCTTCGCCCTGGGTGAAGCCGGCGGCGATGACGGCGATTTGCATGACTTGCTCTTGGAAAATCGGGATTCCCAAGGTGCGCTTCAATGCTATTTTTAATTCCTCGCTGGGGTAATCGATTTCTTCCGGCTTCTTTTTCCGGTTTTGCAAGTAGGGATGCACCATGCCGCCCTGGATCGGCCCGGGCCGGACGATGGCGACCTGGATCACCAGATCATAGAATTCCTTGGGCTTGAGGCGCGGCAGCATGCTCATCTGGGCCCGGCTTTCGATCTGGAACACGCCTATCGTATCGGCCTTGCGGATCATCTGATAGGTGGCAGGATCTTCACGCGGGATATCCTGCATTTCAAAGCAGGCGCCGCGCTGGCGGGAAACCATCGCCAGCGCCCGCTGCAGCATCGACAGCATGCCCAGCGCCAGTACGTCGACCTTGAGGATGCGCAGCGCATCGAGGTCGTCCTTGTCCCATTGCACCACGCTGCGGTTCGGCATCGCCGCGTTCTCGATAGGCACCAGCCGCGACAGCTTGCCGCGCGAGATCACGAAGCCGCCCGGGTGCTGCGACAGGTGGCGCGGAAAACCCATCAAGGTATGCGACAGTTCTGCCCAGTGCTCGGCAATCGGGGTATCGGGGGCGATGCCGAGTTCGCTGAAATTCTGCTGCAGCTGCTGCTTGTCGTCCCACCAGCGCTGCGATTTGGCGACTTGGTCGACCAGGCTGGGATCGACCCCGAGCGCCTTGCCGACATCGCGCAACACGCTGCGCGGCCGGTAGCTGATCACCACGGCGGTCAGGGCGGCGCGGCGGCGGCCGTATTTTCCATAGATATACTGGATCACTTCTTCGCGCCGCTGATGCTCGAAATCGACATCGATGTCAGGCGGCTCGTCGCGTTCCTTGCTGATGAAGCGGCCGAATAGCAAGGTGCTGCGCGAGGGATCGACCTCGGTGATGCCGAGGCAGTAGCAGACTGCTGAATTGGCGGCCGAGCCGCGGCCCTGGCACAGGATCTCCTTGCTGCGGGCGAATTGGACGATGTCGTACACCGTCAGGAAATAGGATTCGTAATTCAGCGCATGGATGATATCGAGCTCGTCTTCCAGCTGGTTCTGCACCGCCGCTGGAATCTCATCGGCATAGCGCCGCCGTGCGCCGATATAAGTTTGCTGGCGCAAGTAACTGGCAGCGCTATGGCCGGCCGGCACCACTTCATCAGGATATTCATAGCGCAGTTCATCCAGCGAGAAGTTGCACATGGCGGCAATCTCCACGCTGGCCGCCAGCGCCGCTGCCGGATACAGGTTGGCCAGCCGCAGCCGGGCGCGCAGGTGCTGCTCGGCGTTGGGCGCGAGCGCATAGCCGCAGGCGGCGACCGGCTTGCCGATGCGGATCGCCGTCATCGTATCCTGCAGCGGCTTGCGCGAGCGCCTGTGCATGCAGACATCGCCGGTAGCTACCACCGGCAAGCCTTGCGTCTGCGCCACTTGTTCGATGACGGCGCGTTGCTGCTGGTCGCCGGCCTGGTGCAGCAAGGTCAGGCCGATCCAGCCGCGGCCCGGGAAATTGGCGCGCAGCCAGGCTGCCTGCTGCATCAGCGTGGCGCTGGCTATGCCATGCGCGGGCAGCAGGATCAGCAGGCAGTCGGGCAGCTGGCGCAGGTGGGCGTTGTCGGCGCCGGGATTGTCCAGGTCCTGCGGCGTCAGCAGGTAGTGCCCTTTGCCGGCGCGGCTGCGCGCCAGCGTGATCAGTTCCGACAGGTTGCCGTAGCCTTCGCGGTTCTGCGCCAGTGCAATCAATGAAAAGGCCGGGCTGCCGTCGGCTTCGTGCAGCTGGAACTGGCTGCCGATCAGCAGCTGCAGTTGATGCGCTTTGGCTGCCACATGGGCGCGCACCACGCCGGCCAGCGAGCATTCATCGGTCAGCGCCAGCGCGTGGTAATCGAGCTGGGCCGCGCGTTCCACCAGTTCCTCGGGATGCGAGGCGCCGCGCAGGAAACTGAAATTGGAAACGCATTG
This sequence comes from Collimonas sp. PA-H2, assembly GCF_002564105.1. Taxonomy (NCBI): domain Bacteria; kingdom Pseudomonadati; phylum Pseudomonadota; class Betaproteobacteria; order Burkholderiales; family Oxalobacteraceae; genus Collimonas; species Collimonas sp. PA-H2. The sequence goes on from NZ_PDBX01000001.1 coordinate 4,666,928, forward strand.
CAGCTCGGCGTATTCCGGCAACGAGCCCGGTAGAATATCCGAGAGCGAGGGATTGGGCTTGATCTCATCCATGGCTTATTCCTTGCTGTCAGGCGAACAAGCCATGCAGGAACCAGTGGATTTCATCGCTGCTGCGCTGCCGGTAGATCCAGTAGCAGGCGGCGTCTTCGCCTTCCGCGATGAAATAATCGCGCACCGCCGCCACGCCGTCCCACCAGCTGCATTCGATGCGTTCAGGGCCGGCCAGCAGCCGCAAGGGCGAGCTGTAGAAGGGGCGGTGATTGCGTATCGTCAAGGCCAGCGGCGCCTGCAACAGCCAGAACGGGCGCGGCGGCTGGACTTCGCGCTTGCTCTCGTCAGGCGGCTGGCGGCCAGCGGCGGTAGCGGCTTGCCAGTTATTTGCGATTTCCGGCCGGTGATCGGCGCGCGCCGCCGGCTGCAGCACATTCTCGTTGCCCAGCCGCGCGCTTAACAGTTCCAGCAAGCGGGCATAGGCGCCCGGCGTGCCGCCCGGTTCGGGAAACAGCGAGGCGGTCGGCGGCAACATCGGCGCCACCTGGGTGGCTTGCAGGCGCAAGGCAATCACCGGCGCCTCAAGCTGCAATCGGCCCAGCCGTTCTTTCAGCAGGCGCAGCAGGTGTTCTTCATGCCAGGCGGCTTCGGCCAGCGAAATTTCCAGCGGCGTCGGCGTAATCGCCTGGCGGCCGCGTTCATGTTCCAGCGACAGCAGGAAACAGGAGACCGCCAGCTGCTGCGCCACCAGCCAGCCAGTCATCTGCAGGATCAGGCGGCGCGCGGCAAACAGCACCGCCTCGGCATGCTCGATGCGGTCCGGCAGTTCCAGCCAGGCGGAAAAAGTCGGCGGCGGCTGCACCCAGTCGAAGATTTCCGGCGCCGTGCCGTAGGCGCGGTCCATGCTTGCCAACAGCTGCTGGTCGCTGCGCCGCTGCAGGCCGGCGCGCGGCAGCTTGCGCAGATCGGCCAAGGTCTGGCAGCCGATGCCAGTCAGCCATTCCTGGTAAGGGCGCGCCGCAGGCAGGATCACGAACGGCAGCGCGTCCAGCCGGCGCTGCATGCTGGCCATGCCTAGGCTACGCCGTTGCCGCGGCAAGGGAGGGTTGCGATGGCGCCGTCGAAAGCGCGCCAGCAGCCATGCCCCTTGGGCGGTCGGCGCCATGCTGAGCTGGAGGCTGAAGCCGAGTGCCTGGACGCTGTCGCGGATGCGGCGGCACAGCGCCAAGCGGCCGCCGAAAGCGCTCAGGCTGGCGCTGACATCGAGCAGCAGCGAATCTTCTTCGGCATGCGTGACCTCCGGCGTGTACTGCAACAGGGTCAGCGCGATATCGTCGCGCGCCCCTTGTTCGCGCGTTGTTTCGCGTTCGCACAGCAGCGTTTCCGGCGCCAGCGCCAGCACGCCGCCGCGGCGCATGCCCGGCCGCACGCTGGCGGCTGCCGCGCTGGCGCTCATGGCCAGCACCTGCTCATGTTCCAGGACCGCGAACATGCAGGGCTTAGACCAGCGCGGGCGCAAGGTTTCCAGCGCCAACAGCGGGAGATGTATGCCTATCCAGAGTGCCATGGTGGGGTGTTGCCGCAGGGTTTAATAAAGTGAAGGGAGGCGCGACCAGATCGGTCTCAGTCTCAGTCTCGGGAACGGTGGCCGGCAGCGGCAGGTAGAAAGCATGTTCATGTTGCGGCCCTTTGCGCTTGAGCAGTTGGATCTCGACGCCATTGCGGGCCGGCTGCAAGGACAGGCGCAAGGGCGAGGGCGACGATTCGTGGGCGGCGCTGAGCGGACGGATCATCCACAACATGGTATCGCTGGCCTGTGCCGCCAGATGCAGGCGGCGCAAGGCTTCGCCGCGGATATGCGGCTGCCACATCAGCAGCGCGCCGCAGCTGCCGTTGCGCAAAACCTGTTCCGCCGACCACAGCGCATCGGTGCTGCGCCCGGTCTTAATCCAAAGCAATTTCTCGCTAGCCAGCCCGGCGGCTTCCCAGGCTGCCAGCTGCGGCAGGTGCGGCGGCTGCAGCAGCACGATCCGCCGCTGCTGCGCAATCTGCAGCAGGGCTGGCTGCAGCAGCCGCATCTCGCCGCAGCCGCTCTGATGCAGCAGCAGTTCAATCAACGCCGAATGCGGCCAGCCGCCGTTCGGCAACTCCCTATCCAGCGCCGGATAACCGGAAGCCGTGACCGCCCCCTGGTAACTCCCCATCTGGTCCGCCCGCCACAAGGCATGCGGCAAGGTCGAAACAACCGACTGAACCGCAGCGGTGAGGCTGGATGAGGCGCTGGCAGAGAGAGACATGACGAAATGGAAATAGGGCAAAACTTAAGAGAGAATATATTATACTGTATGTATGTACAGTATAAATTCAATCTGAGTTTAGTCAATTCGGTCAATGTTTCATTCTGTTTGCGGGTGATGGTGTTGTCTGTCCTTGCGTTTTGTTGCCGGGGAGGCAACTCCAGTGCTCGCCTAGCTTAGCCAAGGCTGTGGTGTTGGTTTTGCTGTTGCTTTTGAAGTTGCAGTTGACGTGTTCCGCATTGAGACGTTGCCAAATCCGGCGCGTGTCAGCCGGGAATTGTGAGGGGCATGTTTGAGCCGAAGGCGAGTTTTGCCCCTCACCCGGCTGGCGCGCGCCGGATTTGGGGGCCCGACCGAAGGGAGGGCAACGGCTTTGCGGTCGCCTTTTCTTTGCTTACTTTCTTTTGGCCGGGCCGCGCAGGCAAGCAAAAGAAAGTGAGCGGCTGCCGGGCCGCCCCCGGCTTGCTTCTACGGAGTAGTAACCGTTTTAGCAATGCACAGAACGTTCTTAGCATGCCAAGACATATACTCCGTAGCCCGTTAATTAGGGTCAGAGTAATTTTCGCAAAAGGCTGCGAAAAAAACTCTGACCCTAATTAACTAAGCGAAGAGGAAATAAAACGAAAATCACGCAAGGGCCGTAGATCGCGGCGGCAAATAATCGTGGTGAAAATATCGGACTGAATACTGGCCAGGCCACAGTCACAATCAGATAGCGGCAGCCTGAGTTATCTGGCTATCCCGCGCCGGGCGGAAATAGCCAGCCACCAAATGCGCAAACCACCCCAACCCCGAACACAGCAGAAAATAAATCAAGCCGATAAACATGAATATCTCCGCCGGATAAATCATCACCCGGCTGTTGACCTGCGCCGCCACGAACGACAACTCGCCCACCCCGACGATATACGCCAGAGAGCTATCCTTGATCAAGGTCACCCATTGGTTAACGAAAGACGGCAGCATCATCTGCAAAGCCTGCGGCAGCACGATATGCCGCAGCACCGCCACCCGCGTCATCCCCAGCGACAACCCCGCATCCCACTGACCGCCGCCGACGCCGCTGATCCCCGCATGCACCGAATGCGCCAGATAAGCGCCGCCGACCAGCGCCAAGGCGCACATCACCGACAACACCCCCGGCACGTCGACGTGAAATACAACCGGCAACAGGAAATAAGTCCAGAAAATCAGCATCAGCACCGGAATCGCCCGGAAGAAGCCGATCACCGCCGCCAGCAGAAAATTAAGAAAGCCGCGCGACATCGACAAGCCGATGCCCAGCAACAACCCCAGCACTGCCGACGCCAGCGCCGAGCCCAGGCTTAGCAATACGGTCAAGGCAGCGCCGCCCAGCGGCCCGTCGGGATAAGCGCCCCACAGCAGGTAAGGCAGGTTGTCCGTCAATACGCTGAATTGCATGCTCATCGCCGCGCGCTTCCAGTCACGGCCAGGCGCCGGCGCCGCTGCAGCAATTGCCCGGCCATTTCCAGCGCAGCGATCACCGCGATATAAAACAAGGTCGCGACACCGAAAGCCTGGAAAGTCTTGAAGGTTTGCGCCTCCACCTGGCGCGAGGTATAGGACAGCTCGGCCAGGCCGATCGCCATGGTCAGCGAGGTGTTCTTGATGATATTCATGTACTGTCCCAGCAACGGCGGCAGGGCAATCCACACTGCTTGCGGCAGGATCACATAGCGCAGCACCTGCCAGCGCGTCAGGCCGAGCGCGGCGCCGGCCAGTTGCTGGGCCGCGGCGACGCCACGCATGCCGGCGCGGATTTCTTCGCTTATATAGGCGGCGGAATACAGGCTCAGGCCAATCACGGCGCACAGCAGTTCGAAGGATGGCCAGTTCAGCGCCAGATAGCTGCCGAGCGCCAGGCTATGCACGGTATTGAGCCACTCTACCGAACTCTCCGGTAGCAGGCTGGAGACGCCGAAGTACCAGAAAAACAATTGCACCAGCAGCGGCGTATTGCGGAACAAGGCAAGAAAAGCGGCAGCAGGCAGCGCCAGCCAGCGGCGGTGGTTTGAACGCGCAGCGGCGATCACGATGCCGAGCAAGGTGGAGAGCAGGGCGATCACGGCAGAAATATGCAGCGTCATCCACAAGCCATCCATCAGCCAGCCCAGGTATTTGGGGGGCAGCGCCTGCCCCAGCAACGATTGAAACTCGGTCATTTTTACTTTGCAACCAACTACCGGCCCTTAACGGCCAGGAATAAAAAAACACTGGCAATCGGCAAAGACGGCCAGTGCAAGACAGACATCAGGAGAAAATTGCAGAAGAAAGATCAGTTCTGGCTCAGCTTGGTATCGCCGATCTTGAACAGGCGCGGTAGCGGGGATTTGCTGTTGGGGCCGAACCATTTGTCGTAGATCTTGAGGGCGGTGCCATCCTTTTCAAATTCACGCAGGGTGTCGTTGAGCGTATTCACCAGCCGGGTTTCGCCCTTGGGCACGCCGACGCCTTCGTATTCCTCGGAAATGGCGAAAGCCGGGATTTCATATTTTTCCTTGTCCGGAATATTGGCCAGTAGCGCAATCAGCTTGGAGCCATCCTGGGTGATCGCCTGCACATTGCCATTGCGCAGGGCGGCCAGGGCGAACGGCGTATCGTCGTACAGCACGACCTTGGCGGCCGGATATTTTTCGCGCAAGGTGGTTTCCATGGTGGTGCCTTTGTCGGTGCCTATACGCAGCTCAGGGATCTGGGAAGCCGTTTTCAGCACGCCTTTCCTGGTCAGGAACTGCTGGCCGGAAGCGAAGTAGGGGATGCTGAAATCGATCACCTGGGCGCGCTCGGGATTGATGGTGAAATTGGCGAACACCAGGTCGACTTTGCCCGATGTCAGCAAGGGAATCCGGTTGGCCGGATTGGTCGGCACCAGTGCGACCTTGACGCCGAGTTTCCTGGCGACGGCATTGGCGTAATCGACATCCAGGCCGATGATCTTGTTGGTCTTCTGGTCGACAAAGCCGAACGGCGGATTGCCGTCGAAGGTGGCCACGCGCAGCACGCCGGCTTTCTTGATGTCGTCCAGTTTGTCGGCATGGGCCAGGCCGGACAGCAGCGTCAGGCCGGCGAATAAGATGGCAGTTGATTTCATATTGTTTTGGTCCCTGGTAGATGTTCCCGTTTGTTTCCATTGTTCAGGCCGTTCGAAAAATCGAGCGCCATGCAGGGCAGATTAACAAAACAAAATCACTGAGTGAACGACCAAAGTCGCATTTGATTATTACAAGTTTGCAAGCGATGCCGGGGTGAGCGACAGGCTTGAGGCGAAACATCGTTAGAATAAGGAAAATAACCACCCAGGAGCATGGAAATGGCAGTCAGCAAGAAAGTCGCATTAGTCACCGGCGCCGGTTCCGGCATCGGCAAGCACATCGCCCTGGCGCTGCTGCGCAACGATTACACCGTGGTGCTGGCGGGACGCCGCAGCGCCGCCCTGGAAGAAACCATGGCGGCCGCCGGCATGCTGGCGGCGCATGCCTTGGCGGTGCCGGCCGATGTCAGCGACCCGGCGTCTGTGAAGATGCTGTTTGCCAAGGTCAGCGAACAGTTCGGCCGCCTGGATCTGCTGTTCAACAATGCCGGCATCTTCACTAAATCGGCGTCATTGGAGGAGGTTGATTTCGCCCAGTGGAAGGCATCGGTCGACGTCAACCTGACTGGCGCCTTCCTGTGCACGCAGGAAGCGTTCAAGATCATGAAGGCGCAAACGCCGGGCGGCGGCCGCATCATCAACAATGGCTCGATCGCCGCGCATGTGCCGCGGCCGAATTCGGTGGCCTATACCGCCACCAAGCACGCGATTACGGGCCTGACCAAGTCGACTTCGCTGGATGGCCGCAAATACAATATAGCCTGCGGCCAGATCGATATCGGCAATGCCGCCACCGACATGACGGAACGGATGGAGCAGGGCATCCTGCAAGCCAATGGCCAGGTGGCGGTGGAGCCGACCATGGCGGTGGAAAATGTCGCCAATGCGGTGCTCTACATGGCCAGCCTGCCGCTGGATGCGAACGTTCAGTTCATGACAGTGATGGCGACCAATATGCCGTTCATCGGCCGCGGCTAAGCGCCGGCAGGTTTGTTGTGAACTGAGTCCTCGCTACGACTTCAGCTGCACATTGAACGCTTCGCCGGTGGCGAAGAAGGCGCCGCCGGACAGGTAATGCACGGAATGCTGGTCTGCGCTGGGGAAGTGCCAGCGGCCTTCAGAGAACGCCGCGGCATCGGCCCAGGCGGCCACCACCTCGGCGATGAACAGGTCGTAGCGCTGCTGATTATGCGGCTCCGGGATGATCTTGCATTCCAGCCATGCCAGGCAGCCGGACATCAGCGGTGCGCCGATTTTCTGCGATGGAAATGTGGCGATATCCAGCGCCGCGAACTTGTCGCCGTCGCGCCCGGAGCTGGAGCCTACCGCCAATGTCTGTTCGGCCTGCGCGCGGGTAGGAATGTTCAGCGCAAACTCGCCCGAGGCTTCCACCAGTTCACGCGTCAGCGTACTTTTGTCGATCACCACCAGCACTTTGGGCGGATCGAAATCCAGCGCCATGGCCCACGCCGCCGCCATTACATTGCTGGCTCCGGCATGGGCGCTGGTGACGATGGTGGTAGGGCCGTGGTTCAGCAGGCGATAGGCTTTGGCCAGTTCTACAGCTTGGATGTTTTGCATGATGATTTCGGGAGTAGGGTACAACGGCACAGTTTATCCGACTGCCGGATTTTTCGTGCAATGGGCTGGATTGCCACAGCCGGAGCCATGTTTCAGGCAGCGAGCAATTTTGGAAATAGCTGGATTTATGCTTGACATGGCTATTCCTTCATCGATAAACTTCGGGCATTGCATTATATGGAGGTCCATTGTGGACTCTGGTTCTAATAGTAGAAGTGGATGGGCGATCAGCCCGGCACAGCACGCACAGCAGTAGCAGACCTCCCTCCGCTACGACTCTGCGTACGCCGAGTTGTAGATGCGATCAGCAAGACCGCACTTTAAATCCCCATCCAGTCATTTAATCCGTTTGTTCCGGTTATTCCGACGTTTCTGCCGTGCAGTGACGAGATTCTTCGCGCCCCCGCGTTTGCGGCTGTGTCCGCGCTGACTGATCGCGTCCCTGCGTTGCCGGATCCCGGTTCGAGGAGATTGGCATGGTTCATTTTTCCAGGCACGCCGTTGCCGCCCTACGCTGCATGAGCGCTGTCGCTCGTCCACTCCGCCCACCAGCTGCCGGCTGCTTTTGCTGCCGCTCCAGTGCGTTTATAAAGGAATGTTGACATGGACTGTCCCCCCAGTTGTCCCTTACGTAAAACATCTTTAATACGCAAGCAGGGCGCGCAAAGCTTCCATTTCCAGCCTGTTGCATAGTCAACGGCTCTAGTCCGCCGCCTCTGCCTTCGATCACGGTTTTCCTCAGGGAGAACCGCTATGCAAACACGTCTGTCGAGGCCAATCATGACTATCAAATCATTCATCAACGCTCAGCAACAGCGCATCGCAGGAACGCCATCCAAGGGCTGGACTTTCGGCTGGACTTCTGCCCAGGCCGCCAGCCATGCACGCCATAACAGTGATGCGCACTCCCGGCAACACCGCCAACCGGCCCAGAGCTATGGCATGTACGGCACGCTGATAAGCGGCCGCTAAGGGATCGGCATGCATCATCAATTTCTGAGCGCAAGAAGCGCCGTGCTGCTGGCGCTGCTTGCAGCGCTGGCCTGGTTGTTCATCCTGCTGAACCTGTTGTCGCCGCTGGCGGCGCACAGCCGGTCGCATGCCTACGTGGCGCCCATCTTCATGCCGCAGTAAAAGCCAGCTCCCGGCCCGTTACGGGAGCATCCAACCAACCCCTAGCCATTGCAAGGATACACATGGAAGACGACAGCGAAGGTGGCGATAGGCCGCCCGCTTGGATAGTCAGCGCGATAACCACAGCGGGCGACCCTCGTCCCAGTTTTTCTACCAACCGAACACGCTTAGCCGTGGCGCGGCAGGGGATAGTATTGTCTGAATGAAGACAGGATTTTCCCGTGCCGTCCATGCAGCACAGGAAAATCACATGAACCAGACACCCAAAACCAAAGCGGGCAAGCCCAAGCAGAAGCAGAAAGGATTCATCTCCGGATCCTCTGCGCCGGAACAGAAAATCTCGATGCGCGTCGTCGAAGAGTCCGGCAAGCCTATTCAATCGACTTTCAACCGTACCAAAACCTCGCCTTTCGGCCTGTTCAACCATGACGCCGCCGAACGCCTGCAGCGCTCCGGCCCTAATGAGGTAGCGCACGACAAGGCGCCGCACGCCCTGGTGCAGCTGGCCCTGTCTTTCAAGAATCCCTTCGTGATCGTGCTGCTGATACTGGCCACCATCAGCTACATCCTCGATGTCCACCTGGCCGTGCCGGACGAGCGCAGCTGGAAGGGCGTGATCATCCTGGTGACGATGGTGACCATCAGCAGCCTGCTGCGCTTCTTCCAGGAATATCGTTCGAACAAGGCTGCCGAGCGGCTGAAATCGATGGTGCGCACCACCGCCACCGTGCTGCGCCGGACCAATGACGCCGCCAATCCCCAGCGCCAGGAAATTCCGATGCGCGAACTGGTGGTGGGCGATATCGTCAGCCTGCAGGCCGGCGACATGATCCCGGCCGATATCCGCCTGTTTGCCTCACGCGATCTGTTCATCAGCCAGGCGGTGCTCACCGGTGAAGCGCTGCCGGTGGAGAAATACGACACGCTGGGCGCGGTGGCGCAGAAATCCGCCGACGCCAATCCTGCGCTAGATAGCAAGGCCGACCTGCTCGACCTGTCCGATATCTGCTTCATGGGGACCAATGTCGTCAGCGGCACCGCCACTGCGGTGGTGGTAGCCACCGGCGCTAATACCTATTTCGGCTCGCTGGCCGAGAATGTGGTCAGCCACAAGCGCATCGAAACCAGTTTTGACCGTGGCGTCAGCAGCGTTTCCTGGCTGCTGATCCGTTTCATGCTGGTGATGGTTCCCATCGTCTTCATGATCAATGGCGTCACCAAGGGCGACTGGATGTCGGCGCTGACCTTCGCGCTGGCGGTGGCGGTCGGGCTGACGCCGGAAATGCTGCCGATGATCGTCTCGGCCAACCTGGCCAAAGGGGCGATGGCGATGGCGCGCCGTAAGGTGGTGGTGAAGCGCTTGAATTCGGTGCAGAACTTCGGCGCCATGGATGTGCTGTGCACCGACAAGACCGGCACCCTGACCCAGGACAAGATCATCCTGGAGCGCCACCTTGACATCAGCGGCAACAAGGATGAAAGCATCCTGCAGCTGGCGTGGCTGAACAGTTTTCACCAGAGCGGGCAAAAGAACCTGATGGATATCGCCATCGTCAGCCATGCCGACGAGCGCGGTCCGGCCGCCAAGCTGCTGCAATACAGCAAGATCGACGAGATGCCCTTCGACTTCGTGCGGCGCCGTTTGTCGGTGATCGTCGAGGACCAGGCCGGTGCGCAGTTGATGGTGTCCAAGGGCGCCGTCGAAGAAATGCTGGCGGTATGCAGCCACGCGCAAGAAGGCAGCGAGGTACGCCCGCTGGACGCTAAGGCCCGTACCGCACTGCTGGAACAGGCGCGCGAATACAATGAAGAGGGTTATCGGGTATTGATCGTCGCCACGCGCCAGATCGATGCCGCTCACGCCAAGGTGCAGTACAAGACCGAAGATGAAGCCAACCTGGTGGTGCGTGGCTTCCTCACTTTCTTCGATCCGCCCAAGGATTCAGCGGCGCCGGCCATCCGCGCCCTGCAGGAATACGGTGTGGCAGTCAAGGTGCTGACCGGCGATAACGCCATCGTCACGCTCAAGGTCTGCCGCGATGTCGGTCTCGATCCCGGCACGCCGCTGGTCGGCCAGGAAATCGAGGCCATGTCCGAGCAGCAGCTGAACGAGGCAGTCAAGTACACCACCGTGTTCGCCAAACTGACGCCGCTGCAGAAATCGCGCGTGGTCAAGGCGCTGCAGGCCAATGGCCACACCGTCGGCTTCCTCGGCGACGGCATCAACGACGCGCCGGCCTTGCGCGACGCCGACGTCGGCATTTCGGTCGACAGCGGCGCCGATATCGCCAAGGAAACCGCCGACATCATCTTGCTGGAAAAGAGCCTGATGGTGCTGGAAGAAGGCGTGGTCAAGGGCCGCGAGACCTTCGGCAATATCCTCAAGTACCTGAACATGACGGCCAGTTCCAACTTCGGCAATGTGTTTTCGGTGCTGGTGGCTTCCGCCTGGCTGCCGTGGGAACCGATGCTGGCGGTGCACTTGCTGATCCAGAATCTGATCTATGACATCTCGCAGATGATGCTGCCATGGGACAAGATGGATGAAGACTTCCTCAAGAAGCCGCGCAAATGGGATGCCGGCAATATCCGCCGCTTCATGATCTGGATCGGCCCGACTTCGTCGGTATTCGATATCACCACTTATATCCTGATGTGGACCGTGTTCGGCGCCGGCGCGATGTACGCGGCAGATGGCGGCAGTGCCGGCCAGAGCATCATGAATTCCGGCTGGTTCATCGAAGGCCTGGTGTCGCAGACGCTGGTGGTGCATATGCTGCGCACCCGTAAGATTCCGTTCATCCAGAGCACGGCGGCATTGCCGGTATTGCTGTCGACCGCGATTGCCATCGGCATCGGCTGCTACCTGCCGTTCTCGCCGCTGGCGGCATCTATCGGCTTCGTGGCGCTGGACACATCGTACTTCTACTGGCTGATCGCCACCATGGTCGGCTACATGATCCTGGCGCAAACTGTGAAGACCATCTATATCCGCCGTTACGGGCAGTGGTTCTGAACCGGCATTAACACCTAGTCAAACTGCAAGCCGCTGCCGGCAGCAATACGCTCGGCAGCCGGCTTGCGACATCTGAAAACTGTGGAACAAATTATCGGAATATATTATGAAAGTTTTATTGAGCATCATAGGCGGCAGCTGCGCATTGGCGTTTTCTCCTGTAGTCCAGGCGCAAACCGAGATTCCTGTCAGCGAAAAGAAAGCCGCTGCACCAAGCTCCGTAGTGTTTTATGGCGTGCTGGATGCCGGCGTCACCTTCGTCAATAATGAAGGCGGGCACGGCAATACCAAGCTGGACACCGGTGTGATGGAACCGAACCGCTGGGGTGTCAAGGGCGTGGAAGACCTGGGCGGAGGGCTGAGTGTCGTGTTCCAGTTGGAGAGTAGCTTCAACCTGGACGATGGTTCCTTGTCCTCGCCAGGCACGATGTTCGACCGGGTGGCGATGGTCGGCCTCGCTAACCGCTACGGGCAAATAACCTTTGGCACCCAGTACGATCTGATCAACGACTATGTCACGCCTTTCAACATCAGCGCCGGCGCCAGCGGCTACGCCGCGCACCAGGGGAATTTCGACCGCATTGCCGGCAATGCCATCCAGCGCTCGATCAAGCTCGCCAGCGCCGATTTCAAGGGACTGACCTTTGGCGCGCTGTATTCATTTGCCGACAAGAGCTTGCATCCGGACGAAAATGACAGCGAAGGCGCCGGCAGCGGCACGGCCTGGAATATCGGCGCCCGCTATGCACGCGGCCCGTTTTCCGCCGGCGCTGCCTACATGCGGCTGAACACGCCGCGCGGCACCCAGGCGATCGGACCTTATCCAAGCCTGGGCCTGACGCATTTCCTCGGTCAGCCGACCTTTGTCATCGATGCCGAAAGCGGCGAGCGCGTTCCGTTCAAGAACATGGCTATCGACAGCCAGAAGATCTTCGCCATCGGCGCCGCCTATGAAATAGGGAACCTGACCGCCATGGCGAATTTTGCGGATATCGAGTTCCGCGGCTATGGCCAGGCATCGGATCTGCGCCTGCTGGAAATCGGCGGCCGCTACCATCTCAGTGCGGCGCTGGACGGTACGCTGGGCTATCAGCGCATGCATTTCGAAGGCACCAAGGCGAACCAGATTTCGCTGGGGCTGGATTACCACTTGTCCAAGCGCAGCGATCTGTATGTGTCAGCGGATTACCGGCGCGCGTCGCGCGGGGTGAATGGCGTCATCGGCAATTCGTTTGCACCGTCCAGCAATAGTACGCAGAGCCTGTTACGGGTGGGGATGCGGCACGTGTTTTAAGTTGCCGCCCCGGGCGTAGTCATCTGGGGTCGGAGTCGACTTTCGCGGCGCTTTATCGCGAAACTCGACTCCGACCCCACATGACGGATTCGGAGAAAGACGGTGCGCATTCGCGATTTTTTCTCTAACGATGAGGCATACACTCCATGGCCCGCTAAGTGGGGTCGGAGTGAAGTTTCTGCAAAAAGCGCGCAGAAAGTTCACTCCGACCCCAGTTAGCTACGTGTATCAGGTGCGACGAAAACCAGGTGACGGTTTTATCGTGTTTTATGAGTCATCTGGGGTCAGAGTCGACTTTCGCGGTGCTTTATCGCGAAAGTCGACTCTGACCCCACATGACGGATTCGGAGAAAGATTCGGCGCACTACTTGGTTTTATTTTCCAACACCGAGGTATGTACTCCGTAGCCCGCTAAGTGGGGTCGGAGTGAAGTTTCTGCAAAAAGCACGCAGAAAGTTCACTCCGACCCCAGTTAGCTATATGTCTTAAGCGTGACGAAAACCGAGTACAAGATGCTTTACTGCGTTTTAGTCACTTTACTCAAATGCCGCGGCTGATCCGGATCCATGCCGCGTGCTACCGACAATTGAGCCGCCATCACATAGAAAGCCTGGATCGCCACGATCGGATCAAGGTCCGGCGTAGCAGCCACAGGCAAAGTCAGGTCGCGCGCCGCCACATCGTCCGGCGCCGCCAGCAGCACCTTGGCGCCGCGGCCGCGCATTTCCTCGGCCAGCTTGAGCAAGCCGGCCTGGGTCGGTCCGCGGGTGGCGAAGATCAGCAGCGGATAGCCTTCGTCGATCAAGGCCATCGGGCCATGCTTGATTTCGGCGCCGCTGAAGGCTTCCGCCTGGATCGCCGAGGTTTCCTTGAATTTCAATGCCGATTCCAGCGCCAGCGGCAAGCTGATGCCGCGGCCAACCACCATGATGCGGGAGGAGGGCGCCAGCACCTCGATCGCCGGGCTCCAGTCGAGCTCGGTGGCGGCGGTCAAAGCTTGCGGCAGGGCTTCGATGGCGGCCAGGAAGGCAGCGTCGTCCTGCCAGTGCGCAGTCAGGCGGGCGGCAGCCACCAGGCTGGTGATAAAGCTTTTGGTGGCGGCCACGCTCAGTTCCGCGCCGGCATGCAAGGGCAGCGCCCATTCGGCAGCGTTAGCTAGCGGTGACGCGACGTCATTCACCAGCGCTACCGTAGTGGCGCCGCTGTCGCGGAAATAGCGAATAGGCTCGATTACGTCCGGGCTCTGGCCCGATTGCGAAATCGCAATGGCGAGCGCATCGCGGGCGATCAGCGGCGCCTTGTTGAGCGTCACCAGCGAGAGCGGCAGCGAAGCGACGATGCGGCCGAGGCGTGCCATGATCAGGTAGGCGCAGTAATTGGCGGCATGGTCGGAACTGCCGCGCGCCACGGTCAGGATGCTGGACGGCGGCGCGGCGCGCAGGCGCTGGCCGAGTTCGGCATAGCGCTCGCGGTCCTGGCTGAGCTGCAAGGCGACATGTTCTGCCGCCGAGCGGGCTTCTTTAAGCATCAACGAGGTCAATTCTTTCTCCTTCTACATAGACGGCTTTGAGTTTGAGCTGGCGGTCGAGCACCAGGATATCGGCGAAACAGCCTTCTTTCAGGCGTCCGCGTTCTTGCATGCCGAGGTAGTCGGCCGGATAGGTGGAGACGCGCAGCGAGGCTTCGGCGATTTCCAGTCCCAGCGACACCAGGTTGCGCAGCGCCTGGTCCATGGTCAGCGTGCTGCCGGCCAGGGTGCCGTTGTCCAGCCGCACACCGCCCAGGCATTTGTGCACCACCTGGCGGCCCAGCATGTAGTCGCCGTCCGGCATGCCGGAGGCGGCGGTCGAATCGGTGACGCAAAACAGGCGTGGGATCGCCCGTAGCGCGGTCTTGATGGCGCCCGGATGGACGTGCAGCAGGTCCGGGATCAGCTCGGCATATTCGGCATGCGCCAGGGCGGCGCCCGCCATGCCCGGTTGCCGGTGATGGAAGGAGCTCATCGCATTGAACAGATGGGTGAAGCCGGCGGCGCCGTTTTTGAGGGCGGCGACGCCGTCTTCATAAGTACCCAGGGTATGGCCGATCTGCACCCGCATGCCCAGTTTCGAGAGCGTCTTGACCAGCGCCATGTGGCCGTTGATTTCCGGTGCGATGGTGATCAGCTTCAAGGGCGCGAAGCTGCGCAGCCAGTCGATCTGCTCGACCGTTGCGGCAATCGCGAAGTCAGGCTGGGCGCCGAGCTTGCCCGGATTGATGTAGGGGCCTTCCAGATGCGCCCCCAGCACCCGCGCGCTGCCGGCGCGGCGGCCGCGGCAAGCCTTGCCGATCGCGCCCAGCGCTGCTTCCAGCTCTTCCAGCGGCGCCGTCATGGTGGTGGCCAGCATGCTGGTGGTGCCATGCTGGGCATGCAGGCGCGAGACCACATGGACGGCGTCGCCGGCTTCCATGATGTCCTTGCCGCCGCCGCCATGCACGTGCAGGTCGATAAATCCGGGCAGGATATAGTCGCCTTGCTCTGGCGGCTGTTCCAGCGCCTCGCCGCTGATCTCGGCGATCATGTCGCTGAAACCGATGCTGCCGGCGACCCAGCCCTCGGTGGTCAGGACATTGCCATGCAGTTGCGTCAGGTTGCTACTGGTATTCATGCTTGTTCTCCTGCGGGTTCGGCGGCGACGGTTGCGAGTTGGCGGCGCAGCAGCAGCAGTGAGCCGGCTGCGGCGCCGGCGCGCGGCGTGATCGCGCGCGATTTCAATGGTTCCGGCAGATAGGCCTGGAGCGGAGCGGCCAGGCCGCCGCACAGCGCGATCGGCAGCTGCTGCGACGGGTCCAGCGCCAGCGCGATCTGGTCGATTTCGACGCCGGCCTTGCGCAAGATGGTCTGCGCCGCCTGGTCCTCGCCGGCATGGGCCACCACCAGCGGCGCCAGCTGCGCGAAGATGCTCTGGTTGGCGCTGTTGACCCAGGCAATCACCCGTTCCCGGTTCTGGCTGTTGCTGAAGTCGTCGGCGCCGCCGCAGAAGCGGACGATAGCTCGCGCTAACGGGCCGGCGATGGCGCGGCCGTCCAGCGCCCGTTCGACATGGTTGGCGGCGCGCAGGCCGATCCAGCCGCCGCTGGCTTCGTCGCCGGTCTGGAAGCCCCAGCCGCCGACTTCAAGGCGGCTGCCGTCGGCCAGCAAGACTTCGCCGACGCTGCCGGTGCCGATCGCCACCACCACGCCGGGCTGGCCCAGGTGGGCGCCGAGCAGGGTGGTGAAGGCGTCGGTGCCGATGGCCAGCGCACCGAAGCCCGGATTCTGCTCGGTGAACTGTTGCGCCCACTGCGGATTATTAACCCCGGACAAGCCGCAGCCGGCGGCGATCGCCGCATACGGCGGCCGCGCGATGCCGGCCGCCAGGAAGGCGTTGTCCAGTGCCGTGACGATGGCGCACCAGGACTTGCTGGTGCCATGCATCAGAGCCGATGGCCCGCTGCTGCCATCGGCGACATGGCTGCCGTCCGGGCGTTCCACCCGGACCACGGTCTTGGTGCCGCCGCCATCGACCCCGATCAGATATTCGAATGCTGTTTTCAACTCAACTCCCACGCCTTTTTGCAGGCGCATAGTGTATCTATTTCGCAGGTTCAGGTCTTGGAGCCTGTTCACGATCTTACTGCGCCCCCGTGATCTGGCACTAAACGGTGCTCAAAATCCTCGTGTACTTGCAGTACACTCCGGTTTTTCCGCGCCGTTTAGCACCAGCTGACGGCGATGTCAGCGTAGTTTGCTGAGGCTACAGATCGTGAACAGGTTTTATTGCTTGGAAGAAATCATGTTTCCAGGTTTCAATCTTTCCAGAGCCAGGCCTTGGGCATCGAACACGTGAAACGCGCTGCTCGGCGCCGACAGGGTGACGCTGTCGCCGATATGCACCGGATTGTTGCCGTCGCCGCGCACCAGCAGGTCCTGGCCGTCCTGCAGGGTGACATAGATGAAGTTGGCTTCGCCCAGGTGCTCGACGATGCTGACCTTGCCGCTGAATACTTCACCACTATGCGCGTTTTCCAGGATATGTTCAGGGCGCAGGCCAACTGTGACCGCATCGCCGGCTTTGGCGGCGCCGGCGGCGACGTCCGCGCGGACTTCCTGGCCGTTGCCGAGCTTGATGCGCAGGCAGTCGGCTTCCACCGCGCTGACCACGCCAGTGAACAGGTTCATCTTCGGCGAGCCGATAAAGGTCGCGACAAACAGGTTTTTCGGACGCTGGTACAGCTCCAGCGGCGAGCCGGCCTGCTGGATGAAGCCGTCGTTCATCACCACGATCTTGTCGCCCAGGGTCATGGCTTCCACCTGGTCGTGGGTGACGTAGACGATGGTGGCTTCCAGCTGCTTGTGCAGCTTGGCGATTTCCAGCCGGGTCTGCACCCGCAAGGCGGCGTCCAGGTTAGACAGCGGTTCATCGAACAGGAACAGTTTCGGCTTGCGCACGATGGCGCGGCCGATGGCGACCCGCTGGCGCTGGCCGCCTGAAAGCTCGCGCGGCAGGCGCTCCAGCAGATGGTCGATTTTCAGGATGCCGGCGGCATGGCGGATGCGCTGGTCGATGGCGGCCTTGTCGGCGCCGGCGATCTTCAGGCCGAAAGCCATGTTCTTGTACACCGTCATATGCGGATACAAGGCGTAGCTCTGGAACACCATGGCGATGCCGCGTTCGGCCGGCGGCAGGTGGTTGACCACGCGGTCGCCGATAGACAGCTCGCCGCTGGTGATCGATTCCAGGCCGCACAGCATGCGCAGCAGGGTCGATTTGCCGCAACCGGAAGGGCCGACCAGCACGACGAATTCGCCGTCCTTGATTTCTAGGTTGAGATCGGCCAGCACGTTCTGCTTGCCGTCGTAGGATTTGGTGAGTTGCTTGACGCTTACATTTGCCATTGGAGGTCTCGTTTCTGCTTTGTCTATTACTTGACCGCGCCGGAAGTCAGGCCGCGTATCAGTTGCCGGGAGAATATGACGTACATGATCAGGATCGGGATCACCGCCAGCGAGAGCGCCGCCAGCACCGAATTCCAGTCAGTCACATACTGGCCGATGAACTGCTGCACGCCGAGCGTGACGGTCTTGGTTTCATCCGAAGGCGCCAGGATCAGGGGGAACCAGAGATCGTTCCAGGCCGGGATCATGGTGAACACCGCCACCGTCGCGATGGCCGGCCGGATCAGCGGCAGGATGATCTGGAAGAAGATCTTGAATTCGCCGACGCCGTCGCAGCGCGCCGCATCCTTCAGTTCCTTGGGGATCTGGCGGATGAATTCGGACAGGATCATCACCGCCAGCGGCAGTCCCTGCGCGGTGTAGACCAGGATCAGCGCGGTCCGGGTGTTGATCAGGTCGAGGCTGACCACCAGCTGCAGGATGGAGACGGTGCCGAGCCGGATCGGGATCATGATGCCGAGCGCCAGGTACAGCGCCATCAGGCGGTTGCCGCGGAATTTGTATTCCGACAGCGCCCAGCCGGCCATGGCGCCGAACAGCACGATGAGGACCAGGGAGCCGAGCGTGACCACCAGGCTGTTGCCGAAGTAGAGCATGAAGTTGGTGTTATGCAGCACCTTTTCAAAGCCGATCAGCGAGAACGAATCCGGCGTCGGAAACGCCAGCGGGTTGTCGAAGATGGCGTCGCGCGACTTCACTGAATTGATCAGGATCAGGGCAATCGGGAACAGCGCGATCACGGCATAGGCGCACAGCACCACGTGGACCCAGATGCGGCCCAGGTTAGCAAAGCGGCTGCGCGCGACCACAGGCGCCGGGGCCGAGGCCGCGGTGGAAAAGAGCGAGGAGATGGATGTCATGATAAGTCCTCGTTACAGTTCGTAGCGTGTCAGCTTGCGCTGCACGAAGTAGAAATAGCTGGCGACGCCGAGCAAGATCACCAGGAACATCAGGGTGGCGACCGCCGCCCCCATGGTCGGGCTGCCGATCTGCGCCTGGTAGCCGAAGAAGGTACGGTAGAAGAAAGTACCCAGGATATCGGTGGTGTAGTTCGGTCCGGCCAGCGCGCCCTTGACCGAATAGATCAGGTCGAAGGCATTGAAATTGGCGACGAAGGTCAGGATGGTGACCAGGCCCAGTGTCGGCAGGATCAGCGGCAGCTTGATTTGCCAGAAGATGCGGAACGAGCTAGCCCCTTCCGCATAGGCGGCTTCCAGCACTTCTTCCGGCACCGCCAGCAGCGCCGCATAGATCAGCATCATCGGGATGCCGACGTATTGCCAGACCGAGATCAGGCCGAGCGTCAGCAAGGCGGTGCTTTCCTGGCCCAGCCATGGTGCAAAATAGTCGCCCAGACCGATGTGCTGCATCAAGCCTTCGCCGACGCCCCACAAGGGCGACAGGATCAGCTGCCAGATAAAGCCGATGATCACCACCGACAGCAGCGTAGGCAGGAAAATCAGGGTACGGTAGGTGCGCGCGCCACGCAGCCCCTTGAGGCTGAACAGGGTGGCTAGCAGCAAGCCGATCGGATTCTGCAGCAGCATGTGGATGGCGAAGAATTTCAGGTTGTTCAGCATGGCGTTCCAGAACGCCTTGGACCAGTCCGAATCGAACAGGATAGTATGGTAATTGGCGAGGCCGACGAAGCTGTGGACGCCGGCATCGTTGCTGGTATAGAAGCCGAGGCGCAGAGTGTCCAGCAAAGGCAGGGCGCTGAACATGGAATAGATGATGACCGCAGGCGCCAGGAACACCACGATGTGCCAGGGGAAGGTCTTTTTTTGAAGATTCATTCTGGTTTTCTTTGAATGCAAGTTCACTCGCAGGCGCAGCAATCTCACGGGGGAGATCGTGAAGACGACTCCGGCCCGCTGAGCGAACTCTGAAATACGGACGTGATGGCGGCTTATTATCGAGCGGATGCCGTTCTTCACGGGCTGGCCCTAGCGGGCTGTAACAGCTGAATCAAGAGCGCCTGTCACGTATCCGACACGCATGGCGGCGTTGCACATGCTCGCAATAGTCTCGCTATTGCTCCGCTGTGCGCCTTGCCCTGCGCGTTGGATACGCGCCCTTCGCTCTCGATTCAGCTGTTACAGCCCGCTGCTGGCAAGCCTTGGATGCTAGTGTAGTACTTCTGGAGTAGTGTTTCTGGCGAAGCGCTACGCTAGCTGGCTTGTCGGCACAGGATGGGGCAATCTTAATCCCACCCTTCGCCAGACGATAGCATTAATGCAATAAAAGCTTATTGCTGCGGCTTGTACCATTTGGCGAAACCGGTCTGTATCTGCGCTGCAGCTTCCTTAGGCGCCAGTTTGCCGTTCAACACTTGCGCATTGACGTTCCACAGCTGGTTTTCCATGCTCGGTTCGCCGCGGTTCAGAATCTGCGCATTCAGGCGGATGGTCGAGGAGCAGGATTTGCGCCAGTCGATCATCTGCTTGGCGACCGGATCCTTGACCGAGATCAGGTGATCCGATAGCGAGAAGAAGCCGGTGACCTTGTTGGTGTAGATGTCGGCAAACTCTTGCGAACCGAGCCAGGCCAGGAACTTGTATGCATCTTCCTTGTTCTTGGACTTCTTGTTGACGCCCATGCCGATATCGTTGTGATCCGAGATGTAGCACTTGTCGCCGGCCTTAGGCACTGGCGGCGGGAAGGCGCCCATCGAGATCTTGGAGTTGTCGTTGAAATAGGCGATATCCCAGGAACCGGCAGGATAGATCGCTGCCTTGCCCAGGGCGAACTGGTTCTGGCTGTCGCCGTAGGTTTGCGAGCTGGCGCCCTTGTTCAGGTACTTGCCCAGCCTGGCTTCGTATTCAAAAGCGTTGACGAAGTTAGGATCGGTGAATTTTTCCTTGCCGGCGATCAGCGCCTTGCGGCCTTCTTCGCCCTTCCAGTAGTTAGGACCCAGGCCGGTAAAGATGATCTGGCTGGATTCCCACTGATCATTGGTGCCAAGCGCCAGCGGTGCGTACTTGCCGTTGCTCTTGATGGTGTCGAGCACCTTGAAGAATTCAGCTTCGGTCTTCGGCGGTTGCAGGTTCAGGTCTTTGAAAATCTTCTGGTTGTACAGGAAGCCGTGGATCACGGAAGCGATTGGCATGCAGAAGGAGTCTTTGCCGTCATCGCTCTGCCAGGCGGTCTTGGCGGAAGCAGGGAAGTGTTCCATGCCTGGCTTGCCGTCCAGCTTTTCTAGATTGCCCTTCTTGTACAGGGACAGCGAGACGTCGAACGGACGGCAGGCGATCAGGTCGCCGGCAGTGCCGCCGGCCAGCCGCGCGGACAGGCTGGAGTCGTATTCGGTCGGAGCGGTAGGGGCAAACTTGACTTCGATGCCAGGATTCTTTTTCTGGAAAGCCGGGATCAGCACGGTTTCCCACAGGGTCTTGTCGTCGACGCGCCAGCTTTCGATGGTCAGCGTACCGGCTTGCGCCGTGCCGCAGGCCGCCAGGGCGATCAGTACGGCGTTGCGGATAGTGCGAATTCGGTTGACCGTTTGCATCTAAGTCTCCTCTTGGATTTTTATCGGATTGGATTTTGCGGCCCTCTATGCAGAGCAAACCGCCGCGAACAGACATTAGCACCATAAAATTTGTGCCGCCATCTTTCGCATTAATCGGCCACATTATTTTCATAAGCTATTGATTTTATTGATGAAAGGCGAAGTTGGCAGGTTTTGGCGATTACATATCTTTACAGTATGGCCAATGAAATTTTATGCTCTCATACGGCAATTATCCAGAATACTTGCGTTAAGGCGATATTGTTTAAAAAGATAACTTTACGAAAATTTACGTTTCTTTACAAAACGAGAAGAGCGCTAACGTTGCGTGCGGGACTTGCGCTATAGTCACACGCGTTGTGGGGAGACCAGGCTAGTGTTTGTATGAGTTCATAAAAAATATCAACAAGGCATACATGATTGATAAGCGACTCCCGGAACGGCTCTCGGGGCGATGCAAGGACGACAGGGGAAGGTGGCTGGCAGCATATCGCAACCGGATGGCGCTGCTGGTGTTTGGCTTTCTGCTTAACTGCGCGATCGGCGCGGCAGGCGCAGCCAGCCTGGCGCCCGTCGTCAATGCCAATCAGCCGCCGGCGTCCTTGCAGGTGCTGCACTGGTGGACCTCGGCCGGCGAGCGTAAGGCGGTCGATGTCCTCGCCGGCAAGCTGGCGGAAGAAAACATCCAGTGGCGTGACGCCGCTATTCCCGGCGGCGCCGGCCTCGGCGCCAGCAAGGTGCTGAAGAGCATGGTGTTGGCCGGTAAAGCGCCGGAAGCGACCCAGCTCAACGGCATCGTGTTCGGCGAGTGGGCCGATCTCGGCTTGCTGCTCGAGCTGGACGATGTCGCTACGCCCGGCAACTGGCAAAAGCTGCTGTTCCCTACCGTCTGGTCGCTGGTGCTCAACCGCGGCCATGTGGTGGCCGCGCCGCTGGGAATTCACCGCATCAACAACCTGTTCTATAACAAGAAGATCTTCGACCGCCTGAATTTAACGCCACCGAAGACCTGGGCCGACTTCGGCCGCGTCGCCGACAAGCTCAGGCAAGCCGGCATTACGCCGCTGGCGCAGAGCAGCGAAGCCTGGCAGGTGGCTACCTTGTTTGAGACGCTGGTGCTGGCGGAAAGCGGCCCGGCTTATTACCGCTCCTTGTTCGTCGATCTCAATCCGCTGGCCTTTGGCGACCAGCGCATGACCCACGCGCTGAAACGCTTGCGCGCGCTCAAGGAATGGATGCCGGCGCCGCTCAGGGAACGGCCCTGGCCCGAGATGACGCGCCAGCTGGCCAACGGCGAGGCCGCCATGTTCGTGATGGGCGACTGGGCCAAGGGCGAGCTGCTGGCCTGGGGCCTGAACACCGACCAGGACTTTGCCTGCGGCACAGTGCCGGGCACCGCCGACTACCACCTGTATAGTGTCGATACCCTGGCCATGTTCGCCGGCGACTATTCGCACCAGCCGGCGCAGGAAAAGCTGGCGCAGATCATCATGTCGCCGCCGGTGCAAACCGCATACAATCAGGTCAAGGGCGCGATCCCGGTGTGGCGTGCGCCGGATCTGTCGAAGATGGACAGCTGCGCGCGTGCCTCATGGGCCGTGTTCAGCAAAGGCAGCGCCTACCAGGCGCCGAGCCTGGTGCACCGCATGGCCGCCGACGAAACCGCGAAGGACGCCATCGTCGCCGAAGTGCATCGTTACTTCATCGACGACAAGATGTCCGAGAGCGATGTCCAGCGCAAGCTCGCCAGCATTGCGCGGACCGTGACGAAAACAGGAAAGTTGGAATAATGCGCAAGATACTCATAGTCGACGATGACCAGAAAACCCGGACGCTGCTGAAAGCCTACCTGGAAAAGAACCAGTACGAAGTGCGCCTGGCGCACAACGGCGAAGCTTTCCTGGCCGAGTTCCAGCGCTACTCGGAAGAACTGTCGCTGGTGATCCTGGACGTGATGCTGCCGGATACAGACGGCTTCGCCCTGTGCAAGACGGTGCGGCGCAAGTCGAATGTGCCGATCATCATGCTCACTGCCAGTTCCGACGAGACCGACCGCGTGGTCGGCCTGGAGCTGGGCGCCGACGACTATATCGCTAAGCCCTACAGTCCGCGCGAGCTGCTGGCGCGCATCAAGGCCATCCACCGCCGCAGCGGCATCGACAGCGCGGTGGCGCCGCGCTACTACCGTTTCGTCGGCTTTACCCTAGATACGGTGGAACGCACCCTGAGCGACCCGGACGGCCAGCTGGTGGCGCTGACCGGCCTCGATTACCAGTTGCTGAAGTATTTTGTCGAGCATCCGGGCGACGTGCTCGACCGCGGTGTCTTGTGCGAGGAAACCCGCGGCCGCGATGTCGGCCCGCTGGATCGTTCGCTGGATGTGCAGATCAGCAAGCTGCGCCTGCGCCTCAACGACGGCGGCAAGGATCCGCATCTGATCAAGACCGTGCGCGGCGTCGGCTATGTGTTCTCGGCCGACGTGGCGGCCGCGCATAGCTGACGTCATGACCAGAGCGAGCTGGTCGGCCGGCTACAACCGGCTGCTGTCCTGGCTGCTGCCGCACACGCTGCTGGGCCGGCTGTCGGTGGTGATGGTGTTCGGCGTGCTGGTGACGCAGCTGGCCGGCGGCTTGATCTGGTCGGCGCAGCTGCGCAGCAAGGCTGAAGTCGAGACCAGGACCGCGTCCCAGCATCTGGCCCACAGCGCCGCCAGCGCCATCCGCTTCTTCATGAGCCTGCCGGCCAACTACCGGCCTATCCTGATCCAGCAGCTGCGCGAAATGGGCGGCACGCGCTTTTTCGTCAACACCAACGACGGTCCGGTCACCATCCACAAGATCGCCGACAATTCGCTCGCCAACATGGCGCTGGGCGAGATCGGCGCCACCCTGAAAACCGATCTGCCCTTCCTGCCCGGCTTCCGCCTGGCGTTTGCCTGGCCCGACGACCTGACGGTATCGACCGACGGCCTGAAAGTGGCGGACTTGCCGGACAGCTGGGTCCAGCATACCTTGCTGATCAAGCCCAATCCGGCGCCGGTGCTGGTGATCCAGACCGAGCTGGAACCCGGCAACTGGCTGTATCTGGCGGCCCTGATGCCGAATCCGTATTTCCTCGACAGCGATAACCCGCTGTCGGCCGAACGCCTGCTGCTGCAGGGCGTGTCGCTGGCGACCGTGCTGCTGCTGTCGATCCTGGTGGTGCGCTGGACTACGCGGCCGCTGGCGGCGCTGTCGGATGCCGCCGACGCCTTTGGTAAGGGCGAAGCGCCGCCGGAACTGCCGGAAACCGGCAGCCGCGAATTCATCAAGACGGCGCGCGCCTTCCGCGCCATGCGCGAGCGCATCAAGCGCTACCTGGATGACCGCGAGCGGCTGTTCGTCTCGATTTCGCATGATCTGCGGACGCCGATCACGCGCTTGAAACTGCGCACCGAACTGCTGGACGACGAAGAGTTGCGCGGCGAGTTCCACGAGGACCTGGACGAGCTCGACATGATGGTCAAGGGCGCCTTGCAGTCAGTCAAGGATAGCGATATCCATGAAAACCGCACCGAGGTGCGGCTCGATGCGCTGATACTGCGCATGATCCGCGACGCCCGCATGGCCGGGCACGAGGTGGCGTTCAGTGAAACCGGGCTGACAGTGATGGCCAAGCCGCTGGCGCTCAAGCGCGCCATCGGCAACCTGTTCGATAATGCCTTGCATTACGGCCATAAGGTGGAAGTCTCGGTGGCCAGCCTGATCAATGAGTCCGGCGCCAATATCCAGATCCAGATCCGCGACCATGGCCCCGGCGTGCCGGAAGAAGCCTTGCTCAGCCTGTTCGATCCCTACACGCGGCTGGAGCACGGGCGCGACCAGAATGCCAGCGGCATGGGGCTGGGGCTGGGGATTGCACGCAATATCGTGCAGGCGCATGGCGGCGAACTGTTATTGCGCAATCACCCGGACGGCGGCCTGGTCGCGACCATTGTCTTGCCTCAGACCTGATCGGGATTGCCGTTGCCGGCTTGGATGTTAGCCGCCCTTGGGGGCGAGCCTGCCGATGACCTGCGCATGCTCTGGATTGTTGCGCTGGAACGCGCTTAAGTCTTCCTGGTCGGCGATCTTGAATTTGGCGAATTCAAACGGTCCTCTGCATTCGCAGGTGACCAGCCCATATTCTCCGCTCGGATAAGCGCCGAACCAGTCGCCAAAGCCGCTGTCATTTTTCTCTATGACGACATCATTGTCGTAAGTCACCGCTTCCGCCGATTTCCAGATGCCGTCGCCGCTGATTTTGGGAATGATCAGCGAGTCGCCCGAAATCAGCTTGAATTTCTCTTTGGTGTCTTGCAGGCTGTGCCAGCTGGAAATCGCCTGTTTCGGCAATAAATAAAAAATCACCGTATATGCCTGGTTGCGGATGAACTCGCGATAGAAGCCGCCTTCCGGATGGGCTTCCAGCGCCAGGCCATGCTGGATATGGCTGGCGGCCAGGTGGTGATGCTCGGGCAGCGCGCTTAGCGTTCCCAGGTAATTTTTTATGTTGAGCGCTTCGGCATGCGGGCCGCTTTTTTCAGCGGCAGTACTTTGATCGCCTGCTGCAATGAGCTGCTCCAGTTCTGCAAGATAAGCGCTTAAATGCCGGATCAGTCTGGCAGGCGTGTACATGCGGTTTCCTTTTTTACAGGCCGAAGGAATAGTTTTTCGCCACGTGCAGCGCGGCTTCGCGCAGATCGTGGGCAAGCTCCGAGCGGATGCCGCCGCTCGGGTAGGCCAGCACATACTTGTAGTTGATGTCGGCCTTGAACGGCCGCGTGACGACGCCGTGCGGGCGCCAGATCTTGGCTGCGAACGGTTCCACGATGGCGACGCCGAAACCGTTGGCCACCATCGCATAGCGGGTGTGCGAGGTGTGCGTCTGGATCGTGTAGTTGGGGCGGATCGCCGCCGAATTCAGGGTCGACAGTTCGCGGTCGTAGGATTGCGCGCTGTTGGGCATCCAGCCGATGACGTTTTCGCCGTCCAGGTCTTCCGGCAGGATGATGTCCTTTTGCGCCAGGGGATGGGTGGCCAGCATCGCGCACAGCACGGTGGCTTCCATGATCGGTTCGACCTCGATGCCGGCGAACGGCGGGAACGCCAGGCTGAGCGCCATGTCGACCTTGAGATCCTGCAGGCTGACCAGGATTTCCGGTACGGTGCAGCTGTCGATCTTGACCGAGACATCCGGATGCTGCTTGAAGAAGCGTTGCAGCACTTCCGGCAGCAGGGTGGTGGACAGTACCGGCAGGCAGGCGATGGTCAAGCCTTCCGGCGCTTCATGGCGGATGTTGCCGGCCACTTGCATCAGCCGCTCCAGGCCCAGGAAGTTTTCCTCCACCGCCTTGTAGAAGCGCACCCCGGCGTTGGTCGGCTCGAGCCGGCCCTTGGCGCGGTTGAACAGGCGGAAGCCGAGATCGGCTTCGAGGTCGGCGATCAGGCGGCTGATGGCGGGCTGGGTGACGTGCATGCGGCGGGCGGCGGAGACGCTGGTGCCGGAGATCATCAGTGAACGGAAAGCTTCGATTTGGCGGAAACGAATCATGATGTAGTTTCAATGCAAGAGTGCGGTCTCGTGAGTGCATGGAGCTGCTAAGGCCCCGTTAGGCAATAAGCGCCGCAACAAAAACCGTTGGAAACAGCGGCAGCGACCGCTATAACAAACAGCTATGGCACATACGAATTTGTGAGTGGACATGATATTCCATTCTTGTAACACTGTGTGCACTGAAAATGTTGTTGTGCACCACAGCAATCAACGTTTGTCATATGGATTTTTTGATTGAACCACGGTTCAATGATTGCTCCGGCCGATGTGCCAGTTTTGCCGCCGGCGGAGTTGAAGATTTCTGGTTATGTCCAGATTTGCTCACAAGGCGCCCTGTTTTTAGAGATTTCGAGGCCCTCACAAGGTGGCTTTCGGATCCTGGGGTTAGGTTAATCCCCAGTCCGCACCTCCATTGTTACCTGCGCTGCGCGCCGCGTCTTGCCTGTACTCCGGCTTATATCCTTGCTTTTATACTCCTTTTTCCACTCTCTGTTTTTCGCCTGCGTTTGCTCTTGCCATCAGCGGATGAAATAGCCTGAGACTTTCCAGCTGCCATCTTTTTCACGCATGGGCGTGATCGTTTCGAGCGCGGACTTTTTGTTTTCGAACTGGGTCTCGTACTGGATCACCACGTATTCACCGTCAGGCGCGCCGGGCAGGGTCGTCGCATATTCCGTGCTTTTGAGTTCGCGCGCCTTGACGCTGCCAAGCGGCGCCCGCAATGAACGCACGCCGGTTTCCCAAGTGCTCTTGGAAATGCCCGTCTTGAAAAACGTGCCGGCGCGTTCCCAGCTCTCGCCGTACTTGCCGGCATCGGTCAGCGCGATC
The DNA here is from genome assembly GCF_002564105.1 of Collimonas sp. PA-H2. Classification (NCBI taxonomy): domain Bacteria; kingdom Pseudomonadati; phylum Pseudomonadota; class Betaproteobacteria; order Burkholderiales; family Oxalobacteraceae; genus Collimonas; species Collimonas sp. PA-H2. The sequence continues at coordinate 4,694,262 of NZ_PDBX01000001.1, forward strand.
CATGCCTTGGCTGCGGTTTCGGCTTGCTTGATGATTTCTGCTTGCGGCTCGGCGGCGAAAGTAGGGGCTGCGTTCATCAGCAGCACTGCGGCTAGCGCCAATATGGTTTTCATTTTCCGTTTCCCCCTGGATTAAATTTCCTTAGGTCGCGCAGATGGATGCATGCCGTTCCGATACGTTCAGATCATAGGGGTTGCGGCGGCTATTTGCAATGCAGCCGTACTGCCGATGCCGTTCGGTAACGAGCGGCATCGGCGAAACTGAAAAACAACATTTTCCGGGTTTGCATTGACACATATAATGAGAATCATTATTGTTTCGACTTTTGCAAATCCACCGCCAGCCAGTATCTCCCGTTCCCGACCACGTCGCGTAGCAATAGAGCAGCCAGTGCGAATATGACGCGTATCAGGAGAATAAACCGCATGGCCGCCCTCGAACTTCCTCAGATTCTGAACACCCCGCGCTTGAAGTGCTCCGCTGCCGTCACCCTGGCGCTGGCAGTGCTGACCTTGCCGGCGACGTTGCATGCACAGCAGGCTGACTCTAGCGCTGCTGCTGAAGAACATGCGCTGGAATCGATCCAGGTCAGCGGCGACTGGCTCGGCAGCGGCCTGCAAAACAGCGTCAAGCGCTATCCCGGCGCGCGCACGGTGGTCAAGAAAGAGGATATCGAAAATTCTGGCGCCGCCAGCATCGGCGACGTCATGCGCCGCATTCCCGGCGTGCAGGTGAGCGACAACTCCAGTTCCGCCGGCAGCTCGGTGTCGCTGAATATTGGCGTGCGCGGCCTGGCCGGGCGCTTCTCGCCGCGCTCCACCGTGCTGCTCGACGGCATCCCGCTGGCGGTCGCGCCGTACGGCCAGCCGCAACTGTCGTTTGCGCCGGTCAGCCTCAACAACATCGAAGCTATAGACGTCGTGCGCGGCGCCGGTTCGGTCCGCTTCGGCCCGCAGAACGTCGGCGGCATCATCAATTTCAAGACCCGCTCGATTCCGGCCGAGCCGGGCTTCAACGGCGACGCCAGCGTGCGCACCAATAACTACACTGAGGCCGGCGGCGCCAACCGCCAGTACAGCGCCTTTGTCGGCAGCCAGCTCGATAACGGCCTCGGCCTGGCGCTGCTGTATTCTGGCGTCGACGGCTCCGGCTGGCGCGCCGACAGCGGCGAGACGGTCAATGATTTTGCCTTGAAATACCGCTACCAGATGACCCCGAGTTCGGAGATCTACGGCAAGCTGTCGTACTACGATGTGCGCTCGCAGACGCCGGGCGGCCTGACTGCGGCGCAGTATGCCGCCAATCCGTTCCAGAACACCCGGCCCACCGATTTCTGGAGCGGCACGCGCAAGGGCGCCGACATCGGCTACCTGAATACGATTTCCGACACCCAGGAATTCGAGATCCGCACCTACTACAACGAGAGTTTCCGCCAGAGCACGCTGATCAGCGGCAAAGTCCTCGGCCATCAGCCGCGCACTTACCAGACGCTGGGAATCGAGCCGCGCTATACGCAGCGCTTCAACATTGGCGGCAGCATCAACGATGTCACGGTCGGCTATCGCTATATCCGCGAAACCGGCAATGACCTGGTGTACAACACATCGGTAGCAACTGGCATGGCGACGCCGCCATCCAGCTCTTTCGACAATTTCACCGGCGCCCATGCGGTCTACATCGACGACAAGATTGCGCTAGGAGACTGGCGCATTACGCCTGGCATCCGCTACGAGCATATCCGTTCGACCCGCACCGACGTTCTCAACGGTCCGGTATTCCCGGTAGCTAACAACAAGGCCTTGCCATCGCTCAGCGTGGCTTATCTGCTGAACCCAAACCTGACGCTGTTCAGCAATTACAGCACTTCGTTCGGCCCGGTCCAGAATACCCAGCTGAATGCGGCGATCGCCGGCAACCCGCTGGTGCCGGAAGTGGCCAAGACTGCCGAAATCGGCGCGCGCTGGAAGAGCCGTCAGCTGTCGGCTGAGATCACCGCTTTCGACATCCGTTTCGACAACCAGATCCAGCAGGTGGCAGGCAGCTCGCCGGCGGTGTTCCAGAATATCGGCGCCACCCGCCATGACGGCATCGAGACGGCGATCGACTATGCCTTCGACAAGGCCGGCGTGCTGGCGGGCCTGAACGTCTACGCCAACTACACCTACACCCGTGCGTTGCAGAAATCCGGCCCGACCGCCGGCCTCGACGTGCCGTTCTACTCGCGCAATACCGACACCATCGGCGCCCGCTACGCCGTAGGCGCCTGGGGCTTCGATCTGTCGACTACGCATCAAAGCCGGCAGTTCGCCGACAATGCCAACACCATCGCCGAAAGCGCGAATGGCGGCAACGGCGAGATCCCCGGTTTCCGCACCTGGAATGCGCAAGCCAGCTGGAAGGTGCCGGGCCTGAAGGGAACCGAGCTGCTGGCCGGCGTCAACAACCTGAGCGACAAGCGCTATTTCACCCGCACCACCGATTCGAATATCGGCAAGCTGGTGGGCGCGCCGCGCATGGTGTACGTGCAGGGACGCATCGCTTTCTGAGCGCAAGGAAGTATCGCGCAGGATAAAGAATGGAAGCCAGTTGCCAATGGCTTCCATTTTTTATTGCAGCTACCAGGAGAAGCTGCCGCTGCCCTGGATCGCCACCTGACCGCCGTTGGCGGCGCTGGCGCCAAAAGCCAGCTGGGTATGCTGGGAAATGCTGGAAGCGAAAGCGATGCCGAGCGCGCCGTAGCCGCCGTAGCTGGCCGTGCCCAACGCCACGCCGCTGCTGTCGCCGCGCGCGATATACACGTGCGGAATCGCCATCGCCTGGGCGGTGGCGCGGGCTGCGTAGCTCTTGCTCTGGTTCAGCGTATCCTGTGCCGACGCCTGCATCTGGTTCAGGTTGACGGCATCGGTGCCAGCCGTGCCGGGAGCGACATTGGCGATCTGCCGTTCGCCGCCGGTATAACCGACCGATACGGTATTGGCGCGCGTCGCCACCGAACCTTGTCCCAGCGCCACCGAATTGGAGGCCGAGGCCACCGCATTGGCGCCCACGGCTACCGAGTTATTGCCGCTGGCGATCGCATTGTTGCCGATGGCCGTGGCCGGGTCGGCAACCGCTTGCGCACCGGCGCCTATCGCCACCGATCCGTTGAAGCTTGCCGTTGCGCCCGCGCCCAATGCCACCGTGTTGTCGCCATTGGCGCTGGCGTTGGTGCCCTGGGCGATGGCGTTCGCGCCCTTGGCCGAGACGCCGTTGCCGCAAGCCACGCTGCCGCTGGCGCCGATCTTGCAGGCGCCGCTGTTGAACAGCGAGACCAGGGCTTTTTGCATCTCCGTCAGCTGCCCCACATTGGCGGCATCGGTAGCAGCAATGCCGGCCGCCACATTGTTGATGACGGTGCCGGCGCCGTTGTTGGCGTTCAGCACCAGCGCCTTGCCGCCATTGCCGTACTGGGCCGAGTTGCTGGCGCTGGCGGTCGTCGTGGTCGTGCTGGTTCCAGCGGTCTGTTCCAGCTTGGCGGCGCGGGCGTCGATGCCGACCACGCGCGTATCCAGGCTGGTGAGCGAGGAACGCATGCCGGTCATCCAGATATCCACGGCTGAGAATGCATCGCCGACCTTGGCAGAGCTGACGCCCTGGATCACATAGGACGGCGCCACCAGCGCGCCGGCTGCGTTGACCGAGGCATTGCCGCCCAGCGCCGTCGCCAGGTTGCGGTATTGGGCAAGGTTGGTGACGTCGTTGTCCTGCGTACCGGCGGCGACATTGATGATCTGGCGCTGGAATGGCGTCGTGACATTGCCGTCGCTGTCGGTCACGCTTTGCACGCTGCCGACGGATACGCTGTTGGCGCGGTCAGCCACCGAGTTGGCGCCTAGCGCCACGCTGTTGTCGGTGGTGGCGCGGCTCAGCCGCCCCAGCGCGGTGCTGTTCTTGCCGTTGACCAGCGCCGATTCGCCCACTACCGTAGCGTTGACGCTGAACGCATTGGCATTCGCGCCGACTGCGGTGCTGCCGGCCTCGCCGGCAAAGCTGTTGGCGCCGACGGCCGAGGCATTGGCCTTGGCGGCTGCGGCATAGGCGCCTACCGCAGTGGTGTTCTGGTCAATGGCCAGAGTGCCGCTGCCCAAGGCCGTGGCTTGCGCGCCTGAAGCCACGCTGGCGTTGCCGGCCGCTACGGCATCGACGCCGGTGGCCTTGGCATTATCGGTGCCGTCCTTCAAGCCGCTGGCGTCAAAGTAGGACGGTACGGCTTGCGCGCCGGCTCCCGCCGGCAGCCAGCCAAGTGCCGCGATGCACAGGCTCATTTGCAACACAGAAAGGGGGAGTACGCCAACTCTAGTGCGGTTATTCTTCATCAAGATTCCCTAAGCTAAGGTGAAGGATTAGAACGGTTTAGTGCCAGGCCGCATACTGTGCATCAGCCTTGCTGCCGACCAGGCACATCTTCAGGCTCTGTGCCTGCGCCGGCTTGAACAGCTTGGCTTCCAACCGCGACTGTATGTAGCGGCCGGTGCAGTCGCGGTAATCGCCGACGGTAGCTGAGGTCTTGGCGCACAGTTTGAGATTGGTCACCGCGTTGGCGCCGGGGATCAGGCCGCCCGGAGAGGAGACCGGTACGCTGGTATTGCAGTCCAGCAGGCTCAGGTTGCCGCGGTTGACGCCCCAGCCGATATCCATGAACAGTGCGGGCGTCAGGTCGAGGTCGGCTTGGGCGATCACGGTGGAACTGGCGCTCGGCGCCATCAACGGCGTCGGCAAGAGATTCTGATCGAAATGCGAGAAGGTCGATCCCGGCAGGAATCCTGGCGGCGCATTGATCTTGGCGCGCCGGATCGCCGCGCCGGCAGGATCCACGCCGTCCGCAAGTACGCCGGCCAGATGGCGGTCCGCATAAGGGCCGATGCCGCTGGCCGCCAAGCCTTGCAGGTTGGCGCGGAGCTGCTTGCCGAACGCCTGCGGCACCAGTATCGAAGGGATGGTGACCTGGTCCGAGCCATTGCCGGTGCCCATCAGGCCGACAGTCGAGCCGCCGTTGTCGGCGATGATCGCCGCCACTGCGCCGGCTTGCTGGGCATACAGGGCTTTTTGCGAAAAATTGCATGAGCCGCGATCAATCAGCGCTATCCGCTGCGTCAGCGCGGCGGCGTTGGTGAAGGGCTGGCAGCCGTCGGTATGCACTACATTGCCGGCGTCCGTGTAGACAGCCTGCACCACAGCGCCAGTGAAGGCGGCGGCGGTTGCCGGCGAACCGAAATCGGCGATGACGAATGCGCTATAGCCGGCCGCCGCTGCCGGCGCCGTTATCTGAAAGGCCGGTTCGGGTTTCAGCTTGATCGGCACCTCGGCGGTAACCTGAGGGCCGGTCCACACCAGATGGTCGCCAATCCGGGCTGCGGCCCGTTCGGCGTTGCTCATCGCAATCCAGTCGGCGCCGCCAGCGCTGCGGACAAAGCGATTGTAGATGTTGCTGGGGTCGGCGGCTGCGCGGTCGGTCGCGCTGTTGCCTGCAAAACCCAGGCCGTGCCCGATTTCGTGGGTGACGACGTCGAGGAAATTGGTTTGGCCTTTTGGCGTGCGCCCATCCAGTCCGTAGTACCAGCCCTTGGCCGCGCCGCCGACATCGATGTCGGTGGTGAATTCGGAATGGATGTCGTCCGATTGCGGATCGTTGTCCACGCCACGCAGTGAATTGGCCAGCGCCTTGCTGTACCAGGTGTTGGCGAGCGGGGCGTTGGCGAAATCGCGAAAGGTATAGATCGCGTAGGCCTGGCCCAGGATATCATTGCCGGCCGAGTTTTTGCCCAGCGATTTGAAGGATGCCTGGACTCTGATCGGCACCGCGCTGTTCAGCAGCGCACCATACATATTGAGTGCGAACTGATAGACCAGGCGGCGCTGCTCGCCCAGGGTTGCGCCTGGATTACCGCCCACCGGCGCGGCAGCGGTGAGGTCATTCAGGCCTGCTCCGGCGGGATCCTGGTTGACCAGGACCAGTTCGGCGGATTGTGCTGCCTGTATGCCGCACAGCAGGGCCAGTATGCCGGCGCAATGAACGATGCGTTTCATCAGCGCACCTCTGCTTTCTTCTGAGGCGCCGAGATCTCGGCCGAGTGCTGCACCACAATAGTACCGTCCGCAGCCTTTACCGCGACCAGCGGCGGCATGGCCTCAGCTTTCATCGCCACACCGTCGCCCGGGCGCGTGCCCTGGCGGGCAGCGCTATCGCTGGCAGTGGGCTGGGGAGTTTTGTTTGGCGGAGGAGACGGTTCGACTGCAGAGGCGGCCATCGGCGCTGCTACGCCAAGGGCCAGCGACAAGGCGCGCACGCCCTTGCGCAAATTCCTGATATGGTTGTTCACGGTTTAAGCTCCTCTGTGACACACTGCCGGTTGCAGCGGATCGTTATTGGTATGGGATTGAACGGACGGATTTCATACTGGACAGCAGCTACAGCGACACGACCCTCATGCATGGAGTCTTATCTGTTATGCCCGGCGAGATGGAAAAAGGGGACACGAAGCGGGCAATTATTTATACAAATTTTTGCCGTTGATGGAAGAAAGGGAGAAGTTGGCGACAGATTGAGATTGGCGATGCTGCAAAAATTGCCGCGATTACTGCTGCCGGTGCAGCCGTTATAGAATTACGGCAACATCCTCAGGAAGCTTGCATGTATCGTCTGCCGACCACCGCCACCGCACCATTCTGCCCATCCGAGGTGGCCGGCACCGTCGCCGTCCCAAGCAGTGGCCCGTTCTGGAAAAAGATACTGCGCTTCGTCGGCCCGGGCTTGCTGATCTCGGTCGGCTACATGGATCCCGGCAACTGGGCGACCTCGATACAGGCCGGTTCCCAATTCGGTTATCAGCTGCTGTTCGTGGTGCTGTTGTCCAGCCTGGCCGCTATCGTCCTGCAATGCCTGAGCATGCGGCTGGGCATCGCCACCGGCAAGGATCTGGCGGTGCATTCGCGTGAGCGCTACAGCCCGGCTGCCGGAAAATGCATGTGGTTTTTCGCGGAAATCTCGATCATCGCCTGCGACCTGGCCGAAGTGCTGGGCTGTGCGCTGGCGTTCAAACTGCTGCTCGGAGTCTCGCTGCCGGTCGGCGTCCTCCTGACCGCCTTCGATACGCTGCTGGTGCTGGATTTGAAGGGTAAGGGCTTCCGTCAGATCGAGGCCATCATCCTGGGGCTGGTGACGACCATAGCGGCTTGCCTGTTCGTCGAGTTGGTGTTTTTAAAGCCGGACTGGCAGGCGGTGGCGGCCGGCATGCTGCCGTCGCTGGGCGCGCTGGCCGGCCGCGAGCCCTTGTATCTGGCAATCGGCATCCTGGGGGCGACGGTGATGCCGCACAATCTCTACCTGCATTCGTCGATCGTGCAGACACGGGTGGTGGCCGACAACGACCGCAGCCGGCAGCAGGCGATACAGCTGTCGCGGCTGGATACCATCGTGTCCTTGCTGCTGGCGCTGCTGATCAACGCCGCGATCCTGGTGCTGGCGGCGAGCGCGTTCAATGCCACCGGCAATAGCGCAGTGATCGAGATCGATCAGGCCTACCATCTGCTCGATCCGATTACCGGCACTGCCGCCGCCGGCATCCTGTTCGGCGTGGCGCTGTTGGCTTCCGGCCAGAGTTCGACGTTTACCGGCACGATTGCCGGCCAGGTCATCATGGAAGGTTTTCTCAAGCTGAAAATCCCGTGCTGGCAGCGCCGCCTGCTGACCCGCCGCTTGGCGCTGGCGCCGGCCCTGATCGGCGTGCTGACCTGGGGCGAGCACTCGGTCGGCCGTTTGCTGGTGCTGAGCCAGGTGGTGCTCAGCCTGCAGCTGCCGTTCGCCATGTATCCGCTGATCCGTCTCACCAGCCGCCGCGACGTCATGGGCGTGTTTGCCAATTCGCAGCTGACGGCGGGCATATCGTGGATATTGTTCGCGCTGATTTCAGCGGCGAATATCTGGCTGGTGCTGCAGGCGTTCGGCGTCGGCTAAGACGTTTTCTTCCTAGTTGGCGAAGGCCGCGATCCCGGTCTGGGCCCGGCCCAGGATCAAGGCATGCACATCATGCGTACCCTCATAGGTATTCACCACTTCCAGGTTCACCAGGTGACGGATCACACCGAACTCGTCGGAAATGCCGTTGCCGCCCAACATGTCGCGCGCCATGCGGGAAATATCAAGCGCCTTGCCGCAGGAATTGCGCTTCATGATGGAGGTGATTTCCACCGAGGCGCTGCCTTCTTCCTTCATGCGGCCCAGCCGCAGACAGCCTTGCAGCGCCATGGTGATCTCGGTCTGCATGTTGACCAGCTTGAGCTGCACCAGCTGGTTGGCGGCCAGCGGCCGGCCGAACTGCTTGCGCTCCATGGTGTAGCGGCGCGCCGCATGCCAGCAGAATTCGGCGGCGCCGAGCGCGCCCCAGGCAATCCCGAAACGCGCCGAATTGAGACAGGTGAACGGACCCTTCAAACCACGGACGTCGGGGAAGGCGTTTTCTTCCGGGCAGAACACCTGGTCCATGACGATCTCGCCGGTGATCGAGGTGCGCAGGCCGACCTTCCCGTGGATCGCCGGCGTCGACAGGCCTGGCCAGCCTTTCTCCAGCACGAAGCCGCGGATCGCGCCCTCGTCGTCCTTGGCCCAGACCACGAAGACGTCGGCGATCGGACTGTTGGTGATCCACATCTTGCTGCCGCTCAGCGCGTAGCCGCCGTCGACCTTGCGCGCGCGCGTGACCATGCTGCCAGGGTCGGAGCCGTGGTCAGGCTCGGTCAGGCCGAAACAGCCGATGAATTCGCCGCTGGCCAACTTGGGCAGGTATTTCTGCTTGGTGGCCAGGTTGCCGAATTCGAAGATCGGCAACATCACCAGCGAGCTTTGCACGCTCATCATGGAGCGGTAGCCGGAGTCGATGCGCTCGATTTCGCGCGCGATCAGGCCGTAGCTGACGTAGTTGAGGCCGGCGCCGCCGTACTCTTCGGGAATAGTCGCGCCGAGCAGGCCGAGCGCGCCCATCTCGCGGAAGATTTCGACGTCTGTGCGTTCATTGCGGAAGGACAGCAGCACCCGCGGCGCCAGTTTGTCTTGCGCGTAGGCGGCGGCGCTGTCGCGCACCATGCGCTCTTCGCTGCTGAGCTGCTGCTCCAGCAGCAGCGGGTCGTCCCAGTGGAAGCTGGCGTGTGATGAGGACATGCGTTTTCTCCAGAAATCAGTTGTTTGCGATCTACCTGTCCGGCAGGTAGATATTAGCTTTGCAATTCGCTTTACCGCTTGCCATTATCGTACTAAAGTTCCGCTCATGTTAACCGATGACGCTTACCGGGCGAGCGGTCGCTCGTTATTGCGGCAGAAGACCGGCTCGGACTATTACAACAATATTGACATGGCAGGAGGCCAGCATGGAATTCAATCAAGGCGGCAACGCACGCCGCAGGTTTTTGCAACAGGCCGGATTCGCCGCCACCTCGCTGGCGCTGGCGCCCATGCAGGGCTTTGCGGCAGCCACTACCAGCATTCCGGTAGACAATGGCGAACGCGAGCTGATCGCGTATCCGCAAAAGCGGCCGCTGATGCGCATCACCACGCGTCCGCCGCACCTGGAAACGCCGTTCAGCGTTTTCAATGAAGGGCCGATTACCGCCAACGATGCGTTTTTCGTGCGTTATCACCTGGCGAATATACCGACCTCCATCGACGCCGACAGCTACCGGCTGAAGATCGGCGGTCGCGTGACGCGCGAGCTTTCCTTGTCGCTGGCTGAACTGAAGGCGCTGGCGCCGGCGGTGGAGGTGGTGGCGGTCAACCAGTGTTCCGGCAACAGCCGGGCGTTTTCGACGCCGCGGGTGTTTGGCGCGCAGCTGGGCAATGGCTCCATGGGCAATGCGCGCTGGACCGGCGTGCCCTTGAAGGCGGTGCTGGAGCATGCGGGCGTGCTGGGCGATGCGCGCCAGGTCAGCTTCAACGGCCTCGACGAGCCGGTGTTGCCGACCACGCCGGATTTCATCAAGGCGCTGGATATCGACCATGCGTTGAGCGGCGAACCGATCATCGCCTGGTCTATGAATGGAACGGATATTCCTTTCCTGAACGGTTATCCGCTCAAACTGATTGTGCCGGGCTATTTCGGCACCTACTGGGTCAAGCACCTGAACCAGATCGAGGTGCTGGACCATGTCTTCGACGGTTTTTTCATGGCGACGGCGTACCGGGTGCCGGATAACGATTGCATGTGCGTGGAGCCGGGGACGACGGCGGCCAAGACGCGACCGATTGCGCGTTTGAAGACGCGTTCGTTCATCACCAGCTTGCATGACGGTTCGGTGGTGCATGCGGGGCGGCGGCTGGAGCTGAAGGGGATTGCCTTTGATGGCGGCAGCGGCATCAGGACGGTGGATATTTCGGCGGATGGCGGGCAGAGCTGGAAGAGTGCTGTGCTGGGCAAGGATCTCGGCAAGTATTCTTTCCGCGAGTGGCGCTTTGGCATGACGCCGTTGCGCAAGGGGGAGTTGCCGTTGATGGTGAGGGCGACCTCTAATGGTGGCGAGGTGCAGCCTTTGGAGGCCACCTGGAATCCGGCGGGCTATGCGCGGAATGTGATTGAAACCACCAAGATCAGTGTCGCTTAGGGGATGGCCATGAAATATCTGAATTCGATGGTGGGCGGGGTTTTGCTTGGTGTTGTGCTTGGGGCGTCGGCGGCGCCGGTGACGATTGCTTTGCCGCAGGAGACGGCGCAGTTGCGGCCTTCTACGCATCCGGGTTACGTGATTGCTACGCAGATGTGCGCGATCTGCCATTCTGCTGACTATATCAATCAGCAGCCTGGCAAGATGACCTTGACGCAGTGGACGGCGGAGGTGACGAAGATGCAGCATGCGTATGGCGCGCCGTTGAGCGATGATCAGGTGAAGCAAATAGGCGAGTACCTGGCAATCACGTATGGCAGCGAAAAGCCGGCGCCTCAATAGCCAATTCGGGCGCAGGGTTTGCTGTCCAAATTTAGGTCGCGCAGTCAAATGGGGTCAGAGTTTTTTTTCGCGATTTTTGCGAAAATTACTCTGACCCCATTTGACGTTCTACGGAGTACTGTCGGTGGCATGCTGTGAGCGGTTAGTGCGTAATTAAAACGGTTGCTACTCCGTGGACGCTAGCCGGGGGTAGCCCGGCAGCTAGTCACTTTTTCTTGCTTCGCCAAGAAAAAGTAACCAAAAAGAAGGCGACCGCAAAGCCGTTGCCCTCCCTTCGGTCGGGTCCCCAAATCCGGCGCGTGTCAGCCGGGTGGGGGACAAAACTCGCCTTCGGCTCAAACATGTCCCCCACAATTCCCGGCTGACACGCGCCGGATTTGGCAACGTCTCAATGCGGGGCACGTCAAAAGCAACGGCAACGGCAACGGCAACGGCAACGGCAACGGCAACGGCAACGGCAACGGCAACGGCAACGGCAACGGCAACGGCAACCCCAACTTCAAAAACAACGTCAAAGTCAAAACCCTCGGCTCGCATTTTTCCCGCTAGCTTCACGAATCTCCAGGCGAAAAAAATCCCGCTCGCCGTAAAGTGGTGGTGCGCAAGCGGGATTGGAGAAGACTTTGCTTTGGCTTATGCTTCGGTCAGTGCCGGGTAGTCGGTGTAGCCGTGCTCACCTACGCCGCCGTACAGCGGGGCGTCGCTGAAGGGGACGTTGAGGGGTAGGTTGTGTTGCAGGCGCTGCACCAGGTCTGGGTTGGTGATGAAAGCGCGGCCGAAGGCTACCAGGTCGCCGTGACCGCTGGCGATGGCTTCGCGCGCCATCATGCGGTCGTAGCCGTTGTTGACCAGCCAGGCGCCGTCGAAACGCTGGTGCAGCGCTTCGTAGTCGAACGGGGCGTTGTCGCGCGGGCCGCCGGTGTGGCCTTCTACTACGTGCAGGTAGGCCAGGCTGAATTTGTTCAGCTGTTCCACCACATAGTTGAACAGCGGCTGCGGTGCGCTTTCGCTGGAATCGTTGACCGGCGATACCGGCGACAGCCGCACGCCTACGCGGCCGCCGCCGATTTCGGCGGTGGTGGCGGCGACTACTTCCAGCAGCAGGCGGGCGCGGTTTTCTATGCTGCCGCCGTAGTTGTCGGTGCGGTGATTGGAGCCGTCGCGCAGGAAGCTGTCCAGCAGATAGCCGTGGGCGCCGTGGATTTCAATGCCGTCGAAACCGGCTTCCAGGGCGCGTCTTGCAGTCTGGCGGAAGTCGTTCACCACACCCGGGATTTCGGCCAAGGTCAATTCGCGCGGCACCGAGGTGTCGACGAAGCCTTCGCCGACGACGAAGGTCTTGGCGTCGGCACGGATGGCCGATGGCGCTACCGGCGCCTTGCCGTCCGGCTGGAACGAAACGTGCGACATGCGCCCGGTGTGCCAGATCTGCACCACGATGCGGCCGCCTTTTTCATGCACGGCGTCGGTGATTTTCTTCCAGGCTGCGACTTGTTCCGGCGTATGCAGGCCGGGCGTGTTGGCATAGCCTTGCGCCTGCGCCGACACCTGGGTCGCTTCGGTCACGATCAGGCCGGCCGAGGCGCGCTGGGCGTAATACTTCAGGTTCAGTTCGTTCGGTACATTGCCCTCGCCAGCGCGGTTGCGGGTCAGCGGCGCCATGACAATCCGGTTGGCCAGCTCGATGTCGCCGATGCGGGCGGGCTGGAACAGGCTGTCTTCGGTACGGGCTTCTTTGGTGTGGCTCATGTTGCTTCCTTCTTCAGTAAATAGCGCTGAGGCGCTGGATGGTTTGGGTTACAGCAGGCAATACAATTCAATATGCTTTAAATGACCGGTCGTCTCAAATTTGCTTTAAAAAATTCCATTCAAATTCCCCCGCATTCTTCATGACGCTGGAAGCAGGGGCCGTAATTATTGCGGCAAGAAAAAATGATCGAACATCAAGTTGACGCAGGCCCTCACCGGCGCTGTCGAGCGCTCGATCTTCATGCGCAGCAAAGCGCCTTCCCAGGCATTCCAGAAAAAATCGGCGAGCTGCTCGGCGCTGAGGTCGGTGCGCACCGTGCCATCCGCCTGGGCTTTGCGCAGATAGCTGACGAAGCGCTTGCGCCAGCCGCACACGACTTCTTGCAGGGTGATCCGGCACACTTCGCTGGATTCCGCCATTTCCGCGGCAAAATTGCCCAGCAGGCAGCCGGCTTTCACTTCGCACTGCTCGTGATAACTGATGAGGCGTTCGTAGGTGTAGCGCAAGGCGGCCAGCGGCTGCTCCGGTCCTTCGGCGAAGTACTTCGACCAGGTTGTAGCGAAGCCGTCGGCGTAGTGCGAAATGACTTCGCCGCCGAAATCTTCCTTGCTCTTGAAGTAGTTGTAGAACGAACCCTTGGGCACGCCGGCGGCATCGACGATTTCCTTGATGCCGGTGCCGTTGTAGCCTTGCTCGGCAAACAGCTTGAGCCCGGTTTCCAGCAGCGTCGCGCGGGTGTCGTTGAGGGTGTGAACTTTATCCATGCCTCCATTATATGACCAGTCGTCTCAAAATGCTTGAAGTCTTTGATTGATTAAATCAATGGCAACAATAGCATTGTGGCGCCACGCTGAAAAATCGGGCTTTGGGCGGGGGCTGGACGGGTGTCTCATTCAAGACAAAATCCGTCTATTTATTTATGGAAATACGCAAAAGCGGCAGGCAAAACGGGTATCATTTGAATAAGCTTTCTACCCAGAGCTGCCCACGCTGCACTCGCTCATTTCGCTCACTTACCCAGTTTGCCGCCTTCAAAGAGTTGCCATCATTTTTAATGCCTTCCGTCTATTTTTCATGCGCAAGCTATCGGCCGATCCGATGCTGCGCCACCACGATTTCCGCCGTTTCTGGCTGACCACCACCATCGCCAGCTTCGGCGAACAGATCAGCAGCCTGGCCATCCCGCTGACGGCGGTGCTGCTGCTGCACGCGACGCCGGCCCAGATGGGCACCCTGATCGCCCTGCAGACCTTGCCGTTCGCTTTGTTTTCGCTGCCGGCCGGGGTCTGGCTGGACCGCCGCAGCAAGTATCCGGTGCTGCTGTGGTCAGAATTCCTGTTCGGCTGCGTGCTGGTGATGATCCCTATCAGTTACTGGCTGGGCCTGCTTTCCATGCATGTGCTCTATACAGTGGGCTTCCTGATGGGCGTCGGCTTCGTGGTCGGCGGCAGCGCGGCCCAGGTATTCCTGGCGCAGCTGGTGGGCCGCGAACACCTGCTCGACGCGCAAAGCAAGTTCGCCGCTACCGATTCCATGGCGCGCCTGATCGGTCCAGGCATCGCCGGCATGCTGGTGCAGGTGTTGACGGCGCCAGTGGCGGTGCTGGTCAACGCCCTCAGCTTTCTGTCGTCATGGTGGAACCTGCGTTATCTGCGTAAGCGCGATCCTTATCCGGCGCCGTCCAACCGCCATCCCTTCCGCGAAATGGTGGACGGCATCAAAATGGTCAGGAATCACGAAGTGCTGTGGGCGCTGGCCTGGGGCACCGCGCTGTGGCAGATACTGTTCAACGGTTATCTGGCGCTGCAGATCCTGTTCGCCACGCGGCAGCTGGGCATGTCGCCTGGCGTGCTGGGCGCCGCGCAAACGCTGGGCGGCTTCGGCGTGCTGGTCAGCTCGATGCTGCTCAAGCCGTTGTCGCGGCGCTTCGGCAGCGGCCGCACGATCCTGATCGGCCTCGGCGGCACCGCGGCCGCGTGGCTGTTGCTGGCAGCGATTCCGCCCACCATCTTCGGCTCGTCCCTGCTGAGCGCGCTGGCTTACGGGATAGTGGTGTTTGTATTCGATTGCAGCGCCATGCTGTATTTCATGCCCTACCTGGCCTTGCGCCTGAAACTGACGCCGGATGCGTTTCACGGCCGCATGGTGTCGACCATGCGCTTCATGACGGTGGCGGCGGCGCCGCTGGGCGCCTTGTCGGCCGGCTGGATTGCCGAACATCTGAGCGTACGCAGCGGCCTGATCGCCATCGCGGCGGGCGGCAGCCTGCTCACTTTCGGGCTGATAAAAGCGTCGCCTTTGCGCGATATCCGGGATTGATTTGCAGCCGTTGCAGCGTTCGGTGACTAGCTATGCTTGAGCTGAGCGGGAATGCCGAGATCGTCCCGCTCATCTTCCCAGGCCAGGGAAACCATCTTCCAGCCATCCTCCATGCGGATCAGCTGCAGGGTCTTGACGCCATAGGCATGAAACGCCTTGCCGTCCAGTACGCCGCTCTTTTCATAGACGCTGTAGCGTTGCGCAATGCCGCCGAAGATATCGGTGCGCGCCGACACTTCCTGTTCCTGGAAATCCACCAGCTGGCCGCCGGTCAGCAGCTTCAGGCGCGGTGCGATGAATTGCTGCAGCGTGTAGATCTCGCGCTCGGCGCCGTTGCACCTGATGATCAGGCCCTGGGGAATGAACATGCGATGGATGGCGTCGACATCCGGCCGGGCGCCGTTCTTGTTGGTAAACACGGAAAAGAAGGCGCGCACCAGCGCGTCGATTTCGGACTGGTCAATACTGGCGGATGGAGCAAGAGTCGGCATGTTGGCGGCGGCAGGTGGATAAAGTGAAAAGATTAAGCCGCCTGCAATTGTTGCGCAAGCACTATCTTGATTGACAAAAAAATGGCGATGCCCTGGCATTGCTGCCGGCATCGCCATTGCTGCCAAAGCTGCTTACCTGGCTAGCGCCAGTGCGGCCGGCGTAGCGGCAGAAGCAGTGGCAGGGGTAGCAGCGGCAGGGGTAGCAGCGGCAGGAGTGCCCCAGCCGCCGCCCAGCGCGCGGATCAGGCCCACCGACGCCACGGCTCGCTGGCCGACGCTCTGGCTCTTGGCGCGTTGCGCGGAGAGGCTGGAGCGCTGGGCGTCGATCACTTCAAAATAGCTGGTCGAGCCGTTGCGGTAGCGCGAATCGGCCAGGCGCGCGGCCAGCTGCGCCGATTTCACGGCATCTTCCTGGAAGCGGATCTGGTTATCCAGAGTGCGCATCGCGCTCAGGTTGTCTTCCACATCCTGGAAGCCGACCAGCACCTGCTGCCGGTAATTGGCCACCACCGATTCATAGTTGGCGTCGGCCTTGGCCAGATTGGCCTTGTTGCGGCCGCCATCCAGCAAAGGCAGGTTCAGCACGCTGCCGACCAGCGGCCCCAGCAGCCAGCTGCGGCTGGACCACTGGAACAGATTGTGCAGCGCATCCGAGGCGAAGCCGCCGGAAGCGGTCAGCACCAGGCTTGGGAAGAAGCCGGCCTTGGCGACGCCGATGCGGGCGCTGGCGGCGGCCAGCTGACGCTGCGCTTGGGCGATATCCGGGCGCCGTTCCAGCAAATCGGATGGCAGGCCGGGCGGCACGCTGACCGTCACCGGCTGCAGCGGCGCGGTGGCCAGGGTGAACTGGGCTGGCGCCTTGCCCAGCAGGATCGCCAGCGCATGGTCGCGCTGGGCGCGGCTGCGGCTGACGCCTTCCTGTTCCGCCTGGGTCACTGACAGCTCGGTCTGGGCTTGCGCCACATCCAGCTCGCTGGTGTCCCCGGCATCGTAGCGATGCTGCACCAGACGCAGGTTTTCCTGGCGCAGCTTGATGGTTTGCTGCAGCACGTCGAGTTCCGAATCGAGCGAACGGATCGCGAAATACTGCTGGGCGACGTCGGCCTGCAAGGCCAGTAGCACCGAGCGATAGGCCGCTTCCTGCCCTTCCACATCGAGGCGGGCGGCGCGGCTGCTGTCCGACAGGCGGCCAAACAGGTCGACTTCATAGGAGGCGCCTAGCTGTGCCTGCCATTGGGTGGAGGTGGCGCTGGCTGTGCCCTGGCGGGTCGGGCCGAAGGCCGCGCCCAGCTGGAAGGCGCGGTCGGCGTCGGCCAGGCCGGCAGTGGCGCGCGCTTCCTTGACGCGCGCCAAAGCCATTACCAGGGTCGGACTGGACTGGGTGGCGTCCGTTATCAGCTTGCTGAGCTCGGCGTCGCCAAATACCGACCACCAGGCGCCGCGGTCGGCGGCGTCGGCCGGCTGGGCTACTTTCCAGCTGCCGTCCAGCGCCGCCGCTTCCTTGTATTGAGCGGGCGTATCGACTGCCACCTGTTCTGGCGGCTTGGTGGTAGAGCAGCCGGCCAGCACTAGCGCCGCCATCATTGCAGTCAGTTTCAACGCAGTTAATTTCTGCTTAGAGATTTTCATGTTCAGATTCCTTCAATTTGCGCGGTGCTTGCAATCGCGGGCGCAACGTTGCCGTGAGGCGCAGGGACCGGGTCGGTGTAAGCCTCGGATTCATGCTTGCCGGTAGTCCAGCGCGATGCCAGGGTGCGCAACAGTACGTAAAAGATCGGCGTCAGGAACAGGCCGAAAGCCGTCACCCCGATCATTCCCGAGAACACCGCCACCCCCATCGCATGGCGCATTTCGGCGCCCGCGCCGGAAGACAGGATGAGTGGCACGACGCCGGCGATAAAGGCGATCGAGGTCATCAGGATAGGCCGCAGGCGCAGGCGGGCAGCTTCGATCGCCGCAGCGTAGATGGAGCGGCCTTGCAGCTCCAGCTCGTGGGCGAACTCGACAATCAGGATGGCGTTTTTACACGCCAGCCCGACCAGCACGATCAGACTGATCTGAGTAAACATGTTGTTGTCGCCGCGCGTCAGCCAGACCCCGGCGATCGCTGACAGGATCCCCATCGGCACGATCAGCAGCACCGCCAGCGGCAAGGTCAGGCTTTCATACTGCGCAGCCAGCACGAAGAACACCAGCAGGATAGACAGCGGCAGGATGATGAACAGCGTATTGCCGGCGATCTTGTCCTGATAGGTGATTTCAGTCCACTCGTAGCTAATGCCGCGCGGCAGGGTCTCGGCTGCAATGCGTTCTACCACGGCCTGGGCCTGGCCGGTGCTGTAGCCCGGCGCCGGGCCGCCGTTGACGTCGGCCGACGGGAAGGCGTTGTAGCGCACTGCCTGGTCAGGGCCGTAGCTTTGCGTCATCTTCAGCAGCGAGGACAGCGGCACCATCTCGCCCTTGTCGTTGCGCGCCTTCAGCAAGCCGATATCCTCGGCATGGGCGCGGAACGGCGCATCCGCCTGGACCCGCACCTGGAAGGTGCGGCCGAACTTGTTGAAGTCGTTCACGTACAAGGAGCCCAGGTAGATCTGCAAGGTGTCGAACACCGAAGGGATGGACACCCCCAGCTGCTGCGCGCGGACACGGTCGACGTCGGCGTACAGCTGCGGCACGTTGATCTGGAAGCTGGAGAACATGCCAGCCAGTTCCGGCGCTTGGTGCGCTTTCGCCATGAAGGCTTGCAGGGCGTCGTTCAAGGCCTGGTTGCCCAGCGCGCCGCGGTCTTCGATCTGCAGCTTGAAGCCGCCGATGGTGCCCAGCCCTTGTACCGGCGGTGGCGGGAACACGGCGATGAAAGCGCCCTGGATCGCCGAGAATTTCTGGTTCAGCTGTTGTGCAATCGCCACGCCGCTTTGATCGGCGCCGCGACGCTCGTCGAATGGCTTCAATGTGGTGAATACGATGCCGGAGTTCGGGCTGTTGACGAAGCCGTTGATCGACAGGCCAGGGAAGGCCACGGCCGATTCCACGCCAGGCTGTTTCAGCGCGATCTCGGACATCTTGCGCATCACGTCCTCGGTGCGGTCGAGCGAGGCGGCATCAGGCAGCTGGGCGAAGCCGACCAGGTACTGCTTGTCTTGCGCCGGGATGAAGCCGTTCGGCACGGTGTGGAACAGCAGCATGGTGAGGCCGATCAGCACCGCATACACGCCGAGTGCGGCAGTCTTGCGTTTCAGGATGCCGGTCACGCCCTCGCCATACGAGGTCGAGCCACGATGGAAGACTCGGTTGAAAATCGAGAAGAAGCCGCCGAAGACACGGTCGATGGCTCGCTGGAAGCCGTCCTTCTTGGCGCCGTGGCCTTTCAGCAGCAGTGCGGCCAAGGCAGGCGAGAGGGTTAGCGAGTTGAACGCCGAGATCACGGTCGAGATGGCGATGGTCAGGGCGAACTGCTTGAAGAACTCACCGGTCAGGCCGCTGACGAAAGCCAAAGGCACGAACACCGCGCACAGGGTCAGGGCGATCGCCACGATCGGTCCCGATACTTCGCGCATCGCTTTATAGGTAGCTTCCTTGGCGGACAAGCCGTTTTCGATATTGCGCTCGACGTTTTCCACCACCACGATAGCGTCATCGACCACGATCCCGATCGCCAGCACCAGCCCGAACAGGCTCAGCGCATTGATCGAAAAGCCCAGGCCCATCATCACTGCAAAAGTACCGATCACCGAGACCGGCACCGCCAGCAGCGGGATGATCGAGGCGCGCCAGGTTTGCAGGAAGATGATCACCACGATCACCACCAGCAGGATCGCTTCCAGCAGGGTATGCACCACGGCTTCGATCGAAGAGCGGACGAACTGGGTCGGATCGTAGACGATCTTGTAGTCGACGCCTTCCGGCATGTCTTTCTTCAGCTCGGCCATGGTGGCGCGCACGTTGTCGGAGATTTCCAGCGCGTTGGAGCCGGGTGCCTGGAAGATCGGAATTGCTACCGCCTGCTTGTTGTCCAGCAGCGAGCGCAAGGCGTATTCGCTGGCGCCCAGTTCGATGCGCGCCACGTCTTTCAGGTAGGTCACCACGCCGTCGGACGAGGTGCGGATCACGATGTTGCCGAACTCTTCCTCATTGGCCAGGCGGCCGCGGGCGTTCACCGAGATCTGGTAGTTGACGCCAGGGACGGCAGGCGAGGCGCCGATCACGCCGGCGGCGACATTGACGTTCTGTTCGCGGATGGCGTTCACCACATCGGTGGCGGCCAGGCCGCGTTCAGCCACCTTGCGCGGATCGAGCCAGACCCGCATCGAATAGTCGCCGGAACCGAACAGCTGGACCGAACCGATGCCGGGCAGGCGCGCCAGCCGATCCTTGACGTTCAGCACCGCGTAGTTGCGCAGATAGGCCATGTCATAGCGGTCGTTAGGCGACAGCAAGTGCACCACCATGGTCAGGTTGGGCGAGCTTTTGACGGTGGTCACGCCCAGCCGCTGCACCACGTCCGGCAAGCGCGGCAACGCCTGGTTGACGCGGTTCTGCACCAGTTGTTGCGCCAGGTCGGGCGAGGTGCCGAGCTTGAAGGTGATGGTCAGCGTCATCAGGCCGTCGGAAGTCGCTTGCGAAGACATGTAGAGCATGCCCTCGACGCCGTTGATCTGTTCTTCTATCGGCGTGGCGACGGTTTCCGCGATGGTTTGCGGATTGGCGCCCGGATACTGCGCCTTGACGATGACGGATGGCGGAATCACTTCCGGGTACTCGGAGATCGGCAGGCTGAGCATGGAAATCAGGCCGCCGATCAGGATGATTGCAGATAACACGCCGGCAAAAATCGGGCGGTCGATAAAGAATTTAGAAATATTCATGGTATTGAGCTCTGCTGTGTTTTGGCGTCGTTGCGATGTGAATCGTCGTCGGCGTCCTTGTTATTTAGCTGCAGCCACGGCCAGTGCATTCTTCGCTGGCGCGAGCTGTTCACCGTCCATGGCCACCGTCACCGGTGTGACTGTGTCGTTCGGCCGGATCCGCTGCAGGCCGTTGACGACAATCCGTTCATCTTTCTTGAGGCCGGAGCGGACTATCCGCAGACCGTCGACGATCGGGCCCAGCTTGATGGTGCGATAGGTGACCTTGTTGTCGGCGCCCAGCACCATGACGTATTTCTTGTCCTGGTCGGTGCCGACCGCCTTGTCGTCGATCAGCACGGCGGTCTCGGCTGCCGCGCCGCCGGTGCGCACGCGCGCGTACATGCCGGGCGTCAGGGTGCCGTTTGTGTTATCGAACACTGCGCGCACCCGCATCGTGCCGGAAGCGGTATCGAGACGGTTGTCGAAAGCCTTGATCTGGCCCTGGTGCGGATAGCCTTCTTCACTGGCCAGGCCAATGGACACTGGCAGGTTCTTGACGCCGGAATTGCCGACCGCGCCGTTGGCGGCGTAGCGGATATAGGTCTGCTCATCGACTTCAAAGTTGACGTATACCGGCGATACCGACACCACGGTGGTCAGGGCAGGGGAGCTGACGCCGGCCCCGACCAAGTTGCCGACCGTGATCTCGGCACGCGAGACGCGGCCGCTGACCGGCGCCGTGATCGCTGTGTATTGCAGGTTCAGGCGCGCGCTCAGCACTGCCGCTTCTGCCGCCTTCAGGCTGGCGTCGGCTTCCAGCAGGGCGTTGTTGCGCTGGTCCAGTTCACGCTGCGCTACCGCGTGTTCTTCGATCAGGCGGCTGGTGCGCGCCAGTTCGGTCTTGGCCAACGACAAGCCGGCCTGGGCGCCAGCCTGGGTCGCCACCGCACGCGCCAGTTCGGCTTGATAAGGGCGCGGGTCGATGGTGAACAGCAAATCGCCTTTCTTGACCAGCTGGCCTTCCTGGAAGTGCACGGCGTCGATGGTGCCGGAGATACGCGGGCGTATTTCTACGCGCTCGATGGCTTCCACCCGTCCGGAAAAATCATCCCATTCGGTGACCGATTTTTCCAGCACCGAGGCTACCGAAACCGATGCCGCTGCCTGCGGCGGGCTGGCCGGCTTGGCGGCGCGGCTAGAGAGGGCGAAGCTGCCGGCAGCGGCGAGGATGACGATGCCGACGGCGATGGCAATGGCTTTGCGGGAAAATAATGGTGTCGAAGTGTGCATTTGGGACCCCTGATAACGAGAAACGAGACGAAATGAAATAAATTGCAAAAAAGAAAGCTGGTAAAGAAAGCTGGCAAGGTGAGCCGCGATTTGGAAGTAATAGCTTGCTTGGCTGTTACTGCTGTTCCGGCCGGGTTCGGGAAGAGGTGTTTTGGGAAAACAGATCAAATTGCTGCAAATCACGATTAGCAATATAGAGGTGGCGAGGCATCGGCCGATAGCCGCTTACTGCACACTTCTTGTCTGATCCTCCAAATCCATCCTGTCATCTCTGCCCAAAGGCAAAAAGCGGCCGGTCAATACGCCAAACTTGATTCTGTGAGACACTAAAATTTCCATATGGCCACATCTAGGGCCGGATAATTACAATTCAATAGCGATCACTACGAATTAGAGTGTGACTCTAGCGGGGTTGTTTTCCGCTGTCAAGTGGTTTAATATCGATCACTATGGAAATGACACAAATCAAGCCGCGCAAGAAGCCCGGCCGCCCTTTATCCTTCGATAGGGAGCAAGCGCTGGAAAGCGCGATGCTGGTTTTCTGGCGCTACGGCTACGAGGCGACCTCGCTCAACGATCTCACCAGCGCCATGGGAATCACCCCGCCCAGCCTGTACACGGCTTTCGGCGACAAGGAACGCCTGTTCCTGGAAGCGGTGAAATACTATCTGCAGAAGAAACCCTGCTTTTTCGCCTCGATCGCGGCCGAAGCCCTGACCGCCAAGGAAAGCATCCGCAGCTACCTGGAAGTGATCGCCATCTCGCAAAGCGACCCTAATCAGCCACTCGGTTGCATGGTGGTCACCTCGGCCACCAATTGCACCGCGGCGTCGTCCCATGTGCAGGAAGTGCTGGCGGATTACCGCATGCAGATGGAGAGCGGCATCAAGGTGCGCCTGGATCGCGGCATCAGCGAAGGCGACCTGGGGGCCGATACCGATACCGCCGCGCTGGCCAGCTTTTTCGTGACCGTCATCCACGGCATGTCGACCCAGGCGCGCGACAACGCCAGCCGCGAGAAGCTGCTGGCGATCGGCGCGCAGGCGATGCGCGCCTGGCCGGATCCGGCTTGAGCGCGGTCCGCACCAGATTTTGACTGCAGACTCAGTACTTTTCCTTCCATCCGGTCATGGCTTTGCCTGGCAGGACATCGCTGCGCTACGCGTAGCGTCATCAGCCCTGGCGGCCCCGCCAGCGGCATTTCTTCCCACCTCGAATTGAATCCTGATCTTGCGGCCGATGCTGGCGGCAGCACGCGCTGACATGACGCTTGCATTTTCAGAAAAATCCTACATTAATTGATACGACGGGTGGCTAGAATGATAAGCCTGGGTCTCAGTCGTATCGCTATGCAGTTTGTTTCCTTGGCGGCAGAACTAGTCGCTATCGACGGCAGATTGACGCGGCCACGAGAAGAGGCGTTTGGCGCAAGCAAGAATTTTTCTAGAGGTTGTCATGATGAATCAGGTACAGAGACATGAAATCAAACTTCGGGATGATCAATGGCAAAAGCTGGAGCCGCTGCTGACCGGCAAGCCGAACGACCCCGGCGCCCGCGCAAAAAACAACCGGCTGTTCATCGAAGCGGTGCTCTGGATCGTGCTGAACAAAAGCCTGTGGCGTCATCTGCCGCAGCAGTTTGGCAATTCGAGTACGGTGTACATGCGCTTCCGGCGCTGGACCGAATGCGATTTCTGGCGCCAGCTGACGCGCAGCAAGCTGGAAGACGAAGAGCTGGTGCAGATGCTGGAACAGATTGTCGAGTACGGCGATATGTATACGCAGCGCATCGAACAGCGTCTGGTAAGAAAAGCCCAGAAGACCATTTATAAATCGGCCATCAGTGCAGCCAAGGCCATCAAGCCGATCCGGCGCGCGCAGCTTGCGTCGGACGAATCGACCTTGCATTGGGTCGGGCTGGTGACGCCGTAGAAACCGCTCAAGACTGGCGCGGATGCTGGTTTTTGGGGTGATGCGGTCTTGGATTTGGTAGCTTGAAACGGGCTTCCGCAAGGCCGGAAACAACATCACTTTTCGGCCTCGATAGAAATTTACACGAAGAACTAGTAAAAATAATAAACAGCAGCTATAATTCGTCCCCTGTTGGGGCGTTAGCTCAGCTGGTAGAGCAGCGGACTCTTAATCCGTAGGTCGTGTGTTCGAATCACACACGCCCCACCAACAGAACACGAGGGCTACATAGGTTTCTATGTAGCCCTTTTCTTATTGTGGCGGGGATTTTTGACCAATCCTCCCAATTACCTCCCTAAGTGACCTCGTCGCAAGATGAGCGTATCGCTTGTGCCGCTTGGCGACTTATGCCCAAGCATTGCGTCAACCGTGTACAAATCGATCCTTCGTTAATTATTGAGCCGGCCGTGCTACCCAAGGACCGATGGCTGCATTACATACTGGCTGCACATCTCGATATCGTGTTCCGATACGCCTTCTTGCGCAAATGCATTCCGCCAATCACGGACCTGCACCAGGATTTCGGCAACCGTATTCTGCGCAGCTTCCTTCTTCAGCAGAAATCTCTTACTTGCAGAAAGAACGTTGGATAGTGTAGGCGCATGGCCATCGTCGCCGATCCGCAGCTGTTGATATCCAAGGCCTTGAAGCTGTGGCTGGATATCATAGGCCGGTGCTAGCTGCCACTGTTTTTCCTTGAACAGGAACGCATGGTTCTTTTCATGATCGTCGGTATTTTCCAGGCAGACGTTCAGCGCCATGCGTCGAAACAGTTCATGGCAATCTTCTTGCGGTGATTTTGATAAGCGGCGCGCCAGGTCGGCGATATCCGCGTATCCCATATCGTTTTCGCTCACGCCTTCGGCTATCAGCATGGTCCTGGCGCTGGCAAAATGCAGCCGGCTATCGCCTTCCCGATCGAATCGCTTCACCAGCAGTATGTTGCGTCCGCCGATTTGCACCAGGGACGATTCGGGAACGCGAATGCCGCAGCGTGCAGCCAGGCGCAAGCTGGCGTGCTCAAGGGCGCAAACATCGGCTTCATCGCTTTCGGCGGGGAATTTAGCTAACCAGTCTTCATTATTGTGCTTGATGATGGCTTTCGGACGCGCGCCCCCGGCGCTTGCGCCTGGACGCAGCAGGCGGCTCATGGCCTCGTCGATCGGCTTCTGGTTCTCCAGCGCCTTGGCGGCGCGTATCAGCCCCGGTAAATCGGCAGTATGGAAGGCCTGCTCTTCTGCTACCAGGTATTCCTCGCGCGACCTTGAGAAGCCTAGTGCGCCGATACGGTCTTCGCCAGCCAGCTCCAGGTATTCCAGATGGGAACGCCGGCGTGGATTGAATATTTTGTTGATCACCGCTTGTCCCCATCGATCCGGGCCGGCGTCTTCAAAAATAGGGTGGATTTCCTGGCTCGCCGGCGGCTCCATGATCCCCGATCTCAGTGGCATGTCTGGGGATAGCGCGAAGGACTGCGGATGCCGCAGCCAGGCCTCCTCGTACGAGAAAAGGCAACGCCGGCCGCGCAGCAGCTCCAGCTTCCCGCAAAGCACCGGCTTTTGGCTGTGTTCAGGGTAAATCCACACGTACAGGATGTCGTCGTTCATGCAGCTACCTTTTTGCCCTTTTTAATGCTTCGCAGTTCTTGCAACAGCGCCATTTCATCCGCTTCGGGATTGGCCAGCTCGCCCAGAAAATGGACGCCGCCGAGCGCCCACAGTGCAGTCGCATATGCCCCCATCGATACAGAAGGGTCGCCGGCCTCGACGCGGCGTAGCGTCGGAATCGATACCTGGATCCTGCTGGCAAACGATGCAAGGGATTCCTTGCGACGTTTGCGTGCAATATGAATATGCTCCCCAAACGAGCGCAGATTGCGCTCGACTGCAGCTGGTAGCATGATTTTGGCATTTGAATTCTTTGACATGAACATATAATTACAAATATTGGCAATTTATGCAAATATATGTTCTGTTTTGTGGTTTTGTAGTTGCTTTTGGGAACTGCTGTTATTTGCTGCGCCGGCAAAAGCCCTATCCACTAAAGCCAGCCTGTGGCCGGGTGGTTCCATCGGCCCGTTGCAGTCCGTTGAGAAATCCACCGTCAATCTTGCTTCGCAAACGGCAGGATTGACGGTGGATTTTTTTTGATCCATCCGGAATCCCGATAGGCAGCGGAGCGCCGCCGCGATTTCATGATGCGGCGATAAGCTGTTGATTTTTTTGATGGAATAAGTAGACATATGGCGGCAGGCAAAAGTACACTGCGTTGCTTTCGGGTAATGTTTGGCCGTCAATGTGCCGGCCATCGGAATGCTGGCGTATTGCAAGGCTAGCGGCTGTATGCGCCGGCGGTTTTGACCTCGCTGCCGTGAAAACCCGCGCCACTGACAACTTCGATCAATCCTCTACGCCAAACCGCAATGCAGCCAATCACGCGTGTCATACCAGGCAAGTCCCATCGAAACAACGGTCTGGACACGCTGCGCGCAGCGGCCATCATCCTGGTGTTCATGTATCACTACATGTGTTTCGTCAGCCAGGAAGCGACCTTCGGCTGGGGCAGCAGGATAGGGTGGGTCGGGGTCGACCTGTTCTTTGTGCTGAGCGGCTACCTGATCAGCAACCAGATCTTTGCCGGCGTCGCCCGAGGGCAGCAGCTGTCGCTCAAGAATTTCTACGCGCGCAGATTCCTGCGGACGCTGCCTAATTTCTATGTCGTGCTGGGTTTGTATTTTCTCTTTCCTGTGCTCATGGGTGGAAACACGCCGCCGCCGCTCTGGCGCTTCCTCACGTTTACGCAGAATCTCTGGCTGCAGCCGGGCACGGCGTTTTCGCATGCTTGGTCGTTGTGCATCGAGGAGCAGTTTTATCTTTTGCTGCCCGCGGTGGTGATCATTGCGGCGCGCTATGGCAAGTCGATCCGGCTGGCCTGGATTGCGCTGTTTGTGCTGGTGCTGGCCGGGATCGCGCTGCGCACCCTGTTATGGCTGCAATATGGGCGGCAAGCGGGCGGGGCGATCGGCGGCTACTATCCAAACGTCTACTACTCAAGCTTCTGCCGCTTTGATGAATTCCTGCCAGGGATTGCCGTGGCGCTTCTAAAGAATTTCCACCCGCGGGCCTGGCAAAAAATCCTGCGCCACGGACAAGCGCTGTTGCTTGCGGGCGTAGCGGCAACCGCGCTGTTGTTCTACCTGGCCGTCAACTATTACATGATCGACGGCTATGGCTACGGTTATTTCATGACTGGCTTCGGCTATTCGCTGCTGGCCGTCGCCTTCGCGCTGCTGGTGGCAGCGGCGCTTAGTCCGGCCAGCTATCTGCATCGCTGGCGGATTCCTGGCGCCGCGCAGCTGGCCGCCTGGTCGTATGCCATCTACCTGGTGCACAAGCCTCTGGGCATGATCGCGCACAAGATGCTGCTTGGCTCCGGCCTCAATGCCGTTGCCGAAGCAGGTTTGATCATTGCGTTGAGCGCCGCCGCCGGGTGGCTGCTTTACCTGTTGGTTGAAACGCCTTTCATGAAGCTGCGCGACGCCCGCTATCCGAGCAATTTCACACCGGACGTCGGGCCTTCTTTGACTGCCAAGGCGGCTGCCTAAGCCGATCTTTCCCGGCCGCCGGTCCCGATGTTTTTATAGAAGATGGTCGTTGCACACAGGCCGCCTTGCGGCAGCAGGGCATAGTCCGGAATCACGCCGGACACTTGCCAGCCTAGGCGTTTGTACAGCCGTTCCGCGCTGTCGCTGGCGGTATCCAGCACCAGCACGCTCTTGCCAGCGCCGGCGGCGGCTTGTTCCGCGGCGATCATCAGTTTTTCTCCCAGCCCTTGCTTGCGCGCCTTGCGATGCACCAGCAGCTTGGCGACATCGGCCCGGTGAGGCTGGTTTTCCGGCTGGCTTAGCACGACCTGTACGGTGCCGAGGACAGCGCCATGCTGGTCTTGCGCCGTCAGTAATATGCGCTCGCCGGCGGCGACGCTGGCGGCAAGGCTGCGCCAGAAATTTTCTGCGCGCGCTTGCGACAGGGGCTGCATGAAGCTGACGGATGCGCCGCCATCGACGCAATCGACCAGCAGCTCGCTCAGGCCGCCAAGCAGTGCCATATCTTCGAGTGCAGATACGCGATGGATTTGTATATTGGTTTGCATGCTTGCGTCCTTGTCATTGTGCGGGTTCGGTGCTGGTGACCACCGCGTAGCGCGCCGCCTTGCGGTGGGGGTTATGAAAAGCGGTAGGGCAGTCCAGCTGAAACGCCAGGCAGTCGCCGGATTCCAGCGCGTACCTGCTGACGCCGACGGTGATGTCGATGCCGCCTTCCAGCATCCAGATTTGCTGATGCACGCGGGCGTCGCGGGCGGCGGTTTCATAAGTCACCTGGGCGCCGGCAGGAAACTCGACTTCGACTATCCGTATCGGTGTTTGCGGATTGGGCGGCGAGATATTGCGGCGCAGGTATCCCGATTGCGGATCGCGCCACTCCGGCTGCTCGGCCCGGCGCATCAGCGGGGCGACGGCGGCCGGGGTTTCTTCGAACAGCGCCAGCAGCAGCACGCCGAGCCCGGCCGCCAGCTTTTCCAGGACGACGGCGGTAGCATTGCTCTGGCCGCGTTCAATCAGCGAAATCATCGAACGGCTGACGTCGCAGCGGGTCGCCAGCGCGTCCAGCGACAAGCCGCGTTGCTGGCGCAGGAAACTTACGCGGGCGGCGATGCGGGCATTGATGTCCATCTGGGTGAGTCTTTCGATATCTATGATATTAGAATTATTATCTAATATATTGGATTTACAAGTCAAGCTGCTTGCCGGACTCAATTGCCATGACGAAGCTGGACAATGTTCGATGTATGATTCAAGCGCAACAGGAACACTGCTTTGCAGGCAGGATGGTTGCCGCGGCCAGGGACAGCATTGCAGCAAAAATTAATTGACAGATACGATGCAGACAAGCGCTTCGATTGAAGGTATTTACCGTAGCGAATCGCGCCGCGTATTCGCTACGCTGGTGCGCCTGCTGGGCGACTTCGACCTGGCTGAAGAAGGCCTGCAAGAGGCCTTCAAGGCAGCGATCGAGCAGTGGCCGCGCGACGGCATTCCGGCACAGCCGGTGGCCTGGCTGGTCTCCGCCGGCCGCTTCAAGGCGATCGATACCATACGGCGGCGGGCCAGGTTTACCGCCTATGAAGATGTCGCCGAGATAGTCGATGAGATGGCTGACGAGGCGCCGGCGCCGGACCTAAGCGAGCATCTCGAAGATGACCGCCTGCGCCTGATTTTTACCTGCTGTCACCCCTCGCTGGCGCCCGATGCCCAGATCGCCCTGACCTTGCGCGAAGTCTGCGGGCTCAGCACCGAAGAGATCGCCCACGCTTTCCTCACTCCGGCGCCGACGCTGGCGCAGCGCATCGTGCGCGCCAAGGCGAAGATACGCGACGCCCGCATTCCTTACCAGGTTCCCGAGCGCGATGAATTGGCAGTGCGGCTGCACAGTGTGCTGCGCGTTATCTACCTGGTGTTCAACGAAGGTTATTCGGCGTCGTCGGGAGCGTCGCTTACCCGGCACGATCTGTCGCAGGAAGCGATCCGCCTGGCGCGCCTGCTGCTGGAGCTGCTGCCGGAACCCGATGTGGCGGGCCTGCTGGCCCTGATGCTGCTGCATGAGTCACGCCGCGGCGCGCGCAGCACCGCGGATGGCGACCTGGTGCCGCTGGATGAACAGGACCGGAGTTTATGGAATGCGCAGTATATTGTCGAAGGATCGGCTCTGGTGGGGCGCGCTTTTTCGTCGGGACGCATAGGCGCCTACACGCTGCAGGCGGCAATCTCCGCTGTGCATGCCCAGGCCGCCAGCACCGACGCCACCGACTGGCGGCAGATCGTCGGCCTGTACGACGCCTTGCTGCGGCTGGAGCCGACCCCGGTGATCGAGCTGAATCGCGCGGTAGCCGTGGCCATGCATCAGGGACCGCAAGCCGGGCTGGCCCTGGTGGAAGCGCTGATTGCCGGCGGCCAGTTGCAAAACTATCATCTGGCCTATGCGGCGCAAGCCGATTTCCATCGGCGCCTCGGGCATGTAGAGGAAGCGCGCGCCGCGTATGGCAAGGCGCTGGCGTTGACGCAGCAGGAGCCGGAGCAGCGCTTCCTGAGCCGGCGCCTGGCAGCTTTGCCGCAATAACAAACTCGGGAAGCAGTTTTGTTTGCAAGGTGTTAACACCAGGTTCGCCAACACAAAATTTTTTAGCCTGCTGTCGATTACGCCGTTTGCCGTTCGATTAGCTAGTGTAAGTCGGGCAACCGTTACTCAATACCCACTATCGGAGACCACCATGAATTACCTATGCCTCGTCTATCTTGCGCCTGACCAGCTGCACGCTTGTCCGGATAACGTGTGTTTTGCTTTTGGCCAGGAATTGCGCGAAAGCGGCCACTATGTCGCCGCCCAGGCGCTCAAGCCGGTCGAAAGCGCTACCACCGTGCGCATACGCAACGGCCAGATGTCGCTGACCGACGGCCCCTTTGCCGAAACCAAAGAGCAGCTGGCGGGCTTCTATCTGATCGACGCCAAGGACTTGAACGAAGCGATCCACTGGGCGTCGAAAATTCCGCCGGCGCGTTTTGGCAGCATCGAAGTGCGGCCGGTGCGAGAGCTTGAGCTCACCGGCCTGCCATCCATGTCCGCCACTGTCTGAAGATATATCGCTTACCTGAAAGGCAATATCATGCACAAGCAAATCTATGTCAACCTGCCGGTCAAAGACCTGCCCAGGTCCATGGCTTTCTTCAAGAGCCTTGGCTATACCTTCAATGCAAAATTCACCAATGAGCAGGCGGCCTGCATGGAGCTGGGCGAGAATCTGTATGTCATGCTGCTGGTGGAAAAATTTTTCGAGGGCTTTGCAAAAAAGCCGGTCAGCGATGCCACCAGGCAGACTGAAGTGCTGCTTTGCGTTTCTTGCGACAGCCGCCATCATGTGGACAAACTGGTGGCGCTTGCCATGGCGGCAGGCGCACAGCAGATGGAAGAACCGAAGGACTATGGCTTCATGTATAGCAACAGTTTCCACGATCTCGACGGCCACGCGTGGGAAATGATGTACATGGAGCCGGAAGCTGCTGGGCAAGCAGCGTCTGCAGGCAGCGAGAAGCAGGGCGCAACAGTGTAATCATCTTCATTTTCCCGGGAAGGCTTCGAGGGAATGCTTCAATCTTCCCGGGGCTCAGGAGCAAGCCAAAATGCAAAAAATCTCTCCGTTCTTATGGTTCGATGGTCGCGCCGAAGAGGCCATGAATTTTTATACCTCGGTGTTCAAGGACGCCAAGATTGGCGACGTCCAGCGCTATGGCGATGCGGGCCCGGGGCCGAAGGGCTCGGTCATGTCGGCCACGTTCCAGCTGCATGGCCAGGATTTCATCGCGCTCAACGGCGGCCCGCAATTCAGCTTCACGCCGGCCATCTCCTTCTTTGTGAACTGCGAAAGCCAGGAGGAAGTGGATGAGTTGTGGAACAAGTTCCTGGACGGCGGCGAGCCGCAGGGTTGCGGCTGGATCAGGGATAAATTCGGGCTGTGCTGGCAGATCATCCCGACCGTCCTGGGCCGGATGCTGCAGGACAAGGATCGGCAAAAATCCCAGCGGGTCATGCAGGCCATGTTGAAAATGACCAAGATCGACGTCGCGCTGCTGACCCAAGCTTACGAACAGCAGTAAGGCGCCGGCCGG
This sequence comes from Collimonas sp. PA-H2, assembly GCF_002564105.1. NCBI lineage: Bacteria > Pseudomonadati > Pseudomonadota > Betaproteobacteria > Burkholderiales > Oxalobacteraceae > Collimonas > Collimonas sp. PA-H2. The sequence continues at coordinate 4,725,618 of NZ_PDBX01000001.1, forward strand.
TTCACCTGAAGAATGCCGTCCAAATCCTGACTGAACGGCATTGCCGGCAAGGTTATTTGGCTTGTGCTGCCTGGCCGGCGGGCGTGGTCGTCTGCTCCCGCCATTTTTTCAGGTAAGCGTCAATCGTTGCCGTGTGATACATCTGCGGTTCGGAATGCAGTATTTCGCCATCGTCGTCTTTGAGCTTGGTATCGTCTGTTTCCCAGGTGGTGACCAGCACCTTCGCCTTGTCGAAGGCTTCGCTGAACGAAGCGCTGGCCGGCAAGGACTTCTGGAAAAACGCTCTGCCGAAATAGGTGAAGTCATTGTCGTCGGCGCAGCCGAAGGAGGTGCGGTCGCGGCGCGCGGCGGCAATCACCATGGTGTGCGCATTCTTTAGCGGATCGATGAAGCCGCCGGCATAGCAGGCGGATACAACCACTACCTTCCAGCGTATCCCCGTTTCCTCCAGCAGTTTCGCCAATTCCTTGGCCTCCAGGTAGCGCAGGGTCATGCCGTTTTGCGCCAGCGACAACTCATGGCTTTGCGATCCGTGGCTGCTCAGGTAGAGAAAGAGGATGTCGTTTTCCTTATCCATTTTTCCGGCGATCGCATTCAGGCTCTCGCGGATGCTGGTCACCGTCGCCATCGGTTGCTCGGCCACGGTGTTGCGGCTGTTAACCAGCACCATCGATCGCCCCTGAGTGCCGAAATCGCGATCGAACTGTTTGCGGACAAATTCGGTTTCGCGGCGAAATACCTCTTGCGAGCCGTCGCCGGCAACTGCCAGCAGATAGAGATTGATTTTCCCCGGTGCATGCGGCGCAAGCGCCGCCAGGGTTTTGTCGAGCAATGCGCGCTGGCCGTACAGTGCGGTTTCGATATTGATTTTTGTTTGTCGTTCTGCGGCCTTGTCCACCAGCTTGCCGTAACGCCAGGCGCCGATATCCGTGCTGCGGCCGTCTTTCTGCGGCGACGCGTAGCTCAGGATGCCGCCGCCGTTAAACAGGTCGTACGCAAAGCTGCCCTTGTATTCGTCGCCGTCGGTGTTGCGGTAAATCCCCATGCCGTCGAATTTTCCATCCTTGAAATCACCTTGGTAGCGGCTGCCGTCCTTGCCGACGAAGCGCCCTGGCTGATTCAGCTCGCCGGCCTCAAATGCGCCTTCATAGGTATTGCCGGCGGCATCGGAAAAGCGGCCGGGGCCGTCGGGCAGCCATTTCTTGAAGGTGCCGACATGGCGCGAGCCGTTCTGTGCCTGGTAAATGCCGTGGCCGGTGAAATCGTTGTTGCTGAATTCACCTTCGTAATATTCGCCGGCCCGGACCTCGTATCGTCCTTGGCCCTGAAAGTGGCCGCTGGCGAAATTGCCCTTGTATTTGCGCCCGTTCTTGTACTTTATTTCGCCTTTTCCGGAAAACTTTCCTTGCTTGAATACACCGACATATTCCTGTTCCTTGTCGGTCCATTTTCCTGTTCCTTCATACAGACCCCTGACGAAAGAGCCTTCGTAAACGGAGCCGTCGTACTTGGTGGATTTTCCTTGTCCGTCGAATTCGCCGTCGAGGAAATGGCCGACGTAGACCGATCCCATGAAATCGACGGACCTGCCTTGGCCGGTCCTGCTGCCAGCCTTGTAATCGCCTTCGTACTGGAAGTCGGCGCCGGATTTGTATTTTCCTTTCCCGGAAAATAATCCTTGTTCAAAATTACCCTCGTAGGTATCGCCGTTGGCCCAGACTACTTTTCCTTTTCCCTGCAGTTTGCCATTGACCAGCGGCCCGTAATATTGGCCGCCATCCGGCGTCACCGCGTCCGCAGCGGGCGCGGCGGCGCCGGCCGCGCCAATCGCCAGTCCGCTAAAGACAGCAAATATGGCGGCATGGCGCATGAAGGCGAGCGTGCGGCCGCAAGCGCCTGGGACGAGTCCGGATTTGGTCCTGTGCATGTACTTTCCTGTTTCCTGGGTTTTGTAATTGGAATGAGTTGCAATTTGGAAATTTAACACGAGATGTTGCTATTTCATATAGGGAAATTTGATGTGCTCAGCGAATTGGCATGCGCTTGCCTGACTGATATCGCGGGTCTGCGGCAGGCTCGCCGAACTTCCGAGCATCGCGCCGGATTATTGCTATGTGCGCTGGCAGACAGTCTGCCTGCAGAGCTTCATGCACACTGACAGTGTTACCCGACATTGCATTCGCCAATAACGCAATTTCTATCTGCCGTCTTGTTTCAGATAGAGCGGCTATATACCGGAGAACTATTTTGGGCACCGTCGAGAACCATCTTGTCAAGCTGCTTCCGCGCAGGGAGCGCTCGCGTTTGTTTGCGGTCTGCGAGACCATCCGGCTGGAGCCCGGCGAAGTGCTGTGCGAACCCGGCAAGGCAATCACCCATGCCTATTTTCCGCTGGAGGCTTCGATCTCATTGCTGGCCCTGATTGACGGCAGCCAAGGGGTGGAAATCGCCATGGTGGGGCGCGAAGGGATGCTGGGCGTGCAATTGGTGCTTGGAGTGACGGCCGCGTCGGTGCATGCGCTGGTTCAAAGTCCCGGCGCTGCACTGCGCATCACCGCCGCCGCATTGCGCAACGAACTGGCGCACAGTCCGGTCTTACTGCGCAGCATGAATCACTATCTTTATGTGCGCATGGCGCAGATGGCGACATCGGCCGCCTGCCTGCGTTTTCATTTGATCGGACCGCGGCTGGCGCGCCGGCTATTGATGAGCCAGGACCGGATTCACGCCGACAGTTTCCATGTCACGCACGAGTTCCTGGCCGCCATGCTCGGCGTGCGGCGCGAAGGCATCACGACTGCTGCGAGCGCCTTGCAACGGAGCGGGCTGATTGCGTATCGGCGTGGAAATCTGACTGTGCTTGACCGGCAGGGGCTGGAAGCGGCTGCCTGCGGTTGTTACGCGGCAGAACGCGAGGCCTATGCCGCCTTATTGTGCTGATGGCCGAGGGGTAGAGGGCAGGTCGTTCGCAGGCGAGCGAAACGCGCTGACGCGCCCGCCTGCTGCTGGCGGGTGCATCGAATTTTTTCTATTTCCAACCTGTGCCGGAGGCAGCTTAGCGCTTGCCAGCCTGGTTGCCGATCACGCCGCCAACCGCTGCGCCGCCCACGGTGCCCAGGGCGCTGCCGTTGGTTAACACGGCGCCGCCGACCGCGCCTATGCCGGCGCCGATGGCTGTGTCCGCGCCGCGCCGGGACATGCCGTCGCAAGCGCTCAAGCCAAGCGCCATCATCAAGGTAATCGCACTGACTGCCAGTTTTTGAGTCGTTTTCATTGGAACACCTCTTTATGAAAAATTCCTGTTATAGGGGGAATGCCTGCACCCTGGCTTCCAAAGTAGTCTCAAAAGCCGGCCGCGTCAGTGCGGTAGCGCACCTAAGGCCGCTTTGTGTCGATTGCCTTATCTCCCCGGTAACACTGCCGTCGGCGCGGCAAATTTCCGGGCGGTTGCCACCGCCTTGCATTCGTGGCAGCATAAACAGCGTAACTTCACGCCGTTCGCAGTCATCACCGGGAGTATCAGGCTATGAATATCGACGAACTGAAATCGGTTGCACGCGCCATCGTGGCGGATCAAAAGGGCATTCTTGCGGCGGACGAAAGCGGACCGACGATCAAGAAACGTTTCGATGCAATCAAGCTGGAATGCAGCGAAGAAAACCGCCGCCGCTATCGCGAAATCCTGTTCACTACCGTGGGAGCAGAGCGCTATCTGGGCGGCGTCATCCTCTACGATGAAACCTTGCACCAGAGTAGTAAGGAAGGAATTCCCTTCGCCGAGCTGCTGAGCGGCCGCGGCATTATCCCCGGCATCAAGGTCGACGGCGGCGCCAAGCCGCTGGCGCTGCACGCCGGCGAAAAGATCACCGAAGGGCTGGACGGCTTGCGCGAACGCCTGCAGGAATATGGACAGCTGGGAGCGAAGTTTGCCAAATGGCGCGGGGTGATAGAGATCGACGCCGCCGCGCTGCCGAGCAGCTATGCGATCCGAGCCAACGCGCACGCCCTGGCGCGTTATGCCGCCTTGTGCCAGGAAGCTGGCATCGTCCCCATCGTCGAACCCGAAGTACTGATGGATGGCGCGCACAGCCTGGAACGCTGCGAAGCAGTCAGTGCGCAAGTGCTGGAAGCGGTGTTCGAAGAGCTGGCGGCACATGGCGTCGCGCTGGAAGGCATGCTGCTCAAGCCGAACATGATCATCGCCGGCATGAAATCGCCGCAGCAGGCCGATATTGGGCAGGTGGCCGCGGCCACCATACGTTGCCTGGCGCGTCATGTGCCGCCGGCCGTGCCGGGCATCGTCTTCCTGTCAGGCGGCCAGGGCGCGGAGGATGCCACCGCGCATCTGAGCGCCATGAACCAGCTCGGTCCGTTTCCCTGGCAGCTGAGTTTTTCCTATGGGCGGGCGTTGCAGGCGCCGGTGCTGGACAGCTGGAAAGGAGTAGAGCAGAACGTGACGGAAGCGCAAAAGATTTTCTTGCGGCGCTGCCAGCTGAACAGCCTGGCCTGTGCAGGCAATTACGACAGCAGCATGGAGAGCGGCGCTTAGCGGCTGTCATCCGCTGCCATGAAAAGGCCGGGCAAATTGGTTTGCCCGGCACGGATTCCTGCGGCAGCAGATTCAGCCTGCTTTATTGCGTATCTTGGCGACGGCTTCTGCGCGCAGGCGGAAGCCATCCGGCATGCCGGATCCCAGCAAGGGTCGCAGATACTGGTGGAAGGCGTCGCTGACGTCGGTGCCGCTGGCGGCGATCAGTTCATCTTCCATGACCCGGGTTTTGCCTGCCACCACATCCAGCGCTAGCAATTCGTAATTGACCGAATAGGCACCGCTGCGCTTGATGGCGACCGTGCCGTTGCTTGCCTTTTGCACGGCAAACTGCAGCGCCTTCTCGCCCACCTCGCGCGCTTCGCGCTGGTCGACATCCGAGACGCAGCCGGCAAAAGAACGCTGCAGATAGCCGAAGGTATCGCCGCGCACGCGCTTGATGTTCAGCTTAGCCTTGATCTCTTCACACAACAGATCCGCCAGCGCGCCGTTGCCGGACAGCTGCACATTGCCATGTGCATCGCGCTCGACGGTCTCGGTCAGCAGGCTGGCGATCGGCGTGCCGGATTCATCGTGTATGCCTTCCGAAACCGCGATTACGCAGCGGCCCAGGCGTTGATATACGCCCTTCACATCGGCCAGGAATTTTTCCAGCACGAAGCTGCGTTCCGGCAGATAGATCAAATGCGGTCCGTCGTCGGAAAATTTCCTGGCCAGCGCCGAAGCCGCCGTCAGGAAGCCGGCATGGCGCCCCATCACCACGCCGACATAGACGCCGGGCAGGGCGGCATTGTCCAGGTTGGCGCCGGCAAACGCCTGCGCGACGAAGCGTGCGGCCGATGGAAATCCCGGTGTGTGATCGTTGCCGACCAGGTCGTTGTCGATGGTCTTGGGGATGTGGATGCAGCGCAGCGGGAAGGCCAGCTTTTCCGCTTCCAGGCTGAGGATGCGCAGCGTATCGGAAGAGTCGTTGCCGCCGATATAAAAGAAGTGATTGATCTGGTGCGCCTGCAATACCTGGATGATTTCCTGGCAATACTTGAGGTCGGGTTTGTCGCGTGTAGATCCCAGCGCGGAGGAGGGGGTGCGCGCCACCAGTTCCAGATTGTGGCTGGTTTCCTGCGCCAGGTCGAGGAAGTCTTCATTGACGATGCCGCGCACGCCGTTGCGGGCGCCGTAGACCAACTCGACATCGCGTATGCCGCGTGCCGCCAGCACCACTCCTACCAGCGACTGATTGATCACCGCGGTGGGGCCGCCGCCTTGTGCAATAAGGATTCGTCTCGCTTGCATTTGCCTGCTCCTTGATCCATCGTTGTAAGGGCCATCGCCTGATTTTACCCCGATAGTCAGGCACTGCCAGCCCGATCCGTATTCCCGCGGCGAACAGCGTTATTTGCCCCAGATTTTTTTATACTCGGCGCGGTAGCCGTTGTTCGGCTCAAAAGTGTTCTTGTCGCCGCCGTGGAAAGCGATGTTCTGTTCCGTCACCAGATAGGCTGGCGTGGTGTAGGCGCTGGCCTTTTCACCTGAAAACGCGCGGTTCAGTTCGTCGATGATCTGCCATCCCTGCTGGCCGAAGGGCTCCGGCACGGTGGCGATCTGCAGGCTCTTGCTGCGGATCCGCTGATAGGCCGATTCAGAACCTTCGCCGGCCGACAGCGTCTGGATCTTGCCGTTGGATAGCAGGGTCATCGCGGCCGGCGTCGTCAGCAGGTCGAGATAGCTGTCGTTGACGCCGATGATGTGTGTCCATTTCTTGCCGAAACGCTGCTGCAATGCCGCCAGCAAGGCCGGCATCTTGTCGGGCGAGGTAGTGATAGGCAAGGCTTCGACGCTAAGCAGGCTGCAAGTGCGGCATTGCTTGATCACCGCCACCACTTCATTCGATTTTGCCTGCGAATACAGGCTGGCCGGATCGGTGAACACCACCACGCCGGCCTTGCCGTTGGAGTCGACCACGCCCAGCAGGCTGGCGATCAGCGCTTCTTCTTTCGGATCGGCAGTGACGTTGGAAAACAGGCCGTCGCTTGGGCCGACCCGGGTCGAGGCATGCCAGCCGACCACCGGGACATTCTGTGCATTGGCGGCGTTCATCTCCTTCGGCTGTTCGTTGGCGTCGATGCCGGCCAGCACGATGCCGTTGGGCTTCAGCGCCAGCGCGCGACTGAAGGCTTCGGCGTGCTTGCTGTCGACGCCCCAGCAATCGATCACGAAGACTTCCCAGCCGGCTACCGCGGCGGCCTCCTGCACTCCCTTGGAAACGCGCAGGACGCTATTGTTCTTGAGATTGGAAGCGATGACGACGATGAGTTTTTTTTGCGCTGCGATCTTGGGGCCGCTGGTAGGGCCGTCCCAGTTGTTCTTGAAAGCCATCGCCTTGGCGATTTTGGCGTTGGCCCGATTCAAGAACAAAGTCGGATCTTCCTGTGCAAATGCTGAACTGATAAGGCCGAAGACAAGTGCCACCGTTACAAAATTTAAATTTGTAAATTTCATTATTTTTTTATCCGGATTTTGACTGCGTATGGTCGGAGCGGATTTCCCGCTTGTCTTTTATTGCAAATGAATGCAAATTATTATTTGACAACAACTCCCTGCACTACAACTTCCACCATCTCCCTTAGCCAGTACCGATGCCGCTTTTCGTTAAATCTGTCTCCTGCTGAAATGCCCCCGGAATTGGCTCGCCTTAGCTTACGCAAAGGTTAAATAATTGTCTATTGGAAATCAAGTCCAGACCTGATGTAAAGCACTTTTTGCGCCAGGCCGAGGAAGTTTTTTCTCTGCCGCACTGCACCATACGAGGGCTTTCTCCGTGCAAAAGTGCAGGCGAACAAAAGGGCTACCGGCCATGGCGGCGGGTAGCCCTTTCATCGTTGCTGCGGATTGTTGTCGCAATACGCGGAAGCCGTGGTCTCAGGTCAGCGCGGAAGTGACTTTCAAGACTTCTTCGACGGTGGTGACGCCTTCCAGGACTTTCAGTGCACCAGCAAGTCGCAAAGGTTTCATGCCGTCGGCGATGCTTTGCTTTTTCAGTGCATGGATGTCGGTTTCGGCCTGGATCATTTTTGAGAAAGGCTGGGTGATGGTCAGCAGTTCGTACAGGCCGGTGCGTCCGCGGTAGCCGGTCTGGCGGCATTCGGGGCAGCCGACCGGATGGTATACCGCGGCCGGCTTGGGCAGGTTCCAGTTCTCCACCAGCGTCGCCCAGACTTCGTCGGCGACCTGGCCGTCGGCGCTCTTGCAATGCGTGCATAGCGTGCGCACCAGGCGCTGCGCCATGATGCCGATCAGCGTGGTTTCCAGCAGATAGTAAGGCACGCCCAGTTCCAGCAGACGCATGACGGCGGACGGCGCATCGTTGGTGTGCAGCGTGGAGAGCACCAGATGACCGGTGAGGGCTGCCTGGATCGCCATTTCCGCGGTTTCCAGGTCGCGGATTTCACCCACCATGATGATGTCCGGGTCCTGCCGCATCAAGGCCCGCACGCCGTCGGCGAAGGTCAGGTCGATGCCATGGTTCACCTGCATCTGGTTGAACGATGCTTCCACCATTTCGATCGGATCTTCGACCGAGCAGACATTCACTTCGGAAGTCGCCAGCGCCTTCAGCGTGGTATATAAAGTGGTGGTCTTGCCGGAGCCGGTCGGGCCGGTCACCAGGATGATGCCGTGCGCGCGCTTGGTCAGCACATCCCAGCGCAGTGCATCGTCGCTTGGAAAGCCGAGTTCGGGCAAGGTCTTGACCACCACGTCCGGATCGAAAATCCGCATCACCAGCTTTTCGCCGAAAGCGGTCGGCAAGGTTGACAGGCGCAGCTCGATTTCCTGGCCGCCGGCGGTGCGGGTCTTGATGCGGCCATCCTGCGGCCGGCGCTTTTCGATCACGTCCATCCGTCCCAGCAGCTTGATGCGCGCGGTCATGGCGATCATGACCACCGCCGGCACCTGGTACACCTGGTGCAGCACGCCGTCGATGCGGAAGCGGATCGCGCTGAAATCGCGCTTCGGTTCCATATGGATATCCGAGGCGCGCTGTTCAAACGCGTATTGCCACAACCAGTCGACGATGTTGACGATGTGCTGGTCGTTGGCGTCGACCTGCTTGTTGGTTTTGCCAAGCTCCACCAACTGCTCGAAATTATTCCTCAGCGCCAGGTCCTGGCCGCCCGATTTATGCGCGCTCTTGATCGATTTCGCCAGCGTGAAGAACTGTGTGATGTATTGCGTGATGTCGAGCGGATTGGCAATCACCAGGCGGATGTTACGGCGCGTGATCTTGGAGATTTCCGCTTGCCATTCGGTGCGGAACGGCTCGGCGGTGGCGATCACCAGGTCGGTCGCGCTCAGCTCGACCGGCAAGATGTTGAAGCGGGTGGCGTAGCTGGCCGACATGACGTCGGCGACCTTGGCGAAGTCGATCTTGAGCGGGTCGATCCGATAGAACGGCATGTGGACCTGGCGCGCCAGCCATTCGGTCAGCCATTCCAGCGTCAGGACCCGGTGCGGCGGCAACGCCGACTGCCGCTTGCATTGGGCGACGGCGCTAAGCGGATGGATCGCGATCGCGGCGTTGCGGAATATCCCCTGGGCCTGGGTGTAGAAAGCCTTTACTTCATTCTTGTCGACCGTGCCGTCATTCAGCAGCCAGGTAAAGATCTGTTGCAGGTCGAGTGTTTTGGGCGCTGCACTGTTCATTGCATTGTTCATCGCGATGGGCGGTTGGATTGGTAAGGCCGGCGCTGGCCGGCACGATGTTCAGCGTAGCCGTTCATTGCGGCGAATGCCAAGCCTTGAGGCCGTTGACCCAGGATTTGGCGGGCAGCTTGGTCGCTGCGGTAATTTCCGCAGCGCGTTCGTACCAGGCGCTGAAATCGGCTGGCGGCGCTTGTTTGAATGCGATGGCGATGACGTTGCCCTCGTGGACTTCCGGCAGGCACCAGACGTCGTCGAAGGCGAACCGCATGGCCTTCAGGTTCTTGGCATAGCTCGGATGGTCGCCGAACAGGTTGACGGTCATGATGCCGCCGTCCTTCAGGCAAGCCGCGCAGGCGCTGTAGAACTCGGGCGTGTCCAGCACCGGTCCGCGCGCTGTGGCGTCGTAGAGGTCGACCTGCAGGGCGTCGATGCTGTCGTGGTTCACCGGGTCGAGGACGAAATCCATGGCGTCCATCTCGACCACCGACAGCCGCTCATCTTCCGGCGGCAGCTTGAACATGGAAGCGCAGATCGCCAGCACCGAAGGATTCAGCTCGATCGCGGTAACCCGCGCCTCAGGAAACTGGCGGTAGCTGAACTTGGTCAGCGCCGCAGTGCCCAGACCCAGCTGGACAATGTGCTGCGGCGCCGGATTGAACAGCATCCACGCCATCATTTGCTGGGCGTACTCCAGCTCCGGCCAGTCCGGCTTGCGCAGCCGCATGGCGCCTTGCACCCATTCAGTGCCGAAGTGCAGATAGCGCACCCCGTCCTGCTCCGACAGGGTGACGGGGGCGAATTTCGGTTTGCGGACAGGTTTGGGAGTGTCTTTTTTTGCAACGGCGGCGCGCTTGCGCGGGCCTTCCATGCGGTTGGCGTCGGCTTCTATGGATTTGCGTTTGATCAGCATCAGGTGAATTAATTGGGCAAAAAGCAGGTAGAAAAGGATGTGCAGCAATGATACCGCGCCACAGCGGCAGATTTGGCCTAAATATTGTTGAACTCCGCTTGCTGCTCCCGCCCGCCAACTCCTGCTTCTCCTGATCGTTGCTGTTATTCGTAGGTGTAGCGGCAGCCTATGAACATTGATTTTTTGCGGCTATCGCGGCCGGGGCCGGAGCTTGGGCCGCGCTCCTGGTCGTAGACGAAATAGCCGTCACGGCCGCACAGTTCGGCGGCTTTCTTGTAGCAGGCGCGCCAGGATTGTTCGGCATCGCTGCATTCGACCAGGAAGGCGTCGCGGCCATCAGGGCCGGGTATGCTTTCGGCGGTGACGCAGGCGCCGAGCGCCAGCAGCACAGGCAGGCTCAGCGCGAGCAGGTAACGATGTGGCAAGCGCCGCGGCAGAGGGAGTGTCTTCATATGGCTTCTGCTCCGGCTTAAAGACTGAGGCCAAGAGAAACGCATGCCGACAGCGACGCCAGCAAAGCCAGTGCGACGGTATAGCGTAAAAAATTCTTCGGCAGTGACGACATGTTCATTCCTTGAGAGATGGGAGTCGCTCATTCTAGGGAGCCGGCGCCGCTCAAGGTTTGTCGATTTGTGGCGAAAGTGTGAGTATTTTGTAATCGGCTGTCAGCGCTCTTGCAGCACGATCCAGGCCGCCAGTTTTTCCGCGTAAGGCCGGGTATAGGCCGGGCTGCTGGAAGGCAGCAGGATGATGCGATAACGGCTGGCCAGTTCTCCCAATGCCTTCAATCCCAGTCTGGCGGCGGTGCCGCCGTTGAAAGCGATAGTGTGCAATTGCGGCAGCGTGGCGATCAGGCCGGTCAGGTCGTTATGCGCGTGATCGCGGATATTGCTGTCCAGGCTGCCGTCGCGGCGCGCTTCGGCGACCACGTCCCACAAGCCGATGCCATGCGCCAGCAGCACCGGCAGCCGCTCGGCATAGGGCAGCGCCGGCAAATCGATGCCGACGACTTCCGCCAGCAGTTTCCAGAAACGGTTTTGCGGATGGGCGTAATACTGGCTGTGGGCCAGCGACTGGACGCCAGGCAGGCTGCCGAGGATCAGCGTGTGGACTTGCTGATCGACGACCGGTGGGAAGCTGCGCTTGCGATTCATTTTTTCTTGCAAAATCCGCTCTGATATTTTCGTGATATTGATCTGAAATGTGCAACTTTGGCATTGCTCGTTAGTCAAATGCCCTTAATCGCAGCCTGATTATAATGTGCCTGGATTGGCGGTAATCGGCGGGCCGGGAGGGCAAGTGCGCTGCCCCTGCCTTGAAGCGTAAAAAATGAGGAAGCAAGCATGTCGAAACCAGTCATGATCGTTACCGGCGGCGGCCGCGGCATCGGCGCCGCCACCGCGTTATTGGCCGCTGCGCGCGGCTATGCTGTTTGCGTCAACTATGTCCACAGCCGCAGCGCTGCCGAGTCGGTGGTGGCGGCTATCCGCGGCAGCGGCGGCGAAGCGCTGGCGGTGGCCGGCGATGTCGCCGTCGAAGCCGATGTCATGGCCCTGTTCCAGACCGTCGACGGTCAGCTGGGCAAAGTGACGGCGCTGGTCAACAACGCCGGCATTCTGGAGCGCCAGATGCGCGTGGAAGAAATGGACGTGGCGCGTTTGCAGCGGGTGCTGAACACCAATGTCATCGGCAGTTTCCTGTGCGCGCGCGAAGCGGTGCGGCGTATGTCGACCCGCTTCGGCGGCCAGGGCGGCGCCATCGTCAATCTGTCGTCGATGGCGGCCAAGCTGGGCGGTCCGGGTGAATATGTCGATTACGCCGCCTCCAAGGGTGCGATCGACGCCATGACCATTGGCCTGGCGAAGGAAGTGGCCGACCAGGGCATCCGCGTCAACGCCGTCCGTCCCGGCGTCATTTACACTGAGATACATGCCAGCGGCGGCGAGCCGGGCCGGGTCGAGCGGGTCAAAGACAGCGTGCCGATGCGGCGCGGCGGCAGCGCCGACGAGGTGGCGCGCGCAGTGCTGTGGCTGTTATCGGAGGAAGCGTCGTATTGCACCGGGACCTTTATTGACGTCTCCGGCGGCCGCTGAGATCTGATCAATGGTTAAACAGGCAAGCAAGCTGGTCTTTTTAGCAAAAAAACGGCGGTTTTGAAAACATTGCTAGAATGCGCGTTACTGGCGAATAAGTGTGACAAGTATCGCGCATGTAAAAAGTTTCCGTGTTGCACTATAATTGATTTGGCAACCCCTCTGCTGGTGCGCTGACCGAGTTATCCGGGTGCGGCAATTTTAATGTATGAGCAATTTACGATGGAGTTATCAAGAATGAAGAATCTGATTATTGTCGCCGCCTTGGTGGCATTGGGCGGTTGCGCCGTGACCCCGAACTCTGCAAACGTGTATAGCAGCGGCCAGGCGCAGGGCGAGCAATCGGTGCGCATGGCGGTAGTGGATTCAGTGCGTCCGGTGACCATCGACAAAAATCGCGGCGGCAACGGCGCCGGTACCCTGGCTGGCGGCGCGCTCGGCGCGGTTGCGGCCGGCTCGACCATCGGCAAGGGCAATGGCTCGCTGGCCGCCGGCGTCGTCGGCGCCGTGCTGGGCGGCATCGTCGGCAACCAGGTGGAAAACAATCTGAACCAGCGTCCAGGCCTGGAAATTACCGTGCGCCTGAGCAACGGCGAATTGCGTGCGATTACCCAGGATGCCGACGAGCGCTTTAACGTCGGCGACCGCGTTCGCCTGCTGTCTTCCGGCGGCGTCACCCGCGTTACGCATTAATTGCCGAAGTGGCTGGTAGCCTGGCTGCCGCTGCAAAAGCCAAGGGGTGAAACAGCGATCGCGATCGCTGTTTCACCCCTTTTTTATCAGCCATTTTTTATTGAACGATTGAACGGCTGGGCGCTTATGGTCCGTTATGGATCACCACCAGCAAGGCGGTGGCGGTGCTTTTGCCGACATTCTTGATGTAATGAGGGCGGTCGGCGGCATATCTTGCCGTTTCGCCAACCTTGATTTTACTCAGGTTGCTGCCACTCTGGACTTCCAATGTACCGGACAGGACTGTCAGGTGTTCGCGCGAAGCCGGCTCATGCGCTTCTGAATCGAGGCAACCGCCCGGCTGCAGCGACAGTTCATACCACTCGAACTGGCCGGCCAGCTCGATCGGGCCGAGGATGCGCAACTCGCAATGGCCGTCCCGTGAACGCAGCGATGGCGTGGCGTGGCTGGCCACGGTTTCAATCGAGGCCGGTACTACCTGATTGCCATCCACCAGCAAAGAGATAGGCACACCCAGCGCATTGGCCAGCCGCCACACCACGGCGACCGTCGGATTGGCCTGGTTGCGCTCGATTTGCGACAGCATCGACTTCGATACGCCGGCGCGCTTGGACAGGGCGTCCAGCGACAGACCGTCGGCCTGGCGCAGCCTGACCAGTGTATCGCCGACTTTTGGCGGCGCGTCTTCCAGCATCTTATCTGCCATGCTTATTTACCATGTTATTCCCGCTGTTTTTTTTCGCTGAATTGCTGTGCATCCGGTTGACAGTCTGGTTATTGTGCATTATCGTGGAATTTGTGTTCGATATATCGAATTAAAACAATATATTATATAAGATCGAGGCTCGCAATGACCGTGACGCAAGAGAATACCCAAAACCATGGCGCTCCGCAGTTCTACAGCCACCTGCGCGACGAATTGAGCGCAATCGAAGCTGCCGGCCTGCTGAAGTCGGAGCGCCTGATCCTTGGCCCGCAGGGCGGCAAGATCAGCACCGAAAGCGGCGAACTGATCAATTTGTGCGCCAACAACTACCTGGGATTGTCTTCCCATCCGGCCTTGATCAAGGCCGCGCATGATGCCTTGGATTCGCACGGCTTCGGCCTGAGCTCGGTGCGCTTCATCTGCGGCACGCAGGATATCCACCGCCAACTGGAGCAGCGCCTGTCAGCCTTCCTCGGCACCGAGGATTGCATCCTGTATGCGGCTGCCTTCGATGCCAACGGCGGCTTGTTCGAACCTTTGCTGGGCGAGCAGGACGCGATCATCAGCGACGCCCTCAACCATGCTTCGATCATCGACGGCGTGCGCTTGTGCAAGGCGAAGCGCTATCGCTATGCGCATAACGACATGGAAGACCTGGAGCGCTGCCTGAAGCAGGCCAAGGCCGACAACGCCCGTTTTTCCATGGTGTTTACCGATGGCGTGTTTTCGATGGACGGCACGGTGGCGCAGCTGGATGTCATCCGTCAGTTGTGCGACAAGTACGGCGCGCTGCTGGGCGTCGACGATTGCCACGCCACCGGCTTCATGGGCGCAAAAGGACGCGGCACGCATGAAGCGCGCGGCATCTTCGGCAAGGTCGACGTCATTACCGGCACGCTGGGCAAAGCCCTGGGCGGCGCCAGCGGCGGCTTTACAGCCGGGCGGCGCGAGGTGATCGACCTGTTGCGGCAACGCTCGCGGCCTTACCTGTTCTCGAATACCTTGATGCCGGCGATTGTCGGCGCCTCGATCGCCGCGCTCGATCTGCTGGAAGCATCGACTGAACTGCGCGACCGCCTGGAGCGCAACACTGTCTACTTCCGCAAGGCGATCACTGACGCCGGCTTTGAAATCAAGCCGGGCACCCATCCGATCGTGCCACTGATGGTGTACGACGCCGTGGTCGCGCAAAAATTGTCGCGCCGCCTGTATGAGCTGGGCGTATATGCGGTCGGCTTCTTCTATCCGGTGGTGCCGCAAGGCCAGGCGCGGATCCGGGTGCAGATGTCGGCCGTCCACGATGAAGCAACCTTGCAGCGCGCAGTGGCCATTTTCCGGCAAGCCGGCGACGAGCTCGGCCTGGTGAAGAACTAAAGAAGAACGGTAAAGAGACTAAGATGAAAAAAGTATTGGTAATCGGCGCAAACGGGCAGATCGGCACCGAACTAGCGACGGCGCTCGTCAAATTGCATGGCGCCAAGCAGGTTGTCACGAGCGATATCCAGCCCGCCGGCAAGCATCCGGAGCTGGCGTATGAAACACTGGACGTCACGGATGCGAAGCGTCTGGCCGAGGTGGTCAGCCGGCACGACATCGGTGAAATCTACCACCTGGCGGCAGCGCTCTCGGCAAAAGGCGAAGAGCACCCCGAGTGGGCCTGGAATCTCAACATGACGGGCTTGCTGAACGTGCTGGAAGTGGCGCGCCAAGCCAAGCTGTCCAAGGTGTTCTGGCCTAGCTCGATTGCAGCATTTGGCCCTTCGACCCCGCGCGACAATGCGCCGCAGATCGGTCCCATGGATCCGAAGACTGTCTACGGCATCTCGAAGCTGGCGGGCGAGCATTGGTGCACCTGGTATGCCGAGAAGTACGGCATGGATATCCGCAGCCTGCGCTATCCGGGTCTGATCAGCTACTCGGCGGAACCCGGCGGTGGCACTACCGATTACGCCATCCAGGCGTTGTTCGCGGCGGCTGATGGCGGCGCTTTCACCAGTTTCCTGGGTGAAGAAAGCACATTGCCGATGATGTACATGCCTGACGCAGTGCGCGCCACCATCGAGCTGATGAGTGCACCGAAAGAAAATCTCAAGACGGCCGGTTCATACAATCTGGCGGCATGGAGCTTTTCGCCGCGTGAGCTGGTGGCCATTATCCAGCAGCGCTGCCCATCTTTCCAGGCCGCTTACAAGCCGGATTTCCGCCAGGCGATCGCTGATGCGTGGCCGCGCTCGATCGACGATTCCAGTGCGCGTGAAGACTGGGCATGGCGTCCTGCGTATAGCCTGAGCGAGATGGTTGACGACATGTTGAAGCACCTGGTCGGGCGCAAATCGGTGAGCCAGGAAAAGCAGGTTGCCTGAGGTTTTGATTAAGGTGGCTTTCGTTTCAATTGTTTAGATCAGGCATTTTCCGGAAAACGCTGGAGTGAAGCGTCTTCGGGCATGAGCGGTCGGTAAGACAGGCCAAGTCAGTTGAAAAGGCTGGGAGACAATTTGTCTCCCAGCCTTTTTTTATAAGAATTCAACCAGTTTTTCCCTAGCGCATGGATGTGCTGTCCGGTAAAGATGTATTATTTTCAAAAAATTAACTATTGGCCGGGCAGGATGCTTGCATTGATTGCAGAATTTCGCTAGAGTGATAGCATTGCAATCAATCCTGGAGAGCTGCAATGGCTACAAACCTGGTGGTGAGAAACGTGGAAGAAGAACTTACTCTGGCGCTCAAGCAACAGGCGGCGTCGCATGGACGTAGCGCCGAAGCCGAGCACCGGGAAATCTTGCGGGCGGCGCTGCAGCGTCCGAAGCGGCGTTCGCTGCTGGACTTTTTATTGAGCATGCCGAATGTCGGGGAAGACAAGGACTTCGATGCACGCAACATTCAAGAGTAAATTCAGGAGTAAAGCGTGTATCTGTTGGATACCAATGTAATCAGCGAGTCCCGCAAAGGGGAAAAGGCCAACCGTGGAACGCAGGAGTTCTGGCGATCGGTCGATCCCGATGCGATTTATCTGCCGGTCCAATGCTTGGGCGAGATACGCCGCGGCGTTGAAAGCGTCAAGCGCCGCGGCGATTCAGCGCAGGCTAAAGTACTGGAGGCATGGCTGCAGACGCTGACGACGGAATATGCGGATCGCATCCTGTCTTTTGACAGCGACTGTGCCCAGGTGTGGGGGGCGCTGATGTCGGCTGGCAATCAACATCCCATCGACAAGCAAATTGCCGCAATCGCCTTGATCCACGATATGACAGTCGTTACGCGCAACACCAGCGATTTCATTGATACAGGCGTAGGTCTGATAAATCCATTTTCCTGAAGGTCGGCGAGCTCGGCATACATGCTCAGCTTCGTCCCTATTTCTGCAATAACCTGATTTGCGTGCGCAATTTTTCCGGTACCGGATAGTCCGGATAGGCGCGCTTGAATTTCTCCCATTCTTCCAATGCATCCTGGCGCAGGCCGGCCTTCAGCATTTCATCGATCGCTGACAGCCAGGCTTCAGCTCTTGCCGGTGATTCTGATTTCCCTGACGATGCGACGACGGGCGCCAATTCCGATTGCGTTGGTAATGTCGTTGCAACGGCGCCGGAAGCAAGCGCCGGAGCTGGGGCGGGCGAGTACACCGGTGCGGGGGCGGCAACTGCCGGTGCCGGGGGAGGCGAATAGTTTGACTCGGGTGCCGGAACTACCGGTGCAGGAACCGCGGCAACCGGGGCGGCCGGCATGATGATTGCCCGTACTCTCGACGCGGAGTTTTCCGGGCTTGCCGGCTGCGATGGTGAACCTGCATAGTTTTGTCTTGTTGGAGCGGGAGGTGGCGCAGGTGTAGGTGCCGGAGCATATGCAGATGTAGCTTGCATATCCTGAATATTGACCGGCACCGACGATTTCGCTTCAGCTGTCGTTGTTGTTGGAGACGGCGCCTTGTGACTGGCGGCTTTTGGCCGCGGCAATTCCGGCTTTGCCTGCGGTTCCATTTCAACTGCTGCTGGTGGTGGCGCCGCAATTGGCGCAGCAGGCTGCGCTGCCGGTTCAGCCTGGGGTGCTGCATCGTACGCTTGCACTGCCGGCTCCGCCTGCCAGCGCAGCGTCACCAGAACCGCCAGCACCGTGCAGGCGGCCATTGCCAGCTGGGTGGACCAGCGTATCAAGAAATGTGGCTTGCCGGGCTTTGCGGCTTTACCCGATAACGCGTCGTTGGCGGCCTGCTGCACAGGCGCCTCGGCTTTGGCCAAGGCGTCGGCCTGCGCCAGGATGGCGGCGTCCAGCGCAGCCGAAGGAGATGGCTGGGGCAGTCCCTGCAATTGGCGCGCCAGTTCGCCTTCGCCTTGCAGGAAGGCCTCAAATTCAGCGTCGTCCAGACGATTGCTGTCTTCGGAAGTCATGCCGCCTCCTCGCTGGAATCCAGGTCTTGTGTCAGGTGCTGCCGCAGCTTGCGCATGGCGTAGCGCAGCCGGCTCTTGATGGTTTCTTCCGGCACAGCGACGATCAGGGCGATCTCTGCAAGACTCATTCCGTTAAATTGCTGCAAAATCAAAGCCTCTTTTTGTTCCCCGGGCAGCAGCCGTATCGCCGCGTGCAGCCTGGCGATGCGTTGGCGGTTTTCCAGCGCGGCTTCGGGCGACAGCGTTTCCTGCGCTGTTTCGGCCAGGTAGTCGAACTTCGCTTGCCCTTCATCTCCCTGGCCGATCTCGCTGGCCAGCAAAGTCTGCTGCTGGCGCAGCAGATCAATCAGACGATTGCGCGCAATCTGGAACAGATAAGTCCGGAACAGCGATTCCGGCTGATAGCGGGCGCGTGCATGATGCAGGCCGGCCCAGCTGTCTTGCGCGATCTCATCGACCCAGTCGCGGCGCGGCGAGCGCCAGGCGATGAACCTGTATAAGCCTTGGCTATGGCGCCGGTACAGCTCCCTGAACGCGCCAAGATCGCCGTCACGGTAATTGAGCATCAGCGATTCATCGGAGGGTTCAGCGGGCATGGCGGATTGGTGGTTGCTTCTTTGCCCGGCAGGGCGGTAGCGGCGATTGTGACGCCTGCCGTGCAAGAAAGCAATAAGCCGATGAATGCTTGCCTGTCAGCCAATTCGTACTGGATCAGAAATTTTTTTTGCAAATTTAACCCCGTATCCGAAGCCGCTCCGTTTCATATCACAAGCCAGCGTATCGGCATAAACGGAGAATAATATGTTACGAGGCTTGTTTGGCGCACTTTGCGCGCTGCTCCTGTTGCTTCCCGCCGCAGAAGCAAGGACGGTGATGCCGCCGAGATTGATTATCGCTAATGGCGCCGAAGAGCCGATCGTGCTGCAAAGCCTGCACGTCAGCGGCGAGATCAGCGGCGGCATGGCGCAGACTACGGTGCAGATGGTGTTCTTCAATCCCAACCGGCGCTTGCTTGAGGGACAGTTGCAATTTCCTTTGCTGGACGACCAGCAGATCATCGCATTCTCGCTGGATATAGAAGGGCGGCAGCGGCCCGCCGTGCCGGTAGAAAAAGCCAAGGGACGCCAGATATTCGAAGCAATCGAACGGCGCCAGGTCGATCCCGGCTTGCTGGAAGCCACCCAGGGCAACAATTTCAAGCTGAGGATCTACCCGATTCCGGCCAACGGCACGCGCACCGTGGAAATCAAATATGTGGAGCCGCTGGCGCGCCAGGGCCGGAACTGGCTGTACCGTTTGCCGCTGGCTTACGGTGACCGCATGCGCGACTTCGATCTGGCGCTGAACGTGCATGGCGCCGCTGCCACGCCGCAGCTCAGCGGCACGCTGGGCGCCATCGGCCTGGTACGGACTGGCGAACAGTACCAGATGCATGTAAATAAAAGCGGATTTGCCGCGGCCGGCATGCTCAGTCTGCTGATACCTGCCAATGAGAAGTCGCAGACTTACACCCAGGTGCGCGATGACGGCACCTGGTTTGTCACTGAAATTCCGGTGGCTGAGGCACGTACCGCGCGTAGCCTGCCTAAGGTGATCGGTTTGCTGTGGGACAGTTCGGGTTCGGGAGCCGGACGCGACCATGACGCTGAATTTGCCGTTCTCGATCGCTATTTCAAGGCGGCCGGCAACGCAGAAGTACGTTTGACCCGCTTGCGCGACAGGCCGGAGCAGGGCCAGTCATTCCACGTTGCTAACGGCAACTGGAACGCCTTGCGCCAGGCCTTGCAAAACACTGCCTATGACGGCGCCAGCGCGCTGGGCGACTGGCAGCCGGAGGCCGGCGTCGGTGAATACCTGCTGGTGAGCGATGGCCTGAGCAATTACGGCAATGCAGCTTTCCCCAAGCTTGCGGCAGCCCAGCGCCTGTATGCCTTGAACTCGGCATTGGCGGCGGATGCCAGCCTGCTGTCCGCCTGGGCGGAAAACACCGGCGGCCGTTTGATACAGATTTCAGCGCAATCGGTGGCGGCAGCGGCGCAAGCCTTGCTGACCGAAGCGACCCATGTAGAAACATTGACCGCGGCGGGCGCCAGCGATCTGCAGATCGAATCGCGTGATGCCAAAAACGGCATCCTCCGCATTGCCGGGCGCTTGCGCGACCCCGATGCCCAGCTCACGCTCACCACGCGGCAAAACGGCCGGCTGGCAACGACGACGATTCCGGTTGCGGCAGCGGCACCCGCGCATCCGCTGGCAGCCTATCTGTGGGCCGGATATCGCTTGCATGAACTGGAAGCGAACCGCGACCTGCATCGCGCCGAGATCCGCCGCATCGGACAGCAATTCGGCCTGGCGACCCGCGAGACCTCGCTGATCGTGCTTGAACGCCTTGACGATTACGTACGCTATGACGTCGCCCCGCCGCAGGAATATCAGGCAGCATTCAACCAGCTGAAGAAACTGCGTGACGGCGATCTCAGGCAGACGCGTAGCCGGCATATGGAAAATGTGCTGCAGCAGTTTCAGGGCAAGATTGCCTGGTGGGAGAAGGATTTCTCTAAAGGCGACGTGCCGAAGCCTAAAAAAGCCATGCCTGATGTCCTCGGCAGCGCCGGCCGGGTACGTGCGATCATTGCGCCGCCGGCCATGCCTACCCAGGAATTGGCGGCGCCTGCTCCTGTTTCGGTAGCGGCAGCTCCGGCAGCGCCGGTAATAGCGCCTCCCGCCGCAGCGGAACCACCGCCGACGCCGTCTCCGGCCTCGGTTGCCAGCCGCCAGCGCTTCTCTGAGGGAAGTGCAAATTACTCGGCAAAATCCGCGGTAACAAGCGATGCCGCGCCCGCAACGCCGGAGATCAGCGTAGCGCTGCAGAAATGGAGCGCCAATGCGCCCTATATCGACCGTCTCAAGGCGGCGACGGCGGACAAGGTGTATGCCATCTATCTTGACGAAAAGCCGGGTTACGCAAACAGCAGCGCCTTCTTCCTCGATGCCGCCGATATCCTGCTGGAGAAAGGGCAGCGCGACCTGGCTCTGCGTGTATTGTCCAACCTGGCGGAGATGGATCTGGAAAACCGCGCCGTGTTGCGCATATTGGGCTACCGCCTGCTGCAGGCCGGAGCGCCGGTGCTGGCCATCCCGGTCTTTGAAAAGGTAAAACAGCTGGCCGAGGAAGAGCCGCAATCGTTCCGCGATCTCGGCCTGGCTTATGCCGCCAACAAGCAGTACCAGCAAGCTATCGAACAGTTGTACGAAGTAGTGTTGCGGCCATGGGATGTACGCTTTCCGGAAATCGAAACCATCGTCCTGGCTGAACTGAACCAGATCGTGGCGACCGCCGGCGTTCCGCTCGACACCAGCCGGATCGATCCACGTTTTCTGAAAAACATGCCGCTCGATTTGCGCATTGTGATGACCTGGGATGCGGATAATTCCGATATGGATCTGTGGGTGACCGATCCAAATGGCGAGAAATGCTTCTACGGTTATCCGCTGACGCATCAGGGCGGCCGCATGTCGCGCGATTTCACGCAGGGATACGGCCCGGAGGAATTTTCGCTGCGCAAGGCGAAGCCGGGTAAGTACAAGATCGAAGCCAATTACTATGGCAACAGCCAGCAGCTGATTGCCGGCGACACGACCTTGCAGGTCAAGCTGACGACCGCTTTCGGCACCTCCCAGCAGAAGGAGCAGATGGTGACGCTGCGCCTGAAGGACCGGCAGGATACGGTCTTCGTCGGCGAATTCGAAGTGGCGCCGTAAGGCAGGTCGCCGGCCGCAAAGAAAAGGGCTGCAAGACAATCTGTCTTGCAGCCCTTTATTCATTGCCCGGTGGCGCGGGCGGCAAACCGGTCTAGTCCTGGTATTACTTGCCGGTCATGCCCAGCAGCATTTCATTCAAGCGCTTGACGAAGCCGGCCGGATCCGTCAGGGCGCCGCCTTCCGCCAGCAGGGCCTGGTCGAACAGGATGTGCGACCAGTCGCCGAACTTGGCTTCTTCGTACTTCAGGCGCTGCACCAGTGGGTGGTCCGGATTGATTTCAAGGATAGGCTTGGAATCCGGCGCTTCCTGGCCGGCAGCCTTGAGCATGCGCAACAGGTTGCCCGACAGTTCGTTTTCATCGGCCACCAGGCAGGCTGGCGAATCGGTCAGGCGGAAGGTGACGCGCACATCCTTGGCTTTGTCGGCCAGGGCAGTTTTCATCTTTTCGACCAGATCCTTGAACTGGGTTTCGGTTTCTTCGTGCTGCTTCTTCTCGGCTTCGTCTTCCAGGGTGCCGAGATCGAGGCCGCCCTTGGCTACCGACGCCAGTTCCTTGCCTTCGAAATCCTGCAGGAAGGACAGCATCCATTCGTCGACGCGGTCGGTCAGCAGCAGGACTTCCACGCCTTTCTTGCGGAAGATTTCCAGGTGCGGGCTGTTCTTGGCGGCGGCAAAGGTTTCACCGGTGGCGTAATAGATCTTGTCCTGGCCTTCTTTCATGCGGCCAATGTAGTCGGCGAAAGACACGGTCTGGACATCGCCGTCATTGCTGGTGGAAGCAAAGCGCAGCAGCTTGGCGATGCGGTCCTTGTTGGTCGCATCTTCGCCTATGCCTTCCTTCAAGACCTGGCCGAATTCCTTCCAGAAGCTGGCGTACTTGTCTTTTTGCGCCTGGTCGTCGCTGTTGGCCAGTTCTTCCAGCAAGCCCAGCACGCGCTTGGTGGAGCCTTCACGGATCACGCGTACGTCGCGCGATTCCTGCAGGATTTCACGCGAGACGTTGAGCGGCAAGTCGCTGGAATCGATCACGCCCTTGACGAAGCGCAGGTAGACCGGCATCAGCTGCTCGGCATCGTCCATGATGAAGACGCGCTTGACGTACAGCTTGATGCCGCCGCGCTTGTTGCGGTCCCACAGGTCGAACGGGGCGCGGCTCGGCACGTACAGCAGCTGGGTGTATTCGCTGCGGCCTTCGACCCGGTTGTGGGTGTAGGTCAGCGGCGCTTCAAAATCGTGCGAGACATGCTTGTAGAACTCGACGTACTGTTCTTCCGTGATATCGGACTTGCTGCGGGCCCACAGTGCACTGGCCTGGTTGACGGTTTCGAACTCGTCCTTCACCACGGTTTCTTTCTTTTCTTCGTCCCATTCTTCTTTCTGCATCACGATCGGCAGCGAGATATGGTCGGAGTACTTGCGGATGATGGATTTCAGCTTCCAGGCCGACAGGTACTCGTCTTCGCCTTCGCGCAGATGCAAGGTGATGTCGGTGCCGCGTGAGGCCTTGTCGATCGCTTCGATGCTGAAATCGCCGGCGCCGGTGGATTCCCAGCGCACGCCTTCGGTGGCGCTGGCGCCTGCACGGCGGGTATCAACCGTGATCTTGTCGGCGATGATGAAAGCAGAGTAGAAGCCGACGCCGAACTGGCCGATCAGCGCTGCATCCTTTTGCTGGTCGCCGGACAGTTTCGAGAAGAATTCCTTGGTGCCGGACTTGGCGATGGTGCCGAGGTGCGAGATAGCTTCATCGCGGCTCATGCCGATGCCGTTGTCTGAAATCGTGATGGTGCGCGCAGCCTTGTCGAATGCGACCTTGATCTTCAGCTCTGGATCGTTCTCGAACAAGGCGCCGTTGTTGATCGCTTCAAAGCGCAGCTTGTCGGCGGCATCGGATGCATTGGAAACCAGCTCGCGCAGGAAAATTTCCTTGTTGGAGTACAACGAGTGGATCATCAATTGCAGCAGCTGCTTTACTTCTGCCTGAAAACCAAGGGTTTGCTTTTCGGATACGGCCATTGTTTCCTCTATATAAACGTAGAAAAAGTGATGTGAAAATGATACGAGCGCGATAAAAACGGCAAAGCGGCCAGCATAGCGCCGCTTTAGTCCTCTGTATTGGTCAAAAAATGGGGAGCAATCCGGATTTTACAAGAGCGGATTGCGTGGGAGCTACTTGACTTGCTTATTTGTCACACTTATTTGTCACACTCATTTGCCACATTCCTGTTCCAGGAAGCGCCAGATGGCCGGGTCCGACATTGCCGCCACGTTGATCCGCATGCGCGAGGAGGGTAGCTGGCTGGGCGAGAACAGGGCGCCGGGCGCCAGCAGGAAGCCCTCGGCCAAGGCCTTTTCCGCCATTACATTGGTGTCGTGACCAGTGTCGGCCCAGACAAAGATGCCGGCGGGGGTACTGATGTCGACCGTCATGCCTATCCTTTCCATCTGCCGTATGGTGCGGTCGCGCACGCTGTCGAGCTTGTTGCGCAGGCGGTCGAGATGCTTGCGATAGTGGCCTTCGGACAGGATTTTATAGACCACCCGTTCGCCCACTTCGGCGCTGGTCAGGTTGGTCAGCATCTTGCGGTCGGCAAAATGCTGGGCCAGTTCGGCCGAGGTGGCGATGAAGCCAGAGCGCAGGTTGGGCGACAGCGTCTTCGAAAATCCGCCCATGTAGATCACGCGGTTGAGCTGGTCGAGCGATGCAATGCGGGTCGCGGGCTGGATCGCCGAGCCCGGATGCATGTCGCAATAAATATCGTCTTCGACAATCATGAAGTCGTGTTCTTCGGCCAGCTTGAGGATCTGGAACGCCTTGGCTGCCGACAGCGAGGTCGAGGTCGGATTGTGCAGCACCGACACCAGCACATACAGCTTGGGCTTGTGCAGCGCCACCAGTTCTGCCAGCTTGGCCATGTCGGGGCCGTCGGCCAGACGCGGCACGCCGACCACCTTGGCGCCCAGCGCCGCAAAGGAAGCGAACATCAGGAACCAGGAAGGGTCGTCCACCAGGATGACGTCGCCGGGCTGGGTAAAGTGGCGCGCCACCAAGTCCAGCGCCTGGGTGACGCCGGTGGTGGTGACGAACTGTTCCGGCGTGGCGGCGATTTCCAGCTCAGCCATTTTCAGCTGCAGTTGCTGGCGCAGCGGCAAGAAGCCTTGCGGAATCCCATAGGAAAGCAATTGCGCCGGATTCTGCCGGCTGATGCTGCGCAGGGCGTTGGCGATCAGGTCGGCATCCAGCCATTCGCTGGGAAACATGCCGGAGCCGGGCATTTTCTTGTTCGGCGCCTGCTGATGCATATTGCGCACCAACCAGACCACGTCGATCAGTTGCGGCTGCTTGTCGCTAGCGGCATTACTGCCGCGCTCGGCCAGCAGCGGCGAGCGTTCGCGCACGTAAAAGCCGGAGCCGCGGCGCGATTCCAGGCAGCCCTTGGCCACCAGCCGGTCGTAGGCTTCCACCACCGTGAAGCGCGACACGCTGTGGCTGTCGGCGAACTGGCGGATCGACGGCATGCGGGCGCCGCTGCGCAGCAGGCGGTCGCTGATGCGGGTTTCGATGCTGCGCACAATCTGCTCGACCAGCGAGGTATCGCTGTCGCGCGACAGCAGTTGCGGGGCAGATGGTAGCTGGGGCAGCTGGCTGTTGCTCAGCTTGCGGGGCGGGACTGTGTTGGTCACTGTGATGGTTACTGTATTGGTAATTCAGCCGGGACAATGTCAGAAACTACTTGTTTAACTGTATTGGTACTGTATTGGTTTATTGGCTTAGCATAGACCTAAATCCTTAATGCTGCAAATCCGGAAGAGAGTGCGCCATGCAAACACTATTCAAACAACAGTCTCATACCTTGTCGGGCGGCAGCGTGCTGTCCGGCGTGACCGAACAGCACGTGATCCTGAAGGTGGTCAGCGGCCGCGTCTGGGTGACTTTCGAAGGGCAGCCGGAAGATCATTGGCTGCACGCCGGCCGTTCGCTGACCTTGCTGCCGGGGCGGATGGTGGTGGTCGAGGCGGATCCAGGCAACAGCCGCATCAGCCTGAGCGGCTTGCCGCAACGCGGTACGCCAAGCATCCTGCGAGCGCTGCTGGCACGCTTGCGCGGCCCTGGCTTCCATCCAGCCACCAGCGTGTCATGATGCTGGCCTCCTTGCTGCCGCTCGCTGTCTTTGCTTTCGTGTCGTCGATCACGCCGGGGCCGAACAACATCATGCTGACCTCGTCCGGCATCATGTTCGGCTTCAACCGCACGATTCCGCACATGCTGGGCGTTACCTTCGGTTTTGGCGTGATGCTGGTGCTGTGCGCGGCCGGTATCGGCAGCCTGGTGCTGGCTTTGCCGTCTATCCACGTGATTCTCAAAACCCTCGGCTCGGCTTATCTGCTGTACCTGGCTTGGAAACTGCGCAAGATGTCCTTCAAGTCCGAGCTGGAGAGCGGACATAAGCCGATGACTTTCCTTGGCGCGGCGGCTTTTCAGGCTGCCAATCCCAAGGCCTGGATCATGGCCATCACCAGCGCCTCGGCGTTCCTGCCGCCGCTGCAGCCGATCTGGCTGTCGATTGGCCTGTATTGCCTGATTTTCTCGGTGATCAACCTGCCATGCGTCAGCGTCTGGGCCGCTGCCGGTTCGGGGTTGCGGCGGTATCTGGCGCAACCGCTGTGGCAGCGCGTGTTTTGCGCGGTAATGGTGCTGCTGACCATCTATTCAGCGGTCTCGATCTGGCTGTGAGGGCGGGACTACTCCGATTCAATTCAATCAATAAATAATGGAAGACTGGCGACATGACAGATGAATCGAAGGGCATGTGGCTGGGGCTGGCCGGGGTGGCGATATTCAGCCTGACCTTGCCGTTCACGCGGATGGCAGTGGCCGAGCTGAATCCGGTGCTGGTCGCCTTCGGTCGGGCGGTGGTAGCGGCCTTATGTTCGATACCGCTGCTGTGGAAGCTGAAGGCCGCCCGGCCGCGCGGCGCGCAATGGAAAGCGCTGGCGCTGACGGCGCTCGGCGTGGTGGTCGGCTTTCCTTTGTTCTCTTCGGTGGCGATGCGCTACGTGCCGGCTTCGCACGGCGCCATCGTGCTCGGCATCTTGCCTCTGGCGACCGCGATGTTCGGCGCATTGCGCTTTGGCGAGCGGCCATCGGCCGATTTCTGGATCGCAGCCTTGGCGGGTAGCGGCATTGTTATTGTTTTTGCACTCAGTCAAGGTGGCGGCGGCCTGCAGTTGGCTGACCTGGCGCTGTTGGCGGCCGTAGTGGCCGCCGCCATGGGTTATGCCGAAGGCGGGCGCCTGTCGCAAACCATGGGCGGCCAGCAGGTGATCGCCTGGGCCTTGCTGCTGTCGTTGCCCGTCCTGCTGCCGATCACCGTCTGGCTGGGCTGGCGCTACGGCGTGAACGCCTCGCCCAGGGCCTGGCTCGGCTTTGCCTACGTCTCGCTATTCTCCATGTTTATCGGCTTCTTCTTCTGGTACAAGGGGCTGGCCCTGGGTGGCATCGCTCGTGTTGGTCAGGTGCAACTATTGCAGCCGTTTATGACCCTGCTGGGAGCTGCTCTGCTGCTGGGAGAGGCTCTGGTAGCCAGCAACATGTTGTTTGCCCTGGCAGTGCTGGTGGTCGTTGGCTTTGGCCGCAAAACGGCGGTACGGCGTCAGCCGGCCTGATATTCCCGCAAAAATAGGATGGCAAAATATAACGCCGCACTGGTCGCCAACTCGGCGCTGGGGTGAGATAATTGTTGGCTTCCCGGGCCTGGAAGAATGGCCATGGCCCGGCGTTATCCCATTTACCCTGTCATTGCTGCTGGCGTCACAAGCGTTGGCAAATGATTATATTTTTCGGAGTATCTGATGTCTGTATATGAAAAGTTGCAAGCCCTGAATATCACTTTGCCTGCGGTCGCTGCGCCTGCGGCTGCCTATGTGATGTATGCCCAAAGCGGCAATACGGTCTACCTGTCCGGCCATCTGTCCAAGAAAGACGGCAAGATCTGGGTCGGGCAGCTCGGCAAGGACATCACGACCGAAGAAGCCAAGCAAGCCGCACGCGGCATTGCGGTTGACCTGATCGCTACCTTGCAAGCCGCTTGCGGCGGCGATCTGTTGCGCGTCAAACGGGTCGTCAAGCTGATGAGCCTGGTGAATTCGACGCCTGACTTTACGGAGCAGCATCTGGTCACCAACGGTGCCTCCGAACTGATCGGCGAAGTGTTTGGCGAGCAGGGCAAGCATGCCCGTTCCGCATTCGGTGTGGCACAGCTGCCGTTGGGCGCCTGCGTAGAAATCGAAATGATTGCTGAAATCGAATAAACCTCGCAGTTCTGGTAGCGCTAACCGCATTTACCGCTACCGGCCCAGGAGACGGCAGATCATAAAAACCTTGAGCTGTTGCGAATCGGATCCGGCTATGACAGTTCACAAGTCGCGGCGATCGACAGCAGCCTTTTAAAATAAGATCACTTGAAGAGAATTGTATGAAAATCGAAAACCCAACCCCGCTGCAATGGCGTTTCTCGGAACGTGCACAGAAGCTGCAAAGCTCGGCTATCCGTGAAATCCTCAAGATCACCATGCGTCCGGAAATCATTTCCTTCGCCGGTGGCCTGCCGTCGCCGGCGACTTTCCCGGTCGAGCGCCTGAAGATCGCTTTCGACAAGGTGTTGTCGAATCAGGGCAAGGTCGCGCTGCAATACGGGCCGACCGACGGTTATGGTCCGTTGCGCGAGTGGGTGGCTAATTCACTGTCGACCGACGGCGCCAAGATCATGGCCAACCAGGTCATGATGACCTCCGGTTCGCAGCAAGGCCTGGACCTGCTAGGCAAGGTGCTGATCGACGAAGGCAGCAAAGTGCTGGTTGAAACCCCAAGCTACCTGGGCGCCTTGCAGGCGTTTTCGCTGTACGGTCCGGAATTCGTTTCGCTGCCTAGCGATGACGGCGGCTTGATCCCGGAAAGCGTAGCGACCCTGGGGCAAGACGCGCGCATGCTGTACGCCTTGCCGAATTTCCAGAATCCTACCGGCCGCACCTTGTCGGTCGAGCGCCGCCAGGCCTTGGTGAATATCTGCGCCCAGCTCGGCTTGCCGCTGATCGAAGACGATCCCTACGGCGCCCTCAGCTATCGCGCCGAGCCGCTGCCGAAGATGCTCAGCATGAATCCGGGCGGCGTGATCTACATGGGCTCCTTCTCCAAGATCCTGACGCCAGGCATACGCCTCGGTTACGTCGTCGCTCCGCGCGCGTTGATCGAGAAGATGGAACAGGCCAAGCAAGCCACCGATCTGCACACTTCGCAGCTGACGCAGATGGTGGTGTACGAAACCATCAAGGACGGTTTCCTCGACCAGCATATCCCGACCATCCGCAAGCTGTATTCGGACCAGTGCGACGCCATGCTGGATGCGTTGCAAACCTATTTCCCGAGCGGCGTCAGCTGGACCCGGCCGGAAGGCGGCATGTTCATCTGGGTGACCCTGCCTAAGCATATCGACAGCACCAAGCTGCTGGCGGAAGCAGTGGAGCAGCACGTGGCCTTCGTGCCGGGCGGCCCGTTCTATGGCAATACGCCGGAACAGCATACCCTGCGCCTGAGCTTCGTCACCGTGCCGCCAGCCAAGATCCGCGACGGCATCGAGAAACTGGGCAAGCTGATTGCTTCGAAACTCTAGGAACCCGATTGCCTATGGAACCGCTCGTGTCGTCGTCTTTGCAGCCGTCTTTGCAGCATTTTGCCTCCGATAACCAGGCCGGCATCTGCCCCGAAGCGCTTGAATATCTGCTCAAGAGCAACGGTAGCGGCCACGAGCCTTCATATGGCGACGACAGCTGGACCCAGCGCGTATGCGACCGCATGCGCGATCTGTTCCAGACCGATTGCGACGTCTTCTTCGTGTTCAACGGCACTGCCGCCAACTCGCTGGCGCTGGCGTCCTTGTGCCAGTCTTATCACTCAGTGATCTGCCATGAGCTGGCGCATATCGAAACCGATGAATGCGGCGGCCCTGAGTTCTTTTCCAACGGCTCGAAGCTGCTGACGGCCAAGGGCGAAAACGGCAAGCTGACGCCGGATGCGATCGAGGCGCTGGTGACCAAGCGCGCCGATATCCACTATCCGCGGCCGAAAGTGGTCAGCATTACGCAATCGACTGAAGTCGGCACCGTCTACACGGTTGAAGAAGTGCGCGCCATCGCCGCGATCGCCAAGCGCCGCCAGCTGCGGGTGCATATGGACGGCGCGCGTTTTGCCAATGCCGTGGCATCCCTCGATGTGCATCCCTCAGAAATCACCTGGCGCGCCGGCGTCGACGTGCTGTGCTTCGGCGGCACCAAGAACGGTTTGCCGGTGGGCGAGGTGGTGGTGTTCTTCGATAAGAAGCTGGCCGAGGATTTCGCCTATCGCGTCAAGCAGGCCGGCCAGCTGGCTTCCAAGATGCGGTTCATATCCGCACCGTGGCTGGGCTTGCTCGACAACGACGTCTGGCTGCGGAATGCGCGCCATGCCAACGCCATGGCCGCGCTGCTGCACCAGCGTTTGCTGGATATCGCCGGAATAAAAGTGCTGTTTGCACCGCAGGCGAATGCCGTCTTTGCCGAGCTGCCGGATCACGCCGCCAAGGCCATGCGGGCGCGCGGCTGGAAGTTCTATCAGTTCATCGGCGCCGGCGGCTGCCGCCTGATGTGCGCCTGGGACACGCAGCAAGAGACGGTAGAGCGGTTTGCCGCTGAACTGCGCAGCTTGTGCGTCTGAGTATCTAATCCAAATCTCGATATCACGCACAAATAAAATGGGGTCAGAGTCGAATTTAATAATTCGACTCTGACCCCATTTTATTCTCTGACCCCATTTTATTCTGACCCCATTTTATTTGTGTGGCAGCCTGAAATCGGCTGCCTTGTCAGGATTGGGCTATGGCGCCACTGGCGTGAGGGTTGCCGGTTTCAGTTTCGACTCCAGCATTTTCCCTTTGCGCGCCCGCTTGCCGATGTGCGGCGCCAGACCCGATGCCGACAATGCTACCTGCTGGGCTTTGCCGCCGCGGCCGACGCCGGTTACCAGTACGCCGCGCTGGCTGATCGGCTGTGCCGCCAGTAGTTTTTCGTTGGCCTCCAGCTCCATCAGGATCACGCCGCGGCCGCCGTTGCTGAGCGACTTGCATTCATCCAGCCCGAACACCAGTAAACGGCCTTTTTCCGACAGGCAGGCGATCGCGCTGGCCGTACTGCCCAGCGCTTGCGGCGGCAGCGGGAGATCACCTTCGTCCAGCGTGACGTAGGCTTTGCCGGCTTTGACCCGGCTCAGCATGTCGCCGAGCTTGGCGGTGAAGCCGTAACCGCCGGCGCTAGCCAGCAGCAAAACGGTGTCCAGCGGACCGGCGAAGTAGTGCAGGATGCTGCTGCCGTTGGCGAGGTCGATCAGGGTAGTGATCGGGACGCCGTCGCCGCGTGCATTAGGCAAGGTCGCCACCGACACCGAATAGATGCGGCCGTTGGAACCGAAGGTCAGCAGATTGTCGACGGTGCGGCATTCGAATGCGCCGTACAAGGCGTCGCCGGCCTTGAAGCCGAACTGGCCGGCGTCATGGCCATGGCCGGTGCGTGCTCGTACCCAGCCCTTTTGCGAAATGATGACGGTCACCGGCTCGTCGATAATCTTGGTTTCCACCACCGCCTTTTCGGCGGCCTCGATCAGGGTGCGGCGGGCATCGCCGAACTGTTTCTGGTCGCCTTCGATTTCCTTGATGATCAGGCGCTTCATCGATGCCGGATTGTCGAGCAGGTCTTGCAGCGTGGCTTTTTCGCTGCGCAGTTCGGCCAGCTCTTGCTGGATCTTGATCGACTCCAGGCGCGCCAGCTGGCGCAGGCGGATTTCAAGGATGTCTTCAGCCTGGCGGTCGGACAGGTTGAAGGCGGCGATCAGCGCCGGCTTCGGCTCATCCGATTCGCGGATCAGCTTGATCACCTTGTCGATATTCAGCAGGATCGCTTCGCGGCCCTCCAGGATATGGATACGGTCGTCGATCTTCTGCAGCTTGAATTGCGAGCGCCGCGTTACAGTAGTGAAGCGGAAGCTGATCCACTCGCGCAAGATCATGCCCAGACCCTTCTGGCGCGGCCGGCCATCGCCGCCTATCATCACCAGGTTGATCGAGGCGCTGCTCTCTAGCGACGTGTGCGCCAACAGCATGTTGGTGAATTCGGTCTGGTCCAGGTTCTTCGATTTCGGTTCAAACACCAGCCGTACCGGCGCGTCACGGCCCGATTCGTCGCGCACCGTATCCAGCACCGACAGGATGGAAGTCTTGAGTGCGATCTGGTCCGGCGTCAGGGTTTTTTTGCCGAGCTTGATTTTCGGATTGGTCAGTTCCTCGATTTCTTCCAGGATCTTTTGCGACGACGCGCCCGGCGGCAATTCGGTGACGACTGCCTGCCACTGGCCGCGCGCCAAGTCTTCGATTTTCCAGGTGGCGCGCACTTTCAGGCTGCCGCGGCCGCTTTCGTACATCTCGGAAATCGCCGTCGCAGAGGTGATGATCTGGCCGCCGCCCGGAAAGTCCGGGCCTGGGATGATTAGCATCAGTTCGGCGTGATTCAGTGCCGGATTGCGGATCAGGGCAACCGCCGCCTTGGCAACTTCCTGCAAATTGTGCGATGGAATTTCAGTGGCCAAGCCCACCGCAATACCGGAGGCGCCGTTCAGCAGGACGAAGGGCAGGCGTGCCGGCAGCAGTTTCGGTTCTTCGGTGGAGCCGTCGTAGTTAGGCTGGAAATCGACCGTGCCCATGTCGATTTCTTCCAGCAGCAGCCGGGCGATCGGCGTCAGGCGGGCTTCGGTGTAACGCATTGCCGCAGCGCCGTCGCCATCGCGCGAGCCGAAATTACCCTGGCCGTCGACCAGCGGGTAGCGCAGCGAGAAGTCCTGGGTCATGCGCACCAGCGCGTCATAGACTGACTGGTCGCCATGCGGATGCAGCTTACCCAGCACGTCACCCACCACCAGCGCCGACTTGCGCGGCTTGGCGGCGGCGTTCAGGCCGAGTTCGCTCATCGCGTACAGGATGCGGCGCTGAACCGGTTTCTGGCCGTCGGAGACGTCCGGCAAGGCGCGGCCCTTGACTACCGAAATGGCGTAGTCGAGATAGGCGCGCTCGGCAAAGGTGGCAAGGGTTAAAGATTCAGCGTCCGGAGTTGGTGCATCTGGTGCGGCAAACAGATCGTTTTGGTCGGTCATGGAGAGTCGTAAATGATTCGGGCTATTATTCGGGCAGTTATTCGATTAAAGGGGTTGTCGCCGCCGGCAGTGCCGCGGCTGGCTGAATCAGGCCGGCAACCGGCGCCGGCGCGATGTCGGCCGGCATGCTGCGGCGGCCGGGAATCACCAGCTGGATACGTTTCAGGCCGTTGCCGCCATTGCCGCCCGATTTGGCCAGGGCTGGCTGGTACAGCTGATAAAACTGCCGCACCAGCTGCACGTAATTGCGAGTTTCCGGATAGGGCGGCACCTGGTTTTTGTACTTTTGCACCGCGCCTTCGCCGGCGTTATAAGAGGCGATGACCAGCTCCTGCTGGGCCGGATAGAGCTTGAGCAGGTCGCGCAGATAGCGCGCGCCCAGGCGGATATTGGTGCGTGGATCGGTGAGTTTCTGCTCAATCGGCTTTTTCTTGTCGCCGGTCAGGCCGTAGCGTTCGGCGGTAGCCGGCATGATCTGCATCAGGCCGATTGCGCCCTTGGGAGATACGGCGCCGGGGTTGAATCCAGACTCGGCTGCCATCACCGCCTTCAGCAAGGCGGGATCGAGCGCAAACTCTTGCGCTGCCTGGTTCACCAGCGGTTCGTATTTTTTCAGATTGGGATGCTGTGACAGATAGCGGAACAGAGCGCTGTCGCGCACCGCCGGATTGAGCGGCTTCTGGCTCTTGCTGGTGAACTGGGAGGAATCGAAAGCGCCGTCGCCGTGCATGAATAGCTGATAGCGCTCATCCAGTTTTTCAGTTGAAAAATGGCCCATGCCCTCGGCATCGATATAGCCGAAGATATCCGCGCGCGCACTGGTGACCGTGGTCAGCAGTGCGCACGTCAGCAAAGTGGCTGCGAGGAGTCGGCCCAAACAATGGCGAAGCAGATTCATCTATTACTGCTGGCCAAGCTTCGGGCGTATGGCATTACGGCGTTTCATTAAAAGCAATATCCTTTGTGTTGGCAAGTTCAAGTGTGAACTGCGGTCAAACTCACGCGCATGGACAAGGTGGCTGCCCATGCTGCTGCAGGGACGCGACTACATGGAAGATCGGTTGAGCGCTGGCGACCCGGTGTGCCGGGTCATGGCTAATGAATCTCAAAACAGTGCTCATGATAATACGTTTCGCCGTTACGGATGGCTGACGGTAAAATTGTTACTAATTTTGCCATCCCCTGACATCCGTAATCCGTAGCTTATCTTGGGCCGTACTCAGATATCTGCCTCGGCCTCATTCCCGTGTTCTTCAATCCAGGCGCGCCGGGCTGCCGCTTCGCCTTTGCCCATCAGCATGTTGAAGCGGTTTTCCGATGCTTCCAGGTCGAAATTGCCGAGCGAAACCGGCAGCAGGCGGCGGGTATCCGGATTCATTGTGGTTTCCCACAGCTGCTCGGCGTTCATCTCGCCCAGGCCTTTGAAGCGCGAGATCGACCAGGCCGTGTCCTTGACGCCATCCTTGCGCAATTTATCTTCGATGGCTTCCAGTTCGCCGTCATCCAGGGCGTAGATCTTTTGCGCCGGCTTCTTGCCGCGTGCCGGGGCATCGACCCGGTACAGCGGCGGCCGCGCGATGCAAATGTTGCCGCGGTCGATCAATTGCGGGAAATGGCGGAAGAACAGGGTCAGCAGCAGCACCTGGATGTGTGAGCCGTCGACATCCGCATCTGATAGGATGCAGATCTTGCCGTAGCGCAGACCGCTGAAATCGATGGTGTCGGTTTTGCCGTGCGGGTCGACGCCGATGGCGACGGCGATGTCGTGGATTTCATTATTGGCGAACAAGCGGTCGCGTTCGGTTTCCCAAGAGTTGAGGACCTTGCCGCGTAAAGGCAGGATCGCCTGGAATTCCTTGTCGCGGCCCATTTTCGCCGAGCCGCCGGCGGAATCGCCCTCAACCAGGAACAGTTCATTGCGGGTGATATCGCTGGATTCGCAATCGGTCAGTTTGCCTGGCAACACGGCGACGCCGGAAGATTTCTTCTTTTCGACTTTTTGCGCTGAGCGCAGGCGGTTCTGAGCCTGTTTGATGACCAGGTCGGCCAGCTTCTTGCCGTACTCAACGTGCTGGTTCAGCCACAGTTCCAGCGCCGGCCGGGTATAGGTCGAGACCAGCCGCACTGCATCGCGAGAATTCAGGCGTTCCTTGATCTGGCCCTGGAACTGCGGGTCCAGCACCTTGGCCGACAAGACAAAGGAGACGCGCGCAAACACGTCTTCCGGCAACAGCTTGACGCCCTTGGGCAGCAGCGAGTGCATTTCGACGAAGCTCTTGACGGCGCCGAACAAGCCTTCGCGCAAGCCCGATTCATGGGTGCCGCCGGCCGAGGTAGGGATCAGGTTGACATAGGATTCGCGCACGATGGCGCCGTCTTCGGTCCAGGCCACCACCCATGCCGCGCCTTCGCCCTCGGCGAATCCTTCGGCGTCGGCATTGGCGTATTGCTCGCCTTCGAACAGCGGGATCAGCGGCTCGGCATTCGAGGATTGCGCCAGCGATTCCATCAGGTAGCCGCGCAAGCCCTGGTCGTATTGCCAGGTCTGGCTGTCGCCTGTCTTGGCGTTCAGCAGCGTCACCTTGACGCCGGGCAGCAGCACTGCCTTGGAGCGCAGCAGGCGCTGCAGTTCTGGTTGCGAGATGGCCGGCGAATCGAAGTATTTAGGATTCGGCCAGGCGGTGACGCGGGTGCCGGATTTCTTGTCGTCGCGGCCGAGCGGGCGCGACTTGAGCTTCTCAATCACGTCGCCATCGGCAAATACCATGTGATGCACGCCCGCTTCGCGCCACACCGTAATTTCCAAGCGCGAGGAGAGGGCGTTGGTGACCGAGACGCCGACGCCATGCAGGCCGCCGGAAAAGGAGTAGGCGCCGCCGCTGCCCTTGTCGAACTTGCCGCCGGCGTGCAGGCGGGTGAACACGATTTCCACCGTCGGCACTTTTTCTTCCGGATGCATGCCGACCGGGATGCCCCGGCCGTCATCCTCGACGCTGACGCTGCCGTCGGCATTCAGGGTCACCAGGATATTCTTGCAATATCCGCCGAGCGCTTCGTCCGAGGCATTGTCGATCACTTCCTGAATGATATGCAGCGGATTTTCGGTGCGGGTGTACATGCCCGGGCGTTGCTTGACCGGCTCCAGGCCCTTCAGTACACGGATCGATGATTCGCTGTAGTCAGATTGCGGTGATTTTTTGGTTGCCATTCAGTCGGTTCAGGTAAATGTGAAATATTGTTAATTTGCAACTAAATTCGGAATTGCTGGTTAATATCCTGACCGCATTCTAATGAAAAAGCAGCCAGGGTGGGCACAATGTGCGCTTGCAATAAACGTATGAGTGGTCCGGCATGGGAGTTGCATGCTGTCGTGCACCATCCCGCGGCAACCAGATAGAGGTCTCGTGCCTGGGTTTAGCGCCAATTTTGTTGGGATCTGGCAATAAGATGTTGTTGTTTTTGCACAGTATGTTGATAAAAATAAAAGCTAAATAAAGACGCTGCTATGATGGTTTGTCGTGATTCGCGCAACAGGGGCATACAAAAATGAAAAATCATAACGCACCATTCGCCATTCGTTTCATCGGATTTTCTGCGCGCGAAATTAATATTTTCGATGCCACATTCTCGGTCGAGCAAAATCGCCAGAAGCAGTATTTTCGCTTATTCGCCGACAGCTTGCAGGAGCCGGACCTGTACCTGGTCAATTCCGACGATCTGAAAGCGCTGGCGATGCTGGCCGACATGGAACCGAACAATCTACGGCCGGCGCTGCTGGTCGGCACGCCGCATGTGGATCTGCCGTTTTCCAATGTCGAGCGGCCGATCCGCTGGCTCAAGCTGTTCGATGCGCTGGACACCCTGATGGAGCGGCGCCTGATCATGCTGGCCAAGCAGAATCCCGCCGATGCCGCGCTGGTGAACAACGTGCCTGAGCGGCGCCGGCGCGAACGGCTCGACCTCGACCTGACCGATCCGCAGGAATACGAGCGCATGCGCAACAAGGCGCCGCAAAGCGACCGCATCCTGGTGATCGATAATCAATCGACCTTTCGCGACGATCTGGCGATGGCCATGGCGCATCACGTGGTGCCGGTGGAGTGGGCCGGCAGCCTGGATGCCGCGGCGGAGGTTTACACGCGGCTCAGCATTTCCGTAGTGCTGATCAACCCCAGGCTGGCGCAGATCGATCCCTACGAGCTGTGCAGCACGATCAAGCGTCAGCATGAGAATACGCGGATAGCCGTGGTTTTTCTGAGCGATAAAGACTTCGCCTACGATCAGGCGCGGGCCAGCCAGGCCGGTTGCGACGGCTTTCTTGATCGCCACCTGGAACAGCCGCAAATCTTGCTGGCGCTGGGCAAGTTCCTGTCGATGCGGGACAGGGTTTAAGAGCCGGCACAAGGAAAACCGCCGGCACGGCGATTTTCATCTGCTCAT
Organism: Collimonas sp. PA-H2; assembly: GCF_002564105.1. Lineage (NCBI taxonomy): Bacteria > Pseudomonadati > Pseudomonadota > Betaproteobacteria > Burkholderiales > Oxalobacteraceae > Collimonas > Collimonas sp. PA-H2. Next base: position 4,763,088 of record NZ_PDBX01000001.1, read on the forward strand.
TTGCTTAACAGGCGCATGCCGCGTTCCAGGCCGTCCATGGTCACCGGAAACATGCGGTTGCTCATCAACTGCCGGATCACTTCCACCGACTGCCGGTATTGCCACAAGCCTTCAGGCTCGGGATTGAGCCAGATGAACTTGGGGAAGGCCCGGGTAAAGCGCTGCAGCCATTCGGCGCCGGCTTCCTCGTTGTTGTATTCGACCGAGCCGCCGGGTTGCAGGATTTCGTAAGGACTCATGGTGGCGTCGCCGACAAAGATCAGCTTGGTGTCCGGCGTGTACTTGCGCAAGATGTCCCAGGTCGGGAAACGTTCGGCATGGCGGCGCTGATTGTTTTTCCACACGTAGTCATAAACGCAATTGTGGAAATAGAAGAATTCCATGTTCTTGAATTCGGTCTTGGCCGCGCTGAACAATTCTTCGGTGCGGGCGATATGGTCGTCCATGGTGCCGCCGACATCCAGCAGCATCAGCACCTTGATGTTGTTCTTGCGCTCCGGCCGCATCTTGATGTCGAGGTAGCCGGCGTTGTTGGCGGTGGCGCGGATGGTGTCGTCCAGCGCCAGTTCTTCGGCGATGCCTTCGCGCGCAAACTTGCGCAGGCGGCGCAGGGCGACCTTGATGTTGCGCGTGCCCAGTTCGCGCTCATCGTCATAGTCGCGATAGGCGCGCGCATCCCACACCTTGACCGCGGTGCGGTTGCCGCCGCTGCCGCCGATGCGGATCCCTTCGGGATTGCTGCCGCCGTGGCCGAATGGCGATGTGCCGCCGGTGCCTATCCATTTGTTGCCGCCTTCGTGCCGGCCTTTTTGCTCTTCCAATAATTCTTTCAGGAGCTCCATCAGCTTGTCGTAGCCGAATTTTTCCAGCTGCGCCAGCTGTTCCGGCGACAATTCGCGCTTCATGCGTTGCATCAGCCAGTCCAGTGGGATTTCGGCGTTCTTTTCAAAGATGGTCTGGATGCCTTTGAAATAACGGCCGAAAGCCTGGTCGAACTTGTCGAAGTGGGCCTCGTCCTTGACCAGCGTGGTGCGCGCCAGATAATAGAAATTATCCAGCGTCGGTGAAATGACCTTCTTTTGCAGTGCTTCCAGAAGGATCAGGAATTCCTTGATCGACACCGGGATTCTGGCGTCTTTCAAGGTGAAGAAGAAATCGATCAGCATGTTGGTTGTTCGCGTTTATCTATCCGATTACCGGTTCTTTCTTGCCATGAAAACCAGGCGCTCGAACAGATGCACATCTTGTTCGTTTTTCAGCAAGGCGCCGTGCAAGGGCGGCACCACGGCCTTGGCGTCGCTGCTGTGCAGCGCTTCCGGCGGGATGTCTTCCGCCAGCAGCAGCTTGAGCCAGTCCAGCAGTTCGGAGGTCGATGGCTTCTTTTTCAGGCCGGCCACATCGCGCACCTGATAAAAGGTTTCCAGCGCTTGCGCCAGCAAGTCCTTTTTCAGATGCGGGAAGTGCACGTTGACGATCTCCTGCATGGTCGCCTTGTCAGGGAACTTGATGTAATGGAAAAAGCAGCGGCGCAGGAAGGCGTCCGGCAATTCCTTTTCATTATTGGAGGTGATGATCACCAGCGGGCGATGCTTGGCGCGCACCATTTCACGCGTTTCGTAGACGTAAAATTCCATGCGGTCGAGTTCGCGCAACAAATCGTTGGGGAACTCGATGTCCGCTTTGTCTATCTCATCAATCAGCAGCACCACTTGTTCGTCCGCGTTGAACGCTTGCCACAGGACGCCCTTGACGATGTAGTTGTGGATGTCCTTGACCCTGGCGTCGCCCAGCTGGGAATCGCGCAGGCGCGACACGGCATCGTACTCGTACAGTCCTTGCTGGGCTTTCGTGGTCGATTTGATATGCCATTGCATCAAAGGCATGTCGAGCGCGGCGGCTACTTCTTCCGCCAGCATGGTTTTGCCGGTGCCTGGCTCGCCCTTGATCAGTAGCGGCCTTTGCAGCGTCAGCGCAGCGTTAACGGCTAGTTTCAGGTCGTCGGTGGCAACGTAACTGGCGGAACTTTCAAAACGTGTCTCGGGTCGCATATGTGGATAGTCATTTGTAAGCAAATAAAGGCGAGTATAAACGAGATGGCCAATTGGCTGGCCCCGACGGCTCCCAACTCAGCATCGAGTTGCCATGGTAATCAGGCAACATGTTTCCACCGTCACCTAGATAGCCAATAAGCGATAGGCAATGAAATTTCTCCTTCTCCGCCTGCGAGTGATGTGGCGCCGGTTTCGACACGGCGAGCAGCACCAGGCAGATAGTCAGCACTACACCCGGCAAGTCGATGCTTTGATGCGTCGCGCCAATCCCTTTTCCGCCTGGCAGGAACGCGCCGACTGGATCATCGACGTGGTCCACTGGCTGCGCCATGTACCCAAGGTATCCATGCTGGACGACGACGACAGGCTGCGCTTCAGACGGGAGCGCCTGCATTTCCTGCTGCAATGGCTGGACAGCAACCGCGACCTGCGCCGGGTAGTACAGGCGACCTTGCAGAAAACCTTGCGCGAAGCTGCCGGGCCTGAGCTGTTTTGCGCCACCGGCCTGCCGCACGAGCCTGCATTCTTCAGCGAACTGTCCGAGCATATCGTCAAGCTGGCATTGCCGAAACCGCCGTTCGAGGCGGACTTGTCGGCACTTTTTACCGTGCTGTTTCCGACCGCGGAAGATGCCGACTGGTTGCTGGCGCTGGACCGCCACAGCGTGGCGCAACTGTGGAAGCTGATGGCCGACGACGGTATCGCCCATAGCTACCAGCAGCAGATCGATGAAGCGTTGATCTATCTCGCCACCATGGTGCTGGCGGACGGCATCAGCAAGGCGTTCCGGCAGAAGCTGGATCCCAAGATGCCGCTGCAGGCGACGCCGTTCATGGTGTTGCGGCGCGAGCTGGAAACCTATTTGTACGTCAATCCGCGCGATGAGGCGGCCTTGCGCAGCGTGCGCATGCTGATCGCCGTCTGCCAGGCGCAGACCGATCGCATCTACGCCCACCTGGACGAACACGGGGTGTCGGTCAGCCTGGTCTACCGGGTCGAGCGCATGCGCGCCCAGCTGACGCGCATGGCGCTGCTGACCGATCTGCGTTCCATGATCTACAACAACGGCAACGGCGGCCAGCAGGACGGCCAGGGCGCAGGCCAGGTTCAGGCCTTGCTGGGCGACCTGATAGCAGCGCATCACCAGCGTTCTTCGGCGCGCGGTTTGGTGCAGCGCAGCTTCTCTCTGCTGGCGCGCAAGATGGTCGAACGCAATGCCGACCACGGCGAGCACTACATCGCGCGCGACAGCAAGGAATATCGGGCGATGCTGAAAGCCGCCGGCCGCGGCGGCGTCATCACGGCCTTTACCGTGCTCGGCAAATCCATGGTGACAGCGCTCGGCGCCGCCCGTTTTTTCGAGGGTATTTTTGCGTCGCTGAATTATGCTGTCAGCTTCATGGCGATTTCCGCCGTCGGCGGCGTCCTGGCAACCAAGCAGCCGGCGGTGACGGCGCCGGTGCTGGCTTCCAAGATGGGGCAGCTGGATACGGTCGAAGGCCTGCGTGCCTTGCTGACCGAAATCGCCCAGCTGCTGCGCTCGCAGGCGGCGGCCGTATTCGGCAACCTGATGGGCGTGATTCCGGTGATGCTGCTGATATCCGGCCTCATCCTGCTGACCACCGATGCTCCCATGATGACGGCGGAACATGCCCACGCCAGCCTGCACAGCTTGTCGGTGATCGGGCCGACGCCCCTGTTTGCCGCCTTCACCGGCATCCTGCTATGGCTGTCGAGCCTGGCCTCCGGCTTTGCCGACAACTGGTTTGCCTTGCGCCGCCTGCGCGAAGCGCTGGCGCACCAGCGTCGCCTGGTGTACGTGCTGGGCGCGATGCGGGCGGAGCGCTGGGCCGGCTGGCTGGACCGCAATGTGGCGCAGATTGCCGGCAACGTCTCGCTCGGCTTGCTGCTGGGGATGACGCCGGTGCTGGCGCAGTTCTTCGGTCTGCCGCTGGATGTGCGGCACGTGACGCTGGCCACCGGCAGCCTGACCGCCGCCGCCAGCAGCCTTGGCTGGGAAGCGCTGGCGGCGCCGCAGTTCTGGCTGGCGGTGGCCGGGATTGCCAGTATCGGCATCTTGAATGTCGGCGTCTCATTTGCCTGCGCGCTGACCCTCGCCTTGCGCGCGCGCGACGTGCCGGCGCGTATCAGGCGGCTGGTGTTCCGGGCGGTGCTGCGCCGTTTCAGCGCCTCGCCGCGTTCCTTCCTGTTCCCTGAAGCGGCCATGGCTGCAGCCAAACCAGGGGCGCAGGCAGAATCGGATGCCGCCGATACGACTTCTGGCGATACGCAGCAGGCGGGTGCGGGGCAGTCGTCGGATTCGACGCCACCGGACAGGCATCCCGGCAGCCGTCACGGCTGACATGGCTTACTTGCCTACTCGCTGCCAAAAGAGCCGGTAGCGGACAACTTCCGCCAAAAGCCGGCAATTCCATCGAAACACGGGGTTTCAGGCAGGGGCAGAGGTTGCTCCGCCGATGCTGCCTGGTTAGCATCGGCGGGCGTGGACTATGCATGTTTCTTGGGGTAAAATTAGCCGGTTTTGGTATAGGGTGGCGACGGCGGTCGGCGTCAGGCAGGGCTACCTTATTCCTTGCCTGCGCAGTATATGCGACGCGGCATAGGCCTTATATGCCTTGCTTGCGCTGTATATCTCCTGGCATTTGAGGCAGTATTCGTGGCAGTTTCGAATAAACGTTTTCGCTACAATTACCCAGCTACTATGAAAAAACTAATTGCACTTCTCGCGCTTGCGGGTCTTGCCAACATGGCCGCGGCAGCGGATGTGGTCGGCAATGCTAAGGCAGCGGAAAACAAGATATCGATGTGTATCGGCTGCCATGGCATTCCCGGCTATAAGGCCACCTTCCCGGAAGTCTATCAAGTGCCCATGCTAGGCGGGCAGTCGGCGAAATACATTGAAAATGCACTGATCGCTTATAAAAAGGGCGACCGCAAGATGCCGACCATGCGTGGTATCGCGGCCAGCCTGTCCGACCAGGACATGGCGGATATTGCAGCTTACTATTCGCAGCAAAAATAAGGGACCCACACAATGAAAAAGACTCTTGCTGGCGTGGCGTTCCTGCTTTCCACCAGTGCGTTCGTGAGTGCCCATGCTGCCGGCAATATCGCAGCCGGCGAAGCGGCGACGAAAAAATATGCCTGCGCCTCCTGTCACGGCGCCGATTTCCACAGCCCGATCGATCCCAGCTATCCCAAGCTGGCCGGCCAGCCTCAGGATTACCTGCAGCACGCCTTGATCGCTTATCAGCGCGGCAGCGATGGCCCCAACGGCCGCAGCAACGCCATCATGAGCGGCCAGGCCAAGGCCTTGTCGCATCAGGATGTGCAAGACATTGCAGCCTACCTGCATAGCCTGCCGACGACTCTGGTGCTGCGCAAGTAAAGCAAACCGGACCCGAGGCCGGGACAGAATAAAAACCACGCAATCGTTCTTGCGTGGTTTTTTTATGCCCCAGGGTTCGGGAAGTACAGCGTAAACACGGTCAACTGGTCAGCTGAGCGGCTGAGTTCAACCCGGCCACCATGCAGTTTCATGATCGATTGCACGATGGCCAGGCCGAGGCCGGCCGAAGAGGCCGAATCGCTGCGGGCAGGGTCGGCGCGGTAGAAGCGGTCAAACAGGCGCGGAATGGCGGACTCGGCAATCTGCGTTCCCGGATTGCCGATCCGGATGCTGGTGCCGTGGGCTTGCGGCTGCGCTTCCAGGAGGATGGCCTGGCCCGCCGCCGTGTAGCGGATCGCGTTGGCGACCAGATTGCCGATGGCGCGCCGCAGCAGCATCGGATCCGCATGCACTGTGCCGGTTGCCGCAATACTTAGGCGCACACCGCTGTCGTCTGCCACGCCTTCAAAATAATCGGCGATGCGTTGCAATTCCCGGCGGCAGTCGAGCTGCTCGCAGGTGGCCGCTACATGCGCATTGTCGGCACGCGCCAGGAACAGCATATTGTCCAGCATGCGCGCCAGCCGCTCGTATTCTTCAACATTGGATACCAGCAGTCCCTGGTATTCTTCCGCGTTTCTGGGCTGCGCCAGCGCCACCTGGGTTTGCACCATCAGGTTGTTGATAGGCGTACGCAAGTCGTGCGCCAGGTCGGCGGAAAACTGCGACAGCCGCTGAAAGCTATCGTGCAGGCGGTCCAGCATGCCGTTGAAAGCTACCACCAGCTGCTGCAATTCGTACGGCGCGCTGGCGACGTCGAGGCTGCGGTCAAGGTGCTGGGCGGTGATCGAATGCGCCTGCTGGGCGATCAAGCGGGTAGTGCGCAAGCCACGACGCACCAGCACATATCCCAGCAAAGCCGCCAGCAGGGCGCCGCACAATGCCGCCCCGATAATCTGCTTGCGATAGCTGTCCAGCATGATCAGACTGTCGCTGACATTGTGAGCGACAATGATTTGCACCTGCTCGCCGCTGCGGTCGATCTTGCCCCACAGCGCCGTGGCGCGCACCGGCATGCCGGCGGAGGTGCGCAGGTTCTTCCTGGCTTGCAGATCCGGAATCTGATCGATGGCGCTGAGCGGCAGGGCTGGCAGGCTGCCGGCGGCGGGTTGCGTATCGAGCAGCGGCGTACCGTCCGCGCTGCGCAGTATCAATAGCAGGTCGTTGTGGCCGAGTGCGGCATCCATGAACAGGTGCGGATCGTCGCGGATCGCCTGCGCCGAACCGGCCTTGCCGACCAGGTGCCGCATCAGCTGGATCTTGCCCAGCAATTCCTGGTCGTCATGGCTCTCCAGCTGGCGCGCCAGCGAATAGTACAGATAGCTGCCGACCAGGGTGAACGTGAGCAAGGTCGCCAGCGCAAACAACAGCGCCAGGCGTACCGTCAGCGAGCGCGGCGCCGATGGTTTCAAGCGCGGTCCTCCAGCACGTAGCCCATGCCGCGCACGGTATGTATCAGGGGGCGGGCGTAGGGTTCGTCGATCTTGATGCGCAGGCGGCGGATGGCGACATCGACCACGTTGGTGTCGCTGTCGAAATTCATGTCCCAGACCTGCGAGGCAATCAGCGAGCGCGACAAAACCTCGGTCTGGCGCTTGGCCATCAGATACAGCAAGGAAAATTCCTTGGTGGTGAGGTCGATCCGTTCGCCATTGCGGGTGACGCGGCGTTTCATGACGTCGATTTCCATGTCGGCGATCTGCAGCGTGTCCGATTCGCGGATCGGACCGCGCCGCAGCAGCGTGCGGATGCGGGCCACCAGTTCGGCAAAAGCAAAGGGCTTGACCAGGTAATCGTCCGCGCCTAGTTCCAGGCCCTTGATGCGGTCGTCGACTTCGTCGCGTGCGGTTAAAAAAAGTACTGGTGTTTCATGGCTCTTGCGCAATTCGCGGATCACCTGCCAGCCGTCCATGCCGGGCAGCATGACGTCCAGCACGATCAGGTCGTAGCCTTCCGTGGTGGCGCAATGCAGGCCGTCGGCGCCGGTCTGCACCCAGTCGACCACGTAACCGGATTCGGTCAATCCTTTGCGCAGGTATTCGCCAGCTTTTGGTTCATCTTCTACCAGCAGGATACGCATGTTTCATCCTTCTGTTGTCCGGGTTGAACCCTGATTATCTTCCATAAAGCCTTGGCGGTGGATTACAAAACCGTAATCCCGCCGTCACCATCCCGTTTCCGTCTTCTTTCTACACTTTGCTTCAACGATGTGGCCCAGACAAGGGCTGGTCGTTGAAACCCTTTAATTTTTGGAGATTGATATGAACGCTAAACAACTATTTTCCATCGTCGCACTGTTGTCTGCTTCGGGTATCGCGATGGCGCAAGCCACGGTAGCTGAAAAGCCGGCGGGAGCAGTCGTCCAGAATGCAAGCGCAGACACAAAAAACCGCACGGACAAAAAACAAGTCCAGGCGGACGGCAAGCAGGTGAAGTCTTCTGCGCACGACCATAAAGATGACGGCCCGAAAAAGACAATTCACTCGGGCGCCTGAGCGGCGTATCCGATAACCAGCTTTCCAGCGTCTTGGATTGATCCGATTTACTCAGGGGGCTGGTTGATGAAGCGGATTCCATGGCGCGGCGCAAACCAGTCACGCCATGCAGTCCGAGCCATCCCGGCTTTTTTTGGAGTAGGCTATGCACAAGTTTTTCTTGCCGCTCGGTTTCGCGGTATTGGTATGCCAATCGTCATTGGCGCAGGATGCTGTGCCAGCATCGGCGCCGATAGCTGAGCCGCAGCCAGTTATCAACTACAAGCTGCCGCGCCTTGGCAGCGAAGAACTGGCGGGACCGCTGACGCTGCAGCAAGCGTTGCGGCAGGCTTTCAAGAGCAACCCCGAACTGGCAGCAGCGGCGCTGGAAGTAAAGGCGGTCGAGGCGTCGATTCTGCAAGCCGGCGCCAGACCCAACCCACAAGTCTCGGCCTTGCTGGAAGATACCCGCAAGGCGACCAGGACCAGCACCGTACAGCTGAACCAGACCTTGGAACTCGGCGGCAAGCGCGACGCCCGCATCAAGGCGGCTGAAAAGGGTCGTGACGCGGCGCAAGCCGATTATCTGACCAAGCGCGCCGATGTCCGGGGCGCTGTGGTAGGCGCTTATTTTGCTGCGCTGGAAGCGCAGGAGAACCTGCAACTGCTGCAAAATTCCTTGCAACTGGCCCAACGCGCGAGCGAAATTGCGGCCAAGCGCGTCGCTGCCGGCAAGGTAGCGCCGATCGAAGCCACCAAGGCACGTGTCGCCGAGGCGGGTGTGCGGGTGGAACTGCAGCAAGCGAACAGCAGCCTGAATATCGCGCGGCGGGCGCTGGCGGTAACCTGGGGCGATATGACGCCGGCCTTTTCTACAGTCGACGGCCATATCAATGATCTGCCAGCCTTGCCCGATCTGGCAGTCGCGCTGGAGCGCTTGCAGAATTCTCCCGCCTTTGTGAAGACTCGGGTGGAAGTCGAGCGCCGCCAGGCGCTGGTCCAGCTTGAACGCAGCCGCCGCATCCCCGATGTCACCGTCAGCATTGGCGGCAAGCGGGTAGAAGAAAACCGGCAAAACCAGATGATCTTCGGCCTGTCGGTGCCCATCCCTGTGTTCGACCGCAATCAAGGCAATCTGCAGGAAGCCTTGCAGCGTGCCGACAAGGCGCGCGATGAGCTGCGCGGCGCCCAGCTGAAGCTGGATGGCGAGCTGCGCGACGCCTATGAGCGGCTCAAGCTGGGCCGGCAACAGGTGGCCGCCTTCCAAGGCGAGATCCTGCCGGCCGCACAAAATACCTATGAGATTACAAGCAAGGGCTTTGAACTCGGCAAGTTCAGCTTCCTGGAAGTGCTGGATGCCCAGCGCGTGCTGTTCCAGGCCAAATCGCAAGCGCTGCGCGCCCTCGCCGAAACCCATCGTGCCGCCACCGAGATCGAGCGCGTGGCAGGCGCTTTCCCGTCAACCGACTCTTTGTAAACAGCCGACATGAAAATCAATTTGAGCAAAAGCAAAGCTATCGCAGCCGCGACGGCCATTCTCCTCCTGATAGCAGGCGGGCTGTATTTCAGCAGCGCCAACGAGGGGAGCCAGGAGGGCAAGGAAGAGGTACACCGCGATGCGGTTGCCCATGGCGACGGCGAACACCACGGCGAAACGGCGACCGAGAAACACGGCCATGCCAATCAGCATGAGGACGGCGAACATCATCAGAAAGCAGAGGCCGCCAGCAAGGGACCGCACGGCGGCAGAATGTTTACCGAGGATAAGCTGGCGCTGGAAGTGAGTATGGCGGAAGCGGCGGGAGAGGCGCACTTTCAAGCCTGGCTGTTCAACGGCGGCAAGGCGTTGGCGCCGGATGGCGCTACATTGACGCTACAACTGGTGCGGCCCGATGGGGAGGTCGAGAACATCAGCTTCGTGTCGAAAAACGGCTCTCTCAGCAGCAGCGTGGCGATTGCGGAGCCGCATGTGTTCGATGCCAAGTTCCTGCTGCAATATGGCGAGCAGAAGCTGCAGGCGGCATTCTCGCAGGAAGAAGGAAAGATTGAACTGAACGAAGCGCAGGTGGCGGCATCCGGCGTCAAGCTGGAAAGCGCCGGCGCTGCGCGAGTCAAGACAGCCATCACGCTGCCGGGAGAAATCCGCTTCAATGAAGACAAGACCGCGCACGTGGTGCCGCGCCTGGCGGGCGTCGTCGAGCAGGTAGCCGTCAACCTGGGGCAGCAGGTCAAGCAGGGACAGCTGCTGGCGGTGGTCGCCAGCACCGACTTGGCGGAGCAGCGCAGCGAACTGCTGGCTGCGCAGAAGCGTTTCACTTTTGCCCGGACCACCTATGAACGTGAAAAGAAGCTGTGGGAAGAAAAGATCTCGGCCGAACAGGATTACCAGCAGGCGCGCCAGGTCATGAACGAGGCGGAAATCGCGCTGCAGAATGCGCGGCAAAAATTGAATGTGCTGGGCACCGGCGCCGGCAACGGCGGCGCCTTGAACCGTTACGAAATCCGGGCGCCGTTCAGCGGCCTGGTGACCGAGAAGCACATCGCCCTGGGTGAAGCGGTCGCAGCCGATGCCAGCATTTTCACCATTTCCGACCTGAGCACCGTTTGGGCCGAGATCATCGTGCCGGCCAAGGACCTGAACCTGGTGCGGCTGGGTGAGAAAGTCCAGATCAATGCCACCGCTTTCCAGTCGAGTGCGAGCGGCAGCATTTCCTACGTCGGCGCGCTGCTGGGCGAGCAGACCCGCACCGCCAAGGCCCGCGTCACCCTGGCGAATCCGGACATGGCTTGGCGGCCGGGTTTGTTCGTCAATGTCGACGTGGTCTCCAGCGATGTCGAGGTAGCGGTGGCGGTGCCGCCGCAAGCGATACAGGCGCTGGACGGCAAGCAGGTGGTGTTTGTCCGCATCGCCGACGGCTTCATGGTGCAGCCGGTTAGCACCGGGCGTGCCGACGGCAAGCAGGTGGAGATCGTCAAGGGGCTCAAGGCAGGCGTGCGTTATGCGGCCGAAGGCAGTTTCGTTCTCAAATCGGAACTCGGCAAGAGCAGCGCCGAGCACGCACACTAAGCGCACACCAAGGACCGGATCCCATGTTTGAACGCATCATACGATTCTCGATCGAACAACGCTGGCTGATCATGCTGGCCGTGTTCGCGATGGCGGCACTCGGCATCTACAACTACCAGAAACTGCCTATCGATGCCGTGCCGGACATCACCAATGTGCAGGTGCAGATCAATACCGCCGCACCTGGCTATTCGCCGCTGGAAACCGAACAGCGAGTGACCTTCCCGATAGAAACGGTGATGTCGGGCCTGCCGCATCTGCAGCAGACCCGTTCCCTGTCGCGCTACGGCCTGTCCCAGGTGACGGTGATTTTCAAGGACGGCACCGACATCTATTTCGCCCGCCAGCTGGTCAATGAGCGGATCCAGGAAGCCAGGGGCAAGCTGCCGGCCGGGGTGGCGCCGGCCATGGGGCCGATCTCCAGCGGCCTCGGCGAAATCTACCTGTGGACGGTGGAAGCCAAGGACGGCGCAAGGAAACCTGACGGCAGCGCTTACACGGCCACCGACCTGCGAGAAATACAGGACTGGATCATCAAGCCGCAGTTGCGCAATGTCAGCGGCGTTACTGAAATCAATTCGATCGGCGGCTTCGCCAAGGAATACCAGGTGGCGCCGCGGCCGGAGAAGCTGGCGTCGTACGGCCTGACCCTGCAGGATATCGTGACGGCGCTGGACCGCAACAACAGCAATGTCGGCGCCGGCTATATCGAAAAACGCGGCGAGCAGCTGCTGATCCGGGCGCCGGGCCAGGTCAGTTCGATGGACGACATACGCAACATCATCCTGGGCAATGTGCAGGGCGTGCCGATCCGCATCCGCGATGTCGGCGAAGTTGGCATCGGCCGTGAGCTGCGCACCGGCGCCGCCACCGAGAACGGCCGCGAAGTGGTGCTGGGAACGGTCTTCATGCTGATCGGCGAAAACAGCCGGGCGGTGTCGCAGGCAGTCGACCGCAAGATGGTGGAAATCAACCGCAGCCTGCCGCCTGGAGTCGAAGCCATCACGGTCTATGACCGTACGGTGCTGGTCGACAAGGCGATCAACACCGTCAAGAAGAATTTGCTGGAAGGCGCCATCCTGGTGATCGCCATCCTCTTCATGTTCCTCGGGAATATCCGCGCCGCCATCATCACCGCGATGGTGATCCCGCTGTCGATGCTGTTCACCTTCACCGGCATGGTGCAGTACAAGGTGAGCGCCAACCTGCTCAGCCTGGGAGCGCTCGACTTCGGCATCATCATCGACGGTGCGGTGGTGATCGTGGAAAACTGCGTGCGGCGGCTAGCCCATGCGCAGGCGCATCACGGCCGCCCCCTGACCCGCAGCGAGCGCTTCCATGAAGTCTTTGCGGCCTCCAAGGAGGCGCGCCGGCCCTTGCTGTTCGGTCAGGTCATCATCATGGTGGTGTATCTGCCGATCTTCGCCCTGACCGGCGTCGAAGGGAAGATGTTCAATCCGATGGCTTTGACGGTGGTGATCGCCCTGGTCGGTGCGATGATATTGTCGATTACCTTTATCCCGGCGGCGGTGGCCTTGTTCATCGGCAAGCGGGTGTCGGAAACCGAAAACTTCCTGATGCGCGGCGCCAAGCGCTTCTATGCGCCGGTGCTGGAATGGGTCATGCAGCGCAAGCCCCTGGTGCTGGGCTGCGCGCTTGCGGTGCTGCTGCTGTCAGGGGTGCTGGCGACGCGTCTTGGCAGCGAATTCGTGCCGAGTCTGAACGAAGGCGATATTGCAATCCAAGCCTTGCGCATTCCTGGCACCAGCCTGACGCAGTCGCTGGAAATGCAAAAGCAGCTTGAAAGTACGCTGACGCGGCAGTTCCCGGAAATCGAACGCGTGTTCGCTCGCAGCGGCACGGCGGAAATCGCTTCTGATCCGATGCCGCCGAATATTTCCGATGGCTACATCATGCTCAAGCCGGAAGCCAGCTGGCCTAAGCCGAAGAAGACACGGCCGGAGCTGCTGGCAGCGATCCAGGAAGCTGCCAACAATGTGCCGGGCAATAACTATGAGTTTTCCCAGCCTATCCAGCTGCGCTTCAACGAACTGATCTCGGGCGTGCGCAGCGATGTCGCGGTCAAGATCTTCGGCGACGACATGGCGGTCCTGAACGACACTGCCGACAAGGTCTCGGCGGTGCTGGGCAAGATCAGCGGCGCCGCCGAAGTGAAAATCGAGCAGACTTCCGGCCTGCCTATGCTGACCGTGAATATCGACCGCGACAAGACCGCGCGCTACGGGCTCAACGTGGCGGATGTGCAGGATGTGGTCGCTACCGCCATCGGCGGCAAGGAAGCCGGCACCCTGTTCCAGGGCGACCGTCGCTTCGATATCGTGGTGCGCCTGCCGGAAGAGCTGCGCAGCGACCTGGAAGCGTTCAAGCGCCTACCCATATCCTTGCCGCGCAGCGCCGGCGGAGAAGGGCGCACCAACTACATTCCGCTGGGCGAAGTAGCCAGCCTGGAACTGGCGCCGGGGCCTAACCAGATCAGCCGCGAAAACGGCAAGCGGCGGATTGTGGTGAGCGCGAACGTGCGTGGCCGCGATATCGGCTCGTTTGTGAGCGAGGCCGAGGCCCGGCTGCAACGGCAGGTCAAGATCCCGTCCGGCTACTGGACCAGCTGGGGCGGCCAGTTCGAGCAGCTGCAATCGGCCACGCAAAGGCTGCAGATCGTGATCCCGGTAGCCTTGCTGCTGGTGTTTACCCTGCTGTTTGCGATGTTCGGCAACGTCAAGGACGGCCTGCTGGTATTCAGCGGCATTCCATTCGCACTGACCGGAGGCATCGTCGCCCTGTGGCTGCGCGGGATTCCCTTGTCGATTTCGGCGGCGGTCGGCTTTATTGCGCTGTGCGGGGTGGCGGTGCTGAACGGACTGGTGATGATTGCTTTTATCCGCAGCTTGCGCGAGGAGGGCCGTGGCCTCGACCTGGCGATACGGGAAGGCGCGCTGACCCGTTTGCGGCCAGTGCTGATGACGGCGCTGGTGGCTTCGCTAGGTTTCGTGCCGATGGCGATCGCCACCGGCACCGGCGCCGAGGTGCAGCGGCCGCTGGCGACGGTGGTGATCGGCGGAATTTTGTCGTCGACCATCCTGACCTTGCTGGTGCTGCCTATCCTGTATCAGTTGTTCCATCGGCGCGATGAAGACGACCCGCAGCAGCTAGCTGAGGATGCGGCCGTCCAGCGTTGATCTGCTAAAGAGAGTATTTCCCGCCCAAGTGTCCCCTTGGGTTTGCGCGCCCGGATACTTGTCAGTGTCCGGGCGTTTTTTTACAGGCGCTTTTTCACGCACTCGATATAGGCGGCGCCGTCCGGCGGCAAGCCGCTGCGCTGCGAGTTCCAGATCATCTCGCCCAGGCATTCCATGATGTGGTGATGCGCCTCGTGCTCCGATTGCAGCCGTTGTGTCAGGGCTGTCGCTGCGGCCTTGATCCCCGGCGGCTGGTCGATCGAGATCTGCTCGGCGATCGACAGATGCATGGACAGGTGCAGGAAGGGGTTGGTCTGGCCGTTCTCCACCGAGTAGTCGGCGTCGAGCGCGGCGTCGACGTCTTTCAGGTCGCCGGTGTATTCGGGATGCTGCGCCAGCCAGTCGCTGGCGATGGCTTCCAGCGGCGTCAGGATTTCGCCGGCGCGATGCTTGCGGTAGGTCTCGCAGAAAAAACGGCGGACATCGTCTTGGGATGGATTGAACATGAGGTAAGTCTTAGAGCCTTTGTTTATGCGGTTTTGCGAAGATTGTCCAAAATTCGTCCAAAATTCTTCCAAAATGAATATCGCTATTTTACAGAGACTTCCTGATAAGCGGTCCCGCGTAGGTCGTCATAGATGGCCGTTGTTTTAGCTTCTTTGTGCCCCATTATTGCTTGCGCGAAGTCGGCACCGTATTGTTCTTTATATAATCTCTCTGCTAAAGAGCGAATCTCGTGGAACGTTACCGGGGTTTTTCCTTCGCCTGGCAATACATTGGCGAATCCCCGCGCCGCTCTGAACGCATCTGAAATTCCTTGGGGAGAAGTCGGGTCACCTGGCTTATTTATGCCTCTGTGTCGAACATGATGAACCATGTATTTGCTCAGGATGTTGTCTCGGCATTGCTTTATGACATCATCAATCGACATCCCGAAAGCGGTCAAATGTACATTCGTGTCAATTTTTAGCTTCGTGCGACCGCCCCCTTTTCTTTGTGCCACATATAGAAAACCGTCCCTCGCGTCGGAAAACAGCATATTGGCAATATCGTCGCGGCGCTGCCCTGTTACTAGAGCGAGATCCATTGCATTTTTTAGCCACGGTACGGCTTTTTCCCTTATGAGCAGGAAATTTTCCAGCGTCATACGATCCCGAGTTGGATTATATTCAGGAGAATAGGTAACAGAGACTGGATTCTTGCCTGCCTCTATGCGGTGTATGACGGCAAGCTGGAGATCGGTTCGAACACCTACATTGGCGCGCCGAACCTGCAGCAGGTCGCCGACGGCGTATGGATGGAGATGCAGGACTCGAAGATTGCCATGGCGAACGGCCCCCATTCCTGGCTGTGCGACTATTTCGTTATCACGAAGACCCGCGTGTATGTGACCGGCTTCGAGGAGCAGTGGTTTGTTGGCCGTGTCGCGCTCGCCAAGGGGCAGTCCGTCGGCATCGCGGGTAAGCACCGCTGGGCGCAGCTGATCATTGTCGATGAGGCCGCCGGTGTGAGTGACGACCATTTCGACGTGATCGATGGCACGCAGACGCAGCCTTGCAACCGCACGCTGATTGCCTCGCAGGGCGTCCGTAGCAGTGGCCGACACCACGCCTCGCATCACAAGCTATCGGCGCGCAATGGCGGCTCTTGGCATGCGTTGAGGTTCAACTCCGAGCGCTCGCCCTTCGCGACCACCAAATGGCTCAAGGAGCGTGAGAGGGAAAGCGGTGGCCGGGACTCGGTCGAGTATCAGATCCGCGTATTGGGCCTGTTCCCTGAGCAGTCTGAGCGCTTCTTGCTAGGCCGCAGCCAGGTAGAGAGGCTGGTTGGTGTCGAGCGCACGATCAGCGCCGGCGAGCCCTATGGAAACCTGTTCATCATCGACGTGGCTGCCGGCGTATTCCGCGATAAGACCGTCGGCACCTACGCGAGGGTGATCGGCAACGGGGACCGCATCGATGCTGATCCGCGGCGCGTGGACATCATGGACGTGCCCATTTTCTCGAACGCCCTAGATTGGCAGCACATCGCCGGCGAGGTATTCCACTACACGCAGCGCCTGTCCAACTGCACCATGCTGGTCGACGTCGGCGGGCAAGGCATCCAGTTCGCCAAGATGCTGGAAAACCTAGGTTGCCCCAGCGTCGTCAAGATCAACTGGGGCAACCCATGCTTCAAAAAGAAAAATAAGGATCGCTTCTTCAACCTCCGGGCACAGTGCTCAGTGCTGGCTGCTGAGGCTGTGAAGGACACCCGAATCACGTTCTCCAATCAGCACGTCCAAGATCTGCTCGACCAAGCGTCCAAGATTCCCTATTTCTTCGATGAGAAGGCCAGGTATCACATCGAGCCGAAAGACAAGATGAAGGAAGAGGGCATTCCATCCCCCGATCTATGGGATACCGTCTGCATGGCTTTCTTAGAGAGTGCTCATTACATTGGATCGGCAGACTATGACTCTGCTCAGTCATACTTGGATGCGGCGCGCAGAGCTGCGGAGGACGCGTTTGCAGGGGCTTAAGTTGCATGGAGTACCAATGTGATTCCGTCTCGTTCTCTTGGTCATGTCCTTGCTCCTGCAACCGACTTTTCGGTCGAGCTTGTGAAGCAAAGTGAACACTTAGAGCCTAATGTTCAGAATTTCTGGAGCCATTTCTTCCGCATCACGCTGTCAATTCTGACAGCTATTTGCGTTTGTTTTCTTGCGGTAAATTCCGATGCGGGCAGCTTTATTTATACAGCGCACTTTGATGCGTGATGGCATCGCTCATCCATGCGGTTGTGTCGGTCGTAAAAAATCATCCGATCCGGTTTCGATTTAAGCCACCTTAGACAATGAATCTCGTTGCGCATGGCTTCGAGAATTGCAAACTGGACATAGCCTCAATTTCACAAGCTTCGTTGTACCTAGAAGTGAGGTGATCTCATGGCATTTCGCTGTGAGGCGCCCTAATGCAATTCACGGAGGAAAAAAACTGATGCTTACTTCAAAAATAAATTTTTTGTTTGCAGGTCTGATGTTAGTCTGCATATCGCAGTCCGGCTACGCCGGGACCGTGCCAGACAATCTCGGTGCAGAGCCGGCGTTACCCAAACAGGCACCGATGCCGCGTGCCAGGCAAACTCTGCCGCCTTCACCTGAACAATCTAAATACAATCTGCCGCCGACCAAGAAACCACGTGTCGACTTGATGGATCCCAAGAGTCGCCAAGCCAAAGAAAATCGCGCGAAAGCGATGACAACCACCCCGGACTGCAAGGATATGAACAAACTGGCGAGTTACGACGGCAGCGCGCTGGCCGACTACATCGTCAATTTGCCCGACTACGAATGCCACTATGGTTTGTTTTCGCTCAATGCCGAACAAGCTGCCAAAGTTTATTCTGCAGGTAATTTCAACGCGGTCGCAAAGCGTTTCGTCCAGGAAGGCAACAATTACAACGCCGGCAATATGGCTTTGGTCAATCTGTTGATTTATCTACGCGCCGGATATTATTTAGCCAGTAATAATGTCATTCCGGGCCCTTCCGCTTCATTGACGGACATTCTACGCCCTGCAATCAAACAACTGGTCGATGGCGACATGCTATTCAAGGCAAATGCTGTGGGTCCAAGTACAGCTGGCGAAACGTTTAATTTGATCACTAATATGCACGACGAAGCCTACTACCTGGGGAGTATGAAAGCCCTGGTGCAGCGCTATACCAATACCGACAGCAACCCTAATGCCGTCAATGCATTGCGCCAACCTAGCGCCGCTGGTGGCTTTACTGGCGTGTTGACCGTGCTGTTCTCCGCGCATGGGAGAAGCGAAGGGAAATTGTTGCTGCAAAATGACACTTCATATCCAGCAGCACTGAATAATTTTGTCGTTAGCAATAAGGCCGCACTTCTGGGAACCGAAACTGCGTATCAACTCACTGACACAGCAAACGAGGCATTTCGTTTCATGCAATATCCGACACAGAAAGCTGGTGTCAAAATCATGATCAAAAATCAGTTGGCAACAACCACCATGACGGGCGCAGATAGTGATCTCTGGTTGGCTGCAGCGACAGCGGTGAAATATAACGACAATGCTAATTGTGCGGAATACGGTACTTGTGATTTCGAAACTCGACTTGCCGATGCCGTATTGCAAAATAAGTATACTTGTAGCCCCACCATACGGATCCGTGCTCAGCAGATGACACCGGCGCAAATGCAATCGTCGTGCAATCTGCTACAGACGGAAGAGTCCTATTTCCATGACATGCTGCAAACCAATCGTACACCTGTGGCTAACGACTATAATACTTCGCTGGAAGTGGTGGTATTTGATGATTACACCAACTACAACAGGTATGCCGGAGTAATTTTCGGTATCAGTACCAATAACGGCGGGATGTATTTGGAAGGCAGCCCCGCCGTGCCTGGCAACCAGGCGCGTTTCATTGCCCACGAAGCATCTTGGTTGCGTCCGGTATTTCAGGTATGGAACCTGGAACACGAATATGTCCATTATCTGGATGGGCGCTTCGACATGTACGGAGATTTCAGCGCAGCTACAGTGAAGCCGACCGTTTGGTGGATTGAAGGCCTTGCCGAGTATTTATCCAAGAAAAATGACAACCAGGAATCGATCGATGTCGCCCGTACCGGCACTTACCGCCTGAGCCAAATATTCGATAATACGTATTCGATGGCGGATTATGTGCCGCGAGCATATCGCTGGGGCTACATGGCAACTCGTTTTATGGTTGAACGCCATCGTAATGATGTCGATACCGTGGTAGCCAAATTCCGCGTCGGCGATTACGACGGCTATCAAAATACGATGGCTTACATAGGCGCCCGCTACGACGACGAGTTTGTCAGCTGGGTCAAGACTGCGAGCACTGCCGGTGAACCGCCGTTACCCGATGGTCCGGTACTACCAAGCTGTACATCATCCAGTTATCTGGGCAAGAATTGCTCGATCAAGGGCTTATCGTCTTCTGATCACATATACGCTTATATCCAGCTACCGAGCGGGGCAAAAAACCTAAATTTGCGCACCACCGGCGGTAGCGGTGATGTCGATATGTACATTGCCCTTGATCGTTACCCAACCACCAGCTCTTACGATGCCGCCTCCACCAATGCGGGTAACAGGGAAAACATTGCTCTGGCAACCCCTGCTGCAGGGCACTGGTACTACATTTTGCTCACCGCTAAGCAAGCATTTGACGGCGTGTCACTGAGCGCTACCTACGATTAAGCTATCGGTGTCGCCATCAGCGTGTTGGCACGGTACCCACTTGAATTACAGGGCCGTGCCAATACTGTGTGATGGGATACGGACGCGTGACACGTCATATCCGGAGAAAAAGCACCATCGAGCTCGATCAATCCGTTTCGTCAATATGCGTCCGCTCGTAAATCCCTCCGTCGGTACATTGGAGCCGATGACCCTATTGCCAGCAATCATTGTCACAGCCATTTTTGCCGGCACAGATCAAAATGCTCTGCCTGCGCGGGGCGCGCCAGACCGCAGAGGATATGCGCGCGTCATGAAATTGGTAGCGCATACTCTGAAAAAGACACTTGTTCGACATGGAATCTTTGTTTTTGAAAACAAACGTTAAATGCTGCAATTGCCGATGGACAAGTTGCACATGGGTATCTAGGATGATTTTCATCGTCTACTACAATGTTGCCTGCATTAGGACCTATGAAAACCTACACCAACGATCCATTTATGAAGGACAGTCTCAACAAGATTTTGGGATTGGCTACACTGACGCTGTACGGTGTCAATGTTCAGCCCGCTGTTGACGGTGTCATCGATAGTGTTTTTCACCACTTGCATAAGAACAAGCCACGCGATCCCGATGGTTTTCTGCTGGCATTCAAAAACGGTTTGACGACGCTGGCCGACCGTGCGGACGACAGTATGACGTCCTACAGAAAGACGCTGCATGATGCGGCGTTGCTTATACGAATGACGCGCATTCCTCCTCATATGAAGTCTGTCGACTCAGCACAAATCGCTAGTCTGTTCCAGAAATTTCAATTGAAGATGGAGCGTCCTTAGCCTCAGTTTCGAGGTCGCATCTATAAAGAGGAATGCCGCCACGATTTTTTTGGCGGCGAAGGTGGTGGCGCAGGCTTGCGATCGATTGCACCAACGAGCTTCTTCAAGCCGTGATCTCCGTTAGCCGGCAATTTTTCGCGATGACCGTCAAACATCCTTTGACTTGGGATGACTGTCGCCCATGCGGAATTTGGCCCGATGATCTCCCATCAAGGCGCGCAATTCTCTGATTGGGAGATCAGTTATTTCGTTCATTTGGACCAGAAGCGACGCGCCAACCGGCAAACGGTGATGCCGGATTTTGCTGATGACTGGCGGTGCGACATCGAGCACGCGCGCTAGCGCCGCATCATTTTTTAAAAGCAATTTCTCAATTAAGGAATCAAGGAGGTGATTTGGATCATAGGTCGCCTGCTCATTGAGCTTGTTGTGGCTTGGAGCGGCCGATGGAAGGGTGGTACTCATGTCAAATTAACTCCTAAAATTACTTTCAAGAAACGCCATTTTTAACATAGAGACAATAATCAATATAGCAAAATTGTTTTCAATTTCATATGTCTATATCGTTTCAATTTTACTAAATCGGCGCATTTAATTTCTCAAAAAAACATTGTAATATACCCAAGTATTTTTAAATGGAGCAAGGTGCACGCGTGATCTGGGTACATGAAATTCGCGAGGCATTGAATTGCGATAAATGAATAGCAAGGGAATCCTATTGTTCCTTTCTATGCTGTTTCAAAACTTCCACAAAAGTGTGAATTCTTGCAAAATTATCTACGCACTGAGTATTTCACGCTGGCAACTAAAGATGCGGGCCGTTATAATTTAATAGAATATTTATTAAGTAGAATGATCGGTCTGTTTTGCTGAAAAATTGCGTATTAATGACGGTTCAATTTCGAGGACTCCCGTATGAGTAGCGTGCTTCAATCCCTGTCCGCCTTGGTCCGCGGCAGGCAGAACAACCGTATTCTTCGGCTGTCTTTCCCTCACGACGACGGTCCGCACGCCCAGCTCTTGGTGAACAAGCTCAACGCCGTGGAAAGCCTGTCGCGCGATTTTGAATACACCGTTGAATTACTCTCAGACGATGCTGAACTGGCCCTGAAGGATTTGCAAGGCAAGCTGTTCTGCGTGGAATTAGTGAGAGCGGACGGCAGCCTGCGCTACTTCTCCGGATATTGCTTCGAATTTCGCCTCTCGCGCACCGACGGCAATATCACCTTTTACCAGGCCAAATTAGGCCCCTGGACCCAGTACCTGCGTCTGCGCAAGGACAACTACATCTTCCACGGCAAGACCCTGCGCGAACAGATCGACAGCATCTGCGCCGATTACGGCACATTGCCCGACTGGGATTTCCGCGTCAGCGGCGAAGATCCAATCATGACGGACGCCATCCAGTTCGACGAAAGCGACCATAACTACGTCCACAGGCGGTTAGAAGCCGCCGGCTTGCTGTACTACTACGAACACACGGACAAGGGCCACAAGCTGGTCATCACCGATGACTCGACCCAGGCAGCTCCCATCGACGGCGGTGCAGAGATCCGCTTCCAGCGCCATGGCGGCGCGTTTGAGGAAGACGGCATTGGCGAGTTCTCCCCGGTGCGCCAGATCGTCCCCGGTTCGGTGTCGCTGTCCGGCTTCAACTTCAAGAGCCCGGTGCCGATCAATGCCGGCGTGCCGACCCTGAACAAGCAGGGCAGTGTACTCGATGTCGAATCCTATGAATATGCCGGCGCTTACGGCGTCAAGGGCAGCCAGGATGCAGACGAGCTATCGCGCCTGCGCATGGAAGAGATCGAAGCCGCAGGTAAACACTTTGAAGCAGCGGGCAATAACCGCTATGTGCTGCCTGGTCGCTGGTACCGCCTGACCGGCCATTTCTCTTCCAGCCCGTTTGCCAGCCATGAAGAAGCAGGGAAAAATGAATTCCTGATCATCTCGGTGCACCACATCGCCAGCAATAACTATCTGCAGCAGGCAGATCAAAAGGCCGAGTACCGCAACGAATTGACTTGCCTGCGCAAGACCATCCCCTGGCGTCCCGGCCGCAATTTCAATAGCGTCAACACCAAGATCCTGTCGCCGCAAACTGTCACGGTGGTCGGTCCTTCCGGCCAGGGTAGCGTCCATACTGATGAATTCGGCCGCATCCGTGTCCAGTTCCACTGGGACCGCATCGGCAACAACGATGAACGCAGCTCCGCCTGGGTGCGCGTGGCCAGTGCATGGGCCGGCGGCGAGCTGGGCGCCAAATCTATCCCGCGCGTCGGATCGGAATGCCTGGTCCAATGGCTCGATGGCAATCCCGACCGCCCTATTGTCACCGGCAGCGTCTACAACCAGCGCAACATGCCGCCCTGGAAGCTGGCGACCCAGCAGTCGTTGATGGGCTTCAGAAGCCGTGAGCTGACACCCAACGGCGGCAACCAGCCAGGAGGGAGAAGCAACCACCTGGTGCTGGACGACACCAACGGCAAGATCCAGGCACAGCTGAAAAGCGATCACCAGCATAGCCAGCTGAGTCTGGGTAGCATTAGCCGGATTGAAGACAATGCGGGGCGCAAGGATGCGCGTGGCGAGGGCTGGGAACTGCGCAGCGACGGCCATGGCGTGGCGCGTGCGGCTAAGGGGATGCTGATCACCACTGAGGCACGCAATAATGCGGCTTCGCATATCAAGGATATGGGTGAGACGGTCAGCCGCTTGACTGCAGCGCGCGACCAGCACGAGTCGCTGGCGGATGCTGCACAGCAGGCTGGAGCCCAGGAGAAGCAGGGGCAGCAGGCTGATGTCGCACAGACCTTGAAAGCGCAGAACGATGCGATCAAGGGGCAGGGCGCAAGTGAAGAGGGTAGTTTCCCGGAACTGTCACAACCGCATCTTGTTCTGGCCAGTCCTGCCGGTATCGAGACCACCAGCGGCAGCACCCATATCGCCAGTGACCAGAACACGGCCATCACGACCGGCAAGAGCTTGTCTATCGCCAGCGGTGACAGCCTGTTCGCGAGTATTGGCAAAACCTTTCGTCTGATGGTGCAGAAAGCCGGCATGAAGATGGTGGCTGCTGCCGGCGACATTGATGTGAAGGCTTTGACTGACAGTATTAACCTGCTGGCCAAACTCAATATCACGCACACGGCAAACCGCATCACGATCACCGCCAAGGAAGAAGTGCTGATCAATGGCGGCGGTAGTTACGTCAAATTCAATGCGGGAGGCATTGAACACGGTACTAACGGCGGTTATATAGCACACGCCGCCACCCACAGTCTCCCGGGGCCAAGGAGCTTTGATGAACATCAAACTGATGCGCTCATCGCTCAGCCCGGTCCGCACAGTCAACGATTTGCTTTTTCTGGTGCTGACGAAATTGCTGGAATCCTCGGATTGAGCGGCCTGCCTTTTAAGATTGTAGATGAGACTGGCGGGGCCGTTGCAAAGGGGGCAATCAATGAAGATGGGCGTTTCCCGAGGCAGGATTTTGAAGAAGGGAAAAAGTTGACCTTGCATATTGGAGAAGATAAGTGGACGTTATTTGATCCCCCATCGGCAAAAGCGGATCCATCCTCCGACCAAACAATCACTGACATAGACGATGCTGGGCTACACCATGAAGATGATCCGTATCTTGAAGCATTGGCAGATGACGACGAAAGCCTACATCTCTCGGCGGACATAATTGGCTACTATATTAAAAATCCTGAGGGGGAAGAATGATTCGTCGCAAGCAGCAATTTTTATTGAAGATATGTCTCTTAGTCATACTGCACTTCGGTGCAAATTTCTCCCAGAGTGCGTTCGCAAAAGACGTCTTCCCGATGAGTCAAGGTCTGCATGAATGGCAAATCTCATCAGGTAAAGTTATCTTGGTCGTCAGCACCTATCAAGATTCGACGACATATAAGCGCAGTTATAATTTTTATTTCCAAGCAAAAAACAGTTCGGATTGGAATCAAGTTCCGATCGTACGTGCACAAAATGACCTGCAGTTCACTTGGTCAAGCGCGGGCGGCGGAGACGTCACTTTAGCTGACGGTATTGTCTCCGCGCAGACAAACGGTGTTTATTTTGTGCTGGCCGATAAGCGAGTAGATAACGGCTCGCATGAAAAAGGTGAATCTGTCGTCACTTGGTTCAAATTTTCGGAATCGGACAATGATCATCCAGACGATCCTCCATACTTTCTGAAGCCCGTGTTTACAAGACACTATTCCAAGACACCCAATTTGAGCGTCGAAAATATATTAAATAAAGAGTTCGCTCTGAAGCCTGTGAAATAAAGGTTTGATATGAGTCAAGAATTTGTCAGCGCTGAATATACTTATGAGCATAAAACAGTCGACTATGCGGCTGCCGATGGCAGCCATTTGCTGCGTACAGGCGGCACAATTGCCTGGCGTTTTAACAACCCGGGAAATTTGCGACCAGCAAAGCCCGGTGTGACGATTTATGGTGCCATCGGTGTTGGAAAAACTAAAAATAACGGTGAATTTTTAATTTTCTCCAGTTACGAGAAGGGGCGGGCAGAGAAGAAAGCTTTGCTTCGACGTAAATACAATGAACGCACTATTTACACCATGCTTGCTGGGGTGCCCGACAAGAACGGGAACGTGGTTCAAGGATATGCTCCCGAGAGTGATAACAACGATCCCCAAGCCTATGCGGATAGCATAAGCACAGCAACAGGCTTTGCAACGACAACAAAAATCAGTGATCTTACCGATGCTCAGCTTGACAGCGTTCTTGACGCCATGGAAAAAAAGGAAGGCTTCAACAATGAGAAATCGACCAGACAAGAAAAAGTAGTAAATACTACTACTGTAACTATCTCAGATGGTGCAAAGCCAAAGGCAAATCTCCCAGTAAAAATCGATATTGGCGACGCAAGCCATCAAACGAAGACTAATAGCAAAGGACAATTGCCCCTTATCACACACTTAGATATTGGGAAAACGGTCAATATTTTTGTTGCTAGCGTCGAAGGGGAATGGAAGAAAATCCACGATTTCGTAATGGGAGATAATTCGAATTCATTCGTATTGTTCAACAATCTTCGGACATTCGTAGCGCCGACGGATCTAAAGAAAGTTAAAAATGATGAGCCGTCTAAGCGGCAACCTTTACACTATGTAATTCAACCAGGCGACACACTTGGTAAAATTGCTAAAATTTATAAAACTACTGTTGACGAGATAAAGAAAGATAATCCGCAAATCAAGGACGAGAGAAAGATTTTTCCATCGCAAGTCATCTCTATTTATGGAAGCCTTTCCGCCTCGACAAACTCAGTTGCAAAGCAGGCTCCACCAAAACTTGAGCAAATTCCTAAAAAGAAGGTTGAGCCCGTTGCGGGACCAGCACATTCTGCCCCCGCTCCGGCACCAAAGATTGAAGAAAAAAAGCCGCCTAAACCACCTGCCGAAAAAGTAGAGCTCGCACGTAGCAAGGATGGTAAGGGGGAGCCTATCGCGTTGTTGCAGCCTGATCAGCAACGTGCGCCATGGATGGTGGTTGCCATCGCAGAAGCAAAGCGATGGAAAGGAGCAACTGAGGATGTAATTGAAAAGACATCGAACTATCATGAGTTGGTGGGGGCGCATGAATCTTCGATGGTTGGAACAAAAAATGCATGGTGTTCATCTTTTGTGAACTACTGTTTGTCGACCGCCGCGCCTAGTTATGCAAAATGGAGTTTGCCACAGCGAGCAAATGATATCTCCAAAAGTTGGAATTTCGTCGAGATTAAAACACCGGTGTTTGGGGCAATCGCACTTATTAGTACACATCACGTCACCTTGGTATATGCCAAATCAGGGAGTAATTTTATTTGTTTGGGCGGCAATCAACACGATCAAATAAATTTCTCGCCATTTGCCAAGGGAGTTCGTTTTTTTGTTCCAGTTGCATATCTGGAATTTGCAAAAAAAGACATAGAAAAAGCCAATACTTTGGCTGAACATTCTGCAGAAGAATTAAACAAAGAATTTGAGATCAAGGTAAAAAGCAAAAAAGGAAATGCAACAAGATAGATGAGATGACGATGAAAAAAAATATTCCGAAAATTGTAATGTTCGTAGCTTTTCTTGTCCCTCTGGTTTGCGGCGATGTCTTTGCCTCAGAAATAGTGACATCGAAAATTAATAAAGCATTTCTCTCTGAAGCACAGATCAAACTAAACGGAGATTTAATTTCTGCGATTGGCGTGCAAGATAACGTTGGGCAGCACGTATTGGTTCTGACAAGAAAAGAGGGGCCATCTAAAACAGAACCTGACCTTTCAAGAAATGAGCGCATTGATTTGCGGGCTGCTTATTATATAAAGGAAAATGCAAATTGGATTGAAGAGTGGGTCATTACGGATTTTGTTGACTGCCCTGGCTTAGATTCTAGCGGCTCTTTTTTCGCAAGCAATGTGATGGTTAGTAATTTGAACAAAGACGGAATCGCCGAAATTACTGTTCCGTACGAAACGTTTTGTGGGGGAGGGATGGATCCCAGCACCGTTAAAGTCATAATGCGAAAAGGCAAAGAGAAATTCGCGATCAGAGGCGAGTCCCAAATCATCCTTCAAGGTCAGGCACCCTACGGTGGGGAGAAGACCTACGATAAATCCTTAATGCTGCCAAAGAATGCAATATATAAAAAATTCCTTGATTCGGTGTGGAGCAAAGTTGTCATCGATCGCCGTTAAATTCTGACCCAATTTTTTTGTGATATAAAACCAAGATGTCTCTGAGAATTATAACTGTGGGTGACAGCACTGATCACGGTGGCAAAGTCATCAGTGGTTTGCCGACGCATGACATCAAGGGTAAGCCAGTTGCACGCCTTGGCGATGAGGTGAGGTGTCCGGAGCATTACCCAGATGGCCGGCCGCACGGCATCAATAAAATCGTCACCGCCCATCCCACCTATACTGTTGGCGGTGTTCCGGTCGCGGTGCAAGACTGTTTGACCGAGTGTGGTTGTAAGCTAATGGGCAACACGAATGCGACTGTAGGTTAGTTCCTTCTCTATAGCGGAATAACCTTCAAAGATTTTTCAATGATTCAAAAAAAAACGCCGCCTAGTACATCACTTCGCGATCCCAAAGCCAGTCAACGCTTGACGATTGAAGCAATGCAGCAGGTTGCCGCCACTCGTGGCGGCCAATGCTTGTCCAGCGCTTATGTCAATGTCACGACTCCCTTGCTGTGGCAATGCGCCAACCGCCATCGTTGGCATGAAACGCCTGCTTACGTCAAAAGCGGATCCTGGTGCAAGGCCTGTGTGGCCGCTGTCTGGTTGAAGAAAGTGCAGGAGATGGCAAAGGAGCGCGGCGGTCGCTGCCTGTCCGACATTTACGTGAATAGCCGGACGCCCATGCTATGGCAATGCGCCAACAAGCACCAGTGGCATGCTTCACAGAATCGAACATCGCTTGGCCAATGGTGTCGGCTTTGTGTTGCGAACAATGAACTGGATGCTATGCGACGGATTGCCGGCGAACATGGTGGGCTTTGCCTCTCCGATGCTGAACATGGAGAAGACCCATGTTACACACGTCAACGATGGTTTCGTCTTTCTCGGCCATCGCATCATACGTAAGCGAGGACCACGCGGCCGCATGCGGCCTGTCAGCACAATACCGTGGGAGAAGTACCGACGCTTTGCCGAGAAACTGGTCAAGCAACTGTCGGGCGATTACGGTGCAAATCGGATGGATGTCGTGGAAAGCCTGAATCGGCAACTTGCGGGATGGGCGAACTTCTATCAGTACACCGACTTTACGGCCACCATATTTAGCAAGATGGATCGCACTGTCTTCTGGAAATTTGGGCATTGGCTTGCGCGTAAATATCGGCGGGGTTTCCCGTCATTGATGCGTGAGCATATCTGTGAACCAGAACCGGGGCAAGCAAAAACATGGGTAGTAGAAGGCCGAAATAGTCGTGGCTGGTATGGGGCGATAGCGCTTCGGCGTCTCATCACAAGCCGCAAGGGGCAATTCAAATGGCGGACCCCATCGGAAAATCCGTACATCGTGTGCGGCGAGGCACGGCGAACCATTGAGTCGCGCTACGCCGATGTTGCTTTTGCTATGAGCAGCACTTAAATGGAGAGCCGGATGCATTGAAAGGTGCAAGTCCGGTTCGGAGAGGAGAGGCAGGAAAATAGTTCGACTACGCCCTGTCTCTTACTCTACTCTGGGGGCAGGGTTGTTGGCATTATCTGGCTGCCGTACTAGACCTGTACACACGCCGGGTCGTTGGCTGGGCATTCTCGACACGACCAGATGCCGATCTGGTCGTGCAGGCGTTGGACATGGCCTACGAGCAGCGTGGTCGTCCTCAAGGTCTGATGTTTCACTCGGATCAAGGTGGTCAGTACGCCAGCCGTAAGTTTCGTCAGCGCTTGTGGCGCTATCGAATCGGACAGAGCATGAGTCGTCGCGGGAATTGCTGGGACAACTCGCCGATGGAGAGATTGTTCAGGAGCTTAAAATCTGAATGGGTACCGAACATGGGCTACATGACGGCACAGCAAGCACATCGAGACATCAGTCACTATCTGATGCAACGATATAACTGGATACGGCCGCATCAGTTCAATGACGGACTCGCCCCGGCAGTAGCCGAAGAAAAACTTAACGCGGTGTCCGGGATTACTTGACCACTACAGAGAGCCTTTTAGATATTGGTGCCCGAGGCCGGACTTGAACCGGGACACCCTTACGAGCGAGAGATTTTAAGTCTCTTGGGGATTTTTTCGGGAATAGTGTACGTATATCTTAGTGCATCCAAGGGTAGATGCCACTGTAACGGACTGCCTCCATTGCCCTCAGAATACGTTTGCGACAGGTTCATAGCCTGTTATGGAGTTAAGGGCTGCAAGTCGAAATGGAACCATATTTCTGAATTTTCTACTGAGGACCGGAGCCGAAGCAGGGTGGAGCTGCTTCGACTGGGCCTTCTGTACAATAAAATTCGCCTTTTTTGTTGAATCCAACTGCGCATCCGGAGAGGAGGGAGAGTAAAGCCATGGCTACAATCCCGAACCTGAATTTCATTTAGCCCCTCTTTTTTCTGCAGAATTTCCACATCAAACCGCACAGTAATCGTCCAAAATACAGTTGTAAATCATTGTTTTATATAGTGCCGTACAGTGCTGTATATATACAGTGCTTGGAAACTTAAAACATCGTTAAGTGCATGATAATTATCGAAATTTACGTATTCATGCTATGTAGTGATGGATTAAACATGGATAATCAACTGATCAGTCTGGCGATGGAAAAGGCTGCTGCGGCGGCCAGGCCACCCACCATCAAGGTTTGCAGCGCCGATTTGAAAGCGCCGGTGCCGGTGACGCTGCCTTTCAGGAAGCCGAAGATAAACAAGGCCAGCAGGGTGACGACGGTGGAAGCCGCCAGCGCTTGTGGAATCGAGTGCATCAGCATGTACGGCGCCAGCGGGATGAGGCCGCCCACCAGGTAGGAGAGGGCGATGGTGATTGCGCTTTTCCTGGCGGCGCCGGCTTGCGGTTCTTCCAGGCCCAGTTCAAAGCGCATCATGAAATCGCGCCAGGCTACCGGGTTGCGTTCCAGGCCGGCCAGCATCGGTTCGCATTCCTGCTTGGTGACACCGTATTGCGCCATGATGTCGATCACTTCCTTGCGCTCGCGATGCGGTACTTTGAGGATTTCCTGCTCTTCGCGCTCGCGCTCGGCGTAGTAATGCTGGCGCTGGGTGCGTCCGGCCAGGTAACCGCCCAGGCCCATGGCGATCGAGCCGGCGGCGATTTCGGCGACGCCGGCGGTGACCACGATATCGATGCCGACCGCCGCGCCGCTGATGCCGGCCGCCAGCGCAAACGGCACGGTCAGGCCATCGGCCATGCCGATCACGATATCGCGTACGGTGTCGCTGGCTTCAAAGTGGTGTTCGGTATGCGGATGAGAGTGCGGCATGGATTCAGACCCCTTTTTCCGGCAGCGGTGTTTTCGCCTTGAAGTCGCACAGGTCAGCGATGCTGCAGTTCCAGCAGAGCGGTTTGCGCGCGATGCAGGTATAGCGGCCATGCAGGATCAACCAGTGATGGGCGTCCAGCAGGAACTCGGCGGGCACCAGCTTCATCAGCTTGTGTTCCACCGCGTCGACATCCTTGCCCGGCGCGATGCCCGTGCGGTTGGATACTCTGAAAATATGCGTGTCGACGGCAATCGTCGGTACGCCGAAAGCGGTATTCAGCACCACGTTGGCAGTCTTGCGGCCGACCCCGGGCAGCGCTTCCAGCTGTTCACGGGTGCGCGGCACCTGGCCGCTGTGCAGCTCCACCAGCATGCGGCAGGTTTCGATCACGTTCTTGGCTTTGGTGCGGTACAGGCCGATGGTCTGGATGTACGGGATCAGGCCGTCAACGCCGAGCGCATGAATTTGCGCCGGCGTATTGGCGAGCGGGTACAGCTTGCGGGTTGCCTTGTTGACCGAGACGTCGGTCGCCTGCGCCGACAGGATCACCGAGATCAGCAGTTCGAACGGCGAGGTGTATTCCAGTTCGGTAGTCGGATGCGGCAGCGCTGCGCGCAGGCGGCTGAATATTTCCCGGCGTTTTTCGGCGTTCATTGAGAGTCCTTAGCAGCCTGTCCGGCTTGTTGTTCTTTCTTCAGGCGGGCGCGTTCGATGGCGGCCTGGATGATGGCTTTCTTGCGCTGCTGCTCGGCTTGCTGTTCCGGGGTAGTGGCTGCCGCGGCGGCGACTGCCTTCAGTTTTTCTGCCGCCTTGGCTGCCAGCCGGTCATCATTTTCCTGCTTCTCGCGGCGCAGCCGGAAGCTATGGAAGTCATGGCGCGTGCGCGCAGCGTCGGCCTGCTGCTGGGTCCATGCATCCCAGCCGGTTTGCTCGCCGCTGACATCCACCATCGCAATACAGTCCACCGGGCAGGGAGCCACGCACAGGTCGCAGCCGGTGCAGAGCTCGGCGATCACCGTATGCATCTGTTTGGCGGCGCCGGCGATGGCGTCGACCGGACAAGCCTGGATGCAAAGGGTGCAGCCGATGCAGACGGCTTCATCGATGACCGCTACCGGCCGCGGCCGCTCGGCGCCGTTCAGAGGATTGAGCGGAATTACTGGCCGCTGCAGCAATTGCGCCAGGCGGGCTACGCCTTCCTGGCCGCCGGGCGGGCACTGGTTATAGCTGGCGCTGCCGTCGGCGACAGCTTCGGCATACGGCCGGCAGGCAGGATAGCCGCACTTGGTGCATTGCGTCTGCGGCAGCAGCGCTTCAATGCGGTCGGCGAGGGAGGGCGAGGATGGCGCGGGCACTTGTGGCGGGAGGCTGGGTGATGACAACATAGCCCGTATTATACCGGGGCTGCAATGCCGGCGCTGTATAGCGGCGCCAAGTCAAATGAAAAAAGCCGTTCCTGTGCAAGGAACGGCTTCATTGGCGCGACGTCGGCAGATAGCGCTAACGTTCAGGCGTTGGCTTTGATGAACGCGGTTATTTTCGGGCAAATGATCTCGCGCCAGCGGCGGCCGGAGAAGATGCCGAAATGGCCGCATTTGTCGGCGGTGAAATGCTGTTTCTTGGCTTTCGGGATGGAGCTGCACAGATCGTGGGCCGCCTGGGTTTGTCCCGGGCCGGAAATGTCGTCCAGTTCGCCTTCGATGGTGAACAGCGCCACCGTCTTGATATCCTGCGGACGGACCAGCTTGCCTTCGATTTCCCAAGTGCCTTGCGGCAGGCTGAAATCCTGGAATACCGTCTTGATGGTTTCCAGATAATATTCGGCCGGCATGTCCAGCACCGCATTGTATTCGTCGTAGAACTTGCGATGGCTTTCCGCGGATTCGTTGTCGCCCTCGCGCAGATGCATGTAGAAATCCCAGTGGCTCTGGGCATGGCGGCTGCGGTTCATGGCGACAAAGCCGGCGTGCTGCAGGAAACCCGGGTAGACCTTGCGGCCGAAGCCAGGGTAGTTGGCCGGTACGCTATAGATGACGGTATTCTCGAACCAGCTGAACGGCTTGTCCGTGGCCAGGTTGTTGACTTCGGTCGGTGATTTGCGCGGATCGATCGGGCCACCCATCATGGTCATGCTTTTCGGCAGGTGGCTGTCTTTTTCCGTTGCCATCAGCGAAATCGCCGCCAGTACCGGCACGGTCGGCTGGCAGACGGAGATCACGTGCAGGTCCGGGCCCAGCAGGCGGATGAACGCCTGCACGTAATATATATAGTCATGCAGGTGGAAAGCGCCGGCGCTGGCCGGCACCATGCGGGCATCGGTCCAGTCGGTGATGTAGACATCGTGTTCCGGCAACAGGCCGCGCACGGTATCGCGCAGCAGCGTCGAATGATGGCCGGACAGCGGCGCTACCAGCAGCACGGTCGGCTGTTTCAGGGCGGCGCTTTCCTTGTTGCTTAAATCTTTCTTGAAATGCAACAAACGGCAAAACGGCAGGGAGGTGACGACTTCTTCGGTAATCCCGACTTCCTTATCCTTGATCAGCGTATTGGCGATGTCGAATGTTGGCTTTTCATATTCCTTACCGATGCGGTACATCAGTTCGTAACCGGCGGCGATGCGCTGTGCAAATGGCGTGTGGGCCAGCGGCGAGATCGGATCGGTGAAGAGTCGGGTGCCTGCATCTGCCCATTGCACCAGCGGATGCAGCAGAGAGCGGTTGAATTCGTGGAATTGATAGAGCATGCCTTACCTCTTGGGTGGTCCAGTACAACGGGATCAGTAGTTGCAAATTATGCAACGTAAGTCCTATTTTATCTTATGCACAGAAATGCCGCAAAAATCCTGTAGTTTCACAACAACGGTATAAATCGAAATACATTTAAACGGCTGGCCGCAAATATACCACCTGCCAGCGCGCCATGCAGGTTTTCGAACGGGCTTCTATTTGGCGATCAGGTCCGGCGACATGACCGCTTTCAGGAAGTTGGTGGTGATATCGCCGCGCTCGCGTTGTGCAATCCACCAGATGCTGCCTTTTCGGATAGACCATTCCTGCATCTGGCCGGCTACCAGCAAGGCCGCGGCTTGGCCCAGCGTCGGCTGGTGGCCGATGATCAGCACCGGCTCGCGGTTGTTGGGCCAGTTGGCGACGGCCAGCAATTGCTCGGCGCTGCAGTCGGGGGCGAGGTCGGGATGGATCTTGAATTTACGGCCAAGCGCCTCGGCGGTCTGTAGCGTGCGGGTGGCCGGGCTGCTGATGATCTTGCAGCTGTGCGGCAGGTTGCGGTCCAGCCAGTCAGCCATTTTCCACGCCTGCTTGTGGCCTTTACCGGTCAGGGCGCGGCCTTCGTCCGGTTCGCCGATTTCCGCCTCAGCGTGACGCCATAGGATCAATTCCATGTTTTTTCCTTGCTCACTTGTTGGCGGAATGGGAGGGCGACTGCGACGGGGAAAGCGCGCCCAGCACCAGCATCAGGTGGCGTTGCGCATTGTATTGTTTTTGTCGCCGATGTTGCTTGGGTTTGCTCCAGTTGCCGTCAGAACCAAGGTTCCAGGCGTTGGTGTTGTCTTTCAGGTAAGGCGTCAAGCCTTCGTTGATGACTCGCCGCTTGAGCATCTTGTCGAGTACCGGGAAGCCGACCTCGACGCGCCGGAACAGATTGCGGTTCATCCAGTCGGCGCTCGCCAGATAGACGTCATGCTGCAGATTGTTGCGGAAGTAATAGATGCGGCTGTGCTCCAGGAAGCGGCCGATGACGGAGCGCACATGGATATTCTCGGACAGGCCGGGAACGCCGGGCCTGAGCGCGCAGGCGCCGCGCACGATCAGCTCGATCTTGACGCCGTCGGCCGAGGCTTGGTAGAGGGCGCGGATGACCGATTCGTCCAGCAGCGCATTCATCTTGGCGACGATGCGCGCTGGCCGGCCCTTGCGGGCAATCTCGGCTTCATTGTGAATGGCCCGGATGATTTCCTTTTGCAACAGGAAGGGCGCCAGCCACAGGTAATCCATTTTCTTGGGCTTGGTCAGGCTGGTCAGGTGCATGAAGACTTCATTGACTTCGGTCGCCAGCTTCTGGTTCGAGGTGAGCAGGCCGAAGTCGGTATACAGTTTAGTGGTGGTCGGATGGTAGTTGCCGGTGCCGAGATGGGCGTAATAACGCAGCTCGCCGTTGCCGCTCTTGTCGCGCTCGCGGCGGATCACCAGCGACAGCTTGGCATGGGTCTTGAGGCCGACCACGCCGTATACAACCTGAGCGCCGGCGCGTTCCAGCTTGTCGGCCCAGTTGATATTGGCTTCTTCGTCGAAGCGCGCCATCAGCTCCACCACCACGGTGACTTCCTTGCCGCGTTGCGCCGCCAGGATCAGCGCTTCCATCAGATCGGAATTCATGCCGGTACGGTAAATAGTCTGCTTGATTGCGACGACATTGCCGTCGAAAGCCGCCGAGCGGACGAAATCGACTACCGGCTGGAACGACTGGAAAGGGTGGTGCAGCAGGATGTCTTTCTGTTTCAGCTGTTCGAAAATGTCGCCGTCCGAGTCCAGCTGCGGCGGCAGGCCGGCAGCGAAGGGCGGGAAACGCAAGGCAGGAACGTTAATCTGATCAATCATTTCCGACAGCCGCACCATGTTGACCGGGCCGTCGACGGCGTACAGGCGGTTGGGGGCGATAGCAAACTGTTCGAGCAGGAAATGCGCCAGATGGTGCGGA
Source organism: Collimonas sp. PA-H2 (assembly GCF_002564105.1). Taxonomy (NCBI): domain Bacteria; kingdom Pseudomonadati; phylum Pseudomonadota; class Betaproteobacteria; order Burkholderiales; family Oxalobacteraceae; genus Collimonas; species Collimonas sp. PA-H2. The sequence goes on from NZ_PDBX01000001.1 coordinate 4,798,080, forward strand.
CAGTTGCGCGCCACCTCCAGCCTTACGGCGACGCCGAACTGGCGGCTTTGCAATTCGCTTTGCAGGGCTTGCCGCAGGTTTTTCACTTCTTCTTCATCCACCCACAGATCGCTGTTGCGGGTGACCCGGAATTGCGAATAGGCCAGTATCTGCCGCCCGCTGAACAGATCGCCTATGTGGGCATGGATGATCGACGATAGCAGGCAGAACGAGGCGCCGTTGGGAGACAGCACATCCGGCAGCCGGATCACGCGTGGCAGCACGCGCGGCGCCTTGATGATGGCGATCGAGGTATTGCGGCCGAAGGCGTCCTTGCCTGCCATTTCGACAATGAAATTGAGGCTTTTGTTGACTACCTGGGGGAAGGGATGGGCTGGATCCAGCCCTATTGGGGTCAGCAGCGGCCGGATTTCCTGCTCGAAGAAGGTTTTTACCCAGGCCCGCTGTTCGTCGTTGCGCTCGCTGTGCCGCAGCAGGTGGATGCCGCTGGCCGACAGCTGCGGCAGAATTGTCTTATTTAGGATGGCGTATTGGAGGTCAACGATCTGGTGGCACTCGATGCTGGTGCGTTCCAGCGCAGCAACCAGGGCCGGCGGATCGGCGCTTACTCCTTCAATCTGACTGCTGGCCAGCAGGCTGGCAATGCGGACTTCAAAGAATTCATCGAGATTGTTGCTGACTATGCATAAGTATCGCAATCGTTCCAGCAGCGGTATATGGCGGTCTTCAGCCTGGGCCATGACGCGGCGATTGAAGGCAAGTTGTGACAATTCGCGATTCAAAAAGCTGGGGTCGGCGCCTAACCGGGCGCTAAGTTGCTTCGTATCATCGTCCGACTTGGTTTTTTTGTTCATGAATCAGGCGGCTGGTCTCATGGTTAGGGCGAAGTGTATGTAGTGAATATGACAGCTTGATGAAGAAAATGGAAGAGCTTGAGAGGTTCGGCAATGTTATCCGGCGCGAGGCGGACCCGTCCGGCATGCCTAGTATAGCCATCTTTAATTGCGGTGCAGCAATTGTTATTTTAACGGCAATTAAATGTCCTTAACATTCATTTTTTCTTCGTCATAAAGCTGTCATAAATCTTGGTTAGAGTTCGCCCTGTCTTAGGGGCTGTTGTGAAACTGGCTTCCTTGCAAGGAGATTAATTTCACAACAGTCTCGATCTGGGCACACCACATCTACAGTCAACAAGGGAGTAACAAATGCGATTGAATCACCTCGTTAAAGCCGCCATTCTCGCAATGGGTTCGACACTGGCGGTTTCTTCAGTCATGGCTGCCGAAATCACCGGCGCCGGCGCTTCTTTTCCTTACCCTATTTACTCCAAGTGGGCTGAAGCCTACAAGGGCGCAACCGGCAACAGCCTGAACTACCAGTCGATCGGTTCCGGCGGCGGCATCAAGCAGATCAAGGCCAAGACCGTGGATTTCGGTGCTTCCGACATGCCATTGAAGGTGGAAGACCTGAACGCTGACAACCTGGCGCAGTTCCCTGCGATCATGGGCGGCGTGGTGCCTGTCGTCAACCTGGACGGCGTGACTCCAGGCGAGATCAAACTGACCGGCCCCGTTCTGGCCGACATCTATCTGGGCAAGATCACTAAGTGGAATGCACCTGAAATCACCGCGCTCAATCCAGGCGTGAAGCTGCCTGCGGCTGACATCACCGTGGTGTACCGCGCTGACGGTTCGGGCACTTCCTTCGTGTTCACCAGCTACCTGTCGAAGACCAGCCCTGACTTCAAGAGCGGCATTGGCGCCGGTACTGCTGTCAAGTGGCCAGTCGGCGTCGGCGGCAAGGGCAATGAAGGCGTTTCCGCCAACGTGCAAAAGATCAAGGGTTCGATCGGCTATGTTGAATATGCCTATGCCAAGAAAAACAAGCTGCTGCACACGCAGCTGAAGAATCGTGACGGCGGCTTCGTGCAGCCGGACGATGAAACTTTCAAGGCAGCCGCAGCCGGCGCCGACTGGGCCAAGACACCAGGTTTCGCAGTCGATTTCACGGACGCGGCCGGCAAGTCCAGCTGGCCTATCACCAGCGCTTCGTTCATCCTGATCCACAAAACCCAGCCTGATGCAGCCAAGGGCAAGGAAGTCTTGAAATTCTTTGAATGGGCTTACAAGAACGGCGGCGCGGCAGCCAGCGAACTTGACTACGTTGCCATCCCGGCATCGGTCGTGAAGCTGGTGGAAGAGTCCTGGAAAGCGCAGATCAAGGACAATGCCGGCAAGGCAGTCTGGTAATTGTTGCAAGCGGCCGCCAGTCCGGTTTTGCCTGGCGGCGGCAGTGTTTGCCGATGCAGATAGTTCAGAAGTACAGCGGGCAGCAACTCAGGGAAGATTGAGCGCTGCCCGTGTCGTTGAATATTGTTTAATCGTAAATTAGTCTCCACGCGAAACATCTCCAGGTCGAGCGCGGTCCGGCTGCTGGACGTTTTTGCCGCCGCATCTTATTCTTCATCGGATATCGCTACTCATGAGTGCAAATATTCCTGTCATGGCACAATCGATTTCTCCCCAGGCAAGTACCGCGGAACAGGCGGGCATATCGCACCAGACCTTGCTGGCGACCATGCGCAAGCAACGGATTCAGGATTTCCTGTTCCACAAGGTCACGCTGCTGTTTTCGCTGATCGTGCTGTTCGTCCTGCTGGGGATCATCGTCTGCCTGGCGATCGGCGCCTGGCCGGTATTCCGCGAATTCGGCCCTTCCTTTATCACCACCGTCGAATGGGATCCGGTCAACGACCATTACGGCGCCATGATCGCCATCGTCGGCACCCTGGTGACTTCCTTCATTGCGCTGGTGATTGCATTCCCGGTCAGTTTCGGCATCGCCCTGTTCCTGACTGAAATCTGCCCGGCCAAATTGCGCCGGCCGCTAGGCACCGCGGTAGAACTGCTGGCCGGCGTGCCAAGCATCATCTACGGCATGTGGGGCTTGTTCGTGTTTGCGCCGCTGTTTGCCGAATACGGCCAGCCTTTCCTCGCTTCCACGCTGGGCAACGTGCCGTTCATCGGTGTCTTGTTCAGTGGTCCGAAAATGGGCATCGGCCTGCTGACTGCCGGCCTGATCCTGGCGGTCATGATCATTCCGTTCATTTCCTCGGTGATGCGCGACGTCTTTGAAGTCGTCCCCGCCGTATTGAAAGAATCGGCCTATGGCCTCGGCTGCACCCGCTGGGAAGTGGTGCGCAAGGTGGTCCTGCCGTATGCCAAGACCGGCGTCGTCGGCGGCGTCATGCTTGGCCTGGGACGGGCCTTGGGCGAGACCATGGCGGTGACTTTCGTGATCGGCAATGCGCAGCGCCTGTCGTGGTCGCTGTTCGCCTCCGGCAACAGTATCGCCTCCACCCTGGCCAATGAAATCGCCGAAGCTTCCACCACGCTGCACGTATCGGCCTTGTTTGCGCTGGGCCTGATCCTGTTCGTGATCACCTTCATCGTCTTGTCGATCGCCAAAATCATGTTGATGGGCATGTCCCGTAAAGAAGGCGCCAAATAATGAACTCTCCGCAAACCAATATCGACGTCCTGGCCACTCCGCTGGTCAACCAGGTCTACCGCAAGCGCCTGCTGATGCACCGCTTCGGCATGGTGCTGTCATTCCTGGCGATGGCGTTGGGACTCGCCGTGCTGGCCTGGATCCTGGCGACCCTGGTGATCAAGGGCTTCGGCGCCCTGAACCTGGGCATCCTGACGCAAAACACCCCGGCGCCAGGTTCCGGCGCCGGCGGCTTGCTGAATCCGATCATCGGCAGCCTGATGCTGGTCGGCCTGGCGACGGTGTTCAGCACTCCGATCGGCATCCTGGCCGGCATCTATCTGGCCGAATACGGCGAGGAAAGCAAGCTGGCGCAGGTGACGCGTTTCGTTACCGACATCATGCTGTCGGCGCCATCGATCGTCATCGGCTTGTTCGTGTACGCGATCTACGTCGCCAAGGTCGGCCACTTTTCAGGCTGGGCTGGTTCCTTCGCGCTGTCGCTGATTGCGGTGCCGGTCGTGGTGCGGACTACCGACAACATGTTGAAACTGGTGCCGGGTAATCTGCGTGAAGCGGCTTTTGCACTCGGCGCGCCGCGCTGGAAGGTCGCCTTGCTGGTGCGCCTGCGTGCGGTCAAGGCCGGTGTTGTCACTGGCGTGCTGCTGGCGGTGGCGCGTATCGCCGGTGAAACCGCGCCACTGTTGTTCACGGCGTTGAACAACCAGTTCTTCAGCACCAACATGAACAAGCCGATCGCCAACCTGCCGGTAGTCATCAGCCAGTTTGCGATGAGCCCGTTTGACAACTGGGTGCCGCTGGCTTGGGGCGGGGCGTTGCTGATCACCTTTAGCGTGCTGGCCTTGAACATCGTATCGCGTTCATTATTCAGCCAGAAAATTCCAGGCTAATTTTCAAGCTTATGTATTCACTTAGATTGCCATCCATATCATGCAAACTTCAATGAAACCGAATCAACTCGATATGACTTCGATAAAGGCGCCAATGAAGCAGCCGACCATAGAAATCTCGCAGCTGAATTTCTTTTACGGTAATTTCCAGGGCTTGAAGAATATCAATCTGCAAGTGAATGAAAAGAAGGTGACGGCATTCATCGGTCCTTCGGGTTGCGGCAAGTCGACCTTGCTGCGAACGCTCAACCGTATGTACGACCTGTATCCGGGCCAGCGCGCCGAAGGCAAGATCATCTACGGCGGCCGCAATATCCTGGAACCGGGGCAGGATCTGAACATGCTGCGCGCCAAGGTCGGCATGGTATTCCAGAAGCCGACGCCGTTTCCGATGTCGATCTACGACAACATCGCTTTCGGCATTCGCCTCTACGAAAACCTGCCTAAGGGCGAAATGGACGAGCGCGTCGAATGGGCGCTGTCGAAAGCCGCCTTGTGGGGCGAAGTCAAGGACAAGCTGAACAAGAGCGGCCTGAGTCTCTCGGGCGGCCAGCAGCAGCGTTTGTGCATCGCCCGCAGCGTTGCGGTGCGTCCTGACGTACTGCTGCTGGATGAGCCGACTTCGGCGCTGGACCCGATCTCGACCGCCAAGGTGGAAGAACTGATCAGCGAGCTAAAGCAGGACTATACCATTGCCATCGTCACCCACAACATGCAACAGGCAGCGCGCTGCTCGGACTATACCGCCTATATGTACCTGGGCGAACTGGTGGAGTTCGGCGAGACCGACCAGATTTTCATGAATCCGGCGCGCAAGGAAACCCAGGATTACATTACCGGCCGTTTTGGCTGATCCGACCCTGGCTAACAATACACTCTGCAAAGAACAGAAGGAAATCAGATGACAGGCGAACACTCTTCAAAACAGTACGACACCGACCTGGAAACCATCCGCTCCAAGGTGTTGCTCATGGGCGGCCTGGTCGAGCGGCAGTTCCAGGAAGCGATCAACGTTTTCCGCAACGGCAACCTGGATACGGCCGAGCGCGTGATCAAGGATGACGACCAGGTCAACCGCCTGGAAGTCGAGCTGGACGATGCCTGCAGCCACCTGATCGTGCGCCGCCAGCCGACCGCCAACGATTTGCGTACCGTGATGGCGACCATCAAGGTGATTACCGACCTCGAGCGCATCGGCGACGAGGCCGCCAAGATCGCCCGCACCGCGATCCATTTGCACAAGCGCGGCATCGGCACTATCGACCATACCGAAACGGTACGCGTGATCGCCAGCGGCGCCGCCGATCTGCTGCACGATGCGCTGGACGCGCTGGCAAGGCTGGACGAGAAGCAGGCGATGCGCCTGATCGCCCAGGACGCCGTGATCGACCGCGATTTCCGTTCGATCATGCGCAACCTGATCACTTTCATGATGGAAGATCCGCGCACCATTTCGGCCTCCATGGATACCCTGTGGGTGGCAAAGGCGGTCGAGCGCATAGGCGACCATGCCAAGAATATTGCCGAATACGTGATCTATATTGTCGAGGGCAAGGATATCCGCCACACCGATTACGCGACCAGCCAGCTCGACGACGAAGTTTAATGTTTTTGATGAATATTAACTACGCATTGAAAAATGGCTGCCGATAAAACCTCTATCCTGATTATCGAAGATGAGCCGGCAATTGCCGAATTGATAGGCTTCACCATCAAGGAAGCTGGCTGGACTCCATCCATCGTTCATACCGCTGCCGACGGCTGGGAGTTCGTCCAGCGCCGCATGCCGCACCTGGTGTTGCTGGACTGGATGCTGCCCGACCAGAGCGGCTTGCGCCTGCTGTCGCAAATGCGCGCCGACCGCCAGCTGCAATCGATGCTGGTGATGATGCTGACTGCGAAAAGCATGGAAGAGGACAAGGTCCAAGGGCTGGACAACGGGGCCGACGACTACATGACCAAGCCATTCTCGCCGCGCGAGCTGACCTCGCGGGTGAAGGCGCTGCTGCGGCGCAAGGGCGGCGATGAGGCGCCCGGCATGATGTCGGCCGGCGCGGTGTCGCTCGATCCGGCCAGCTGCTCGGTGTGCCTGGAGAACCAGAAGATCGATATCGGCCATGCCGAATATCGCCTGCTGAAATTTTTCATGGCGAATCCGGACCGGGTGTTTTCCCGCAGCCAGCTGCTGGACAAGGTATGGGGCGACCACGTGGTGATCGAAGAGCGTACCGTCGACGTCCACGTGCTGCGCTTGCGCAAGGCGCTGCGGGAATCGGAGCACCTGATCCGCACAGTGCGCAGCGTCGGCTACATGCTTTCGGCAAAGTAGCGCAGAATACACGTCAGCCTGGTCCTGGCAGGCCGCCGGCCCGGAGCGTCCGGCTGGACGGTTGTGCGACATAACCGATGCTTCCATCGCAAAATAGTGATTTATGAATCCACAGATGCTGTTCTGGATCCCGGCCTTGCTGCGGATCCTGTTGATCTTTGTCGTCTCAGGCGTGGTGTGGGCCTTGTTTGGCGCCACCCCCGGCCTGCTGCTGGGACTCGCCCTGATGTCGGTGGCAGTGGTGGTGCAGCTGCATTACCTGTTCCGTCTCAGCGGCTGGCTGGATAATCCGCGCAGCGAGAAGCTGCCGGATGGCTGGGGCGCCTGGACCGATATTTTTTCGCGGCTTTACAGGTTGCGGCGCGACGACGAAAAGCACCAGACCGAACTGAGCGAATGGCTGGCGCGCTTCCGCCAGGCCATGCACCTGCTGCCGGACGGCGTTGTCATCATGGACGACGTGCTGTTCCTGGAGTGGTGCAATCCGGCCGCCGAACGGCATCTGGGTCTGCAGCACGGGCGCGACAAAGGGATGCGCGTCACCAACCTGATCCGCACTCCGGATTTCATCGACTACATCATCCTTGGCCGTTACGACCAGCCGCTGACGCTGAGCTTGCGCGAACGCAAGCTGATCGTGCAGATCATCCCGTTCGAAAACCGCCGCCAGATCCTGGTGACGCATGACGCCACCGAATCGGAGCGGATCGACATGATGCGGCGCGACTTCATCGCCAATGCTTCGCATGAACTGCGTACCCCGCTGACCGTCATCAACGGCTTCCTGGAAATCGCCCAGACCCAGCCCGACCTGGACCAGAAAACCCGCTCCGCGCATTTGCAGCTGATGACAGAACAGGGTCATCGCATGCAAAATCTGATCGGCGACATGCTGACCCTGACCCGGCTGGAATCGGTCGATTATCCCTTGCGGCCGGAGCGTGTGAATATCGACGCCATGCTGCACAACCTGCTGCTGGAGGCGGAAATCCTGTCGGCCGGCAAGCATGTGCTGTCGCTGACGGTCGACGGCCCGGACATCAATGGCAGCAGCGACGAGTTGCGCAGCGCTTTCAGCAATCTGATTTCCAATGCGGTGCGCTACACGCCGGCCGGCGGCAAAATCCAGATCGCCTGGCAAAACAGCAAAGCCGGTCCGCAGCTGGTGGTCAGGGATTCGGGCATCGGCATCAGCAGCGAGCATATTTCTCGCCTCACCGAGCGCTTTTACCGGGTCGACAAGAGCCGTTCGCGGGAAACCCAGGGCACCGGCCTCGGCCTGGCGATCGTCAAGCATGTGCTGCTGCGCCATCATGGCACTCTGGGCGTCGAGTCGCGGCCGGGCGAGGGCAGCGTCTTCACCGTCAGGCTGCCGGCAAGTTCGATTGTTGCTGAGGAGGAAGCTTGAGTCTCCGCGGCACGGGCTGAAATCGTCAACATCGGCTACAATTCTGCGGCGACAACCTGTCGCCCATTTGCCCGCCAACCTGCCGACCGCCATGCCATCTTTGCGCCCATCACCACGTCTTGCCATCAGTCTTGCCTTGTGTGCCGTCTTGTCCGTCATCTTGTCGGCTTGCGGCGGTTTGATAACACCGCCGGTACAGCCGGTGGCGGTGGTACCCACTGTGCAGCCGAAAGTCAGCAAGCCGGTCAAGATCGGCCTGGCGCTGGGTGGTGGCGCAGCGCGCGGCTTTGCCCATATCGGCGTGATCAAGGCGCTGGAGTCGCAAGGAATCGTCCCTGACATCGTGGTGGGCACCAGCGCCGGCAGTGTTGTTGGCGCCCTGTACGCGGCCGGCAACAATGGCTTTGCGCTGCAAAAAATTGCGCTGCAGATGGACGAGGCGGCGATTTCAGACTGGTCGGTGCCGTTTTTTGCCAAGGTCAGCGGCGTGCTGAAGGGTGAGGCGATCCAGAACTATGTCAACAAGACTATCCACAATGTGCCGATTGAAAAACTGAAGATCCCGTTCGGCGCAGTGGCGACCGATTTGAATAGCGGCGCGCCGATATTATTCCGTCGTGGCAATACCGGCACTGCCGTGCGCGCATCTTCAGCTGTGCCGGGCGTATTCCAGTCAGTGAATGTCGGCGGCCGCCAATATGTCGATGGCGGCCTGGTATCGCCGGTACCGGTGCGTTTTGCCCATGAAATGGGAGCGGATTTCGTGATCGCCGTGAATATTTCCGCATCGCCGGAAGCGCAGGCCGCTTCCAGCTCGGTCGATGTGCTGCTGCAGACTTTTGCCATCATGGGCCAAAGCATCAATAGCTATGAATTGAAAGATGCGGACATCGTCATCCGTCCTGAGCTGGGGGCGATGAAGGGCAATGACTTTGCCGCTCGCAATACCGCGATCCTGGCGGGCGAGCAGGCGGCAATGGCGCAAATGGCCGCCATCAAGAAGAAGCTGAAGGACAAGCGCGAAGAATGACTGTACGTACTGCAATCCCATTCGGGGACCGGCAGTATGCCTAGTTTTTATTGAGATTCTGTTGCGGAGTTGCCGGTAGCTGTATCACCACTGGCGCTTGCGACGATGATTGCGGCGCCGGTTTGAGAGTGTTGCTCATGGCCAGGAACAGGCCGCCAAATCCTAGGAACAGGCCGATAACGGTAGCCAGCATCCATTTGTGCGTTTCACCGGAAGCCTTGTGAATCTCGCTTTTCACGGACTGAATATCTGCCCGTGTCGCCAAGGTAAGCAACACCGCATCAAATCTTGCTTCCAAGGTAGCTAAACGTTCCATTGGATTATCTTGTTGCGACATGACAGGTTTGTCAATGCTTGTTTGTGGTTTGTCCAGTTGCGAAGGCTTCGGATTGTGCATTTGAGAATCACGCTTACCCTTGGAATCCGCGCTGCTGTGCGCTACGTTTTTATCATGCTACCGCCGCTGTCGCGCACTGAACGAAAAAATGCAGTGTTTTAGGCATTTGGCTGTAATCGACAAGTGGTGAGTGGCGCCAAATAACAAAAATCCCCTGGCAGTCTCGCACTGGCAGGGGATTTTTTGCGCTCAATTGTAATTGAGCACTGCTTATTGCTGGTTGTCGCTACCCGGTTCCGGGTCGTTGATGCGGCGCGCACCATTGAAGCGCGATTTCCAGTAGGCCAGGTCCATGCTCTCGATACGAACCTTGCCGCCGCTGGATGGGGCATGGATGAATTTGTTGTCGCCGAGGTAGATACCGACGTGGGAGAAGCTGCGGCGCAAAGTGTTATAGAACACCAGGTCGCCCGGCTTCAAATCCTGCTTGTCGATTTTTTCGCCGCTGCGGCTCAGCTCCGCCGCTGTGCGTGGAACGTTGACGCCCCAAGCGTCTTTGAATACATAGCGTACCAAACCGCTGCAATCGAGGCCGTTTTCCGGGTTGTTGCCGCCGTATTTATAATGAATTCCGATCATGCCCATCGCGCTCACCGCCAAGTCCGAGGCCCGGTCTGTAAATTGCTGGAGTTTGCTGCGGGTGGTGAGAGGCTGGGGTTGTGGCTCAAAGACGGTAATGTCAGAAGCCCGCGCGGGGCTGCACAGCCACAAACTGGCGATCAGCGTGCAAGCCAGGACCAAGGTCTGGAAATAGGGAAAGGCTTCTTTAATCGTCATCGTGTTAGATGGGCTCTGTGACATTACGACCGCATGAATGTAAGTGAATAAGAGTCGCCTGTCAAACCGGAGAGGCGAAAGGGAGCTACTTTACCATGACAATGTTGCAATTAATATCAGATGTATCTGACAGATGGCCGGCATGCTTCGATTTTCGTGGTTTCTGTAAAGCAAATATCGCGCCAGAAATTATCTGGGCGGGAGGTGTTGGTGGTTGATGTCTATTGCGAGGCACTAAAGTACAATAATCAGTTATTTTCACAAGGAGCAAAAATGAAATCGAAACAAGTGTTGACACTCGATGATGTCAAGAAAATTGCCGCTGCAGCAGAAGCGGAAGCGCTGGCGAATCACTGGGCGGTGACGATTTCCATCGTCGACGACGGCGGTCACCTGCTGTGGCTGCAGCGCATGGATGGCGCGGCTCCGATTTCGGCGCACATTTCGCCGGCCAAGGCCAAGACATCCGCTCTGGGTCAGCGCGAATCGAAGATTTACGAAGACATGATCAATAACGGGCGTTTTTCGTTCATCACTGCACCAAACCTGGAAGGCCTGCTCGAAGGCGGCGTGCCTATCGTCGTCGGCGGTGAATATCTGGGTGCGGTCGGCGTATCCGGCGTGAAGTCGACTGAAGACGTGCAAATCGCCAAGGCTGGTATTGCTGCCTTGGGCGTGTAAGCGGAAGTTGTGAAATGCAGTTGCGGAGAGGGGCGGGATTGCCGTCCCGGCAATCTGCAACTGTGTGCGTCCGTGTTTGAATGCCAAACCGGCAAGCTGACAATTATTGGCAGATTTGACGGTTTTGCGAGCCTCGTTTGTCAGGTTTGTTGTCGCCGCATCAACGGCAATCGTCTTGCGTAATTATTTATACAAAAATCCTCGGTATGGCATCGGTTCAGATTGCCGGGCAGGTGGTTGTCGGCTATAATTGCAGGGTTTAGCCCAATTTACTCCGCCGTAGCGCATACCACCTTCCATTTCGTCCCAAAAAGACTGATAAAGCCGCCAAATCAACACTGTTTGGGGTTTTATAGCGGTCGTTTGGCGCAGCGCAGCGGCGGTAACAACATCAGGAGTTACCCCTTGCAGCCATTTTTTTCTGGCCTCACCGTACCGGCCATCCTCGCGCTAGCAGATGGGACGATTTTCCAAGGTATTTCCATTGGCGCCGTTGGTCATACGACAGGTGAAGTCGTATTCAACACTGCCATGACCGGCTACCAGGAAATCCTTACCGATCCAAGCTACAGCCGCCAGATCGTCACTCTCACTTACCCGCATATCGGCAATACCGGCGTCAATAAAGAGGATGTCGAATCTTCCCAGATCCACGCCGCCGGCCTGATCATCCGTGATCTGCCGCGCCTGGTATCGAATTTCCGTTCCACCCAAAGCCTTGATGCCTACCTGCAGGAGTCGAATATCGTCGCCATCGCTGGCATCGATACCCGCAAGCTGACGCGCATCCTGCGTGAAAAAGGCGCGCAGGGCGGCGCCATCGTCGCCGGCGAGACGGACATTGCAGCAGCTACCGCGAAAGCGCTGGAACTGGCGCGCGGCTTCCCCGGCCTGGCCGGCATGGACCTGGCCAAGGTGGTGTCGACCACCAAGGCTTACAGCTGGAGCGAGACGGAATGGCGCCTCGGCCGCGGCTACGACCAGCAGATCACGCCTAAGTACCACGTGGTGGCGTTCGACTACGGCGTCAAGTTCAACATCCTGCGCATGCTGGCGCAACGCGGCTGCAAGATCACCGTGCTGCCGGCCCAGGCTACGGCTGCCGATGCTCTGGCGCTGAATCCGGACGGGATTTTCCTGTCCAACGGCCCGGGCGATCCGGAGCCATGCGATTACGCGATTGCCGCCACCAAGGAGCTGATCGAGCGCGGCGTGCCGACTTTCGGCATCTGCCTCGGCCACCAGATCATGGCGCTGGCTTCCGGCGCCAAGACGCTGAAGATGAAGTTCGGCCACCATGGCGCCAATCACCCGGTGCAGGACCTGGACAGCAAGCAAGTGCTGATCACCTCGCAAAATCACGGCTTCGCCGTCGATGGCGCGACCCTGCCGGCGAATTGCCGCGTGACCCACGTATCGTTGTTCGACGGTTCGCTGCAAGGCTTCGCCCGCACCGACAAGCCGGCGTTCTGCTTCCAGGGTCATCCGGAAGCGTCGCCTGGCCCGCATGACATCGCCCCCTTGTTCGATCGTTTCATTCAATTGATGAATCAAACGATGTTGGAGAAAAATAAAAATGCCTAAGCGTAGTGATTTAAAAAATATTCTGATTATCGGCGCCGGCCCGATCATCATCGGCCAGGCTTGCGAGTTCGACTATTCCGGCGCCCAGGCCTGCAAGGCGTTGCGCGAAGAGGGTTACAAGGTGATCCTGGTCAACAGCAATCCAGCGACCATCATGACCGACCCGGAAATGGCCGACGTCACCTACATCGAGCCGATCACCTGGCAGGCGGTGGAACGCATCATCGCCAAGGAAAAGCCGGACGCGATCCTGCCGACCATGGGCGGCCAGACCGCGCTGAACTGCGCGCTGGACCTGCATCGCCACGGCATCCTGGAAAAGTACAAGGTCGAACTGATCGGCGCTTCGCCGGAAGCCATCGACAAGGCGGAAGACCGTTCCAAGTTCAAGGCAGCGATGACCAAGATCGGCCTCGGTTCGGCCCGTTCCGGCGTCGCCCACACCATGGATGAATCGTGGGGCGTGCAGAAGGAACTTGGCTTCCCGGTCATCATCCGGCCTTCGTTCACCATGGGCGGCACCGGCGGCGGCATCGCCTACAACGCGGAAGAATTCGAAACCATCTGCAAGCGCGGCCTGGAAGCATCGCCGACCAAGGAACTGCTGATCGAAGAATCGCTGATCGGCTGGAAAGAGTATGAGATGGAAGTGGTGCGCGACAAGGCGGACAACTGCATCATCGTCTGCTCGATCGAAAACCTGGATCCGATGGGCGTGCACACCGGCGACTCGATCACCGTGGCGCCGGCGCAGACCCTGACCGACAAGGAATACCAGATCATGCGTAACGCCTCGCTGGCGGTATTGCGCGAGATCGGCGTCGACACCGGCGGCTCCAACGTGCAGTTCTCGGTCAACCCGGCCGATGGCCGCATGATCGTCATCGAAATGAATCCGCGTGTATCGCGTTCTTCGGCGCTGGCGTCGAAGGCGACCGGCTTCCCGATCGCCAAGATCGCGGCCAAGCTGGCGGTTGGCTTCACGCTGGACGAGTTGCGCAATGAAATCACCGGCGGCGCCACGCCGGCATCGTTCGAGCCATCAATCGACTACGTGGTCACCAAGATCCCGCGCTTTGCATTTGAAAAATTCCCGACGGCCGACAACCACCTGACCACCCAGATGAAATCGGTGGGCGAGGTGATGGCGATCGGCCGCACCTTCCAGGAATCGTTCCAGAAAGCCTTGCGCGGCCTCGAAGTCGGCGTTGACGGCATGAACGAAAAAACGCAAGACCGCGAAGTCATCGAAGAAGAACTTGGCGAGCCGGGTCCGGACCGTATCTGGTATGTGGGCGATGCGTTCGCCCAGGGCTTCACGCTGGAAGAAGTGCATCAGCTGACCCATATCGATCCATGGTTCCTGTCGCAGATCAAGGAAATCGTCGATATCGAACTGTGGCTGGAAAACAGCCAGACGCTGGAAGCGCTGGATCGCGACACCTTGTTCCGCCTGAAGCAAAAGGGCTTTGGCGACCGCCGCCTGGCCAAGCTGCTGAAGACCACCGATACCGACGTGCGCAAGAAGCGCCTGGCGCTGAATATCCGTCCAGTCTACAAGCGGGTGGATACCTGCGCCGGCGAATTCTCGACCAACACGGCCTACATGTACTCGACCTACGAGGAAGAGTGCGAATCGAATCCGACTGACAAAAAGAAGATCATGGTGCTGGGCGGCGGTCCTAACCGTATCGGCCAGGGTATCGAATTCGATTACTGCTGCGTGCACGCGGCGCTGGCGATGCGCGAAGATGGCTACGAGACCATCATGGTCAACTGCAATCCGGAAACCGTATCGACCGACTACGACACTTCCGACCGCCTGTATTTCGAACCGGTGACCTTGGAAGACGTGCTGGAAATCGTCGACAAGGAAAAGCCGTACGGCGTGATCGTGCAGTACGGCGGCCAGACGCCTTTGAAGCTGGCGCTCGACCTGGAAGCCAACGGCGTGCCTATCGTCGGCACTTCGCCGGACATGATCGACGCTGCCGAAGACCGCGAGCGTTTCCAGAAACTGCTGCACGACCTGAACTTGCGCCAGCCGCCAAACCGCACCGCGCGTACGGAAGAAGATGCCTTGCGCCTGGCGCAGGAAATCGGTTATCCGCTGGTGGTGCGTCCATCGTACGTGCTGGGTGGCCGGGCGATGGAAATCGTCCATGAGCAGCGCGACCTCGAGCGCTATATGCGCGAAGCGGTCAAGGTCTCGCACGATTCCCCAGTGTTGCTGGACCGTTTCCTGAACGACGCCATCGAAGTCGATGTCGACTGCTTGTCCGACGGCGACCGCACCTTTATCGGTGGCGTGATGGAGCATATCGAGCAGGCTGGCGTGCACTCCGGCGACTCGGCTTGTTCGCTGCCGCCGTATTCGCTGGCGCCGGCAACCATCGAAGAGATCAAGCGGCAGACAGCGTTGATGGCCAAGGGGCTGAACGTGGTCGGCCTGATGAACGTGCAGTTCGCAATCCAGCAGATCGATGGCCAGGACGTAGTGTTCGTGCTGGAAGTCAATCCGCGCGCCTCGCGTACCGTGCCGTTCGTCTCCAAGGCGACCGGCTTGCAGCTGGCCAAGATCGCAGCGCGTTGCATGGTCGGCCAGTCGCTCGACAGCCAGGGCATCAAGAACGAAGTGGTGCCGAAGTACTTCAGCGTCAAGGAAGCGGTATTCCCCTTCGTTAAATTCCCGGGCGTCGACACCATTCTCGGACCGGAAATGAAATCCACCGGTGAAGTGATGGGCGTTGGCAAGACCTTCGGCGAAGCGTTCGTCAAGTCGCAGCTGGGCGCCGGCATCAAGCTGCCGAAATCGGGCAAGGTGTTCCTCAGCGTCAAGGGCAGCGACAAGCCGCGCGCGGTGCAGGTCGCCAAGGATCTGGTGGCGATCGGCTTCAGCGTGGTGGCGACCAAGGGTACGGCTGCGGCTATCAGTGCTGCCGGGATTCCTGTGGAAACCGTCAACAAGGTGGTCGAAGGACGTCCGCACGTTGTCGACATGATCAAGAACAATGAAATTTCATTGGTGATCAACACTGTCGAAGAAAAACGCAGCGCGATTGTCGATTCGCGGGCGATCCGCACTTCGGCGCTGGCAGCCCACGCCACCACCTACACCACGATTGCCGGTGCGGAAGCGGCAGTCGAGGGAATGCGCCATCTGGACGAGTTGCACGTCTATGATTTACAAGGGCTGCATAAAACCTTACACTAAGGTCAGATCAGGATGTGCCTAGGCACATCCTGAATCGCTTCCGGGTCGCATTTGCTGTCTGGAAGCCGCCGAAACGTACAATTTAGCTACAGAAGTTCCTGCGGAGGTCATAAGCGCGCCCTTTTTCGGTACGTTTTTGACCTCCGTGACCTTTTATTGCGTACGTGATAAAACCAGCGTCATAAACCTTATTTAATATTTGTTGAATACCATCCCTATGAGCTCAGTACCTCTTACCAAGCATGGCGCACAATTGTTGAAAGATGAGTTGCATCATTTGAAAACCAAAGAGCGTCAAACTGTCATCAAGGCCATCGCAGAAGCGCGCGCACATGGCGATCTTTCGGAAAACGCGGATTACGATGCGGCGAAAGAGCGGCAAGGTTTTGTCGAAGGCCGGATTGCCGACCTGGAAGGGAAGCTGGGAGCCGCACAGGTTATTGATCCGGCAACCCTGGATGCGGACGGGCGCGTGGTGTTTGCCTCTACGGTCGATCTGGAAGACCTGGAATCGGGCGACAAGGTAACTTATCAAATCGTCGGTACTGACGAAGCCGACATCAAGCTGTCCAAGGTTTCCGTGACATCACCGATTGCCCGTGCGCTGATCGGCAAGACCGCCGGCGACGTGGTCGGCGTGCAAGCGCCGTCCGGCATCCGCGAGTATGAAATCCTGGAAGTCCGCTACGTCTAAAGCGTGGCCATGACGGCGCCCGGTGGCGCTAGCGCAGCATTCGATCAGAAAATCCAGGAGCAGCGATGTTTGTAGTGCGATGCAGATTGTTAGTCGCGACCTTGTGGGTCGGTAGTTTGTGGACGATAGGCGGCTTGGTTGCGCCGGTCTTGTTCACCACCTTGGCGGACCGTGTGCTGGCTGGCACCATTGCCGGCAACCTGTTCCGCATCGAAGCTTGGCTGACCGTGGTTTGCGGCGTCCTGCTGATCTTGCTGTTCAGTTATCGCACCCATGACGATTCGGCGCCGCTGCGCAAGACCTTGCTGCGTTTTACTTTGCTGATGCTGGCTTGCACCGTGGCCGGTTATTTCTGCCTGCAGCCTTTCATGGCTAGCCTGCGCGAAGCAGCGGCTCTGACAGGCGGCGTCATGAGTGACGGCGCCAGGACGCAGTTCGGCATCCTGCACGGGGTTTCCAGCGGGATTTACCTGATCCAGGGCTTGCTTGGGGTCGGATTGATCTTGAAATTGCGCAGCTTGCGCTAGAGGCAAGGCCTCGCAGGGTATGGGGAGGGCGCTAGCAGAATGCTTGCGCCGCCGTAGCGGAATACGGCCCCCTCGGTATTGAGATGTGATGGCTGCCGAAGCGGCCGGTCATTAACGGCCCAATGCCGATTTCTTGCTGCTCTTCTGGCGCGGTTTGGCGCGTTTGATGTTGCCGCCCTGGGTCACGCGCTCATTGCCCTTGACCATGACCTTGGTCACCGACGGCCGCTTGGTGCCGCTCGGGCTAGGCTTGACGATGGTGACTTCGCGCATACCGCGTCCGCGGGTTTCGCTGCGTTCTTTGGCAGCATCTTTCTGTGGCCGGTACAAGACCAGCAGCTTGCCGATGTGTTGCACCGGCGCTGCGCCAAGTTTTTCACAAATAGTTTCGTAGATGGCGATCCGTGCCTCGCGATCATCACCGAATACACGCACTTTAATCAGGCCATGCGCATTCAGGCTTAAATCGATCTCTTTCATCAGGGTTGGCTTCAAGCCATCTTCGCTGATCAGGACCACAGGATCCAGACCGTGGGCCTGGGAACGGAGCTCGCTACGCTCGGCAGATGTAAGTTTCAACATAAAAATTCCTTAAAAACGGTATTCTACGCGAATGGCAAAGAAGAAATTAAACAAAAACTGGCTGCACGACCACATTAACGACCCTTATGTGAAGCTGGCGCAGAAAGAAGGCTACCGTGCGCGGGCTGCTTACAAGCTGAAAGAAATCGACGAACTGGACAAGCTGATCAAGCCCGGCCAGATCATTGTCGACCTTGGCTCCACTCCCGGCAGCTGGTCACAGTATGCCCGCAACAAGCTGGCCGGCCAGGATGGCGGCGGCATCCACGGCATGATCATCGGCCTCGACATCCTGCCGATGGATCCTATCGCCGACGTCCATTTCATCCAGGGCGACTTCCGCGAAGCGGACAGCCTGCGCAAGCTGGAGCGCCTGCTGGAGGGGCGCAAGGTGGATCTGGTGCTGTCCGACATGGCGCCCAATCTGTCCGGCATCGCCATATCCGACGCCGCGCGGGTCGAGGAAATTATCGATTTGGCAATTGAATTCGCGCAGATGCACATGAAACCGACCGGCGCCTTGCTGGCGAAATGCTTCAACGGCACCGGCTACAACGAAGTACTGATGAAATTTCGCCAGGAGTTCAAAACCGTGGCGTCGAGGAAGCCCAAGGCCAGCCGCGATAAGTCGTCGGAAATCTTCCTCCTTGGAAAGACACTGAAAAATCCGCGTTAATCAGCATTTTTTCCTTGAATTCCCATAGATACGGCCGCATATCCCCCTAAAGGGGCTAGTCTGGAAATCGGCAGAACCGGCTGAAAAAATATTTGTTTAGCTATTTTTTCAGCCGCGGCCCCTAACTCAGGCCAGCCTCCTAGCAAGCTGTACCTATTCCGAGTAAAATCAAAGGAATATCTCGATGCTGTACCTATGTCAGGCGCGCAGCGCGTCCAAGGAGTTCTAGTGAACAACATGTTTTCCAAAGCCGCCATCTGGGTGGTCATCGCCCTGGTGCTTTTCACCGTATTCAAGCAGTTCGACGGGCGCGGGCTGGCGGCCAGCGGCGCGGGGCCGATTGCCTATTCCGATCTGATCACTGAAATCAGGGCAGGGCACATCACTGATGCGACGATCGAAGGCAGCAGCATTGTCGCCAGCACTTCGGACGGCAAGAAAGTGAAAACCGCCATTACCGTGCTGGATCGCGGCCTGATCGGCGACTTGGTCAACAACAACGTTAAATTTGAAGTCAAGCAGCCGGAAGAGCCTTCGTTCCTGCAGCAGATCTTCATCTCTTGGTTCCCGATGATCCTGTTGCTGGGCGTCTGGATTTTCTTCATGCGCCAGATGCAGGGCGGTGGCAAGGGCGGCGCTTTCTCGTTCGGCAAGTCGAAAGCGCGCATGCTGGATGAGAACAGCAATTCCGTGACCTTTGCCGATGTCGCCGGTTGCGATGAAGCCAAGGAAGAAGTATCCGAGCTGGTCGATTTCCTGCGCGATCCGACCAAGTTCCAGAAACTGGGCGGCCGCATTCCGCACGGCGTGCTGATGGTTGGTCCTCCGGGTACCGGTAAGACCTTGCTGGCGCGCGCCATCGCCGGCGAAGCGAAAGTACCGTTCTTCACCATTTCCGGTTCTGATTTCGTCGAAATGTTCGTCGGTGTCGGCGCCTCCCGTGTGCGCGACATGTTTGAAAACGCCAAGAAGCACGCTCCCTGCATTATCTTCATCGATGAAATCGATGCGGTCGGTCGTCATCGCGGCGCCGGCATGGGCGGCGGCAATGATGAGCGCGAACAGACGTTGAACCAGATGCTGGTCGAGATGGATGGCTTTGAAGCCAATTCCGGCGTGATCGTGATCGCTGCCACCAACCGTTCCGATGTGCTGGACAAAGCCTTGCTGCGTCCGGGCCGTTTCGACCGCCAGGTGGTGGTCGGCTTGCCGGACATCCGTGGCCGTGAGCAGATTCTGAACGTGCACATGCGCAAAGTGCCTATTTCAACTGACGTCAAGGCTGATATCCTGGCGCGCGGCACTCCTGGTTTCTCGGGCGCCGACCTGGCCAACCTGGTCAATGAAGCAGCCCTGTTTGCAGCCCGCCGCGCCAAGCGCCTGGTGGAGATGCAGGATTTCGAGGATGCCAAGGACAAGATCGTCATGGGCCCTGAGCGCAAATCGGCCGTCATGCGTGAAGAAGAACGCCGCAACACCGCTTATCACGAATCCGGCCATGCCGTGGTCGCCAAGCTCTTGCCCAAGGCTGATCCTGTGCACAAGGTCACCATCATGCCGCGCGGCTTTGCGCTCGGCCTGACCTGGCAGCTGCCTGAGCATGACCGCGTCAACATGTACAAGGACAAGATGCTGGAAGAGATCGCCATCCTGTTCGGCGGCCGTATTTCCGAAGAGATTTTCATGCACCAGATGTCGACTGGCGCTTCCAACGACTTTGAGCGTGCCACCAAGCTGGCGCGCGCGATGGTGACTCGTTACGGCATGTCGGAAAGCCTGGGCACCATGGTCTACGAAGATACTGAGCAAGACGCTTACTTCGGCCGCATGTCGTCCAAGACCGTGTCGGAAGCCACCCAGCAAAAGGTCGATGCGGAAATCCGCAGCATCCTCGATCAGCAGTATGCCTTGTCGCGCCGCCTGCTGGAAGAAAACAAGGAAAAGGTCGAAGCCATGACCAAGGCCCTGCTGGACTGGGAAACCATTGATGCCGACCAGATCAACGACATCATGGAAGGCCTGGAGCCGCGTTTGCCGAAGGCCGGCAGCTCGGTGCGCAAGGCGCCTAGCGACAATTCATCCGGCGGTGTGTCGCCGAGCGCCACTGCCCCGGCCTGATCCGCTTAACCGCGCCTGGCCGGCGTAGCTTGTGAACGCGCGATATGCCAACAAGATTGAGCAGCAAGGGTGAGGAGCGATCCTCACCCTTTTTATTTGAGCGCCGGCTTTGTGACGATGCTTGAAATTATATCGTCCATGACAAATCAGTCTGCCTTAAGCAAGCTTTTTCCAAAACCAATATAAATCACTATGCAACAATTTTTCCAATGCGGCCGCTACCGGCTGCCGGTCAATACGCCCGAGGCGCGGCCGCTGGTGATGGGCATCCTCAATATCACGCCCGATTCGTTTTCCGACGGCGGCAAATTCCATGCGCTGGATTTTGCCTTGTCGCATGCGGAGCAGATGATTGCCGACGGCGTCGATATCATCGACATCGGCGGCGAATCGAGCCGCCCCGGCAGTCCAGCAGTGTCGCTGGAAGAGGAGCTGGATCGCGTCATGCCGGCGATCTACGCCTTGCGTGATTGCGGCAAGCCTCTTTCCATCGATACCTACAAGCCGGCAGTCATGCGCGAGGCGATCGCCGCCGGCGCCGACCTGATCAACGATATCAACGGCTTTCGCGGCGCCGGTGCGCTGGAGGCGGTGAGCGACAGCGATTGCGGCTTGTGCGTCATGCATATGCAGGCGGATCCGCAAACCATGCAATCAAGGCCCGAATATCAGGATGTGGTAGCCGAAGTCAGCGCCTTTTTGAGTGAGCGCGTTACTGTCCTGGAGCTGGCTGGTGTTGCAAGAAATCGCATCAGCATCGATCCAGGCTTTGGCTTTGGCAAGACCTTGGCGCATAATGTTGCATTGTTGCAAAGCATAGGCGATATCCAGCGTAGCCTGGATTTGCCGCTGCTGGCGGGAATTTCACGCAAATCGATGCTGGGCGAACTCACCGGGAAGCCGGTCGAGCGGCGCCTGGCGGGTAGTCTGGCAGCTGCCTTGGCGGCGGTAGTCCAGGGCGCCCGGATCGTGCGGGTACACGATGTGGCGGAAACGGTTGATGCGCTCAAGGTTTGGCGCGCAGCGAATATATCAAAAGCAATGTGATTGTGATTCACACAAAAACTGACTGAAGGTTGAAATGACAAGAAAATATTTTGGCACCGACGGCGTGCGAGGCCGAGTAGGCGTGGCGCCGATTACCCCTGATTTCGTCATGAAGCTGGGTTACGCCGCCGGCAAGGTGCTGGCGCAGGGGAAAGCGGGCAGCAGGCCAACCGTTCTGATCGGCAAGGACACCCGGGTTTCCGGCTACATGCTGGAAGCGGCGCTGGAAGCCGGCTTTGCCGCCGCCGGGGTCGACGTCATGCTGGCGGGCCCGATGCCGACGCCGGCGATTGCCTACCTGACGCGGGCCCTGCGCCTGGCGGCCGGAGTGGTGATTTCGGCTTCGCACAATCCATATGAAGACAACGGCATCAAGTTCTTTTCCGCACAAGGCAACAAGCTGCCGGATGCGGTGGAGGCCGCGATTGAGGCGGCACTGGAACTGCCGATGGACTGCGTCGCCTCCGACAAGCTAGGCAAGGCCAGGCGATTGGACGACGCCGCCGGACGCTATATCGAATTCTGCAAAAGCACCTTTCCTAACGAGCTGGATTTGCGCGGCCTGACGATCGTGGTCGATAGCGCCCATGGCGCCGCCTATCATATTGCGCCGCACGTGTTCCACGAACTGGGCGCGGAAGTGATTGCAATCGGCAACCAGCCCAACGGCTTCAACATCAATGCCGGCTTTGGCGCCACGGCGCCGGACGCGCTGGCGCTGGCGGTGCGCGCCAATCGCGCCGATATTGGCATCGCGCTGGACGGCGACGCCGACCGCCTGCTGATGGTCGATGCGACGGGCCGTATCTACAACGGCGACGAGCTGCTCTACGTGATGGTCAAGGACCGCATGAAGATCGGGCCGGTGAAAGGCGCGGTCGGCACCCTGATGACGAATATGGCGCTGGAAGTGGCGTTCCGCAACATGGGCGTCGAGTTTGCGCGCGCCAGTGTCGGCGACCGCTACGTGCTGGAAGTGATGAAGGAGCGCGGCTGGAACCTTGGCGGCGAGGGCTCCGGCCATCTGCTGTGCCTGGACAAGCACACCACTGGCGACGGCATCGTCTCTGCCCTGCAGGTACTGTCGGCGCTGAAGCGCACCGGTGAAACCCTGGCGCAGCTGACGGCTGATATTGCACTCTATCCGCAGACGCTGATCAACGTCAAAGTCGCTGCAGGTTTCGACTGGAAGAAGAATCCGGCGATGGTGGCGGAGAAAGAAGCAGTGGAGCGCGAACTGGGCGACAACGGCCGCGTGCTGATCCGCGCCTCCGGCACCGAGCCGCTGATCCGGGTCATGGTGGAAGCCAAGGGCGCCGACCTGGCGCAGGCGATGGCGCGCCGGATTGCGGATAAAGTGGGCGCCTGAATTGTTGCTGAACTATTGCTGAATTGCTGGATTGAATAGAGTTAATGCCTGATGTCGAAATATCAAACCCACATTCTGATTGTCGAAGATGAGCCAGGCATCGCCGAGCTGCTGCGCTTTACGCTCGACGATGCCGGCTTTTCCTGTGAGATTGCGTATAGCGCCGCCGAGGCGCGTCAGGCTATCGTCGGTGTCTTGCCCAAGGCGGTATTGCTGGACTGGATGCTGCCGGACACTTCCGGCCTGGCGCTGCTGCAGGAATGGCGCGGCCAGACGCGCAGCGCCACGCTGCCGGTCATCATGCTGACCGCCAAAGGCATGGACGAGGACAAGGTCAGAGGGCTCAACGCGGGCGCCGATGACTATGTCACCAAACCGTTTTCACCGAAGGAGCTGATCGCGCGCATCCAGGCACTGTTGCGGCGCAAAGTGCCGGAACTCGGACAAAGCCTGCTGACGCACGGCTTGATCCGCATCGATACCGACCGCTACCAGGTCACTGTCGATGAGCGGGAAGTGGAGCTGGACCAGGCAGAATTCAAGCTGTTGCGTTTCCTGGTGGCGCATCCTGACCGGATTTTCTCGCGCGCGCAATTGCTCGATAAAGTCTGGGGCGACCATACTTTTATCGAGGAACGCACGGTCGACGTTCACATCATGCGCCTGCGCAAATCGCTCGGCCTGGCCGCCGACTATGTCAAGACGGTGCGCGGCGTCGGCTATAAGCTCAACGCTGAGCCGGCGGCGTGACCATGCCGGTAGCCAGCACGCGCAGCGCACGCAAATTCTGGGTGCCGGCGCTGCTCTGGTTTGGCCTCTTGTCCTTGATTGCGGTGGCGGTAGGGGCTGCCTTCGGCACAGTCGTCGGCCTGCTGTTCTACAGCTTGTCGTTGGCGAGCCTGTTGTTTTTGCAGATGCGCTCGCTCTATCAGATCGAACAATGGCTGGACGCTCCGGTCGGTAGGCCGCGGCCGAAAACCTGGGGCTTGTGGGCGCATGCATTCGCGGCGCTGGAAGACATCCGCCACGAAGACGAACGCTCGCGCGCCGAAATGGCGGAGTGGCTGGCGCGCTTCCGCCAAGCCATGAGCCTGCTGCCGGATGGCGTCGTGATTGTCGACGGCGTCATGCATCTGGAGTGGTGCAATCCGGCGGCGCAGAGCCATCTGGGGCTCGACCTGAAGCGCGATGAAGGACGCTTGCTGACCAACCTGATCCGCTCTCCGGATTTCGTCGACTACATGCTGTCGGGCCGGTTCGAGCAGCCTTTGCCCTTCATGCACCACGACCGAAAAATCCTGGTGCAGCTGATTTCTTTCGAAAGCCGGCGCCAGATCCTGGTGACGCACGACGTCACGCAAAACGAAAAAATGGATACCATGCGGCGCGATTTTATCGCCAACGCATCGCATGAGCTGCGCACGCCGCTGACGGTCATCAACGGTTTTCTGGAGCATGCGCTGAGCAGCGAGATGAGCGAAGAAACCCGCCAGCGCCAGCTACATCTGATGGCGGAGCAGGGGCAGCGCATGCAGCGGCTGGTGGCCGACATGCTGACGCTGACCCGGCTGGAATCGCTGGTGCAGCCGCCCTCCGGCGACACTGTGCGCATCAAACCCCTGCTCACCCGTATCGTGGAAGAGGCGAGGGCGCTGTCGGGCGGCAAGCACAGCATTACATTGCGGCAGGTGCAGGAGGTCGACCTGAAAGGCAATCACGATGAACTGGAAAGCGCATTTGTGAATCTGCTGTCGAATGCGGTGCGCTATACACCCGACGGTGGCCACATCGATGTCAGCTGGGCCATCGAAGACGATAGTGCGGCTTTGATCGTGGCCGACGATGGCATCGGCATCGCGGCAGAACATTTGAACCGGCTCACCGAGCGTTTCTATCGCGTCGATAAAACCCGCTCGCGCGCGACGCAGGGAACGGGTCTCGGGCTGGCCATCGTGAAACATGTTTTATTGCGACACCGCGGCCGCCTGGAAATTTCTTCCGAATATGGCAAGGGCAGTCGTTTCAAAGTTATTTTTCAGCGTGCGCAATTGGCCTTGCGACAGGATTAAAATCCTGTCGGATAAATCTGTAAATGATTTTGCGCTATCGATTTGCTTAAAACATCGGCAGCTTTTTTACAAATCTGCTGACGTATTAAGCAGAACTGAAAAAAGTTTGAATATTTGTCGAAAAAGACGTTTTTTTTGTCGCATATTTTTCTGAAATCTGGTCTAATCCGTCTCTCAAGTTTTTCAGCAGATAAGTTGTTGGCGGTACCGTTATTGGGTTGGTTTTTGCAGCAAAATTTAAAAATTTTCCTGTATAAAAATTTGACAAAAATCGGAATACTGTTTATTATCTTGCTTCTCGGAGTGTAGCGCAGCCCGGTAGCGCACCTGGTTTGGGACCAGGGGGTCCAAGGTTCGAATCCTTGTACTCCGACCATATTTAAGCTGTAAGATCAAGGACTTAGAAGAGAAATCTTCTAGGTCCTTTTTCTTTGTGCGCAACTTTTTGCGCGACTATCCGTTGCTTATTCTAAGCAAGGTGGAGGTATTCCGCGTTTCTACCCAAGATTTGCCATCTCGATAAGCTGTGCAATAGTCGGTGTTGCGTACTGCTCCGACGTATTGTTTGCCGCATGATCCATCAATACGGCCCGGTCCTCGGAAAGGACGCCAGCATCACGCAGGCGCCGCCCAAATGTATGCCTTAAATCATGGACACGCACTTGCTCAAGGCCAGCTCGTTTCCGTGCCTCTTGCCACCAGCACGCTATTGCCCCAGACGCTCAGTATCTTCTTTCTCAATCCGGACGTGACATCTCAAAAAATCACGCCAAGGGACGATCTCGTTTCGTGGAAGTGGATGCTCAATAAGAAGGATGTGACGATTGTTGTTGCCACTGAGCGCGGTGTCCATCTGAATGTCCGCGAGGTGGCAAATCGCCTTATACGCCTGTGGGTGCCGCAGTTCGCGGTGCAGGACAAGGCCATCAATATGCTGTTGTCGGAAAATGACTTGGATGAACTGCCGATCCTGCCGTCGATGGCAGGCGGCTCCTTTTTGCACTAGACGGAAGAGGCACGACCACCTGTACGCTTCGTTGCCTGGCTTGATTGGACAGCGTTTTGCGGATGCCATTGATGAGCGTGTGCTGGGATTCAATGGCGACGGCATGACGGCCGATCAAAAGAAGAAATTCGGCGACGGCATCATGAAAAATAATCCTGAAACGTCGGTGCGCGACGCGCTGGTAGATGACCGGCAAGTCAGTGATAGCTAGCGCTTGCGAATTGAACCCGTGATCAAAAACAATAAAAGCTTGTATGGTGACGGGGCGATCTCAGTAGGTGCCGCCTATAAAAATATGGGAATAAGATGCGCACGGGCGAGTTCTTTGCGCAGGATGCGAGGGCGACGCAAGCGCAGAGTGTCATTCCATCGCTGGCGGCGGTGCCGAATATCTCTGCCGTCCCGAATATGCCGACTGCTCCTGCTGTTGCGCAGATACCGGATATTCCCGAGATCGCATCAATCTTGCCGGCCACACAGTTCAATGCCAGAGCGTCGAGTACGTCGATGATGGTCGTGGCGCCGAAGTTTGACGTTGGCCAAGATTTGCGTGACAGAAAAACTGCCCATGTAGTTACGGGCGGGATGTCAGAGGGGGCTTAAAGATTAGATAGCTTTGCTGCCAATGTGGCTCTCTCGATCATGCGATGAGGTGTTGAATGGATGGGAATAGGTTAGTATGCATTATATTGCAACAGGGAAACATTTTGGATGGATTCGGGCGACTTCCTCAGTTCGGACGTTTGGCCGGTCAAACAAAATTGCTCATCGCTTGGCGGCGTATGCCCTGCATGCTGCCACCTGAGGCATTTGCGGTTCGTGAGCGAAAGCAATAGTCTCGTTAGCGGAGTAGATGGGGTTTTGCGAAATAATAACTAGGGAGATTCGTCCTTTTACCACAAGGAAATCGCATGAAAAATAAGAGGGAACTCCTCGAAGGCGACCCTACAACACTTGCAGATTTTTTAAGGGCGGTACGCAAGCAGCAAAAGGGAGGAAATGGTAAGCCGTTAACGTTAACTGCTATTCACAATCGTTGTGGGTTACCGATACCCATACTTTCCAAATTGGAAGCGGGCCAAATTCTTGACCCGAGAAGTTCCACGCTGAAAAGTATGTTGCACGGTTACGGCCTTGCCTTCGAAGATGTGGCACGATATTTGCCGCTGAGGGCGAACAACAAGATGCAACGTGTAATCGTTAAATAGGAGATGGACGTGCCGCACTTGATGTTTTGCATGCCGATTGTGACGGTATAGCGCATGCAACTGATTTTGTCATCGGGCACAGAGTTCTGCGGCGACCTGCTGCTGGACGCCTGCCTGCATTCCGGTCTGGAGCCGATGCCGATGACGCTAGAAGCGGTCGTCATCAGAGCGACCGATGCAACGATAGCCGGGCTCAAGCAAGGCGCCAGTATCAGCGTGGCCAATGAGGGGTGCGTATTTCGCGTCGTCCAGGTCAAGCGCGGCAAGATATAGGCGGACCCGCCGGAATTTCGCTTGCTCAGGTCGCTGCGGTCAACGCAGGAAACGCTGCCAGTTATCGCGTGTAGCGAGAACTAGCCCTAGGGTAGAGAGGATATTATGCGGACTTGCAAAGAGTGACTGGCCACTTTACAGGATGGCAGACGATTCCTGCTGAGTAGTAGCTTGATGAGAGTGAATGACGCTGTTATTTTCGCAGACACGATCACGCCCGCCAGATTTTGCTGCGTAAAGGGCCTTATCGGCTGCTTGTATCAGCTCTAACGGATTATCCAGATCCAGAATGGGGACAAACGCATCAACGCCGGCGCTGACTGTGACCACGCCGGCGGAATTACCCGCATGCTCGATACCCAGGTTGTGGATCTCCAAACGGATTTTTTCGGCAATGACCATTGCGCCGCGTACGTCAGTACCGGGGAGAAGCACGCCAAGCTCTTCCCCGCCGTAACGGGCCGCGACGTCGCCAGGCCGATTCTGATTGGTTTTAATCACCTCGCTGATTTTTCGCAAGCATTCATCGCCTGCTGCGTGACCGTATATATCGTTATATTGTTTGAAGCAGTCGACATCGATCATGACCAGCGCCAGTGAACTTGCCTCTCGCACCGCACGGCTAAATTCCTTGTCCAGAGCAAGGTCAAAATGACGACGATTCGCGAGTCCGGTGAGACCGTCCTGCAATGCCAGCCTTTCGAGCGTCTGGTTGAGTGTTTCTAATGCATCCCGTGCTCGAACCAGTTCCGCTTCGGCATTCAGGCGCAGCTTGATTTGACCGACGAGATGAAATCCCAGCATGCTCAATACGATGAGCAGTATCCCCACGCCGGCGGAATGTAAATAAGTATCTGTAAGCCAATCTGCAAGGATTTCATCTTCCGACAGCGCTGTGGCGACGAATAAGGGATATTGCTCCAAGTGCCGGAAGCTATTCAGGCGCCTAACTCCGTCCAGTGCTGAAACGATAAAAATCGTGCCCATGGCTCTCTTCGCAACGTGGTCACGAAACAGAGGGGTATTTGCTATGCTTTTTCCATTGGTATCCGCCAACAGCGGCCGACGGGTCAGCATGACGCCATTATTCAGTCCAAGCACGATCGCGCCGTGGTGGCCGATATCGAAGCTTTCGTAAAATTTATTGAAGTAATCCATATCGATGGTGGCTAGCGCAACGCCGGCGAAGCTGCCATCGGCATGGCTAATTCTGCGCGAGACAGTGATGATCCATTTGCCTGTTGATCGGCTGCGTATCGGCAGTCCGATGTAAGGCTTGGGATCGAAGTGGGTACTGTGATAGATGAAATAATCCCGGTCTGAATTATTGACGTTGGATGGCGTCGCCGGCAACGCATTAGCGAGCCAATTCCCTTTTTCGTCATAGATGAACAAACCTTGGAGTTGGCGCAGTTCGCGAACCCGTTGGACCAGTAGCTGATGCAGTCGCTGCAAAGCTCCAGGGCCGGTGCCATCAGCTTGTACCCGCTCGACGAGACCGACGAGGGTGGTGTCGGCTGCTTTAATAGTATCGTCCGCATGTTGCGCTATGGCGCGCGTCATATTGGAGGTGGAAACTCCCATTTCCTGCAGCTGAATATTACGGGCTGTCCAACTTCGCCAGCCATCGATGAATACCAAAGACAAACATACAAGAATCACGAAAATCATGGCCAGCGACGTGATTGATATACGTTTGGTGGCTAATCTTGCTTGCCGTGCCAATCTGTCTCGGAGACCGTTCATGGTTTTTATTGTGGGAAGTGATTACAAAATTAAAAGTCGACGTGTCTCTTTTCTATCGTAAAAGGGCATCTGGAAATATGGAAAATGTTTTCTTTTGGAAACTATTATTAATCATAGACCTCCACAGATCAATACAATAGTTATTTATTAATTTCATTGAAACAATCTGCAATTTCGATGGCGGGTTCCGGCACCTAACGCCTTGCATGCCAGAAAATTTTCAACATAAGCGAGAGGGAGCAATCGTTTTCAGCGATTGAAAAGGTGTAGAATAAATTCCAAGTGGCAACATTTTAGTTGGTCGTTGTCAGATATATCAATTGACGCCAACCACCTGCCATTGTTACCAGGAGAGTGGCAACTACGACTCTGCATTCCCTCTTTTAGGAGGATTTATGGACTCAATTCCATTCGAAAAAGTCTCGGTTTCGGAAGCAAAAGCTGTACTTGATGCAGAGCTGCGGAGCAGGCAAGAAAAGAACTGGGAGCAATTGCGCCGCCTGCATGGGCCCGCCGATCTGAAGTTGCAGGAGCAGACATATAATTGGCTGCTGTCGCTACCTACAGAAATTTGGCCTTTGTGGCTCATCAAACATTATCCGCGTATCGCCAACCAATTTGCCGAAGTTTGGCCGCGGCGAGCTGCAGGTGAAAAACTGTTTGCCGAACTCTTGCTGGATCAACGAGGAACCCGCAAAGGTTTTCCTGCGGATGTCTCGCGCGAGATCATGGCTTTGAAGCTCTATTTCGACACCGGAGCAGCCTCGGTTGCCAAGCAGCCGATACAGTTGGAGAAGGCAAATAGCTCTTGATCATGTTGGGTAGAATTCCATCCACCTCTTGAACGGGAGGTGGATTTATCTATTCGCTCTGCCATTATTCGTCTTAGAGCATTCTTACTTGCTCCCAGTCGGTCAAGCCTTGAAATATCTTATCGATTCCATCTTGTTTTAAGGTCCGCATACCTTCTCCAACAGCGGTTTTCAGTATTTCCGGCACATTCGCTTTCGCATGAATTTGTTTCCTGATGGCGGGAGTGTTGAACAGTAATTCGTGCACGCCTAGCCTGCCTTTGTAGCCGCTCTTGTCGCATTTTTCGCAGCCTACGGCCTTGTATAAGGTGAGCGCAGTGCTGCCGTGGCCATATTGTTTTTGCCATTGCGCTACCACGTCGTCTTCCTGCAGTCCGGTTTCCAGGCAATATTCGTAAGCAAGCATCTTGACTTGCTCGGCAGTGGCGGAATAACGTTGGCGGCAGGCCGTGCACAATTTGCGTGTGAGCCGTTGACCGACTACGCCTAACAGCGCATCGGCAAAATTAAACGGGTCTAGGCCGAGATCCAATAAGCGGACGACGCTTTCGACTGCGCTGTTGGTATGCAAGGTGGAAAATACCAGGTGCCCGGTGAGTGAAGCTTCAATGACGGTCCGGGCCGTTTCCGGATCCCTCGTTTCTCCCACCATGATGACATCCGGATCTGCCCGCAAGAAGCTGCGCAATACAGCGGCGAAGGTCAGGTCGATTTTTGCGTGTACCTGCACTTGCCGCAGACCCTTCTGGGTAATTTCTATAGGATCTTCGACCGTCCATATTTTTCGTTCACTGGTATTGATATAACTGAGCAGGGAATGCAAAGTTGTGGTTTTTCCCGACCCGGTTGGACCGCAAACAAATAACAGCCCATGCGGTTTCAGGGCGAGCTTTTTGAGTCCCTCCAGCACAGCGGCAGACAGGCCTAGTGCGTCCAGGGATAGGGCCTTTGGCGCTGCGAGTATGCGCATCACGATATCTTCCATGCCTTCCGTGGTCGGCATGGTGACCACGCGAAGCTCAATTTTGACAGGACCGAACTGCTCGAAATTCAGCTTCCCATCCTGGGAGCGGCGCTTCTCGGAAATATCCAGGCGGCTCATGATCTTAAGGCGGGACACCAGGGCATTGCGGTAGTTTGCCGGAATGTTCGAATAATCGACCATGATGCCGTCCTTGCGAAAGCGGACCCGGGTGGGTTCATTTCCTTTCATGACTTCGATATGGATGTCGGAGGCGCCTTGTTCGAAGGCGTCGAGGATGATCTTGTTGACCAGGCGAACCATGGTGTTGTCGGATTCAGTAATCACCTCATTGCTAACCAGGCTCAGTTCGGCGCCGATGCCATCGTCCATTTTAGAAACGAATTCAGCGATGTCCTGACGCTCTCCCTGCCGGCCATAGAATCTTGAAATGACCTCCACCAGGTCAGTCTCCGACGCCATGACGGGATCAATCGTGAGCTTGGCGCAAAACGATAATTCCTTCAACGCTTCTGACGACAGCGGATCTTCCATCGCCACCACCATGCGCGACTGGGTTCGGTATAGCGGCATCACAATGTATTTTCGCGCCAGGTCGGCAGGTACGATCTTGGTCAAATTCAAGTCAAAATGGAACTGGGGCAGGGTAACGAAGGGAATGCCAAGCTTTTGCGCCAATATTCTTTTAATGCTTTCCTTGGTGACGAAACCCATGCCGACAAGAATTTCACCCAGGTGCAGTTTTCTGTCCTCATTTTGCTTCTTCAGCGCTTGCGCCAGCTGTTCAATGGTGATCAGCTGCTCCTGAATTAATGCTTCTCCCAGCTTAAGGTGGGGCAACGATCGCTGCTTTTGCAAGGCCATTTCTACTTGCACTTCCGTGACCAGGCTCTCTAGCTGCAGATACGCTCCCAGCTTGGATTCCCTCAGCTCGCTTTGCTTCTTTAAGCCGGCGTCGACAGCGTCGGCCGACGCCATTCTGGTGTCTATCAGCATTTTGCCGAGTTTGTCGCCAATTTGATAGCTGGCAATTGCTTCTGTCGGAATAAACCAGCGCACTACCTTGTTGCCGCCGCCGACAAGAAACAGAAAAATCCCGATGTCACGCGGAACGTAACCCACCGTTTCGGAGAGCAAATGTTCGCCGTCCTTGAACGAAATCATGCATTTTTGCCGAATTGAGATGGATAAATTTCCTTGTGTTTCGACCGTTAAAGGCAATTCCATTTTCTTCAACTCTATCGGCGACGTTAAGCGGATGCTTTTGAGATTGGCAAAGCCGATACGCAAGTTGCCGCTGGCGCGTTCCTGATGAAACTCTATCGATGAGGTTTCCAGGTCAAACTCCAGCAGATTGCCGACTTTGCGGCTGCCGTCGGGCATGGCGACGATGCATGGCACCCTGCCATCGTTGGTTGCAGGGGATGCAGAGATTGATTCGAAGTGTGGTGGCAGTGGCCAGTCGAAATCGGTATCCATGAACTTCTCCGTGTTGATTCAAAAACCATCGCATTTCAAGAAAATTTTTGTTTGGCGTATCGCCAAGTGGCTTGCGATTTCCTATTTCAAAACAGGCGCATTGACAGGCTTGATTTCCTGCGCCGGATTTTTACCTCTTGTGCGTGCTTCGAAGCGACGAAACGACTCTCCCACATGCTGCCGCAGCAGCCGGTCATCCCACGGCTTTGTCAGGAATTTATAAACGGTTGCTTCATTGATTTCGCCAGTCGCCAGCTGTATTTCGGAATAGCCGGAAAGCATGATGCGGACTATATGCGGATACAGTCCCTTGACGCGGCTTAAGGGATCGATTACCGGTATTTCCGGCTTGCCCAGGTCAGATACGATGACGCCGACAGGATGGATCGCCAGCAGTTCCAAGGCTTCAAGCGGACTGCTGCTACTGAAGATCTGATAGCCGTCCGGTAGTAAAAGACGATTGAGGGAGGCCAGCGTTTCTTCATCGTTGCAGACCAGCAGCAGAGTGCGCTTGAACGGATCGCCGGGGCGGTTGTCACCCGGCAAATGCGTTCCTGCGCCAAGCAGCGCATCCATTTCGTCTATCGGCAATGGCCGGCTGAAATAGTAGCCTTGCATGGTGTCGCAGCGGTTATTGCTTAAAAATCCCAATTGACCTTCCGTCTCGACTCCTTCGGCAACTGTCGTCATATGAAGAGACTCGGCCATGGCAATGATGGATTTGGTGAGCGACGCGCCATCGACGCTATTCGTCACATCGGAGATGAAGGACTTATCGATCTTCACTACGTCGAAGGGAAATTCCTTGAGATAGGAGAGACTCGAATATCCGGTGCCGAAATCGTCCAGCGTTAAAATTACACCTATCTCTTTGAGACTGCGCAGGGTTTTCACTGCGGTTTCCCGATCTCGCATGAGCACGCTTTCCGTCAGCTCCAGTTCCAGGTATTCGGCGGCGAGGCCGCTCTCAAGCAGCGCGCTGCGCACCAGCTCGACAACATTTTGCTGCCGGAACTGGCGCGCCGATACGTTGACTGCCATGCTGAGCTCAAGATGCCCCGCGGCTTGCCAGGCTTTGGCCTGGACGCAAGCCGTTCTCAATACCCACTCGCCTATCGGTACGATCAATCCGGTTTCTTCCGCCAAGGGAATGAAGCTATCCGGAGGGATCAAGCCAACTCCCGGACGACGCCAGCGCAGCAGCGCTTCGACACCGTTGACCCGGCGGCTTTTGAGATCGACCTTGGGTTGATAGTGGAGCTCGAATTCATGCTGCAGGACCGCCTGGCGCAGTGCATTTTCGAGCTCTGCCTGTTCCTCCACCTGGACGCCCATCTCACGGGTATAGAGCTGGGAGCAATTCCTGCCCTTTTCTTTCGCACTGTATAGGGCGGCATCGGCCGTTTTGAGCAAGGTCTCGCTATTGCCGCCATCTTCCGGATAAATGCTCACCCCAATACTGGTCGTGATATGCAGTTCGTGATCGCCGACAGAGAAGGGAGCGGAAAATGCCTCTAGCACTCTGCGCACCGCAGTCTCTGTATTGTCGGGAGAGCTGAAAGCCGGCAGCATGATGACGAACTCATCTCCTCCCAGCCGTGCTACGGTGTCCTCTTCGCGCGTCGCCGCTTTAAGCCTGGTCGCA
Source organism: Collimonas sp. PA-H2 (assembly GCF_002564105.1). Taxonomy (NCBI): domain Bacteria; kingdom Pseudomonadati; phylum Pseudomonadota; class Betaproteobacteria; order Burkholderiales; family Oxalobacteraceae; genus Collimonas; species Collimonas sp. PA-H2. The sequence continues at coordinate 4,832,133 of NZ_PDBX01000001.1, forward strand.
ACAGCATTCAGCAAACTGTCTCCCGCGGGGTGGCCGAAATTATCATTGATGAATTTGAATCTATCCAGGTCGAGAAACATCACGGCCATATGCTGGCCGCTACGGTTGGCATGAGCGATTGACTGCGTAATGCGGTCGCTCAACAAGTTGCGGTTGGGCAGGTCGGTAAGCGCGTCGTGGTTGGCCAGGTATTCGATCCTTGCCTCGTGCATCTTGCGTTCGGTGATGTCTTGCAAAGTGCCTCGTAGCACCAGGATCCGGCCTTGCTCGCGCAACGTTTCCGCCTGCTGGAGAACAATTCGCTCGTCCCCGTCGGGGCGCGTGATACGGTGCTCAAGGCTATAGCTGATGCCCTCAGTGCGTAGATTCATGAAGCAATAAATCAACTTGGGTTGCTCATCGTTGGGCGCCGCTTGCAGCAGCGATTCGAAACGGGGCGGAGTGTTATTCTCGTCGAGTCCCAGAATTCGATAGACTTCCGGAGACCAGTAACCGTCAGCGCTTTCCGGGTTATATTCCCAGTTCCCCACATGGGCTAATCCCTGAGCATACGTGAGACTGGCCTCGCTGCGAGCCAGATCCTGCAACGCCTCGCTTGCCCGCAACAAGTAGCGCACCCGATGTGGCAGCAGCTTCCAGCGCATAGGCTTGGAAAGAAAGTCAGTAGCGCCGGCTTCAAATGCTTGGGTAATCGACTCGTCATCGTCGTTTCCGGTGAGGACGACAATCGGTATGCGCCTGCCCTCGGGTAATTCACGGATGCGCTTGCAGCATTCGAATCCGTCCATTTCAGGCATGCTGACGTCTAACAGCATGATGTCAGGCTGGAGTCGCCGGAACATCTCGATGCCTTCGATGCCGCTGGCCGCTTCCGCCACCCTGAAACCCTCCGGTTCGAGCGCCTCCACGACAAGCATACGGGTCATCGCGTCGTCGTCGACGACGAGCACCAGGGTAAGCTCTTTGGTTTCTTGGTTCATGCGGCAACCCTTTCCAGAGCAAGCGCTACAAGGACGCGATCAAGTTCTTCCACTGCGTCATTTAATGGTGTGACGGTTGCCGCGACATTCGCGGAGCGCGCCAGTTGTTCGATTTCACGGCAGCTCGCGGCGAGCACCACGGCGCCGACATTTGCACTTGTTGATTTCAGCGTATGGGCCGCATGCCGCAAAGCCTCGGCATCATTTTCCGCGACCGCCTTGCGCATTGCGGCAAGCAAGCGCGGCGCATCCAGAATAAACAGATCGACAACCCGGGTTAGCACATCAGGACGTCCAGGTCTTTGCAAGGAACGCAAGGCCTGCAGCGCTTTCGGGTCGATGCTGGCGGTTTCTATCGTGGTCGGCGTGGTCGGCGTCTCGTCTGCAATTGACACAGGGCTTGGCGTGATTGTTGCGGCTTGGGTCCAGCGTGCGAGCGTCTTTAACAATATGTCGCGACGAAACGGTTTCGAGATATAGTCGTCCATGCCGGCTTCCAGGCAGCGTTCTCTGTCGCCGCCAATTGCATTCGCGGTAAGCGCGATGACGGGTATGCGCGGACAGCCGGTGAGCTGCTCCTGGCGTCGCAGCACTCGCGTGGCCTGGAAGCCGTCCATTTCCGGCATTTGGCAATCCATCAAAATAACATCGAAATCGCCGGTAGCAAGCATGGACAGCACCGCATGACCGTTTTCAGCGATGGCGACGTGGTACTCGGTATCCTCAAGCATTGCTGCGGCGATTTCCTGATTGATCGTGTTGTCCTCCGCCAGTAAAATTTTAACCGCCATAGGGGGATGGGAAGCTGAACTGTCGGCAGGAGCGCATGACGGAGTGATCACCGCCAGCGTGTGGCGCACGGCATTTGGCGCATTTCCTGCCATCGCTGTGACGATGCCGTCGTAAAGATCGGTTCCGCGCACAGGTTTATTGAAGCAATATTCGACTCCCAACTTGCGGGCAAGATTGATGTCGTCGACAGTGTCGAACGAAGTCAGCATGATGATTTTCAGCTGGGCGAGGGAAGTATCGGCTTTGACCGTTTGTACGAGAGCAGCGCCGTCCATGACCGGCATGCAGACGTCGATGATGGCGACATCAAAGTGCGCGTCATGGGCTACGGCGGCGCGCAACTGTTGCAACGCCTCTGCACCACTCGAGGCGCTTACGGCGTCCATCTTCCATTCGCCCGCATGCTCCAGAAGAATGCTGCGGTCGGTCGGATTGTCGTCGACGATCAGTATTTTCACTCCGGCCAGAGATGTCCGTATGGCAGAAGCATGGGTGGCGGCCGTCTCGGCTAGTCGCTCAAAATGCAAGGTGAACGAAAAAATCGCCCCTTGACCTGGCGAACTCTTCAATTCGATTGTCCCGCCCATCATTTCGACGAGCTGCTTGGTGATGACCAGGCCTAGCCCGGTACCGCCATATTTACGTGAAATTGAACTGTCCGCTTGCTGGAAAGGTTGAAACAGATTCGCTGCGACCTCCGGCGCTATGCCTATGCCCGTATCAGATATCGTAAAACAAACCAGATCCTGGCCGTCGCAGCGCACGTCCAGCACTACTTTTCCCTGGTCGGTGAACTTGATCGCATTGTTTATCAGATTCGTAACGACTTGTCGCAAGCGCACCGAGTCGCCTCGGACATTCCGCGGTAGATTCTCTGCCATATGGCAAATGAGATCGAGGTCCTTGCGATGAGCGCTGTGAGCAAGCAAGACAATGACATCGTCAATCGTCTGCCGCAAATTGAATTCGTTTTGTTCCAATGTCAGCTTGCCGGCTTCGATCTTTGAAAAATCCAGGATGTCGTCAATCACCGTCAGAAGAGATTCGCCGGAGCGGTACACCGAGTTGACGAAACGTTGTTGCTTGGCGCTTAACTCGGTGCGCAACAATAATTCGGTCATGCCTAGCACGCCGTTCATGGGGGTGCGGATTTCGTGGCTCATCTTGGCAAGAAATTCCGACTTCGCGCGACTGCCGGCCTGTGCTTCCGCAGTCGCGAGCTTGAGCTGGGTATCACGCTGGTGGATATTCTCAAGCATGCTGTTAAAGCCGTTGATCAGTATTCCGATTTCGTCCGAACCGTGTTCGAGCACCCGCAAAGAGAGATCCTTGCCGCCTCTTATGCGTTCGATAGTGGTGGATAAACGGGAAAGCGGACGAACGATCGAGGCTCCGATTTTCGTATTGATAGCGATGCCGCCGAAACCCAGCAATAACGTCGCTACCATGATGACGATAAACGACGCATTTACCGAACCTTGAACATTCGACACCACGCCTTGCTGCTGCTTGCCGATTTTTTCCACTTGCAAGTCGCTGTAAGCCACTTTTTCCCGCGAAACGACATTTACCTGCTCGACGATTTCGCGTAGCGCAACGTCGCTTGCAAGCACGCGCGCCTTTGCGGTGATGATTCTTTCAGATCCCTCATTGAGTATCCGGATAAGCCGGCTGACGGCATTTGCATCGGTAATATATTTTTTTTTCTGCGTGTCCAGCAGCCCCTTTCTGAACAAAGAATCACTCTCCTGCAACTCTTTGGCTTCGGTTCTTGCAATGGCTACGCTCGCTTTGAATTCGCTCTCCGATTCACTCAGGATCACTCCCCCAATTGCGCTATTGAGCTCGTTGACATCGATGGTGATCGCGTTTCCAGTGTCTTTCACACGTGTCGCTTGCTGCAAGAATGCATTGGCGGCTTCAAGTTCGTGGCGGTCACGGACGAGCTGCATTTCAATCGGGTCGATGGCCTCGGATATCTTTGCGTCAACGGACTCCAATTCCTGGATGATGTTTTTCTTTTCTGAAAAATAATCGGTCTCCGCGCCGATGTTCGTGAATACTTTGGCGCGCAAGGCAATCAATCCGCTTTTGTTGTTGAGAACGCGCTCAACCAATGCAGAAACGGAATTGCCTATTTCCTTGATTTTTGTCGTCTCATCCTGGGCGTAAGAAATATTCTTGATCGCATTTTCCGCAGCTTTCATGCGCTCCACCAGGGGAGTGAGCCGATAGCGGTTCTTTACGGTTTCAAGCTCGCCCACGATGATGATCAAGTCTTTCACCTGCAGCCTGATACCGCTAAATTCTTTGATAATCTGGTTCGAGGAAAGATTTTCCTGCTGTGCCGCGGCGACCACTTTTTCTGCCTGGATATTCAGCGAGTCAATGCTGGTCTTAACGGTGCTTATCGATTGCTCTATATTTATTAACGTGCCTTTAACGTTGCGCGCCTCGTCTCTGAATATTTCGGTATCCCTTAAACGGTCGCTGACCGCAAAATTCATCTTGTTCTGCATGTCCTTATACAAGACAGGATTGATCTCCATGCCTTGCCTATCCAGTTTCTGGATGTCGCGCGTGATGGCCTCGATCGATTTGATATTGCCGTTGATTTCTGCAGAAGATTGCGCTTGTTGCTGACGATCTGTCGACATGCCGAGCTTAAAAAAATTGGCTGACGTTTTTTCGATTGTGCGCTGCAGCTCGCTTGTCTTCAATTGCAATGGTATTGATTCATCGGTCAGCCTGTACACGCTTGAAGAAACACCGGTTAAAGCGACGAGACTTGTCACGGAGATCGCCATCACTCCCAATAACAGCAATCCGGTGCTCGCCATCAGTTTCGTTTTGATTTTCACGAAAACCTCGTTTTTTTAACGCGTAACTTCTCTGTCAGGTTGGACATCGCATGTGTTATTTCGGAATGGTCTCAACCGAGGTTATTTTTCCTTGCGATATTCTGGTCAAGAAAACCGAGTTCGAGGCTTGATGATTGTCCGGCCCGAGATTAAGTTGCATGCCGCCGATATCCAGCCCCTTGATCGATTCGAGAGCGTGGATCAGTCCCAAGCGCGTCAATCCAGAGCCGGTTCTTTCCAGGGCGATTGCCATGGCCCTGGCGGCAATGCATCCTTCGAAATTAACAAATCCGAGCTTTTCCCCTGGGGTATATTTTTCGATCAAGGTTGCGCATTCTCTAGCGAGCGGCAAGCCGCGATTTTCTGGAAACGGGACTACTTGCGATATGACGACGCCGTCGCCGTCGACTCCCAATAGCTTCACCAGATTGTCTGTTCCGACGAAAGACACGGTCGCCAGATTGGCATTCAATCCCTCTCTCTTCGCATCTTTGATAAATGCCGACAGCGGCGTATAAGGACCAGCCATGATCACGACGTCAGGCTTGCTATCGATTAAGGTGGCGAGCCCGGCCTGGATTGCGATCGTACCGCGCTGGAAAGTCGCTTTGGCGACAACTTCGATGTTGCGCCGTTTTAATGCCTGTTCTGTTCCGGCCAGCACCGCCAGGCCGAATCCGTCGTCCTGATAAAAGACTGCAAAGCGTTTGGCGCCTTTATCCTTGATGAAATGATCGACCAGAATTTCCGTTTCGTCTCCGTAGCTGGCGCGCAGATTGAACACTTCCGGAATGACTGGCTTTCGTAAAAGCATCGCTCCGCTGAATATCCCCACGAGAGGTATTTTCGTGTCCTTGATAATAGGCAGGACGGCGTTCGCGGTTGGCGTTCCTACATACCCGAACAAGGCAAAGACATTCATTTCCTCGGTCATTTTCAATGTTGCATCGATTGCCTTGTTGGGATCGTAGGCGTCGTCATCCACCAGCAAATTTATCTGCCGCCCGTGAATCCCGCCGTTGCTGTTGACATCGTTGAAAACCGCCATGGCGCCAACCCGCATGCCTTGGCCCAGCCCGGCGGCCGCCCCGGATTGCGCGTTAACCATGCCCAGGCGTATTTCAGTGTCGGAAATTCCTGGATCCGCGGCATACAGCTGGCCGGTAAGCATCGTGCTAAATACGAAAGAGATAAGCGATTGCCTCACCATGGATTGCCTCCTAGGGGTTCCAGCAGACGGTCTGTGCATTGCCACTGCTATCTTGTGCGGATTTCTGGTTCGCCTGGTCGACGGTCAGGGAGGCACATTTGGTATCTTTAGTTTGTGATCCAATGGAGGTAGCGCTGAGCGTATAGGTCGTTGCCGTCAGGTTGGATAGGGCAACGGAATAAAAGCCCTGCGGAGAGGCTAGAGGAAACGTCGGGAGTGCTGCGCAAGCCTGGCTATAGGAAAAATTCTGGGCGTAGCAACGCTCGACGATCACCTGGTCTTGCGACAATGCCGTCAAGGCATCTGCTCGGCGAGAGTGCAGGACGTAAGACTGGAACGACGGATAGGCGACGGCGGCAAGGATGCCTACGATCGCTACGACTATCATCAGTTCAATCAGCGTGAAACCGCCAGCAGGACGCGTAGTAAAGCGAAATGTTTGCATGGTATCGGCCTTATTGAAGTTGCCACCAGGTCAGGCGCCGTGGCGTGCTGTTAGGATCGATAATGGACACTTGCTGCCCGCCCGACTGGGTAATCAGTTTTACAATCTGATTTTGCTTGTTGGGGCCGATGGGCGTCGGCGCGCTGGAGAAGCCGGTTCCCAGTCCAACGCCGACAGGATTGCTACCGTTCACAACGTCCTTGGCATTGATGACGCCATTGCCGTTGACGTCGAGTTGAGGCTGGATGAACGCGCCGCCGGTCTGGAAATTCAATTCAAGAAGCATTGAGGTGAAGCCGGCGTTGCAAGAGTTGGCAGCCGGCGGCGTATTCAAGGTCGCCAGGAATGCACCGTTGAGCAGCTGCGGCGCAGTGACGATGCGCTGTCCTGCGACAAGAAGATCATCGTACCAGCCGAACTGCTTGCTCCAGTCGATTGCATTGCTGGTATCGGTCAGCACGTCCTGCGGCAAGCCGGAGGATGCGGCGGTAACCAAGGCGAGCGTTTGCGATTGCAAATTGCCGCGCGCCGGCACACTGGTATTCCCCGGTTTATCCCAAATGCCGTATACAGTCTGTTTTTGCTGGCTGCTCAGATCGGTCGAGGTCAACAGCTGGCCGGTGCCGAACATGACGATCTGCCCTTGCAGGCGCGGATAGTTTGGATGCAGCGTGACCAGCGGCGCTGTGGTGATAGCCTGGACATTGCCGCTGGCGTCGCGTGCCTGGAACAGAAGACGCACTACCCACTTGGTCGTATCGGCGTTGCCGACGTCGACCGCCCAGAGATTTCCTTGCAGGTCGCCGGCATAGATCTGCGTGATAGCCTGTCCCTGGAGGCCGTCCGAGTTGCCTATCGCCACAGTTGATAAGCCTTGCGGCAGGCTACTGTTGCAGGCGTTGGCCGAGGTGGTGTTGCTGACCGTCGCGCACAGGTCGATTTTGCTGACGGTCTGCCCGGTTTTCGGATTGAGTGCGTACAGCACGGCCTTGTTATTGGGGCTGTTGTAGCCGTTGCCGAAGAAGACCGCAAAGCCGGTTCCGGTGGTGACGGGGGCAATCTGCGGCTCGCTGTAACCCAGGCCCATGTCAGCCTCGCTAAATTCCCACAGGGTTGCGCTGGCCAGCGCCGATTCGGACGTGAGAGATTGGGGATTGCTTACATCCATGGCGTAGACGGTTTTCCCGCCGGCGGCTTCGCCACCGACCAGCAGCGTGTGCCATGTGCCGTCGGCAAATTGAACGTCGCCGATTTGCGGCGATCCGTCTACAAAGAAAAGATGGTTCTGGTTGTATAGCGGGTTGCTCAGTGCTTGCAGGTTGGCGAAGACACCGTTCGGCACGAAAGCAAACTGCTCGGCCCCGGTCGCTGCATTGAAGGCGTGCAGCATGCCGTCGTTGGCGCCGCCATACAGCATGGGCTGGCGGCTGACCTGGGCTTGCTTGAAAGTGAGATAACTCGCCGAAAAATAAGGAGCCGAGGGTGCGCCGACATAGGCCGGTTGGCTATCGACGATATCGCCGAGAATATGGGAACGGTTGCGGAAGCTGCCGCCGTTGTGCTGTTCCAACGCGCTATTGCCGCGCAAATAGGCGAGCCGGTTCTGGCCCTGTGTGTCGGCAGGCTGCAGCAAGCCTTGCTGCGCCGTGCTCAAGCTGGCCCATTGAAACGGCGCTCCGCCCCCGCTGCCATTATTGAGTGTCGGATTCCAGGTGGCGATGAGACGGCTGCTTGACCAGCCGCCGGCGGATGCCTTGGTATCCAGGAGCGATTGTGCCGACCACAGCGCCGCGCCGGTGGGCACGCCGGTCGCCGGGTTAAGCGCTTTTTCGATCAGATTGCCGGTCCAGTCCTGGTATGGTGTGTCACTCGACGTGAAATTTGATTGATATTCAACGCTGCCATTCTGTAAAGTGGTCGAATTCACGGCCGCCGCGGTCGTCGACAACGAGCCGCTCTGCACTGAAATAAGAATATTGTTGAGGTCGCTGACCAGCGCACTTGGGCTGCTGGCCGGGTAATAGCTGCCGGTGCCGCCGGCAATTGCCATTGCCTGCAAGGTAGCCGCGGCCTGCGGATTGACGGTCGGATCGACGCCCGCGCCGAGGCCGATGACGTAGGTATTGATGCCGGCGCTCTTTAGTTTGGCGAGATTGGCGATCGTATCCGTCAAGGCCTGGTCGTTGGTCGTACCTAAAGAGCCGTCGGCGTTGAAGGTGGCGGTCAAGCCATAGCCCAGGGCCGCGGCGCTGCCTAGCGGTGGCCAGGAGGCGCCGTTCAAGTCCTGGGTAGGAAGGCCGTCGGAAATCAGGACTACATATTGTTTTGGCGTACAGCCGCTGCCGGAGCTTGCCACCGACGCCAGATAACTCTGCGCCTTGGCCAGCAGCCCTGCGGTCGGCGCCTGCCCAGCCACGGCCTTGATTTCGCTGGTTTGCAGACTGTTGGTTTCCGGCGCCAGGTAGGGTACGAATTTATTGACGGCGGTGCTGATGGAACTGGTAGTCGGCACCGTGCCGGCAGTCGTCATCGTCACCAGGACATTGCCATTGGTAGCCGACTGGCTGCCGCCGTAGCCGAACCCCCGCTGCGCATACATCACCTGCGGCGAGTACGGCACGAATCCGGCGTTGGTCGGTCCGGTCGACTGGTTGGCGGACGGTACGCTGCTGGCATACGAGATATTGATGGTGCCGCTATTGTAGTTTGCCAGTGAATAATTAGGCGGGTAGGGCGTACTTGGCGTTACCTTGCCGTAGTTGATATAAATGCTTGCCTGGGAACCGGAATACAGGACGTCGTTGATGTTGGCATCGTCGCTCGATGCGCCTATCTGCATATACAGCGAGGTCGACACCGCGGTCGCCGTATACAAACCGGATTTGGCAATCGCATTGCAATTGCTGTTGACGGTGGATGACGCTGTCAGGTAGCCCAGGCATGGATTGGCGACATATCGATTGCCGCTGCTCTGCGTACTCGTGAATGCAAAGCCGCTTGCGGCGGGAGACATGTAGTAGACCCAGGTCGTATAGAGACTGGTGCCGCTGGTGCTGTAGGTGGCAAGTGCAAAATCGGTATTTTGCATGTAGGCTTGAATGATCGCCTGGATGCCTGCTTTGGCGATGTTCAGGCGGCTTGCGCCGTTGTCGGCAAGATTGCCGCTTTGCGTCACGGTATAAGGCGCGTTTCCCAGGACGTCGGCAGCCTGCAGCGGCGGCGTAAATCCCGCAGGCACCGCATAGGTCGAGGGGGAACTGGAACCGGTGAGCGAGGTCAGGCCGCTGGCCAGGCTGCCCGAACCGATCATGATGGCGCCGCTCAGGGTGCCGTCCATCGATTCCGAGTTGCCCATGGCGATCAGTACCTGAGGATGTACCGGCGACGAAACGGTGAGCGGCACCTGGGAAATCGGCAGGATCACGCTCGAGCCGGCGTTAGCTGGGAGCAGAAAATGCGTCAATGCCGCCAGCAGCGCGGCAACTGCCGCCAGGCCGGCGAATCCGATTCCGGTTCTTCTTTGGCGCGTCATCATTCGGCCCCTGGCATCCTTGTGGCTACTGTTGAATCTGTACGGTGCTTTGCAACATCACCGGGGCGCCGCCACTGGGGCCGACCGCGCGCGCGGTGATGCGGAATACCCAGGTGGCTTTCTTCAAGCTTTGCCCGGGAAGAATGACTGACGGCAGCAGCTCGATAATGTAGGCAGCCGGCGTCTTCGATCCGCCCTGGAAGCTCTGGATGACCGCACTGCTGCCGGCCCAGTTGACGCTATTCCATAGAGCCACACCCGCAGGATTGAAAACATAAAGGCCGTTGTTGTTCGCCAGGAAGCTGTTGGCCGGATAATTGCCCGCCAGAATATTGCTCTGTGCCTGGTTGAGAGCGCCTTCCGCGGTCTGAAATGCAATCTGCACATCGCCGCTGTTGGTAGCAATCCTGGTCTGCGTGCTGTTCAGAGACACCAGGCCGAGCCCGAGCACAGTCAGCGTCAACATCAGCATGATCGTGATCAGCAGCACCGCGCCGCGCTGGGCGGGCGCCGGCAGGAGTGGCGATGGACGAGCGCTCATACCGCATTCCTCAAGTTGATGCTCAGTTCATAGACATGTCGCAAACGCCCGTCCGCGGGGACTGTGACGGTGGTGCCAAGCACTGAGAACTGCCTGGAGGCAGTATTGCTGGTGGTGCCCGACCCCAGCAGCCCCTGGACCAGGAAGCCGAGGCGGATAGCGTAAACCTTGGTCCAGTCGCTTACTGCGCCGGCGGCGACATATTGAGTGACGATGCCATTCGCGCCAATCCCGTAGAGTACTTGCATTGTTTCCACCCCAGGCACCAGCGGCTGTGCGGCCCATGCGCCGTTGCTATAGACTGCCCGCATCAGCGCGCTTTGGTCGCCCACTCCATGGGCAACATAAAATGCGGTTTGTTGAAGCGGGACAAATTGGGAACCAGCGGCATAATTAACCGCCAGCGCAGCACTGCTGTTGGTCATCGCGCCACTGCCGGTGGCATGCGTGATGGTGTTCGCGGAGACCGCTGTGATTTGAAAGATGCTCGCTTTCAGGCAGTCTGAAATTATCCCGATCTGACCTGCACCAAGGCCCGCGGCACTTTGCAAGGTCATCGTGTTGCTGCCGACGGCGATCGCGGTCACGCCGATGGGGCCGGTGTCGGGCGCTGCGCCAAGTAAGACAAGCACGTCGCTGCCGGTTTCGACATTACCGGTCAGCGTGGAATCCAGTGCAGGTGACCAGTCGCCGGCACTGACATCGTTGGCGCTGTTGTCTTGTGCGATGCTCAATGCACTGCCGCTGCCTGCGGTTCCCGCAGCGTCATATCCGGACAGCAGACTGGCCTTGGTGGCGATCGTGCCCAATGGCGGCGGGCCTCCTGCGTTCAGATTCGATAAAGACTGTGTCACCGAGGAGCAGCCGTTAAAGCCGGCTGAGCGTATGACCGGCGTTACAAGTGCAGCAATGGCGTTTTCCGCATTTTGAATTGCGACCTGCGATGCGCTCGACTTGTACATCTGCGCTTGTACCAGATACACGCTGATCACCGCCCCGCTCACGAACAAGCCGATAGCCATAGCCACCATCAGCTCTACCAATGAGAAGCCGCGGCAACGATGGTTCGCCCTGTTCATAGCAATGTCTGCACAGTGAATTGTGCAAGATTGGATTTGGATGCCTGTGTCTGGCTGGCGGCGCCGAGCTTGCCTTGTGCCGGACTGTCGTCCCACTGTACGACGATGGTCACCAGGGTGTTGTTGCCGGTCGGCGCCGCGCCGGTCACAATCGAACCGCTGCCGCTCGGCAGTTGCGCCAGGTCTTTGGCTAGCCAGTACCAGACGTCGTATGCGGCCAGCTGGGTGGCGCTGCACGCAGTCGTACTGCAATCCGGCGATGCCGCCGCCGGGATGACCGGTGTGCCGCCAGTCGTGATGTTGTTGACCGCATAGCCACCGTTGATAGCGGTCTGACTGTTGGCGCGGACACGATCGATGACGTCATAGGCGGACTGTACTGCCTGCTGCTTGATGTAGCTCGAGCTGTTGGCCTTATGCGCGGTTAGCAACAGTCCGGCGATGCCCAGCATGCCAAAAGCCAGTACTACCACCGCGATCAGAACTTCCAATAAGGCAAATCCGGAGTGCCTGCTAGATTTTCTTTTCAGATTCATCGCGGCTCGCTTTACGGGCACGCCAAGGCGCCGCCCCATATTGCTTGACCCGGGGTGGGGCCTTGCTGGATGGATCCTGTGGCAATCACCTGCAATGAACGCGCGAAGGTCGCGCCGCGACTGTCGCAAATCTTGAAATTCGATTGCGTAGCAGCCAGTCCGCGAGAATCAAAGACGATCGCGCTCACCGTCACGCCATTGAAAGGGACTGCAGCCAGTATCGGATCGCGTGGTCCAATCTGATAACTTTGCAGAAGAGCGCCCGTTCCCGTAGCCGGCAGCGTGGTGACGATCCAGCCGGCTCCCCAATTGGCTCCGCACGTCACGGACCCGACAGCGCCTAGCGGACAGACCTGCGCGTTGACATTCTGGGTGAGCGCATTGGATCTGGCGTAATTCAAGGCATTCACAAAGGCATTTGCCTGCGCCGACAAGCGATTGTTCATCAGCATGGAACTGAAGGATGGCATGGCAAGCGCCATCAGGATGGAGGCAATGACGATCGTGATCAACAGCTCAATCAAGGTGAATCCCAGCCGATGCGGAAAGATGGCCGCAAAGCGCTCTAAGAAAAATCGTTCGCCAAATTGCCTGTGTTGAAGAACCGACTGCAATGAATTGCCGCCATGTCGGGCGGATGCAGACCGTGCTGACCGGACGCAACTCGTCGCTAGTTCGGTCGACCTGGAAGAGCAAATTGACATCAAGGCTGTCGGTACAGTCATGGCGATCTTTACCTTATGTCTACAGTCGGCCAGGAAGATAGGCAAATAGTTCATGACCGGCGTGCCGTGTGTGCACGTCTATGCCATAGCAATAGCCGTGGCTGGCTTTCCCTCTCCCAAGTGAGTGGCGGGTTGCGTCGGATGACAGCGCGGTTCAGAAATCGTTAACCGCTTATTAACATTAATGCATTGGTCCTCAGAAAAACAGCTGTCAATAGTGATAGGTGGCAATATTTTCTTTTGGCATCAACAATGGACACCGAGAATTGCCAACATCGGCGACCTGCTACGTTTTGTGCATTTAAATTGCATGGCGGCCGAGCGCTGTAGTGCCTGTCATCTTGGTTTTGACCGTTGTCGGAACGAATCAAGTTGATTATTTGCTTTGCGATTTGTTAAGAGAGGGCTACACTTAATTTCCATGAGGCAATATTTTTCATGCATTAACGCCCGCGAGAATGTCCGATGCGCATCGACGTACCGCAGCAATCTTCCCGCCATCAAGAGAGGGATTTGATATGGGTGCTGACAATTTTCCGGTGTATGGCGATATGCCGAGTAAGAGTTGGGAACGGCCTTCCGCGTCGCCCATGGTAGTAGCCGATCTGCTGGTGGCCTATCTGGATCAGATGGAAATCGAATGCGTCTTCGGTGTTCCTGGTGGCGCCATCGAGCCTTTTTTCAATGCCCTTGCCAGGAGCAGCCGCAGGGGCGGAGTGCGTCACGTCCTGGCGCGGCACGAAGCCGGGGCTGCCTACATGGCCGACGGCTATGCCCGTGAAACCGGCAAAATCGGCGTCTGCTGCGCCACCTCCGGCCCTGGCTCAACCAATTTGATTACTGGGGTGGCTTGTGCCTACGATAACAATATCCCCATGCTGGTGATCACAGCGCAACCAGCCTTGCCTACGTTTGGTAAACATCCTTTGCAAGAGTCAACTTGCACCGGCGTCGATACGCTGAGCATGCTACAGCACTGCACACACTACAACTCTCTGGTATCCCATCCGCAGCAGTTCGAAAACAAGCTCATGACTGCTTTGCAGCGGTCCATCCGTACGCCTGTCGGACCGGTGCACTTAAGCATACCTGTCGATGTGTTTCGTAGTCCGAATACGCAATTAGCTCCTTCCTACGATTTGCAGGCGCTTTTGCAGCCATCATCGTCGGTTGACGATGAAGCGTTGGCAACGCTGCTTTTGATGCTTTCCAAAGCTGAAAATATCGTTTTACTGATAGGTGTGGGCTGCTGCGAAGCGATTGGCTCAATACTGGAATTTGCCGACCTGAGCGGTGCTGCGGTGATCACTACACCAGACGGCAAGGGCTTGGTGAATCCGCGTCATCCGCTTTTTCGCGGCGTATTTGGTTTCGCCGGCCACGCTTCTGCCGAGACGGCATTGCGCGACAAATCGGTGGACTTGATCATGGCGATCGGCACCGGCATGGGGGAGTGGAGCAGTGGCGGCTGGAGCGACGGCTTGCTCAATTCACGGCTGGTGCATATCGACGATACTGAGGAGCATCTCAGCCAGAGCCCGATGGCGCGTTTTCACATGCGGGGAAGGATCCTGTCGATCTTCAATCGGCTGATCAAACATATGCAGGATGTTCGTCGATCCGGCAATTTCGAGTATGAGCAGAGACGCTTCGCTCGCAAGCAGCATAGCGACCATTGGGAGCCTGAGACGATGCTGATTGCCCCCAAAAAATACGAGAGCAGCGCCATGCCGATCTTGCCGCAACGGCTGATGCGCGAGCTAAGCCGGCTGTTTCCACCGACCACGCGTTTCCTTGCTGATACTGGAAATAGCGCGGCCTGGGCGATTCATTATTTGCAGCCCCGGGATAGACGGATATCCGAAAGACGCCAAGGCGGGGGAGGGAGCACCCGTGCACCGGGAAGGCGCAAGACTTATGGCGGCTGGCTGCGCGTCATCATGAATTTTGCGCCAATGGGCTGGGCTATCGGCGGCGCCATCGGCACCGCCATCGGCAATCCAAAAATGCCGGTGGTATGCATTACCGGAGACGGCAGTTTCCTGATGAACGGCCAGGAAATATCGGTAGCCGTCGCCGAAAAATTGTCCGTCATTTTCGTCGTCCTCAACGACCAGGCCTTGGGAATGGTCAAGCATGGCCAGCGGCTGGCAGAAGCAGAATCGATCGGCTGCGATTTGCCGCCTACCGATTTCGCTGCCCTGGCGCGCGCCATGGGAGCTGCAGCCCATACCATTCGCGCGCCTGAAGACCTGGCCAAGTTGGATATCGCTGCAATGTGTACGCGGCCGGGGCCGACGCTGCTGGACGTGCTGATAGACCGCGACGAGGTGCCGCCAATAAATCTTCGCATGCGGGTTTTAGCCGGAAATCTATAAGGAATAGACATGGGCAAACTGAACGGCAAGACAGTCCTGATTACAGGCGGTTCCAGCGGCATCGGTTTGGCAAGCGCCAAGCTTTTCCTGGAACACGGCGCCCGTCTGGCGATTACCGGGCGCGATCCGGATGGCTTGGCGCGCGCTCGGGATGAGTTAGGCGGCGACGTCCTGATGATCCGTAGCGATACCGGGAATCTGGCCGAAATCGAATCCTTGATGCAGCAGGTAGAACGCCACTTCACGCGCCTGGACGTGCTGTTCGTCAATGCCGCCGTCGCCGCAGCGGCGCCCATGGAGCTGGTCTCGGAAACCCTGTTTGACGACATCATGAGGACCAATTTCAAAGGAGCATTCTTCACTATCCAGAAAGCGTTGCCGCTGTTCAGCGCTGCGGCATCCATCATTGTCACCACCTCGATTGCCAACCAGCTGGGATCGCCGAATTTCAGCGTCTACGGCGCCAGCAAAGCCGCCTTGCGCTCCCTGGTGCAGTCACTGGGACTGGAACTTGTCAGTCGCGGGATCAGGATCAATGCGATCAGCCCTGGTCCCATCGCCACCCCGATCTTCGATCGTTTCGGCCTGCCGCCCGACGTTGCCGACGGCATAAAAGCCGAGATTGCGCAAAAGTCCCCGAGCAAACGTTTCGGCCATCCTTCAGAAGTAGCCAAGGTCGCCTTGTTTTTAGCTTCGGACGACGCTGCCTATGTGCTCGGCGAGGAAATCGTCGTCGATGGCGGCATGAGCCTGCTTTAGCAGTTTCTTTCGACTAGGGGATCAGATGAGCGATAAAGAAAGCCGGCACAGCATTCGCAGCAGCGTCTGGCAAGAAGAAGCTGAAGAGGACAATCCTTTTGCCGCCGCAGCCTGCTATTGCCGAGGTTACGATGTCTATGGCGATTTGCTCGGCAAGATTGCTTATGTCGAATATCTGTACCTCCTGTTCAAAGGCGAACGTCCGGAACCGGCCGTGACCGCAGTCCTGGAAATACTGGCCGTAGCCTTGGCCAATCCCGGTCCACGCGATCCTTCTGTACACGCGGCGATGGCAGCCGGGGTCGGCGGCTCAACCGCTGCCTCCGTGCTCATGGCCGCGCTGGCGGTCGGCGCTGGCTCACACGGCGGTGCAAGAGAAATTTTCCTGGCGCTGGAGGCATGGAAGAATCATGGGACCGAACTTGCAAACTGGCGCTCCGCTCTTGCCAGCCCAGCCGTGCCGACCCGCCTGCAAGTATGGCCGGAACCGGAGCACCCCCCCGGTTTCGATCCCTACGGAAAACGCTGCGCGAATCCGGTACGCCAGACCCTCTCGCATCTGGTTGCGATGATGCCCACGGGGCGCCTGGCTTGGTTGTCGCAAGAAAGAGAGGCGCTGGAACTGATGGCCGGCCATCCGCTGGCAATGACCGGCGTGGCCGCCGCTGCGCTTGCCGATATGGATTTTTCCGCCAGCGAAGGCGAGATGCTGACCTTGCTGCTGCGGCTTCCCGGAGCCGCCATCCACGCCCTGGAACAAGGCAGGCAGGGTTTTCGTCAATTTCCTTTCTTTGAACTGGATCTGGAAAACGATCCCGGTCCCGCTTTCCGTGAGGAGCAAGCATGAGCAACGTCTTGCTGGACTATGAAGGTCCATTGCGCACCAGGATGGGCGCATGTTTTCCGGGAGAGCGAGCGGTGTTCCGCGGACACGATCTGCATGCGGATCTGAAAGACATGGATTGGATCGCACTATATACCTTCGGCATTACCGGCCGTCGATACTCGCAGGAGCAAATAACCGTTCTGCATGCTCTCTGGACCTATACCAGTTACCCGGATCCACGATTGTGGAACAACCGTGTTGCCGCCCTGGCGGGGAGTGCCCGCAGTACCGGCGCACTTGGCGTCGCTGCGGCCATCGCGGTTTCTGAGGCTTCCATTTATGGATGGCAACCGGAATTCGCCGCGGCAGATTTCCTGGTCCGGGCCCATGACCGCATAAAGGGGGGCGAGTCCCTGGAAGCAGTTCTGCAGCAAGAGTTGCTGCAGCACCGGCGCATCCTGGGATACGGCCGGCCGGTGGCGACATTGCAGGTGGACGAACGCATTCCGGCGATTTTGGCGCGCATGGACGGCGAGAAAATAACGCAGGGTCCGTATCTTCGACTGGCCTTTGACATAGAACGGCAGCTGTTGCGGATGGGGCGGCAGTTACCGATTAACTATGCGGCCATAGTCGTGGCGATTCCGCTGGATATGGGCTTTTCTCCGCGCGAGTGCTACTTATTCCTGCTTCCCTCATTTATGGCTGGCATGCCTCCTTGTTATCTGGAAGCTAGCGAACGCCCCGCAGGAGCGACATTCCCGCTACGTTGTTCACAGCTGCGTTATGAAGGACCTGGGCGACGGCTTTGGCAACAAGAATAAGGTAGTCGATAAGAGGGGATGAGGAATGGTAGCGCGACTTCTTCTGACGATATCTGAGTTGCATCAAATGGAGCAACAATGAAAAACCGCTGGCAATCTCGACTTCCATGTGCCGTCATCCTGTTTCTGAGCGCCGCCGTGGCTGCGGCACAGCAAAATGCTGATGAAGACGATTTGGTGCTTTCTTACGGGAACAAGGCGTTCGTCAGCATAGCCACCGGTAGTCAGCAGGATATTTCCCGGGCGCCGGCGGTCGCTTCGGTGATAACCGCCCAGGATATCCAGGCCATGGGGGCGACCAATATGAATCAGGCGCTGGAAAGCGTGCCGGGCTTGCATGTCTCTTACTCCGGCCTCTACAACGATCCGATCTACTCCTTCCGCGGCATCACTACGCAGTACAACCCGCAGACATTGATGCTGGTGAATGGCATCCCCATCAACGACGCTTTTCTCGGCAACCGCGACTTTGCCTGGGGCGGCGTGCCAGTCCAGAATATAGCCCGTATCGAGATTATCCGCGGCCCTGGATCGGCGCTGTATGGCGCCGATGCTTTCGCCGGGGTCATCAATGTCATTACCAAGACTGCAGCCGATATCAATG
This sequence comes from Collimonas sp. PA-H2, assembly GCF_002564105.1. Classification (NCBI taxonomy): domain Bacteria; kingdom Pseudomonadati; phylum Pseudomonadota; class Betaproteobacteria; order Burkholderiales; family Oxalobacteraceae; genus Collimonas; species Collimonas sp. PA-H2. The sequence goes on from NZ_PDBX01000001.1 coordinate 4,850,225, forward strand.
GCACCGGGTATGGCGCCAGGGTCGGATCGTTCGATACGCATGAGGCCTGGTTTCAGCATGGCGGGAAAATGGGGCCGCTGGATGTGGCTTTCTACCTTGGCGCGGGCCACACCGGCGGCGCCAATAAAACGATAGACGCAGACGCGCAAAGCGGCCTCGACAAAATCTTCGGAACGCGGGCTTCACTAGCTCCAGGGCGCGAGCAACTCATGCGCAACAGTCTGGATATGCAGGTCGATATCGCCTATGAGCTATGGCGTTTGCGTGCCGGCTACCAGGATCAGGAAACCGGCACTGGTGTCGGATTGGCAAACAGCCTCGACCCCGATGCGCGGGTAAGAGCGCAACGCTGGAATGCTGACTTAACCTACTCCAACCCCAATTTTTTCCGCAACTGGGATGTCACGGCGCAAGCGTCGGTGAAAGATGTCAACGAACTGCCGGCGTCGCCGCCAACGGTGCTGTTCCCGGCAGGAGCTTTCGCGGGAGCATTCCCGAGCGGGGTAATCGGTAATCCCGGGCATGCTGAACGCGACAGTCAATTCAGCCTGTCTGGTTTCTATACCGGGTTTGACAAGCATCGGATCCGGCTCGGCACCGGCTATCGGATTGAAAACTTGTACCAGACCAGCGAGAGCAAGAACTTCAAGATCCTGGCGGTTCCCGGGGTTGGGGTCGAATTCGTTCCGCTTGCGAGCGTCATTGATGTAAGCGGCACCAGCGACGTATACCTGACTCCCCACAAACGCACCATCAGCTATGTGTTCGCGCAGGATGAATGGACTCTGGCAAAAGACTGGACGCTGACTTCCGGAGTACGAGAGGATCGCTATTCCGATTTCGGCAACACCGTTAATCCGCGCCTGGCATTGGTTTGGGACGCTGCTTATAATTTTTCAATCAAGGCCTTATACGGCAGCGCGTTCCGCGCACCGTCATTCACCGAGCAGTACAGCATCAACAATCCGGTCACCATAGGCAATCCCAACCTCAAGCCGGAAACCATTGCCACGCGCGAACTGGCGTTCTCGTGGCAGCCTACTCAGACCCTTCAAACCAATCTGAGCCTGTTTTACTACCGCATGCACAACATCATTCAGTTTGTGCCGAATCCTGACCCTTCGAGCGGCTCGACCGCACAAAATACGGGCGATCAAACCGGCCGCGGCCTGGAAATGGAAGCAACCTGGGATGCAACGCGCAATCTGCGCTTATCCGGCAGTTATTCGTTGCAACATTCCACAGACCAGACCACCGGTCAGGATGCCGGTCTGGCGCCTCGTCAGCGTTGGTTCGGTCGCGCCGACTGGCGTTTCGCATCGCTATGGCAATTTGGCAGCACGATCAATCGCGTAACTGACCGCAAGCGACAGCCAGGCGATACCCGTCCCCAGCTTCCCGATTACACCACTCTGGATTTGAATGTGCGTAAGGAAAAATTGATTGGCAACTGGAGTGTCAGCGCATTGGTGCTGAACGTGTTCAATCGAGATGCCAGGGAACCTAGCTTCGCCCCGGGCAACATCCCTTTCGATTTTCCGTTGCCAGGCCGTACTTTCTATGTACAGTTTCAGCACAAACTGTGAGTCATCCGTGCTGATTCAGCCGCGCAGGATATCCTTTGCGGCTGTATTGCGGATCGCAGCCGGCCTGCTTCTTTTGCTGGCGTGTGCGTTCGGCTACGCCGCTCAGGGAAGCGCCGGCCACGATCCTGGCCGGCGCGCCGGCGCGGTCGTCAACCGTTTGCCTGACTGGCGTGAAAATACTGCCGAGGTGCGCGTGGTGCGCCGCGAACTCCAGCCGCTGATCATAGCCGCCATGGCCACGCTGGATGCGCCAAGGCGACAAGAGATATTGGATGGCAAAGGCGCGATCGCTGTGATTTATCCGGATATCGGCGAGCCTTATCGCAGCATCTTTTCCAAGATAATCGAAGGCATTCAAGAGCAAGCCAAGGTACAGATAAGCACTTACCCCGTCGGGCCAAACAGCAATGCTGGCGATCTCAGCGCGCAATTGGTACGCGGCGGTGTCAAGGTGGTGATCGCGCTAGGGCGGCAAGGATTGAAGGCTGTATCCGGGCTGACGCCGGAGATAGCGGTAGTGGTTGGCGGTGTGCTGTCAGTGCCGGAAAGCGAAAGCCGCAATCTGACCGGCATCAGCCTGACGCCGGATCCGGCCCTGCTGTTCGCACTATTGAAAAGGCTGCTGCCCAGCATAAAAAGGGTGACCGTGGTCTACGACCCGCAGCATAACGACTGGCTGATAAAACTGGCGCGTGAGGCAGCCAAGGCTCAGGGGTTGGAACTGGTCACGCGCGAAGCGCATGACCTGGCTTCGGCGGCGCACCTCTACGACGCTGCCTTCGCCGTCGCCGATAGCCGGCAGGACGCAATCTGGCTGCCTCAGGATGCCACCACGGTAGATGATGAAACCATCCTGCCGCTGGTCCTGAAGGAATCCTGGAGCAGGGGCTTGCCTGTGTTTTCCAGCAGCTTCCTGCATGTCAAGAAAGGTGTCATGTTCGCCTTATATCCTAATAACCTGGGACTAGGGCGCGACCTGGCCAGTTCCGCCTTGGGTGTGCTTTCGGGAGAGTCGCGCAAGCGCGGCGTGTCGCCGTTGCGCGAGGTGCTGACGGCAGTCAATCTGCGCACCGCCAGTCACATCGGATTAAATCTCGATTATCAGCAGCAACGCAGTTTTGATTTTATCTTTCCAGAGCCTTAGTTGACGAAATCGTTCATGCAATACAGATGCAATCCGCGCGGCCAGCCAGTATGTGTTGCCTTTTTCCCCTAATTTTGACGAGTCCATCATGTTGCAAGCCTATTTACGCCGCACCGGGTTTCGCCGTCAATTGATGGCGATAGTCACCATCTCGATCTTGGGCCTGGCGTTGTTTTCCTCCTTGATGAATTCCTGGCAAACCAACCGCAGCGTGCGGGGCTATCTGATCGAGCAAGGGCTGCATATTGCAGAGAATCTGGCGCGCCAGAGCACCCTGGCCTTGCTTTACCATTCCGCGGACAATGTCCGTGAAGAGGTCGCCACCACGCTTGCGTTTCCTGACGTGATCCAGGTGGAAATTACTGACACTGCGCACAAAGTCTTGTTGTTGGAAACCAAGGCGGGGCAGGCAGTCAAGCCGACCGAAAACCTGCAGCCCGGTGTTGTCCTGACCAAGGCCACGCTGGAACAGGAAAATGATAAGGAATGGCGTTTCGGCGCACCGGTTTACCAAGGACACGAAGCAACATCGCCGTTCGAGCTGCAGGAGAACAAGCCGCAACTCCTTGGATATGTCTATATCGTGCTCGGCAAGGGAACCATGAATCAACTGGTGTTCTCCTTACTGATGGTTAATCTGGCCATTACGCTTTCCTTCGCTCTCATCTTGCTCGGAGTCATGCGCCTTTTGGCGCGCAATCTGCTCCGGCCTTTGAATGCCTTGTCCGAGCTGATGGGACGCGCCGAGGCAGGCGAGTCCGGCATGCGTGCGGTGCGCGAGGGGCCGCGCGACATCATCGACATGGCCCAGGCATTCAATAAAATGATGGCGGTGCTGGAAGAGCGCGAGCTCGAATTGAAGCAGTCGCGCGACCAGGCATTGCATGCGGCAATGATGAAGGCGCAATTTGCGGCCACTGTCAGCCATGAAGTGCGCACACCCTTGAGCGGCGTGGTGGGAATGCTGGACATGCTCAGGGAAATGCGGCTTAGCAAGCCGCAAATGGAATGCGTCGAGGTGGCCTGGAGTTCGGCCCACACGCTCATCGATCTGATCAACGACGTCCTCGATTTTTCCAAGATGGAGGCGAACAAGCTGGTTTTGGAAGAGATCGATTTCAACTTGCGCAAACTAGTGGAAGAAGTCCTCGAGCTGCTGGCCAGGCAGGCCCAGGAAAAAGGGCTGGATCTTGGTTATCTGCTGGCAGCCGATGTCGCGGACCGGATCAAAGGCGATTCTATGCGCTTGCGGCAGGTTCTGATCAACCTGGTCGGAAACGCTTTGAAATTCACCGGGAACGGCCAGGTGGCGGTCCGCATTTCCCGTAATCCGGATAGCGGCGAACGCTTCGGCCTGAGGATCGAAGTGAGCGATACCGGTATCGGCATGGACAAGGAAGCGATTCGCCATGTATTCGATTCGTTTGCCCAGGCTGACAGCGCCACCGCGCGCCAATACGGCGGCACCGGCCTCGGCCTGGCGATTTGCAAGCAGCTGGTGGAACTCATGGGAGGCGAGATCGGAGTGGTCAGTGCACCGGGCCAAGGCGCCACATTCTGGTTCACGATTGTCTGCCAGCCAGGCGAGAAGCAAGTCATGCTCGCGCCGGAGCCTGACTTGCATGGGATGCGGGTCCTGATTGCAGCCAAAAGCGAGATCGTACGCAGCTTCCTGGAGCAAAGCCTGGCCAGTCGCGGAATCCATTGCCGCATAGCCGGCAGTGCTGCGGAAGTCCGGGAAGAACTGGCGCGGGCGGCGCAAGCGCCATATACGCAGGTTATCGTTGAAGGCAGCCAGGCAGAAGACGAAGATGCGGACTTGCAAAGGTATATCCGCTCCATGCCGGCGCTGTCGGCGACACGCCTGCTGCTGTTGCAGCACCATGGCGCGCCGAAAGGCGCGCAGTTCAAGGAAGCCGATGCTTATCTGGACAAACCGTTGCGCCTGCAGCGTTTGTTGGAGGCGATCCGGCAGCCGCAAGCAGATCGACAGCCGGAAGTCGCCAGCGTCTTGAGCGCACATTTGCCGGACGCGCTACCTCCCAAGCCAAAAAAATACAGCGTGTTGGTGGTCGATGACAATCGCACCAATCAGGTGGTGGCTACCGGCATGCTAGTCATGAGCGATTGTCTCTGTGAATGTGTCGACAATGGCTGGGAGGCGATCGACACGGTTCAGCGCAACCGCTTTGATCTGATTCTCATGGATTGCAATATGCCTGAGATGGACGGCTATGAAGTCACCGCGCGAATTCGCAAGCTCGAAGAGCTTGAAGGACGGCATACGCCAATCGTCGCCATGACTGCCAATACCCAGAGCGGTGACGTGGAAAAATGCATGGCGGCAGGCATGGATGATTACCTGGCAAAACCAATCACCCTGATCGAGCTGCGGCGCAAGCTGGAGCGCTGGCTGATTCAAGCTGCCGGAAGCAAGGCCGGGGAACCTGAAGCGGCATTGAGGGCTGCGAACCTGGTCGAGAGTGAAGGCCGTCCCTTGGACCGCTTGGTTTTCGACAAGCTGCGGGAGATATTGGGGCCAAGCTTGCAACATGCAATAACACCCTACCTGGAAGACACGCCGCTTAATCTTGAACAACTGAAGCAGGCGGTCGAACAGAGGGATGCGGAGGCCGTCCGGTCTTTGGCCCATACTATCAAGGGTAGCAGCGGCAACTTGGGGGCAATCAATATGACCCAGTTGGCCAAGAAAGTGGAGGAGCTGGAGCAGGCCGGACAGATCGATGAAATCCCCCCTTTGCTGCCGCAATTGCGTTCAGCGTTCGATGATGTGGCAGCCCTGCTGTACAGCGAGGTGTCAAGCGAAAACTATTTCAGCACCAAGCCGACGGAAGGCAGCGCCCTGGTGTTGGTGGTCGATGATGACCGCAGCACCCGCAGCGCCCTGCGTTACACCTTGTTAAGAGACGGCTTCCGGGTGGCGGAGGCGGAAAATGGCGCCCAGGCATTACGTGTCCTTAAGCGTATCAAGCCGGATGTCATACTGATGGATGCCGTGATGCCGGTGATGGACGGCTTTACCGCCTGCGCTCGCATGCAAGAGCTGCCCGGCCGCCAGCATATCCCCGTGCTGATCATCACCGGCCTGGAAGACAACCTGTCGGTGGAGCGTGCGTTCGCAGCCGGAGCCAGCGACTATATCCCCAAGCCTATCCACTTCGCGGTCCTGCCGCAACGGGTGCGCCGGATTGTCGAAGCCAATCGTGCGGAGATGCGGGTGCGCAACCTGGCCTTCAACGATTCGTTGACAGGCCTGCCGAACCGGGCCATGTTTTTCGATCAGTTAAAGCGCTGCATCGAGCAGGCACGGCAAAGCGGAAATGGCGCGGCGGTGCTGTTCCTTGATTTGGATCGCTTCAAGTACGTGAACGACACTCTTGGCCACGATGTCGGGGATCAATTGCTGATAGCCGTGGCACGTCGAATCCAGCGCAGCGTGCGCGTCGTCGACTGCGTGGCCCGCTTGGGCGGGGATGAATTCACCGTCGTGCTGGCGGATGTGACGACATCGAATACAGCCACTATCGTAGCCCAGAAAATTTGCCAATCCTTATCCAAGCCTTTTCTGATCGCAGGCCACGGTATCGTCGTCAGCGCCAGTATCGGTATTTCCCTCTATCCTCAGGATGGCGCCGATGTGGGAACCTTGCTGCAGCATGCGGATACCGCAATGTACCGCGCCAAGAAAGCAAGTTCCGGTTTCATGTTTTTCGAACCTTCCATGGAACATTCAATATCGGAACGTATGCGCTTGGAAAGCGACCTGCGCGAAGCATTGCATCGGAAGGAATTGGATGTGTTTTATCAGCCGCAAGTCCAATTCGACACAGGTCGCATCGTTGGCATGGAAGCGCTGGTACGTTGGCGCCATCCGACTCGAGGCATGCTGGCGCCCAAGGAGTTCATCCCGCTTGCAGAAGAAACCGAGCTGATCAACATCATTGGCGCCTGGGTCATGCGTACCGCGTGTTTTCAATTACAGAGCTGGATCAAAGCAGGCATGCCGGCAATGAGGATGGCTGTGAATTTTTCCGTAAGGCAACTAAGATCCGATTTCACTGCGGCTGTGGAGCAGGTCCTGGTAGAAACCGGTTTGCCGCCGCAGCTGCTGGAGCTGGAGATCACTGAGAGCACTCTCATGGAAAACGCCGAAGATAATTTGCAGGCATTACATCGGCTGCATACTCTCGGAGTGCGCCTGACTATCGACGATTTCGGTACCGGTTATTCCTCACTTGCTTACCTCAAACGTTTTCCTGTCGATATCATCAAGATAGATCAGTCTTTCGTGCGCGACGTCCCTCATGATCTGGACGACGCCGCCATCGTTAAAAGCATTATTGCGCTGGCGCATAGCTTGCGTCTCGAAGTGGTTGCCGAGGGAGTGGAAAATGAATCTCAACTTGATTTCTTGAGAGGCAATTCATGTGATTTGATGCAAGGTTATTACTTTGGGAAGCCCATGCCGGCGGAACAGTTCATTCGTTTTGTCATGGAACAAGATAGTCTTCAACGGGCAGAGCTCCTCGACTCTCGAACAGGCCCTTACCAATGAAGTAATTTACCGTGTCGACCATCCGAGATCTTGAGTTTTCTGCCCGGCAGATATATTGATTGTGGTCACCGTTATCTGACGGGCCTATCCTTGGACGTACGGGCAACCGATGTAAGCGAGGATTTTTGCGGAAAAAATCCCGAATCGCGAAAATAATGGAGAAGGCCTTCATCGCTGAAAGCTGGTTGGTAATTGGTGCCCGAGGCCGGACTTGAGCCGGTATCCTTACTAACAAGAGACTTTACGTTTCTTGCGGACTTCAAGTGGTGCGTCAAGGGCGAAGGAGATTCCGGTTGATGAGTAAAAGATGGGGCTTTAGATGGATAAATTTGTGGGATATTTTGCGCGAGTCTCCTATTTTCTTCTCTGCACGGCTCTGCTATAATCCTGCAACTGGCAATAGCCAAGCCTTTGATTTATAAGACGTTCCGATTTTATTGCCTGGTTTGGGACCAGGGGAGCCAAGGTTCGAACCCTTGTACTCCGACCGATAAGTAAAAAAGGGGCTGTCGTCGGACAGCCCCTTTTTTCGTTTCCGCTTGATAAAATCAAGCACTGCAATGAATCGATCTGACGATCGGAATCAGGCATCAAAGCGTATAAATCCGGCCGTAGCTCAACTGGATAGAGCATTCGGCTTCTACCCGAAATGTTGGGGGTTCGATTCCCTCCGGCCGGACCAGTTTGTTGTTGTAAATCAATAACTTATACTTGTTTCATGCTTGCTGGGGATGGTTCAGGGATATTTCCCTGAATTTGAGCCTCGGTCTTGTCCAGTTCTGCAGCGCTTGCTTGCCATTAATCCTCGCTGCATAGTCCTTAAAAAACACCTCCACGCCATTGCCCGAGCTTCCCAGCGATATGCCGGCGGCTGGCACCTGGTATCCCGCCATTTGCCGTGTCGCTGCTGCGCATGCAGTATGCCCAAGATACCCGGTTGCCTGCAAAGTTGAGCCTGTCCAGCTGATCCAGTCGGTATCTACAACGCATAAGAATTTCACTTATCAGTATTGCGGAAATCAACGGCCGCCAACATTGGCCTGGATTGCAGCGCGATCCTCTACTGCCGTTTGACAGGCTCATGTCTTGATAGCGCGCTGCTTGTTGCGCGATTGATTTTTCAGGTGTCAATATTGACAGGTGTCGAAACGGAGATTTGGGGATAGCCTCAAATAACCGCATCGGATATGTCACATCAATTCAGTTGTCGCCTCAAGGAGTTAGTCATTTACGGCGTGTCAGGAATTTTCGACTTTGAATGAAGGCATTTCAAAATGGCTCGCAATAAAACACTTTATCTTTATAACGACACTAAGAGAGCTCAGGAATGGACTATCTACTCGGAAGGAATTATCAGAGAAGCCTACAAGATGGGGCAAACTCGCAAGAGCTTGACCATTAGCCTCAGCAGCAACGCAACCATCAAATTCGAGGTAGACGGCGCGGTTTATCTGACAGCGACGTATGCGTACATTACCGGCAGCTGGACTTCTCATACAGATACCCCTAAGGAAATAAGCTGTGCCGCCTCACAGAGCGCAGTGAATGTGACTTCAGGTTATGCGCCAGAATAATTCTAGCAATGGCTTCCCTGGTGCCTGGAAAATCATTGGGAAGTGACGCTTTTCGTACGGGGGCGAAGACCGCTTCAATTGATATGCAATTGTTCTTCACCGGGATCGGCAATCAACTTAACGGGAGCTCTCAAATGCTTGAAAAAAAAATGACGTCACTGTTGGTTGTCGTTACTTTGATTTTTACAGCTTGCGGGGGTGGCAGCGACGGATCGGCGCCAGTAACACCTATAGCAACCACGACAGCGGCTGGGAAGGCGGTAGACGGTTATTTGAGCGGGGCATCGGTTCTCTGCGATGCCAATAACAATGTCGTAGCCGACGCAGGTGAAGCAGTTGTCCCTACTGACGGCCAAGGAAATTTTGCGTTTGCACCCGCATGCGCGAGCACGATAGTGGTGAGCGGCGGCACCAGCATCGACACCGGCTTGCCATTCGCCGGGACTCTGAAGGCGCCGGCCGGCAGCGTGGTAGCTACGCCGCTGACTACCCTGATGGCGAATTCCGGCATGACCGCGTCCCAGATTGCCACCGCCTTGAACCTGCCGCCTGGTACTGACGTCAGTAAGATTGATCCGACGACCAATGCCGATCTTCATAAAAAGACTTTGGCAATGCAGCAAATTGTCCAGCAAATCACTAATACGCTTGGGGCTCTGGCGCAAGACTCCAGTCCTGCGACTATCCAGGCAATTTACTCGCAAGTGGCCAAGGCCGTCGTGACAACGCTGACGGCAAATCCTGCCGCGGCGTTGGTTGGCAGCGACAACAGCGTCGATGCTTCGCTGGTGTCTGGCATGGTGCAGCAGTCGGTAAAAAATATTGCGGCTACCAATGACGCATCGCTGGCGGCAGCCAAGGCCGGCTTAGGGGGCTTTAGTGCGAGCAGCGTGGCGGTACTGATTTCAAGCGCCGTCGCCGGCCAGGCAGCGGCATTGACTACGGCCAGCGACGCCAATTTGCTGAGCCAAACGCAGTCGCTTCAATCCAACCCTACGATTGCAAACGCGGCATATGGGGTCGCGAGCTTGTTGGGTAGCGCTGTCGCCGGCAGAGTGGATTTAACGGCGCTGGGGCGCGCGCTGTCACAGCTGGGCGACAACAATGCGGCGGCAAGTGCCGCGGTGTTGTCGGCTATTGCCGTGCAAGCGCAGCGTGCCGGCATCCCCGTCCCGGTAGTTGGCATCGGTGACTGGTCGCAGCCTTCCAACTACCTTGCGATTCAAAAAGACAGCATCGCAATCAACGGCAATCTCTACACCTTGGATCAGTTCTTGAGCGGTGTAACGCTGCCTGGCAAACCGACGTCTGCCGACACGCTCAGCTTGGCATATACGGTGGTGGGCAATCCGATTCCCAAGAATGCCGGCGGCGTCGTGACGACGCGAGTGAGTCTAGGTGCAGAGATGGCTGACACTGGCAGCAGCGGGCTGGTGCTGCAATTGCTTGTGGATCAAGCGGACCTGTCGCTGGACGGCAATCGTCAATTGTCTATTTCGGTGCCGGCAGGCGCCAGCATGTATGTTTTTATTAAAACGGGCAGCAGTGCTGGCGCCAATTTTACACTTACCAAAATTTCCGCCAGCCAGTTCTTCCAGATCGCCAACAATAATTTGACAGTCAATACGGGTACGGTACTGAAGCACATACTCAGTCAACTCGGTGGACAGTCAGGGGCGGTACTTGCCGGCCTGAAAAGTCTCAGTGGGACATTTAACATGAAATTTATTGTGTCCAACCTGAACGTCAGGAGCGAGACCAATAAATCTGCTGTGAAAGGCTTATCTGTTCTGGTCACAGGATCCGGTCAGCCTGCAGTAAGTGGCCTTGGCATCCAGGGGATTTTCACCATCCCATAAGTATTGGATCTAATGGCTAGCCGCATCGGACGGCTGTGTATTTCCAATAAGCCATCAAGCGGTACCTGCAACAAGGCGTCGCCGTGAAAAACGACATGCATGCCTATAATTTATAGAGCGAATGGATAGGACTCAGCAAAGTGTCAATCGGGAGATTTGCCATGAAAAAATTCGTGCGGAACGGTATTTTCATCATCGCATCGGCAATTGTCTGTAGCGGTGCTTCAGCAGGTACTGGCACCGCTACCATGACCAACACGGTCACCGTTGCCAATAACTGCAGCATTTCCACCCTTGGCTTCACAACGAGCTATGACCCGATCGTTGCCAATGCCACGGCCAACCAGACCGCCACCGCCAGCGTCACCACTACCTGCACCACGGGCGACAACCCTGTAATTACGCTTGGACAAGGCGCTAATGCCAATACCGGATCCACTAATGCCGTGCCGTTGAGGCGACTCTCCAGCGGCGGAGGTACGCCGATATATATCAATTACGGCTTATTTTCAGACAGCGGTTATACCGTGACCTGGGGGAATACTGCGGGAACCTCGCCGGCCGCCGTCACTGCAAACGGCACCCCCACGGCAATCACCATTTACGCCAGCGTTCCGGCAGGCCAGATTGCCGCAATTGCCGCCACTTACACTGATACTGTAGTCGCCACCGTCACTTTTTAAGACTAATTAAGGCGGCGCCTTAAATTGGTTCGAGTCCAATCGTGGGCATCGCGCGACCTGTGCTGGCCCAGTCCTGCGCGCCGTCCTTCTTGGCGTGCAGGTTCGAGCGTGCGCGGCACGGCGCTGGATCGTTTGCAGACAACAGCGACATTAAAACTCCTGAAAAAGAAATCGCATCAGCTGGCTGCCACATGCAGCAGCGAAAGGTGATGCGATGCGCCACGCGTCAACGCGCACGCAGGTAAATCTTCAAGCAAGTTAGGCGCACGCTTAGAGCGGTTCGCTTCTGGCCGACATTATGATTGTGTTATTGGCATCTCTCTGTTGCCAAATATCCGGCGCCGCATATCCGCCCCGGCGCCTTAATGGTCATCTGTCATCGAGGAGAATTGCATGCATGCTTTAACCAATCCGTTCACAGCCACAAAATCGGAAGCCTTGCGCCGTGCCGGGAATGATTATAAGAACGCCCTGCGCGACAGTTTTTTTCCTGCGGCCTTGCCCGTGATCGTTTTCGCCCTGAGTCTTGGCGCTTCACCTGCCATGGCAACGTCCGAATATGTCGATGCGGTCAATTATCCTGGCCCGGAACAGGGCTGGGATGCATTCCATGGCCTTGAGCAGCGCCTGGTGAGGGATTTCGACGACGTCTGCGGCGACACCTTCTGCGAAGGCGAATTCAGCAACCTGCAGGCTCTGCGCTACCGCTGTTCGGTACGGCAGGCCGACAGCCTCATCGGCGAATGCATCTGGACTTTCGCTGGCAGCAATGCGGAGATCGATGACGCTACCGGCAAGGTGACGATAGATGCGCGGACTTGGGCCTGCCGTACGCCGCTGGCGCCGCAAACCCCGATAGCGACGTTCTACAGTGCGTTGTCGGTTGCAAGGCCGATGCAGGCGACGCTGCCGGCGACGACAACCACTATCCACGAGGGGTTGTTTAATTGCTTGAACTAATGGGGGATGTTATGACAGTGCCAGATCCGTGGCGGATGGCGCTCAAGACAGGGCAGCGTAACGCTGCATGGCCGGCTTGGCCGGAAGCAGGTTTGATCCGGCCGCAACTGCTGGTCGGGCCCGATTGTCACATGTCATCTTGTTGGGTGTTTCCGGCGGCGCCGAATCTGGCGCCGCCGGCTTGCCTGGATTTAACCCGGTTTAACGGCCGCGTCCGCCGGAGCGACGTGGCGCCGCCGGGCGTGCCTGCGAACCGTTGCCGCCGCCGTGGCCACGCGATGGTCCCTGGGCGGGCTTGGCGCCGCCTGGCGCGCCACCGGGCGAACGGCCGCGTCCACCACCGCCACCGGCACGTTGGCCGCCACCGCCGCCGCTACGCAGCTGGATAGGCTGGGCGCGGGCGTTAGGATCCGGCTCGAAGCCTGCAATCACTTCTTTCGGCAGTTCGCGCTTGATCAGCTTCTCGATGTCTTTCAACATCTGGTGTTCGTCCACGCATACCAGCGACACAGCTTCGCCGGTAGCGCCGGCACGGCCGGTACGGCCGATCCGGTGCACGTAGTCTTCCGGCACGTTAGGCAGGTCGTAATTGACCACGTGCGGCAACTGGTCGATATCGATGCCGCGGGCGGCGATGTCGGTCGCTACCAGCACTTGCAGGCTGCCGTCCTTGAACTCTGCCAGCGCGCGGGTGCGCGCAGACTGGCTCTTGTTGCCGTGGATCGCCATGCCGCTGATGCCGTCTTTTTCCAGCTGCTCGACCAGTTTGTTGGCGCCGTGCTTGGTGCGGGTAAACACCAGCACCTGCGACCATTGATGGGTCTTGATCAGATGCGCCAGCAACGGGTGCTTGCGGTCGCGGTCCACCGGATGGATCTTTTGCTGGATCACTTCCACGGTCGAATTGCGGCGCGCCACTTCGATCATGGCCGGTGAATTCAGCAGATTGTCGGCGAGGATCTTGATTTCGTCGGAGAAGGTGGCGGAGAACAGCAGGTTCTGGCGCTTCTTCGGCAGTACCGCGAGAATCTTCTTGATGTCGCGGATGAAGCCCATGTCCAGCATGCGGTCGGCTTCGTCGAGGATCAGGATTTCAACGTGGTTCAGGTTGACGGTGCCTTGCTGCATGTGGTCCAGCAGGCGGCCCGGGGTACACACCAGGATATCGACGCCGTGCTTGAGCAGCTTGATTTGCGGATTGATGCCGACGCCGCCGAAAATCACGGCCGAGGTCAGCTTCAGGTATTTGCCGTACAGGCGCACGCTTTCCTCGACCTGGGCTGCCAGCTCGCGGGTCGGCGTCAGCACCAGCGCGCGGATCGGGCGCTGGCTGCCGGTCGGATTGGTGGCCGAGGTCGACAGGCGGTGCAGTACAGGCAAGGTGAAGCCGGCGGTCTTGCCGGTGCCGGTCTGGGCGCCTGCCAGCAAATCGCCTCCTGCCAGCACGGCAGGAATCGCCTGCGTCTGGATCGGGGTAGGGGTAGTGTATCCGTGTTCGGTTACGGCACGAACGATGGCTTCGGACAAGCCGAGTTCAGAAAAAGACATGACAACTCAATAGAATAATATCGGCCTGTCGCCTTTTGTGAGGCGCCAGTCGCAGGCAAACGGGATTAGAGGAGATTGGAGCCACCCTGACCGAGGAATACGCTCCCGGGTCCGATAACATCCTTGACAGCAGTATTTGACTGGAGAATTTGCTGTGTCGCCGCAGAGTATAACAACGGCGCGCTACAGGCAAGCGTTTCCGCTGTATTCAGCGGGCGGCGGAGCAAAATGACCGCCGGCGCGCCGCTTGCAGAGCAAGGCCGGGCGCGCCTGGCAGTCGGCAGGAGCTTACTTCATTGCGGCAGCGGCACGTTCACGCAACTCTTCTTCGGAGTAGTCAGCGATATGGGTGCTGACGGTCCAGACGTGGCCGAACGGGTCCCTGAGGGTAGCGGAGCGGTCGCCATAGAACTGATCTTGCAGCGCCCTGATTTCTATCCCGCCGGCAGCAATTGCCTGGGGATAGGTGACATCGACATTGTCGACGTAAAGCATGATGCTCATGCCCGCTGCGCCTAGCGACTTGGGGCTGCGGATCAGCATTTCCGGACATTCATCCGCCAGCATGATGCGCGCGTTGCCGATCTGTATTTCCGCGTGGCCGATTTTTTTGTCGGGGCCTTCCATGCGCAGTATTTCTACTGCATTGAATGCTTTTTTATAGAATTCGAGTGCTGCGGCTGCGCCGTCGATGGCGAGATAGGGGGTGACGCTGGTGTAGCCGTCGGGGATAGCTTTGACTGCCATGTTGCTCTCCTGCGGGTTGAGAGATGGTCGTTAAGAGTGTCCAATGAGGTTGTTGCGCATGCATTGTAATCTGTCGGCCGCGCAGTTGAACTGACAAAAGTACCAGTTTCCAGAATGACAGCAAGAACCGGCGTTGCTTGCTGTCATCGGCAAGTTCTTATTTTGTTGCGTATGGCGACAGCAGGCTGACCATTTGTGCGAACACCTTAGGGCTGCCGGCCAGCACGTCGCCCTTGTACAGGTAATCGGACTCGCCGCTGAAGTCGCCGATGATGCCGCCCGATTCGCTGATCAGCAGGGAGCCGGCAGCGATATCCCAAGGTTTCAGGCCTTTTTCAAAGAAGCCGTCCAGGCGGCCGGCCGCCAGATAGGCCAGGTCGAGTGCAGCGGAGCCGGGACGGCGCAGGCCGGCACAGCTTTGGGTCATCACGCGGAACATCTTGATGTACTCGTCCATGACCGGGCCGTCGGTTACGCGGAACGGAAAGCCGGTGCCGATCAGGGCGTCAGCGATCTTGTCGCGCTTGCCGACGCGGATCCGCTTGTCGTTCAGGTAGGCGCCGGAGCCTTTGGTGGCGGTGAACAGGTCGTTGCGGGTTGGATCGTAGACCACGGCCTGGGTGATCTGGCCGCGATGCTGCAAGGCGATAGAGACGCAATACTGCGGGAAGCCGTGGATGAAGTTGGTGGTGCCGTCGAGCGGATCGATGATCCACACGTTTTCGTTGTCGTCGTGCAAGTTGGCGGAAGCACCCGATTCTTCGGCCAGGATGGCGTGGTCGGGGTAGGCATTCTTCAATACGTCAATAATCGCGGCTTCGGCAGCCTGGTCGACTTCGGTGACGAAATCGTTGTGCTGCTTTTTGGTGACTTTCAGCAAATCGAGGTCGAAAGAGGCGCGCGAGATAACCGCGGCGCCGCGACGTGCGGCCTTGATGGCCGTATTGAGCATTGGATGCATGATCGGGTTCCGTTAAAATGGCGGCACTGTGCCAACCGGGAACAGAACCGCCTATTGATTGATAATAATGAACGATGCGGACTTTCCGGCGCCTATCCGATACTTATTTTGATAAATAAGCAGCTTTTAGTCGCAGAAATCTGCGTTATGGCGCTATTTTAAACCTAGATTGCTTAATTGAACGCTTACTTTTACCCGAAAGGCCAGATGAACACAGATTTTCTTTCGTTTGATAGCGCTCGTCGCTTGAGTGGAGGGCACAAATGAATTCGGCGAAAATCGATACGTCTCTTTTTCAGCGGCTGCGCTTCGTGCTGGTCGAAACCAGCAGTCCCGGCAATGTCGGCGCTGCCGCCCGCGCGATCAAAACCATGGGGTTTTCCGAGCTGGTCCTGGTCAATCCGCGTTTTCCTGACGTCCTGCAGCGCGAAGAAGCCGTGGCGTTCGCCAGCGGCGCACAGGATATCCTGGCTTCGGCGCGAATCGTCGACAGCGTTGAGCAGGCCTTGGAGGGGTGCAATTTCGCCGCCGCCCTGAGCGCCCGCTTGCGCGAATTCTCGCCGCCCTTGACTGCGCCGCGCGCGTTGGCGGCGCAGCTTGCAGGCGATGTCAGCCTCAATGCCGCGGTATTGTTTGGCAGCGAGCGTTACGGCTTGCCCAACGAAGTAGTGGAGAAGTGCAATGTCTTGCTGAATATTCCTGCCAATCCAGAATACTCGTCGCTGAATCTGGCGCAAGCGGTGCAAGTGCTGGCCTATGAATGCCGGGTTGCCGCCGGCGAGGATTTGTCACCCGCAGGGGCCGGCGAGATCGGTTTCCAGGGCAATGCCGCCAGCCTGACCGACATCGACGGCATGTTTGCGCATCTGGAGCAGGCTTTGATCGAAATTGAATTCCTCGATCCCGCCAGCCCGAAAAAATTGATGCCGCGCCTGAAACGGCTGTTTTCACGGGCTCAGCTGGAAACCGAAGAGGTCAATATCCTACGCGGCATCGCCAGTCAGATACTGACCAAGCGGCGCCGGCTCGACCGCTCCTGACGCCGGACTGGGGCCTGCCGCTGCGGCAGGTCCGGCCGTGTTTTTTTGTTGCTCCTTAGTTCCAGCTACGCAGCAGGCCGACCGCAAGGCCTTCCAGGGCGAAGTCTTCCTGGGCGTTGACAACAATAGGTTCAAAATCCGGGTTTTCGGGAAGCAGCTGGATTACCGAGCCGGTTTTCTGATAGCGCTTGACGGTGACATCGTCGCCGAGCCGGGCCACGACGATCTGGCCATTTCTTGCGCTGTCGGCTTTCTTTACCGCCAGCAAGTCGCCATCCAGGATGCCGGCGTCGCGCATCGACATGCCGCGAACCTTCAGCAGATAGTCCGGCTTGGCGCTGAACAGGGCAGGGTCGACGTTGTAGCTGGCCTGGATGTGCTCCTGCGCCAGGATAGGCGAGCCGGCGGCGACGCGGCCGACCAGCGGCAGGCTGAGCTGCATCAGGGCCGGGTGGGGCAGCGCCAGTTGCGTGCCCTGGCTGCGCAGCGTGGTTTCCGTCAGGCGGATGCCGCGCGAGGTGCCGGGGGCGATCACGATGGCGCCCTTGCGCGCCAGCGCCTGCAAATGTTCTTCTGCCGCATTCGCCGAACGGAAGCCGAGTTCGGTCGCGATTTCCGCGCGCGTCGGCGGGAAGCCGGTGTTTTCGATGGCGTCCCTGATCAGGTCGAGGATTTGCTGTTGGCGGGCGGTCAGTTTAATCATAAGTGTTTGAAGGCAAGGTTTGACAGCCGAGGCTATCCAATTCAGATAGAAGCACAAAGCGACAAGAAGGGCATAAGCGCGTTGCGCTGCATTTGTGCTGTGTATATCAACAGTCTGTATTTTTGTACAGTATTTGTGCAAATGCAAGATAAATTGATGCGATTTAGCCACTTACTTATGCTTAGGTGGCCGCAGGCGCCTGAAAGCATTGAGTTTTGTTGCAATTGCGCGTACTATTGCTGGTTTTCCTCTTCCCACACTCGTCTTGACGCCGAGGTGGGCGATTCTTCAATCAGTCCAAAAGGAGCTTACATGCGTCATTATGAAATCGTATTTATCGTCCATCCAGATCAAAGCGAGCAAGTGCCTGCAATGATCGAACGCTACAAAGGTATCGTCACTACACGTGGCGGCACTGTACATCGCGTGGAAGACTGGGGCCGCCGTCAACTGGCATACCTGATCCAGAAACTGGCAAAAGCGCATTACGTCTGCCTGAACATCGAGTGCGACAGCGAAACTCTGGCTGAAATCGAAACCGGCTTCAAGTTCAATGATGCGGTATTGCGTCATCTGACCGTCAAGCTGAAGAAGGCCGAAACAGGTCCTTCGCCAATGATGAAGGCTGTGCAGAAGGAAGATGCTGCCAAGAGCCATCGCACTGAAGCGCCGGCAGCCTGATTTATCTTCCCCGCCAGCATTCTTATAGCCATCGAGTCCATCAGGAGTGAGCCAAGCCAATAACGTGTTTCAGCTGGTTGCCGAAATTGCCGAACGTGAAGTCATACGTTATACACCGGCAGGCATTCCGATCGTATCTGCAAACCTGCAGCACCGTTCGGAGCCGATTGAAGCAGGAATAAAGCGTTTGATCGAATTTGAAATCGCCGCGCTAGCCGTCGGCGAGATTTCAGGAAGATTCAGTCAGGCGCCATTGGGAGGCACCTTCTGGTTTACCGGTTTTATGGCGCGCAAGAGTCGCAACGGCAGGAGTCTGGTATTTCACATCACGGATTTCGCTGCAATGGAAGCAGATGGTTCCTAGAGAACATAGCGGAAATTGCAGATTAATTATTTTAGATACAGGAGCCAAAAATGGCATTCGGTAAAAAGTTCGATAAAAGCAAACTGAAAAACAAGCGTCAACAACAAAACCCGCTGTTCAAGCGCAAGAAATTCTGCCGTTTCACCGCTGCACACGTTGCCAGCGTTGATTACAAGGATGTCGACACGCTCAAGGATTTTGTTCAGGAAAACGGCAAGATCATGCCAGCACGTCTGACCGGCACCAAGGCAATCTATCAACGTCAAGTGGACACTGCGATCAAGCGCGCACGTTTCCTGGCGCTGCTGCCATACACCGATCTGCACAACGCTTAATTGACGACTTGAAATAGGAGAAAAATATGCAAGTTATTCTGTTGGAAAAAGTCGTTAATCTCGGCAATCTGGGCGAAGTTGTTCGCGTCAAGGACGGTTACGCGCGTAACTTCCTGATCCCGCAACGTATGGCACGTCGTGCTACCACAACTGCTATCGCTGAATTCGAAGCGAAGCGCGCTGACCTGGAAACAGCGGCAGCAGCCAAGCTGGCTGTGGCTCAAGGCCAGGGCGAAAAACTGAGCGGCCTGACTGTTCAGATCTCGCAAAAATCGGGCGTTGACGGCCGTCTGTTCGGTTCCGTGACCAACTTCGACATCGCTGAAGCGCTGACCAAGCAAGGTTTCGCAGTTGAAAAAGCACAAGTTCGCCTGCCGAACGGCCCGCTGAAGACGACTGGCGAACATCCTGTTGCAGTTGCTCTGCACACTGACGTCGTTGTTGACATCGTCATCGCAGTGATCGGCGAACACGTTTAATACGTTGTTGGCAAAAAAATCATTGCAGTAAAAAAAGCCGGTTTTTCCCGGCTTTTTTTACGTCCTTTTTCTGGCAGTGCAGCAAGACGCTTATAAGAAGCAGGTATAATTCGCGCCATGAAAGCACCTTCTAAAGCACCGTCCGATCCGCAGTTAGATTCCCTCCGCGTACCACCCCATTCGATCGAAGCAGAACAGTCCGTTTTAGGCGGATTGCTGCTGGATAATGCGGCGTGGGACAAGATCGCGGACTTCGTCAATGCCGACGATTTCTACCGCTACGATCACCGGATCATCTTCCAGCATATGGTCAAGCTGATCAACGGCAGCAAGCCGGCTGACGTGATCACGGTCTTTGAATCGCTGAGCGGCACCGGCAAGGCGGAAGAAGTCGGCGGCCTGAGCTACCTGAATGCGCTGGCGCAAAACACGCCATCGGCGGCCAATATCCGGCGCTACGCCGAGATCGTGCGCGATCGCGGCGTTTTGCGCAAACTGATTACCGTGGCCGATGAAATTTCCGGCCAGGCTTTCAGCCCGCAGGGCAA
Source organism: Collimonas sp. PA-H2 (assembly GCF_002564105.1). NCBI lineage: Bacteria > Pseudomonadati > Pseudomonadota > Betaproteobacteria > Burkholderiales > Oxalobacteraceae > Collimonas > Collimonas sp. PA-H2. Next base: position 4,870,013 of record NZ_PDBX01000001.1, read on the forward strand.
GGAAGTCAAGCAGATGCTGGACGAGGCGGAATCGAAGATTTTCGCGATCGCCGAAGAAGGCGCGCGCGGCGCCCAGGGCTTCCAGGAAATCCAGCCGCTGCTGACGCAGGTGGTGGAGCGTATCGACGAGCTCTACAATCGCGACAATCAGAGCGATATCACCGGTGTTTCGACCGGCTTCATCGATCTCGACAAGATGACTTCCGGCCTGCAAAAGGGCGACCTGGTGATCGTGGCGGGACGGCCGTCCATGGGTAAGACCGCGTTCTCGGTCAACATCGGCGAGAACGTGGCGATCGACAGCGGCTTGCCGGTGGCGATCTTTTCAATGGAAATGGGCGGCACCCAGCTCGCCATGCGTATGCTGGGTTCGGTCGGCAAGCTCGACCAGCACCGTTTGCGTACCGGCCGCCTCAATGACGAGGACTGGCCACGCCTGACCCATGCGATCCAGAAGATGAATGACGCCCAGCTATTCATCGACGAAACGCCGGCGCTCAGCTCGATCGAACTGCGCGCCCGCGCGCGCCGCCTGTCGCGCCAGTGCGGCACGCTGGGACTGATCATCATCGACTATTTGCAGCTGATGTCGGCCAATAACGCCGGTGAAAACCGCGCCACCGAAATTTCTGAAATCTCGCGTAACCTGAAGGGCCTGGCCAAAGAGCTGCAGTGCCCGGTGATCGCGCTGTCGCAGCTGAACCGTTCGCTGGAACAACGCCCCAACAAACGTCCGGTCATGTCCGACTTGCGCGAATCCGGCGCTATCGAGCAGGATGCCGACGTTATCTTGTTCATTTACCGCGACGAGGTGTACAACCCCGATTCGCAGGAAAAGGGCACCGCGGAAATCATTATCGGCAAGCAACGTAACGGCCCGATCGGCAGCGTGCGCCTCAGCTTCCTCGGGCAATACACGAAATTCGACAACTATGTCGGCAATCTGGACGCGCCTTACGGCGGCGATTGATTGCCGTTGCTGATTTTGTTGCATTAACGAAAAATTTACAAAAACCTGCTAAGCGCTGGTCGAGCGAGCCTGATATATTTCAGTTTCGTGACATTGTTTGCTTTAAATTAATATCCTTGGTTTAAATGTAAGCGTAGTTGTAGTTTCAGATTTAGCTTAACCCTCAACAGAGAGAATAAAACATGTTTGGACGATTGATGCCCACCGAGGGCAAATTCTTTGAGCTCTTTAATCAGCATGCGGAGCTATGCGTCAAGGGCGCCAAAGAAATGGTGGCGTTGATGACTAATTTCGACGATCTGGAAATCCGCGTGCACGCGATCGAAGGCATTGAAAAGCAGGCCGACCAGGTCACGCATCATGCCATCGACATGCTGCACAAGACCTTCATTACGCCTATCGACCGCGACGACATCCACCAGCTGATCACCCGCATGGACGACATTCTCGATTTGCTGGAAGATGCGGCGCAGACCATCTCGCTGTACGACATCAAGGCCATCACGCCTGAAGCCAAGCGCCTGGCCGAGCTGTGCCTGGGCTGCGCCGAGAAGGTCAAGGCCGCCGTAGGCCTGCTGCACAATATGGACAACTCGCGCGAGATCCTGGCTATCTGCGTCGAGATCGACCGCCTGGAATCGGATGCCGATCACGTGATGCGCGCCGCCATGTCGAAGCTGTTCCGCGACGAGCCTGATGTACGCACGCTGATCAAGCTCAAGGCAATCTACGAACTCCTGGAAACAGTCACCGACCGCTGTGAAGATGTGGCCAACATCATCGAAGGCATCATCGTCGAAAATGCCTGATGCAGAGTAGGGCGGCAGCGGCCGAACGCCGCTGCCGCATCGATGTAATCCTAAAAAACCACTCTGGCTACTCATGCACACTCTTCAAATCAGTATTTACGTTCTCGTCTTCCTCATTGCACTGGCGCTGGTGTTCGACTTCATGAACGGCTTCCATGATGCCGCCAATGCGATCGCTACCGTGGTTTCCACCGGCGTCCTCAAGCCGCAGCAGGCGGTGGCCATGGCTGCGCTGTTCAACTTCATCGCGATTGCGGTATTCCAGCTGCATGTCGCCGCTACCGTCGGCAAGGGCACCATCGATCCCAATGTGGTCGACCATTACGTCGTCTTCGGCGCGCTGGTCGGGGCAATCTGCTGGAACATCCTGACCTGGTACTACGGCATTCCATCGTCTTCCTCGCATGCCTTGATCGGCGGCCTGGTCGGCGCCGCGGTGGCCAAGGCCGGCACCGGATCGCTGATTTCGGCCGGCCTCATCAAGACGATAGCCTTCATCGTGCTGTCGCCGCTGCTGGGCTTCGTGTTCGGCTCCATCATGATGGTCCTGGTGTCGTGGATTTTCGTGCGTTCGACGCCGCGCAAGGTCGATAAATGGTTCCGCCGCCTGCAGCTGGTGTCAGCTTCCATGTATAGCTTGGGACACGGCGGCAACGATGCGCAAAAGACCATCGGCATCATCTGGATGCTGTTGATCGCCACCGGATTTTCGCAAGCCAGCGATGCTCTGCCGCCATGGTGGGTGATTATTTCCTGCTATAGCGCGATCAGCCTCGGCACCTTGTTCGGCGGCTGGCGCATCGTTAAGACCATGGGCCAGAAAATCACCAAGCTGAAACCGGTGGGTGGCTTCTGCGCCGAGACCGGCGGCGCCATCACGCTGTTCCTGGCGACCATGCTCGGCGTTCCGGTTTCGACTACCCACACCATCACCGGCGCCATCGTCGGCGTTGGCGCCGCGCGCCGTGTTTCTGCGGTGCGCTGGGGTGTTGCCGGCAATATCGTCTGGGCCTGGGTGCTGACGATTCCAGCTTCGGCTTTCATGGCAGCGATAGCCTGGTGGATCGGCAAGCATATCTTGTAATTGATGCCGCTCGGGTTGCGCTGCGCTAACCCGGCTTCCAAAGACAAAACGGGCGGTGCATAGTCAAACTATGCACCGCCCGTTTTTTATAGGCCCCGTTGCCGGAGCTAATGTCTTTACGCCTGCTTGCTGTTTTGCCTTATGGCTCTTAGTGTGCGCCGCCGGCATCCACCGGTAAGCTGGAACGCTGCGGTTTGGTCAGCCACACCAGTGCAATCAGCATCAGGAACAATACCGCCGAGATCCAGAAGATGTCGGTCGCCCCCTGGGTGGCTGCCTTGACCGAAATCAGGCGGTCGACGGTGGCCCAGGCTGCCGGTTCGGGCATTCCCTGTGCCGTCAGGTTACGCACTGCGTCGATGAATGCCGGGCTGTGCGGGCCGGTGAACTCCGTCAGCTGCGAGTGGTGCAAGGAAGTGCGGCGATCCCACAAGGTGCTGGTAATCGAGGTGCCCATGCCGCCGAACATGATCCGCACGAAGTTGGACAGGCCCGCGGCCGAAGGAATCTTGTCGGGCGGCTGGCCGGACAGGATGATCGAAGTCAGCGGGATAAAGAACATGGCCATCGCCGCACCCTGGATGATGGTCGGGATCATCAGCGTGAAGGTGTCGACGTTCTCGGTGAACTGTGAACGCAGGTAGAACACTATCGCAAAGATGAAGAAGGCGGTGCTGGCGACCCAGCGCGCGTCGATCTTGGGCAGCAGCTTGCCGATGAAGGGCGACAGGATGATCGCAAAGATCCCCACCGGCGCCATCACTTCGCCGGCCAGCGTCGCGGTATAGCCGAGCGTGGTCTGCAGCCACAAGGGCAGGATCACCAGGCCACCGAACATCAGGCCGTAGCCGACCGAGATGGCGATCACGCCGCCGCTGAAGTTGCGGCCCTTGAATAACCTGAGATCGACCACGGGGTGGTCGTCACCGAGTTCCCAGATGATGAAGTAGATGAACGCTACCAGCGCCACCGCGCCCAGGATCACGATGGTAGAGGAATTGAACCAGTCGAGTTCCTTACCCTTGTCCAGCATGATCTGCAGCGAGCCGACCCAGACCACCAGCAAGGCCAGACCGACCTTGTCAATCGGCAGCTTGTAGGTGGCGGATTCGCGCTTGTGGTAGATCGACCAGGTGGCCCAGGCGGCAAACACGCCGACCGGGATGTTGATGTAAAAAATCCATGGCCAGGTGTAGTTGTCCGAGATCCAGCCGCCCAGCAGCGGCCCCATGACCGGCGCCACCAGCGTGGTCATGCCCCAGAAGGCTAGCGCCATCCCGCTCTTGGAGGGGGTGTAACTGGACAGCAGCAGCGACTGCGACAAGGGAATCATTGGTCCGGCGACGGCGCCTTGCAGTACGCGGGCGGCGATCAGTACTTCCATGCTGGGCGCCAGGCCGCACAGGATCGAGGACAGCACGAACAGGATGATCGAGGTGACGAACAGGCGTACCTGGCCGAAGCGCTGCGTAAGCCAGCCAGTCAGCGGCACCGAGATGGCATTGGCCACTGCGAACGAGGTGATGACCCAGGTGCCTTGTTGCGGCGAGACGCCAAGGTCGCCGGAAATGGCTGGAATGGAAACGTTGGCAATCGACGAATCGAGGACGTTCATGAACACGGCGAGCGACAACGCTACCGTACCCATGACAAGCTTGCCGCCGGTCAGCGGCGGCAGTGGTTGCGAAGGCGGCCGCGGTGGCGGCGCTGGTTTTGGGGAACTCATGAAGGCATTCCGGTAAGGGTTATTGCATGTCCGCCGCCGTCAGCGCAGCCGCCAGGACGGCGGTTTGCGCTGCGGCATTCGCCGGCAAGCTGCTGGGTATCAGTGCGCTGCCGCTGCATTGTTGTTGGCAGCGATGATGCTGGCGATACGTGCATCGGCCTCCTGGCCGCTCTTGTCGAACACGTCGGTGGTATAGGCCGGCGCGGTGCGCGCCGTGCCCGCAGTCAGCGAAGTGCCTTCGGTCTTGGCGACATCGACGCTGACGTTCATCGAGACGCCGATACGCAGCGGATGGCTTTCCAGGTCCTTTGGATCCAGCGAAATCCGCACCGGAATACGCTGCACGATCTTGATCCAGTTGCCGCTGGCGTTTTGCGCTGGCAGCAACGCGAAGGCGGAGCCGGAGCCGGCCGACAGGCCGACCACTGTGCCGTGGTATTCAATTTTGGAACCGTAGACATCGGAATCCAAGGTAACCGGCTGGCCGATGCGCATGTTCTTGATCTGCACTTCCTTGAAGTTGGCGTCCACCCACAAGGCGTTCAGCGGCACGATCGATAACAGCGGGGTACCGGCGGCGACGCGCTGGCCGACCTGCACCGAGCGCTTGGCGACATAACCGGTGGTCGGCGCCAGCAGGCTGGTGCGGGCCAGGTTGATATAGGCGTTGCGGACCTGGGCGGCGGCGTTCAGCACATTCGGGTGCAGCTCAACCGTGGTGCGGTCGGTCAGCACCTTGTTCGACGACAATTGCTCGCGCGCTGATTGCAAGGCCGCTTCCGCACCTTGTACCGCAACCTTGGCGTGATCCAGTTCTTCCTTGGAGACGGCGCCGGTGCTGATCAGCTGCTGGCGGCGCGCGAGGTCGGCGCGAGCGCGTTCCAGTTCGGCGCTGCGGGCAGTGACGGCGGAAGTGAGGGTGTTATTGTTGACGAACAGCGTGCGCACCTGGCGCACGGTCTGGGCCAGTTGAGCCTCGGCTTGGTCCAGCGCGACCTTGGCGTCGGCCTTGTCCAGTTCCACCAGCTGCTTGCCGGCCTGCACCAGTTCGGTATCGTCGGCATTGATCGCCAGCACCGTGCCGCCGACCTGCGGCGTCACTTGCACCACATTGCCGCCGACGTATGCATCGTCGGTGCTCTCGTAGTGGCGGGCGTAGATGAACCACCAGATGCCGTAGGCGATCAGGATAATGATCAGGGCAATGGTGACGCCGATCAGCAAGCCGCGGCGCTTGCCGTTGCTGGCAGCGGCAGCCGGCTGCGCTGTTGCTTCTTGTGGGTTTTGATTTGATGTTGTCATGGCGCGGATTTCGCAATAAGTGAACGGTTGTTTTAGTTAATCAGTTAGCAGCGCTGGCTTGCGGATTGCTGGCGGCATCCGCCGCGGCAGGGCCGAGGCCGGCGGCGTCTGCGTCAAAGCCGCCACCCAGCGACTTGATCAGGTTGACGCGCAGATCGGCCCGGCGCGCGCGCGTATCCAGCTCAAGCTTGCGCTGCGCCAGCCAGCTGATCTGGCTGCTCACCACCTGCAGCATGTTGGCGGTGCCGACCTGTTGCCGCTGCTCGGCCAGCTTCATGCCGCGCTCGGCTGCATCTACCGCGGTCTGCTGATTCTTGCCTTGCTCTTCAGCCGCACGCAGCGACTGCACGCTGTCCGCCACTTCGTGGAAGGCGTCGTTCAGCGCCTGGTTGTAGGTTGCCACCGCGCCGTCATAGGCGGCGACACGGCCCTTGAGCTGGGCGCGCAGGGCGCCGCCTTCAAAGATCGGCAGATGGATGGCAGGTCCGCCGCCAACAACCTTGCTGCTGTGGTTCAGGAACTGCGAAAAGCTCAGGCTGGAAAAGCCGATCATCGCCGACAGGTTGATGTCTGGATAGAACTCGGTCTTGGCCACCTTGATATCGCTTTGCGCCGCTTCTACCTGCCAGCGCGCCGCCAGCACATCCGGCCGCCGTCCCATCAGGCCCAGCGGCAGCTGGTCGGGCAGGGCGATGGCGCTGTCGGCCGGCAGCGTCGGCTGGTCAATCTTCAGGCCGCGGTCCGGGCCTTGGCCCATCAATGCCGCGATCTGGTTGCGGGTCAGGCCGATCGCTTCCTGCCATTGCGAGCGTTCGGCGCGCAGGCCGGCGACCTGTTGGCGGCTCTGCTGGTTGTCGCTCTGGGTGTCGAGGCCGGCGGCAAAACGCTGCTGGGTCAGCTTGTCCAGCTTGTCGCGCAATGCCAGCTGCTGATTGGTCAGGTCCAGCTGGGCATACTGGCGTCCCAATTGCAGCCATGCTTTCGAGATGGCGGCGGTCAGCACCAGCCGCGCGGCGTAATGTTCCGCTTGCGCGGCTTTGCTTTGCGAGATGGCGGAGCGCAGCTGCTCGCTGTGCTTGCCCCAGAAATCCAGGTCGTAGCTAAAGTTCAGCGCTGTTTCATAATCGGTCACGTACATGCCGCCGAATGGCGGTGGGTAAATACTGTTCTCGGAAAAGCGTTCCCGCGTAGCCGACAAGCTGGCGCCGACTTGCGGCTTGCTGGTGGCGCCGGCCGCTTCCACCATCGCGCGCGAGGCGGCGATGCGTGCGGATGCCGCCTGCAGGTTCGGATTGGTGGCCAGCGCTTCATCGACCAGTTGCTGCAGCTGGCTGCCGCCGATCGCGCTTACCCAGGAGCTGCTCGGCCACACACCGCCCTGGCCCGGCAGGGAGGAAGCGGATGCGTAGTCATCGGCGCTGTTCGAATGGGCGCTGCTGTGAATGCCGCTGAAGTTGGCGCAAGCCGCCAGCAGCAACACGGCCGCGCTGATGGCAAGGCGTTGCGTTGCGAGTTTCGGCAGGCTGCATCTGGATGAAGATGAAAGAGAGTTCATGTCGGTGTTGATTTGACGAGTTGATTTAGCGGCCACGGATAAATGACTATAAGGAATAACAACAGGGAATGACACAGGCGCTTGCTGCTTGCTTAAAAATAATACTGTATGGATAGTTCTTGCATAGTCAATGTGTTTTCTCCGCCGGCGCGTTACTTGCCAGCAGACGTCGCAGCATTGATTTCAAAAAGCCGATTTCTTCCGGGCTGAAATCCGAAAAGTGCTTGTTCAGTACGCCGCAAAATGCTTTTGGCATTTTTTTCGACAGCTCCAGGCCGTCAGCGGTCAGGTGCAGTTTCATCAGGCGCCTGTCGTGCGCGCACGGTTCGCGCGTGATCAAATCGCGCGCCGCCAGACGATCGATCATACGCTTGGTCGATGCCGCATCGGTATACGTCTCACGCGCCAGGTCGGCGGCAGTGGAGTATTTGCCGGTTGACAGCATCAGCAGAATTGCGCCCTGGGCATGGGTAATGCCATATTCCGCCAGCGATTCATCCGAACTCTTGACCAGCATGGCGCGCGAGCGCGCCAGCAGATAGCCGATGCTTTCTTCTATCTGGTAGTTTTCCACAGTGAATACGGCTGCTCGCTTGCTCACGGATTGTTTGCTTTTCTTTGCTGACACATTGACTATTTATTATTTATTCACCGCTTGTTCGGGTAAATACTTGCATGAATATTCGTTGCCTAGGCAATAATGTACTGCAAAACAAACTTCTCTGCTGGCGATGTCCTAGAACTGTTGCTCAAGTTTTGTTTGGATTGCCGGACTCTGCGCAAGCTGGCAGATGTACCAGCACGGTCAGGCCGCCTTGCTGGCCGGAGGCCGCCAGCGTCACCGAGCCTTGCGCGGCGATCACGATTTCCTTGACGATGGCAAGGCCCAAGCCGGTGCCTTCCTGGCCTGGCGCAGCGTTGCGGAAGAAGCGTTCGAACACGCGGTCGCGCACTTCGGCCGGAATGCCGGGGCCGTTGTCGTTGACGCGGATGGCGACCTGCTCGGGGCTGGCGGCAATGCTCACGGTGACCTTGCCATGCGCCGGGGTGTAGCGGATGGCGTTGTCGACCAGGTTCATCATCATGGCGTTGAACAAGGCCTCGTTACCCATGACCCAGGCGTGCTCGAGCGCGGTGTCGAGGCCGAGGTCGATATTCTTGCGTTGCGCCAGGTCGACAATCTCTTCCAATACCGTGGCGGCCACCGCAATCAGGTTTACCGGATGGCGCAGGAAAGCGGTGGTGTTGGATGCTTCCGCCTGCGACAGCAGCAGCAGCTTGTTGGTCAGCTCGGTCATGTTGTGGCTGCTTTCCTGCAGCGCCTGCAGTACTTCGCCGCGCCGCTGCTCGTCGGTCAGGCGGCGGGCAAACTGGATTTGCGAATCGATCAAGGTCAACGGCGTACGCAGCTGATGGGCGGCGTCGGCGATAAAGCGCTTTTGCGCGGCTACCTGGGTATTGAGGCGCTGGATGGTCTGGTTGATGGCTTCGACGATAGGCCGCAGCTCCAGCTGCAGCTGGCCGGCTTTGATCGGCGACAGCGAGGTGGCGTCGCGCAAGGCCAGCTGGTCCTTCAGATGCATCAGCGGCCGCAGCTCCATGCTCAGGCCGATCACCACCAGGGCGATGGCCAGCAACAGCATGGCGATCTGACCATGCAGGGCAGGGCGCCACAGATCGGCCAGCATCTGGTCGTGGGCGCGCGTGGTCTGTCCTACCAGCACGGCGATCTTGCGCAGCTGGCCGGCGTTGTACAGGGTCCGCACCTGGCTCACCACGCGCAGCGCCTGGCCGTGATAATCGATGCTGTTGAATGCCGGCGCCGTTACCGGAAAGCGCAAGGCCGGCGGGAAATCGGGGCGTCCGGCCAGCAGGCTGTCGTGATCGGTGACGACCTGGTAAAACACCTGGTCCTGTTCGGGCGAGACCAGCAGCTCCAGTGCCGCCGGCGGCACGCTGGCGTGCGGCACGCCGTCCAGCCACTGGATCTCACCGGCGATCACCTGGGCCGCGGCCAGCAAGGCGCGGTCCTGGATCAGGTCCGCGGTCTGGCGCGCGCTGCGATACGACAGCGTGGCGCTGATGGCGACGAATAATGTCAGCGGAATCAGCAACCACAACAGTAAGCGCAGGCGCAGGCTGATGATCAAGTGAGGTCTTTCTGTTTGAGCAGGTAGCCGAGCCCGCGCAAGGTCATGATGGCGGCCTGGCAGTGTTCCATTTTCTTGCGCAAGCGATGGATATAGATCTCGATGGCGTCCGCGCTGGGTTCGTCGTCCAGCCCGAACACGCCATCCATCAGAGCCGTCTTCGATACGGTCTTGCCTTGCTTCAGCATCAGGATTTCCAGCACGTCGTGCTCGCGGGAGGGCAGCGCCAGCAGCTGGCCAGCGATCGAGAATTGCCGGGTATTGCTGTCGTAGTGCAGGTCGGCGCAATGCATTTCCGCCGTCTTGTCGGACGTCTGGCGGCGGATCAGGGCCTTGATCCTGGCTACCAGTTCGCGTACTTCAAACGGCTTGACCAGGTAATCGTCGGCGCCGGCGCCCAGGCAATCGACCTTCTCGTCGATCGAACCGCTGGCGGTCAGGATCATCACCGGCACGTTGTTGTGGCGCTGGCGCAGCCGCCGCAAGACGCTTTTGCCGTTCATTTTCGGCAGTTGCAGGTCAAGCAGGACGACATCGTAGCTTTCGCTTTGCAGCAGGCTGTCGGCCATTTCGCCATCGGTGGCGAGGTCGATGGTGAATTTGTCCTCCTTGAGTATCTTGCTGAGCCATAGTGCAAGCGGCGGATTGTCTTCGATCAGGAGTAATTTCATGGATGCTGGCTAGGTTATGTTGCACTGCAATCTAAATTGTACCGATTTGGAAAGCTGGATGAAAGTTATCGCATCCTAGAATACGCTCAAGATTGGAACAATGGCAGCCTGTCATATGTATCCAGCGATTATCCCAAAAAACAAATGGAGACAACGCAATGCACACCCTCATCCGCGGTTCATTGATTTCTGCTGTGCTGCTGTCCGGCGCGGTGCTTGGCGCCAGCCAGGCCGTCGCGGCAGATTCAGGAAAAATCACCATCATGGTCGGCGGCATCACCAAGATGATCTATCTGCCGGCCAAGCTGACTGAACAGCTCGGCTATTTCAAGGAAGAAGGACTGGACGTCGAGCTGCAATCGCAACCGGCCGGCGTCGATGCGGAAAACGAATTGCTGGCCGGCGCGGTACAAGCGGTGGTCGGCTTCTACGATCACTCCATCGATCTGCAAAGCAAGGGTAAGGAAGTCACCGCGATCACGATCTTCGGCCAGGTTCCCGGCGAAGTCGAAATGGTCTCGACCAAGGCTGCCGCCACCATCAAGAGCATGGCCGACGTCAAGGGCAAGACCCTGGGCGTGACCGGGCTCGGTTCTTCCACCAACTTCCTGACCCAGTACCTGGCGGCCAAGCACGGCATCACCTCCAACCAGTATTCGGTGCTGCCGGTCGGCGCCGACAATACCTTCATCGTGGCGATCAAGCAGGGCCGCATCGATGCCGGCATGACCACCGAACCGACTGTCTCGCAGCTGTTGAAAACCGGCGAAGCTTCGGTGCTGGTCGACATGCGCACCGTCGAAGGTACGGTCAAAGCGCTGGGCGGCCTGTATCCGGCCTCCAGCCTGTATGTGCAGCGGCCATGGCTGAACACGCACAAGGTGGAAGCGGCCAAGCTGGCGCGCGCCTTTGTCAAGACACTGAAATTCATCAACACCCACACCGCTGCCGAGATCGCCGACAAGATGCCGAAGGACTACTACGGCAATAACAAGCCGATGTACGTGCAGGCGCTGCAAAATTCCCTGCCGATGTTTTCCGCCGACGGAACAATGCCGCCAGGCGGTCCGGAAACCGTATTGCAGGTTCTGTCCGGATTTAATCCGAACGTCAAGGGCAAGCACATCGACCTGGCTAAAACCTATACCAACGAGTTCGTCAGCCCAGCCAAATAAACGCGACGCTGAGTGTGAAGGCCGGCATCTCCTGCGCTTAGGCGCAGGGCGGCCGGCAAACGGATGGCCCTGGCCGGCGCGATGTTCGCGTGCGGCGGGAGTCCTGCCGTCCAGAATTAACAAGGAAACTGAAATGACCCAAACAGCATACGCCTCGGCTGCGCCAGCCTCGCCCGCCAAGCTGGTGACGCCGGAACCGTCGCGTGATACGCCAGCCATCGAACTGCGCAATGTCTCGTGCCGCTTCATCTCGCCGGATGGCAAGGCCACCGTGGCTTTGCGCGACTTCACCATGAGCGTGGCGCGCGGTGAATTCGTGGCGGTGGTCGGTCCCACCGGCTGCGGCAAATCGACCACCCTGAGCATGATCACCGGTCTGCTCAAACCAACGGTAGGCGAGGTGCGCATCATGGGCGAGCCGGTCAACGGCATCGATCCGCGCATCGGCTTTGTATTCCAGAACGACGCGGTATTCCCGTGGCGCAGCGTGCTGCATAACGTTGCGGCGGGGCCGCTGTTCCGCGGCAAGCCGAAGGATGCTGCGTATGCCTTGGCGGAAGAATGGATACGCCGCGTCGGCCTCGACAAGTTCAGCAATCATTACCCACACCAGCTATCGGGCGGCATGCGCAAGCGCGTGGCGCTGGCCCAGACTTTCATCAACAGCCCTGAAATCCTGCTGATGGACGAGCCGTTCAGCGCGCTCGACATGCAGACCCGCACCCTGATGCAGGATGAGCTGCTGCAGCTGTGGTCGTCGCAAGCCGGCTCGGTGGTGTTCGTCACCCACGATCTGGAAGAAGCGATTGCGCTGGCCGACAAGGTCTATGTGCTGACCGCGCGTCCGGCCACCTTGAAGAGCGTGTATGAAATCGATCTGCCGCGGCCGCGCGTGATGTCCGAGGTGCGCTATGAACAGCGCTTCATCGATATCTCGCGCAAGATCTGGGCCGATCTGCGCGAAGAAGTGCACATCAGCTGAATCGTTTTATCCCATTTTACAGTGTCGCCTGCCGCTCTGGATTCCAGGGCAGGCGGCAGCAAAGAGGCAAACCATGAATCAAGCACAAACCGTCGACAAGCTCAGCGCCGCCAGCCTGGCTACCGTCGAACAAGAAGCACAACGAAAAATCAAGCAGCGCTACTGGCTGGTGATATCTTTGCGCGTCGCCATCCTGATCCTGACCCTGGGCGGCTGGGAGCTGGCGGCAAGGCTGCAATGGATAGACCCATTTTTCTTTTCGCAACCTTCGCTGATCGTGATCCAGATCTACGACTGGATCAAGGACGGTACGTCGCAAGGGCCGCTCTGGACCCAGGTGCTGGTGACGCTGGAAGAAACCGTGCTGGGCTTCCTGATCGGCTCGGTGGCCGGCGTGGTGTGCGGTATCCTGCTGGGCCGCAACAAGCTGCTGTCGGATGTCTTCAGCATCTATATCCAGGTCGCCAATTCGATTCCACGGGTAGTGCTGGGTTCGATTTTCGTGATCGCTCTGGGCCTGGGCATGGCTTCCAAAGTGGCGCTGGCGGTGGTGATGGTGTTCTTCGTGGTGTTCGGCAATGCCTTCCAGGGCGTGCGTGAAGCCGACCGTTACATGATTGCAAATGCACAAATCCTTGGCGCATCGCCGCGCCAGGTCACCATGTCGGTCGTGATTCCGTCGGCGCTGAGCTGGATCCTGGCGAGCCTGCATGTCAGCTTCGGTTTTGCGCTGGTTGGCGCCGTGGTGGGCGAATTCCTTGGCTCCAAGCAGGGCATCGGCTTGCTGATTTCGACCGCGCAGGGCGCTTTCAACGCCAGCGGCGTGTTCGCCGCCATGATCGTGCTGGCTGTGGTGGCCCTGGCGGCAGATTATTTGCTGACTACGCTAGAAAAACGTTTGCTGAAATGGCGTCCTGTGGCATTCTAGTTTCCAAGTGCAATTTAGTGGCTTAAGGTTGCGGCGCATCGTAAGATGCGCCGTTTTTTTTTGTAGCTATGGCTTGCCGCCGCTGCGGTCGTCATGCGAGTCAATCCCATTCGCCTTTTCGTTCTTGGGATGCACGGCGGCCTTATGGCTTTGCTGGTTCCGCTTGATTGTTTCCCGCGACGGCGGATAGTCCGCGTTCCTGGCAGGAATTTCCCCGTCGTGCTGCGCCCGCGCCAGCTCTTGCTTGACCTCTTGCCGCGTCTTGCCCTTGGCGTTCGATGTACTTTCCGCGGCAACCGCGCCCAATGAAAAAGACGCCGCGGTCAGCCCCAGCATCAGTTGATTGAATTTCATTGCAGACTCCTTTGTATTGAGAGATTGGACTACGCAAACGACACCGTTTTTTCCGGCATGCTTTCCTGTTCTGAAAGCTGCTGGCGGGAGCCGTTTCAATAAAGTCAACGGCGGCGTCAGCCGCTGTGACTTTGATGCCAAGTATGAAAAGGATGTGGCTGCGGGAAGGTGACCGCGGGATTACATTTTCGCAATCTGCGGTTTTGTCCTGGAAGGCAGGTAACAATTAATCGCGAGGGCGTCAGCCGGCTGGAGACAAGCGAAATCCAGCTGCGCAGCGCCAGCGCCCCTGAATGGCCTGGCAGCTCAGGACGCGGCTCTTCCCGTCAGCAGCCAGCGGGCCCAGTCGTCCCGGCCGTTCCTTGCGGCCTCGGCTGCGGCTTTGTGATGGTCGTAGCCGACACAATGGTGGCCGACGCGCCAGCCATGCATGTCTTTTTCGCAAATCGCATAACGCGCATGCGGGCTGCCGTTTTCGACGACATGAAACCAAGGCTGGTCGTCGTCATAAGCTTGCAGGCCTACGCTGCCTGGATTCACCACCAGCCGTCCGCCGGAAACGGCACAGCTGCGCGGCTTGTGGCTATGGCCGCAGATAATCAGCTGCTGGCTGACGCCGGCGGCGTACGCTTCAATCTGCGCCGCCGGGGCCATGTGGCAGCCATGCGGGTCGACTTCTTCCAGGAAATAAATCAGATCGCTGGCCGGCGTGCCGTGACACATGTAGACGTCGTCGGCGACAGCCAGCGTGCCAGGCAATCCCTTGATCCAGTCGCGCTGCGCCTGGGTCGTGTTTTCAAAGGCGAACTGGTCGGTCGGATGTCCGGCTTTGGTCGCGCAGGACAGCAGCTGGCGCTCGTGGTTGCCAGCGATGGTGGGCAAACCCAGCGACATCAGCAGATCGGCCGTGGCGGCCGGCGCTAGAGGGCCGGAGAGGATGTCGCCGGCGTTGACGACGAGGTCCGCGCCTTGCAACCTGATATCTGCCAGGACGGCCTCCAGCGCCCAGATATTGGCGTGGATGTCGGAAAGGATGGCGATTCTCATTGGCGTACTCCTTGGCTGATGAAGCGAGTATCACATCATCAAATAAAAACGGGTGTAATTCAATCAGAGCGCTCATCGCGCACCTCGAATTACACCCGTTTGGCTATCCTGGCAACGCATTGCTGCGCTGCTTTCAAGCGTGATTACAGCACGTCGCTGGCGTGGTCGGCCAGGCGTGAACGCTCGCCGCGCGCCAAGGTGACATGGCCGCTATGCGACCAACCCTTGAAGCGATCGACCACATAAGTCAGGCCGCTGGAGCCTTCGGTCAGGTACGGTGTATCGATCTGCGCGATATTGCCCAGGCAGATGATCTTGGTGCCTGGACCGGCACGCGTCACCAGCGTCTTCATCTGCTTCGGCGTCAGGTTTTGCGCTTCGTCGATGATCAGGAACTTGTTGACGAAGGTGCGGCCGCGCATGAAGTTGAGCGATTTGATCTTGATGCGCGAACGTATCAGATCCTGGGTGGCGGCGCGACCCCATTCGCCGGCATCGGAATCGGACTTGTTGAGTACTTCCAGATTGTCGTCGAAGGCGCCCATCCACGGCCCCATCTTCTCTTCTTCTGTGCCAGGCAAGAAACCGATGTCTTCACCGACCGGCACCGTGACGCGGGTCACGATGATTTCGTTGTAGGTCTTGGTTTCCAGCACCTGCGCCAAGCCGGCCGCCAGCGCCAGCAGGGTTTTTCCGGTGCCGGCCTGGCCCAGCAGGGTGACGAAATCGCAGTCCGGATTCATCAGCAAGTTGAGCGCAAAATTCTGCTCGCGGTTGCGGGCGGTAATGCCCCACACGCTGTTCTTGGCGTGACCGTAGTCGCGCAAGGTTTGCAGCACCGCGGTCTTGCCGTTGATCTGCGTGACCTGGCCGTAGAACGCCGGTTCGCCGTTTTTCGGTTCGATGAAAACGAACTGGTTGACCAGCAGGGTCGGCACCAGCGGTCCGCTCAGGCGGTAGTAGGTATAGCCGGTGCCGTGCTTGTTTTCTTGCCAGGATTCGATGCCCTTGCCGTGCTTGATCCAGAAATCGTCCGGCAATTGCTGGATGCCCGAGTACAGCAGGTCGGTATCTTCCAGCACGTGGTCATTGAAGTAGTCTTCCGCCGGCAAGCCCATGGCGCGCGCCTTGATGCGCATGTTGATGTCTTTCGACACCAGTACTACCGGACGGCCCGGTGTTTCCGCTTCCAGTCCGCGCACCACGCCGAGGATCTGGTTGTCGGCTTTCCCGACCGGCAAACCTTCCGGCAGGTCGGCGTTTTGCAGCTTGGTCTGGAAGAACAGACGGCCCTTGGCATCCTTGTTGCCAAGTTTGGACAGGGGGATGCCGTGGTCGATCTGGTCGTCGCCGATATCGCCGACCAGCGCGTCCAGCGAACGCGATACCTGGCGGGCGTTGCGGGCGACTTCCGACATGCCCTTCTTGTGGTTGTCCAGTTCTTCCAGGGTCACCATCGGCAGATAAATGTCATGCTCTTCAAAACGGAACAGCGAGCTTGGATCATGCATCAGCACATTGGTGTCCAGCACGAACAGCTTGGTCACGCCGGATTTGTCGGCGGCGCGGCTGGTGCTCGATTTCGGGCGGCTATGGCCTTCGGCAGGCTTGGCCGGCTTATCGGCGACGGCACGGACATTTTCCGCCGGCGTCTTGGTCTTGCGGCTTTCCACCGGTTTGACAGCCGGTTTGGCGACCGACTTGTCGCGTGCCTGTGGTGCTATTTCTTTGTTACGGGTAATCGGTTCAACAACGGCGATACGTGGTTTGACGGCTTTGCCGGCTTCCGCTTTCGGATAATCTTGAACGGACAGTAAAGCAGCGGGTTTGGTCGGTAATTTTGGTAAGGGCATCAGAACCTCGCTTTAAAGATGAAAAAATGTTCGCTTGGGTGGCAACGCGAACTGGACCAAACAGATGAAGCTACGGCTGGAACAACAATATTGGTAAGGAACATCAAGGATCACTCACGATAAACAAGCCCATAACACGCCATGAGGGCAGGCCTGGCCGGTTAAACACAAATTAAAAAGTAAAAAAGCCGTTTGGGAAGGCCCTCGGGCCTTTTCCTCAAACGGCTTAACAAAGTAATTTTTTGTGAATTCAATGACTTAAAAACTCCAGTACTTCCTCAACATGCGCAGGCACCTTCACTCCACGCCATTCTTTCACCAATGTGCCGGCGGCGTCAATCACAAACGTGCTGCGCTCGATGCCGCGTACTTGCTTGCCGTACATGTTTTTCATTTTCATGACGTTGAACATGGCGCATAGCGTTTCATCCGGATCGGCGATCAGCTCGAAGGGGAGATCCAGCTTGGCTTTGAAACCTTCGTGCGAGCGAATGCTGTCGCGGCTGACGCCGAATATGACGGTGTTGTGACCCTGGAATTCCTGGTACAGGTCGCGGAACTGGATGGCTTCGGTAGTGCAGCCTGGCGTGTTGTCTTTAGGGTAAAAATACAACACTATTTTCTTGCCATGATAGTCCGACAACTTGAATGTCTGTGCACCTGTCATGGCTGCAGAGAAGTCGGGCACCGTCATGTTGATGATGGAAGGATGGTCTGCCACTGTCTTGTCCTGTTCACTAGATTATTTTATATACATTGTGGGACAGAGCTGCCCGGGTAGGGTTTAAGAGCCACCGTAGCGTGGTGAATTACACTACCCGCGCAGCTCTGTCCCCAACTGACTAGAAAAGACGTTCCAAGCAAAAGATGCCTTTGCAGAACAGGGAGTGATCAGCAGAGGCCTCTTCTATATCGTTGCCTGCATGATCATTTCGCCTGAACGTCCGGGTAATTCCGCCCACGTGAGCGGCGCAACGGGTAACACTTGGTCTTTGACCTGCTGATAATAATCCCCCATCGAGACCAGATCGTAGCCTTGCGCCTGCCAGCCCTGCAGCAACCGCTCGAATATGGGGGCGAGTTTTTGCCCTTCAAGCTCTGCGTGCAGAGTAAATACATGATCGCGTGGGGTCGCTGTCAATGCCAGGATGTGATCGGCGATATTCGCCGGCGTCAGTTCAACGCCGTTGAAGCTGCGGCCCAGCAGTTCGTCCAGCGTCGGCAGGGTGGTCGGCAGCTGGATGCATGCCAGCGTCTTGCCGTCGACCTGCAGGCGATGCGGCCCGGCTGCCTGGTCGGCCAGCGCGCCGTCGTCGTTCAGCATGGCGCGGCCATCGGAGGCATAGGCCATGCCGAATTTTTCCAGCTGCTCGAAGGCGTAGGGATTCATCTGCCAGCCGGCGGCGCCATGGGTCTGCGGCGGCCGGCCGAAAATCTGGCTGAAACGGTCGAACGAACGCTGCATCTGCTGGCCGGTCCAGTCGGCGCCGCGCTGCCGCACATGGTCTTGCCAGACGCGGTGGTCCCAGGTGTGGATGCCGCACTCGAAACCAGCGGCGTCCACCGCCTGCATGTAGCTGGCGCAGGTCTTGCCGATATCCGGCGCCGGCAGCAGCACGCCGTACATCAGGGTCTTGAGGCCGTAATACTCAACCACCGAGGTGCGCGATACTTTCTGGAAGAAACCAGGACGGAACACCTGCTTCAAGGCCCAGCCGGTATGGTCGTAGCCGAGCGAGAACAGGAAGGTGGCGCGCGCCTGGTATTTGCTCAGCAGGCGCACCAGGTTAGGTACCCCTTCACGGGTGCCGCGATAAGTGTCGGCGTCGATTTTTAGGGTGAGGAGGGGCAAGTTGTCTGGTCTGGCTGTAGTAAGGAAAAACAGTGTCCGCGAAAAACACAAGGCGTCTTGTGTCTCGCGCGGACCGTGGTGTAAAACTTAGTCCATCAAGGCGCGCGCTTCGGCCACCTGGCCGCGGTAGGCGTCGAAAATATTGCGCAGGGTGTCGGCCATGGTGGTGGTCGGCTGCCAGCTCAGTTCGTCGCAAGTGTTGGTGATTTTCGGCACGCGGTTCTGCACGTCCTGGTAGCCCTTGCCGTAGTAGGCGGCGGAAGTCGTCTCGACCAGTTTGACCTTCTTGGCGGAGTCGGCGTACTCGGGATATTCCGCAGCCAGCTTCAGCATCATGTCGGCCAGGTCGCGGATCGAATAGTTGTTGACCGGATTGCCGATGTTGTAGATCTTGCCGCTGGCGATGCCGTCCTTGTTGGCGATGATCTTGATCAAGGCGTCGATGCCATCGTCGATATAAGTGAAGGCGCGCTTTTGCTGGCCGCCGTCGACCAGCGAGATGTTCTCGCCGCGCACGATGTGGCCGAAGAATTGCGTTACAACGCGCGAGCTGCCTTCCTTCGGCGTATGGATAGAGTCGAGGCCGGCGCCGATCCAGTTGAACGGACGGAACAGGGTAAAGTTCAAGCCTTCTTCCATGCCGTAGCCCCAGATCACTCGGTCCATCAGCTGCTTGGCGCAGGAGTAGATCCAGCGTGGCTTGTTGATCGGGCCGCAGATCAGTTCGGACTGCTCAGGATCGAATTCTTCGTCGTGGCACATACCGTACACTTCCGAAGTCGACGGGAACACCAGGTGCTTGCCGTACTTGGCGGCGGAACGCACGATCGGCAGGTTGGCTTCGAAGTCCAGTTCGAATACGCGCAGCGGCTGCTTGACGTAAGTGGACGGCGTGGCGATCGCCACCAGCGGCAGGATCACATCGCACTTCTTGACGTGGTACTCGACCCATTCCTTGTTGATGGTGATGTCGCCTTCGAAGAAGTGCATGCGCGACTTGTATTCTTCGTTGTCCAGCAGGTCGCGGATGCGGTCGGTCATCATGTCCATGCCGTAGACGTGCCAGTCGGTGGTTTCCAGGATGCGCTTGGAGAGGTGATGGCCGATAAAACCGTTAACGCCGAGGATGAGGACTTTTTTCATAATATTCTATTGTTGTTAGAGTAGCATTCCGCGCGGCGGAACCGCGGCAGAACATGAAGCGCTGCGATTCCCGAAGAGCAGAGCGGCGGCAAAGGCCGTCTTGCCCGCGAAACCACGCAGCCGTTTATAAAAGGATGTTTTTCAGTGCTTCCGGCGTGACCGCCTTGTCATTCGCCAGCAATTGGTTAATCAACAACGCCCGGCCATCGCCGCAGACGCCAACAATGTGATTATCCACTACCGCCAAGCCTTGAGGCAAATTTACCAGCGTATCGGCAGCGAAGTTGGCAGGAAAGCTTGCTTTCCCAACAATGAAGGTGTGGCCTTTGGCAATGCTCCAGGCGCCGGGATAGGGCGGCGCCACCGCACGGTACAGGTTGTATACCTGCTGCGCCGGCTGGCTCCAGTCGATTTCGCCATCGGCCGGCTTGCGTCCGCCGTAGTAACTGCCCTGCGCCAGGTTATTCGGCAGCTTCGGGGTGTTACCAGCCAGCATGGACGGCAATGCCATCCATAGCGTCTGTTCTGCCGCCACCACCACTTTGCCGAATACTTCATAAGCCGTATCGTCGGGCAGGATGGGCACCGAAGTTTGCGCCACGATACAGCCGGCGTCGGGCTTGGCGGCCATTTCATGCAAGGTGGCGCCGGTTTCGGTCTCGCCATGCAGGACTGCCCAGTTGATCGGCACGCGGCCGCGATACTTCGGCAGTAAGGAGCCGTGCATATTGAAGGCGCCGTGCCTGGCCAGCGCTAGCAGGGCGACCGGCAGCATGTGGCGGTAATAGAAGCTGAAAATGAAATCAGGAGCCAGGGCAGCGACCTGGGCCAGTAATTCCGGTGCAGCCGGATTGTCCGGCGCAATCGTCGGGATGCCGTGCTGCTTGCACAGCGACGCTACCGATTCGAACCAGATGGTTTCCTGCGGATTGTCTTCGTGGGTGACTACCAGCGCCACTTCGACGCCGCGCGCCAGCAGGACCTTCAGACAGCGTACGCCGACATTATGATAGGCAAAGACGACGGCTTTCATGAGGCTTGCTTATCCTCTGAAGAAGACTGCTCCAGCATGGCTTGCACCACGTAGCGCGGACGCGCACGGACCTGCTGGTAGATGCGGCCTACATATTCGCCGACCAGGCCGATGCCGAACAGGATCATGCCCATCAGGAAGAAGGCAAAAGCGAACAGGGTGAACAAACCCTGTACTTCGGCGCCGAACAGGAAGCGGCGCACCACCAGCACCACGAACAGCGCGGCGGACGCAAAGGACAGCACAATCCCTATCAGCGAAAACAGCTGCAGCGGCACGATGGAAAAGCCGGTCACCAGGTCGAAGTTCAGACGGATCAGGCTGTACAGCGAGTATTTCGATTCGCCGGCCGAGCGTTCTTCATGCTCGACCACGATTTCCGCCTGCTTGCGGGCGAAGGTGTAAGCCAGCGCCGGCACGAAAGTATTGACTTCCTTGCACTGGTTGATCAGGTCCACCACGTTGCGGCCGTAGGCGCGCAGCATATTGCCCTGGTCGGTCATCTTGATGCCGGTGATTTTCTCGCGCAGCAGGTTCATGGCCTTGGAAGCGACGGTGCGCCAGGCCGAATCCTGCCGCTTGCGGCGGATCGAGCCGACATAATCGTAGCCTTCGCGCATCTTGGCGACCAGGTTGCCGATTTCTTCCGGCGGGTTCTGCAGGTCGGCGTCGAGGGTCACGACGATGTCGCCGCGGGTCGCTTCAAAGCCGGCCAGGATCGCCATGTGCTGGCCGAAATTGCCGTTGAACAGGACCACGCGGGTGACGTCCGGCCGCAAGCGGAACTGTTCCGCCAGGATGGCCGCCGACTTGTCGCGGCTGCCGTCGTTGACGTACAGGATTTCATAGCTGATGCCAAGTGCATCGAGCGCCGGGTAGAGGCGTTCGAACAGTTTGGCGAGGCCCGATTCCTCGTTGTATACCGGGATGACGACGGAAAGTTCTGGTTTCATCAAGCGATAGTCAATTTATTGAAGCACGGATTTTACCGCGGACACAGCGCGTTCGACATCGTTCTTGGTCATTGCATTGAACATAGGCAGCGAGACGATCAGGCGGCCGACCTTTTCGGCGACCGGGAACATGCCGTCCTTGAAGCCGCGCGCGCGGTACATGCTCAGCAGATGGATGGCCGGATAGTGATAGCCGATGCCGATGCCGAGCGCCTGCATCTGCTCCATGAAGGTGGCGCGCGCCGGCTTGCCGTCCTGACGTTCCGGCAGCACCAGCTGGAACATGTGCCAGTTGCTGCTCTCGAAATCCGGTACCGGCAGCTGGGCGCCGTATTTGGCTTCAAAGTCGCTGCCGAAGCAGCTGAAATAATATTGCGCCAGCTCGCGCCTGTGGGCGGTGATGGCTTCAATGTGAGCAAACTGGCCGAGGCCGATGGCGGCCGCGACATCGGTCATGTTGAACTTGCCGCCGAGGACGTCGACGTCGAGGCCGTCGAAGCCGCTGCGGGTCACGCCCTGCAGGCGGTATTTTTCCGCCAGCCGTGCTTCCTCGGCGTTGTTCAGCACCAGGCAGCCGCCTTCGGAGGAGGTGATGTTCTTGTTGGCCTGGAAGCTGAACGAGGCAAAGTCGCCAAAGGCGCCGATGCGCTGGCCGTTCCAGGTCGACCCCAGTGCCTGTGCTGCATCTTCCACCACGCGCAGATTATGTTTCTTGGCCAGCGCATACAAGCGGTCCATGTCGACCGGCAGGCCGGACAGGTAGACCGGGATGATGGCCTTGGTGCGCGGCGTGATGGCGGCTTCGACCTGGGCCAGGTCGATATTGCGCGTGACCGGGTCGATGTCGGCGAACACCGGCGTAGCGCCGGTTTCGATGATCACATTGGCGGTGGCGACCCAGGAAATCGGCGTGGTGATGACTTCGTCGCCGGCGCCGATGCCGGCGATGCGCAGCGCGATTTCCATGGTGCAGGTGCCGGAATTGAAGGTGCGCACCGGACGGCCGCCGAAATATTCAGACAGCTGCGCTTCGAATGCCTGCACCTTGGGACCGCTGGTGATCCAGCCGGAGCGCAGCACATCGCCGACTGCGGCGATGGTGGCTTCATCGATGGTGGGCTTGGCGAACGGGAGGAATGGTTGTTGGCTCATATTGTCTTATAAGTATGATCTTGAAATGAGAAGGTAGATTAGCTGGAGCGGCTTAGCTGCGGGTTAGCAATACTACGCCGACAATGATGACGCCGATAGCCACCAGGCGCTGGGCGGATACCGCCTCGCCCAGGAAGTACCAGGCGCCGACGGCGCTGATGACGTAGCCGAGCGACAGCATCGGGTAGGCAATCGTGACATCGACCCGCGACAGGCCGATGATCCAGACGATCAGCGAAATCACGTAGCAGGTCAGGCCGCCGAGGATAGGCAGCTGGGTGGCCAGCTTGATGCCGGTGGCGAACCAGTTTTGCGGCGTCAGGCTGATGATGCCGACCGCGTTGGTGCCGGCTTTCAGCAAGAGCTGCGCCACGGCGTTGAGGCAGACGCCGGTGATGATAAAAGCAAATGTAGTGAGGTTCATGTCGGTGCAGGGTTATTAGGGGGCGCTGGAAGTTGCCGGTGCAGACGATTCCGTCGACGCTTCGGGATTTGCCACAGGAGCAGGCGGGGTCGGAGCAGATGCGGCGGCGGGAATGCCTTGGTTGGTCACTACCACGCGGCGCGGATCCTGGCCGATGACGCGCATCGGCACGCCTTGCTCAGCCATTTCCTTGTATTTTTCCGGGCGGATGATGGCAATGTCCTTCTTGCCGGAAGCAGCGTCGGCATTCCATTTGACGACAAAGGCTTCGATCGTCGGGATCCACAGCTGCGGTTCCTGCCCCAGGCCGAACTCCAGTTCATCCATGTGCTTGACCATGGTCATGGTGCGGCGCAGGTAGAACGGCAGCGACTGCTCATACTTGTCGACCACGTACAGCGTGGTTTGCGGCGTCATCTCGGCGTTGATCGCTGGCACCAGGTCGATGCCGGCCGAGTAGCGGCCCTGCGGATCGTGGCCGTACATCAGCAGCTGGCCGCCGACGAAGCCGGCGGCGGCGAGGGCGACGATGGCCCATTCCTTCTGGCGGCGCGCCAGCATCAGCGCCGCGACGGCGCCGGCAAAGGCAACCGCGGAAGCGGCGAATACCCAAGGCACGTGCGCTTGCAGCAGCGGCAGCGAGTAGGCATCCTTGGCCAGCGCAGGGATTTTCCAGGACAAGGCCAGGCCGGCCACCGCCGGCAACAGCAGCAACACGGCGGAAGCTGTGATCGCCTTGCTAGACGCCTTGTCCAGATGGCAGGCAATCAGCAGCGCCAACGCAGGGAAGATCGGCAGGATGTACGAAGGCAGCTTGGAATCGGAAATACTGAAGAACACGAAAATGAAGATGCTCCAGATCAACAGCATTTTCTTCGGCTGGAAGCCGGACACGGTATGGCTTTCGCGCGCGGCGTTCCACAAGCTCTGGAACATCACGCCCAGCCACGGCACGATGCCGAGGATCAGGATAGGCACGAAATAGTAGGGCGGGCCATAGCGGTTGTGGATCTTGCTGGTGAAGCGCTGGAACTGTTCGTGGATAAAGAAGAATTGCGGGAATTCAGGATTCTTCAGCGAAATCAGCACGAACCACGGCGTGGTGATCAGGAAGAAGAGGATCAGGCCGAGCACCAGGTGCAAGCGCTTCCAGATCGACCAGTCGCGCGAGAACAAGGTGTACAGCACCAGCACCGCACCGGGTATCAGCAAGCCGATCAAGCCCTTCGACAGGACCGACAAAGCCATGCCAGCCCAGCACAGCAGCATCCAGTTGCGTTGTTCGCTGTTGCTGATGTCGCTGCGCTGCGCCAGCAGCAGCGCGCACAGCGCAATCGTCATCATGCCGGACAAGCCCATGTCGAGCGTGTTGATGTGGCCCAGGCCAGCCCAGAGGAAGCTGGAGCCGAGCACCAGCGCGGCAAAAAAGCCGATGCGCGGCGAGAACACGCGGGCGCCGGTAAAGGCAACCAGCACCACGCCTAGCAAACCGCAGAGGCCGGTCCACAAACGGGCTTGCCATTCGCCCAACCCGAACAGCTCGAAGGTCAGGGCATTCATCCAGGTTTGCAGCGGCGGCTTTTCAAAATACTTGATGCCGTTCAGGCGCAAGGTGATCCAGTCGCCGGTGGCGACCATTTCGCGCGCCATCTCGGCATAGCGTCCCTCATCGGTAGGCACCAGCGTGCGCGCGCCCAGCATATAGCACCAGACGATGCAGAACAGCAGGAACAGCAGCCAGACGAAAGTTTTTGATTTATGCAGTTCACGCATCTTGGGCGGTTTCCTTGTTGGTGTCGAAAATCAGGGCGAGGACGACTTTACGTCCTTCAGCCATCAAAATATTATAAGTGCGACAAGCAGCCTGGTTATCCATACATTCGACGCCGATGCGGCGCGCGGTCAGCACAGTGGTCAGTTTCGGGTGCACAAAACGTTGCCGCAGGCCGGTGCCGAGGATCACGACATCAGGCCGGGTGCTGTCTATATGGGCAAAGTGTTCTGGGGTAAGGGCGTCGAAACTGCTGACCGGCCAGATTGCCGGCGCCGATTCCGGCAGCACCAGCAGGCTGTGCTCATATCGGAGCGCGTTGATTTCCACGCCCTTGTCATCGTAGGCAGTGACTGTCTGGTACTGCTGGGTAGAGGTGGTATGTAGCTTCATAGCTTTGTCTTTAAATAGCTGCGAGGACCGGGCGCAATGCCCGGTCCCGCACACGTAAACACGTCATGACCGGCGGGGTGACAATGGGAAAAACCAAAGGATAGACCGCAGACGGCGTGCAAATTCCCGAAAAATGGAAAATAAAGTGCTGCATTGTAGCGTTTTCCGTCGATAAGCTTGCGTTATTGATTGATAAAACCCCACGCTTTCGGCAGAATGGATAGTTCTGGCAGTGTTTTGTGCACCGCCGAAAAGCTGTCTGAAAAGTCGTGAAATGCTGGGGCGCATAGCTCCGGGGCACCCTTACAAGGGGTAGCCGCAAGCATTTATTGCGGCGCACCTACTCCCGTGTGACGATACCCCAATTTTCCAGACAGCTTTTTAAAGCTGGATAATGTTGCGTAAAATACAAGGAATTGTGCTGTGCGACCGATTCAAAAATCGAAAAAACTGGACGACGTTTGTTATGACATTCGCGGCCCCGTGCTGGAAAAAGCACGACAGATGGAGGAAGAGGGCCATAAGATCATCAAGCTGAACATCGGCAACCTGGCCGTGTTCGGTTTCGAGCCGCCCGATGAAATCGTGCAGGACATGATCCTGAACATGGGCAATGCCTCCGGCTATACCGATTCCAAAGGCATGTTTGCGCCGCGCAAGTCGGTCATGCATTATTGCCAGCAGAAGCGGATCCAGGGCGTCACGATCGACGACATCTATCTGGGCAACGGCGCTTCCGAACTGATCGTGATGAGCATGAACGCGCTGCTCAACACCGGCGACGAGGTGCTGGTGCCGGCGCCGGACTATCCGCTCTGGACTGCCGCGGTCAGCCTGTCGGGCGGCACGCCGCGCCACTACGTCTGCGACGAGCAGGCCGGCTGGTTTCCCGATATCGAAGACATCAAGAAGAAGATCAACAGCAACACGCGGGCGATTGTCGTCATCAACCCGAACAATCCGACCGGCGCCCTCTATCCGGTGGAACTGCTGCAGCAGATCGTCGATCTGGCGCGCCAGCACCAGCTGATCATCTTTGCCGACGAGATCTACGACAAGGTCTTGTACGACGGTGAAACCCACACTTCGCTGGCCTCGCTGGCGGACGATGTGCTGTTCATCACCTTCAACGGCTTGTCTAAAAACTATCGTTCCTGCGGCTACCGCGCCGGCTGGATGGTGGTGTCGGGCGAGAAAAAACATGCCAAGGGCTATATTGAAGGCTTGAACATGCTGGCCTCGATGCGTCTGTGCGCCAATGCGCCGGGACAGTATGCGATCCAGACTGCGCTGGGCGGCTATCAAAGCATCAACGACCTGGTCGGACCGCATGGCCGCCTGACGCGCCAGCGCGATATGGCGTACAAGCTGCTGACCGATATTCCGGGGGTGACCTGCGTCAAGCCGAAGGCCGCGCTGTACATGTTCCCGCGTCTCGATCCGAAGATGTATCCGATCGCCGACGACCAGGATTTCGCCTACGAATTGCTGGCCGAGCAGCGCGTGTTGATCGTGCAGGGCACAGGCTTCAATTGCCCGACGCCGGACCACTTCCGCGTGGTGTTCTTGCCGAATACCGATGACCTGGCGGAGTCGATGGGGCGTATCGCCAGTTTCCTGGAAGGTTATCGCCGGCGTCACGGCAAGGTTTAAGAGTGCGCGCCTCGTCGGCCACGTCATTGCCGCGAACGCGGGAATCCATTTTGCGCCGTAATTTGGGTCCCCGCGTTCGCGGGGACGACGCGACTGTAAGGTTCAGTTAGATTTTTATTCAATTTTTCACAGACAGCAGAGATCATGAAATCCATCAAGGTAGGTTTGCTTGGCATAGGTACGGTCGGTTCCGGCACGTTCAACGTATTGAAGCGCAATCAGCAAGAGATTGCAGCGCGCGCAGGGAGAGCTATCGAGATTACCATGGTGGCCGATCTCGACACCGAGCGCGCCAAGCTGTTGACCAACGGCGAAGTCACCGTAGTCAACGACGCCAGGCTGGTGGTCAACAATCCCGACATCGATATCGTCATCGAACTGATCGGCGGCTATGGCATCGCCAAGGACCTGGTGCTGCAGGCGATCGCCAACGGCAAGCACGTGGTGACCGCCAACAAGGCGCTGATCGCCAGCCATGGCAACGAGATCTTCAAGGCTGCGCAAGAGCAGGGCGTGATCGTGGCGTTCGAAGCGGCGGTGGCCGGCGGCATCCCGATCATCAAGGCGCTGCGTGAGGGCCTGACCGCCAACAGCATCCAGTGGATCGCCGGCATCATCAACGGCACCACCAATTTCATCCTGTCTGAAATGCGCGACAAGGGCCTGGACTTCGACGTCGTGCTGAAGGAAGCGCAGCGTTTGGGCTATGCCGAAGCTGACCCGACCTTTGATATCGAAGGCGTCGACGCCGCCCACAAACTGACCATCATGGCCTCGATCGCATTCGGCATCCCGGTGCAATTCGACAAGGCGCACGTGGAAGGCATCACCAAGCTGCAAGCCACCGACATCCGCTATGCCGAACAGCTGGGCTATCGCATCAAGCTGCTCGGCATCACCAAGCGCACTGCCGGCGGCATCGAGCTGCGCGTGCATCCGACCCTGATCCCGAGCAAGCGCCTGATCGCCAATGTCGAAGGCGCCATGAATGCGGTGCTGGTGCGCGGCGACGCCGTCGGCGACACGCTGTACTACGGCAAGGGCGCCGGCGCCGAGCCGACTGCTTCGGCCGTGATTGCCGACCTGGTCGACATCACCCGTCTGGCCACCGCCGATCCTGAGCACCGGGTGCCGCACCTGGCGTTCCAGCCGAACGCCATGGCCGACACGCCGATCCTGCCGATGGCGGAAATCACCACCAGCTACTATCTGCGCATGCATGTCGCCGACCA
Source organism: Collimonas sp. PA-H2 (assembly GCF_002564105.1). Classification (NCBI taxonomy): domain Bacteria; kingdom Pseudomonadati; phylum Pseudomonadota; class Betaproteobacteria; order Burkholderiales; family Oxalobacteraceae; genus Collimonas; species Collimonas sp. PA-H2. The sequence continues at coordinate 4,898,225 of NZ_PDBX01000001.1, forward strand.
GCCGGGCGTGCTGGCCGACGTTACGCGGATCCTGGCCGACTCCTCGATCTCGATCGATGCCATGCTGCAAAAAGAGCCTGCCGCAGACGAGACCCGTACTGATATCATCATGCTTACGCACCAGACCCAGGAAAAGAATGTGGAAGCGGCGATTGCCAAGATCGAAGCATTGAGCACCGTGGTTGGCAGCGTCACCAAGATTCGCCTGGAAGAGCTGGGTTGATCGATGTACCGCTTCGCCTGTCTGCCGGCCGTCATGCGCCGGGCAGAGCGAAGCGACTCCAAGGAGAGTGTATGCGTAAGATGTTGATGGCATTTTGCCTGGTGGTGCCTGCGGCAGCGTTTGCCCAGGTTGATCCATGTCTGTCGCAGAGCAATACCGTCGAAATGAATACCTGCGCCAAGACCGCTTTCGACAAGGATGAAAAAACCTTGAACGAAACCTATCAGCAGCTGGTCAAGCAGATCACCAAACCCGACCAGGATGGCGTGCGCTACGGCGAGGTCAAGAAAAAGCTGATCGAAGCGCAGCGCGCCTGGGTCGGTTTCCGCAAGAAGGATTGCGACGCCGTGTATACCTACAACGAAAGCGGGACCATTCGCGATATCGAATTCCTCGGATGCATGCGCGCCCACACGGAGCAACGCACCAAGGAACTCAAGAACTTCATCGTCGAGAAATAATATGCCCGCCTTGGGTCGATGACCTGAGCGGGCGATAAAAAGCCGCGGCAGATTGCATTCTGCCGCGGCTTTTTATCGCCCGCACTTTTGTCCTGGACTTTAAAAAATATTCATCGGCATGTTCAGGGCCAGCCGGTAGATGGTATTACCGGCGTCCGAGTACTGTGCATTGGCAAGATGATGCATCAAGGTCAGGTTGACGCTGCTGCCCTTCAGTTTGCCGCTCTGTATCACATAGGTGGGGATCATGCCGACCTCCCAGTGCTTGCCGCGCACCGGCGCGCCGTTCTTCCAGTACAGCCGATAAAGACTGCCGGCCGGATCGGCATTGGCGGCTGCGCTGGCCGAGGCGTCCGCGCCCCAACCCTGTACGCCCCAGGTCATGATTTTCAAGCCGGGCAAGCCATAGCTGCCGAGGTCGACCGTATGCCGCAATTGCAGCGACTGTTCGCCGGGCGCGTTGTAATCGACGTTCATCGAATTGCTCAAGAAATCACCGGCGCCTTCGCCGACATAGTCGAAGAACTGCTTGCCCTGGATTTTCTGGTAGGCCAGCAGCACCGTATGCGCCTTGTGCTGGGCGCTCAGGGCCACGCTGTAGGCATTGGTGTTGACGGCTCCTTGCCGGCTGCTGCCCTGGTTGCGCGTCGCATAGTAATTCAGCTGGCCGGTCCAGCGCAGGGTATTGGCATCGCCGATGCTGTGCGAGAAGGCTGAATAGTATTGATTCCAGACGTTTTCGGCGCGGCTGGCGTATAGCGAGATTTTGGTGTCTGGGCTGTAGTTGTAGTCGCCGCCAAGATAGCTGAAGCGATTGAGCTGGATGCCGCCGTAGGCCGTGCGCAAGGGTTGCGAGCGGGTTTGTCCGCGCGGCTGGCTCTTGGTAAAGCTGCCGGCTGCCAGGCTGAGGCCGGCAATTTCAGTGCTGATGAAGGAGGCGCCGAGGAAAGTCGGCGGCAGGGCGCGGTTGTCATGCGGCTCCAGGAAAGGGTTATGGACGATTTGCGCGCCATATTTCAGCACTGTGTTCGAAATCCGTGCTTTCAGATCGTACAGCCCGAAGTAGCTCCATGCCAATTGATTGCTGCCGCCGCCGTTTGGATCAACATGCACCATGTTGCCGGCACCGTTGCCGCCATTCAGCTTCAGCGCGCTGAACAAACCAGCGTCGGCGCCGAGGCCGATGGCGCCGGTGGTGAAGCCGGATTCGAAATTCAGCTGGCTGCCCAGCACCGAGGCGTTGCGGGTATTGGAGCCCTGGGTTTCCAGATGGTCGCTATAACTGCGCAGCAGCCAGTTCAGATGGCTGTCGGCGATCAGGCCCTTGCTATCGGCCTGTTGCGTGCTGGCGGCGGGTGGCGCCGCAGCGGCATGGCCCTGATCGATGGCGTCGCCATCGATGATGCCATGTTCGCCGTGTTCATCGGTTCTGCCGAACGGGCTGGGGTGGTTGGCGGGCTTGGCTGCGTCAGTATTCGCCGCATGGACGCTGATCGTCGCAGCGGCTGCCAGCGGCGTCAGATGACGCACTACGGCAAGGATATTCAATGGTGGCTCCTCCCCGCCCTGGCTGTTGCAAGTGCGCTCGGCGGAATTATGTATTTATCATGAGTTCGAGCCACCGATGCTACGCAAGGGTATCTGGTGTGGCAATATTGATAATTAACTTTGCCTGTAGGATTAGGCTTAGAAGAGGAGGTGTTTTTTCTGGGAGGGATGCGGAGCTGCAGAAACCCTGTTTCTGCAGCGGTCAAGCGGGACTGCTTTATTCCAGGTTTTGCACCTGTTCGCGCATCTGGTCGATCAGCAGCTTCAGTTCCATGGAAGCGTCGGCCAGTTCCTTGATTGCGGCTTTCGAGCCTACCGTATTCGCTTCGCGATTGAGTTCTTGCATCATGAAATCCAGGCGCTTGCCGACCTGGCCGCCTTTTTTCAGGATGTGGCGGGTTTCATTGAGGTGGGCGGCGAGGCGCGACAGCTCTTCGGCGATATCGATGCGGATGCCATACAGCGTGACTTCCTGGCGGATGCGGTCCAAGGCTTCTTCGCGCGACAGGCCGGCATTGCCGGCATCCTGCTGCGCCAGGCCGAGAGCTTCCTGCATCCGCTCCGTGGCTTTTTGCTGGAATTGCGCCACTATCTGCGGCACCAGCGGCGTAATCCGCTGTACGATGGCATCCATGGCGTCGATGCGGGTGATCAGCGTAGCCTGCAGCGCAGCGCCTTCGCGCGCGCGCGATTCGACAAACGCTTCCAGGGCGGTGTGCATGGTGGCCTGGACATCGGCTTGCAGGGTGTCCTGGCTGATCACGGCTTCTTCGATGACGCCGGGCCAGCGCAGCAGTTCGTTGACCGTCAGCGGCGCGGCTTCGATGAATTGCTGGCGCACCGCGCTTTGCAGCTCGGCCAGAGAGGCCAGCAGCTCGGTGTTCAAGGCTTGCGACGCGCCGGATGCCGCTTTACGGCCGAAACTCAGCCGGCATTCGACCTTGCCGCGCGCAACGCGGCCGATAATGGCATCGCGCAGCGCCGGTTCGAGCGAACGCAAATCGTCGTTGATGCGGAATTGGAGGTCGAGAAAGCGCGAATTGACGCTCTTGATCTCGATGGTAATCGTGCCTGCGGCCGTGTCGCGGTTGGCAACGGCATAACCTGTCATGCTACAGATAGTCAAAATGCTGTCCTTTGTTTCTGGTTTGCAAGGGTTTTTCTTTACAAATCAGCGATTTATCAAGACAATCCTTACACCATTTACTAGGGTAGGATCGCATGGCCGCACAAAACAATGCTCCATTGCCTGATGGGCTAAAAATTGCTGGATACCGCATTGTAAAGAAGATTGCTTCTGGCGGGTTCAGTATTGTCTATCTGGCATACGATGAGGATGGCAACGCAGTCGCCATCAAGGAATATCTGCCAAGCTCGCTGGCCTTGCGCCAGTGGGGCGAACTGGCGCCGGCAATTTCGCCGGAAAACCTGCCGACTTTCAGGATCGGCTTGAAATGCTTTTTCGAGGAAGGGCGCGCGCTGGCGCGCATCGCACATCCGAACGTGGTGAGCGTGATCAATTTCTTCCGCGCTAATGAAACCGTCTACATGGTGATGGCTTACGAGTCCGGCCGCTCGCTGCAGGAACATATCCTGCGCCGGCGCGACAAGGGCGAGAAGCCGCTGGTGTCGGAAAAATTCATCCGCAAGATGTTCCGCCACGTGATGAACGGCTTGCGCGAAGTGCATACGCACAAGCTGCTGCACCTGGACCTGAAGCCGGCCAACATCTACCTGCGCGCCGACGGCACGCCGATCCTGCTGGATTTCGGCGCCGCCCGCCAGACGCTGCGTTCCGATTCGCCCAAGCTGTATCCGATGTACACCCCCGGCTTTGCGCCGGCTGAATTGTATGAGCGCAATGGCAACCTCGGACCGTGGACCGATATCTACAGTATCGGCGCCTCGATTTTCGCCTGTATGGTTGGCGCGCCGCCGCAGCCGGTCGACCAGCGCAAGGTCAACGACAAGATGGAAGGCCATTTCCGCAAGCTGGAAGGCCTGTATTCGCCGGAGCTGATCCAGGTGGTGCGCTGGTGTCTGATGATCGATCCGCTGCAGCGGCCGCAAAGCGTGTTCGCGGTGCAGCGGGCATTGATGGAGCCGGTGCAGGAAGAAGAAGTGAGCATGCGCGACATGGTGACGCGCAAGATCCGCAACGTCTTTTTCACGCATATCCAGTTCCGCCGCAAGGCCGAGAGCAACCCGGATACGACCATCCAGGAAAACACCCAGTAACCTGCCGGCCGGGCGCCTCGCGCCCGTGCCGGCCGTGTTTCAGCCTTATTGTTAGTAAGAACACCATATAGAGAAGTCATGCGATTTTCTGTTTATCAAGAAAGCCATATCGGCGGCCGCAAGGTCAATCAGGACCGGATGGGTTATAGCTTCACGCGTGACGCCTTGTTGCTGTTGCTGACCGATGGCATGGGCGGCCACCTGCACGGCGAGATCGCCGCCAACATCGCGATGCAAACCATAGGCTCGCTGTTCCAGAAGAATGCCCAGCCGTACATCAAGAAGCCGGAGCGCTTCCTGGAAGACAGTTTCTATGCCGCGCACATGGAAATCCACCGCTACCGTGAAGTACACAAGCTGTCGGAAACCCCGCGCACCACGGTGGTGGCTTGCCTGATCCAGCACAACAGCGCTTTCTGGGCGCACTGCGGCGATTCGCGCCTGTACTGGATGCGCAACGGCCAGATCCTGGCGCGTACGCGCGATCACTCGCGCATCGAAAGCCTGATCGCCCAGGGCAAGGCCGATCCCTCGGAGCGCGCCACCCATCCTGACCGCAACAAGTTGTTCAACTGCCTCGGCGCCACCAACATGCCGATCGTCGAACTGTCGCGCCGCGTCAGCCTGCAGGCCGGCGACGTCATGTTACTGTGCTCGGACGGACTGTGGTCGATGCTGCCGGACCACGTGCTGGCGCAGCGCCTGCAAACCAGCACCATCGTCCGCGCGGTGCCGGAGCTGGTGAATAATGCACTTGGGATTGCCGGTAAAACCAGCGATAATATTACCGCTTTGGCAATGGCCTGGGGCAGCGATCCGAATATTGACGATCCATCCAGTTCCATCGTCACCCACACGCTGCCGATCGGCAGCCTGACCACCACCATCCAGGCGCCGCGCCTGGGCGCAGTGGATGTGCCGGACGGCTTCAGCGATGCCGACATTGAACAGGCGATCGCGGAAATCCGTGGCGCTATTGAGAAGAACATTTAATTTAATTGTGGGACAGAGTTTGAGAGCCACCGTAGCGTGGCGAATTACTCTGTCCCCAACACTATAAGAAATGAGTTGAGTATGCCAACTATTACCCGTCCTAGCGGACGCGCCGCCGATGCCTTGCGCACCGTGCGCCTGACCCGCAATTACACCAAGCACGCCGAAGGTTCGGTGCTGGTCGAGTTCGGCGACACCAAAGTGATCTGCACCGCCAGCCTGGAAGAAAAAGTCCCTGGCTTCCTCAAGGGCAAGGGGCAGGGCTGGCTGACCGCGGAATACGGCATGCTGCCGTGCTCCACCAATACCCGCATGGACCGTGAGGCCGCACGCGGCAAGCAATCCGGCCGCACCCAGGAAATCCAGCGCCTGATCGGACGTTCCTTACGCGCCGCTTTCGATCTGGAGGCTTTCGGCGAACGCACCTTGCATCTGGACTGCGACGTCATCCAGGCTGACGGCGGCACCCGTACTGCTGCCATCACCGGCGCCATGGTCGCCGCCTACGATGCTTTCACGCAGCTGCTGGAAAGCAAGGCGATTGCCGCGATTCCGCTCAAGCATTTTGTCGCCGCGATTTCGGTCGGCGTCTATCAGGGCGCACCGGTGCTGGACCTGGACTACGTCGAAGATTCCGGCTGCGATACCGACATGAACGTGGTGATGGCCGATACCGGCCATTTCATCGAAGTGCAGGGCACGGCGGAAGGCGTCGCCTTCGACCGTCCTACCTTGAACAGCTTGCTTGACCTGGCGCAAGGCGGCATCAGCGAACTGATCCAGCTGCAGAAACAAGCTTTGGGCCTGGCGGAATAAATGCAGTGGGCGCAAAATGTGCCCACTCTACGCTCCCGTTATTGATGATGGGCGTGCAAGCGATATAATCCTGTCCATGTATATCGATTCCCATTGCCATATCAATTTTCCGGAACTGTCCGCCAGGATGCCGGAAATCCTCGCCAAGATGGCGCAAAACCAGGTCACCCATGCATTGTGCGTATCGGTCGATCTGCCGGATTTCCCGCAGGTGCTGGCGCTGGCCGAGACCTATCCGCATATCTATGCCTCGGTCGGCGTGCATCCCGATTATGAAGATACGCCGGAACCCAGCGTCGACGACCTGATCCGCCTGTCCGACCATCCGAAGATCATCGCCATCGGCGAAACCGGCCTCGACTATTACCGCCTGCAGGGCGACCTGGAATGGCAGCGCGAGCGCTTCCGCCGCCATATCCGCGCTTCGCGCGCCACCGGCAAGCCGCTCATCATCCACACCCGTGCTGCCTCGGCAGACACCATCCGCATCATGCAGGAAGAGGGCGCCGGCACCGATGCCGGCGGCGCCGGCGGCGTCATGCATTGCTTTACCGAGTCGCTGGCGGTAGCCGAAGCGGCGATCGCCATGGGTTTCTATATTTCCTTTTCCGGCATCGTCACCTTCAAGAGCGCCAAGGAGTTGCAGGCGGTGGCGCTGGCCGTGCCTCTGAGCAGCACCTTGATCGAAACCGATTCGCCCTACCTGGCGCCGGTGCCGCATCGAGGCAAGATGAACGAGCCGGGCTGGGTCATGCATGTCGGCGAATTCCTGGCCAATCTGAAGGGTGTGCCGGCGAGCCAGGTGGCGCAGCAAACCACCGATAATTTTTTCAATTTGTTCAAGCTGGCAAAGGATCAGGCGCATGTTTAATTTACTCAATCGCATGCATAATCGTGCGCGCTTTTCAGCCTTGCTGCTGCTGTCGGCGCTGGCATTTTTGCCGCCCGTGAGCCAGGCCAGCAATGCCGACGATTACTTCAAGGCAGCGCAGCTGGACGATGAGCGCAGCATGAAGGCGCTGCTGGCCGCGGGCGTCAATCCCAACCTGGCGAAGAAAGAGCGCGGCGAAACCGGGCTGATGATAGCTGTGCGCGAGGATTCTAAGAAAGTGTTCAATGTCTTGCTCAATGCGCGCGGCATCGATCTCAACCTGCGCGCGCGCAACGGCGACACGGCTTTGATGATTGCTTCCTACAAAGGCGACGTGGCGACAGTCAAGGCCCTGCTGGACAAGGAGGCCGAACCTAACAATACCGGCTGGACTGCGCTGCATTATGCGGCGGCGATCGGTAATAATGAAATCGTGCAGATGCTGCTGGATGCGTCTGCCTATATCGACGCCGGCTCACCCAATAATACGACGCCGATCATGATGGCTGCGCGCGCCGGCAAGATCGAAACCGTCAAGCTACTGCTCGACAGCGGCGCCGACGTCACCCTGAAAAACGATGTCGGAATGAATGCGATCGACCTGGCCAAGAAGTTCGATCACGACGATATCGCCGAAGGCTTGACGCAGCGCCTGCAAAAGGCCGGCAAGCTTTAAGGGATTACCCGCAGTTCAGCTCAGGATCTGCGGTCCCACATCCTTGATATCCCTGGTGCCGGTCAGGGCCATGCTGACATCGAGTTCCTGCTGCAGGATCTGCAACATGCGGGTCACGCCGGCTTCGCCCATGGCGCCGAGGCTGTAGAGGAAAGCGCGGCCGATCATGGTGCCCTTGGCGCCGAGCGCCACCGCTTTCAAGACATCCTGGCCGCTGCGGATGCCGCCGTCGAACCAGACTTCGATCTGGTCGCCGACCGCGTCGACGATCGCCGGCAAGGCTGAAATCGACGAGACCGCGCCATCTAGCTGGCGGCCGCCGTGATTACTGACGACGATGGCGTCGGCGCCGGTGGTGGCGGCGATCTTGGCGTCTTCCACATCCAGAATCCCTTTCAGGATCAGCTTGCCGCCCCATTGCTCCTTGATCCAGGCGATATCATCCCAGCACAAGGTCGGATCGAACTGGCTGGCAGTCCATTTACTCAGGGTCATGATGCCGTCGGCGTCGGAGACATGGCCGGCCAGGTTGCCGAAGGACTTGCGGCCACTGAGCGCGCGCAGGGCCCAGCCGGGTTTGCTGGCGAGATCGAGCAGGTTGGCGATGGTCATCTTGGGCGGCACCGACATGCCGTTCTTCAGGTCCTTGTGGCGCTGGCCGAGGATCTGCAGATCCAGCGTCAGCACCAGCGCCGAACACTTGGCGGCCTTGGCGCGTTCGATCAGCGACTTGATGAAGCCGCGGTCGCGCATCACGTACAGCTGGAACCAGAACGGCTTGGTGGTCACGCTGGCGACGTCTTCGATGGAGCAGATGCTCATGGTCGACAGGGTAAATGGAATGCCGAATTTTTCGGCCGCGATGGCGCCCAGCATTTCGCCGTTGGCCCATTGCATGCCGGTCAGTCCGGTCGGCGCAATCGCCACCGGCATGGTTACGTCCTCGCCAATCATGCTGCTGCGGGTAGAGCGCTGGTCGACGTTGATGGCGACCCGCTGGCGCAATTTCAGGGCCGCGAGGTCGGTGCTGTTGGCGCGATAGGTGCTTTCAGTATAGGAGCCGCTGTCGGCGTAGTCGTAGAATGCCTTGGGGACGCGTTTCTTGGCCAGCAGGCGCAGATCTTCAACGCAGGTGATGACAGACATGGGACTCTCCAAAAATCTGATATTTATAGTGTGCCGCTATCTTAGATGAAAAGAATGCATCCGCAATGCAATTCAATTGATGCCTGACATGAAGCTTTTTCAAGTGGCCAGGATGTCAACGCAGCTGCAGCAGCAATTCCTTTGCCGCCTGCTGGCCGCTGCGCACCGCCGATTCCAGGGTCGCAGGATAGTCGCTGGCGATGTAGTCGCCTGCCAGCATCAGCCGTTCCAGGCCGCTGTCGTTGGCCGGCCGCGCCAGACCCGGGGTGCAGGCGAAGGTGGCGCGTTTCTCTGAAATTACCTTGGTCCACAAGGGCTGCGCCAGCTGCGGCTGCTTGAATGCGGTGGCAATCTGGGTTGCGACCGCGCTGCCCAAAGCTTGATGGCCGTCTTGGATCGCTTCGGACGATGCGCTGATGACCACCGCCAGCAGGCCGGCCTGAGCCGGATCGAGCTGGCCGCGGTCAAACACGAATTGACCCCAGGCCGCGGCGCCGCTGGCGTTGGCCGGATCGTCGACCAGAGCGAAGAAGGGCTGTGGCAGGCGTGTGGCGCTGGCATATTGCAGATAGCAGGTGGTGATCGGTTCGTAGGCGAAACTGCGCAATGTGGCCAACAGCTCGGCACTGGCGCTGCCATCCAGCAGCGTGGCCGCGGTTTCCGGCGGCGTGGCGATGACCACGGCGTCGAAGTTCTGGCTGGCGTCGTTGCTTTGCAGCTGCCATTGCTGGCCGTCGCGCCGCACTTGCTTGACGCTGCGGCCGGACTCCAGGCTGCCGCCGCGTTCTTCAATGAAGGCTGCAGCCTGTTGCGGAAACAGGCTGCTCAGATCGCGCCGCGGCAGCAGCATGTCGGAAGCGCTTCTGCGGGCGCCCAGGCTGTCGCGCAGCACCGCCAGGAAGACCTGGGCCGAGGCGTGCTCGGGGCGGGTGTTGAGGGCGGCGATGCACAAGGGGCGCCACATCAGCTGGATCAGGCGGTCTGTCTGGTCGAAGCGTTCCAGCAGGGTGCTGACGCTGCAATCGTCGTTCAGGCGCCAGTCCATCCAGCGCGCGGCCGAGGAAAAGCGCGCCAGCGCCAGCTTGTCTTCACGTTGCAGTCCACTGGCGCGCCACAGCGCCACCAGCAGATGCAAGGGCGCCGGCAGGCGTGGTGCTGTAAAGGTCATGCCGCCGCTGCCGGCCGGGTAGTTCATCTGTAGCGGCAGGCGCAGCATGGCTTGTTCCGGAGCTATGCCGACCTTGCGCATCATCTGCAAACTTTGCTTGTAGGCGCCGAGCAGGATGTGCTGGCCATTGTCGAGCACGATGTCGTCGATGTCGACCCGGCGCGCGCGGCCGCCCAGCTGGCGGCTGGCTTCGAACAAGGCAACCTGGTGGCCGGCTTGCGTCAGTTCGACGGCTGCGGTGCAGCCGGCCCAGCCGGCGCCGATCACTGCAATATGCTGCGCTTGGACGGTCATCTCAAGAAATGGAAAAGAGGGAGGACGGGATCAATTTAGCCGCGCACATAAGTCTTCCACGCCAGCCACAATTTACGGATAGGGGTCAGCGAAATGCGCTGGTTCAGCACATGGAAACCGTCGCGTTCGATCTCGCTCAGCAGGGCGCGGTAGATCGCCGCCATCATCAAGCCGGGGCGCTGGGCGCGGCGGTCTTGCTTCGGCAGCAGGGTAAAAGCCTCATCGTAGGCTTGCTGGGCGCGCGCTACCTGGAAGCGCATCAGGTTGACGAAGTTCTCGCTGTAGCGGGCGTTGAGGATATCGGCGGCGGTGACATTGAACTGCTGCAGCTCGTTCACCGGCAAATAAATGCGGCCTTTGCGGCCGTCTTCGCCGACGTCGCGGATGATGTTGGTGAGCTGGAAAGCGAGGCCGAGCTTTTCGGCGAACTGCAGGGTTTGCGGCTGGCTTACGCCGAAGATGCTGGCCGAGAGGATGCCGACCACGCCGGCCACATGCCAGCAGTATTGCTTGAGGCCGGGGTAGTCCAGATAGCGGGTCTGGTTCAAATCCATTTCCATGCCGTCGATGATCGCTTGCAGGTGCTTGCCTTCCAGTCCATAGGTCAGCAGATGCGGTTGCAGCGCCTGGGTCACCGGGTGTGATGCATTGCCGGCCAGCATGGCGGCGATTTCCTTGCGCCACCACATGAGCTTGCTGCGCGCCACGCTTTCGTCGGTGCATTCATCGACGGTGTCGTCCACTTCGCGGCAAAACGCGTACAGGGCAGTAATGGCGCGGCGACGCTCGACCGGCAGGAACAGGAAGCTGTAGTAGAAACTGGAACCGCTTTGGGCGGCTTTTTGCTGGCAGTAATCGTCTGGGGACATGGATATAGAACGGTAATGAGCGGTAATGAATACTTGGATATTCTTGGCTGCGGACAGCTTGAAAACAACTTGTCCGAAGTATACGTAAGAAATGCTGCTTGCTTGCTGATTTTTATCGATTTTTGTTATGCCATGCGCAAGGCGCGCCAAGCCAGCAGCAGCCAGTCGGCTTTCCCCAGCTTCGGCCGCTGGCGGAACATATCGTATTGCGCTGCTTCCAGCATTTCCAGGATGCGCAAGCCGCCTTGCACCACTAGCCGCAGCTCCCAGCCGATCCGCCCCGGCAGCCGCAGCGCCAGGCCCTGGGCGCCCGTCATCATGGTGCGTGCGCGTTGTACTTCGAATTCCATCAGGCGGCGCCAGGCAAGGTCGCAGGCGCCGCTGGCGAGCTGCGCCTGCGACACGCCGAAGTGCTGCATGTCTTCCAGCGGCAGGTAAATCCGCGCCTTGTCCCAGTCGATGGCGACGTCTTGCCAAAAATTAATCAGCTGCAGCGCCGAGCAGATCGCATCCGAATCGCGCAGGTTTTGTTCGCTGGCCGCACCATATAAATGCAACATCAGCACGCCGACCGGGTTGGCCGAGCGGCGGCAATAGTCAAGCAGGTCGATAAACTGGTCGTAGCGGGTGGTGACCACATCCTGTTTGAAGGCGGACAGCAGGTCGCGAAACGGCGCCAGCGGCAAGCGATATGCCATGATGACCTCCTGCAGCGCCTTGAATAGCGGGCTTTCGGCCGCTTGCTGCTGTTCTATCCGGTCCAGCGCGGCTTCATAGGCGCCCAGTTCTCGCAAACGCTGCTCAGGGCTGGCGTCGCCTTCATCGGCAATGTCGTCGGCGCTGCGAGCAAAGGCATAGATGGCCTTGACCGCGGGGCGCAAGCGAGCCGGCAAGAGTATTGATGCTACCGGGAAATTTTCGTAATGGTTAGTAGACATGAGGCGCAGGCCGGTAAAACATTGATTAAAAAGATACTTTCATGCCTGTTGTCGACAGGCGCAAAAAAGCCTTGAGCAAAATTGATCGCTCGCAATTATAATTACTGACTTTGGAGTTAGTAATTTTTGAAGGCGGGATGAAAGCTGTAGCAGCAGCCCGCCTTTCTATATATAGCAATGTGTCCTGATGGCAATGCGCAAACCGACAACAGCCCAGAATAGTAAAGGAAAAAACGTGTCGACCTTGATAAATCCGCGTTCTCTCGCCCCTGCCCATGGCTTGATGAGTGCCCGCCGGCGTGTTCCCCGGCTATTGCTTGTTTATACATTATTCTTGCTGGCGGCTTGCTCCAAGGCGCCGGAAAAGGCCGAGGATATCCGCCCGGTGCGCGTGACCGTACTGAATCCGGCCAACGCCGACGTCACTTCCGAGCTTCCAGGCGCAGTGCAGGCGCGCTATGAATCGCAGCTGGGTTTTCGTGTCGGCGGCAAGATCATCGCTCGCCAGGTAGACCTCGGCGCAGTGGTCAAGCGCGGCCAGGTGCTGATGCGGCTGGATCCGAAGGATTTGCAGCTGGCGCAGGCGCAGGCGGTGGCGGCGGTGACCTCCGCCGCCAGCAACCGCGATACCGCCAAGGCCGACTTGAAGCGCTATCAGGAGTTGCGCGACAAGAATTTCGTCAGCCAGGCGGTGCTGGATGCGAAAGACACCGCTTTCAAGGCGGCGCAAGCGACTTATGACCAGGCCGAGGCGGCGTTCAAGGGGCAGCTGAATCAAACCGCCTATGCCACCCTGGAATCCGATGTCGATGGCGTGGTGACCGCCATCAGTGCGGAAGCCGGGCAGGTGGTGGCGGCCGGCACGCCGGTGGTCAGCGTGGCGCGCCAGGGCGCCAAGGAAGTAGTGGTGGGGGCGCCGGAAAACCAGGTCGATCAGTTGCGTCGCAGCAGCGACGTCCAGGTGCGCCTGTGGGCCGATCCCAAGCAACTGATTCGCGGCACGGTGCGTGAAGTGTCGCCGATCGCCGATCCGGTGACGCGCACCTATGCCATCAAGATTGCGATTCCTGACGATACGCCCAACGTCAAGCTGGGCATGACGGCCTATGCCTCGTTCATCAGCAAGACCAGCGACGACGCCATCAAGGTGCCGCTCACCGCGCTGCTGCGGGTGCAGGACCACAGCGTGGTGTGGGTGGTCGAGGGCGGCAGCGTGCATCAGGTGCGCCAGGTGCCGGTGGAAATCACTGGCCAGCACGGCAATGAAGTTTGGATCCAGGGCGGGCTGAAGGCTGGCCAGCAGGTGGTCACGGCAGGCGTGAATCAATTGAAGCCTGGCCAGAAAGTCACCATCCTGAACGCGCCGGAAGCCAGCCTGCCAGCCGCCAAGACAGCGGCTGCCGGCGCCGCTGCCGCTGTCAGCGGAGCGGCCCGATGAGCGACGGCAAAAAGGGTGGTTTCAATCTCTCGCGCTGGGCGCTTGAGCATATTCCGCTGACGCGCTACTTGATGGTGGTGCTGGTGATCGGCGGCATCCTGAGTTACGGCCGGCTGGGGCAGGACGAAGACCCGCCGTTTACTTTCCGCGCCATGGTGGTGTCGGCGCAATGGCCGGGCGCCACTGCCTTGCAGATGGCTGACCAGGTGACCGACAAGCTGGAAAAGAAGCTGCAGGAAACGCCGCATATAGACACCATCCGCAGCTATTCCAAGCCGGGCGAAACGCTGATCATCCTGACCTTGCAGGAATCCGCCACGCCCAAGGATACGGTGGACGCCTGGTATCAGGTGCGCAAGAAGGTCGGCGACATCAAGCTGACTTTGCCGCAGGGCGTGCTGGGGCCATTCTTCAACGATGAGTTCGGCGAAACCTACGGTTCCATCTTCGCAGTGTCCGGCGACGGTTTCAATTATGCCGATGTCAAGGATTACGCCGACTTCGTGCGCCAGCAGCTGCTGACCTTGCAGTCGGTCGCCAAGGTGGATTTGTTCGGCGTGCAGGATGAAAAGATCTTCATTGAATTTTCGCAGAAAAAATTCTCCCAGCTGGGCATCTCGGCGCAAGACATCGTCAACCAGCTGAGTGCGCAGAACGCCCTGCAAGCCAATGGCATATTGGTGACTGCCAGTGACAACCTGCAGATCCGCGTCAGCGGCGCGCTGGCCTCGCCCAAGGACCTGGAAAACCTGCAGCTGCGGGCCAATAACACCACCTTCCGGCTGGGCGATTTCGCCGCTATCAAGCGCGAGTACATCGATCCGCCGTCGCAGAAGATGCGCTACAACGGCAAGGAAGTGATCGGGCTCGGGGTCTCGATGGTGAAGGGCGGCGACATCATTGCGCTGGGCAAGGACATGGCGCGCATCACCGCGGAAATCAAGGCCAAGCTGCCGGTCGGCATTAACCTGGAGCGGGTCTCCAACCAGCCGAAAATCGTCGCCGAATCGGTCGATGAATTCCTCAAGACTTTGATGGAAGCGGTGCTGATCGTGCTGGCGGTGAGTTTTCTTTCGCTCGGATTCCATACCAAGCCGTTCCGCATCGATATCTGGCCGGGCCTGGTGGTGGCGTTGACGATCCCGCTAGTGCTGGCGGTGACCTTCCTGTTCATGCGCATCTTCAGCATCGACCTGCACAAGATCTCGCTGGGCGCGCTGATCATCGCCCTCGGCCTGCTGGTCGACGATGCCATCATCGCGGTGGAAATGATGGTGCGCAAGATGGAGGAGGGCTTGTCGCGGCTGGAAGCGGCGACCTTTGCCTACACCTCGACCGCGATGCCGATGCTGACCGGCACTCTGATCACCGCCGCCGGCTTCCTGCCGATCGGCCTGGCGAAGTCGGCTGCCGGCGAATACACGTTTTCAATGTTTTCGGTGAATGCGCTGGCGCTGCTGATTTCCTGGCTGGTGGCGGTGCTGTTCACGCCGTATATCGGCTATCTGCTGCTGAAGGTCAAGCCTGCCGCCGGCGCCGACGGCCATCACGAACTGTTCAACACGCCGTTCTATTCACGCGTGCGGCGCGCCGTCAACTGGTGCGTCGAGTGGCGCAAGACCACCATCGCGCTGACGCTGATGGTGTTTGCGCTGGGCGTGTTCGGCTTTAAGTTCATCGAGGAGCAGTTCTTCCCCGATTCCAGCCGGCCGGAACTGATGATCGAACTGTGGCTGCCGGAAGGCTCGTCCTTTGCCGCCACCGAAGCGCAGGCCAAGAAATTCGAGGCGTTTATCCACAACGCGCCGGAGCTGGAAAGCATGACCACCTATGTCGGCAGCGGCAGTCCGCGCTTTTACCTGCCGCTCGACCAGATCCTGCCGCAGACCAATGTGGCGCAGCTGGTGCTGCTGACCAAGGACCTGGCCTCGCGCGATGCCTTGCGCCTGAAGATCACTGACGCCTTCAAGCGCGGTTTCCCCGAAGTGCGTGGCAGGGTCAAGTTGCTGCCGAGCGGACCGCCGGTACCGTATGCGGTGCAGTTCCGCGTCAGCGGCACCGATGCCACCAAGGTCAGGGCGATTGCCGACCAGGTCAAGAGCGTGATGAACGGCAATCCGAACATCATCGGCCTGAACGACAACTGGAATGAATCGGTCAAGGTGCTGCGGGTCGATCTGGACCAGGATAAATTGCGTACGCTGGGGATAGGTTCGCAAACCGTGATGCAGACCGTCAACACTCTGCTGACCGGCAGCACCATCGGCCAGTATCGCGAGCACGATCGCCTGATCGACATCGTGGTGCGCCAGCCGCTGGACGAGCGCGCCACCATCGACGCCTTGAACCAGGCCAATATCCCGACCGCCAGCGGCAAGTCGGTGCCGCTGGCGCAGGTCGCCACGGTCAAGCTGGTATGGGAGCCGGGGGTGGTCTGGCGCGAGTGGCGCAACTGGGCGATTACCGTGCAGGCCGATGTCATCGACGGCGTGCAAGGGCCGACCGTGACCGACCAGATCAATCCGCAGCTGGACAAGATCCGGGCGCAGCTGCCGCCGGGCTATGTGATCGATATCGCCGGCGCCGCCCACGATGCCGGCAAGGCGCAGGATTCGATCGCCGCCAATGTGCCGCTGGTGATTTTCATCATCTTTACTTTGCTGATGCTGCAATTGCATAGCTTTTCGCGTTCGCTGCTGGTGTTCCTGACCGGGCCGCTGGGGATTGCCGGCGCCGCTGCCGCGCTGCTGATCCTGCACCGGCCGTTCGGCTTCGTCGCCCAGCTCGGGGTGATCGCGCTGTTCGGCATGATCATCCGCAACTCGGTGATCCTGATCGACCAGATCGAGCACGATATCGCCAGTGGCGTGGCGCCCTGGGATGCGATTGTCGAATCGGCGGTGCGTCGTTGCCGGCCTATCATGCTGACCGCGGCGGCGGCCGTGCTGGCCATGATCCCCTTGTCGCACTCGGTGTTCTGGGGGCCGATGGCGGTAGCCATCATGGGCGGCCTGATTGTCGCTACCGGACTGACCCTGCTGTTTTTGCCGGCTTTGTATGCGGCCTGGTTCCGGGTCAAGAAACCGCAGTAGTGAAAGGATACCCGGGGATGCCCGCGAGGGCAGAATTTTGTCAGGAAAACAGTCATGCCCCTCGCCATATCGGGCAGCTTGCAGTAGAATAGCGGGCTGCCCGATATTGCTGAACAGTGTCGGGTGGCGTGAAGTAAATGCGACCGTGGCGAAATTGGTAGACGCAACAGGTTTAGGTCCTGTCGAGAGCAATCTTGTGGAGGTTCGAGTCCTCTCGGTCGCACCAGCTCTGTCGGTATTCAATTACCGCCTGGCTGAATATTCAAGAACCCTCAGCCGAGGGTTTTTTTACGTCCCTGTATTTTGTATCGGGGCCAGGTAAAAAAGCGGGCGCTTCGGCATACAATCGGATTTTTCGAATTTTTCTTTCTTGGAATAACTATGCCTACAACATCCCGCTGCCTGGCGGCCTTGCTTGGTTTTGCTGCCGTTGCCGCAGCTTCGGCGCCGGTGCAGGCCGCATCTGAGCAGGTCGGCGAGGTCAGCACCGCCTTTCGCTGGGTCGGCCGCAATGACCGGGTCGTGGTGGAGGCTTACGACGATCCCAAGGTGCAGGGCGTGACCTGTTATGTGTCACGCGCCCGCACCGGCGGCGTCAAGGGCACGGTGGGCCTGGCGGAAGACCGGGCCGAGGCTTCGATCGCCTGCCGCCAGGTTGCCGCTACGGTGCAATTCACCGGCAAATTGCCGTTGCAGGAAGATGTATTCACCGAGCGCATGTCGATATTGTTCAAGCGTCTACATATTGTGCGCCTGGTCGATCCGAAGCGAAATACGCTGGTTTATCTTACCTATTCGGATAAGCTGGTGGATGGTAGTCCGCAAAACAGCGTGACCGCCGTGCCGGTGCCGGCCAGCAGCCCGATTCCGCTGAAATAAGCTGGCCTGGCCGGCTTTTGCCGCCTAAATAGCTCGCTTATATAGGCGCGTGGCGATGCGTTTTGGCGCAACCGCCTGTTTTACGTATAGAATATCGGACTTTAGCGCGACGGGGTTGGGGTGAAAATGACAACATTTAACCTGATTACCCTGGTCGCACCACGGAATTTTTAATTTTTGGACGATCCACATGGCAACTGCAGTCGAAACTCTGGATAAACTTGAACGCCGCCTTACCCTCACTATCGCGATCAGCGAAGTGCAAACCGAAGTCGAGAAACGCCTGAAGGTTCGCGCTCGCACCGCTAAAGCTCCTGGCTTCCGCCCAGGTAAAGTGCCGATGAAGATGGTCGCCGCACAATACGGCTATCAGGTGGAAACTGAAGTGTTGAACGACAAGGTCGGCAATGCTTTCAACACTGCAGCCAACGAAAACAATCTGCGCGTCGCCGGCTATCCGAAGATCGAGCCAAAGAATAGCGAAGGCGTGGCTGAAGGCACGCTGGCCTTCGATGCTACTTTCGAAATCTACCCTGAAGTCAAGATCGGCGATCTGACCGCAGTTGAAGTCGAGCGCACCAAGGCTGAAGTCAGCGATGCGGAAATCGACAAGACCATCGACATCCTGCGCAAGCAGCGCGTGCACTACCACGTCAAGGGCGAGCAAGGCGCGCACGGCGATGGCGGCAGCGACCTGACAGCCAAGAACGGCGACCGCGTGACGGTCGACTTCGTCGGCAAGATCGACGGCGTTGAATTCCAGGGCGGCAAGGCTGATGACTACGCTTACGTTCTGGGCGAAGGCCGCATGCTGCCTGAGTTCGAAGCCGCGACCATCGGTCTGAAAGTCGGCGAAGCCAAGACTTTCGAACTGGCTTTCCCTGCGGATTACCACGGCAAGGATGTGGCCGGCAAGACTGCCGAGTTCACCATCACCCTGAAAAAGCTGGAATGGGCGCACCTGCCGGAAGTCGACGCGGAATTCGCCAAGACCCTGGGCATCGACGACGGCGACCTGACCAAGATGCGCGCTGACATCAAGCTCAACCTGGAGCGTGAAGTCGGTTCCCGCGTCAAGGCCAAGAACAAAGACAGCGTGATGGATGCGCTGATCAAGGTCAGCGAACTGGAAGTGCCTAAGGCGCTGGTTGACCAGGACGTCGAGCGTCTGGTCGAAATGACACGCCAGGACATGGCGCAACGCGGCATGAAGGTCAATGACATGCCTTTCCCGCCTGAGCTGTTCACAGCGCAAGCCGAGCGTCGCGTCCGCCTGGGCCTGATCCTGGCCGAAGTGGTCAAGGAAAACAAATTGCAAGCAACACCAGAGCAGGTCAAGGCGCAAGTCGAAGACTTTGCTCAGAGCTACGAAGACCCGCAACAAGTCCTGAAGTATTATTTCAGCGATCGTCGCCGTCTGGCAGAGGTCGAAGCCCTTGTTTTGGAAGAAAACGTCGTTAACTACGTGTTGGGCAAATCGAAAGTGACTGACAAGTCGGTTGCATTCGATGAATTGATGAGCAACAACGGGCAACAGGCTTAATCAGCCTGCGTAACCGCCGCCGGCTAAGCTGGCGGCGGTCAGTGGATTGATTAGGTTTTGAGCGCTCTCCATAAGGAATACTATGACAGGCTTTAATCGTAATTCGGCACTGGATACTGACATGCTCGGCATGGTGCCTATCGTGATTGAGCAAAGCGGCCGCGGTGAGCGGTCGTACGATATTTATTCGCGTTTATTGCGCGAGCGCGTGATTTTCCTGGTGGGCCCGGTCAATGACCAGACCGCCAATCTGATCGTGGCGCAGTTGCTGTTCCTGGAAAGCGAAAATCCTGACAAGGACATTTCGCTGTACATCAATTCCCCTGGCGGCTCGGTTTCAGCCGGCATGGCGATTTTCGACACCATGCAGTTCATCAAGCCGGATGTATCGACGCTGTGCACCGGGATGGCTGCTTCGATGGGTGCTTTCCTGCTGGCCGCCGGCGCCAAGGGCAAGCGTTTCTCGTTGCCGAACTCGCGCATCATGATTCACCAGCCTCTGGGCGGCGCTCAAGGGCAGGCTTCGGATATCGAAATCCAGGCGCGTGAAATCCTGTATCTGCGCGAGCGCCTGAATGGCATCCTGGCCGACAAGACCGGCAGGACCATCGAGCAGATCAGCAAGGATACGGATCGGGACAACTTCATGTCGGCGGATGCCGCCGTGGAATATGGTCTGATTGATAAAGTCCTGGCGACGCGCGCTTGATTACTGCGTAATTGAAGGAATTGCTGAGCGCCCGGCCATAAGGTACGGGCGTTTTGCTTTTCAAAAATGGCCTGCGCGTGACGAATCTTGATTTCGCGGGTAATATAAAATCAATGTTCGTCATGTGCCCCCTTAATGCGCCACTCTAGTTTTAATTAAATACTGCCTTTATGCCTGATAAAAAATCTTCCAGCGGCGAAAAACTGCTTTACTGCTCCTTTTGCGGCAAAAGCCAGCATGAGGTGAAAAAACTCATCGCCGGGCCATCGGTATTCATCTGCGATGAATGTATCGATCTCTGCAATGACATCATTACCGATGAAGCTTCGAACGTCGAAACGCTGGATGGTCAGAAATCGGAATTGCCGACCCCGCAGGAAATCAGCGAGCTGCTCGACCAGTACGTGATCGGCCAGGAGCCGGCCAAGCGTATCTTGTCGGTGGCGGTATATAACCACTACAAGCGTCTCAAGCATCTCGGCAAGAAGGACGACATCGAGCTGGCCAAGAGCAACATCCTGCTGGTAGGTCCGACCGGTTCCGGCAAGACCTTGCTGGCGCAGACGCTGGCGCGCATGCTGAACGTGCCTTTCGTGATTGCCGATGCGACTACCCTGACCGAAGCCGGTTATGTCGGCGAGGACGTCGAGAACATCATCCAGAAGTTGCTGCAGAACTGCAATTACGAAGTCGACAAGGCGCAGCGCGGCATCGTGTATATCGATGAAATCGACAAGATCTCGCGCAAGTCCGACAACCCGTCGATCACCCGCGATGTCTCGGGCGAGGGCGTGCAGCAGGCCTTGCTGAAGCTGATCGAAGGCACCATGGCGTCGGTGCCGCCGCAGGGCGGCCGCAAGCATCCGAACCAGGACTTCGTGCAGATCGACACCACCAATATCCTGTTCATCTGCGGCGGCGCCTTCGACGGCCTGACGAAGATCATTTCCGAGCGTTCGGAAAAGAGCGGCATTGGTTTTTCGGCAAATGTGAAGAGCCAGAGCCAGCGTACTTCCAGCGAAGTCTTGCTGGATGCCGAGCCTGAGGATCTGACGCGTTTCGGCCTGATCCCCGAATTGGTCGGCCGTTTGCCGGTGATCGCTACCTTGGCGGAGCTGAACGAAGCCGCCCTGATCGAGATCCTGATCGCGCCGAAGAACGCGCTGGTCAAGCAATATTCGAAACTGCTGCAGATGGAAGGTGCAGAGCTGGAAATCCGTCCTGCCGCCTTGCAAGCCATCGCCAAGCGTGCGCTGGCCCGTAAAACCGGCGCCCGCGGCCTGCGTTCGATCCTGGAGCACGTCTTGCTCGACGTTATGTACGATTTGCCAAGCCAGCAGAACGTTGCCAAGGTGGTGGTCGATGAAAATACTGTCAACAGCGGCGCCAAGCCCTTATTGATTTACCATGAACAGCCAAAGGTCTCCGGCGCCAAGTAAGCGCCAGGGTTCCGCAGGCGCTGGCCGCAGCCGATTCGGGTCGGCCGGCGCCAGGCGGGCAAAACCGGCAGATTTGTAAAGCCTTGTAAAAAGCAGGGGTTTAAGCAGGTTTTTGAGCCAAAAGTAGTACAATTTCCCAAAATATACGATTTGGCTTCAATCGCAAAGCCACCCGAAGTCAGCTTCGCGTGTGGCTTTTTTATTTGCCCGCGCATAAACCGGGGGCTTTCTTGAAAGTCCTCGTAGAAGTGGTGATTTATTGTTGAAACTGGGGCTTGAGTTTCGGCCACTCGTGCCAACATCATTAGTAAGTTTTTTTGATAAGGCTCGCCATGACGACTTCTACATTTACTGAACAGACTCAGTTGCCTCTCTTGCCTTTGCGGGATGTGGTTGTATTTCCGCATATGGTGATCCCATTGTTCGTCGGTCGCCCTAAATCCATCAAGGCCCTGGAAGCCGCCATGGAGCAGGGCAAGAGCATCATGCTGGCAGCGCAGAAAGCCGCCGCCAAGGATGAGCCGTCGCCGGACGACATCTATGAAATCGGCTGCGTCGCCAACATCCTGCAAATGCTGAAACTGCCTGACGGCACCGTCAAGGTATTGGTGGAGGGTGCGCAGCGCGCCCGCATCCATCACATCAGCGAACTCGACACGCATTTCGTTGCCGACCTGACGCCGCTGGAATCCGAGCTGGGCGACGAGGCTGAGGTGGAAGCGATGCGTCGCGCCATCGTCCAGCAGTTCGACCAGTACGTCAAACTCAACAAGAAAATCCCGCCAGAGATCTTGACTTCGCTGTCCGGTATCGATGACGCCGGCCGCCTGGCCGACACCATCGCCGCCCACTTGCCGCTGAAGCTGGAGCAAAAGCAGGTGATCCTGGAAATCTTCAATATCGCCAAGCGCTACGAGCACCTGCTGGGCCAGCTCGAAGGCGAGCTGGACATCCTGCAGGTGGAAAAGCGCATCCGCGGCCGCGTCAAGCGCCAGATGGAAAAATCGCAGCGCGAATACTATCTGAACGAGCAGGTCAAGGCGATCCAGAAGGAATTGGGCGAAGGCGAAGAAGGCGCGGATCTGGAAGAGCTGGAAAAGAAGATCCTGGCTGCCAAGATGCCTAAGGAAGCGCTGGAAAAAGCCCAGAGCGAACTGAAGAAGCTGAAGCTGATGTCGCCGATGTCGGCCGAGGCGACCGTGGTGCGTAACTACATCGATACGCTGGTCGGTTTGCCGTGGAAGAAAAAATCCAAGGTCAACAACGAGCTCGGTAACGCTGAAAAAGTTCTGGAAGGCGATCACTATGGCCTGGACAAGGTCAAGGAACGCATCCTGGAATACCTCGCCGTGCAACAGCGCGTCGACAAGCTGAAAGCGCCGATCCTGTGTTTCGTCGGTCCTCCAGGCGTGGGTAAAACCTCGCTGGGGCAATCGATCGCCCGCGCCACCAACCGCAAATTCGTGCGCATGGCTTTGGGCGGCGTGCGCGACGAGGCTGAGATCCGCGGCCATCGCCGTACCTACATCGGTTCGATGCCTGGCAAGATCCTGCAAAGCCTGACCAAGGTCGGAGTGCGCAACCCGTTGTTCCTGCTGGACGAGATCGACAAGCTCGGCATGGATTTCCGCGGCGATCCGTCTTCGGCCCTGCTGGAAGTGCTGGATCCTGAACAGAACCATACATTCTCGGATCACTACATCGAAGTCGATTTCGACTTGTCGGATGTGATGTTCGTGGCGACCTCGAATTCCTTCAACATTCCGCCGGCATTGCTGGACCGGATGGAAGTGATCCGCTTGTCCGGCTACACCGAAGATGAAAAGACCAACATCGCGCAACGCTACCTGCTGCCTAAGCAAATCAAGAACAACGGTTTGAAGGCAGAAGAAATCAGCGTCGCCGAAGGCGCGATCCGCGACATCATTCGTTACTACACGCGTGAAGCCGGGGTGCGTTCGCTGGAACGTGAAATCTCCAAGATCTGCCGCAAGGTGGTCAAGCTGCTGCTGTTGAAGAAGCAAGAAAAGAAAGTGGCCGTCACCTCCAAGAACATCGACAAGTTCCTCGGTGTGCGGCGCTTCGACTACGGCGTGGCCGAGAAAGAAAACCAGATCGGCCAGGTAGTCGGCCTGGCGTGGACTGAAGTCGGCGGCGAATTGCTGACCATTGAAGCGGTCAAGATGCCTGGCAAGGGCGCCATCATCCGTACCGGCACCTTGGGCGACGTGATGAAGGAGTCGATCGAGGCAGCCCGTACCGTGATGCGCAGCCGCGCAGCGAAGCTGGGCATCAAGGGCGAGGCTTTTGAAAAGAGCGATATCCACATCCACGTGCCAGAAGGCGCGACACCGAAAGACGGACCTTCGGCCGGGGTCGGCATGACCACCGCGCTGGTGTCTATCTTTACCGGCATTCCGGTGCGCGCCGACGTGGCGATGACGGGTGAAATCACCTTGCGCGGCGAAGTCTTGCCGATTGGCGGCTTGAAAGAAAAGCTGCTGGCGGCGCATCGCGGCGGCATCAAGACGGTATTGATTCCAGAGCAGAACGTGAAGGACTTGGCCGAGATTCCGGACAACGTCAAGAACAAGCTGGAAATCGTGCCGGTGCGCTGGATCGACAAGGTGCTGGAAATTGCCCTGGAGCGTCAGCCGGTGCCGTTGACCGAAGAAGAAGCAGTGCTAGATGCGGCCACGGTCGGCAAGACCGGCGAGAAGAGCGACCCTAGCGTAGTCAAGCACTAAGACTCGCTAAGCTGTTGAATTCACGGTCTTAATTTCCGTGATTTAAAAAAGCGTCCGCAAGGGCGCTTTTTTTATGCGCGCATTCATTCAGTGTTGAATCTATCAAGTTTGTAAAATCAAGTTAAACCCACCCCATAATCCCGGGAAGGCGCTTGACACAAGGCTTTGCGGCTTGTTTAATACCAGCTTGCAGATTTTTTCTGCACTCCGCCCGCGATGTTTTCGCAGCCGATGCCAGCTTCGCTTGCATCCCGAAAACCGCATCTCGAATTTCCATTCATATGAGGGGACCTAAGTGAATAAAACCGAATTGATCGATCATATTGCCAAGTCGGCAGACATTTCCAAGGCGGCGTCCACACGCGCGCTCGACGCGATGATCGCGGCAGTAAAAACCACGCTGAAGAAGAACGGCAGCGTGACGCTGGTTGGTTTCGGCACCTTTTCCGTGGGTAAGCGCGCGGCCCGCACCGGCCGTAATCCACGCACCGGAGAAGCAATCAAGATCAAGGCAGCGAAAGTTCCTAAATTTAAGCCTGGCAAAGCTTTGAAAGATGCTGTAAACTAGCGTTCTTTGGCGTGGTGACAAACGCCAAAATGTTCGACCGGCTGGATTGTCGTATTTTTTACGATGTGGTTGAGCAGGAAAGTGCGAATTTGTTTTATAAGATTTGCGAGCAGTTTTAGGAGTGGTAGTTCAGCTGGTTAGAATACCGGCCTGTCACGCCGGGGGTCGCGGGTTCGAGTCCCGTCCACTCCGCCAAAATACAAGAAAGGCGAACGAAAGTTCGCCTTTTTTCTTATGTGCATTTGATTTATATTGTTGCCTCATATGAAGTATTCCTATATGTTGCAGCTTTATTTATTTATTAGCCGCTTGATCTCGATTGGCCGACCATGTTTGAATTTGTCCGTACCCATCAGCGCTTGATGCAGTTCTTGCTGCTGCTATTGATCATCCCTTCCTTTGCTCTAGTCGGTCTGCAAAGCTACAGCAGCTTTGGCGACGGCGCCAACACGGTAGCGAAAGTCGCCGGCCAGCCGATCACCCAGCAAGAGCTGGATGGCGCCTTGCGCCAGCAGATGGAGCGCATGCGCCAGGCGTTTGGCGACCGTTTCGATCCGAAAATGATGGAAACTCCGGAAGCCAAGCAGGGCGTGCTGGATAACCTGATTTCGCAACGGGTGCTGGCGGCAACTGCCAACAGCGAGCATTTGACAGTCACAGATCCGGCCATACAGCAAATCATCCTTAGCCAGTTTTCAAACCTGGTTGGAGCGGACGGAAAATTCGACAGCAAGGCATTTGATCAACTGCTGGCAATGCAGGGCATGACGCAGGTTTCCTACGCTGCCCGCTTGCGCCAGGATATGGCCATGCAGCAGCTGAACGGCGCTGTGCAGTCGACCGCATTCACACCGAAGACCGTCGCCACCCGCTTGTCTGATATCAACGATCAGGAGCGCGAGGTGCAGGAACTGTCGTTCAAGGCCGCCGATTATGCTGCCCAGGTCAAGGTCACGGACGCCATGCTGCAAGACTATTACAGCAAGAATCCGAAGGAATTCGAGATTCCTGAGCAGATCAAGGCTGAATACGTGATGCTCGACAGCGCCGCCGTGGCAAGCCAGATCACGGTCAGCGATGCCGATATCAAATCCTATTACGATCAGAACGTCAGCCGCTATACCGAGGCGGAAGAACGCCGCGCCAGCCATATCCTGGTCGCGCTGAAAAAAGACGCGCCGGCCGCAGAGCAAGCTGCAGCCAAGGCCAAGGCGGAAAGTCTGTTGGCGGAAGTACGCAAGACGCCGGCCGATTTTGCGAAAGTCGCCAAGGCGAATTCGCAGGATACCGCTTCCGCTGAACTGGGCGGCGATCTCGGCTATTTCAGCGCCGGCAGCATGGTCAAGCCTTTCGAGGATGCTGCAAGCAAGCTGAAGCAAGGCGAGATCAGCGACCTGGTGCAATCCGATTTCGGCTATCACATCATTGAATTGACCGGCATCAAGCCAGCCAAGGTCAAGCCGCTGGATGAAGTCAAGACGGAAATCGCCGGTGAAATCAAGAAGCAGCTGGCGGCACGCAAATTCACTGAAATGGCTGAAGCCTTCAGCAATACCGTGTATGAGCAAGCGGACAGCCTGAAGGCAGTTGCCGACAAATTGCATCTGCAAATCCAGACCGCGGCGAATCTGGGCCGCCAGCCTAATCCTGCTGCCGCGCCTACCGCTCCGTACAATAATCAGAAATTCCTGACTGCCCTGTATGCCGACGAGGCGCTGAAGAACAAGCACAACACCGAGGCTATCGAAATTGCCCCGAGCACCTTTATCGCCGGCCACGTCCTCGAATACAAGGCTGTGACCAAGCGGCCGTTTGAAGAAGTCCAGGCGGTCATCCGCGACAAGGTGACGCGCACTGAAGAAGCCGCGCTGGCCAAGAAAGCCGGCGAAGAGAAGCTGGCCGCCTTGAAGGCGCTGGACAACGCAAGCGGTTTCGCTGCCGCGCAAACCGTATCGCGCAGCAAGAACCAGGGCGTCAATCCGCTGGCGTTTGAAGCAGTGATGAAGGCTGACGCCAATAAACTGCCGGCCTATGTCGGCGTCACCCTGCCGCAGCAAGGCTACGTCCTGTATCGCATCGGCAAGGTCGGGCAGCCGGCTGCCCAGGATCAGGCTCGCCGCACCGCAGAACAGGAACAGATCACCGGCATCCTGGCGCAGCAGGAAATGCTGGCTTACGTGGACGTCTTGAAAGAGAAAGCCAAGGTCAAGATCCTCAAGCCGATAGTAGTAGCGCCGGTTGACGGCGACGGCAGCAGCAAGTAAAGCCAGGAGCTGCGAGTGGAATAGGAAAAGCCCGTGCAACGCAAGTTGCACGGGCTTTTTGCATATCTGCGCGGACGGCAGGACTTAAGCGTGGAAACTATTCTTCGCTGATCTGGCGCCCATTCAATTTTTGCAGCGGCCTATGATTGTCGTGGAAGATCGCCTTGAATGCGGTAATCTGTTGCCTTGACATGGCAATCGGCTGCTCCAGCACGATCCAGTTGACCGATTCGGAGCAGGGCGGCGTGGTGAGGGAGCCGGAGTAGACCAGGGCTTTTTTATCGTTCGGCAGCAAGGCTGCGATATCGACTTGTGCCTGCCGTCCAGCTGTTGCCTGGGTTGCCGGCAGATCGGCAAAGACCGGTTCCAGCGCCGGATTTTCTTCACCTTCCTGGATGAAGATGCCGACCACGGTGATCTGGTCGCTGCTGCTTTTGTTCACCAGGTGGAGTTCCATGGGATAGGATTTTCCATCCAGGGTATGCTCGCTGGGCGTGTGGAAATGAAATTGATCCAGCTTGTACGTTTCGCCTTTGAAAACCACGGTGTCGTTGGCGTCGCTGACATTGGCCTGGATAGTGTGGCCGTTATTCAACAGGGCGACGCGGCCGGCCTCGTAGTGGATCGTAAAATCTTTGCTGGCTACGCGTTCGGCGCTGGCCTCGGACAAGGCAATCGGCGATTGCCGTTGGCCCGAACGGCAGACGGCATTTTCTGGAACGCCGTCGGCCCAGTGAGTCGGATCGGCTTTTCCCGCGTACGACCAGTGCACGCCGGTTTCGCTTGAGAAAGCCGATGTCATTGCGCTTGCCAGCAGGCCGCCGGCAAGCGCGGATGTGAGAAATCTTTTCATGGTTTGCTCTAAGAAATGGAAGGGGACTGCGATCGAGCTGGATCACAGCAAGCCATATTCTAAGAAAAGAGCTCTTGCAAATATGTAGGATTAATCCCATGAGCGGCAAGGGTTTTTCTGGAAATCTCTCGATGCGGGCCTGGCGAGGGCCTTGGTGCCGGCGTTTGATCGCCCCCAGTGCAAGGAGCCAGGCCTGATGCTATTTCGCCAGCAGCGGCTTCAATCCAGACCAGACGTTATTCAAGATGATCGGATGCGCCTGGGCAAGCGGGTGGATCCGGTCCGCCTGGAACATGTCCGTTTTGTCGGCGACGCCGTCCAGCAGAAAGGGCACCAGCGGCACCTTGGTTTGTTTCGCCACTGTCGCATACTGCGAAAAGAATTTTTCGGTGTAGTCGCGGCCGTAATTCGGCGGAATCCGCATGCCAACCAGCAGCACCCTCGACTTTGCTTGCTGCGCTGCGCTGATCATGGCCTTCAGGTTGCTTTCGGTAGCGCTCAGCTGCAGGCCGCGCAAGGCATCGTTGCCGCCCAGCTCGATGATGACGATGTCAGGCTTTTGCTGCAGCAAAGCCGGCAGGCGCGTCTTGCCGCCGCTGGTGGTCTCGCCGCTGATGCTGGCATTGGTGATGGTGGCGTCGATTTTTTCCGCCCGCAGCCGCTGCTGCAGCAACGCCACCCAGCCGCTGCCGCGCGCCAGTCCGTATTCGGCGGAAAGGCTGTCGCCTAACACCAGGATCGATTTTGATGCAGAATAGGCATTGTTCGTCCATACTAGAGCCAGCAGCCCAAGCAGCAAGAGTGCCCGCCGCGAACTGCTGGCGATCTTGCCGGTCATACGTTCAATCCGTTTCTGACAACCATTCCCCAACCCGGAGTCGATAATCTGCATGCCTCAGTCCTCTTCTGTTAATCCTGCAACGGTCAGTGCCAGGGCGCCTGCCATCGATGTCCAGCACTTGAGCAAGCGGGTCGCCGACGCCAGCGGCGAGCTGGTGATTCTTGATGATATCAATTTTAACGTCCAGGGCGGCACCACGCTGGCGATTGTCGGCGCCTCGGGTTCCGGCAAATCGACTTTGCTGGGCTTGCTGGCTGGCCTGGATACGCCGTCCGCGGGCACGGTGCGCATTGACGGCAGCGATATTTTTTCGCTGGACGAAGACGGCCGCGCCGGATTGCGCAAGGAAAAACTTGGGTTCGTGTTCCAGTCTTTCCAGTTGCTGAGCCATCTGAGCGCGCTGGAAAACGTCATGCTGCCGCTCGAACTGCGTGGCGACAAAGATGCGCGGCAAAAGGCGCAAGCCAAGCTGGAGCGGGTTGGCCTGGGCAGTCGTTTGCAGCATTATCCTAAATACCTGTCGGGCGGCGAACAGCAGCGGGTGGCGCTGGCGCGTGCTTTCGTCACCGAGCCGCCGCTGCTGTTTGCCGACGAGCCTACCGGCAGCCTTGACGCTGCTACCGGCGATGCGGTGATCCAACTGATGTTCGATCTGAACCAGGAACGCGGCTCTACCTTGGTGCTGGTGACGCACGATGCCTCGATTGCCGAGCTGTGCCGCCAGACCATTACCATCGCTGCCGGACGTTTGCTGCGGCCAGGCGATACGGCGGCGACAGATAAGCAAATATTTCAGTAAGCCCGGATCAACTCGGATTCGCGGTGCAGGGTACAGAACAGGCAGGGAATTGGAGGTTGGTGGATGTCAGCATGGCTTTCGGTAACAAAGGCGGTACTTCCGTATGTAAGCGACATTATTTCGGTGGCGGTGCCGGTATTTACCCGTCGCAAAGGGAATACGGAGGAGAGCCAGATCCAGATTCTGCAGCAGCAGGTGACAGAGTTGCAGGGAGCTTCTTTGCAGAACGTCGGCGACATCAAGGCGCTGGCAGAGCAGCTGAGCGCGGCCTTGCCCATGCTGGAGCGGGAAGTGCGGGCGGTTGACGCCAAACTGGCGCGTGCCGGCCTGTTGTGCGGGGTAAGCATCGGTGTCGCCGTACTGGCATTGGTGGTCAGCTTCATGGCTTTGCTGAGCAAATGAATGGTCTTAGGCATGCCTGAAATTCAAAGATTTTCTTTAGCCGATTTGATGTTTTCCACATGACTTTCATCGTCCTCTTTCTCCTTGTTGCAACTGCCAGTATTCTCACCTTGATTCAATGGCGACGCCTCGGCCGGCTGCTGTATGCGCTGGCGCTGCTGCTGTTTATCGCCATCGGCGTCGGCATCCTGCCGAAATATCTGCTCAGCGATCTGCAAACACCCTATCTGGCATCCGCTGCGGTTGCAGATATGCGATGGGGCGCGCGCAATGCTATCGTCTTGCTGGGCGCCGGCACCGAACCGGCCGGCGACAAGGTTGAGGCTGGCACATTCGCGCATGGCCGCGTGGCCAGGACGGCGGCGTTGTATGCGGCTTGCAGAAAGGCCGCGACGCAATGCGCGGTGATCGTCAGCGGCGGCGATGCGCAGCAGCGCGGCGTTGCTGAAGCAGTCGTCTATGCCGCCTACCTGGAGCAGCTGGGAGTGGACAAGGCCGATCTCATGCTGGAGACGAGCAGTAGGAATACCTGGCAGAATGCGCAGTTCAGCGCGCCTTTGCTAAAGCCCTATGCGGGCGACGTGGTGCTCGTGACATCGGGCATCCATATGCGCCGCAGCCTGCTTTATTTTTCGCACTTTGGCATTGAAGCCAAACCTGTGCGGGCTGACTATCTTGCTGGCAAGGGCAACTGGTTTCCCGTCGCCTATAACTTCTGGGTAACCGACCTGGCGCTCAGCGAGTACATCGGCGTATGGCGCTATCATGCCTATAACCTGCTGGGCTGGAATGCGCCGGCCGTCAAGGCAACGCTTCATTGATACCGCGACGCTCAATCGCCAGGGCAATCAGACAATAAGGAAAATTCAGATGGACCGCTTGCAATCCATGCGCGTATTTGCAAAAGTGGTGGAGCAGGGCAGCTTTGTCGCTGCCGCCCAGGTGCTGGACATGTCGAACGCGGTCGTCACGCGCCTGGTCGCCGATCTTGAAAATCATCTCGGAATCCGCCTGCTACACCGTTCGACCCGCCGCATGGCCTTGACCGAGCCGGGCCAGGCCTACCTGGAGCGGGTGCGCCAGATCCTCGATGAAATCGACGAGGCCGAGGCCGCCGCCTCGGTGCTGTCGACCAATCCTGCCGGCACCTTGCATATCTATTCGCAGATCGGCTTCGGCCAGACCCAGCTGGCGCGCTTGTTGCCGCTGTACTCGAAGCAGTATCCGGATGTCCAGCTGGACGTGACGCTGTCGGACCGCACCGCCGATCTGATCGAAGAAGGTTTCGATGTCGGGATCTTCTCGGTCAACCAGAAGTTCGACGTCAGCATGGTGGCGCGTCAGCTTGGCATCGCTGAAGTACTGCTGTGCGCTTCGCCGGCTTATATTGCCGAGCACGGCGCGCCGCAGACGCCGGAGGATCTGGCGCGGCACGCCTGCCTGAATTTTTCGCTGGAACACTTGCGCCATCACTGGACTTTCCAGTCTGCGGAAGGCACCTCGGTGATCCCGATTGCCAGCAAGGTGATGTCGAATAACACGGAACTGTTGCGCCATTGCCTGCTGGCAGGGATGGGCATCGCCATGCGCAGCTCCTACACGTTGGGCGACGACATGGCGGCGGGCCGGGTAGTGCGGGTGTTGCCGGATCATCAGATCAATAAGGTAGCGGTGCGCCTGGTGTACCCGAGCCGGCGGCTGCTGTCGGCCAAGGTGCGCAGCTTTGTCGACTTCATGATGGCGCAGTTCCCGCATCCGGATTGCGATCCCTGGCTGGTGTCCTGAGCAGGCGGCGCTTCAGCTGTTGGTGAGCCGCCGCAGCAGATTGCCTTCCTGCTGCCAAAGGCGGCGCTCTTCGCTGCTCTGGGCTTCGCTCTGCAATTCTTCCACGCTCTTGCTCATCTGCGCCAGCAGGATGCGCTCGGCCAGGCGCAAATCCATTTCCACCGGGGCCAGGAAAGTCACGACATCGCCACGCTGGATCAGCAAGGTAGGAAAATTATCGATATCCAGATCGCCGACCAGTTCTGCCTGGTCTTCGATATCGATCCAGGCAAACTGCACTTGCGGATGGCGTTGCGCCAGCGCCGTGAAGTTCGCGAAGTATTCCCGGCAACTGCCGCACCAGGCGGCGCACAGGCAAGCCACCACCCAGCCGTCTTCGCTGAGGATATCGGCGAGCTGTGAGTGATTGTGGTGGTCGAGAGTCAGGATCCGCATACGCGGTATTTTACCGTGACTGCGCCTGATTCTGGTTGAATAGCGATCCGGGCCGCGTCCGGCGCGGTAAAATACTGCCCATGCAGACCATTCTTGCCATCGAAACATCTACCGAACTGGCCTCCGCCGCCTTATTGCGCGGCGGCCAGGTGATTACCCGCGAATCGGCGGGCGTTCAAACCCATTCCCTCGCCATCCTGCCGATGGTGCAAAGCTTGCTGGCTGAAGCCGGCATCAGCCTGGCGCAGTGCGACGCGCTGGCGTTCGGCGTCGGTCCCGGTTCGTTCACCGGCGTGCGCACCGCCTGCGGCATCGTCCAGGGCCTGGCGTTCGGCGCCGACCTGCCGGTGCTGCCGGTGGTGACCCTGGCCGCCATGGCGCAGGCCTGCCGCGATCTCAACGGCGCCGACGACGTGCTGGCGGTGCTGGATGCGCGCATGGGCGAGGTCTATTGGGCGCAGTACCGCTTTGCCGACGCTCATTGGCAAGTTATTGTCGAGCCGACCTTGTCGGCGCCGGCAGCCGTGCTGCCGCTGCCTTTGAATCCCGGCGCAAAGGCTTTGCAGGCCTGCGGCAACGGTTTGTCGGCATATGCCGAGGCGTTTGCGGCGGCGCCGTTTGGCGCAGCGAGTTTGCCGGACGTGATGCCGAATGCGCGCCAGATCGCTGCTTTGGGCAGCAGCGCTTTTTCTCAAGGAAAAGGCTTGAATGCGGTAGAAGCCCAGCCCTTGTATTTACGTAACAAAGTCGCACTCACTACCGCCGAGCGCGCGGCCAAGGCGCAGCCATGAACGCCAGCGTGCAACAGTCCCCAGGTTTGCGGCGGCCGCTGGCATTCGCCGAGATGCGTGTCGAAGATCTGGATGAAGTGGTCGCGATCGAAAAGAGCGTGTATTCCCATCCATGGACCCATGGCAATTTTGTCGATTCGATCCAGAGCGGCTACCAATGCTGGGTGCTGCGTGATGCCGGCGGCGTCTTGCTGGGGTATTTTTTCATGATGGCGGCGCTGGACGAAGCGCATTTGCTGAATATCAGCGTGCACGGCGACATGCACCGGCGCGGCATCGGCAAAATGATGCTGGATAAGGTATGCATCCTGGCGCATCAGCAGCAGATGCAGTCGGTGCTGCTTGAAGTGCGGCCATCGAATACGCGCGCGATCGAGATTTATCAGCGCTATGGTTTCGCCGAGATCGGCCGCCGCCGCGACTATTATCCGGCCGCCGACGACAAGCGCGAAGAAGCCATCGTCATGAGGCTGCCCTTATGAGCGAAATGACCCGGCGCAGCGTTTTCCTTGATGAAATCGGCTTGGGGCCGATCTGGCTGCGGCGTGAGGGTGTTGTTGCCTTGTTCGAGGATGCGCCAGAATCGATCGATGTTGCGCAGCAGGAGAATATGGCTGCGGAGATTCCAGTTTCTGCGATGAACGACCCGGCTCCGCAAGTCGACATCGCAGCTGCGCCGGCGACGAATGCCGTGCCAGTGCAGGACGCATCCCGCTCGGCCTGGAATGACGATGACGTCGTCGTCTCTGTACCGCCAGCGCTGGCGCCGGCTGTCTCGCTACAGTCGCCGATGGCGATGGACTGGCCGCAGCTGCAGAAAGCCGTCGCGGCATGTACTGCATGCGGATTGTGCCGCGGACGCAAGAATACCGTGTTCGGCGTCGGCGACAGCAAGGCCAGATGGCTGTTCATCGGCGAAGGTCCGGGACGCAACGAGGATATCCAGGGCGAACCGTTTGTCGGCCCGGCCGGCAAGCTGCTCGATAATATCCTGCTGGCGATGGGCTTGGCGCGCGGCGCAAACGCCTACATCGCCAACATCGTCAAATGCCGTCCGACCGATGAAAATGGCCGCGACCGGCCGCCTGCCGCCGATGAAGTTGCGGCCTGCCTGCCGTATCTGCAGCGCCAGATCGAACTGATCCAGCCCACCGTGCTGGTGGCGCTGGGCAAGACCGCTGCCTTGTCCCTGCTCGGACTGGATCCGTCCACGCCGGTTTCCAAACTGCGCGGCAGCGTCCATCGTTATGCCGATCGGCCTCTGATAGTGACCTATCACCCGGCCTACCTGCTGCGGCAGCTGGCAGACAAGGGCAAGGTCTGGAGCGACCTGTGCCTGGCCATGAGCACCTATGCCGACATTCCGGAATGAAGCCGCAGGGCTTGCGGCGCTGACGCCTGGCGGCACTTGCCAGGAACAGTTTCACCGCCGCTGGAATCACTTGCGCGATCCGCACGTCCGGGCGCTGGCATGGCTGCTGGATGCTCCGGACCTGCTCGATCCGCAGGCGCCGCAATGGCAGGGCCGGATCGCCACCTATGTCGATGCGGATCTGGCGACATGGCTCAATGAGCTGGATCAGCAGCCGCAAAAACTCCAGGATTTGCATGGATATATAGGCAGCTTGCCGTCGACCCGCCTCGGCCTGTATGCGGAAAAACTGCTGGCGTTCTATTTCGAACGGCGGCAACTGCTGGTGGCGCACAGCGTGCAGGTGCGGGCCAGCAAGAACGATACGGTCGGCGAATTCGATTTCCTGCTGCGCCTCAATGGCGGCCTGGTCCACTGGGAGTTCGCCAGCAAGTTCTATTTGCTGGAAACCAGCGGCGTCAGCCTGCAGGCGGACGATTTTATCGGCCGCGACATGGCGGATTCGCTGGGGTCGAAAATGCAGAAGCTTTTGCAGCACCAGCTGGCTTTGTCGCAGCATCCTGCAGCCCAGGCGCATCTGAGCGAAGCGGTTATGTCGGCGCAGGTATTGATGAAAGGCTGGCTCTTTTACCAGGACCAGCGGCAGCCGGCTACCGTTCCCGGCGTATCCGCAAATGCCTGCCGTGGATATTGGAGCGCCTGGCCCGATTTGCAGCTGGATGAGACCGCCGGATACTATCTCTTGCCCCGCCAGCGCTGGCTGGCTCCGGCCAAGGTGGCGTCTGAAGATGTGCGAAGCGCGGCGCAAATGCAATTGGCGTTGTCGGAATATTTTGCCGGCGATGCCTCGCCAGTGCTATTGGTCACTTTACGTCCCGAGGGCGAATTTGGCCTGGAAACCGATCGCGGTTTCGTAGTGCCATCCGACTGGGCGGCGCGTGCGGCTGTCCGGCGCTATCGGCGTTAGCGATTTATTTGTTCAGCCTGACAGGCGAAGAGTTCTCCTCGTTAAGAATTTCTTTCCAGGCAATGTTGTTCCCGGCATAATGCGAATGTAACTTAATATGTCAAAATCGTTGCGTCAATAATAAGGGAACACATGGGGAAGTTGGTAATAATGACAACAGCACTGCTTGGTGCTTTTTTTTCGTCTGCCGCTCAAGCGGAGGACATCATTTCTCGTTTTACCGTTCGCGATCAGGGGCAGTTTGCCGTTGACGGCAGCTTGTCGGGCAGCCGCAGTAATTCTTCTTACAGTAGCCGTTATGCCCCAGGATATTCAGCGGAACAGCATGATTACGAAAGCAGGGCAATTCTTGGTGGAAATATCGGACTGGGCTATGGCATCGAATTGTTTGCCGATCTTCCTTATGTCCTAAGCAATCATGTTGGACTACGTTATACCTATGCGGGTAATAGTGCTTCCCGCGACTTTGAAGGTGACAAGGGCTTCAGCGATGCGACTTTCGGTCTGAAATATCGCGCTTTTAAAAGCGCTGACGGTAGCGATGAAGTGCTGCTCAGGGCCTCTGTCTTGCATCACAGCGGTTCGTCGGGATTTGTCAATGCTGACGCAAGCTACCTGCATATATTTACTCCGGCAATCAAGACAGCTTTTTCGCTGAATTTTGAAAAAGTGCAAGGAGGGCCTGATAGCGCTGGACTGGGTGCTTATCTCATGTGGCAGGCATCGCCGCAAATCACCTTCGTGCCGTATGTCCGCGCCAGTCGTATCGACGGATATCAGGGGCTTTCCAGCTATAACACGATAGCTGGCGGCGCGCAGCTGCGCTATACGCCGGTTAAAGGCTGGAATATCACGCCCGGCCTGAGCGGAACCCATACCGGCAAGCGTAGCAGCTATGTCGGTACTTGGAATTCCCTCGGTGCATCGCTGACTGTACAGAAGGAGTTTTAATCGTACTGGCGATGCCGCACGATTAAAAAAGCGGGCTTGCCCGCTTTTTTTTTGCCGTACAGCTATTTGGCTAATGCTTGACTTCGCCAATCAAGGCCAGCGAATCATGCTCGCGCTGGTTGGCGGCATGCTTGCGCATGATGAGCAGCATGATGCAGGCCACAAACGAGCCGAACATCAGGATGACGATATTCACGTCCAGATCGATCTTGATCATCAGGGCGTACAGCACCAGCATGGTCAGCACGGACAGGTTCTCATTGAAATTCTGCACCGCGATCGAATGGCCGGCGCTCATCAGCACGTGGCCGCGATGTTGCAATAGCGCATTCATTGGCACCACGAAATAGCCTGAAAGGGCGCCGATGATGATCAGCAGCGGGTAGGCCACCCAGATCGAGTGCACCACGGTCATGGCCATCACGACTATGCCCATTACGATACCCATGGGCATCACCGTCAGCGATTTTTTCAAGGGAATCATGCGCGCCGCGGCGCCGGCGCCGATGGCTACCCCAAACGCCACCACGCCTTGCAGGATGGCGGCCTTGTCGAGCGGCATGCCGAGCGACTTTTCCGCCCATTTCAAGACAATGAACTGCAGGGTGGCGCCGGCGCCCCAGAACAGGGTGGTGACGGCCAGCGAGATTTGTCCCAGCTTGTCTTTCCACAGGATCGCGCAGCAGTTGGCGAAGTCGGCGATCAGTTTGCTCGGCCTGTGTTGCTGGTGCGGGTAGCGGGCGCCGGTGTCGGGGATCTTCAGGTTGAAGATGGTGGCGATTACATACAGCGCGCCGATCACCATCAGTGCGGCGTGGGTAGGGGTGTTCAGGTGCCAGTTGATGATGGGTATGTGCCACTGCAGCAGTATCGAGACTACGTGCGGGCTGACCAGGGCGCCGCCGAGGACCGTGCCGAGGATGATGGAAGCCATGGTCAGGCCTTCGATCCAGCCGTTGGCGGCAACTAGTTTCTCTGCGGGCAATAATTCTGTCAGGATACCGTACTTGGCCGGCGAATATGCCGCCGCGCCGAAGCCGACGACTGCATAGGCAATCAATGGATGGACATCGGCGAACATCATCAGGCAGCCGGCGATCTTGATCATGTTGGTGATGAACATGACTTTGCCTTTTGGCAAAGAATCGGCAAAAGCGCCGACAAAAGCGGCTAACAGCACGTAAGACAGGACAAAAAACAACTTCAGTAAGGGTGTCATCCAGTCCGGCGAGGACATTTCCGCCAGTAAGGCGATGGCCGCTATAAGTAGGGCGTTATCGGCTAGCGAAGAAAAAAACTGCGCTGCCATGATGGTGTAAAAACCGCGATTCATCCGCATCCCAGAATGTAACAATGTGTCCCCGGCCTGCTTTATACCATGAAAATATGACCGGTCCGTGATTATGACGGATGCAAAAGGCAAAACGTTCAGGCGAATTATTGGGAAATTGCCAATCCTTTGTCGCACTTGCTTCCGGTAAAATAGAGCTCTACGAATCCTCAACATTTCTGCCATTCATGCCCAGACCCCTCGTTGCCTCGATAGATATTTCTGCGTTGCGTCACAACCTGCGTATTGCCAAATCGCATGCCCCGCTGGCGAAAATCTGGGCGGTGGTCAAGGCCAATGCCTACGGCCATGGCCTGGAGCGCGCCATGCGCGGTTTCGCCGAAGCCGATGG
Organism: Collimonas sp. PA-H2; assembly: GCF_002564105.1. Taxonomy (NCBI): domain Bacteria; kingdom Pseudomonadati; phylum Pseudomonadota; class Betaproteobacteria; order Burkholderiales; family Oxalobacteraceae; genus Collimonas; species Collimonas sp. PA-H2. The sequence continues at coordinate 4,936,023 of NZ_PDBX01000001.1, forward strand.
ACTGGCCCTGATCGAACCCGAAAACGCTTTGCGTTTGCGCGAACTGGGCTGGCAAAAGCCGATTCTGTTGCTTGAGGGTATTTTTGATGCGGCCGATCTGGAAACCGCGGTGCAGGCCGGCCTCGAATTCGCTGTGCATTCCCCGGACCAGATCCTGCTGCTGGAGCGCGCTGCCTTGAAAGGGCCGCTCGACGTCCACCTGAAAATGAATAGCGGCATGAACCGGCTGGGTTTCAAGTCCGAGCCCTACCGTGCTGCCTATCAGCGGCTACGGGCGATTCCCGCTGTCCGCAAGATCACCTTGATGACGCATTTCGCCAATGCCGACGACCCACTCAATCCTGGCTTGCCATTGCAGCAACAAGTGCAGCTGTTCGAGCAGGGCACGGCCGGCATCGAGGAAGAGCGCAGCATCGCCAACTCTGCCGCGGACCTGATGCATCCTGAACTGAAGTCGGACTGGGTGCGGCCAGGCATCATGCTGTACGGCGCCAGCCCCGGCGGCGCCAGCGCCGAGCAGTTCGGCCTGAAGCCAGCGATGACGCTGACCAGCAAGATCATCGGCATCCAGCGCATAAGCGCAGGCGAGGCGATAGGCTATGGCAGCCGTTTTGTCGCCGCCGCGCCGATGATCGTCGGTGCAGTTGCATGTGGCTACGCCGACGGTTATCCGCGTCACGCCCCCAACGGCACGCCGGTGCTGGTCGATGGTGTCCGCACCGTCACTGTCGGCCGGGTGTCGATGGACATGTTCTCGGTCGACCTGAGCAACGTGCCCGGCGCGGCGGTCGGCAGCAACGTGACCTTGTGGGGCGCCGGCTTGCCTATAGATGAAGTGGCCCATGCTGCCGGCACGATAGGCTATGAATTGATGTGTGCATTGGCCGCGCGGGTTAAAGTGGTGGAGTCTTGACTGCGTGGCAATAAAAAGCGTCCACAAAAATCGAAAAATGCGTCGGCAAATAAGCGGACAAATCAGTTATGCATGCACCTTATGAAACTATAGAAGCGAATGGCCAAAGCTAAAACCAACTACACCTGTACCGAATGCGGCGGCGTCGCCAATAAATGGACTGGCCAGTGCCCCTCGTGCGGGCAATGGAACACATTGGTGGAAACCATTGTGGAAGCAGTCGGCAACCGTTTTTCAAATCAGCACCAGGGCTTGGCGCAGACCGCGCCGGTGATGACCCTGGCGGATATCGAGGCGATCGACGTGCCGCGCTTCGGCACCGGCATCGAGGAATTCGACCGCGTGCTGGGCGGCGGTCTGGTGGCCGGCGGCGTGGTGCTGATCGGCGGCGATCCGGGCATCGGCAAATCGACCTTGCTGCTGCAGGCGCTGGCCAACCTCTCCAAAATCAAGAAGGTGCTGTACGTCAGCGGCGAAGAATCGGGCGCGCAGATCGCCTTGCGCGCCAAGCGCCTGGCGGTGGATGCCGGCGACCTGCGGCTGCAGGCGGAAATCCAGCTGGAAAAAATCCTCAACACGCTGGTCGAGCACAAGCCGGAAGTGGCGGTGATCGACTCGATCCAGACCGTGTATTCCGACGCTCTCAGTTCCGCTCCCGGTTCAGTGGCGCAGGTGCGCGAATGCGCGGCGCAGCTGACGCGGGTCGCCAAGCAGTCCGGCATCACCATCATCATGGTCGGCCATGTCACCAAGGAAGGTGCGCTGGCGGGGCCGCGCGTGCTGGAGCATATCGTCGATACGGTGCTGTATTTCGAAGGCGACACCCATTCCAGTTTCCGCCTGGTGCGGGCGTTCAAGAACCGCTTCGGCGCCGTCAATGAACTTGGCGTGTTCGCCATGACCGAAAAAGGCTTGAAGGGTGTGTCGAATCCGTCGGCGCTGTTCCTGTCGCAGCATGACAGCCAGGTGCCGGGCTCCTGCGTGATGGTGACACAGGAAGGCACGCGCCCCTTGCTGGTGGAAATCCAGGCGCTGGTCGACGCCTCGCACGTGCCGAACGCGCGGCGTTTGTCGGTGGGGCTGGAACAGAACCGCCTGGCGATGCTGCTGGCGGTGCTGCACCGGCATGCCGGCATTGCCGCCTTCGACCAGGATGTGTTCATCAACGCCGTCGGCGGCGTCAAGATCACCGAACCGGCCGCCGATCTGGCGGTGCTGCTGGCGATCAATTCCTCCATGCGCAACCGGCCGCTGCCGCGCGGGCTGGTGGTGTTCGGCGAAGTCGGCCTGGCCGGCGAGATCCGGCCGGCGCCGCGCGGCCAGGAGCGTTTGCGCGAAGCCGCCAAGCTGGGCTTTTCGATCGCCATGATTCCCAAGGCGAATATGCCGAAACAAGAGATTGAAGGCTTGAAAGTGATTGGCGTCGAACGCATCGATGACGCCTTGAGCAAGATACGCGACGCTGAATAAACGGCAAGCTTGCCATTTTTAGCGAATAATCCTGTAGTCCCCAATACATTCTGGCAAAGGTCAATCAAATGAAAACCAAAGCAGCTATCGCATGGAAAGCCGGTCAGCCACTGACCATCGAGGAAGTCGAACTGGGCGGCCCGCGCGCCGGCGAAGTGCTGGTGGAGATCAAAGCCACCGGGATTTGCCACACCGATTACTACACCCTGTCCGGCGCCGATCCAGAAGGCATTTTCCCATCTATCCTGGGCCATGAGGGCGCGGGCGTGGTGGTCGATGTCGGTCCTGACGTCAAGAGCCTGAAAAAGAACGATCATGTGATCCCGCTCTACACGCCGGAATGCCGCCAGTGCAAATTCTGCCTGTCGCAGAAAACCAATCTGTGCCAGTCGATCCGCTCGACCCAGGGCCGCGGCCTGATGCCGGACGCCACCAGCCGCTTTTCCATCGACGGCAAGCCGATCTATCACTACATGGGCACCTCGACCTTTTCCAACTACATCGTGGTACCGGAAATCGCCTTGGCCAAGATCCGCGAAGATGCGCCGTTCGATAAGGTTTGCTATATCGGCTGCGGCGTCACCACCGGCGTCGGCGCGGTGCTGTTCACCGCCAAGGTGGAGGCGGGTGCGAATGTGGTGGTGTTCGGCCTCGGCGGCATCGGCCTCAACGTGATCCAGGCGGCGCGCATGGTGGGCGCCGACAAGATCATCGGCGTCGACATCAATCCGGCGCGCGAAGCGATGGCGCGCAAGTTCGGCATGACCCATTTTATCAACGCCAAGGAAGTGGAAAACGTGGTGGACGCCATCGTCGGCCTGACCGACGGCGGCGCCGACTACAGCTTCGAGTGCATCGGCAACACGACTACCATGCGGCAGGCGCTGGAGTGCTGCCACAAGGGCTGGGGCCAGTCGATCGTGATCGGCGTCGCCGCCGCCGGCCAGGAAATCAGCACCCGGCCATTCCAGCTGGTGACCGGCCGGGTCTGGAAGGGCTCGGCTTTCGGCGGCGCCCGCGGCCGTACCGACGTGCCGAAAATCGTCGACTGGTATATGGATGGCAAGCTGAATATCGACGACCTGATCACGCACCGTTTGCCGCTGGAGCGCATCAATGAAGGCTTCGACCTGATGAAAAGCGGCGAGTCGATTCGTTCGGTGGTGATCTACTGATGGAAATCATCAGCGAGCACGCCTGTTTCGGCGGTATGCAGGGCTTTTACCGCCATCAGTCGGCCGAGATCGGCTTGCCTATGCGCTTTTCCGTCTTCCAGCCGCCGCAGGCCAGGCTGGGGCCGGTACCGCTGCTGTTTTTCCTGGCAGGGCTGACCTGTACTGAAGAGACTTTCATGATCAAAGCCGGGGCGCAGCGCTATGCAGCGCAGCACGGCATCATGCTGGTGGCGCCGGACACCAGCCCGCGCGACACCGGCATAGACGGCGTGGGCGACAGCTGGGATTTCGGCAATGGCGCCGGCTTCTATCTGGACGCGACGCAGGCGCCGTGGGCGCAGCATTTTAAGATGTACTCCTATATATTGCATGAGCTGCGGCAAACCGTGATTCAGGAGTTTCCAGCGCAAGCCGGCAATATCGGCGTCTTTGGCCACTCGATGGGCGGCCATGGCGCACTGGTGCTGGCCTTGCGCAATCCGGATGTGTTTCGCTCAGTGTCGGCATTTGCGCCGATTGCTGCGCCCAGCCAATGTCCGTGGGGGAAAAAGGCATTCGGCAATTATCTAGGGGCGGACCAGGCCGGCTGGCGCGACTATGATGCGACGCAGCTGATGCTGGGTTTGCAGCGGCCGTTTCCGCAAGAGATATTGATCGACCAGGGCCTGGGGGACAAATTCCTGGCCGAGCAACTACTGCCGGAACAGTTTGAAGCAGCCTGCGCGCAGGCGGGGCAGCGCCTGATGCTCCGCCGTCATGCAGGGTACGACCACGGTTACTACTTCATCTCGACCTTGATCGAGGATCATCTGGCTTTCCACCAGCGGATACTGTCGGCAGATTCCTGAACCGAAAAAAATCCCGCCTGGCGCTCAGGCGGGATTTTCAAATCGTACTTCTCAATTCCAGGATTTTACTCAGTGACCTTGACGCCGTCACGCCGCTTGGAAACCATCCAGCCGCCGCCCAGCACCACCACAAAGCCCAGTACGTAAGCTGCATAGTTCAGGCCGGGCAGGCTGTCCCAGAACGGTTGCAAGACCGGTTCTGTAACGATCATGTGTATCGCGGTGTAGACCAGGATCGCGGCGCCGATGAAGATCGTCAGCGGGAAGCGTTCGATCAGCTTCAGCGCAAGGGTCGAACCCCAGACCATGATAGGCACGGAAATCAGCAGGCCGATGATCACCAGCGCCATGCTGCCTTTGGCTGCGCCGGCGACGCCCAGGACATTGTCGATGCCCATGACGGTGTCGGCGATGATGATGGTTTTCAATGCGGCCGCCATGGTGGTGGCTTTCACGCCATGCGCTTCGCCGTCATCCGACTGCGTCAGCAGGCGGTAGGCGATCCACAGCAAGGCCAGTCCGCCGACCAGCAGCAGGCCGGGTATCTTGAGCAGCCAGACCACGCCGATAGTCATCAGCACACGCATGACGACCGCACCCGCAGTACCCCAGATGATGGCTTTGCGGCGCAGGTGGTCGGGCAGGCTGCGCGCCGCCATCGCGATCACGATGGCGTTGTCGCCGGCCAGCACTAGGTCGATCACGACGATGGCGGCGAGTGCGGCGAAGAAGGCGCCGACATTCCAGTCCGCCATGCCCAGCATTGAAAATAAACCAGAAAAATCCATAAAGTAGTCTCCAACAGGGTTAGCAAATAACCTCAAGCATGGATAACAACAGGAGTGGCGGGAAGTAAACGCGACACATTGCCTGCATGGAATCCATGCTGACAAAGGTCTTGCTCAACAGCGCTGCTGCCAAGGTAACCGGGCGCAGGCGTTGTGCCTGTTCCGTGATGACGACTACCTTGCAGAACATTGAGCAGCGAATAAGACGCCGTACCAATGTTCAGGAGCTACTCCCCTTTGAGAGGGTGTTGCACGCAGAATGCCGTGCAACTGGGCGCTATTGTACATCGGCAAAGAAAAAAATGGCAAGGACAGTCAGCCGTGGCGCCAATATTCGGGCTGGGCATAGGCGCGCCGCAAGAAATCGACAAATACCCGGATCCGCAAAGGCAAATGCCGTCGTTGCGCGAAAACGGCATAGATATCGTTGCCCGGTGCGGCGAATTCATCCAGCACCGTCACCAGCTTGCCGGATTCGATCTCGCTGCCGACTTCCCACATCGAGCGCCAGGCCAATCCTTTGCCGGCCAGCGCCCAGTCGTGCAGCACCTGGCCGTCGTTGCAGACCATGTTGCCGGCTACCCTGACGGTGACGATCTTGCCGTTCTGGCGGAAGCTCCAGCCGCGCTGGCTGCCTTCGCTGCTGATCGCCAGGCAGTTGTGCTTTTGCAGGTCGTCCACGGTGAGCGGCTTGCCGTGCCGTTTGATATAGGCGGGCGAGGCCACCACGATACGCTTGTTGTCCGCCAGCTTGGCGCCGATCAGGGAGGAGTCGGACAAGGAGGCGATGCGGATGGCGACGTCGATGCCTTCGCCGATCAGGTCGACCACGCGGTCATTGAGGTTGAGGGTCAGGGTGACGTCGCGGTGTTCGGTCAGGAAGGAGGGCATCAGCGGCGCCACATGCTGGCGTCCGAAGCCGGCCGGCGCCGATATCAGCAAATGGCCGCTGGCGTGGGCGCTGCGCTCCGACACCGCCGATTCGGCGTTTTCCAGGTCCGACAGGATGCGCTGGCAATCCTCGAGGAAGGCTTCGCCTTCGTTGGTCAGCGCGATCTTGCGCGTGGTGCGTTGCAAAAGTTTGACACCGAGGCGTTCCTCTAATGCATCCAGCCGCCTTCCTATCATGGCCGGGGCAATCCCCTCGGCGCGCGCGGCGGCTGACAGGCTGCCTTTGGCGGCCACCTCGACGAAGGTAGAAATCTGCTTGAATTGATCCATTGCGTTGATCTACTGCTGCCGCCTCGGGTTTGTGGAAAGGGAGCTGTGGTAAGCTCACTTGTGACTAAAACGCATAGATCAAATGATAATTCGTTCAACCTATGATGATTTAGTTTAAATATACTATATAGCGTAAAAATTAGATAATGCCATTCGGGTTTATGCATAGCCGACATGGTAAAAAGCGGAATGTAGCACTGCACCATGGTGCATGCTGTAGAAGACACTGATCAATTCATAGAACAAACAGGAGTAGAGCATGACGCAACTGACACTGCCCGCAGGAATGGAAATCAACGGCGCGATTGAAGCCGGCTACGCAGAAATTTTGACGCCTGAGGCGCTGGCCCTGGTCGCCAAGCTGAGCCGCGCTTTCGAAGTGCGCCGCCAGGAATTGCTGGCAGTGCGGGTCGAGCGCGCCAAGCGCCTGGACGCCGGCGAGCGCCCGGATTTCCTGCCTGAAACCGCACATATCCGCAACGGCGACTGGAAGATCGCGACTATCCCGGCCGCACTGGAATGCCGCCGCGTCGAAATCACCGGCCCGGTCGAGCGCAAGATGGTGATCAACGCCTTCAACTCCGGCGCTGACAGCTACATGACCGACTTCGAGGATTCCAACTCGCCGGTCTGGGACAACCAGATCACCGGCCAGATCAACCTGCGCGACGCCATCCGCAAAACCATTTCCCTGGAACAGAACGGCAAGTCCTACAAGCTGAACGACAAGGTCGCCACCCTGGTGGTGCGTCCGCGCGGCTGGCACCTGGATGAGAAGCACGTGCTGGTCGACGGCAAGCGCATTTCCGGCGGCATCTTCGACTTCGCCCTGTTTATGTTCCACAACGCCAAGGAACAGCTGGCGCGCGGCGCCGGTCCTTACTTTTACCTGCCGAAGATGGAATCGCATCTGGAAGCGCGCCTGTGGAACGACATCTTCGTGATGACGCAAAACGAACTCGGCCTGCCGCAAGGCACTATCAAGGCCACCGTGCTGATCGAAACCATCCTGGCCGCTTTCGAGATGGATGAGATCCTGTACGAGCTGCGTGAGCACAGCTCAGGCCTGAACGCCGGCCGCTGGGATTACATTTTCTCTTGCATCAAGAAGTTCAAGCTGGACAAGGATTTCTGCCTGGCCGACCGCGCCAAGGTCACCATGACCGCGCCATTCATGCGTTCCTACGCCTTGTTGCTGCTGAAGACCTGCCACAAGCGTAATGCACCGGCAATCGGCGGCATGGCTGCGCTGATCCCGATCAAGAACGATCCGGCCAAGAACGAGATCGCCATGGGCGGCGTGCGCACCGACAAGGCGCGCGATGCTACCGATGGCTACGACGGCGGCTGGGTTGCCCATCCAGGTCTGGTCGAGCTGGCCATGACCGAGTTCACCAAGGTATTGGGCGACAAGCCGAACCAGATCAGCAAGCAGCGTGAAGACGTCAACGTCAGCGCCGCCGATCTGCTCGATTTCAAGCCGGAAGCGCCGATCACCGAAGCCGGCCTGCGCTACAACATCAATGTCGGCATCCATTACCTCGGCGCCTGGCTGGCCGGCAATGGTTGCGTGCCTATCCACAACCTGATGGAAGATGCCGCCACCGCGGAAATCAGCCGTGCGCAAGTGTGGCAATGGATACGCTCGACCAAGGGTGTGCTGGAAGACGGCAAGAAGGTGACTGCAGAGATGGTGGTCGCGATGATTCCGGAAGAGCTGGCCAAGGTCAAGGCGCTGGTCGGCGATGGCGCTACCTACGACCGCGCCGCCAAGATCTTTGAAGAAATGTCGACATCGGCTTCGTTTGCCGAGTTCCTGACGCTGCCGCTGTACGAGGAAATTTAAGTCTGGCTGGCGGCGCATGCGCCGCATGCTCGCACAGAGATAAAAAGGCCGGTCGAAAGACCTAATGTTGTTCAGTTAGGACAGAACGACATGGCGTAGGGTGGGCACTCCGTGCCCACGCAGTATCGTGGATATTCGTGTCCCTGACATTCGTGCCCCGGCTACGCGCCCCGACCCGTCCGCGTGGGCACGGAGTGCCCACCCTACGAGCTCCGCAAATAAAAATGCCGTTCAGTCTTGACTGAACGGCATTACGATCGAAAGATGGGCTTTTTTATGCTCGCTTGCAGTTGAATTGAAACCACCGCCGGAGCCAGCCCGGTGCTATTTAAATCGCATAGATGCGCATGAAGGCATCTATGGCGCGCTCGGTGGACCCCTTGATCTGCTCCGGCGTCGCCGCCGTCACCACGCCCAGCATCCGCATTTCCATCCATTCGGTTTCCACCAGCCCGCGCAATTGCAGGGCCGCCACCCAGGCGTCGGCCTTGCGCAACTGCTGCTTGTCCATTGCCTTCTTCAGGAAATCGGCCACCCGAGTCCAGCCCAGCTTCGGGCCGCGTTCATACAGCATCTTGCCGATATCCCAGCGTTCGGCGTGGGACAGCACCAGGCGTTTGACCGACACCACTTCCGGCATCAGGATCACTTGCAGGTACTTGGCGCCCAGGCGTTGCAGGGTCAGGCGCAGATCGTCGCTCTCGACCAGCTGCTCGAATACCGCTTCATAGTGCTGGCCGATCTGCTGGCGCATGGTTTCGACAAAGATTTCTTCTTTTGACGAAAAGTAGTTGTACAAGGTTGCCTTCGATCCTCCCAGGCGCGCCGATATTTCCGACATCGATGCTCGTTCAAATCCTATTTCATTAAAGATTGTTGCCGCGACATCGATGATGGCCTGTCGTCGTTCCTCGCTTTTCTTGCGCATGTGTCAATTTTTCCTGTTTTACGGCATCGAAACCGCCGTATCTGTGCGTTGCTTTTTGGGCTTGTTGCCGCTTAGTTTTACTTGACGACGTTCAAAAGTCAATACTATACTGTACCGTACAGTTCAGTTATGAATGGATTTTCTCATGCAAGGCTCTCGTTTTTCCCCACATTTTTCACCATATCTGGCGCCTGCTTTGCGCGGGATCGCCAGCCTGTGCGTGCTGGCGTTCACCCTCGGCGGCTGTGCGCAATTCTCAGAAATCGGTCCGCGTGCCGAACCGAAAGACATCTCTGCTTACCAAACTTCAGAACAGCTGGCCGGCAATGCAATCGCCTGGCCGGATGACAAGTGGTGGGCCGTCTACGGCGACAAGCAGCTGGATGCGCTGATCGGCGAAGGCTTGCAAGACGCGCCCTCGATGACCGCGGCGCAGGCGCGGCTGCTGAAAGCGGAGGGCAGTGCGCAGCAGCAGGGCGCCGCCTTGCTGCCGCAAGTCAGCGCGAATGCCTCGGTCAACTACATGAAGCAGAGCTACAACAATGGCGTGCCGGCAGAGTTCGTGCCACAGGGCTATAACAACGAAGGCAGCGCCACGCTCAATTTCAGCTACGAAATCGATTTCTGGGGTAAGAACCGCGCGGCGCTGGCCGCCGCCACCTCGGAGCTGGAAGCAGCGCGCGCCGATGCGGCCCAGGCCAGGATCACCTTGTCGACCTCGATTGCCGCCGCCTATGCCGAATTCGAACGGCTGCTGAGCCAGCGCGATACCGCCGAGGCGGCGCTGCAGGTGCGCCGCAAAACCTACGATCTGTTCGAGCAACGGCGTATCAACGGCCTGGAAACCCAGGGCAGCGTCAAGCAGGTGCTGGCACGGCGCGCCATGGCGGAAGCCGATTTGCTGAGCGTGACCGAATCCATCAATCTGCAACGCAACAAGTTGGCCACGCTGGTTGGCGCCGGACCGGACCGCGGCTTGCGCCTGCTGCGCCCGGATATCGACATCTCGCATCCGTTTGGTATACCGCAGCAGTTGCCGGTGGATCTGCTGGGCCGGCGCCCGGATGTGGTGGCGTCGCGCTTGCGGGTAGAAGCCGCGGCCAAGCAGATCAAAGTGGCCAAGGCGCAGTTTTATCCGAATGTGAACCTGACCGCCTACCTGGGTTTGCAGGCGCTGGGCCTGGGCATGCTGAGCAAGGCCGGTTCTGACGTCGGCAGCATCAGCCCGGCGATTTCGCTGCCGATTTTTGAGGGCGGCCGCCTGCGCGGCCAGTATCGTTCCGCCAGCGGCAGCTATGACGAGGCAGTCGCCAATTACGACAGTGCGGTGACGCAGGCCTTGCAGGACGTAGCCGATGTGGCAGTCAGCGAAAAAGCCTTGACCGGCCGGCTCGACAAGACGCAAGAGGCGGTCACTGCGGCCGAGGATGCTTACCGCATCGCCCGCAACCGCTATGAAGGCGGCCTGGCCACCTACCTCGATGTACTCAATGCCCAGGACACCCTGCTGACCAACCAGCGCGAGCTGTCGACGCTGCGCTCGCGCCTGTTCGCGCTCGATGTCGCGCTGGTGCGGGCGCTGGGCGGCGGTTATCAGCACGATCAGCACGATCAGCACAGCCAACTGGCTGCGCGCTGATCAAGCATTCAAAATATATTTTAAGGATAGCAACATGTCACACAGCGATTCTCAAGTCATCAAGGACCTGGCGGTGGAAGACGTCATCGCCAAGGCAGAGGCCAAGGCTACAACCCAGAAGCGCAAGAAGCTGTTCGGCGCGCTGGCCGGCGTGATCCTGATTGCCGGCGTCGGCTACACCGCTTACTGGCATTTCATCGGCTCGCGCTATGTCAGCACCGACAATGCCTATACAGCGGTGGAAATCTCGCAGCTGACCCCAGCCATCAATGGCATCGTCGCCGACGTCAAGGTGGTTGATACCCAGGCCGTGAAGCAGGGCCAGGTGCTGGTGGTGATCGACGACAGCGACGCCAGGCTGGCGCTGGCGCAGGCCGAAGCGGACCTGGGCCGGGCGCAGCGCCGGGTGCAGGGATATTTTGCCAATGACAGCGGGCTAGCGGCGCAGGTGCTGGCGCGCGAAGCGGAGCAGAAGCGGGCGGCGGCGCAGACCATTTCGGCGCAGGCCGACCTGCAGCGCGCCGAGCTGGATTATCAGCGGCGCGAAGCCTTGTCCAAATCGGGCTCGGTATCGGGAGAAGAACTGAGCAATGCGCGCAGCGCCTTGCTGACCATGCAAGCCAACCTGAAAGTGGCGGAAGCAGGCGAAGTGCAAGCCAAGGCCAATCGCTTCGCCACTGTAGGCGCGCAAAAAGCCAGCACGGTGCTGACCGCTGACACCACTGTCGACACCAATCCGGAAGTGGCGCTGGCGCGCGCCAAGCGCGACCAGGCTAGGCTGGACCTGGAGCGCACCGTGCTGCGGGCGCCGGTGGACGGCGTGATCGCGCGGCGCCAGGTGCAGATCGGCCAGCGGGTGCAGGCCGGCACCGTCTTGCTGGCTATCGTGCCGACCCAGTTGATGCATGTCGACGCCAATTTCAAGGAAGGCCAGCTGACCCAGGTCAAGATCGGACAGCCGGTCACCATGAAGGCCGATCTCTACGGCGGGTCGGTGGAATACCACGGCACGGTAGAGGGCATGTCCGGTGGCAGCGGCTCAGCCTTCGCCGTGATTCCAGCGCAGAACGCGACCGGCAACTGGATCAAGGTGGTGCAGCGCTTGCCGGTGCGGATCTCTGTCGATCCCAAGCAGTTGCTGCAGCAGCCGCTGAGCGTCGGCTTGTCGATGGAAGTCGAGATTGATACCCGCGCCGCTAAAGCAGCGCCTTCCTCCGCCATGTAAGAAAGCAGCATCATGTCATCCACTTCGTCTTCCGAACTGCCGGTGAAGCCGCTGCAGGGCGCGCAATTGCTGGGCGTCGGCTTGCTGCTGGCGGCCGCCAACTTCATGGCGGTACTCGACACCACCATCGCCAACGTCTCGGTCTCTACCATCTCAGGCGCACTGGGCGCTTCGTCCAGCCAGGGCACCTACGTGATCACCTCTTACGCGGTGGCCGAGGCCATCACCGTGCCGCTCACCGGATGGCTGGCCAACCGCTTCGGCGCGGTGCGCGTGTTCATTACCTCGATGATCATGTTCGGCATTTTTTCCGCGCTGTGCGGACTGGCGAATTCGCTCGGCTTGCTGATCGCTTTCCGCGTCATGCAAGGGCTGGCCGGCGGCCCACTGATCCCCTTGTCGCAAACCTTGCTGCTGCGGATTTTCCCGAAAGAGAAAGCGCCGGCGGCGGTCGGGCTGTGGGCCATGACCACCTTGATTGCACCGATTGCGGGGCCGATACTGGGCGGCGTGCTGTGCGACCAGTACAGCTGGCCCTACATCTTCTACATCAACGTGCCGGTGGCGCTGATCTGCGGCTATATCGGCTGGAAAATGCTGAAGCGCTTCGAATCACCGTTGGTGAAACTGCCGATCGACAAGGTCGGACTGGCGCTGATGATAATCTGGGTCGCGGCCTTGCAACTGATGCTGGACAAGGGCAAGGAACTCGACTGGTTCGCCTCGACTGAAATCGTGGTGCTGGCGCTGACCGCCGCCATTGGTTTCATCGCTTTCCTGATCTGGGAGCTGACCGAGCGCAATCCTATCGTCGACCTGCGCGTGTTCCGCCACCGCGGCTACTCGGCCAGCGTGACTACCATCTGCCTGGCCTTCGGCGCCTTCTTCGGCGCCACCGTGCTGACGCCGCTGTGGCTGCAAGGCTATATGGGCTACACTGCGACGCAATCGGGTCAGACCACGGCCTTGTCCGGCATCCTGGCAGTGCTGACCGCGCCCTTCGTCGCCAAGCTGTCGACCAAGGTCGATCCGCGCAAGCTGGTCTGCTGCGGCGTGCTCTGGCTTGGCATGGTGACTCTGCTGCGCAGTTTCAACAGTTCGGACATGACCACCTTCCAGATCGGCTGGCCGCTGCTGATGCAGGGCATAGGCATGCCGCTGTTCTTCGTGCCGCTGACGGCGCTGGCGCTGAGCAGCGTGAATCCCTCGGAAACCGCCTCGGCGGCTGGCCTGATGAGCTTCTGCCGCACCATGTCGGGCGCGATTGCGACCTCGCTGGTCAATACCGGCTGGGAAAACAATGCCGCCTACTATCACGCGGAACTGTCCGGCCTGGTAGACAAGTTCGGCGACGCCGCCAACAGCCTGATGCAGTCCGGCATGTCGGCCGACCAGGCAAGGGCCAGCATAGAACAGACGGTGCAGTCGCAAAGCATCATGCTGTCGACCAATCACATGTTCATGATGGCGGCGCTGTCCTTCCTGCTAGGAGCGATCGCGGTGTGGTTTGCGCCCAAGCCGACGCGCATTGCGGACACCTCCGCCGCGCACTAGAGCCTGACGAAGCGGGGAAAGCCTGCTAGTAAGTGATGGTGACAGTCACCGTGTCGGTATAAGTGCCTGCCGGTTTGTTTTGCGCGCCTGGGATGCGGCCGTATGGCGTGTAGTGGCGAGTCGTCGGCGTCAACAGGATCAGATAACTGTCGGATTCGGTTTGCGTGGTGCCGGAACCGTCGCCCCAGACGATGCTGCGGGCGCTATCGGTATAGATATTGTAGTTGAGAATATTGACGCCTGATTTCAGGGTGCGGGTAGCATAGGTGCCGCTACCCGTGCTGAGGGCGATGGTGTAACTGCCGGTGCCTGCTACCAGTGTGGCGGTGCAGGTGACGGCAACGTCGCCGGTGCTGTCGGCGTTGCCGCCGCCGGGAGAGGTATAAGCAGGAAACGTAATTCCAGTAGCGCTTACGGTACATGTTGCAAGCAGGGCATGGGCGCTCAACGGCAGCGCCAGCATGCCTAGGGAAACCAGCCATTGCAAGCAACGTTTCATTTCGTCTCCTGGCCGCAGGAAAACGGCCCCAGTACAGGGAAAGCCTCTGCCTTGGCAGGTGCGGGAATGTCGAAACTGCATATCGGCCGGGCCGTATTGTCGGTTACTGCAATCCTGGCCGGATACACCATCGCCGGAATAAAGACCTGGCCGCGCAAGGCCACTTCCTGCGCTTCCGTACTGCCGTTCAAATACACAAGGGTGCCGGTCGCAAGCGGCGTTCCTTGCCTATCCCTGAGCACCAGCGTTGCGCTCTGGTTCTGCTGGGCGCTGAATTTCAGCAGGCTGCCGCTGCGCGGCCCCGGAGTGACTGATTTCTGGTTCAGATCCAGCGTCATCGACAAGGGCAGGCCGGCGGTATCCAGGTAGACGTTATTCGGTTCGTAAGGAACCAGGCGAGGAACGAAGCCGACCCCATATTTGTCAGTCTGGCCGACCTTGACATTGTTGGCGTAGATATCGATAGGCTGGGACACCGGCACTTCCACCATGGCGAAGCTCTCGTCCATCCAGCGCGTCGCCCGGGCGTGGCCGCCGAGCAGGGCAATGCCGCCGCGCGCCTCCAGCTGCAGGTTGCTTTGGCCATCGGCATGATTAGCGCTCATCGTATATTCGCCGGTGGAGCCCAGGTAATTGACGCCGATATCTTCGCCGCCATTGTCGAAGAACGCCTTACGTGCACGGTAGCCCCAGCCGCCTTCCTGCGGCGCGGTTTGCTGGTATCCGGCGCTGAAGGATTTGCTGCCCGGCTGGCCAGTGGCCACCACCTGCGCGAAACTCTGGTGTTCCAGCGGAATAACCCAGACCACGTTGGCCGACAGCGGCCGGTCTTGCGTCAGCGATTTGAGGAAGCCGACGCTGACGGTACCGTAGCGGCGCAAGTTGAAATTGATGCCGGCATTCACGGCCCGCACATTGTCCTGGCCGCGGTTGACCTGGCTCAAGTAGCCTAAGGCCAGGTTGGTGCGCGCGCTCAGCGACAAGTTGGCCTGGGCCTGGATCTGTTGTGCCGGCGCCAGGATATCGTCGCCCAGGCCGAGCTGCCAAAAGCGTGCGCCGGCTGTCTGTACGCGCACAGTCATGGCATATTGGCTGCCCTGGCGGTCGAACTGCAGGTATTGCAGAGTGTCGTTGCCACGCTCCGAATTGCTGGCGGCGACGCCGCCGCTCAGCAAGCCGATATCCGTCAGCGCCACGGCGCCGCCGATGCCCAGCGACTCCCGTCCGCGCATCACCTCGCCGTGGCTTTCGATGGTGCTGCTGTCGCTGACGCCGTAGCGTACGGTGGCGGAACTGAAGGCCTGGCCATAGTCGCTGTCCTTGCTGCCGAAATTATTGCGCAAGGCCCCGATTTCATAGGAAACATCCTTGCTGCCTTGCCGCAGCAGCCGGGCGCTGGTGATATAGCTTTGGGTGTAGACCTGCTGCCGTCCCAGCACATCGTGCACCACCATCTGCACATTGCCCTGGCCGGCATACACCGGCAGGTTGTTGATGGTGAACGGCCCGGTGTCGACCGGCTGCTTGAGGCGCAGGATGTTGTCGACGTAGATGTCGACCACCGATGGCGCTGCCGCCGTGCCGCTGAATGCCGGCAAGGGGATCGCCTGGTAGCCAGGAATGGTGGAGAACTTGGTGTGCCATTGAATGCCGCCGAAATACACCTGGCGCGAAAGGGAACTGCTGCCGGTGACGCTGTCGCCCAGCACCAGGGTGGCCTGCTGTTCCGGGAAATCCCGGGTGTACTGGCTGTCGAGCCGGAACACCGAGCGCTTGCCGGTCAGGTCCTGGCCGACAAAACGGCTGGTGTAGGTGCCGCCGCCGCTGAACACGCCGACTTCCGTCACCGCGGAAAGATTGTTTTGACCCTGGCCCCTGGCGTAATTGATGTCGTAGTTCAGGAAGGCGCCGGTTTCGGCAGTCTGTTCCAGCAATTGGCGGTGATCGCCAAGATTGAATTCCGAGTCGATGAAGGCGGTTGCCTGCGCCTGGATGATCAGCGTCTGGGTGCTGTTTTCGATCTCGGCGTGGACGCCAGGCAGGGCATCCAGCGGATAGTAGTTTTCCTGATGGCTGCTGATGGCGGCGGAATTCGGCAAGCGCAAGCGGGCCTCCGTCAATAATTGCGACGGCACGATGATGCCATTTGCCGCAGTGCGCAGAATAAGCGTTGCGTCCGTCAATTTCTTGTCGTTGACGACAACGGCCAATAATATTTCCTGCTCTGCCGATGGCCTCTCCGCCGTGGCCAGCGCCGGGGTTTGGCAGGCGATCAGGCTAGCGGCTAGATACCTGGTCAGCCTCCAGCGTGAGGTGTTCTTCAATCTCGCCCTTGTCTGTCTGAATGTGCAGCCGGACCGCGCCGTCACGGATTTTTCCGTTTACCAAGGACCATTCCTTGCGCTGACCCGGCAAAACATAAGCAGGTGTAGCGATCTGCACAGCATCCTTGTCTTCGGCGTTGCGGAGCGTGATGCGGTTAATCTTGCTGTGGACGTTGCCCTCGTTGGCGGCGCTCAGCAGCAGCGCGCCGGACACGTGCTTCAATTGCCAGGAAATCTTTTCCTGGCGAATCTTCGGGCCGATGAATACCGGAATGCTGACCCTCAGCAAAGTCTTCAGGCCGGACCCTTGCAAGCTGGCTTGCGGAACTTCATCGATCAGCAGCCGATAGCTTTTCTCGCTGGGCGAGTTCTGCGGATGACGCAGGCCGAAGCGCAGGAATTGCATCTGGTCCGGCTCGATGGTGAAGATCGGTGGATTCAGCAACAGTGCATCGGTATCGCTCAGCACTTCCTTGCTGCCATCGCTGCTCCAGTCGACTGCTTCCACCTGGATGCGCACCGGCTGGTCGCCGGTATTCCTGATTTGCAGCACGCCGGAACTGCGCTCGCTGCTGAGCTCGAAGCCGATCGGATTTACGTTGAACGATGCTGCATGCGCCTGATTAACCAAGCCGGTGAATAACCCGGCGCACAGCCCGGCCAGCAGCAGCCGCTGCCATGCATTATTCAACATGATCATCATTGCTCGCCGCGCCTAAAACGTGACGGTGGCAACGACCGTATCGGTATAGGTTGCAGCGGGCTCGGACTGGGCAGCCGGGATGCTGGCGTAGATGGTGATCGGGGTTGCCAGGCCGGTGGCGGTGACCGCCGCAGGCGCGGTGCCGGCGGTGTTGCCCCAGGTTGTGGTATGGCCGCTGTCGGAAAACAGGCCGTAGTTGAGGTAGGTCGGGCTGCCGCCGCCGCTGGATAGGCGGCGCAGCGGCACCGCGTTGGTCGAACCGGTATTGGCGTTTGCGCCCTGGCCCAGGGTAATCACCGGACTGGCGCCGACGGTGCAAGTGGTGGAGACGCTGGCGGTTGTGGTCTGGGGCGTGGAAAGGTTGGCGACGATCGGATCGTAGGTAGTGGTGAAGCCGGTCGTGGAAATGATGCAGTTGTTGGCAATCGTGACTGTATTGGTCATGGTCGCCGTGGCGGTGGCTGCGGAAGCGGTGTTGGAAACTGTGCTGTATACCGTTGCTGAAGCGATAATCAAAATGCCGTTCCGTACAAACTTTTTCATGACAAATCTCCCGATTGACATTTAATGTTGTGGAAACCTAGGCAAATGCCTGGCTATTTGTTCATGCCGCACTTTCCCCAATAAGATTTTCCACAAGGAAATATTTCTTTGCGCCATTATTGGCTTCATAGAGAAGCAACGTCAAGTTACATTTTGTATTTTTGCCGGACACAAAAATCCTTTGCGTTTGCTGGTAACGCTCTCTTCATCAATAAATGTCATTCAGGAAGGATTGTTAAATTGACTTATTGTTGCTTTTTAAATGCAACAATTATATGATGATGACATCCCGGACTCATGTTCCGCTCTCGGCAGGAAGCAAAGTCATGCAATTCACCAAATTTACAGATTTCGGCTTGCGCGTTTTGATGTATCTGGCGGCCACCCCGGAGCAGGGCATGATTACGGTAGGCGAGCTGGCAAGTCATTTCGATATCCCCAAGAATCATCTGAACAAGGTGGTCAACCGCCTGGTCAAGCTGGGCTGGATCAGCGCCACGCCGGGGCGCAACGGCGGCTTGCGGATGGCGCAGGCGCCGGCCGGTTTGCTGCTGGGCGACATCCTGAGTGCGCTGGAAGGACACAAGGGGCTGGTGGATTGCGATGAGCCGCCGTGCGCATTGCGCGGCAGCTGCCACTTGAAGCGGGTGCTGGATATCGGTCAGCGCGAATTCTATGCCGGCATGAACCGGTATAACCTGGCCGAACTGGTGATGCCACCGACCTCGACGGTGATTGCGCGCATGCAGTTCCAGCCTATGGCCGTGCACTGATTTCATCGATTGCCGGAGCGCCGTCCGTTCCTTTCCAGGTATGGGTAAATATGGCGGCGCGTTTTTTTAATCTAATTGTAGTATTTTAAATGTCACAATAGGAGTTTGATATGCTTTCAGCCGCTTCCCGTCCCTACATCGCCGCTTCCGTTCCTGTCCTGCGCGAGCATGGCGTCAGCATTACCCGCTGCTTCTACCAGCGCTTGTTTGCCGCGCATCCCGAACTGAAGAACATCTTCAACATGCCGAACCAGGAATCCGGCAGCCAGCAACAGGCGCTGGCCTCGGCCATCTTCGCCTATGCCGCCAACATCGATAATCCCGCCGCGCTGGCGCCGGTCATCAGCCGCATCGTGCAAAAGCATGTCAGCCTGGGAATCCGCGCCGAGCACTATCCGATCGTCGGCAAGCATCTCTTGGACGCCATCGCCGAAATCCTCGGCGTCGCCGCCACGCCGGATTTGCTGGCCGCCTGGGCTGAAGCCTATGGCTTGCTGGCGGATACCCTGATCGCGGAAGAACGCAGGCTGTACCAAGCGCATGGCGTCGAGCCGGGCGAATACCGCGCGGTCAGGATAGTCCGCAAACAGAAGGAAAGCGACACTGTCAGTTCCTTCTATCTGCAGGCCAGCGACGGCGCCGAACTGCCGCCATTCCAGCCGGGCCAGTACATCAGCGTCGCCGTCAATGTCGCCGAACTGTCCTTGCGCCAGCTGCGCCAATACAGCCTGTCCGGCGCGCCGGGCAGCGGCCACTGGCGCATCAGCGTCAAGCGTGAGGAGGGCAGTCCGGCTGGATTGGTGTCGAACCTGCTGCACGACCGGTTCCAGGAAGGCGACGTGCTCTGGGTCAGCCCGCCCTGCGGCGATTTCGTGCTGCCGTCGGGTGACATGGATACGCCGCTGGTGCTGATCAGCGCCGGCGTTGGCGTCACGCCGATGATGAGCATGCTGCACAGCAGCCTGCAGTTGAGCCCGCAACGGCCGGTCAACTTCCTGTATGCCACGCTCGATGGCCGGCATCATCCGCTCAAGCGGGAACTGGACAGCCTGCTGCTGCTGCACAGCCAGATGCAATCCTATGTGGCTTATGAAAGGCCGGCGGCGAATGATTGCGTGCCGCAGGATTACCAGCAGCAAGGCTACCTGCAGCTGGCGGCCGTGCCCGATGCACTGCTGCCGCAGAACGCTGCGTATTTCCTGTGCGGCCCGGCGCCGTTCATGCGCGCCCAGCGCAATGCCTTGCTGGCGCGCGGCGTACCGGAACGGCAGATCCAGCAAGAAGTCTTTGGTCCTTCCTTGCTCGAGCACCTGCAATAAGCGCTAGACAAGCGGCAGGCATGCGAGATCGCCAGCGGCTGAAACGGCTACGCATTTCCGCAGCCGCTTCAGCCGCCGCGAATCGTTCTTCCGATTGTCAAACAAGAGCGTAAATACGGCCAGATGAATGTCAAATCATCGCCATCAAATCGGACCTGGATTCCTGGTGACGATTCTCATTTCAATGTGGTAATGTCTCACTCCTAAAAATTATTTATTGTTAGGAAGACGATGCGAATTCATTGGCTTTTTGCGGTACTGCTGGTTCCAGGCATGAGCATGGCGGCGGAGGGGATGTGGACCTTGGACAATTTGCCGAAGGCGAAGATGCAGGCCGAATACGGGTTCACCCCGAGCGATGCATGGATCAAGCGCACCATGCTGGGATCGGCACGGATTGCCGGCGGCTGTTCGGCATCCTTTGTTTCGAAAGACGGGCTGGTGATGACCAATCATCACTGTGCATCTGAATGCCTGGACCAGATGTCGACGGCGAAAAAGAACCTGATCAAGGACGGCTTCCTGGCCAAGAACCGCGAGCAGGAACTGAGCTGCCCGGAAATCGAACTGAACCGGCTGGAACAGATCACCGACGTCACCAGCGAGGTCAAGAAAGCCACCGCAGGGCTGGACGGCGCCGCCTTCAAGAACGCGCAGAATGCCGTCAAGGCCAAGCTGACATCGGCCTGCGTCGGCAACGACAAGGAAACCGTCCGTTGCGACGTCGTCGACCTGTATCACGGCGGCCAGTACCAGGTTTATAAATACCATCGCTTCCAGGATACGCGCCTGGTATGGGCGCCGGAAAAGGCTGCCGCGTTCTTCGGCGGCGATCCGGACAACTTCAATTTCCCGCGCTACGACCTCGACATCACTTTGCTGCGCGCCTATGAAGACGGCAAGCCTGCCAAGATCGCGGATTACTTCCCGTTCAGTAAAGACGGTGCGAAAGAAGGCGAAATGGTGTTCGTCACCGGCCAGCCGGGTTCGACCCAGCGCCAGCTGACCGTCTCGCAGCTGACCACCATGCGCGACCTGACCCTGGTCAACACGCTGATCCGCTTGTCGGAATTGCGCGGCGTGCTGGAACAGTACGGCAAGAGCAGCCCGGAAGCAGCGCGCAATGCCGGACAGATGCTGTTCGGCGTGGAAAACGGTTACAAGGCCTTGCGCGGACGCCTGAGCGCCTTGCAAGACCCGGTGCTGATGCAGCAGAAACAGGACGACGAAACCGCCTTGCGTAAATTCGTGGCGCAGACGCCGGCGCTGCAAGCCAAGGTTGGCGGCGCCTGGGATGCGATTGCCGCTTCCCAGCAAGCCTATCGCCAGATCGAAGCGCCTTACGGCATGATCGAAGGCGGCCGCGGCTTCAGCAGCAAGTACTTCAGCTACGCGCGCGACCTGGTGCGCGGTGCGGAAGAACGCGCCAAGCCGAACGGCGAACGCCTGCCTGAATATGCCGACGCCAAGCTGCCGGAAGTAGAGCAGGAATTGTTTTCCACGGCCCCGGTTTATCCTGATTTCGAAAAAGTGACGCTCGGGCTTTCACTCACCAAGATGCGTGAAATCCTTGGCACCGACGACGCTTTCGTCAAGCAGGTGCTGGGCAAGCAATCGCCGGATCAGCTCAGCGCGGCCTTGATCGACAACACCAGGCTGGGCGACCCGGCAGTGCGCAAGGCGTTGTGGCAGGGCGGCAAGGAAGCCATCCTGAAATCCGACGATCCGTTCATCAAGATGGAGCTGGCGCTGGACCCGGCCGCGCGCGCGATCCGCAGCCGTTATGAAAAGGAAGTGGAATCGGTTCAGCAAAAGAACTCGGAACTGATCGCCCAAGCCCGTTTTGCCCAGCAAGGCACCAGCGCTTATCCGGATGCGACTTTTACCCTGCGCTTGTCGTATGGTGAAGTGAAGGGCTGGAAAGAGGGCGACCAGCAGATTCCGCCGTTCACCACCATCGGCGGCGCCTTTGCCCGCGACACCGGCGCCGATCCGTTCGCCTTGCCGGCTTCCTGGCACGTCCCCAAGAGCAAGCTGAACCTGGCGCAACGCTATAACCTGGCCACCACCAACGACATCATCGGCGGCAATTCCGGTAGCCCGATGATCAATCGCAACGGCGAAATCGTCGGCTTGATTTTCGACGGCAATATCCACTCGCTGGGCGGCGCCTTCTGGTATGACCAACGCTTCAACCGTTCGGTGGCGGTGCATAGCGGGGCGATCCTGGAAACCCTGGAAAAGGTCTATGGCGGCGGCGAGCTGGCCAAGGAAATCCTGGCGCACTAGGAAAAGCGCATTTCTCATATAATGAATCCCTCCCGGTGGCGACGCCGGGAGGGATTTTTCATTGCAGCTTCCGTCGATAGCCTGTCCTTTCAAGGAGAGTGATTTGGAAATTTTAATTCTCGGCCTGCTGCTGTTCATCGGCCTTCACCTGATTCCCACCTTGCCGACTCTGAAAGCCGGCATGCTGCAATCGTTGGGCGAAAACCGCTACAAAGCCATGTTCGCCATCCTGGCTGCGCTTGCGCTGATCCTGATCATCGTCGGCTATGCCAAGGCGCCGGGCGAACCGCGTTTTTTCAACTCGTTCATTGGCGCGAGACATGGCGCTCCGCTGGCCATGGTGATCAGTTTCATCCTGCTGGCAGCGGCGAACATGAAAGGCCACATCCGCGCCTGGGTCAAGCATCCCATGCTGCTGGGGGTAGGTATCTGGGCGCTGGTGCATCTGCTGGCCAATGGCCACGAAAAGGCGACCATCCTGTTTTCCGCGTTCCTGGCTTTTGTCGTGATTGACTTGATTTCCGTGCTCAGGCGCGGCAGCTACAAACCGTTCGAGCCGGCACTGAAGTACGATGTGATCGCGGTGGTTTCGGGATTGCTGCTGGCGCTGCTGGTAATGACTTTCCATCGCCAGTTGATGGGAGTGGCGGTGGTGCCGTGGGGGCGGTAACAAAGTCAGGCACGTTGCAAATTCTCTTTTAACTCTGGATCGATATGAATTTTCTGCAATACGTGGCGACTTTTTTCGCCGGCGCGTTTCTGTGCAACTGCATCCCGCACTTGTCCTGCGGTTTGCGCGGGGAGCTGTTTCCCACGCCGTTCGCCAAGCCGCGCGGGGTGGGCGATTCGTCGCCGGCCGCGAACTTCCTGTGGGGTTTGGCCAATCTCGTGGCCGGCGCTCTGTTGTATGCGGCTTATCCGTTTACAGTTGGCGTCAACCTTGGATCGGTCTTGTTCTTGGCAGGCTTCCTGATCCTGGGACTGTACCTATCGCGCCATTTCGGCGCAGTCCGCCGGAACAATAATCCGCGATAAAGCCTGGCCGTCAGCGCTCCTGCAGCAGCTGGTTCAGCAGTAGCCGGACTTCCGGAATCAGCTCGCCCGCGGTCAGGCCGACCGGTCCCATGCCTTGTTCGACCAGCTGGTCGGCGGCGCGGCCGTGCAGCCATGTTGCCGCCAGCGCCGCTTCCCATTGCGGCCAGCCTTGCGCCAGCAGGGCGCCGCAGATGCCGGACAGGACATCGCCGCTGCCGGCGGTAGCCAGCGCCGGATTGCCGGTGGGATTGACCGCCACTGCGCCGTCGGCGCGGGCGATGATGCTGCCGACGCCCTTCAGCACCACCACCGCATTGAAGCGGCAAGCCAGCTTGCGCGCCGCCGTTACCCGGTCGGCCTGGATTTCGCTGGTGCTGAGGCCGAGCAGGCGCGCAGCTTCCAGCGGATGCGGCGTCATCAGTATGGCGTGCTGGCGCTGCGCTGCCTGGATCTGCAACTGCGGCTGGCGCGCCAGCAGATTGAGGGCGTCGGCGTCCAGCACCAGCCAGCTGAGCGCATCCAGCGCGCGCGTCAGCAAGGCCTGCGCGCTGTCGGCCATACCCATGCCGGGACCGAGCACCAGCACGGCGGCAGAAAAATCCAGATCGTCGGCGTGGCGGCACATCAGTTCCGGCTGCATGCTGTCATATGCCGGCGGATTATCCGCAAAGCCGACCAGCACACGGCCGGCGCCGCATTTGAGGGCGGTGCGCGCTGCCAGGATCGGCGCGCCGGTCATGCCGGGGGCGCCGCCGATCACGGCGACGTTGCCAAAACTGCCCTTGTGGGAATTACGCCTGCGCGGCAGAAGGTAGTCGCGGAACAGATCAGGCTGATTCAGCCACATGCCCGGCGCCGGCAGGTGCTGCTCTGCAATCTCCAGCGTTGCCAGTTCGACGCTTCCGGCATAATCGGGGCCGTCGCCGGTATGCAGGCCGGCTTTGTTGGCGATGAAGGTGATGGTGTGGCTGGCGGCGACGGCGATGCCGCTGGCGCCGCCAAGCACGGCGCCGGTATCGGCATCCAGCCCGCTCGGCACATCGAGCGCCAGCAGCGGGCAGGGCATGGCGTTCACCGCCTGCACCAGGCTGCGCCAGTCGCCGTCGAGCGGGCGGCTGAGGCCGATGCCGAAAAGGCCGTCGATGACCAGCGTCCATTGCGCGCTGTCGATGTCGGCAAACTGTTCGGGCGGCATCAGGTGCACGCCTTGTTGCTGGGCGCGGGCTAACGCCTGGGAGGCGTCGGGCGGCAATTGCGAGGGCGGGGCTGTCAGCAAAAGCAGCACTTCGGCGCCGGCTTCGGCCAGGCCGGCTGCCGCTTCCATGGCGTCGCCGCCATTGTTGCCGGGACCGGCCAGCACCAGGATCGCGGCGCTGTGAGGCGGGCAGGGGAGCAGGCGCAGGGCGGCTTGGGCGGCGGCCTGGCCGGCGCGTTGCATCAGGGTATAGGAGGGCAGATTGCGCAAGGCTGCCTGCTCGATTTTCCGGATCTCGGCGATGGAGTAGATGGCGCTCATGTTGGGACCTTGTCCATTCAGTGGGGACAGAGTCATTTTACGACGATACGGCCGGCCGTAAAAAAACTCTGATGCCGCCTGGCTGCGCCAGCCGCTCTTCCGTTGCGCCGTGTTTTAACGGTAACGCGCTACGGTCAGGCCGTCCAGATCTACTTCCGGCACCCGGCCGGAGACCTGGTCGGCCAGGACCTTGGCGGCGCCCAGGGCCATGCTCCAGCCGGAACCGCCGTGGGCGATGTTGACGAACACATTGCTGGCGCCGGTCGGTCCGATCAGCGGCACTTCGTCGGCCAGCATAGGCGTGTGGCCGCACCAGAAGCTGGCGCTGTTGAAGTTGGCGGCGTCGGGGAACCAGTCGTGCGCCACTTTCAGCAAGGTGCGCAGGGCTTTGTCGTCGAACGCCATGTCCTTGGCGCCGAATTCGGCGATGCCGGCCAGGCGCATGCGGGCGCCGATGCGCGCCATGGTGATCTTGTAGCTGTCGTCCAGCACCGCCATCTGCGGCGCCACCTCATAGTTCTTGACGCTGGCGGTGGCGGTATAAGTCTTGATCGCGTGCAGCGGCAAGCGCAGTCCCAGCGGCCGCAGCAGTTGGGCGCTGGCGCTGCCGGCGGCGCACACCACGGCATCGGCGCTCAAGACTTCGCCGCCTATGTGCAGGCCGACCCGGGCGCCTTGCGGATCGATGGCGGTGACCGTGCTGTCGAAATGGAACTGCACTCCCAGGCCCTGCAGGATGGCTTTCAGCTGCTTGGTGAACAGGGTGCAGTTGCCGGAGCCGAGATCGGGAAAATGCAGGCCGCCGGCCAGATTGCCGGCGCTGGCCAGGGCCGGTTCCAGCGCCTGTACCGCGGCTTGGTCCAGCAGTTGGTGGGCAACCCCGCATTCGATCAGCAGCTCCCGCGTGGGCTGCAGCGCCGCCAGTTCGGCTTCGCTGCGAAACAGACGCAGCATACCCGGGCTTTGCTCGAAATCGAGCTGGAAATGCTGCTGTATCTGATCCAGCAAATCCTGGCTATAGGACGCCAGGCGCTGCATCTGGTGGGTATGGGAGCGAAAGCGCTGGATTTCGGATTCCGCCATCCAGCGCCGCATCCAGCGCCACAGCGAGGGGCTGAAACGGGCGTTGAGGACGTTGGCGGCTTCCTGGTTGAACATGCCGGCCAGGATTTTCTTGCGCATGCCGGGTGCGGACCAAGGCAGGGCCGAACCGGCCGACAAGATGCCGGAATTACCCAGCGTCGATTGTTCGGCCACATTGCTGCGTTGTTCAACTACGGCGACCTGGTGCCCGGCTTCGGCGAGGAAGTAGGCGCTGCAGACTCCCATCACGCCGCCGCCGATCACCACGATTTGTTTCTGTGTCTGTTGCTGTATCACTATTGTTCTCAAGGAGTTTTTCGCAGATATCCGGGCAGGTGCGGCAATTGCTCCTGGATGTTTTTCTGGTCTGCGTACTGGATGCAGCGATCAGAATCATACCTTGAATTACTTGATAATAGGACAGCACTGTACGCAATTACATCTTTCCGCGGAAACCGGCGGCCGCAAGTCATTGAAACAGGCGCCGGATTGCAGATCCGCACTGCTACAGCTCAAAGACTCCGGCATCGTAGGCCTTGCTGTAGGTTTGCCAGTCCTGGCGCACTTGCGCTGCGCAACTCTGGGCGGCGTCCAGCAATTGTTTCTTCCACTTTTTGCTTTGGCCGAAGGCGATCAACTGGTCGGCATTCGCCGAACCCTGGCGGCCGGCGCTGCGCAATTGCGCCCAGGCGACGATGTCGCCCATCACCGTCATCACTTGCTGGATTTCGCTGGTGCTATGGCGCGGCTGCTTCAGCACCACCCGGTCTTCGCTCGGCTGCAGGCCGCGCAGCACATACGGTGTCTTGCCGAGCATGACCGGCTGCAGAAAGGCCATGGAGACCGCCTGGCAGCGCCGCTGCAGCGCCACCACGCGTTGTGCTTCGCTCTCCCATTTGGGCTGGGCCACCTTCAGGTAGGGCGCCAATGAAGAAGGCAGCGCCTGCTTCAGATCCAGCAGGTAGTTACCGTCGGGAGAGCCCTTGCCCTCGACCAGGATCACATAGCGGTCGACGCCCAGGCTGCCGGTGCCGGCGATGCGGCGCGCCACGTCCAGCACCTTGTAGAACGCCGGATTGGCTTGTTTGCTGGCGAATTTCTGCATGAACTTGGTGACTTTGGCGCGCTGCTTGTCGGACACCGGCAGCGCTTTCTTGCCGTCCACCCGCAGTACCCGCTGCTTGCCCTTGCGCACGCTACGGCTATCCAGATAAGTCGGGCGCAGGCGGCCGCGCAGGCTGTTCAGCAAGTCGCCCACCATGCCGGTGGCGGTGTCGCGTTCGATCCAGCGTGGCTTGCCCAGGCTCAGCGCATTGGCATAGGCGTCGATAAAGCTGCGGCATAGCAGGCGCGTATCGGCAGGCTTGGCGGACGAGCCGTCGGCCGCGATCAGTACGCTGGTCAGGAACCTGACCAGTTCCCAGCTCGCCGGCGCCAGTACGGCCTCGTCGAAATCGTTCATGTCAAAGTAGGCCAGGCGGTTGTCGCCCTTGTAGCTGCCGAAGTTTTCCAGATGCAGGTCGCCGCAGATCCACGCCAGCGGCGCGCTCCGCATCAAGCCGCTGTATGGCAGGCGCTCATAGAACAGATGGCAGGTGCCGCGCAGGAAGGTGAAGGGATCGTTGCGGATATTCTTGTATTTGAGCTGCAGGCGCTGCGGATCGCGGCCGGCGTTGTACTCTTGGATGCGCTTTACTACATTCACCATGACAGGCCTCTTGAAAGGGAAGGATTGGCTGCGCTTGACTTATTCTGCAGCCAATCTTACTGCATCATCTTGACAAAATCCTGACATATCTTGACAAGATCGCTGCCGGCGATGACGCAGCTTGCCCTGAGGCGGCGCTGAATTACCAGACCCGGTAAACCTGGCCGCTCTGCGCGCCTTCGACGCTGCGGCTGTAAGCCAGCGCCACACGGCTGGCCGGCGCTGCCTCAAAGCCGTAGAAGAACGGACCATAGCTGGCCAGCGATTCCTGCAGCACGGTCGGGCTGACGATGTTGATACGGATGCCGCGCTCGAGTTCAATGGCGGCGGCGCGCACGAAACCATCCAGCGCGGCGTTGACCGTGGTGGCGTTGACCCCTTGCAGGATTGGTTCGTGGCTCAGGATGCCGCTGGTGAGAGTGATCGAGCCGCCGTCGTTGAGGTGGTGCTGGGCCACTAGCGCCAGGTTGATCTGCCCCATCAGCTTGTCGCGCAGTCCGACCTGGAATTTTTCCGGAGTCAATTCCTGCAGCGGGCCGAAATGCAGTTTGCCGGCGGTCGAGACGATGGCGTCGACCTTGCCGATCTGCTCGAACAGGCGTTCGACGCTGTGAATGTCGGTAATGTCGACCTGATATCGGCCGCTGCTGTTGCCGACTTCGATGATGTCGTGGCGGGCCGCCAACTGCTGGACGACTGCCTTGCCGACTGTGCCTGTGGCACCGATAACCGCTATTTTCATGTTGCACTCCTTGATAAGTGAGATCAGGAACTGATTATGATTGCTTCTCATTGATGGATAAATATCATATTATTCATATCACTTAGAACTGGTGGTGTTTAATTGGGGCGGCAAATCATGGACAGACTGACCAGCATGCAGATTTTCGTCCGCGTGGTGGAGAAGGGCGGGTTTTCCGCCGCCGCCGAGGAAGCAGGGATTTCGCCCACCATGGTCGGCAAGCATGTGCGCCAACTGGAGGAGCAGCTTGGAGTGCGGCTGCTCAACCGCACCACGCGGCGCCAGAGCCTGACCGAGATCGGCCAGCTGTATTTCGAGCGCTGCAAACAGGCGCTGCTGGAAATCGAGGCGGCCGACGCCTCGGTCAAGCAGATGCAGCTGCTGCCGCGTGGCGTGCTGCGGGTGACCGCGCCGGCGACATTCGGCGGCTTGATGCTGACCGCGGTGATACGAGAATATCTGGAGCGTTATCCCGACGTTGAACTGGACCTGTCCCTGAACGACCGCGTGGTCGACCTGGTCGAAGAGGGTTTCGAGGTCGGGCTGCGGATCGGCCCCCTGCCGGATTCGAGCCTGATCGCGCGGCCCTTGCAACCCTATAGGGCCATGGTTTGCGCTGCACCGGATTACCTGGCGCGGCACGGCGCGCCGCAAACACCGCAGCAGCTGCTTGCGCACAATTGCCTCAGCTTCGTCCATGGCAGCCGCTATAACCTGTGGCAGTTTTCCCTTGGCGGCGTGCAGCATGAGATCGAGGTGCACGGCAATTTCCGCGCGAATAACGGCATGGCCTTGCGCACCGCGGCCTTGCAAGGCATCGGCATCATCATGCAGCCAGAAGCCCTGCTGCGCGACGAGGTGGCGGCCGGCCGGCTGCAGCGTTTGCTGGCCGATTACGAACTGCAGCACCGGCCGATGCACCTGGTGGTGGCTTCGAACCGCAAGATGACGCCCAAGCTGAAATCGTTCGTCGAATTCGTGCTGGCGCATTTCGGTCGTGATGTCGTGCCCTCTACTGCGACAGATTGAGTGCGGCAAACTGCGCCCGCAAGAACGCCAGCAAGGCGCGCAGCGACGGCGACATGCTGCTGCGGTGCGGATACACCATGTTCAGCGGCGTGTCTTCGCCGCCGAACTGCTCCAGCAGGATTTCCAGGCGGCCCTCGGCCACATCCTGCCGCACATCAAGCCAGGATTTGTAGGCGATGCCGATGCCGGCAACGGCCCAGGCCCGCGCAATCGAAGCATCGTCGCTCATGCGGTCGCCGCGCACCTTGACGTCGATCGCCGTCTTCCCTGAATAAAAGCGCCAGTTGTTGAACAGGCCGTGCTGCAGGTAATACAGCAGGCAGTTGTGGCTGGCCAAGTCCTTGGGCACTTGTGGCCGGCCATGCTTTGCCAGATAGGATGGCGCCGCCACGACGACGCGGCGGCTGGCGGCCAGGACTTGCGACACCAGCGTCGAATCGTCCAGCGGACCATAGCGGAAGGCGACGTCGACCGGATCGCGGAACAGATCGATGACACGGTCGGAAAACTGCAGCGACAGCGTGACTTGCGGATGGCGCGCCTGGAAAACGTCGAGCCAGGGCAGCAACACATTGCGGCCGACATCGGACGGCATCGACAGGCGCAAATGGCCGCTCACCGGCCCCTCGGCGTTGAGCAGCGCCTGTCCCTCGTTCAGCAAGGCCAGCGCCTGGCGGCTATATTCCAGGAACATGCTGCCCTCGGGCGTCAGCCGCATGCTGCGGGTGGAGCGCACGAACAGGCGGGTGTTGAGCTGTTGTTCCAGCCGCTTCAGGCTGGCGCTGGCGGTGGCGGGCAGCAGATCGAGCTGGCGTGCCGCCTTGGACAGACTGCCCAGATCCGCCGTGTGGATGAAAAGCTGGAGGTCGGTGGTTGAGTACATTATCAAATTTCAATTGAAAGTGAATCAAATACTGGCATGTTTATAAAATAATTCAACATTATCATAATGGCGTTCAAGTACCCCAATTCACGACCGGATTCAGATTGAAACGGTCCTCATTCCAGGAGTTTGAACATGAAAGCCATCGCTTTAAGCCGTTATCTGCCCATCGAAAATCCCGAATCGCTGGTCGACGTCCAGCTCGACCAGCTGGTTCCAAAAGGGCGCGACCTGCTGGTCGCCATCAAGGCCATCGCAGTCAACCCGGTCGACGTCAAGGTGCGCGCGCCGAAAGACACGGTAGAAAAATCGCCGCGCGTGCTGGGCTGGGACGCCGCCGGCGTGGTGCAGGCGGTGGGTCCGGAAGTCAGCCGTTTCAAGGCCGGCGACCGGGTGTTCTATGCCGGCGACATTACCCGCCCGGGCAGCAACAGCGAATTCCAGCTGGTGGATGAGCGCATCGTCGGCAACATGCCGCAGACGCTGTCGTTCGAGCAGGCGGCGGCTTTGCCGCTGACCGCGATCACGGCCTGGGAAGCGCTGTTCGATCGCCTCAAGGTGCCGGCTCGTTCCAGCGCGCCGGCCAAGTCGCTGCTGATCATCGGCGGCGCCGGCGGCGTCGGCTCGATTGCGATCCAGCTGGCGGTCAAGATCGCAGGCCTGAATGTGATTGCGACCGCATCGCGTCCCGAGTCGGAGCAATGGGTGCGCGAACTGGGCGCGCAGCACGTGATCAACCATTTCGGCGACCTGCCGGCGCAGCTCAAGGAACAAGGCTTCGACAGCGTCGATTACGTGCTGATTCTGAACGATACCGACCGCCATTTCCCGGCCGCCGCCGTGGCAGTGGCGCCGCAAGGCATGATCTGCACCATCGTTGAGAACGCCGCGCCGTTGGATGTCAGTCTGCTGAAAGCCAAGAGCGCTGGCTTTATCTGGGAATTCATGTTTACCCGCTCGATGTTCCAGACTGCGGACATGCAAGAGCAGGGCAATCTGCTGGACCAGGTAGCGCGCCTGATCGACCAGAAAACGCTGGTCACCACGCTGAACCAGGTTTTGTCGCCGATTAACGCCGCCAACCTGCGCCAGGCCCATGCCACGCTGGAGACCGGGCGCGTGATCGGCAAGATCGTCTTGAAGGATTTTTAAACAATAAATTGCCTTAAATGCAATTGTGGGCCGGGGGCTTTCCAGCTTTTCCGGCCCGCGAGGCTATCGTGCGGGTAGAAAGGGTGATTTTGTCATCACTTGCAGAGGCCAGGGGCAGGGCATCACTGTATAATGACGGCTTCTGATTTAACCCGCAGCCACGCTGCATCAACTCCCCCCTCGCCATGTTGATTTTGCCCGGTTCCAACGCTCTCCCCGCCTTCCGTTCCCAACGCCTTCTGGCCCAGTTACAAGCGATCGACAGCAATGTCGTCGAAGTCAGCGGCCGTTTCGATCATTTTGTCGACGCCTCGACACCGCTCAGCCCGGACGATATCGGCCGCCTGAACGCCTTGCTGACTTATGGCGACCCGTTCAGCGCTAGCGAAGGCGGCGAAGAATTCATCGTGATTCCTCGTTTCGGCACCATTTCGCCGTGGGCCAGCAAGGCCACCGACATTGCCCACAACTGCGGCATGGCGCATATCAAGCGCATCGAACGCGGCATTGCCTATCAGGTCAAGCTGAAGAGCGGCTTGCTGGGCGGGGCCAAGAAGCTGAGCGAGGACAGCGTACGCGCCATCGCCGACGTACTGCACGACCGCATGACCGAAACCGTATTGCGCAGCGCCGAGCAGGCAGCTGGCCTGTTCCGCGAACTGGACGCCAAGCCGCTGGCCTTCGTCGATCTGCTGGCAGGCGGCAAGGCTGCGCTGGAACACGCCAACAGCGAACTGGGCCTGGCGCTGTCGGACGACGAGATCGATTATCTGCTGAACGCTTTCACCAGCGCCAAGCGCAATCCGACCGACGTCGAGCTGATGATGTTCGCGCAAGCCAACAGCGAACATTGCCGCCACAAGATTTTCAACGCCGACTGGGTGATCGACGGCGAAGCGCAGGACAAGTCCTTGTTCGCCATGATCAAGAACACCCACCAGCTGGCGCCCAAGGGCACCATCGTCGCCTATAGCGACAACTCCTCCATCATCGAAGGTGCCAGCGTGTCGCGCTTCTATGCGCGCGGCGCCGCCGAAGGCAATACCTACCGCGCTTCGGAAGAGCTGACGCATATCCTGATGAAGGTCGAGACGCACAACCATCCAACCGCGATTTCGCCATTCCCTGGCGCTTCCACCGGCGCCGGCGGCGAGATCCGCGACGAAGGCGCGACCGGCCGCGGCGCCAAGCCGAAGGCTGGCCTGACCGGCTTCACCGTATCGAACTTGCTGCTGCCGGAAGCGCAGCAAGCCTGGGAAAATGCCACCGACGTGACCGTCACCGGCCAGGGCGAAGCAAAGCCGTACGGCAAGCCAGAGCGCATCGCTTCGGCCCTGCAGATCATGATCGACGGCCCGCTCGGCGGCGCTGCCTTCAACAACGAATTCGGCCGTCCCAACCTGGGCGGCTACTTCCGCACCTACGAACAAAACGTCGGCGGCAACGTGCAGGGCTATCACAAGCCGATCATGATCGCCGGCGGCATCGGCAGCATCTCCGACAAGCACACCAAGAAGAACGAACTGCCGGTCGGCAGCTTGCTGGTGCAGCTGGGCGGCCCCGGCATGCGCATCGGCATGGGCGGCAGCGCGGCGTCGTCGATGGCGACCGGCTCCAATACGGCGGACCTGGATTTCGATTCGGTCCAGCGCGGCAATCCGGAAATGGAACGGCGCGCGCAGGAAGTCATCAACGCCTGCTGGGCGATGGATGACAAGAATCCTATCCTGTCTATCCATGACGTCGGCGCCGGCGGCCTCTCCAACGCCTTCCCGGAAATCACCAACGACGCCAAGCGCGGCGCGATTTTCGACTTGCGCAAGGTGCCGCTGGAAGAAAGCGGCATGGCGCCCAAGGAAATCTGGAGCAATGAATCGCAAGAGCGCTATGTGCTGGCGATCGCACCGGAAAGCCTGCCGCTGTTCGAATACTTCTGCCAGCGCGAACGCTGCCTGTTTGCGGTGGTCGGCACCGCCACGGAAGAGCGTCAGCTGAAGGTCATCGATCCTGAGCACGACAATAACCCGGTCGACATGCCGATGGATGTCTTGCTCGGCAAGCCGCCAAAAATGCTGCGTGACGTCAAGCACCTCAATCCGGTGCTTCCGGCGGTCGACCTGACCGGCATGAACCTGCTGGAAGTGTCGCAGCGCGTGCTGAAACTGCCGGCAGTGGCCGACAAATCCTTCCTGATCACCATCGGCGACCGCACCGTCGGCGCCACTTCGGTGCGCGACCAGATGGTCGGCCCGTGGCAAATCCCGGTAGCCGATTGCGCCGTCACCAGCATGAGCTTCGAAGGCTATCTGGGCGAAGCGATGGCGATGGGCGAGCGCACGCCGCTGGCCGTGATCAACGCGCCGGCTTCCGGCCGCATGGCGGTGGGCGAAGCCTTGACCAACATTGCAGCCGCCGCGATCGCCGACATCTCCGACGTCAAGCTTTCCGCCAACTGGATGGCTGCCTGCGGCCAGCCCGGCCAGGACGCCGCCTTGTTCGATACCGTGAAAGCGGTCGGCATGGAACTGTGTCCGGCGCTTGGCATCAGCATCCCGGTCGGCAAGGATTCGCTGTCGATGCGCACCACCTGGAAGGACCAGGATCAAGCCAAGTCGGTGACTTCGCCAGTGTCGCTGATCGTTTCCGCCTTCGCGCCGGTCAGCGATGTGCGCCGTTCGCTGACACCGCAATTGCGCAGTGATGCCGGCGAGACCGCGATCATCCTGATCGACCTCGGCCGCGGCAAGAACCGCATGGGCGCTTCGGCTCTGACGCAAGTCATGCAACAGATCGGCAATGAAACGCCGGATGTCGACAGTGCGGAAGACCTGAAGGGCTTCTTCGCAGCGATCCAGCAACTCAACAGCGAACAGAAACTGCTGGCCTACCATGACCGTTCCGACGGTGGGCTGTTCACCACCTTGTGCGAAATGGCGTTTGCCGGCCACAGCGGACTGTCGATCAATCTCGATATCCTGACCATGGAAAGCGAGCACGCAGCCGACTGGGGCGACTCCAAGAACTGGACCGGCCAGGTGGCCGAGCGCCGCAACGAGCTGACCTTGCGCGCGTTGTTCAGCGAAGAACTGGGTGCGGTGCTGCAAGTGCGCGCCGAGCAAAAGTCGGAGGTCATGAATGTGCTGCGCAGCTTCAAACTGGGTGCCTGCAGCCACATCATCGGCAAGCCGAATACGCGCGACGTCATCGAGTTTAGCCGCGACGCCAAGACCATCTACAGCCAGACCCGTATCGACCTGCAGCGCCTGTGGAGCGAAACCAGCTGGCGCATCGCCCGCCTGCGCGACAATCCGGCCAGCGCCGATGCCGAATACGACCGCATCCTGGATGCGGCCGATCCCGGCATCACGCCAAAGATCCGGTTCGACATGCAAGAGAATATCGCCGCGCCTTTCCTCAACCTGGCAGCCAAGCCACGGGTGGCGATCCTGCGCGAGCAAGGCGTCAACTCACATGTGGAAACCGCCTATGTGATGCACCAGGCCGGCTTTACCGCGGTCGACGTCCACATGAGCGACCTGATCGCTGGCCGCGCCCGCCTGGACGACTTCAAGGGCTTCATCGCCGTCGGCGGCTTCTCTTACGGCGACGTGCTGGGAGCGGGCGAGGGCTGGGCCAAGACCATCCTGTTCAACGCCAAGCTGGCCGAGCAGTTCTCCTTGTTCTTCCAGCGCGGCGACACCTTCGCGCTGGGCGTCTGCAACGGCTGCCAGATGATGAGCAACCTGAAAGCCATCATCCCCGGCGCCCAGGCATGGCCTAAATTCACCCGCAACAAGTCGGAGAAGTTCGAAGCACGCTTCTCCATGGTGCAGGTTGAATCGTCACCTTCGATTTTCTTCCAGGACATGGCCGGCACCCAGAGCGCGATTGCCATCGCTCACGGCGAAGGTTTTGCCGACTTCTCGCAAACCGGCGATATCAAGGAAGCGCTGGTGGCCATGCGTTTTGTCGACAACAAGGGCCAGGTCAGCGAAGGCTATCCCTACAATCCGAACGGATCGCCGCAAGGGATCACCTCGGTGACGACGCCGGACGGCCGTTTCACGGTCTGCATGCCGCACGCCGAGCGGGTATTCCGCAGCGTCCAGCAGTCCTGGCATCCTGAATCGTGGGGCGAGGATTCTCCGTGGATGCGCATGTTCCGCAATGCGCGCAAGTGGGTCGGCTAAGCCCGGCTGGCAGCGGGCTGGCGCTTCACCATGAAGTGCCGTCGGCCGTCTTGTAAGAATCTGGTCTTCAAATAAAAACGCAGCCGCTGTTACAGGGCTGCGTTTTTATTTGAGCCAAGCCGGCTGACTCCCTATTCTTTGAGTGCATCGCGCCGGAAGCGCCATACGGCCAGGCCGCCGAACAGCACGGCAAATCCCAACAGCACCGCCATCGCCGGCAATGCGGTGTCAAATCCCAGCCCGCGCCAGGTCATGGCATCCAGGCCATCGACCGCCCAGCGTGTCGGCACCGCCAGCGTCAGCGTCTGCAGCCACTGCGGAAACAGGAAGCTCGGGACCCAGGCGCCGCCCAGCATGACCATGATCAGCGTCGCGAACATGGCCAGCCCGCGCGCCGCTTCCGGGGTCTTGCCGAAGGCGGCGATCAGCAAGCCGAAGCTGGCGGTGACCAGGGCGAAGCAGATGCCGACGCCGATGAAGCCGGGCAGGCTGCCGGCGATCTGCACTTTCAGCACCAGCATGGCGAACAGGAAGATCACGCACAGGATGACGAAGGCGATGATCGCGCTGGACAGTGCGCGCGCCAGCAGCACCGTATTGAGCGTGATCGGCGCCGCCAGCAGCCGGTTCCACAGCCCCATGCGGCGCCACAGCAGCACCGCGATGCCGGCGTCGATGCCCATGAACAGGATGAACTGCACGCTCATGCCGGCGAAGGCGTGGGCGTAGCCATTGTATTTCTGCAGGCCGGAAGTGAGTGCCTGGTCGTTGGTGGAGTAGGGCACGGACAAGCCTGCTTGCTCTGGCGCTGCCGGTTTTTCATCCACGCTGTTTTCTTCTTTTTTAGCGGTGCGCGACTGGTATTCCTTGACGCTGCTCAGCATTTTCAGCAGATCCGGATTCTGCGAGGCATTGCGCTGCAAGGCGTCGATGCTGGTGTTCAGGTAGGAATCGCTAGCCTTGATATCGAACATCTCGGCGCTGACATTCTGCATCACGTACTGGGTCAGCATGCCTTTCACCATCGCCAGCACTGCTTGCTGCGAGGGATCGTAGTACACCGCTATCGCGGGCTTGTTGCGGCCGCCGAAGAAGGCGTTCTTGGCAGCCGCGCCGAAGCCGGCCGGCAGCACCACCGCCACGCTCAGCTTGCCATGACGGACCTTGTCCTGCGCCGCAGCCAGCGGCAGTTCCTGGACATTGAGCGTGCTGTCGCCCTTGAGTCCCGCAGCGATCTTGCGGCTGGTGCCGCTGTCGTCGAGCTGGACCAGGGCGATGTCGATCTTGCCGTTGCTGACCGCGCCGGAGCCGCCGAACAGATAGCCGAAAAAGGCGCCCAGCACGATCGGCATCAGCAGGCTGATCAGCAGCGCGCGGCGGTTGCTCAGGTACAGGATCAGGTCCTTGCGGACCAGGGCGGTCAAGGCGCTCATGGGCGGTGCTCCGAAACGGAAGAGGGAGGAATGTTGATGTTTGCCGGCGCTCAGTCGCGCAGGCTGCGTCCGGTCAGGCCCAGGAAAATGTCTTCCAGCTTGGCCTTGGCGGTCATGAAGTGCAGCGGCGGTTGGCCGCTGGCGGTGAGCCATTGCAGCAGCGGCAGCGCATCCTCCGTTGCGCGCAGTCCGATCTCCAGGCTGCTGTCTTTGCCGGCGATATCGATGACGCCCGGCTGACGGCGGATCTGATCGAGCAGGATGGCGCCGGCGGGCAACGCCAGATCGACCCGCAGCGCTGCTTGCGCCGGTAGCCGCCGATACAGCGCAGCCGGGCTTTCATCGGCCAGTACTTTGCCGTGATCGATGACGACGATGTGGTCGGCCAGCCTTTCGATTTCTTCCATGTAGTGGCTGGTGTAGATCAGCGAGCGGCCCTGGCGCTTGAGCTGCTCAAGGCTGTCGAAGATGGCGTTGCGGCTTTGCGGATCGACGCCGACGGTCGGTTCGTCCAGGATCAGCAGTTGCGGATCGTGCAGCAGCGCGGCGGCGATATTGAGCCGGCGCTTCATGCCGCCGGAAAAGCTGCTCGGCTTGTCGGCCGCGCGGTCGCTCAGGTTGACCAGCGCCAGCACTTCGCTGCAACGGCTCTTCAGGTGATTGCCGCCAAGGCCGTAGAGCGCGCCGAACAATTTCAGGTTCTCGTTGGCGGACAAGTCTTCGTACAGCGCCAGGTCTTGCGGTACCAGTCCGATCTTGTGTTTGGCGGCGCTATTACCGGCGTTGACGGCCACCCCATCCAGCAGGATCTCGCCGGCGTCCGGCCGCAGCAGGCCGCAGATAAGGCTGACCGTGGTTGACTTGCCGGCGCCGTTGGGGCCGATCAGGCCTAGCGTTTGCCCCTGCCGGACCTGGAACGAGATATTATCGACCGCGCGGCGGTCGCCATAGGATTTGCAAAGGCTGGATACGTTGAGCAGCGTGGCGGCCATTGTGCAATCCCGAGTTTGAGTTGCCTCATTGTAATTGCTTGTTTCGCTTTTCTCAACGCCGATCGATAAGTGCGAGGGCGTAAAAAAAGCGCTCCGAAGAGCGCTTTTTCCAGCGGGTGTTTTGCCGGTTATGCTGCGCAGGTCTTATTGCACCTTGGCTTTGGCACGCAGATCTTGCTGGTAAGCTTGCAGTTTCTTCTGTTGCAGAGCTTCAGTGATTTGCGGCTTTACTTCAGCCAGGGTAGGGATCTTGGCGGCGCGGACTTCATCCAGCTTGATGACGTGGTAGCCGAACTGGGTCTTGACTGGTGTTTCAGTCAGTTGACCTGGCTTCAGCGCCACCAGTGCATCGGAGAATGGCTTCACGAACGAAGCTGGCGTTGCCCAGCCCAGATCGCCGCCATTGGCTGCCGAACCTGGATCCTTCGATTGCTTGGCCAGGTCTTCAAACTTGCCGCCGGCTTTCAGCTTGACGATGATGGCTTTGGCATCGGCTTCGTTTTCAACCAGGATATGCTGTGCGTGGTATTCCTTGTCGCCGGCCTGTGCCTTGAACTTGTCGTATTCAGCCTGGATGTCGGCATCCTTGATCGGGTTCTTCTTGATGAAGTCGGCGACCAGGGCGCGGATCAGGATCGATTGACGAGCGATGTCGGCTTGCGCCTTGACGTCAGCGTTGTTGCCCAGGCCCAGCTTGTCGGCTTCCTGGATCAGCACTTCACGGTTGATCAGTTCATCCTTGACCATGTTGCGCAGTTCCGGGGTGTCAGCCTGACCGCCTTGTGCGGACAATTGCTTGACCATCATGTCAGCGCGCGACGAAGGGATTGCCTTACCGTTCACGACTGCCAGGTTTTGGGCCATGACAGGCAATGCAGCAGCTGCAAAAAGTACCACCAGTAAACGTGAAGGTTTAAATGTCATTATCAAATCCTAAATTGGGGAGGTTGTTAATAAATTAATGCGAAACCAGGGCAGAATAACCGAAGTATATTTGAAGGACAATTATTCTTTCCGATTACATATAAATATGTTCTACGCAGCTTTTGTTTCAGATGGTGCCAGTGCAGTGATAGCCAGTGCATGAATTTCGGCGTGCATCATTTCAGCTAGGCAATCATACACCAGCCTATGCCGTTTTAAGCGGTTTTGTCCCTCAAAAAGCGCGCAAACTATCCGCACCCGGTAGTGTCCGCCGCCTGAGGCGGCGCCGGCGTGTCCCACATGCAGCGCCGATTCGTCCTCCACTATACATTCCAGCGGGGCCAGCGCAGCTGTCAATTTGTTACGAATGGTATCAAGCCTTGGGTTCATCGGGGTCCTTGATGTATTTGGAGAGCAGGATGCTTTGGCCGATCACGAAGGCGAACATCAGGCCCATGCCGCCGAACAGCTTGAAGTTGACCCAGGTCGCGGTCGGATAATTGAAGGCGATGTACAGGTTCAGGCAACCCATGAGGGCAAAGAAGGCGATCCAGGCAAAGCCGACGCGCGTCCAGATCGGCTCAGGCAGGGCCAGTTGCTTTTCCATCATGGTGCGGACCAGGTTTTTCTTGAGCAGCAGCTGGCTGACCATCAATGCCACCGCAAAGGCCCAGTACAGCACGGTCGGCTTCCATTTGATGAAGGTCTCGTTATGGAAATAGATGGTGGCGCCGCCGAACACGGTGATGATCAGCAGCGAAACCCACAGCATGGCGTCGACTTTCTTGCGGCGCAGCAGCAGGTAGCCGATCTGCGCCACGGTAGCGGCTATCGCTACCGCGGTCGCCAGCAGCACCGGCGCCTGCGCGGCAGTGACGACGCCGCCGGAAACGAAGCCTGACAGATAGTGGCTGACCAGCGATTGCGCGGCCTCAGGACTTCCTTCGCTCCACTTGAAGATGCCGAAGAAAAGTATTACCGGGAAAAGGTCGAACAGGAACTTCATGTGTTTGCTGTGCTTTCAGTCAGTATAAGTCAGGATAAATGCGCGGTTGATAAATCAGCCCGCCGGGTCGAACCGCAGCGATGCCGAGTTGATGCAGTAGCGCAGGCCTGTAGGCGGCGGTCCGTCCGGAAACACGTGGCCGAGATGGGCGTCGCACACCTTGCATAAAATTTCAGTGCGCATCATGCCATGAGTACGGTCAACGCGCTCTTCTACATTGTCGGGATTGATGGCTTTGAAATAGCTGGGCCAGCCGCAGCCGGAATCGAATTTGGCGTCCGATTCGAACAAGGGCGTGTTGCAGCACACGCAGGTGTAAATGCCATGTTCGTGGTGATCCCAGAACCGGCCGGTGAATGCCCGTTCGGTCGCCGCATGGCGGGTTACTTCGTATTCCATCGGGTCCAGCTCGGCGCGCCATTCGGCATCGGTCTTGACGATTTTGCTGCTGCTCATGTTTTAAGATTCCAATCTAGGACGAACAGCTGACTTCCAGTCCGCGCGCCCAGTCAGGGGGCAATTCGGCGTACTTTGCGTGTTGCGGCTGTTCGTCAAACGGGTTTTCAAGAATTTCCAGCAGTTTCCTGACTTCCGAGAAGTCCTTATTTTGCGCTTGTTCGATTGCGGTTTGCGCCAAATAGTTTCGTAATACGTATTTGGGGTTGCAGTCATCCATTGCAAGCTTGCGGCTGTCGTCCCGGCTATTTTCCAGTTTCAGGCGCGCCCGGTATTGTAACGCCCAAGCATCGAATGCCGCACGGTCTATGAACAAGTCGCGCAAGGGGGTATCGGCGCCGGCGCCGTCCAGCTGCAGATTGCCCAGGCGGCGGAAAAACAGTGTGAAATCGACATGGCTGGCTTGCATCAGCGCAAACATGGCATCCAGCAATTTATCGTCGTCCGGCTGGTGCGTCGCCAGTCCCAGCTTGGCGTGCAGCAATTCATCCAGTTTCGCCCCATATTGCGCCTGATAACTGCTCAGCGCCGCTTCGGTCGCCTCGACGCTGCCGATTAGCGGCAGCAAGGCCTGGCCCAGCGCAAAGCAGTTCCAGTGGCCGATCTGTGGCTGCTTGTTATAGGCGTAGCGGCCTTGCTGGTCGGTATGGTTGCAGATATGGCTGGGGTCGTAGGCTTCCATGAAGCCGAACGGGCCGTAGTCCAGCGTCAGTCCCAGGATAGACATATTGTCGGTATTCATGACGCCATGCATGAAGCCGACCGCCTGCCATTGCGCCATCAGATGGGCGGTGCGGCGGGTTACTTCGGCCAGCAGCGCTTGATAGGGATTGGCGGCCGCCAGCAATTCCGGATAAAAGCCGGCGATGACATAGTCGGCCAGGGTTTTCAGGGTGTCGTGCTGGTTGTTGTAATACCAGTGCTCGAAGGAACCGAAGCGCACGAAGCTGGGCGCCATGCGTGTCACCACCGCCGTGGTCTCGGGCCGCTCGCGCATCGCCAGCTGGTCGGAGCCGACGATCGCCAGCGCGCGCGAAGTAGGGATGCCAAGCGCGGCCATCGCTTCCGAGCACAGATACTCACGGATCGAAGAGCGCAGCACGGCGCGGCCGTCGCCCATGCGCGAATAGGGCGTTGCGCCGGCGCCCTTGAGCTGCAATTCCATACGCCCGCCGGCGGCCGCCTCGACATCACCCAGCAGGATGGCGCGACCATCGCCCAGTTGGCCAGCCCAGACGCCGAACTGATGGCCGGAGTAGACGGCTGCCAGCGGGGTCGAGTTGGGATGCAGGCGGTTGCCGGCCAGCGCTTCCAGCAACTCCTGGCTGGCCAAAGCCGCTGGCGTCAGTCCGATCAGGCTCGCCGCGGACGCGCTGGCGTCGACCAGGTAGGGCGCCGGCAGCGGCGTTGGCATCAGGCGGGTGTAGAACGACGACGGCAGCTCGGCAAAGGAGTTGGCTATTTTCAGATGGTCGAGGGGATGTGCAGCTGGTGTTTTCAGTTGGGCGGTCATTGGGAGGAAACAGTCCTGATGGTTACGGCTTGGTTGCAAGCGACGTTAATACAGCATTTTAGTTTACGGCGCGGTTGTTTGTGCATGAAGCGGCAGAATGGCCGGCTGATGTAAGCAAATTCGGTTTTGGCCCGCAAGCCCGCTGAGATTTTCCTTGGGCAATTAAATTAGTTGCCATATTGCATTGATAATTGGATAATTAAAATGTGGCTAAATATGAAATTGATTTAGCCGTGGGGGGATATGGTCGTCGTGCTGGCTTGTTCCGCCGGCAGCTACATCAGCAACAAGAAAGCGCCGCAATGAAGCGAATAGGTTTTTATCTGTTATTTGCCGCGATATTTTTATCGGTCGCGCTCGTCAATCCGATAGGTGGTCATATCGGGAACGCCGTTTCGGCCTGTATTTCGACCATTGCTATGTTTTTCCTTGCCAAACAAACCAGGGCTGTCGAGATATTGGTGCTTCTCTTGATTTTCACCGTCCTGTTGCCGACATCGATAGTGATTTTTATCGGATATCACGATTTGCAGGCAGGGTTGATCTCGCTGGTCGGGAACATGACTGCAGGCAGCTTGATCGCTTTACTGCTACCGACTGCCGCCGGTGTTTGCACATGGATCCTGATGAAGTCAATTGTCAGCCAGCTTTGGCAACGTTAACGACAGCCGATCGATAGCCGATGCGGGCAGTTTGAAATGCGCAGAAAAATGTAATTCTGCAGGCTTCCCTACTTTCAATGGAGCGTGTGCGTAAATGGAAGTGCACAAGTGTTCGCAATGCGGGCATGGGTTTGACAGCCCCGAGCCGCCACAACCAAGGGACCTATTGTTCTCCGCAAAAAGGCATTTTTCATTATCGGAGTTTACGCATGTGGGGTGTCCTGAATGCGGCAATAGCGATGTGGCGGCGGCAAGACGATTTTTTGGCTTTCTGGGACCTGCTGGGTTGCAAATCATCATGGGCCTGATCGTGCTCGGTGTCATTGCCGCAACGATATTCAGCATCTAAGCGGAAGCAATTTACCTGAAAATAGACATGGTGAAATTCAATTATTGGCTATTGATGTTATCGGTGGCGGGGAGTTTTCTGGTCCTGATGCCAGCTCATGGAAGAGAGCAGCTGGGAATGCATGCGGAAATGCAGAAAAATGGTGAAAAATATTTCCTCAAATTGAAAATGGAGAATCTGGGCACAGAAGATCTGACGCTCTATCGGGATGGCCTCCCTTGGCTCGATCGCCCTGGCAATTTGTCCCTGAAGGGAATCGCACTCACGGCAAATTTTGAGGAAATGATGGAGCAGGGGCGTATACATCATTTACTGGGCACGATAACGCTGAAGCCGACTGAATTCATTGATGGAAGCATAGCCCTAGATGAGAGATTTGCCGACTTTGACCAAGTCCATGCTAAATCATCGATTGCAATCTTATGGTCATATGCTCCGAGGTCGCCAACCAGCAAGGACTTGAATCGCCATAGCGGTGTCTTTGTTATTCCGATGCCATGACGCCAATGCTATTGACTGAAACGCGACGGCGTGACTGGTCGCAAAGCACTGCCCATCCGATGGGAACAAGCCGTCGCTTCGGCTATTTTTCAGAAAGAAAAAAGGAATGAAATCGGGCGTCTTCGTTCATAAAGGCAATGGTGGACTGGGAATGTGCTCTCCAATTTTGGATAATGCGTCCTCCACCTTGATCACTTACCGAGAACATTCAGGGGAGATCTGTTTCTTTTCAAGTGAACCGGGAGAGCGGGTTCTGAACTCGATACTGCTTAATGGCAGCATTGCTGATAAATCCGGAAATATAATCACCTATGAGAATCCCGCTGACTCCCGCGCTTTTCTTTCGAGAATATCGGCGTTCGGCGGCATCTGTTTTCATCAGACAAATAGTGCTTTCGCATTAGCGGCCCGGGAAATGTCCTAGTACAGGATCGCAGTAGCACGGCAGAAACTCTACGCGAGATATGGCAAAGACTTCCCGGTCCCGGATCGTCCGGTACTGGATCTGATTGTGTATGGGGCAAGGATCGACCTGGATTTGCTGGATTGGATCGGCGCTCATTGCGAACAGTTCTCCCTTTGGAATTCCTATGTGGGCGCCGAACGTCAACCCTTGTTTTTTGGTAAAAATCAGGACAGGCTTTTTAACGACCTCGTTGCAACGTGTTCAGCATTACAGGTGCCGTTTTCGGTTGTCGATGAAATTGGAAAAATGCCGGATTGGTGATCCCTGCGTATACGAAAGCGGTAGACATGAGCCCGAATGAACGGCAGCATTTGCTGGAAACGGCGCAAGCAGAAATTGACAGCGGCAGCTGCAAGGCTGCGGAGAAGATCTTGCGGCCGTTAGTAGCGGAAAAATGGCCAGAAGCATTGTTCTTGTATGCGAGTTTCAGCATTGCAGGGACAGAAACGGAAGAAGGTTTTGAGCGGCGCCATCTGGCGCTCGTGACAGAAGCCGCGCAGTTGGGCCATCCACCAGCCTTATATCTGCTTGGCGTCTATTACGACGTTGGGGATTGCGTAGTAAAGGATCAAAGCGTCGCGTCAGCCTGGTTTAAGAAAGCCGCAGAAGCGGGGTACGCGCGCGCCATGCTGAGTCATGGGCTGGATCTTTTTCATGGCTCTAACAGAATTGTGAAAAACCGGGAAGCGGGATTGGACTTTATCCGGCAAGCTTGTGAGGAGGGCGTCGTTGACGCGCAAAATGCGCTGGAACACTTGAAGACATGATTTTCGAAAAGTAGAAGGTTCCGAAACATGACATATTTCTTTAACAAATCCGCATCCCATGTTTGATTTTATCCGTAACGCGCTGTTGCCAGCCAAGAGAAGTCAGGTTGTCGCCGAAATGCCGATATTTGCCGACGTTGAAACGCTGCCAGCGGAAGTGGTGGTGGATGAAAATATTTCGTTTCAGCTCGCTAGTCAAATCGCGTATCACGAAAAATTCCCCATTTTAGACTGGGACGCTGTGCGGGCCTGGGTCAGCGAAACTGTGCCGCCAGATCTCCAGGCGAAAGCCTGGCTGGCGAGCGAGCGAGCATGGCTGCTGCACTTCAGGGCCGCTCTCGGAACTGGTTTTGCAATACGTGAATCCGAGAACGCCATCCTGTTGTCCTCGCTCGAGAACAACGTAGCCCGCGCCACGCTC
The DNA here is from genome assembly GCF_002564105.1 of Collimonas sp. PA-H2. NCBI lineage: Bacteria > Pseudomonadati > Pseudomonadota > Betaproteobacteria > Burkholderiales > Oxalobacteraceae > Collimonas > Collimonas sp. PA-H2. The sequence goes on from NZ_PDBX01000001.1 coordinate 4,980,908, forward strand.
GGCTACATGGAGCTCACCCTGAAACGGGTGATCAAGACTCTTGACGGCATCGCGCAGGTGGTGCCGTTGGGGAAGGATATCTTGATAATTTTCGATGACGGCGACAGTTATTACAACTATGTTTCCTGTTGCTACCCTGATGCCGGGGAGTTCGCGTTCAGCGGCGGCATGTACATCAACGGCGGCTGCGGCCATTATGTGACGGTGAAGGAAGACTTGCGCCAGATAGAACCTGTCATCACGCATGAAATGACGCATGGCTGCGTAAGCCATTTGCCGCTGCCGGCGTGGCTGAACGAAGGGTTGGCCGTGAACACCGAGCAGCGTTTCGCACCGCGGGCTGATCGTCGCCGCACGCCGCAAGAGCTGCACCGCAAGCACCTGGCATTCTGGCGCGAAGACACGTTGCAAGAGTTCTGGTCGGGCCAGTCTTTTCTCCGGACCGATGACGGCAATCTTCTGTCCTACGATCTGGCGCGTATCCTAGTGGCGCATATGGCCAAGGACTGGAACGCTTTCAGGGAGTTTGCGCTGGCCGCCGATCTGGCCGATGGCGGCGCGGCGGCGGCACGCGATCATCTTGGGGTCGAACTGGGTGAGCTGGTCTGCACCCTGTTTGCCTGGCAGCCGGAAGCGGCATTTGGTCCGGATCCGCGCGCCTGGGCAAGTGATCCTGAGAGGGGCGCGTTTGACTCTGCGCACCAATTGCAAGCTCAGGCAGCGCTGATATTGTTATCCGGGCCGCTGGATTAAAGCGCCGATTTCTTCGGCGTTGACGCTAAATACTCGCGTGGTCATGCTGTAAAGGCCCGGCTTGCCAAGACCTTGAGGTGATCGCGGACGTCCGGCTCCCAGGACTCGACCAGCAGTGCGAATCCAGCCTGGTCGCCGGCAAACAAAGCCCGCGCCGCTTCGTCGAAATCTGCGCTGTTGCCAGCCATGGCCGACATGAAGCGATAGGCGTATTCCTGGGCGCGGCGCAGCTGGTCGCGCTGCTCGCTGTGCCGCCGCGCTTCCTCTACCAGCTTGCGCAGGGCTACCGAAGCGCCGCCTGACTGGGCGTTGAGCCAGTCCCAGTGGCGCGGCAGCAGGGTGACTTCGCGGCCGATGACGCCCAGTTTGGGACGGCCGGGACCGCGCGCAGGTTCTTGGCTGCCGGAGTTCTCTTTAGGCGTGGCGGCAGGAGTGTCGTTGGCCGCCAGGCGCTGCAGCACTTGCTCTGCGCTGCCGCGGAAATCCACTTCGACCTGCTCGCTGGTGACGTCGTCGAAAATCAGGATGGCGGCGCTGTCGTTGCGGTCTATAAGTTCTTTTGCTTTCAAGGCCACCAGCGCGAGCTGACCTGCGGCGATGCGGTGCGATCCGGCAAAGGCGATTACCGGATTGGTGGGAGTGCTCATGGCGTAATGACTCTCATAAGTTAAGTAAGTGATGCAATATTACCCGGGTTTAATTGCGCGGTCAATATTACCTTGGTAAAAATACTTGCTTATGCAACGCCATCTTCCGACGACGGCCGGATTTCTCAGGCCGCCCTGACTCCGCAGGCTTATCCGGCAATATCGATTACCAGTTTGCCGGCAGCCTGCCGGCTTTTTATCAATGCGTAGGCTGCGTCGACTGAGCTCAGGTTAAAGCGGTGCGGATCCAGCAGCGGCATGATTTTTCCACTCTCGGCCAGCCGCGTCGCCTCGCGCAGGATATCGCCATGCTGCAAACGGCCTTCGCCGCTGAGCAAGGGCAGCAAGGTGAAGACGCCAGAATAGCTGGCCGCCTTGAAGGAGAGCGGAGCCAGTGCATGCGTACCCCAGCCGAGCGAGCTGACCACATGGCCGAAGCGTGCAACGGCGCTGAACGAGGCATCCAGGCTGGCGCCGCCGGCAGTGTCGTAGACCACATCGAAGCCGCGGCCGCCGCTATGGAGGGCGACATATTGCTCAACCGTAGCCTGCTTGTAGTCGATGGCGGTGGCGCCCAGGCGTTCGATGAAGCCGGCTTTGTCGGCGGAGCCGGTGGCAAATACCCGCATGCCGAAGGCCAGCGCTATCTGGATCGCGATATGGCCGACGCCGCCGGCGCCGCCCTGGACCAGCAGATTCTGCCCGCCATGGATGCGGGCCCGGTCCACCAGGCCTTCCCAGGCGGTGATGAAGATCAGCGGCAGGGCTGCGGCTTCGCGCATGTTGAAGTTGGCCGGCTTGAGCGCCAGCAGTTCGGCGTCGACTGCGGCTAACTCAGCCAGCGAGCCTTGCACGCCGCCGACGCCGCCGGTCATGCCATACACTTCGTCGCCATGGCGGAAATTGCTGACGCCGGGCCCGACTGCTTCCACTACGCCGGCCATGTCGATGCCGAGGATCGCCGGCAGCGGATGCCTGGCATGGGCTGCTTCACCGCTGCGTATCTTGAGGTCGAGCGGATTGACGCCGCTGGCCATGATGCGCACCAGCACTTGTCCCGGACCGGGAATGGGACGGGCGATAGTAGTGAGGCGGAATGGCGCGCCGTGGTTTTCCAATACGGTGGCGTGCATTGAGTTTGCCTGAGTCATGATGATTTTCCTTGAAGTTGAGTTGACCGCTTCAAGATATACCTGTGTAATCTGCATGAAAATCAAATGTTTTGCATGATATCCATGCAAAAATGCATGTAATTGTTAGCGCGACGCCATTCGCGATAAATAGATCCACACAGCCGATAAAGGTGCAACAGCATGGAATGGAGTGATCTGCGCATATTCCTGGCGATCGCGCGGGAAGGAACGCTGGGCGCGGCGGCGCGCAAGATAGGGCAGACCCAGCCGACCATGGGCCGGCGCTTGCGGGTCCTGGAGCAGGCGGTCGGCCACCAATTGTTCCAGCGTACAAGCGATGGCTTCATCCTCACCGACGAGGGCGCTGCGGTGCTGAGCCATGCTGAGCGGATGGAAGAGGAGGCGCAAGCCTTCCAGCGGCAGCTGGCCGGTCAGGAGCAGCATCTGGAAGGCATGCTGAGGATTACCGCCTCCGGCTGGTTTGCCGCCCATGTACTGACGCCGGTGCTGGCCGAGTTCGCCGGCAAGCATCCGCGCGTCACGGTTGAAATGCTGACCGATGCGCGCTTCTTCAGCCTGGCGCGGCGCGAGGCCGATCTGGCGTTTCGCATCCTGCCCTTTGACGAACCCGACGTGGTGTCGCGCAAGCTGTTGCACATGCCTTACGGCTTGTATCTTGCGGCCGGCTTGCCGCATCCCGTGGCTGGCGATGGCAAGGGCGCAGCGCTGATCAGCATGGATACGGCCTTTGGCGGCATGCCGGATGCCGCCTGGCTGGAACGAATGCTGCCGAATGCACGCGTGGTATTCCGCAGCAACGACCGCGATGTGCAGGCGCAGATGTGTGCGCGCGGCGCCGGGCTGGCGGTTTTGCCGCGGCCACTGGGGGACCGCCTGCCTGGCGTCAAGCGCGTCGACCTGGGCGAACAGCCGCCCGGCCGCGATACCTGGCTCGGCTATCATCGCGACATGCGGCGCCTGGCGCGGCTGCGCGCCTTGCTCGACATGGTGCTGGCGCAGCTGGCAAACTGAAAATCGGCTATTGGACAAAGCGGTAGAATGCCGGACCTGAGCATTACCTGAGCCTTACATATCGCACAATGGAATTTACCCTCATCACACTGCTGAACGGCCTCAGTTACGGCTTGCTGCTGTTCCTGCTGTCGTCGGGACTGACTTTGATTTTCAGCATGCTGGGGGTGCTGAACTTTGCCCATGCCAGTTTCTATATGCTGGGCGCTTATTTCGCCTATGCCATCAGCATCCAGCTGGGATTCTGGCCGGCGCTGCTGCTGGCGCCGCTGCTGACCGGTTTGCTGGGGGCGTTGGTCGAGCGGATCGGCTTGCGCCATGTGCGGCGCCACGGCCAGGTAGCGGAACTGCTGTTCACTTTCGGTCTGTCCTATGTGATCGTCGAACTGGTGCAGCTGGTGTGGGGTAAATCGGCATTGCCGTACGCGATCCCGGCGCAGCTCGACGGCCCCTTGTTTACCTTGTATTCGACAGCCTTTCCAGCGTATCGCGGTTTCATGATGCTGCTCGCGCTGCTGATATTGCTGGCGGCGAGCTGGCTGCTGAAGCGCTCCCGTGTCGGCTTGCTGATCCAGGCGGCGCTGACCCATCCGCAGATGCTGGAAGCGCTCGGCCACAATGTGCCGCGGCTGTTTACCCTGGTGTTTGCCGCCGGTTGCGCCATGGCCGGCCTGGCCGGCGTGGTCGGCGGCAACGCCTTCGTTACCGAGCCAGGCATGGCAGCGGGGGTGGGCAGCATCATTTTCGTGGTGGTGGTGGTCGGCGGCCTGGGTTCGCTGAAGGGCGCCTTTATTACATCGCTGCTGATCGGCATTCTGCAAACCTATGCGGTGGCGCTCGATGTTTCCCTGTTGAGCGGCCTGGCGCACTGGGGCATCCAGCTGGCGCCCGACGCCGTCGGCTATCCCTTACTGCGGCTGACGCTGGCCCAGGTGGCGCCGGTCTTGCCCTATCTGCTGCTGGTGCTAGTCATGCTGCTGTGCCCGCGCGGCTTGTTCGGGGTGCGGGATTGATGCTTTCTTCCTGGCGCGGCAAATCGGCGTGGCTGGCGTTCGCCTTGATCTTGCTGGCGGCGCCGCTGGCATTCCGCCAAAGCGGCGCGCTCTCGATCTTGTCGCAATGCGGCTGCATGATGCTCCTGGCGCTGTCCTTCAACATGTTGCTGGGGCAGAGCGGCATGCTATCCTTCGGCCATGCTCTGTATGCCGGGCTGGCGGCTTTCGCCAGCGTGCACTTGATGAACCGGCTGGCCGGCAGCAGTCCGGCGGCGCTGTTGCTGGTGCCTTTGGCGGGCGGCGTGGCCGGCATGCTGGCGGGCGCGCTATTTGGCTATATCACTACGCGCCGGGCAGGCACGGCATTGTCGATGATCAGCCTGGCGCTGGTCGAGTTGATTGCCGCCGCGGCGTTGATGTTTCCCGGCTGGTTTGACGGCGAGAGCGGCGTCAGCACCGATCGCGTGCTAGGCGCGCCCCTGCTCGGCATTGATTTTGCCTCGCAGTTGCAGGTGTACTACCTGATCGCATTCTGGCTTTTCCTTTGCACGGCAGCCATGTACGGGCTGACGCAGACGCCGCTGGGGCGCATCGCCAATGCCGTGCGCGACAATCCGCAGCGCGCTGCCTTCATCGGCCACGACCCGCGCCGGGTGCGCTACCTGATGTTCATGCTGTCGGCGTTCTTCGCCGGTGTCGGCGGCGCGCTGACCGCGATCAATTTTGAAATCGTCAGCGCCGAAAACCTCGGCCTGCTGCGCTCCGCGCAAATCCTGCTGTTCACCTTCATTGGCGGCATCGGCTATTTTTTCGGGCCAATGATAGGCGCGCTTGTCGGCGTGCTGTTTTCTTCTTTGCTATCGGCTTATACCCGCGGCTGGCAGCTGTATCTGGGTTTGCTGTTTGTGCTTGTGGTGCTGTTTGCGCCGGGCGGTATCGCTGGTGTCTGGATGAGTTCGCTGGCCGGCTGGCGCCGAATCACAATGCGATTTCTGCTGCGCCTGGCCGGTGCGCTGCTGATGGCCGGCGCCGCCGTGTTCCTGATCGAAATGCTGTACCGGCGCGCGGCGGTCCTATGAGCGGAACAGTAAATCCTGCCATTCTGGAGCTGCGCAATCTGCACAAGCAGTTCGGCGCCACGCGCATCATCAAGGGCGCCGATTTGCAATTGCGGCAAGGGGAAAGGCTGGCCTTGATCGGCCCCAACGGCGCCGGAAAATCGACCTTGTTCAACCTGATATCGGGCGGCATGGCCGCCAGCAGCGGCGAGATTCTGCTGCACGGGCGCGAGATAGGCGGCATGAGTCCGTTCCAGGTCAGTCGGCTGGGCCTGGCGCGCAGCTTCCAGATCACCAGCATTTTCCCGCGCCTGGGTGTGGCGGATAACCTGCGAGCGGCGGTATTGGCCGCGCATGGCCACCGCTATACCTTCTGGCGGCGCCTGTCGGGGATGAAGGAAGTCAATCATCGGATCCAGGAACTGCTGCAGCAATGCGGCTTGCAGGCGAACAGCGCCACACCGGCCGGCGATCTCAGCTACGCCGGCCAGCGCGCGCTGGAAATCGGCATCACGATTGCCGGCGATGCCGATGTGATTTTGCTGGATGAACCGACCGCCGGCATGAACCGCGAGGAGGCTGCCGCCTCCACTGAGCTTATCCAGCGCGTGAGCGCCGGCAAGACCCTGCTGCTGATCGAGCACGACATGGACGTGGTGTTCGGCCTGGTGGACCGCATCGCGGTACTGGTCGACGGCCGCATCATCGCCTGCGATACGCCGGCGGCGATCCGCGCCAATGGCGCTGTGCAGGCGGCGTATCTCGGCAGCCTGGAGGTACAGCAGCCATGAGCGTCTTGCTTGAGATCCGTGGTTTGCATGCTTTTTATGAGAAAAGCCATGTATTGCATGGCGTCGATATCGATGTCGGCGCCGGAGAAATCGTCAGCCTGCTGGGCCGCAACGGCGCCGGCCGCTCCACTACGCTTAAAGCTGCCATGGGCATGTTGCGCTGTAGCGGCTCGGTGCGCTTGGACGGCGTCCAGCTGGCCGGCCTGAAAACATTTCAGATCGCCCGCCAGGGGCTGGCTTATGTGCCGGAAGAGCGGGCCGTATTTCCGACGTTGACGGTGCAGCAGAACCTGCTGCTGGGGCAGCTGCGGCCAGAGCCGGCAGCCTTGGACGAAGTGTGGCGCCTGATGCCGCAGCTGGCCGCGCGCAAGCATGTCGCCGCCGGCCTGCTGTCCGGCGGCGAGCAGCAGATGCTCAGCCTGTGCCGCAGCCTGATGGGCAAGCCGCGGCTGCTCATGGTGGACGAACCGACCGAAGGGCTGGCGCCGGACATGGTGAGGGCGGTGGCGCAGCATTTATCGGCGCTGCGGACGCAGGGCTTGGGTGTATTGCTGGTCGAACAAAAGCTCAGCATCGCGCTGGAAATTTCCGATCGAGTGCTGGTGATGGGACACGGGCGGATTGTGTTCGCCGGGACATCGGCGGAACTGCGCGCCGATCCTGGCGTGCGGCAGAAATGGCTGGAAGTCTAGTGCACGCTTCGCATTACCAATAATCTTCCGTCACAAACTGCCCCGGCACAGCCCGCCGGCAAGGCCGCAAGCCACGCTGGTGCAGGATGTCGCGTGTTTCGGTGATCATTTCCGGATTGCCGCACATCATGATGCGCGATGCTTCCACCGTGATCGCCAGGCCGGCCGCGGCTTCCAGCGCGCCGCTGGTCAGCAGGGCGGTGATGCGTCCGTGCAGATTGCCGGGGGCGGCTGCCGCGTCTCGCGTGGTGGCGCGGATCAGTTGCAGGCGGGCGCCGCCGGCGGCTAGTTCGGGCCGTTGCGGCAAGGATGCCAACAGTTCCTGATAGGCCAGCTCTTCGGCGTTGCGCACGCAATGCACCAGGATCAGATTGCGAAATTTCTGCCACACCATCGGATCCTGCAAGATCGAGATGAAGGGGCCGAGCCCGGTGCCGGTGGCCAGCATCCACAGATCCTCGCCGTCAACAAAGCGGTCTGCCGTCATGAAGCCGTAGCTAAATTTCTCCACCAGCACCGGATCGCCCGGTTTCAGGATTTTCAACTGTTCGGTGAACTGGCCGCCGGGCACCTGCACCAGGAAATACTCCAGTTCATTTTCGCCGGCGGCCGAGGTGACCGAATATGCGCGCCACAGGGTTTCTGCACCGGCCGTCACGCCGAGGCGGGCGAACTGGCCAGGCGTGAACTGATAGCCGGCCGGGCGCGTGGTACGGAAGGAAAACAGCTTGTCGGTCCAGTTGTGCACGCTGGTGACGGTTTCCGTGCTGGCCTTGAGCGGCGAGACCGCTGGTTTTGGGGGAGTGCTGCTCATGGCAGAGGTTCCTGTAGTGGCCGATCGTGTTGATTGTGCTGGCCGGGTTGATCGTCGTGGATGGCGCCCGGCGCCGCAGTTGCCGGCGCTTTCAGGCGCAAGGCCTGGCGCACCGTGAAAAACGCCAGCAATGGCGCCGCCGCAAAACAGATGAATAGCCATTGTGCCGCATTTGCCGCTCCCGGCAAACCGCCTGGGTCGGCCAAGCCGGCCAGCGAAGTCGCCATGCCGGCGAGGGCGGCGCCGATGGCGGTCGCAAACAGTTGCACTGTGGTTAGTGAATACGCGGCCAGGCTGCCTTCGTCGGGACGCGCGCTGCTCAATATGCTGGCCATCAGATGCGGCATGCCCATGCCGATGCCGAAGCCGACCAGTATCAATGCGATGCACAGCGGCAGCAGGCCGTAGCTGTCCAGCGCGGCGGTCGACGGCAGCATGAACGACAACGCCAGGAGGGCGGCAATCACCACCAGCGGTCCGGCCTTCATGACGAATTGCGCGCGGGCGCCGCCGTAGCTGGAGAAAAGCAGGGCTGCCAGGGTCCAGCCGCAGGACATGATGCCGGTCAGGTAGCCGGCCAGCAGCGGCGAGTGGCCCTGGATCACTTGCAGGAAATACGGCACGTAGATCTCAGTGGTCAGTCCCAGGATCATCAGTATCATGGTGGCGTACAGGGCGCCGATGCGGCTGCGCAGGGAAAATGCGTCGCTGGGCAGCAAGCGCGTTTTTCCTGCACCGCCGCGTTGCTCCAGCCAGGCGATCAGCCCGATCAAGGCAATGCCAAAGACGATGCCGCCGATATTCAATATTGTGCTGCGGAACAGGCTGGCCGCCGACACCGACAGCACCGCAGCCGCCAGCAGCAATATCTTGGTGATGGGAACGCTGCCCGGTTTGTCTTCGGAACGTGTTTCCGCCGGGATTTTCAATGTGAACTGCACCAGCAGCGCAAGTATGACAGCCGCCGGCAACAGCGACCAGAAGGCGCCGCGCCAGCTGCCGGCCTGGGCAAAGATGCCGCCGATAGCCGGGCCGGACAGGGTGGATATGCCCCACATGCCCGACATCAAAGCCATGGCGCGCGACCATAAAGGCGGCGCAAACACCACCCGGATCATGGCGTAGGACAGCGCCACCAGCACGCCGCCGCCGAAGCCCTGGATAGTGCGCGCCAGCAGCAGCCACACCATGTGCGGCGCCAGCGCGCAACCGGCCGAGCCGATGGAAAACACCAGCAAGGCCAGCAGGCAGGCGGCGCGGTAGCCCAGCCATTCCGTCAGGCGCGAGGCCAGGCCGGCGGCGATGATGGAAGCCACCACGAACAGCGAGGTGGCCCAGGCATAGTATTCCAGGCCACCGATATCTTTCACTACCGACGGCAGGATGGTGGTGACGATATAGACGTTGGTGGCATGCATGCCGATGCCGCCGGCCAGCGTCAGCGAGCGCAGGGCGTTGCGTCCCGACAGCAGGTCGGCCCAGCTGGCCGGCGGCGGATCGGTGTTGATGGCGGTAGGTGCAGGCGACATGGTTGAGTCTGTCCAGATTGATGCTGATAAGTTGAAATGGGCGTGCACGCTCTCTGTCGGCGCCAGGCGCCGATGCCACGCGCTCCGCCTTATATTAGAAGCCGCCGGTAAACTGATACCTTGAACCGGGATGCCACAGCGTGACCGAGGTCGCCACGGTGTCGTGCACCCAGGTGCGGCGTGACAGCAGCAGACAGGGTTCGCCGGCTTCCATCTGCAGCTGTTTGCGCATGGCCGCCTCCGGCATCTTCGATTCGATGCTGTATTCAGCTCGGTCAAGCGGCGCGATCTGCACCATGTAGTGGTTTGGCGTCACCAGGTGGAAATCCTGCTGCAGGTAGTCGGGAAACAGCCGCGGATTGGTGTAGCGGTCTTCCAGCTGGATCGGGATGTCGTCGGCGAAATGCACGATCACCGAGTGGAATGCCGGTCCGGCAACCAGTCCCAGCGCTTTCAGCGCGACCGGCGTGGTGCTGGCTTCCAGCGTCAGCACCTGGCTACGGTAGCGGTGGCCGCGGGCAACAAGTTCATCATCGATACTGCGGATTTCCACCAGTGTAGACTGGTATTTTCCCGGCGCGACATAGGTGCCGGAGCCCTGGATCCGCACCAGCAGCTGGTTGTCGGTCAGTTCACGCAGGGCGCGGTTGACGGTCATGCGCGACAGGTTGAACTGCACCATCAGTTCGCGCTCGGACGGAATCAGGTCGCCCGGCTTCCATTCGCCGCCGCGGATCTGCTGCAGCACGTGGTCTTTTACCTGCTGGAATGCGGGAATTGCTTTTTTTGCTATTGCGCCATGCATATGCCGGCTCCTACTTAATAAAATTCATCACGGATACTAACTCAGTTACCAGCGCAGTTGCCGACGAGGCAAGTATGCAAGTTCAAGTGGGCTTGAAGTCAACATCTTTTTTGCAGAGTAAGGGATAGCGGCCCATTCGGGATAGCTCAAATTATCTAAGGACTATGCACAAAATTCGATTGACTAAGTTGTATAGGCATTATATTTTACTGGACTATACAACTTGTTGTTTATTTTCGGGCGGTCAGGATAGCAAATCGGCGCACCGATACTTTTAAGGAGATTAGCCAGCATGACTAACAACATCGCCAACACCGATCCACGGCGCGACCCTAGCCGCACCATCCGCGCCGCCCGCGGCACCACCTTGACCGCCAAGAGCTGGCTGACCGAGGCGCCGCTGCGCATGCTGATGAACAATCTCGACCCGGAAGTGGCCGAGCGGCCGAACGACCTGGTGGTGTATGGCGGTATCGGTCGCGCCGCGCGCGACTGGGCCTGTTTCGACAAGATCGTCGAAGCCCTGACTAATCTGAATGACAACGAAACCCTGCTGATCCAGTCCGGCAAGCCGGTCGGCGTGTTCCAGACCCATGCCGATGCGCCGCGCGTATTGCTGGCCAATTCCAACCTGGTGCCGAAATGGGCCAACTGGGAGCACTTCAACGAACTCGACCGCAAGGGCTTGTTCATGTACGGCCAGATGACCGCCGGCAGCTGGATCTACATCGGCAGCCAGGGCATCGTCCAGGGCACTTTTGAAACCTTTGCCGAAGCCGGACGCCAGCATTTCGGCGGCGACCTCTCCGGGCGCTGGATTCTGACCGCCGGCCTGGGCGGCATGGGCGGCGCGCAGCCGCTGGCGGCAACCCTGGCCGGTGCAGCCTCGCTGACCATCGAGTGCAAGCAGTCCAGCATCGATTTCCGCCTGCGCACGCGCTATCTCGACAAGCAGGCCAAGAATCTGGACGATGCGCTGGAACTGATCAAGTACCACACCGAACGCAAGGAAGCGATTTCCATAGGCTTGCTCGGCAATGCCGCGGAAGTGCTGCCGGAACTGGTCAAGCGCGCCAAGGCCGGCGGCATCAAGCCCGACCTGGTGACCGACCAGACTTCGGCGCATGACCTGATCAACGGCTACCTGCCGATTGGCTGGAGCGTCGAGCAATGGATTGCGGCGCAAAACGATCCGTCGCAACAGGCGCGCCTGACTGCCGATGCCGCCCATTCCTGCGCCCAGCATGTGCAGGCGATGCTGGATTTCCATGCGATGGGCATCAAGACTGTCGACTACGGCAACAACATCCGCCAGGTGGCGTTCGACCATGGCGTCAAGAACGCCTTCGATTTCCCTGGCTTTGTGCCGGCCTACATCCGGCCACTGTTCTGCGAAGGCAAGGGGCCGTTCCGCTGGGTCGCCCTGTCCGGCGATCCGGAAGATATCTACAAGACCGACGCCAAGATCAAAGAGCTGTTCCCGCACAACAAGCACGTGCACCGCTGGCTGGACATGGCGCGCGAGCGCATTTCCTTCCAAGGCTTGCCGGCGCGGATTTGCTGGCTGGGCCTGGGCGAGCGCCATATCGCCGGCCTCGCTTTCAATGAAATGGTGCGCACCGGCGAGCTGAAAGCGCCGATCGTGATCGGCCGCGATCACCTGGACACCGGCTCGGTCGCCAGCCCGAACCGCGAAACCGAAAGCATGAAGGACGGCACCGATGCGGTTTCCGACTGGCCGCTGCTGAATGCCTTGCTGAACACCTCAGGCGGCGCTACCTGGGTCTCGCTGCACCACGGCGGCGGCGTCGGCATGGGCTATTCGCAGCACTCTGGCATGGTGATCGTGGCTGATGGCACCGATGCCGCCGCCAAGCGCCTGGCGCGCGTGCTGGTCAACGACTGCGCGTCCGGCGTCATGCGCCATGCCGATGCCGGCTATGAAGCAGCGATCGAATGCGCCAAGCGCCACAATCTGAACCTGCCGATGATCAAGTGACTGGCTTTGCCATAAAATCGACTTCTGCAATACGCTAATCTGAAAGAAATGAATATGAAAACATCGTTGACTCTGCAACCAGGAAAAATGACTCTGGCAGAGATCCGCAGCATCTGGGCCGCGGCAGTGCCGCTGGCCTTGCCGCCATCCGCTTACGACGCCATCGATGCCTCGGCCGCCACCGTGGCGCGCATCGTTGAGCGCGGCGATGCCGCCTACGGCATCAATACCGGTTTCGGCAAGCTGGCCAAGACCCGCATTCCGGACGAACAGCTGGAACTGCTGCAGCGTAACCTGATCCTCTCGCATTCGGTCGGCACCGGCGATCTCATCGACGACGGCGCCGTGCGCCTGATCCTGGCCATGAAAATCGCCAGCCTGGCGCGTGGCTTTTCCGGCATCCGCGCGCAAGTCATCGATACTTTGCTGGCGATCTATAACGCCGGCATCATGCCTTGCATCCCGGTCAAGGGTTCGGTCGGCGCCTCCGGCGACCTGGCGCCGCTGTCGCACATGACGCTGGCGATTCTGGGCGAAGGCCAGGTACGGGTCGACGGCAAGCTGGTCGATGCTAAGGAAGCGCTGGCCAAGGCCGGCATCACGCCTATCGTGCTGGCGGCCAAGGAAGGCCTGGCGCTGATCAACGGCACCCAGGTGTCGACCGCGCTGACCTTGAACGGCCTGTTCCTGGCCGAGCGCGTGCTGGAAGCAGCCACCGTCACCGGCGCGTTGGCAGTCGACGCGGCGCGCGGCAGCGATGCCCCGTTCGATCCACGCGTACATGAAGTGCGCGGCCAGCCGGGCCAGATCGCCACGGCGAAGATCTATCGCCAGCTGTTGAGCGGCAGCGCGATCCGGCAATCGCATCTGGTCAACGATGAGCGCGTGCAAGACCCCTACAGCTTGCGCTGCCAGCCGCAGGTGATGGGCGCCTGCGTCGACATCATCAGCAACGCCGCGCGCACCTTGCTGATCGAAGCCAATGCGGTGACCGACAATCCACTGATCTATGCCGAGCGCGATGAGGTCATCTCCGGCGGCAATTTCCACGCCGAGCCGGTGGCCTTCGCTGCAGATACCCTGGCGCTGGCGATTGCCGAGATCGGCGCCTTGTCGGAACGCCGCATCGCGCTGCTGATCGATTCTTCGCTGTCTGGCCTGCCGCCGTTCCTGGTGCAGTCTTCCGGCCTCAATTCCGGCTTCATGATCGCCCACGTCACAGCTGCCGCGCTGGCGTCCGAAAACAAGGCGCTGGCGCATCCGGCCAGCGTCGACAGCCTGCCGACTTCCGCCAACCAGGAAGACCACGTCAGCATGGCGACCTTCGCCGGCCGCCGCCTGCATGAAATGGCGCACAATACAGCCACCATCGTGGCGATTGAATTGCTGGCAGCAGCGCAGGGCGTCGACTGCCATCAGCCGCTGACTACGTCGCCCATGCTGGCCAAGGTGCACCAGCGTTTGCGCCAGCAGGTAACGTTTTACGATAAGGATCGCTTCTTCGCGCCGGATATCGAAGCCGCTAAGCAGCTGGTGCTGCAAGGTGAGGTGAGTGATAGCTGCAAGAGCTTGTTTGCGGAGTTGTACAGCCGTTAAGGGGCCGTTAGGAAATAAATTGGGCGTTTGGGCGGCCGTAGCTGGATGCGATGCAAGGCGCCCGACGCGCCGCAGTGCGAGCACTGCAAGCGGCGGGCAACGCAGCAGCGCGCCAGCTACGGCCAGCACAAATGTTCAATTTATTTTCTAACGTGGCCTAAGCAAGGGCTGGCCGGATCGGCCAGTGCTGATCCGGCCGGAAATATGTCACGCGTTGATAGAGTCAGCAAATGAAATTGATTGAATTCGAAGACTTGCCGGTTACGCCGTGGAAAAACGGCGGCGGCGTCACCCGGGAGCTGTACTGTCATCCGGCGGGAGCATCGTTCGACAGCTTTTTGTGGCGCGTGAGCATCGCTGACGTCAGCCAGTCAGGCGCCTTTTCCAGCTTTGCCGGCGTCGACCGGGTGATCACGCTGCTGGAAGGCGAAGGCATGGACCTGGTGTCCGACAGCGGCAATCACGTATTGCTGTCGCGCCTGCGGCCGCATCGCTTTCGCGGCGAAGACCAGATCGCCGCACAGCTGGAAGGCGGCGCCTGCCAGGATTTCAACCTGATGCTGAGGCGCGGCGCGGCCGCCGGCGAAGTGCAGGTGTGGTCCGTCGACCAGAACCTGGAGCAAGGCTGCAACTTGCTGTTTTGCGTGCAGGGCCGCTGGGATGTGCTGACGCAGGATGGCGAGCACGTCACTCTGGAGCCGCGTCAGAGCCTGGCATGGGACCAGCCGCCGGGCAAGGTATCGTTGCGTTCCCTGAGCGCCGGCAGCGTCCTGATCGGCGTCAACGTCAATCTGAAATAGTGCAATAGGAAAACAGCATGGCGCATAGTCAATACGAGCAAGCCGATGGCATCTGGATTAACGCCAGGATTGCGCCGGCTGGCGATCCGGCGCAAGTCATCCTGGACGGCGCCATGGTGGTGCGCGGCGGTTTGATTGCCTGGCTCGGCAAGGCGGCCGAATTGCCGGCCGCATACAGCAACGGAAATCTGGCGCGGCACGACGCCGGCAATCGCTGGATTACGCCCGGTTTGATCGATTGCCATACCCATCTGGTGTATGGCGGCAACCGCGCAGATGAATTCGCCTTGCGGCTGGCAGGCGCCAGCTATGAGGAAATCGCGCGCAGCGGCGGCGGCATCGTCTCGACCGTGCGGGCGACGCGGGCGGCAGACGAGGACAGCCTGTTCCTGCAATCGGCGCGACGCCTGGAAGCCTTGCTGGCGGAAGGCGTCACCACGGTTGAAATCAAATCCGGCTATGGTCTGGACCTGGCGAGCGAGCGCAAGATGCTGCGCGTGGCGCGCCGCCTCGGCGAGCATTATCCGGTCACGGTCTACACCACCTTCCTCGGCGCTCACGCCTTGCCGCCGGAATACCAGGGCCGCGCCGACGACTACATCACGCTGGTGTGTGAACAGATGCTGCCGGCCCTGCATGGGGAAGGCCTGGTCGATGCGGTCGACGTGTTTTGCGAGAATATCGGCTTTTCGGTGGCGCAGAGCGAACGCGTGTTCGCAGCCGCCGCCAGGCTCGGGCTGCCGGTAAAAATGCATGCCGACCAGCTCTCGAATATCGGCGCCACCCAGCTGGCAACGCGCTTCAAGGCCTTGTCGGCGGACCATCTGGAACATCTGAACGAAGCCGATGTGCTGGCGATGAAGGAAAGCGGCACTGTGGCCGTGCTGCTGCCCGGCGCCTATTACTTCATCCGCGAAACCAAGCAACCGCCGCTGGAACTGCTGCGCCGCCACGGCATACCGATGGCGATTTCCACCGACAGCAACCCCGGCACTTCACCGACCACATCCTTGCTGCTGATGCTGAACATGGCATGCACGCTGTTCCGCATGACCACGGCGGAAGCCTTGCTGGGCGTCACCAGCCATGCCGCGCTGGCGCTGGGCCAGGCCGGCAGGCACGGCTTGCTGGCGGCAGGGCGCACCGCCGACTTTGTACTGTGGGACGTGGCGTCGCTAGCCGAACTGGCCTACTGGTCGGGACTGAATCCGTGTCACACCATAGTTCGCGGCGGCCGCTTCAGTCCGGCTGCGCCGCGGAGAGCAGATCAAGGAGCTTATCCATGAAACCCGTCATCAGAGAATTGATCGCCGACCGCGCCTTGCTGCCGGACGGCTGGCGCAGCAACGTCCTGCTGGAGTGGGACGAGCAGGGCATCCTCACCGCGGTGCGCCCTGACGCCGAAACCCTGGCGCTGGCGCCGCGCGCCGCCGCCACGGTATTGCCCGGTATCGTCAACCTGCACTCGCATGCATTCCAGCGCGCCATGGCTGGACTCACCGAATATCGCTCCGATCCGAGCGACAGTTTCTGGAGCTGGCGCACCTTGATGTACCAGTTTGCCGGCAAGCTGTCGCCGGCCGACCTGAAGGCGGTGGCGCTGCAGCTGTATATCGAAATGCTGCAGGCCGGCTATACCTCGGTGTGCGAATTCCATTACCTGCATCACGACCGCGACGGCAAGCCATACGCCAATCCGACCGAAAACCTGGCGTGCCTGATTGAGGCCGCGCAGGAAGCCGGCATCGGCCTGACTTTGCTGCCGGTGATGTACCAGTACAGCGGCTTTGGCGCCCAGGCCCCGCACGCCGGACAGGCGCGTTTCATCAATTCGCCGGAATGGATGATGGCTGCCCTGCAGCGGCTGCAGGCCGACCATCCGCAGCATGCCGGCTTGCGCTACGGCGTTGCGCCGCATTCCCTGCGCGCGGTGTCGCCGCAATCGCTGCAACAACTGCTGACGGAGCTTAGACAATGGGATGCGCAGGCGCCGGTGCATATCCATATCGCTGAACAGCGCAAGGAAGTGGAGGATTGCAGCGCCACCCTGGGTGCGTCGCCGGTGGCCTGGCTGCTGGACAATATGGGAGTCGATCGTCACTGGTGCCTGGTGCACGCCACCCACATGACGGCGGCGGAAATCCTTGGATTGGCGCGCAGCGGCGCTGTCGCCGGCATTTGTCCGACTACCGAGGCCAATCTGGGCGACGGCATTTTCAACGGCGTCGAGTATGCGGCTGCGCATGGCGCCTGGGGTGTCGGTTCGGACAGCCATGTCAGCACCAGCCTGAGCGAAGAACTGCGTCTGTACGAATACAGCCAGCGCCTGCAGCACCGCCAGCGCAATATGCTGGCCGACGACCAGGGCGCCTCGGTCGGCTCCTATCTTTATCGCAAGGCCTTGCATGGCGGCGCTGCCGCCAGCGGCCGCCAGGTAGTGGGACTGCAGGTGGGGCAGCGCGCAGACCTGCTGGTGCTAGACCAGCAGCATGCGGATCTGGAAGGCAAGCACGGCGACCAGCTGCTGGACAGTTTCGTGTTTTCCCATCATGGACAAACGCAGGTGCGGGATGTCATGGTGGGCGGCCATTGGGTCATTAATGACCGCAAGCATCGCCTGCAAGATGCCAGCCTTGCTGCTTATGCGGTCAGTATGAAGAGCTTATTGGCTTAATATCAGCCTAACCTGAGAAATTCTACCGAGTTCAATTATGGAAAAATTCCTGTTTCATCGCGGCAGCCTGCCGCTGCTGGTATCGATGCCGCATGCGGGGGAGCATATTCCGGACGAGATCCGGGCCGGCATGAGTGCGCCGGCGCAGGATCTCGCCGACACCGACTGGCACCTGCCGCAGCTGTACAGCTTCCTGCAGGAACTCGGCGCCTCGGTGCTGGTGGCTACCCATTCGCGCTATGTGATCGATCTCAACCGTCCGCGCGATAACGTCAATCTCTATCCTGGCCAGGATACGACCGGCCTGTGCCCGGTGGATACCTTTCACAAGGAGCCCTTGTACCAGCCGGGCAAGAATCCTGACGATGCAGAAATACAGCGCCGCATTGCGCTTTACTGGCAGCCTTATCATCAGCAGCTGGAGCAGGAATTGCAGCGCATGCGCGCCGAACATGGCATCGCCATGCTGTGGGATGCACATTCCATCGCTTCGGTGGTGCCGCGCTTCTTTGAAGGACGGCTGCCGGACCTGAACCTGGGCACCGCCTCGGGCACTTCCTGTGCGCCGGAACTGGAACGGCAGCTGCTGCAGGTTGCCATCCAGGCCGATGGCTATAGCCATGCCTTGAACGGCCGCTTCAAGGGCGGCCATATCACGCGCCATTACGGCAAGCCGCAGGACAACATCCATGCGGTCCAGCTGGAGCAGGCGCAAATCACTTATATGGAAGAACAGCTGCCGTTTGCCTTCGACCCGCAGCGGGCGGCCCAGGTGCAGCCGGTGTTGCGCCGTTTCATGGACGTGATGCTGGCATGGGCCGCGGCGCATCGCGCCTGAGCCGCCGCATCTGAGCCGCGTCTAAGCTAATCTACAGCCAGTAGCCCAGCGAGCGCGCCGCCCATTCCTTGACCCGGTCGGAAAACGGCCGCTGCTGCCATTGTTCCAGCGTGATTTGCCGCGAGCCGCGCACGTCCTCGCGGAAGGCCCTTTCCATTTCATGTCCGAACTGGTCGTCGATGACAATCACGTTGGCTTCGTAGTTGTGCAGGAAACTGCGGATATCCATGTTGGCGGAACCGACTGTGGACCAGTTGCCATCGATGACCGCGGTCTTGGCGTGCAGCACCGAGCCCTGCAACTGGTAGATGCGGATGCCGGCGCTCAGCAGCTGGGTATAGAAGGACTGGCCGGCACGGAACACCAGGCCGCTGTCGGTCACGCTGGGCAGGATCAGGCTGACATCGACGCCGCGTCTGGCGGCGGCGATCAGCGCATCCGCCAGCTGGCGGTCGGGCGCAAAATAGGGCGTGGTGATGTGGATGCTCTGGCGCGCCTGCTGTATCGCCAGGATATAGGCTTTATACAGGCTGTAGTCGCCGTCCGGCTGGCTGCCCAGCACATGTACGGTCTTGTCGCCAGCCTGCTCCAGTTTGGGGAAGTAATCAAGGTCCGGTAAATCTTCCGCATGCTGGTTGCTCCAGGTTTGCAGGAACAGCAATTGCAGCGACGCCACCGCCGGGCCTTCTATCTGTATATGGGTATCGCGCCAGCCGACCGGGCCGGCGCTGCTTCGCAGCCGTGACCGGAACAGCGAGCTGTTGGCGTACGCCGCGCTGATATTGACGCCGCCGGTGAAGCCGACCTTGCCGTCCACCACCAGGATCTTGCGGTGGTCGCGATGATTCAGCTGCCAGCGGCCGAAGCGTTTCAGCGGATTGACCGGATTGAATTCGACCAGGCGGATGCCGGCGGCGCGCATGCGTTCAAAGAACTCGCTCGGGGTGCCTATGCTGCCGACGCTGTCATAGATGATGTTGACCTGCACGCCGGCGCGCTGTTTTTCAATCAAGATGTCGGCAAAGCGCTGGCCGAGCTGGTCCTGGTCGAAAATATAGGTTTCAAAATTGATGGTGCTTCTAGCCTGGCCGATGGCAGCGATCATTGCCGTCATGGTCTGCGGGCCGTCGAACAGCAGGCTGACCTTGTTGCCCTTGATGAGCGGACTGCCGGTGACCGCTTCTTCCATGGCTGCCAGCGCGTTCAGGCGCGATGAAGCATTCGCTGGCGCGTTGTCGAGCGTAGCGCTCTGCGGCAGCGAAGCGCTAAGCTTGCTGACGTCGGGCAGCGTCGAGCAGGCTGCTGCCAAGAGGCACAGCAGCGTGATCGTACAAAAGCGGAAAGGGCGCAGCAAGGGCAGATCAATCAGCATGTAAATTTATCTCTCGCGGCGATTCATAGTTATTGCCGTTCGGATACTACCTTGTTGCTTCGCTTTTTGCTTGAATCTGTGCGGATGCGGCGGACCGGCTCGAGTACATCCTCAGGCGTTGGGGCTTTTCTCGCGGTCCTCCGAGATGGGCATTCTCTTTGGCGGAATGAAGAAATCCTTGGGACCTTTCAAAAAGCGCGAGAACACCGCCTTGGCCAGGGTCCAGCCATGGCGAAAATGCACCTGGCGCGCGCGCATGGCCACGAACAGCGCCAGCGAAAAGCTGACCCACAGGTTGACGGTGCCGATGCCAAGCACGCCGAGCACGGGAACGATCGCGGTATGCCAGCTCATGTGGTTGTCGAGGCCGACCAGCGCGGTGGCGAAGTTGGTCGCCGAAAACGTGATGTGGCGGATATCGATAGGCAGGCCCAGCATGAAGCCGATGGTGCCGATGGTGCCGAGCAGGATGCCGAAGTAGAAATTCCCCATCAGGCCGCCCAGGTTGTGCTCCAGGTATTCGCCGAACCTGGCCAGGCGCGGCTGGCCCATCAGCTTGCCCAGCCAGCGCGCGCGCGTCACCCGTTGCGCCATATGAGTGTAGAGCGCCTTGTTGTCGTAGTAACCGGAAATCAGGCCGGCCAGGAACAGGCAGACGCCGGCGATCGCCGCATGGAACAGGGCCAGGCTGGCGAACGGATCGATGTCGTGCAGCAGATGGGCCGCCTTGTCCGGGTTCACCAGGTGGTGGCCGAACAGCGCATGGTAGCCGAGCGCGATCAGGTAGGCGACCGGGAAGGCCAGCATCAGGTTGCCGGCCACGGCGATGAATTGGGTGCGTATCACCTTGACGATCAGTTCCACCAGGCTGTCGATGTCGATATTGCGGCCATCCCGGCTTTGCAGGCCGGAGGCGATGCGCGAGGCGGTCATGGCCGGCTGCTTGGTGGCGACCGTGAAGTGCAGCACGTGGATCAGCATGAAGCCGACTGAGTAATTCATGCTGAACAGGAAGGCTTCCACCAGCGGCGCCGCGCGCAGGTAAGAGGCCAGGATTTTCAGCATCGACATGAAGCCGATGATGAAACCGGCGCCGGCGGCGGAGCGGAACATGGCGCTGTATTCAGCGCGGTCTTCGGCGATATAGTGTTCGCCGGTGCGGCTGGCGTTTTCGGTGACGTTGCGCGCCAGCAGGTTGATATTGTCGGCGAACAGTTCGCGCACCGCGTACTTGCGGTTATGTCCTTCGATCAGCTCCTGTCCCAATGCCAGCGCCTGGTTGCGCTTGACCGCGAGTTTCGCGCTGGCCTGTGCTGCCGCTTCATCGCGCGGCACCGGACCTTCCGGCTTTTCGGTATTCGGCGCGCTGATGCTGACTTCGCCGACGTCGACCAGGTTGAGCAGCTTGCGCAGGCGGGCGATGCTTTGCTCCAACCGCACCAGCAGGTAGGTGAGCGAGACGCTGCTGCCCATGCGCAGCGCGTTCTTGCGGATCTTGAGGACGATGGTGTCGCACTGGTCCAGCATCACCGACAGGTGGCGGGCATTTTCCAGCGGCGGCAATTCGGCCAGCGGCACGGCGGAATCGGCGGCAGCCAGATGCTGGCGGTAACTGTTCAGGTACAGATGCAGCTCGACATTCTGCATCAGGAACGGCGATTCGAATTCGTCGATGCTGGGATACAGCCTGAGCAGCGCCGGTTCCAGGCCCATGGCGCTGATGCGGTAAGACAAGGTCTGGATCGCTTCCAGCAGTTCGCCGACGGTCTTATGGCGCTCGATGGCGTCGCTGGCGGCATTGTTGTCGGCGTCGGTGTAGGGCGCGGCCTGGCTCAGCAGATCGAACAGGCTGAGCCAGTCCTCGCTGGGGACGGCATTGATCCAGAGATAGTCGGTTTCTGCCGGCAGCAAGCGGTCCAGGCAGTCGCGCAGATAATTCTCATCCAGCGCCGGCGGCAGCATGCGAAACGACAGGCGCTGGAACAGTTCGGTGAAAAAGCCGGCGTTCGGCAAGATGCCGGTGTCGGTATACAGGCTGATCTGGCGCCGAGTCGAAAACAGTCGTAGTACATAATGGCGCAAGGCGCTCGCCTGGTCCGGTTCGCCATGCAGCAGCTGCACCAGTATCCGCACATTTTCGGCAGCTTCCGCCGCCTGTTCAGGTTTGCGCGGACGCAGGGTCTTGATCAAGGCTGCCAGATGCCCTATATCGTCAGTGTTGGGATCGGCGGCGATGAGTTTTAGTGTTGACAGCATGTAAGGTTTTATAGAATACGAAGTCGATAGTGTACGTTCAGTTTAGCTAAACCGGTTTTTGATGTGCACGGATGTTATGTGAATATTATGTTTTTGAGCGTTGAATAAGGAAATATGAGAGTCATTATTTGGAAGTTTCACGGCAAATTCCTTGCCTGCCTGTCATTCCTGTTGCTGCTGGCGGCCTGTCAAAGCCTGCCGCCGGCGCCGAATCCAGCGGATGCCGCGGCCGCCGATCACCTGCTGCGGCTGATCGACCAGCGCCTGGATGCCGCTCCCATGGTTGCCAAGGCTAAATGGAATTCCGGCGGCGCCATCAACGACCCGCCACGCGAGCAACTGATCCTGGATGCCGTGACAGCGCAAGCCAGTGGCTTGGATGCGGTTTTCGTGCGAAGGTTCTTCCAGGCCCAGTTCGACGCCAGCAAGGCCTTGCAGCTCGGCTTGCACGCGCAATGGCGGCGGCAGGGCGCCGGCAAGTTCAGCGATGCGCCCGACCTCGGACGCGATGTGCGGCCGCTGCTGGACCGCCTGACGCCGCAGCTGATTGCTTCATTGCGCCAGCTGCAGCCGCGGCTGGCCGAGCCGGGCATGCGGGGCTATATCGAAGCCCGTTCGGCCGTGCTGGTGCGGGCTGATTTTGACGGCTTGCCGCGCCGCATGGCGGTGGCGGGGCTGTTCGCTAACTAATTCATTGATTGCTGGACGAGCATTGGCGTCACAGGGCAGGGCGTCCCTTGTTGTGCCTGGTGGCATGGCGCATATGCTGCTGGTAGTTGGCTGATGGATTTGCAAAAGCTTCCATGCCGCGCTGATAACCATACTGCCACTGGGCCTCAACGTCTTCCAGATAAGTTTCGTAGCGGGCCGGCATCAGCAGGCTGAAACGGTTCTTGGTCCAGGATATCTTCATTTGCATGCCGCGCTTATCGAACCGGCTGTCGACATCGGAAGCATCGATCCAGGCGTCGGCGTATTGATCATGCATGTGACGCAACCTGTGATTGCCATCGACACCCAGTACGGCGCGCCAGGCCGGGATGGCGAGCGCCTGGTTGAATGGCGCTTTTAATTCCATGATCACGCGCTGCCCCAGGCGTTGCGCCAGTTCGATAGGGAACAGATCTACCACGCCGCCCGTATAGTGTCCGGTTTTATGCGCGTGGCAGGGGAAGTAAAACATGTCGGAAATGGATATGCGCACTGCATCGCCAATCGGCATGGCAACGTCGGTGAGCAACTCCCGGGCAATGGCGTTTTCGCCCCACATCGGATTGCTTAAAGGCGAATCCATGCCCTGCAGCAGCGCCGCGGTGCGCGGCTCGCCGAATACCACCTCTGAAAACAATTTTCGCTTGCTTCTGGGCTGCCCGACCTGATTCTTTGAAAACAGTATCTTGCCGCCGACGATGGCGACCGCGACGGAATTTTCGGACTGCTGTTTGGGCAAGGGTAATTCGGGCGGTATGTCGAAAAAATAATCGTTGAACAGGTCCGGGATCACGGGTGCTCGCCTGCTATCCAGGCGGCGTTTTGCGGCATGGATGAATGCGCGTCCGATTGCAGCCTTGGGCGTGGTTCGCAAGCCGCACAGGAACTGATACATCGCCGGCGAACTGATCCATGCCTTGCGTTGGGCGTCGTCAGGCAGGGCTTGGATGACAGCGGCCGCGATGGCGCCGCCGCAGCTGGCCAGCAGAATATCCGGCTTGTTGTTGGTTTCTACTGCTGCTGCGTACATGCCCAGGTAGTAGCCAAAGCGAAAGCCGCCGCCTGCCATCACCATGCAGCATTGATATTGTCCGGTTCGATTCATAGGCTGGAATAGTGCATCACTTCCAGCACACATGACAAGTGGCTTAGGCGCCGTTAACAATGCGCCCAGAACATCCTGGTTTGCAGGTCGTCGCGTTCACGCCGCATGCGATCGTGCACGTAGTACAGCTGGCGGCGATGGAGCATGCCGTTCAGCCAGTCGAGGCGCCGTCCCAGGGCAGGGCAGTCGACGGTCGGTTCGTTGCTGATAGAGGTGACGGGTTCGATCACGCCGCCCGCCGGCGCAGCCTGCGCCAGTGCCGGCGGCGGCTGGCGGAAAGTCTTTTCAACCGTGGCCCGGTCGTAGCCGGGAATCACCGCGTTATCGGTTATCTGCAGCGGCTTGGCCTTGCTGCCTTGAGGGCAGCCTTTGTCGGTATAGATGATCTTGCCGTCGACATTGCATTTGGCGATAGTGTTGCCAGCTTCCGCCGGCGGCGCGGCGGCGATCAACGGCAATGGAGCGCTGGCGGCAAGGGTTGCCGCTGCTGCCGCTGGTGCTGCCGGAGCGGCTGCCTGCGCGACGGTGTCGGCGGTCCCGCTTGCGCTGGACCGACTGGCGGCAGGGGGCTTGCCGTCAACCGGCGGGTGCGGGCGGTCGATTGCGTACAAGGCGGCGCTGAGCAGGGCGATGGCAAACAGGAATACAGCAAAAATCCTGACGGTTGGATGCATAGCTTGGTTCAAAGAATTAATGGAACTGCGCTTGCTGCCATGTGGCGCCGGCAGCAAGCGCGTGGCAGGCAGTGCGCTCCGGCGCCAGGATCAAGGCAGCAGCTGGCCGCGGATCTCGCCGCCGGGATTGGTGGCGCTGTGGACGTTGATGTACAGGTTGCCAGCCATGTAGCTGGCGTACTGGGCGTCGGTGAACTTGGCGCCGGCCGGGACTTCCCAGGTGTCGTCGCCGACCTTGGTCAAGGGCACCAGCACGGGGCCGTTCTTGCCCAGCGCACCCTCGTGGATATGCGCCATCTTTCCTTGTATGCCGCGGGTGTTGACGGTGCCGCTGACAGATTTATCCGCTGCGATCTTGATGGTGCCGCTGCCGCTCGCCGCCGAATTGGTTGGCGGTACTTCGTGCCCGCCATCCAGGGTCACTTCGCTGGTGTGGCTTTGATCCATCGACATGCTCGAACACGCTCCCAGCAACAAAGCCAGAGTGATAGAAGCGAACAACGACAGCCTTAGGGTTTTTAGCAGCTTGGTCATTTTTTTTCCTTGGTTTTGTTTTGGGAAGAAGCAACTATTAGTTTAGTCCGCTTTTGGCGCTGTGAAATATTTTATGTATCTGCTTGACCCTAAAGTAACTACAGGGTTTTTAATAGAGCCATATCAATGCAGCACCTCAATGCAGTACCTCGATGCGAAGGAGTATCAAATGAGTTTTCTCAAGAATTTGCTGGGCATGGGACATCACGGTGGCGGCAACCACGGCGGCGGCAACACCCCGCACCTGCAGCGCAACAAGCATCATGGCGCTTCGCAGTCGCATGGCGGCAGCCGGCAGAACGACTGGGGAAATGTCCCGGCAGATCAAAATAACTGCGGCGGCTGCAACTCAGGCAATCCGTCCGGCGCGCGTTTTTGCCAGCAATGCGGCAAGCCGCTGCCGCTGAAAAACTGCGGCGGCTGCGGTGCTGCGAAAAC
The DNA here is from genome assembly GCF_002564105.1 of Collimonas sp. PA-H2. Classification (NCBI taxonomy): domain Bacteria; kingdom Pseudomonadati; phylum Pseudomonadota; class Betaproteobacteria; order Burkholderiales; family Oxalobacteraceae; genus Collimonas; species Collimonas sp. PA-H2. The sequence goes on from NZ_PDBX01000001.1 coordinate 5,006,154, forward strand.
AGCCGGGGCGAAATTCTGCGCCAATTGTGGTACGCCGCAATAAGGCTGTACATTACATCAATGCCAACTTTCAAGGACGGTACCCATGAGCGCAGGCCATACACATGCTTTACCCAGCGGCGGCAATGAAAGATATATCTGGATTGCGCTCGGCCTGACCTCCACCTTCCTGGTGGTCGAGGTGATCGGCGGCCTGGTCACCGGCAGCCTGGCGCTGATATCCGATGCCGCCCATATGCTGACCGACACCATGGCGCTGGCGATTGCGCTGGCGGCGATCCGCATCGCCAAAAGGGCGGCCGATGCGCGCCGCACCTTTGGCTATCACCGTTTCGAAATCCTGGCGGCGGCTTTCAATGCGGTGCTGCTGTTCCTGGTGGCGCTATACATCCTGTACGAGGCCTACCAGCGCTTTCGCAGCCCGGCCGAGATCCAGTCCACCGGCATGCTGGTCATCGCTACCATCGGCCTGATCGTCAACCTGATCAGCATGCGCCTGCTCAGCAGCGGCAAGGACGCCAGCCTCAACGTCAAAGGCGCTTATCTGGAAGTCTGGAGCGACATGCTGGGTTCGGTCGGCGTCATCGCCGGCGCCTTGCTGATCCGTTATACCGGCTGGACCTGGGTGGATTCAGCGATCGCAGTCCTGATCGGTGTCTGGGTGCTGCCGCGCACCTGGGTGCTGTTGAAGGAAAGCGTCAATATCCTGCTGGAAGGGGTGCCGGAGGGCATGGACATAGAACAGGTGCAGGCGGCGATGCGCGCCGTGCCGGGCGTGGTGAGCGTGCATGATTTCCACCTGTGGGCCGTCACCAGCGGCAAGGCCAGCCTGACCGCGCACGTAGTCTACGATGCGGCCTATTCAGCGGAACAGCAGTTGCTGCCGGCACTCAAGGAAATCCTGGCCTCGCAATTTGCGGTGTATCACACCACTTTGCAGTTCGAGACGCTGCCGTGCGCCCATACGGAGGACGGCTGCAACTACAGTGCGCCGGCAGGACAGCATGATGAGTCGCATGAACATGCGCATGGTTAGCAGCGGCGGCTGGCTTTCTTGAAGGTCTGAACGGATGCGCACAATTTAGTGCGCATTTTTTTGCCGAGCCTTGGTCATGCTTTCGAGATCATGTTCTTTAAAAATTTATTGATAATAGTAATCATTCGCATTACTATTCTGTTTTCTGGAAGCCTTTACTTCCCGCCAAATATCTCCTTTTGCTCCGGAAGGCGTCATGCCTGATGCTGCTGCTTGCAGCTGCTGCGGCGCCTTGCGGGCGCGGGCGCGTTCTGACGGCTTTTGATAACACTGCTTGCCAAAAAACATACATAAATAGTTCTTAACCATAAATAGTCTCGGGGAATACAGCTTGACAACCAACATGATGCGCGCGCCTGCGTCCGCCTTTCTACGCACTCCGCTCTGCCGGCCGGCTTTGCGCGCCATGAGCCTGGCGGTTGCCATGACGCTGTCGGCGGCAGCGCCGCGGCTGGCGCAGGCGCAGCAGCTTGCCGCGGCCGCCAACGATGCGGCATTGCCGGAGGTCGTGGTGACGGCCGGCGGCGACCAGCAAAAACCGAGCGAGAAAACCGGCAGCTATACCGTGCGCAAGAGCAGCTCCGCGACCAAGATGGACATGTCGTTGCGCGAAACGCCACAGTCGGTGTCGGTGGTCACGCGCGCCAGGATGGACGATTTCAAGCTCGACAGCGTCGACCAGGTGCTGGCCGGCACTACCGGCGTCACCGTCGAAAAGGTGGAAACCAACCGCACCTATTTCACTGCGCGCGGCTTCGACATCACCAATTTCCAGTACGACGGCGTCGGCATCCCGCTCACCTTCGGTCTGCAGAACGGCGACCTGGATACCACCATCTATGATCGCGTGGAAATCGTGCGCGGCGCCAATGGCCTGACTTCTTCTACCGGCAATCCCTCCGCCACGGTCAATTTCGTGCGCAAGCGTCCGACCTACGATTTCCAGGCATCTACCGGCATCAGCTACGGTTCCTGGAACACGCGCCGCATCGACGCCGACGTTTCCGGCGCCCTCAACAGCGCCGGCACAGTGGCAGCGCGGGTGGTGGCGGCGCATGAGGATGGTAATTCCTACCTGGACCGCTACCGGCCGAGCAAGGATATTTTTTACGGCGTGATTGAAGCAAACCTCAGCAACGACACCTTGCTGACCGTGGGTTACAGCTATCAAAAGAATGACGGCAAGGGAGCAATATGGGGCGCCTTGCCGCTGTACTACAGCGACGGCTCGCCGACCGACTATGGCAGGAACACCAGCACCGCGGCCAGCTGGTCGCGCTGGAACTCCGAAGAGCAGCGCGCGTTCATCGAACTGGATCATCATTTCGGCAACGACTGGCAATGGAAGACCACGCTCAGCCATAACAAGCTGACTACCGACGGCAAATTGTTCTATGTCTACGGCACGCCGGACCGCAGCAGCGGCGCCGGCCTGTTCAGCTATCCGTCGCTGTACGACTCCGACAACCGGCAAACCGTGATCGACAGCTACCTTAGCGGCAAGTACCTGCTGGGCGGCCGCCGGCACGACCTCACCGTCGGCGCCAGCTGGTCGCGGGCGACGCTCGACGACATATCCCATTATGGCCAGGGAGTCGGCACACCGCTGACAGCTGGCGGGGCGTTTGACGGCAATTATCCGGAGCCGGCCTTCGATGCTTCGATTGACGGCAGCAGCTACACCGACAAGCGCAAGACTGTGTACGGCGCCACGCGCCTGAACCTGGCCGATGATCTCAAGCTGCTGCTGGGCGCCAACTACGCCAGCTCAGACACCACCGGCCGCGCTTACGGCGTCAGCCGCCAGACCAGCGCTAGCAAGGCCACGCCGTATGCGGGGCTGGTGTATGACCTCGGCAAGAATGTATCCGCCTACGCCAGCTATACCGAGATTTTCAATCCGCAATACCAGACTGACAGCAGCGGCGCGACATTGAAGCCGCTGCAAGGCAAGAGTTATGAGTTGGGCTTGAAAAGCGAATTCTTCAACAAGAAGCTGAATGCATCGGCAGCACTGTTCCGGGTGGAGCAAAGCAATGCGGCAGAGCAGGCCGGCTATATCGGCAACAAGGCCTACTACCGCGGCATCCAGGCGCATTCGGAAGGGCTGGAGCTGGATCTCTCCGGCGAGCTGGCGCAAGGCTTGCAGGGCAGCTTCGGTTATACGGTGATGACGATCAAGGATGCGGATGGCAATTCGGCGAGGAATTACGTGCCGAAAAAATTGCTGCGCGTGGCGCTGACTTACCAGGTTCCGCAAGTCGAAAAGCTGCGCGTCGGCGCCAGCGTCAACTGGCAGGGCAAGACCAGCCGCATGCAGACGCCGGACGTCACCACGGTGCAGCAAGGCTATGCCTTGCTTAACCTGATGGCGCGCTACGATATCAGCAAGCAGCTGAGCGTTATCGCCAACCTCAACAACGTCGCCAACAAGAAGTACATCCAGAGCCTGTACGCCACCCAAGGCTATTACGGCGCGCCGATCAACGGCAGCCTGGCGTTCAACTGGAAATACTAAGAGTACATCATGGTTCTGCGTCCTCTCCTGGTGCTGCTGCACCGCTGGTTCGGCCTGGCGGCCGCGGTGTTCCTGTTCATTGCCGGCGCCACCGGCGCCGTCATTTCCTGGGACCACGAGCTGGATGCCTGGCTCAATCCGCAGCTGTTCCATGCCCGCAGCGCCGACCAGCCTGCGCCGGGCCGGCCCCTGCCTGGTCTGGAACTGGCGAACCGGGTGGAAGCCCAGGATCCGCGCCTGCGCGTCACTTATGTGATGACCGAGAGCGAACCGGGGCATACCAGCAGCATGATGGTGGAAGGGCGCATCAATCCGGCTAGCGGACAGCCTTACGACCTCGGTTTCAACCAGGTAGCGGTCGATCCGGTCACGGCTGAAATTCAGGGCCGGCGCATGTGGGGCGCCATCTCGCTCCAGCGCGAGAACCTGCTGCCGTTCCTGTACAAGCTGCACTACACCATGCATCTGCCCCAGGTCGGCGGCATTGAGCTGGGAACCTGGCTGATGGGCATCATCGGCATCGTCTGGGCGCTGGACTGTTTCATCGCCCTGTGGCTGTCGTTTCCGAACTGGCGCAGCTGGCGCAAGTCGTTCGCCTTCCGCTGGCGCCAGGGCGGCCACAAGCTGAATTTCGACCTGCACCGTTCCGGCGGCGTCTGGCTTTGGGTGTTGCTGCTGGTATTGGCGGTGACCTCGGTTTCCATGAATCTCTATAACCCGGTGATGCGGCCCATCGTGCAAACCTTCTCGACGCTGACGCCGGATCCGTTCGACAGCCGCAAGCCGGTCGCACCCGTCCTGGCGGCCAAGACAGAACCAGGAATCAGCCGTGAACGGGTGGCGCAGCTGGCGCGCGAGGACGGCCAGCGCCGCGGCTGGAGCGTGCCGGTCGGCGGCGTGTTTTATTCTGCGGCCTTCGGTTTGTACGGCGTCGGCTTTTTTGAGGCCGGCAACGACCACGGCGACGCCGGCCTAGGCAACAGCTGGCTGTATTACGACGCCGGCGACGGCCATGCGGCCGGTGCAAAGATTCCCGGCAGCGGCAGCGCCGGCGACATCTTCATGCAAGCGCAGTTTCCCTTGCATTCAGGACGCATCCTTGGCCTCGCCGGCCGCATCCTGATTTCCCTGATGGGCGCTGCGGTGGCAATACTGAGCGTGACCGGCGTGATCATCTGGGCCCGCAAGCGCCGTGCACGCATGCTGGCTGCACGCCAGGCGGCGCCGGCAGGACGGACACGGACCGCCTGAGGCAGCGCAGCCTGGGTTGCCGATCCAGGCTGCCCGCTCTTGCCGGATTTACTCCTGGGCGATCTCGACCCGGTTCTTGCCGCCGCGCTTGGCGCGGTACAGAGCCTGGTCGGCGGCTTCCACCAGCTTTTCCTGCGAACTGCCGCGTTGCGGCACGATGCTGGCGCCGCCGATGCTGATGGTGACACGGGCGTCGTTGTTGGAGGTGGCGTGCGCAATGCCCAGCGCGTGCACCGCCGCCTGCAGTTTGTCGGCCTGAGCCTCCATGTTCTCGCGCGACATGGACGGCAGCACCAGCACAAATTCTTCGCCGCCGATGCGCGCCGCCAGGTCGGTCGGCCGCCTGGCGAAAGTGCCTATGCTTTCCGCTACCTGCTTGAGCGCGGTGTCGCCTGCCAGGTGGCCGTAGGTATCGTTGTACAGCTTGAAATCGTCAACGTCGATCATCAGCAGCGACAACGGGCTTTGCTCGCGTTCGGCGCGCTTCCATTCGGCGCCGAAATATTCGTCGAAATAGCGGCGGTTGGCGAGCCCGGTGAGGCCGTCGGAATTGGTCAGGCGCTGCAGTTCCAGATTGGTTTCCAGCAGCTGCTGCTGGCTCTGCCGCAGCGCGCGGTAGGCTTCGTCGCGTTGCAGCAGATTGACATAGGAGCGCGAGTGATAGCGGATGCGCGCCACCAGTTCGATGGTGTCGGGCAGTTTTACCAGATAGTCGTTGGCGCCGGCGGTGAACGCCGCGCTCTTGACCGCTGGGTCTTCGCGGGTCGAGAGCACAATGATAGGCACGTTGCGGGTGGCCGCATTGGCGCGATACTGGCGCACCAGGGTCAGGCCGTCGATGCCGGGCATCACCAGGTCCTGCAGGATCACCGTGGGCCGGGTTCTTTGCGCGGCTTCGATGGCTTCGTCGGGATGGGCGCAATAATGGAAGTCGATGTTGATCTGGTTGGCCAATGCACGCCGCACGGCTTCGCCCACCATGGCTTGGTCATCCACCAGCAGCACCATCACCGGATAGTCGTCTGGCGGCTGGTCGGTGTCGAGATTTAATTCGTTATACATGACTTGCTCCGTATCTGAACTCAGTGTTGCTATTGTTTGCTGTCATTGCTTGCCGCTATTGCTTGTTGATGAGACTGACCAGCTTATCTGCAATTCTGTTGACCGGCAGGATGGCGTCGGCTGCATTCAGCTGCGCCGCCGCCTTCGGCATGCCATATACTGCGCTCGAATCGCGATCCTGGGCGATCGTGTAGTAACCCTTGTCGCGCATGGCTTTCAAGCCCAGTGCGCCATCCCGGCCCATGCCGGTCAGCAGGATGCCGATCGCCTTGCCGGCCCAGGCCTCTACCACGCTCTGGAAAAACACATCGATCGAAGGCCGGTACGGATAGCCGCTCGGCTGTTCGGTGTAACCCAGCTGAAATGGCCGGGTCAGGCGCAAATGGTCGTCGGTGCCGGCCAATAATACGGTGCCGGGGATAGGGCTGTCTCCCGCCAGCGCCAGCCGCACCGGTAGTTTTGACTGGCTGCCTAGCCAGTCGGCCATGCCGGCCGCGAACTGGGCGTCGACGTGCTGCACCACCACCAGCGCCGCCGGAAAATCCGCCGGTAGCTGCGACAGCAGGGTTGCCAGCGCCGCCGGGCCGCCGGCGGAGGCGCCGATGGCGACCAGATACTTGGAATTCGGCGCCAGCGGCGACGGCTTGCGCGGCGCAACGGCAGACCTGGCCGGGGCTGGCGCCGATGTCTCCGGGGCCGCTGCAGTCTCGGGTGCGGCCTGGCGCTGGTTGATCAGTTTTTCGATCGAATCGATCTTGGCCAGCAGGGAATTGACGCCGTTGCGCGGATGGCCGGCCAAGGTGCTCGGGGTGTCGATCGCATCCAGCGCGCCGTAGGCCATGGCGTCGTACACCGCCGAGACATTGGCGCCGACGTCGCCGGTAACCACCAGGATCGCGCACGGCGTATGGGCCATGATGTGGCGGGTGGCGCCTACGCCATCGAGCACCGGCATCATCAGGTCCATCAGGATCAGGTCCGGCACTTGCCAGGCGCACAACTCGATGGCGCGCCTGCCGTCCTCCGCGATCCAGATGATTTCGTGGTCCTGGCGCAGCGCCAGCGTGCGGCGCAGCGCTTCCACCGCAATCGGGGCATCGTTGACGATACCTATTTTCATTATCCAGGATTCCTTTGCTAAAAACGTGTGCCATCGCGCCGGTAAGGCTTGCTACTCAACAGGTAACATTGAATGACTGAAAATATACACGCGTTCATCAGGTTCTTTGGAGAAAAATAGGCGCTCAGTACCGAAAACTAGGAGCCATGGGCCTCGCCGATCAGGTCTTCGACCGCCTCCAGCAAGGTCTCGTCATGGAAGCTGGCCTTGGCCAGATAGTAGTCGGCGCCGGCTTCCAGTCCGCGCTGGCGATCTTCCTGGCGGTCCTTGTAGGAAACGATCATCACCGGAATCGCTTTCAGCTGCAGGTTGCTCTTGATCAATGTTACCAATTCGATGCCGTCCATGCGCGGCATGTCGATATCGGTGATCACCAGGTCGAACGGTTCGCTGCGCAAGGCGTTCCAGCCATCCATGCCGTCCACCGCGATCCTCACCGTATAGCCGCGGCTGCTGAGCAGCTTGCGCTCCAGTTCGCGCACGGTGAGCGAGTCATCGACCACCAGCACCCGCTTGCTGGTCTGCAGCTGCTGCTGGCTGCCGCCGTCGTGGATTTTGTCGAGCTGGCCGTGGGCGATCAGCTTGTCGACCGAATGCAGCATGTCCTCGACATCCAGTATCAATACCGGCGTGCCGTCTTCCATCAGCGCTGCCGCCGCGACATCCTTGATCTTGCCCAGCCGCGTGTCCAGCGGCTGCACCACCAGCATGTGCTCTCCCAGCAAGCGGTCAACCTGCAGGCCGTAAGTCTGGCTCATGTCGCCGATCACCACCAGCGCGATGCCGTCATCGCCGGCTGCGCTGTCGCCGGTTTGCAGGATCTGGCTGGCGGCAATCAGGCCGATCTGCCTTTCTTCAAAGCTGAAATGCTGGCGGCCTTCGAGCAATTCGATCTGTGCCTTGTCCAGCACCATGGTGCGGTTCACATAGGCCAGCGGGAAGGCATAAGGTTCGCCGCCGATGCTGACCAGCAGGCTGCGCACCAGTGACAAGGTCAGCGGCAGCTGCAGCTGGAAACGCATGCCGCGGCCGCTTTCGCTGAAAATCTGGATGCTGCCGCGCATGCGCTTGAGCATGTTGTGCACCACATCCAGGCCAACCCCGCGTCCCGAGATTTCGGTGACCGTGTCGCGCATGCTGAAGCCGGGCAGCAGCAGGAAGTGCAGCAATTCGGCGTCGCTCAGGCGTGCTGAGGTGGCGTTGTCGACCAGGCTGCGCGCCACAATGCTGGCGCGCAGCCGTTCAAGATCGATGCCGCTGCCGTCGTCGCTGACGGTGATCTGCAGCAGGCCGGCATGGTGGCGCGCGGTCAGGCTGATCACGCCTTCTTCGGCCTTGCCGGCAGCACGCCGCTGCGAGGCCGGCTCGATGCCGTGATCGAGCGCATTGCGCAGCAAATGCACCAGCGGCGCATCCAGCTGCTCCAGGATATCGCGGTCGACCTGGGTGGTCTCGCCGCTGATTTCCAGCCTGACCTGCTTGCCGAGGCTGCGCCCGAGGTCGCGCACCATGCGGTCGTAGCCGGCCACGCGATCAGCGAACGGCCGCATGCGGCAGGCCAGCGCCTGGTCGTACAGCCGTTGCGCGCGGCTGCTGTTACGGCGTTCAAAGGACTCCAGTTCGGCCAGCCGCTCCGCCAGCATTTTTTGGCAGGCGTCGACCTGCTGCCGGGAATTTTGCAAGGCCGTGAATTGGGCGGCAGCCAGGTCGTTTTCACGCAGCGTGTCATGCAATGCTTCCAGCGCTTGCGCCGCGCCTTGCTGCAGGCGCTTGAGGCGCAGCAAGGATTCGTTGAAGGCTGGCAGCCAGCGCGATTCCACCAGCGATTCGCCGGACAGGCTGACCAGCTGGTTCAGGTGGGCGGCGGTGACCCGCAGCATGCGGTCGGCGCTTTCGCTCTTGTCCTGCTGCTGCAATTCGCCGGCAAGCGGCAATTCGTTGACGGTGGCCGGCGGCGCGCTTGGTGTTGCGCGGACGCTGTCGTCGGCTTGCAGCAGGCTGTTTTGCAAGCCTTGCAGAAAGGCGTCGATTTCCTTGCGGCCGTCGCCGGCTTGCCACAACTGCAGGTCTTCCGCGCTCACGGCAATCCGTTGCAGCAGATCGACGCCGCGCAGCAACTGGTCGATACGGCGCGGGCCGAGCTGGATCTTGCCTTGTTGCGCTGAAACGAAACAGTCTTCCATCACGTGGGTGACGTCGACGCCGGCCTGGATGCCGACAATCCGCGCCGCGCCCTTGATCGAGTGGGCCGCCCTCATGCAGGCCTCCAGCTCCTGCGGCGAGGCGCTGCGCTCGATCGCCAGCAGGCCACTGCTCATCACTTGTGCCTGGGTGTCTACCTCCAGCCGGAACAGGTCCAGCATCGAGGCGTCGCGCATGTCGTCGGCGTTCATGCCAGGCTCCGATCCAGCGTGTGGAACAGCAGTTCCTGGTCCAGCAGGCCGACGCTATGGCCGTTCCATTGGATCACGGCGTAGGTGAAATGGCCGGCGGCACGGGTCAGCGTGGTCGGCACCGGTTGCTGCTCGGAGACGGCGACGCGCAAGGTGCCATGCACTTCGTCGGCAGTGAAGGCGGTGGTCTGGCCATTGCGCCTGACGATCAGCATGCGCCGCAGCAGTTCCTGGCGTGCCGCTGCCGTGCCGTCGGCGACGATGCCGAGCATGGCTGCCAGCGAGACGCAGGTCACCAGGGCGCCGCGGATATTGGTAATGCCGAGCACGACGGCATTTTTACGATGGGGCAAGCCATGAATGCCGCGCAATTCCGTGATTTCCTCCAGCAATGCGGTGGGCAGCGCCAGCCACTCTTCGCCGATGCGGAACAGCAGCCAGGAACTGAGGTCGGTCCTTTGTTCTTGCGCCGGCTCGGCATGCTCGCTCCAGCCATCCGTCATCTGATCCACCTGCAAGCGATCCAGCAGCTCGGCTGCGGCGCGCGCATGCACCGGACAGTTGCGGCAGTCGATATGCTGCGCCAGTTTTTTGCAGGAACCGTCGCCGCGCACGCCGATGCGGTTCCAGCAATCGTCGATCACTGGCATGGTCATATCGCCGGCAGGGCGCTGTGCGACCTTGTTCATGACTGGCGGCGCCAATGGTAGCCGCTGCGGCTAGCGGCTAACGCCATGGGTTGGCAATTGCGCAGCGGGTGGGGTTTCAGGGTTGGGCTCATGTCAGGACGGATTGTTTTCGGTCGAGCGCCGCGCGCGCTGCTGCAGCAGCTTCGCGCCGGCGTGGTCGCCCATGGTTTGCAGCAGGGCTGCCAGGTGCGTCATGGCGTCAGCGTGGCTCGGCTCCAGGTACAAGGCTTTGCGATAGCAGTCGGCGGCTGCCTGTTTGTGGTCGGCGGCGTCATGGATCACGGCCATCAGATAGTAAGCGGCAGCCGAAGCGCCGTGCTGCCTGATGAATTGTTCGCACAAGGCGGCGGCTTCGCTCAGCTTGCCTCGGTCAGCCAGCAGCTGCGCCGCCGCCAGGCTCACGGGCTGCGGCTGGGCGGAGCTGCCTGGGGTTGACCTGGCTTTGGCCTGAGCGGTCCGCGTCACCGTTGTTCCGGGCGTCCGTACTTGAGTTTGCGGAACGTAGGCGGCAGCGGGCGGCGCTGCCGTCCTGGCGACTTCCGGTTTCGGCGCTCCTTGCCGGAAAGCGAAGGCCATCGGCGCCTTGATCGGCGTCAGCTCGTGCTGCATCATCAAGGAGCTTTCAGCCGGGCCGACGAACACCAGGCCTTCCGGCGCGAGCCGCCGGAGCAGGATGGTCACCGCCTGATGCTGGGTGGCGCGATCGAAATAGATCAGCAGATTGCGGCAAAAGATGATGTCATAAGGGGCTTGCGCGGCCAGCAGGTCGGCTGCGAACAGATTGCTTTGCGCGAAGCGGACCTGCTGCCGCACCGTCTCGGATAGTGCATAGCCTTGTTCATTGAGCGCAAAGTAGCGGTCGCGGAAACTCAGGTAGTCACCGCGGAAAGAATTCTTGCCGTACACGGCCTGGCGCGCCACATGCAGCGATTGCGGGCTGATGTCGATCGCATCGATCTGGAAATGCGGCGGCGGCACGCCTGCATCCAGCAGGGCCATGGCGATCGAATACGGTTCTTCGCCGGTAGAGCAGGGCAGGCTGAGGATGCGCAGCGGCTGGCTGGCGCTGATCAGGCGCGGCCAGCGCTGCTGCAGCTGGACCATTTCCTGGAACGCTTCGCGATTGCGGAAGAACCAGGTCTCCGGCACGATCACTGATTCGATCAGCTGCAGCTGCTCTGGTTCAGACATCTGGAGCAGCAGCCAGTAGGCGTCAAGATCCGCCGCGCCGCAGCTGCCCTGCCGTTCCTGCAAGGCGCGTTCGAGCATGGGTCGGCCTATGGATTGGATATCCAGGCCCATGGTGCGTTTCAGCATGGTTTCGAATTTTGCCAGCGGCATTATTTCTCCACGCCCGGAAACAATTGCGCGCGCACTTCCGGCGGCAGCAGATCCTGCACCTGCACCGACTGGATCAGGCCGCGCGCATCGTCCGTGACCGGGCCCAGATAGGGCGCATCGCCATGAGCCAGGCCGCTGTCGCGGAATTCCGACGGGGCGCGGCGCATGATCTCGCTGGCTTTTTCCAGCACCAGGCCGAGCAGGCGGGTATCCGCTCCCGGCGCCGGATAGTGCACCAGCACGATACGGGTGCTGAGGCGCTGCTGCGACGGCTGGCCGATCGCCAGCTGGCTCAGGTCGATCACCGGCACCGACTGGCCGCGATAGGTGAACACGCCAGCCACCCACGGCGCCGTCGCCGGCATCTGTTTCAGCTTGACCAGCGACAGTACTACCGCAACCTGGCGGGTATCCAGTGCGTAGTGGTCCTGGCCGATTTGGAACAATAAAAAGAGCATGTGGCTGGATATCTTTTCTTGGGTGCGCGTGCACAAAATGACCGTCTTCGCCTGCAGCCCGGGCCCGCACGAGTTGAGCCCGGCCGTGTTCTGCTTCAGGCCGGTTTCAGCTTGAAACGCGATACGCCGTTGCGCAAGCCGTTGGCAGTCAGCGTCAGTTCGTCGATCGCCTGGCTCGACTGCCGCAGCGATTCGACGCTTTGCTGGGCGGCTTCGCTCAATTGGCTCAGCGCCTGGCTGATCTGTTCAGCGCCGACTGCTTGCGCCTGCACGCCTTCATGCACAGACTGGAAGCGCGGCGTCAGCGCCTGCACTTGTTGGATTATCTGCGACAGCTGGACGCCGACGTTCTGCACATCGGCGATGCCGCGCCGGACTTCTTCGGAAAACTTGTCCATGCCCATCACGCCGGCCGACACCGCCGACTGGATTTCCTTGACCATCTGCTCGATGTCGTAGGTAGCAACGGCGGTCTGGTCGGCCAGGCGACGGATTTCGATCGCCACCACGGAAAATCCGCGGCCGTATTCGCCGGCTTTTTCCGCTTCGATGGCAGCGTTCAGCGACAGCAGGTTGGTTTGTCCGGCAACCTTGGTGATGGTAGTGACCACCTGGTTGATGTTGCTGGCTTTCTCGTTGAGGATGGCCAGCTTGGCGTTGACCGAGCCGGCCGCATCCATCACGTGGTGCATGGTGTCTTCCATCTGCGTCAGGCCGACCTGGCCGGCGCCGCCCAGGCGCGCCGCTTCTTCCGCGCCGGAGGAGACTTCGTTCATGGTGCTCACCAGTTCGCGCGAAGTGGAATAGATCTCGCGTGAAGTAGCGCCGATCTCGGTGGTGGTGGCGGCGGTTTCGTTGGCGGTGGCCTGCTGCTGCTTGGCGGTGGCGGCAATCTCGACTACCGAGGTGGTGACCTGGATCGCCGATTTCTGCGCCTGGCCCACCAGGCCGGTCAGTTCGTCCGACATGCGGTTGAGGCCGACTTCCAGCGCCTGGAATTCATCGTGGCGATTCAGGTTGAGGCGTTGCGACAAATCACCTGAGCGGATCACCTCCAGCGCCGCGACCAGTTCTTCCATCGGCCGCGTGATGGCGCGCAACAGGAAGAAGCCGCAAATCAGCGCCACTATCAAGGCGATCGCCAGCGCTGCCAGCAGGGTGCTCTTGGCCACAACCACGGCGGTTTCGATCTTCTCGACTGAACGCACCTCGGACTGCTGGTTGAAGTCGCGCAATACGGTGGCGGCGGCGCGGCCACGCTGCCAGGCCGGCTCCAGCTGTTCGATCAGCAGGCTGCGCGCCTGAGCGTTCTTCTGGGTATCGTCCAGCCGCAGCACTTCCGCCATCAGACGGACGTAGCCAACGCGCGCTTGCTTGAAGGCGTCGAAATTGAGCCGGTCCTGCGCTTCGAAAATGGTTTTCTCATAGTCGACGACCAGCTTGTCCATTTTCTCGTTATCGGCGAGCAGCGTCGCCAGATCCCGTTTGCGCTGCTCCGGCTGGATGTCGACGGTAATCGACTGCAGCACCAGGAGATAACTTTGGAACCAGGTTGAGCGAATCCCCGTGCTCAGTTCCAGGCCGGGCATGGAGTCAGTCTGGAAGCTGTTGGTTTCGTGCTCGATCGCCTGGAGTTTCACATAACTGATGCCGGCCATGAAGCCCATCAGCAGCAGGATCACGCCAAAACTGACCAGCATTCGTTGTCGAATAGTCCATTGCTTCACGTGTCATCACTCCTGTCGTTGATTGATGTTCGCAGCATTCTCTTTTTGCGGCCGGGAGAATGTCTGGAAATTGCTCATGTAACAACTGCGCCGAAATGCTATCTTTCTAAGCGGATACAATAAACCAGGCGGATCGAATGTGGGGAAAATTCGGCGCTGGCTAGCCTAGGCAGCGCGGGATTATTGCAGGTTTTCAGCTGCAGGTTTGTGGCAGATTGTTAAATGATTAGGGTAACAGTTAATGTGTGCGGCATTGGCCGTGCAATTTGTCAAATCGCCGTGGAATTAACATTTGGTTCCGGCTTCTCAAGATTGTCCCTTGTCTTTTACTGCCGCCCGGGCATGCGGCAACGCCGGCACCGGTGCCAGCGCAATGCAGTCAGGCTGGCCGGTTCCGGCAGCGATGACTGGGAAACGTTTTAAAAACGAAGGTCGGGCCGGATGGCCTGAAATTCCAGGCGAAAGAAAAGGGCGGGCGCCAAGGGCAGGAGGTATACTTGCGGGAAATGTCTCGCCTGCTTCGTCAGGCGAGCCCGCAGATGATGTTTTGCAAACATCGCTCCCTGCCCCCTCCTATACACAGATCGAGATCTCCTCATGCACCAGAATTCCACCTTGCCAGCGTTGCCGTCGCTGCCCGCCGTATGACCGCCGCCGAACAGCCATTGATCCACTGGATCGAGAACGACCAGGAATGCTCGGCGCACTGGCGCTCGGAAAGCGGCAATCCAGCGCCGAAGCGGGTGGTGATTGCGGACGACCGCATGACTGCCGACAGCGCCTACCGCCTTGCTTGCGAAGGCACCGGCATGCTGTGGCGCGGCGACTTCCAGAATGCCCGGCAGTTGCTGCAGGCGCTGGCGCGGCGGGCCGAACCCAAACCTAAGAAGCGTCCCAAGCTGCCGGCCTCGCCGACCGATGCCTTCAACCTGCATCGCCAGGCGCAATCGCAGCGCGCCCGTACGCTCGGCATGCTGCTGCTGCCGTTCGAGGCGGACTACAGCATCCCCTTGCGGCGCGCGCCTGACGTGCAGCAGGCCTGCAACGAGGCCTACGGCGCGGCGACAGAACCTTTCGTCGCTTCGCTGCGTGAGTTGCTGGGCCTGATCGGCGCCCACGAGTGGCGCAAGAAAGGCGTCGAGATCCCGGCGCTGGGCGAGCGCATCCATCCGCACTACGGGGTCTACTCGCCGGTGCGTGGCGAATACATCGGACTGGTGGCCGAGGCGCCGCTGCCGTCCACCAGACTGGCTTTCGACATCGGCACCGGCACCGGCGTGCTGGCGGCCTTGCTGGCCAAGCGCGGCGTGGCCAAGATCGTGGCGACCGACATGGACCCGCGCGCGCTGTCCTGCGCCAAGGAAAACCTGTTGCGCCTGAACCTGGACGGCCAGGTGAAACTGGTGCAGGCTGACCTCTTTCCCGAGGGGCGGGCGCCGCTGGTGATCTGCAATCCGCCGTGGATTCCGGCACGCCCCAGCTCGCCGATCGAACACGCTGTATATGATCCTGAAAGCCGCATGCTGCGCGGCTTCCTGAGCGGGCTGACACAGCATCTGGAACCCGGCGGCGAAGGCTGGCTGATCCTGTCCGACCTGGCCGAACATCTGGCTTTGCGCAGCCGCGCCGAGCTGCTGGCGGCAATCGCTGCAGCCGGGCTGAAAGTCGTGGGGAAAATCGACGTCCGGCCGCAACACCCGAAGGTATCCGATGCGTCCGATCCCTTGCATGCCGCGCGCGCCGCGGAGCTGACTTCGCTGTGGCGGCTGGCGGCGGCTTGAGCATGCCGCTTCGATAACCTGGTCTGAGCGGCGCCCGATGGACGGCGCCGTCTGATTCCTGCGTTGCACTTATCCTCGCCCGCCAAAACGGCTATAGTCTCTATATCAAATCCGGCCATGCAATATGGCCCGACCGGAAATCTGAAACTATATGGAGAGTGTATGGCGTCTGTTCACCTGCAAAGCGTTACCGGCTTTGTCCAACAAATCCAGGCCAGGACGCATCAGTTGCACGCCGACGAGCCGCTGGACAACGGTGGCACCGATAGCGGTCCTGCCCCTTATGAATTGCTGCTGGCCGGACTGGCTGCCTGCACTTCGCTGACTTTACGCATGTACGCCGATCGCAAGCAGTGGGAGCTGGGCCTGATCGATGTCCGCCTGCGCTTTTTGCGCGATGAGCAGGGCCAGGAAAAGATCGATCGCACCATCGCTTTCGGCGCCCAGCTGAGCGAGGCGCAGATCGCCAGGCTGGCTGAAATCTGCGAGAAGACGCCGGTCACCAAGACCATCCGCCAGGGCACACCGATTGCCACCGTCTTGCAGCAGACCAAGCTTGATACGCCCAGCTAACCGTTGAGGAGAAGCACATGACGAAAATCGTCGGAGTAGCAGGAAGTTTGCGCAGCGGCTCGCTGAATGCCGCTTTGTTGCGGGCCGCGGTGGACCTGATGCCAGCCGGCGCGACGCTGGAAATCGGCACTATCAAGGGCATCCCTTTGTATGACGGCGATCTTGAACAGGCGGAAGGAATCCCGGCAGCGGTCACGCTGCTGAAGGAGCAGATCGCGGTGGCCGACGCGCTGCTGCTAGTGACGCCGGAATATAATAATTCCATGCCGGGCGTGTTCAAGAATGCGCTCGACTGGCTGTCGCGGCCGCCGGCCGACAGCGCGCGTATCTTCAACGGGCGGCGGGTGGCGGTGATCGGCGCCTCGCCGGGCGGCTTCGGCACCATCCTGTCGCAGAATGCCTGGCTGCCGGTGTTGCGCACGCTAGGCATGCAGCCCTGGTTTGGCGGCCGCCTGATGGTGTCGCGCGCCGGCAAGGTGTTCAATGAGAACGGCGAGCTGGTGGATGAGCAGGTGCGCGACCAGTTGCGGGAATTCAATCGGAATTTCGTTGAGTTTTTGAAAAATTGAACGAAGGATGAAATGAAATTCAAAGACTACTACAGTGCCCTTGGCGTCGAGCGGACTGCTAGCGCGGCTGAAATCAAGCAAGCGTATCGCAAGCTGGCGCATAAATACCATCCGGACGTTTCCAAGGATCCGTCCGGGGAAGAAAAATTCAAGGAAATCGCTGAAGCCTATTCGACCCTGAAGGATGCCGAGAAGCGTTCCGCCTATGACCAGCTGGGCAGCCACCAGCCTGGCGAAAACGTTGAGCCGCCGCATGCCTGGCAGCAGGGTTTCAGCGACGGCGGCGCCTCCTTCGGCGATGTCGACATGGCCGACATCCTGGCAGCTTTTGCGGCATCGCGCCAGGGCGGCCGGCCGCGGCCGCGCAGAGGCGAGGACTACGAAGTCAACACGCCCATCACGCTGGAGCAGATTTACGAAGGCGGCGAAACCGATGTCCGGCTGAGCATGCCGGAATACGACGAACACGGCAAATTGCACCGGGTGCCGCGCACCTTCCGGGTGCGCATTCCGAAAGGCGCCGAAGACGGCCAGCGCCTGCGTCTGTCAGGCAAGGGCGGGCAGGGCAGCGATGGCGGCAAGCACGGTGACCTGTATGTGATGATGAAGCTGATCCCGCACCCGTTGTACCGGGTCACCGGCAAGGATCTGTATTTCGATTTGCCGCTGGCGCCATGGGAAGCGGTGCTGGGCGCAGTGGTGCAGGCGCCTACCCTGGGCGGCAAGGTGGAACTGAACATCCCTGCCGGCACCGCGGCCAACCGTCAGTTCCGGCTGGCCAAGCGCGGACTGCCGTCCGCCGGCGGCGAGCAGGGCAATCTGTATGCGGTGGTCAGGATAGAAGTGCCGAAGGTCCCCACGGCGCGCGAGCGCGAACTGTTTGAGCAGCTCGCCGCGGAATCGGCTTTCGACCCACGTCAGCATTTGCATTGAGGAGAGCGGGAATGACTAGTCTGTTGGTAGAAGCGGTCTGGCTGAACGATGCCGATGCCTGTTCGCTGGACGAGCTGGCCGAATATTCCGGACTCAGCCATGCCGAGCTGGCGGAGCTGGTGGCGCTGGGCGCCATCGAGCCGGACCGCGACCCGGCGGCCGGATATGTATTCCGGTCGCAGACCATTGTAGTGGCCAGGACCGCGCGCCGTCTGCGCGACGATTTTGAGCTTGATACCCAGGGCCTGGCGATGGCGCTTAAGCTGCTGCAACGAATCCAGGCGCTGGAAGCGCGGCTGGCAGCGGCGGACGCCCGTTTGCCGCATCCGGTCTGAGCATTAGTGCCAGCCTATGGGCCTTCTCAGGCCCGATTCGCCACGTTCGGTGTCGGTTTTCCGCTTAATGCATCCAGCAGGTTCCGCGCCGCGCACAGCGCCATGCGCTTGCGCGTTTCATGCGTGGCTGAGCCGATATGCGGCAGCGCGACCACATTCGGCAAGCTCAGCAAGCGTGAATCCGCAGGCAGCGGTTCGCGCTCGAATACATCCAGTCCGGCGGCGCGCAGGCGGCCGCTTTCCAGTGCGTCGATCAGCGCTGCTTCATCGATGATGCTGCCGCGCGAGATATTCACGAGAATGGTGCTGGAGCGCATCTGCGCCAGCTCAGCTTTGCCTATCATGCCGCGGGTCTGCGGCGTCAGCGGCGCCGTGATGCAAATGAAATCGGCATTCTGCAACAACTGGCCGAGCGGGCAGAAACGCGCCGCGTAGGCGGTTTCAGCGGCAGGATCGGGGCTACGGTTATTGTATAAAACCTGCATGCCGAAACCTAGCGACGCGCGCCGGGCAATGGCGCCGCCGATGCGGCCCATGCCGATGATGCCCAGGGTTTTGCCCTGGACGTCGGTGCCGAAGCAATCTTCGCCTATGCTGTGGGTCCAGCGCCCTTGCTTCACGTAGTCGGCCATTTCCACTACCCGCCTGGCGGCTGCCAGTATCAGCGCAAAGCCGGTATCCGCCGTGGTCTCCGTCAAGACATCGGGCGTGTTCAGAAGCACGATGCCGCGCCGTCGCAGGTCGGCCGGGTCGAACTGGTCGACGCCGACGGAAATGGTCGAGATCGCCTTGAGCTGCGGCGCGTGGTCGAGGATCTCGGCATCGATCTTGAGGCTGGCGCCGATCAGGCCGGCCGCATCCTTCACTGCCGTCATGAAGGCGGCACGGTTGCCGGCGTCGACGCCGTCGAATTGCACCACGTGGTAGTCCTGCTGCAGCATCGCCAATACATCGTCGGCGACCTTTTTGTAGAGTACGATTTTCGCTTGCATCATTTTTCCTGATCGATTGGTCATTGCGTGACCGACTGCTGCAGCGGCAGGGTTTGCGCTTCCGGCTTGACTGAAATGGTCAGCACCACCGCAGCCAGCAAGCCGCTGGCCATGAACAGATAGGAGGCGAACGGGCTGCCGGTGGCGCCGTTCAGGTAGCCGACCACGTAGGAGCCAAGGAAAGAGCCGAGCGCGCCCATGCTGTTGATCAGCGCCATGGCGCCGCCGGCGACATTCTTCGGCAGCAGTTCGGGAACGATGGCGAAGAACGGTCCGTAAGGGGCGTACATGGCGGCGCCGGCAATCACCAGCAAACCGTAGGACAGCCAGAAATTGCTGCTGCCCAGCAGGTAGGAACCGAGGAATGCCAGAGCGGCTATCAGCAGCGCCGGCCAGACAAACAGCTTGCGGTTCTGCATCTTGTCGGAAGCCCAGGAGGTCAGCAGCATGGCGATCACGGCCGCCAGGTAGGGCAGGGAAGAGAGCCAGCCGGTTTCCACCATGCTGATGTTGGCGGCATTCTTCAGGATGGACGGCAGCCACAGCACGAAACCGTAGACACCGATGCTCCAGCAAAAATACTGCGCGCACAGCTTGATCACCGCCGGCGACTTGAAGGCTTCGGCATAGTTGCGCGTCGGCTTCATGCCGACCTGCTCCAGGTCGAGCGCCGCCTTGAGGTCGGCCTTTTCCTGCGGCTTCAGCCAGGTTGATTCAGCCGGCTTGTCCTGCACCACGAACCACCAGATGCAGGCCCAAACAATCGCCGGCACGCCTTCGGCGATCATCATGTGGCGCCAGCCGAAGCTGTTGACCAGATAGCCGGACAGCACCGACATCCACAGCACCGTGACCGGATTGCCGAGGATCAGGAAGGTGTTGGCGCGTGAGCGTTCGGTTTTGGTAAACCAGTTGCTGATATAGATCAGCATGGCCGGCATCACCGCCGCTTCCACCACGCCCAGCGAAAAGCGGATCACCATCAGCATCGGGATATTGCTGATCACGCCGGTCAGGGCGGCGCAGCTGCCCCACAGCACCAGGCTCCAGAAGATCATCTTCTTGACGCTGCGCCGCTCCGCATAGATGGCGCCAGGAATCTGGAAGAAGAAATAACCGAGGAAGAACAGGGCGCCTATCAGCGACGAGGTGCTTTGCGTGATGCCGAGATCGTGGTTGATGCCGGCAGCGCTGGCGAAGCCGAAATTGGCGCGGTCCAGGTAAGCCAGGCTGTAAGTGATGAAGACGATGGGTATGATGAACCACCACCGCCGCATCGCCAATTTTCTTGTTTCCATTGCTTGTCTCCTCGTTTTGATTGTCCGCTCTTCAGGTCTGCTGCTAGCCTGTTGTTTTTTAGCGGTGTTGTTTTAGTGGACCGTTACAGTCCACTAGCTGTTTTCGTGTCGGCAATCCCTCGCTGTCGCCGCTGACCTGGATCGCCATCGCTCCGATCAAGTTGCCGCGGGTTGCCGCAAAATGCGCGTCGCGTCCCTCCAGCAAGGCGCTGATGACGCCGACGGCAAAGCCGTCGCCGGCGCCCACGGTATCGACCACCTTGGCGACCGGCGCGGCAGGGATGGTGGCTTCCTGGCGCGCCGTGCGCAGGTAGGCGCCGGCGCTGCCGAGCTTGACGATGACGCCGCTGGCGCCGCGTGCAAGGTAGAAACCGGCGATGTCATGCGGACTGGCCAGGCCGGTCAGGATGCGGCCTTCTTCCAGGCCCGGCAGCACCCAGTCGGCATAAGAGGCCAAGGCATTGAGCCGGTCCGCCATGATTTCCCGCGAACGCCACAGGGTGGGGCGCAAATTGGGATCGAAGCTGATGCTTTTACCGGCGGCACGCATCTCGCCGGCGATATGGAAGGCCAGTTCCAGCGAAGAGGCGGAAATGGCCGGCGCCACGCCGGATAAATGCAGATGGCGCGCCGCCTGGAAGTATTCCGGGCGGTAGTCGGCGATCGACAACTGGCTGGCGGCGGATCCTTGGCGGAAGTATTCGATTTCCGGGTCGCTGCCGTCGTCGTTGCGCGATTTGAGCTGAAAAGCGGTCGGATAGCGTTCGTCGATGGTGACGGCTGTGCTGTCGATGCCCTCGCTGGCCAGGGTTTCCAGCACGAAGCGGCCGAATGAATCGCGGCCGACCCGGCTCACCCAGCCGACCCGGAATCCCAGTCGCGCCAGGCCGGTGGCGACATTCAGCTCCGCTCCGGCGGCACGCTTGACAAAGCTTTTTGCCTTGGCCAGATCGCCGCTTTCGCTGGCGACAAACATCGCCATGGCTTCGCCGTAGGTGACGACGTCAAGGGATTTTACTGGCATGTGCTTGCTCCGCAAGAAAGAGATGTCGCTGCCGCACGCAGTTGCCGGACATGGCACGCCTGGGCTGCCGGATCGGCGGGCAAGGGATATTCGATTGCGCGCGTGACGGCGCCGGGAAGCCGGCTCAGGCAAGCGCGCCAGTCGACGTTGCCTTCGTCAAGCGCTACCGCAAAGCGCCGCATGCCGCTGCCTTGCACGTCCTTGCAATGAATATAGCGCACGTGCGGCGCCAGCGCCTGGACTGCAGCCACAGGATCCTCGCCGGCCCAGCTCCAGTTGCCGATATCGAAAGTCATTGCCACCGGGATGGCCGGGGAGTTGGCGCTGCAGGCAGCAAAGAAACTGGTGAATTCGCTTATGCTGCAGCCACTTTTTTGCTGGCCGTTTTCCAGCAACAGCGTTACCGGCGATTGACCGAGCGCGCGCTGCAGGGCAGCCGCGTCGACGCGGCCGGCATAGTCGTGCATTTGCAGCTTGAGCGTGGCGGCGCCGAGGATTTCCGCTTCATGCAGGCGCGACGCCAAGAGCGCCAGATCGAGATCGCCGTCTGGGCGGAACAGGGATTCCGGCGCTGAATACACTGCCTGCAAGCCATGCGCGCCAAAGAGGCTTTTCAAGCCGGCAAGCTGCAGCGCGATTTCCGTATCCGAGCCGAGGAACAGTTCGCGCCGGACTTCGAGTCCGTCGGCGCCGGCATTTGCCGCCAGCGGCAGGACTGCCGCATGGCCTTGTTTCTGTACAAAATCGACACCATAGGCGGACGCCACGATGAAGATATCTGACGGTGATTGGGTTGATTGCAAATCTGTCTCCTGGATAACGTTCTGCTTCGCATTTCTGGGATGCGATTACATTTTGGAATCGGTTCCATAAAAGATTTAAAAAATTGCCCGATGCGCAATATCATGCAGCTTGGGCGATATTTGTGGAACTAGTCATGGAACCGGTTCCAAAGTAATTCATAAAAAATCAGCCGTCAAGCCTCCGTTACACTTTTCAGCAAGGTGGAGCCGCGTATCTTCAATTCGCCCGGGAAGGCTTGCATGCGCGCCGGGCTGGCGATGCCGTCGATGCGCTGTACCAGAAAATCCAGCGCGGCCTGGCCGATTTCGAAGGTTGGCTGGCGAATGCCGGTGATGCCGCTGCCGGCTAGCGCCGCCCAGCTCGGGTCGTCAAAACCCAGCAAGCCGATATCCTCGGGCCAGCGCGCGCCCAGCTGTTGCAGGCCGAGCGCCACGTTCAGCAGCATGCGGCCGTTGCCGGCAAAAATCGCGGTGCGCTTCTTACTTTTCAAGGCTTTCTGCAGGGCGCGGGCAAGGCCGGCAGTGTCCTCCATGTCGAGTTCCGAAGTGGTTGCCGAATAACCCTTGCCGGCTGCCGCCACCACCTGGCGCAGCGCCTGCTCGCGCTCGCTGCGGCTGCTGATCTGGCCGATCGGTTCGGTAAAAAAATGAATCGATTGAAATCCCTGCTGCAGCAAGTGCTGTGTCGCCAGGGTGGCGGCTTGCAGGTTGTCCAGGCCGACCATGTCGCACTGCAGGCGGACGGCGCGGCGGTCAATGATGACCAGCGGCAGGCCGGTGTTGCTGATGGATGCCAAGTCTTCCTCCGGCAAACCGATCGGATTGATCACAAGGCCTTCGACCCGGTAGTTGGTCAGCAAATCCAGGTAGCGCTTTTCCAGCTCCAGCTGGTTATCCGAATTGCACACCATCAGCATGAATCCTTGCTTTTGGCAGGCCGCTTCGACGCCGCGCATGACCTCGACTGAGTAGGGATTGCTGATGTCGGCGACCACCATGCCGACCATGCGCGTGCGGCCGCGCTTGAGTCCGCGCGCCATCTGGTTGGGGCGGAAGCCGAGCGTGCTGATGGCCTGCTGGATGCGTAGCCGCAGTGCATCGGAAAGGCTGTCGAATTCGCCGTTGAGGTAGCGCGAAACACTGGTTTTACCTACTTTGGCTTCGCGTGCAACATCGGTGATGGTTGGTGTACGCAGCGTATCGGCGTTGGGAGTAGGGGGCATGGACGAGCCAGTAAAAATGTTGGGGCAGGAAATGCGTTCCTGCGCATTATTCCATGCCTGTCTTCAGGCGGAGCAGAATCTTTGCGGACGGTTCCGACAATGGCAAGTCCGGCGCAGGACCTCGTTCACAGTAGCCGGATCGGTCCGGGATACTGTGCAACGAGGGAGTCGACGGTCAACAGGACGATGCCCTCGACCGTCGCCTGGGCGACCAGAATCCGATCAAACGGATCTTTGTGGATGGATGGCAGGCTGTCGATCGCCACGGCATGCTCGCTGCCGATCGCCAGCTCGCTATAGCCATTGTCCAGCAGGCCGCGCCGCAATAGCCGTGCATCGGCCTGGAAATCGCTGCGCCCAAGGCCGCGTTTGATGGCGATTTCCCACAGGCTGGCGGCGCTGAAGAACAATTCATTTTCCTGTGAACCGATCAGGGCAAGCGCGGCCGCGGACAAGCGATCGGGGGTGCCGGCCGCCCACAGCAGCAGATGCGTATCCAGCAGTAACTTCATTCATCGCCGCCAAACAATTGTTCGATCTCGCTGCCGCCCATGCGGTCGAAGTCATCCGGTACGGCAATCTGGCCTGCCATGAAGCCCAGCCGCTTTAGCTGGCCTGCCTCTGGCGCATTGAGCGGCATCACTTTGACCAGCGGTTTGCCGGCCTTGGCGATGACGAAAGATTCGCCCTTGGCGGCTTGCTCTACGAGACGGGATAAATGCGTCTTGGCTTCGTGGATGTTGAAGGTTTGCATGGCGTTTTGATCCGGACTAAGTTCGGTTAGTTTAGTCCGTCGCGAGCTGCGTTGCAAGGGAATACTCTTTAGGTAGCCTGTCTGGTCCGCAAGGCAATCAAATTCAGAGATATGCATGGCAATCACCTCATTGGTTCTTTTGCATCTATAAATGCACCGTTATTTAATGTCCCGAGCAACGCTTAAATGATGCCGCATTAAGGCAGATGCCCATTCTCTGTTGTCGTTTTCCAGCGCCTCGATGATCTGCAAATGCTCTTTGCAGGAATCGATCTGGTGGGGCGAATGGTAAACCCCTAGGTGTTCATCGAGTCGTCTTAGCTGGTTTTGCTGCTGCATCGCCTGAAGCAGGAAGCGATTGTTGGAGAAGCGGGCCAGCATTTCGTGAAACGCTGCATTGAGGGCAAAAAAGGCAGTGGCGGAATATTCGGCTTGCGCCTGGTACAGCAGCTTTTCATGCGCCAGGCGACTGTTCCGCAACTGTTCGGCATCGGCCTTGAAACTGCTTTCCAGTAGGCCGGCGCATTCCACGACGATACGGAACTGATAGCTCTCGGTCATCAGTTCCGGTGTGCTGACGATGGGCGGGAAGTTCCAGCCTTGGCCGCGCCGTTTCTCGATCAAGCCATCTGCAGCCATGCGCACCAGCGTCCCTCTGAGCAGGCTGCGCGACACCGCGTATTGCTCCAAAAAGTCGGTTTCCGTCATGGTGTCGGCCAGCAGATTGTGCTTGCGGTCGTGGATCATCTGCTGGTACAGGGCGTCGCCGCTGACGCCGGCGACAAGCTTGTCCGGGACCGGTTTCGGACTGGTGTTGGTGCTGACGAAATAGCCGCTGTTGACGTGGTAATCCAGCAATTCCTGCTGCGCCACCAGACGCAGTGCAGCTTTGACCGGTGTGCGGGAGACATCGAAATGGCTGGCCAGGCTCTCTTCGGTCAGGTGGGTTCCGGCCGGCAATTCACCAGTAGTGATTTGCTGGATCAAGCGATTGGCCAGATCAAGTTGCAATGGACTGGGGCGGCTGGGGTGTTTGGATTTGCTCATTCTCTCGCCGCAGAGGGGTTGATGAAAATACATTCAAATTGATGTTAATTGATTAATATCATATGAGTAAACCTCTCGGCAAGTGGCAAAGGCGATAGGTTGGAATAAGAGGTTTCTTAAAAAACATCTTTTTATTGAATTTATCAAATAATTAATACAACATGGAAAAACTTGCCCGTTGATTAATTTTTTGAGCGAGGTTGCGTGTGAGCATTCGTCAAGCAGATGTCGACTATTTCCCATTGATCGAGGTGGCGGGCTCGGCGTATCAGCGCGGCAAGCTGCATGGCTGCGCGGTGCCGGAGCGCGTTGCACGCAGTGCGCGCCTGTACCGGCAACTGTTGATGCGGCAGGGAGTGGGCGCCGAGCGCTTGACCAGGCTGGCGCTAGGGATGCGTCCCATCGTCCAGCGCTTTGACCCTGCCTACCTCGACGAAATGCAGGGTATCGCCGACGGCGCCGGCGTCTCTCTGGCCGACATCATCCTGATCAATTGCCGCACCGAGATGATGTTTGGTCATAGCGAACAGAAGCTGGTCTGCCAGGTGCTGGAAGGCGGCGGCGCCAGCCTGGCGGTATTGCCCGAGCACGCGGCCAGCGGCCGCCTGATGCATGCGCATAACTGGGACTGGCGGCAGGAGTGCGCCGATACCGGCATTGTGCTGCGCATGCGGCGCAGCGGCGGCTTGCCTGACCTGCTGATGTTTGCCGAGGCGGGCGCGCTGGGGCGGCACGGTATCAACAGCGCCGGCTTGTCCGTCAGCGGAAATTTCCTGAGCTCTGAACGCGATTACCGCCAACTGGCCGATGTGCCACTGGCGCTGGTGCGGCGCAAGATGCTGGAGGCGGCGGACATGAACGCCGCCATGAAAATCCTGTGGCGCACGCGCCGCTTCTGTTCCTGCCATCTGATGCTGGCGCAAACCGGCGTCGACCGCGTCGGCCAGCCGTTCTGCGATGTTGCCAACCTGGAGTGCGCGCCTGACGAGATTTTCTGGCTGGCGCCGCAGGACGGCTTGCTGGTGCATGCCAATCACTGGCTGTGCCCGGTAGCGCGCGGCAAGCTGCGCGAACTCGGCCTGGCAGCCAATCCTGACTCTCTCTACCGCCAGCGGCGCGTCGAGACAGTGTTGCAGCAAGCGCTCTTCCGCGGCAGCGGAAAAATCGACTGGACCTGTATAAAGAATGTGCTCGCGGAGGATTTGCTCGACGCCGGCGGCGTGCTGCGCAAGCCCGGCGGCAAGGGTGATGCGCCATGCGCCACGGTGGCGACTACCCTGGTCGATGCCGCCGCGGGCACCATGTGGATAGCGCGTGCTCCCTACCAGTCACGGGTGTTCACTGAATATCGCCTGTAACGGCCTTGGCCCGCGGCCGTTTCAATATTCCTTGATCGCTTCTACGCTGATGTGCAGTGTGACGGCATCGCTGACAAACGGCACATAGCGTCCCAGTTTGTAATCGCTGCGCAGGATGCTGGCGGAGCCGTTGGCGCCGCAGGCTTGCTTGCCGTAGATAAGCATGAAGCGGCAGTTGAAATTGCTGATCTGCAGCGTGACAGGATGGCTGATGCCCTTGATGGTCAGGTCGCCGTCTACCTGCGTCAGCTGTGGCCCTTCAAAGTGCAGGGCGGAAGATTTGAAGCTGATTTTCGGATGGTTGGCGCTGTCGAAGAATTCGCCGGAGCGCATGATCTGGTTGAAGCCGTCGCTGCCGGTGCTGACCGATGCAGTGTCGATGTCGATTTCGATGCTGCCGCTCTGGTTGTCGCGATCAAGCTCGATCGTGCCGGTAGTGGTGTCGAAGCGGTTGCGCTGCATCGACAAGCCCCAGTGGCTGTACTCGAAGTAGGTGAAGGTGTGTTCGCTATCGATCTGATAGCGTTCGGCAGCGCTGGCGGCGTTGCCGCCAAGCGCCAGCAGCAATAGCGAAGCGCGCAGCAGCAAATTGGCTGTTCTCGTCACGGCATTGGGACTGCTGCTGAATGGTTTCATCGTCTTGGATAAATTGGCGGCTGCAATAGCCATCATGCCTTAGCCGGCATGGTTATGCCATAGCCGAACGGGTATTCTTTCCTGGAAACATATAAAATCCCATTTCGCACTGTAATGCAAGCTTGCCTGTATGCCAGTCGGATCCCATGCACCTATTTACGTTTAACCATAACAATTCAAAACGGAGTGTTTGCCATCATGTATGAGCTGTATATCGCCAATAAAAATTATTCGTCGTGGTCACTGCGCCCATGGGTACTGATGCGTGCTCTGGGGCTGGGATTCAAGGAACACCTGGTGCCGTTTTCTGACGATGGCACTGGCGCCAACTGGGACACCTTCCGCAGTTTTTCGCCGACCGGCAAAGTGCCGGCCCTGAAAGACGGCGCAACCGCCGTCTGGGATTCGCTGGGCATAGTCGAATACCTGGCCGAGCGCCATGCCGGCGTCTGGCCAGCCGATGCGCAAGCCCGGACCTGGGCCCGCTGCGCCGCCGCCGAGATGCATTCCGGCTTTGGCGCCTTGCGCGAATACTGCACCATGAACTGCGGCATCCGGGTCAGGCTGGCGCAGGTGCCTGCGGCGCTGGCGCGCGATATTGCCCGGCTGGATGAATTGTGGAGTGAGGGTCTGCAGCGCT
This sequence comes from Collimonas sp. PA-H2, assembly GCF_002564105.1. Taxonomy (NCBI): domain Bacteria; kingdom Pseudomonadati; phylum Pseudomonadota; class Betaproteobacteria; order Burkholderiales; family Oxalobacteraceae; genus Collimonas; species Collimonas sp. PA-H2. Next base: position 5,033,715 of record NZ_PDBX01000001.1, read on the forward strand.
TTGGCGGTCCCTTCCTGGCTGGGGCCGGCTTCAGCGCCGTCGATGCGTTCTTTGCACCGGTCGCCTTCCGGGTGCAGACTTACGGCTTGCAACTGAGTCCGGCGGCGCAAGCCTATGCCGCGCAATTGCTGAACCTGCCGGCGATGCAGCAATGGCAGGCGGATGCACTGGCGGAAACCTGGCGCGAGCCGGGCCATGAAGCGGAAGCCGCGGCGGCTGGCAGCTTGCTGGAGGATCTGCGCAGCCAAGGTTGACATTGCCTCTATAATAATGCGCATGTTTCCTCCTAACGACGACAAGCTGCTGCGCATTACCGACTCGCTCGCCATCCCGCTGAGCGAGATCGAGATCAGCGCCGTCCGCGCCCAGGGGCCGGGCGGCCAGAATGTCAACAAGGTGTCCTCTGCCATCCATCTGCGTTTCGATATCCCGGCATCGTCGCTCTCCGAGTTCTACAAGGAAAAGCTGCTGGCTCTGAACGACCAGCGCATCACCAAGGACGGCGTGCTGATCCTCAAGGCGCAGCAGTCGCGCAGCCAGGAAAAGAACAAGAGCGAGGCCATGCTCAGGCTGCAGGAACTATTGCTGAGCGTGACTGTGATCCAGAAAAAAAGGCGGCCCACCGCGCCCAGCCGCAGTTCTCAGCTGAAGCGTGTCGACAGCAAGACGCGGCGCGGCAAGGACAAGGCCATGCGCGGCAAGGTCGTGCTCTAGTGGACTGTAACAGTCGAATCGAGAGTGAAAGGCGCGTATCCGACGCGCAGGGCAAGGCGCACATGCTCGCAATAGCAGGACTATTGCGAGCATGTGCAACGCCGCCATGCGCGTCGGATACGTGACAGGCGCTCTTGATTTGGCTGTTACAGTAACTACTAGTTACGCCAGGACCAGCCGCAGGCGGGTAATTTCAGAAGGTGCGAAAAGACGCTTGGGCGGACCCCAGTAGCCGGTGCCGCGGCTGGTGTACACCCATAGATTGCGCAAGCGGTTCAAGCCGGCTGTGTACGGTTGCTGCAAAGGCACGAACAGGTTCCAGGGAAAGAACTGGCCGCCATGGGTATGGCCGGACAGCTGCAGATCGAAGCCGGCGTCTGCCGCCGCCGTGGCGGAGCGCGGCTGGTGCGCCAGCAGCAGCTTGACGGCGACATGCTGCGGACTTCCTGCCAGCGCCGCGCGCGGATCGCTGCGCTCGGCCTCATCGAAATGGTGGGCGCTATAGTCGGTAACCCCGGCCACCAGCAACGAAGCCCCCTGATGCTTGAGGACCACGTGCTCGTTCATCAAGACCGTCAATCCCAGCCGGCGCACCTCGGCTACCCATTCCGGCGCGTTCGAGTAATACTCATGATTGCCGGTGACAAAGTAAGCCCCGTGGCGCGATTGCAAGTTGGCCAGCGGCGCAGTGTGTGGCGCCAGCTCCTGCACGCTGCCATCCACCAGGTCGCCGGTAATGGCGATCAGGTCCGCTTTCAGAGTGTTGACCTTGTTGACGATGGCATCCAGATAGCCGCGCTTGATGGTCGGGCCGACATGGATATCGCTGATCTGCGCGATGGTGAAGCCTTGCAAGGCGGCGGGCAGGCCGCTAATGGGGATATCGATGTCCACTACCGCAGCCAGCCGGCGCGCATTGAAATAGCCGACCAGGCTGGAAACCGTGGCCAGCAGCAATACCGCCAGCGCACTCCAGGCCGGCAGGCGCGCATCGTGCAGGCCGAACCAGGGCAATACCAGCAAGAACAGTTCGCGCAGCAAGGTGCTGACCAGCAGCGATGAAAATACGCCCATGGCCAGCATGCCGGCCCATGCCAGCCGGTCAGACAGGGGCTGCCGCTTGATGACGCGGCCCAGCATGCCGGCCGGAATCAGCAAGAACGACAACAGCAGCCACAGACCGAGCAGGGTTTGCAGCAGGGGCATTGCGGCCAGCGAGGGCATCAGCAGCCAGCCGATCAGGGCGTGCAAGGCGCCCAGCAAAAACAGGACGATCAAGATAGCGGAGCGGGATGGCATGTGGAAATCCGTGAAAAGAGAGTCGGAATGTGATTGGCGGGAAAGCGGACGCCGCGCTTCTTACCCATATCAGGGCGGGCACTCCGGCTTCAAGAGAGCGCAGTCTGGATAAAACATCGGATGTAGTGGCAGTCCCAAGGGCTTATTCAAATATAATCATGCGGGTCATTGTTTAACAATACCGATATCCGGTGTTTTTCTGCGACTCATGCCCCTTTTGAAGCGAAATATTGTGAATTTCCGTCCGCTACGCAGCCTCTGCGTCTACTTCGGCTGCCTGCTGCTGAGTCTTGTCCACGCCAGTGCTGCAACCGCGGCGCCCGAGCTGGGAATGGATGCTGTTAAAAAAGCAAGCGATAATCTTCCGGCCAGGCCGCGCATCGGCCTGGTGCTGTCCGGCGGCGGCGCCCGCGGTTATGCCCATCTGGGCGTGTTGCAAGCGCTGGAGAAAATGCATATCCCCATCGATTATGTCGCCGCCACCAGCATGGGCGCGGTAGTCGGCGGCCTGTATGCGAGCGGGCTGTCAGTTGACGAGCTGGACCATATCCTGACCGGCACCAATCTTAGCGATATCGCGTTTGACCGCAATGAGCGGGCCGACCTGCCGCAGTCGCAGCGCGAAGATGATTATCAATATCCGATCGGCTTGTCCGCTGGCTACGGCGACGGCAAGCTGAAGCTGCCGGCGGGTCTGGTGCAAGGGAATAATCTGCTGGCGCTGTTGCAGAACTGGATGCCGCAGCTGCCGGCCAATATTTCCTTCGACAAGCTGCCGACGCCGTTTCGCGCGGTGGCGACCGATCTCGGCAGCGGCGAGGAAGTGATCCTCAGCCAAGGCTCCTTGCCGCGCGCAATCCGTGCCAGCATGGCGGTGCCGGGCTTGTTCGCGCCGCTCAAGCTGGATGGGCGGACCCTGGTGGATGGCGGCCTGGTGCGCAACCTGCCAGTGGATCAGGCGCGCGCAATGGGGGCCGACATCATCATTGCCGTCAATATCGCCGCCGATCTGCAAGATCCGACCACGCTTGAATCGCCCACCGCGGTGGCGCAGCAGATGGTGACCATCCTGATCCGCCAGAACGTCAAGCGGCAGGTCGATTCGCTCAACAAGGACGACATATTGATTGAACCGGACATGGGCGACCTCGGCTTTGCCGATTTTTCACGCGGCAACGATGGCGTCAAGGTCGGCTACGACGCCGCCGAACGGCAGCGCGCCAAACTGGCGCCGCTGGCCTTGCCGCCGCAGCAATGGAAAGCCTATCTGGCCGCTCGCAACGGCGGGCCGGTACTGGCTCAGAACACGCGCATCGACGCCATAGAGATCAACAGCAAGGGGCGGGTGCCGGCAGCGGTGGTGCGGCGCTCGCTGAATGTCAAGGAAGGCGATTTCTACAACCCGATCGCGCTCAACAAGGAAATGGCGAGCTTGTCGACCAACGGCGATTTCAAAAGCGTCACGCAGGAACTTGTGACTGAAAATGGCCGCAATGTGCTGAAGGTCGACGCCGACGATAAATCCTGGGGGCCGCACTTCCTGTTGTTCGGCCTGGGCGTCTCCAATAGTTTCAATGGCCGCGGCGACTTCAACCTGCAGGTGGGGCATCGCCTGCCATGGATTACCGACAGCGGCCTGGAGTGGCGCAACGACCTTGTGCTGGGCAGCAAACAAGCCAGCCTGCATACCGAATTGCGGCAGCCGATCTGGAACACGGTCGGACTGTATGTGGCGCCTTATGCCGAGTATGCGCGCCGCCATATCGACCTGTATTCGGACGAGGGCACGGTAACTTCCAGCACCGTACCAGTGACAGCCTACCGGATAGACACCACCAAAGTGGGGATTGATCTTGGCATGCCGATCGGCCGGCTCGGGGAGTTGCGCACGGGGGTCTATTATCAGTGGCTGGAGGCGAGGCCTACCTACAATTTGCCAATGGAATTCATCGATATCGCGCCGGAGCTGATATTCGACAGCTTTCGCGTAAAGCAGCCGGTGGTGCGTACGCAGCTCACCGTCGACCAGCTCGACGACCCGCTGTTCCCGCGCAAGGGCTACTATCTTTCCGCGGTCAGCAATGTGGCTTTCGGCGGCGCCGCCAACAGTTACAGCGATGCCCAGGGCAAGGCGCTGTGGGCGGTCAGCCGCGGCGGCAACACGCTCAACCTGGCGCTGGAAGCGGCCGGTACTTACGGCAACGAGCAGAACGGCGCCAGCGCCAATGGCGGACTGGGATTCACGCTGGGCGGATTCCAGCATTTGTCGGCCTACGCACCCGATCAATTTTCCGGCAACTACCTGTTGTATGGGCGCCTGACCTATTTGCGCGACATGCCGGAACTGGATTTGCCTGGCTTGCGCAGTACGGTGCTGGGCACCAGCCTGGAGGTGGGCGATGTCTGGCAGAGCAGGGATGCTTTTGCCACAGGGCCGTTCAAGAAGAGCGCCAGCATGTTTTTAGGCGGCAACAGCTTCCTCGGACCTCTGTATTTTGGTGCGGCGATTGCTCCGCGCGGCGTCTGGAACCTGTATCTGCAGCTGGGACGGGTTTTCTAGGGATATGGCGCGTTAGGCGTCAAGCTTGTCGGCGCCGCGCATCCGCCGCGCAGGCGCCGGTGGATAGCCGAAGAATTCCAGCACGCTGTTGGTGACCAGGTCGCGGTCGTTGTCGACGCAAATCATGTGGTAGCTGTTCTCCAGCACCACTACCCGCACATCCGGCAACGCCGCCTGCAGAAATTCTGCCGATTTCAGGCTGGTCAATTCATCTTCGCGCGCATGCACCACCAGCGTCGGGCAGGAAATATCGCGGGCGCCGGCCAGCACCAGGCGGCGCAGGCGGTCGACCTGGCAGATGCAGGCCAGCGGCACCCAGCGATAATGGAAATTGTCGCCGCGCGCGAACTTGGCCTTGACGATCGCCCGCACCGTGGCGTTCTTGATGCCGAAGGGCTCGTCTTCTTCCACTTTCATCTTGTCGGGCATGCCGGGGATGCAGTACACCACGTGCCGCAGCTGGCGGTACCATGGGGTCGACCAGCCGTCGATGAAGACCGGCGGCGCCAGCGTCACCAGCTTGCCCTTGGCATGCTGCACGCGCTCGCACAAAGCCAACGCCAGCAGCGAACCCAGGCACATGCCGAGCACATGGAAAGTGTCGTACTGCGGCGCCAGTTCCTGATACGCGGCGGTGACCGTGTCGAGCCAGTCTTCCATGCGCACGTTCACCAGATCCTCCGGCTGGCCGCCATGGCCGGGCAAGGTGACGGCATGGGTTTCCACTCCCGCACGCTGCAACACCTTGTGCATGGAGCCCAGATCGAATTGGGTGCCGCCCAGGCCGTGAATCAGCAGGGCGCCGGTACGAACGCTCATAGGGCGGAATGCCCCTGGCGCGGTTGCGGTTCGTCTTCCCGGATATGCAGGCGCCAGGCGCCGGCTACCATGGCGACCGATTCGTCGGCATCCAGCAGCACCGCGCTCATGTCGGTCATCTCGGTGATGTGTCCGGCCGGCAACAGCAGGCGAAAATGCAAATCGGGACGGACAGCGTCGTCCATGTCGTCCAGCCAACGGCTGCGCAGCTGCTGGCGATCGTCGGGATGGACGTGCGCCAGCACCTGGTCGAGCTCGCTGAAGGCATTTGCCGGCAGGCCCAGCAATCCTTGCAGATCGCCGTTCCAGCACAGCTTCCTGCTATGCGGATCCATGCTGTAGACCAGCTGGCGGCTGACGGTCAATGCCAGCTCGACGTCGCTTTTCCATTGCGCGGCGTCTTCGTGCAATTGCTCGCGGGTGGTCTTGAGGGCGCTGATCAGCAGGCAGAGCAGGGCAGCCACGGCTAGGTAGAGCTGGGCTTCCAGCAGCGAATGCTTGGAATAGGTATCGGCGAAGGCGGCAAACGGTCCCTCGCCCTGGACCGTATTCAAGAGTGCGAAGAAGGCCAGCATGGCGACTGCCAGCGAGCCGCCGCGGCCGCCCCACAGCAGGGTTACCACCGCGGCGAAGAACAGCGGCACATAGGTCAGGGCAAAATTGACGCCGGCTGAAAAATTGCTCAAGCTGTGGCCGTCGAAAATCAGGTAGGCAGTGACGCCGAGTGCAATGAAAGCCGCCAGCCCTAGCAGGAAATCGCTGCGGTCCATGCCGCCCGAACGCATGGCGTGGAAACGCGACCAGCCTGCCAGCACCGGCGTGACGATCAGGATCCCGACCAGATCGGATGCCGCCCAGATGCGCGCAGTCGGCCAGAAGGGTACATCTTTCACGATCAGGAACCAGGCCGCGCCGATCGCTGCGCTGACGGTGCTGCAGGCGACGCCGGCAATCAGCAGGCCGCGCACGAAATACAGGCCTTCCATCGGCAATTGCGTCATTCGCACCAGCGCCACGGCAATCGCGGCGACGCCGATTTCATCGAGGGCGAACAGCGTTACGCGCAACAGGTCGCGATTTTCAATCCAGCCCAGCAGCAGTTGCGCCAGTACGAAACCGATGATCACCGGCAGCCAGCGCGCCGTCCTGGTCAGCATGAACGCAGCCACCGTGACGCCGGCCGGCAGCCAGATATAGCCGGTAGCGGCGATCGGCCCGTTCAGTTGATGCGAGGTGTAGCCCATGACCAGATACAGCAAGCCCCATAGCAGGGCGATGACAGATTGGTTGGTCAGTTTCACTATAGATATCCTTGTCGGTTTGCGGCTTCGTCCCTCCGCGCGCTTGCCAGGCGGCGCTTGAGGTGCTGCACATTATAGGATAAGTCTGACAATTATTTGACTGACATTGAGCGTCGCGGAGCGCCCGGGTCAATTGACAGGCAACTGTAAATGTTGCCAGTTACGCGGCTCCGTCCTTGGCGGCAGAATCGACCTGCCCGCCGTCGCGATGCCGGCTGCGCATTTGTTCACTGCAGGCACGTTAGGAGAAATAATGAAACGCATATCGTCCCGTCTGATTTTAATGCTGGCCTTGGCGGCGCCGCTGGCGGCCCAGGCGCACGGCTACATCGATGCCCCTAAATCGCGCGCTTTCATGTGCAAGACGCAAGAGAATACGGCTTGCGGCGCGATTCAGTATGAGCCGCAAAGCGTGGAGGGTCCGAAGGGCTTTCCCGCAGCCGGTCCGGCCGACGGTACGATCGCGGCTGGCGGCTTGGCGCAATTTTCCGAATTGAATGTGCAAACGCCGACGCGCTGGAAGAAGGTGGCGTTGAAGACCGGGGCTCTCGATTTCAGCTGGTACTTTACCGCCGGCCACATGACGCAGGACTGGCGCTACTACATTACCAAACAGGGCTGGGATCCGAGCCAGAAGCTGAGCCGGGACGCTTTTGATTTGCAGCCGTTCTGCATCGTCAAGGGTGGTTTCGCGCCACCCAGCAACAGCCACGCCACGCATCGTTGCACCATTCCGGCCAACCGCAGCGGCTATCACGTGATCCTGAGCACCTGGAATATCGCTGATACCGGCAATGCCTTCTATCAGGTCGTCGATGCCCAGATTCAAGGCGGAGCCGCGGTGAATCCACAGAAAGTGATGATCAATCCGTTCAAGTGATCGGAAGCGGGAGTAGTCCCGATAAATAAAACGCCTTTTAAGCAGGCGTAGCGACCCGGCCGTTGTCACAGGCTGGGTTTTGTTGCGTCTGGAGTTATTGAAGCTGGTAATATGCAGCGTGTTGACGTCCTCGCCGGATCGTCGTATTGCGCGTATTACAGGGGAAAAGTGCTGTTACTGGAATTCACTAGGCGCTCCCGGACGTATTGTATTGCTATGCCGGGAGGCCTGGAATCTTGCGGAGAGCCAGACCCCGAAAAGGGTCTGGTCTATGGTATATGGTGCCCACGGAGGGACTCGAACCCCCACACCTTGCGGCACATGGACCTGAACCATGCGCGTCTACCAATTCCGCCACGTGGGCTTGAGAGAGCGAAATTATAAGCCAATGCGAGAATATGTCAACTATCATTTGAAAGAAGATAGAGCAGGGCCGCAAAAGCGGAAGATATAAGCTGCTTGGTTAGGAGAATGTCACAATCCTCCGTTACACTAAGCGTTGATGAATAACAACCAGTTGAAGAGCCTTTTGAGCCAATATTCCTACACAATTCCCAGCCGGGAGGAAATTCTCGGCCTTCTGCGGACCTCCTCCGAACCGCAAAACGCCGCCGCTCTGGCTGCCGCACTAAGTGTCAAACCCGATGAAATGGAAGGTTTGACGCGCCGCCTGAATGCCATGGAGCGCGATGGACAGATCAAGCCTGACCGCGCCGGCATCTACAAACTGACCAATTCCCCCGGTTTTATCGAAGGCCGCGTCAGCAGTCATCGCGACGGTTTCGGTTTCCTGATCCCCGACGAGGGTGGCGACGATGTTTTCCTGCCTGAAAAGGAAATGCAGAAGGTGCTGCATGGCGACCGCGTTCAGGCGCGCATCGTCGGCACCGATCGCCGCGGCCGTCCTGAAGGGACAATTGTCGAAGTGGTGGAGCGCGCTAATACCCACGTCATCGGCCGTCTGCTGAATGAAAACGGGGTGTGGGTGATTGCGCCTGAAGACAAGCGCATCGGCCAGGACATCATCCTGGCAGGCTCGCCGGGCAAGGCCAAGGCCGGGCAGGTGGTGAGCGTGCAGCTGACCGAACAGCCTTCGCGGTTTACCCAGCCGGTCGGCAAGATTGTCGAAATCCTCGGCGATATCGACGATCCGGGCATGGAGATTGAAATCGCGGTGCGCAAGTACGGCGTGCCGCACGAATTTTCCGAAGCCGCAAAAAAGCTGGCCGCCAAGCTGCCGGGCGAAGTGCGTGCCGCCGACCTGGCCGACCGCGTCGATTTGCGTGACGTGCCCTTGGTCACCATCGACGGCGAAGATGCGCGCGACTTCGACGATGCTGTATATTGCGAGCCGGTCAAGATCGGCCGCGCCAACGGTTATCGCCTGATCGTGGCGATTGCCGACGTCAGCCATTACGTCAAGCCGAACGATGCGCTGGACGTGGACGCGCTGGAGCGCAGCACCTCGGTGTATTTCCCGCGCCGCGTGATTCCGATGCTGCCGGAAAAACTGTCCAACGGCCTGTGCTCGCTGAATCCCGATGTCGACCGCCTGACCCTGGTGTGCGATGCGGTGATCAGCGCCAAGGGCGAAATCAAGGCTTACCAGTTTTATCCGGCGGTGATCCATTCCGCCGCCCGCCTGACATATACCGAAGTGGCGGCGATCCTGGGCAACACCAAGGGTCCTGAAGCGGCCAAGCGTCCCGGCCTGGTGCCGCACCTACTGCATCTGTACGAAGTGTTCCATGCGCTGCTGCAGGCACGGCAGGCGCGCGGCGCCATCGATTTCGAGACCACCGAAACCTACATCGTCTGCAATGCCGCCGGCAAGATCGAAAAAATCCTGCCGCGTACCCGCAACGATGCGCACAAGGTGATCGAAGAATGCATGCTGGCGGCGAACGTCTGCGCCGCCGACCTGATGGAGCGTCACAAGCATCCGGGTCTGTTCCGCATCCATGCTCATCCGACCAAGGAAAAGCTGACGATCCTGCGTACTTTCCTCAAGCAGGTGGGTTTGAACCTGGCCGGCGGCGATACGCCTTCGGCTTCGGATTACGCCGAGCTGATGCCGAAGATCAAGGCGCGGCCGGATGCGATCCTGCTGCAGACCATGATGCTGCGCTCCATGCAGCAAGCGGTCTACAGTCCGGAAAATATCGGTCACTTTGGCTTATCGTATGAATCGTATGCGCATTTCACCAGCCCGATCCGGCGCTATCCCGATCTGCTCACGCACCGTACCATCAAGGCCATCCTGCAAGGCAAGCGCTACGATCCGAAAGGGCTCGACACCAGCGCGCTGAACACCATGCTGTCGCCGGCCGGCCGCAAGAAGCAGGCGGAAGACAAGGCGGCAGGCAAGAAGAAAAACGAAGGCAGCCTGGCGATCTGGGAAGCGCTCGGCGTGCACTGTTCGGCCAATGAACGGCGCGCCGATGAGGCCTCGCGCGATGTCGAAGCCTGGCTCAAGTGCTATTTCATTCGCGACAAGCTGGGGGAAGAGTTCACTGGTGTGATTTCCGGCGTCGCCACCTTCGGCATCTTTGTCCAGCTGGACGCCTTGTATATCGAAGGCCTAGTGCACGTCACCGAGCTCGGCGCCGATTATTTCCAGTACGACGAAGCGCGTCACGAATTGCGCGGCGAACGCACCGGCATCCGTTACCAGCTAACCGACCGCGTCACGGTACAAGTCAGCCGGGTCGACCTGGACGCCCGCAAGATCGACCTGCGCCTGGTCAACGAGCCTGGCATCAAGACGGTGCTCAAGAACGAAGCGCGGCGCGCCGACAATGAACAAGGCCGCGGCGCCAAGCCCAAGGCTGGCGGCAAGGCTGCGCCGCAAAAAACCGCGAGGGTAACGACGGCCGCCAAGACTACACCAGCCGGCAAGCCAGGCAAAGCCAAGAAGGCCAGCGGTCCTGCAGAGAAGGCGCGGGCGCCGAAGGGTTTCACGAAATCCAGCAAGCGCAAGCGGTAGGGTGGATACGTCGTATCCACCCGACGGCAGCACCGGATAAGCAAGATTTGTCATGATTTAAGTGTCAATAATAGTTAGCAGTCAGATTGAAATAGATAGAATATGAAAAGTAAAATGATTTTCGGCTTTCACGCCGTCACCGCGCGTTTGCGTCATGAAGCGTCGTCGGTGGAAGAGATTTACGTGGATGCCAGCCGCGTCGACCGCCGCATGCAGGATTTGCTGCAGGCAGCGAAAGCCGTGGGCGTGCGCGTCATCCCGGTGGATGACCAGCGCTTGTCGAATATTGTCGGCACCCGCCGTCACCAGGGCGTGGTGGCCAAGGCCGGCGAACTGTCGCTGGCGCGTAACCTGGATGAATTGCTGGATGCGATCGTCGGTCCGCCGCTGCTGCTGATCCTCGACGGCATCACCGATCCGCACAATCTCGGCGCCTGCCTGCGGGTTGCCGACGGTGCCGGCGCGCATGCCGTGATCGCGCCTAAAGACCGCGCAGTAGGTTTGAATGCCACGGCTGCCAAGGTCGCCAGCGGCGCCGCTGAAACAGTCCCTTATATTACCGTCACCAACCTGGCGCGCACTTTGCGTGAGCTGAAAGAGCGTGAAATCTGGCTGATCGGCACCGATGAGGATGGCGAAAAGGGCTTGTATGAAGCCGATTTCTCGACCCCGGCCGCGATTGTGATGGGCTCCGAAGGCGAGGGCATGCGCCGCCTGACGCGTGAAACCTGCGATGTGCTGGTCAATGTGCCGATGTTCGGTTCGGTCGAAAGCCTGAATGTCTCGGTCGCGTCCGGCGTCTGCCTGTACGAAGCGCGCCGCCAGCGCATGGTCAAGGGTTGTTGATTCTACTTCCGCACTACCTGTGCCGAGCCCGGTCCGCCACGCGCTGGCGGACCGGCTCCAGGCGCCTTTCCGGCCGCTGCTCAGTTGCTACTTTCGTGGCTGTTCCCGAAGTTCTGCGATAAAAGACGGCCGGCGTAATTTGGAATAACATTACGCCTCCGCATTCATTCGATATCCCTATGTTCAGCAACATTCGTGAAGACATTGCCAACATCATGGCGCGCGATCCCGCCGCCCGCACCCAGTGGGAAGTGCTGACCTGTTATCCGGGGCTGCATGCCATCATCCTGCACCGCTGGGCGCACCATTGCTGGCACAACGGCTTCAAATGGCCGGGGCGCTTCATTTCGCATATCGCGCGCATTTTCACCGGGATTGAAATCCATCCCGGCGCCACTATCGGCCGCCGGGTCTTCATCGACCATGGCTTCGGCGTGGTGATCGGCGAAACCGCCGAAGTCGGCGATGACTGCACCATCTACCAGGGGGTCACCCTGGGCGGCACTTCGCTCAACAAGGGCGCCAAGCGCCATCCAACCCTGGCGCGCGGCGCCATCATCGGCGCCGGCGCCAAGGTATTGGGCGGCTTCACCGTCGGCGAGGGCGCCAAGGTCGGCTCCAATGCCGTGGTGGTCAAGGAAGTGCCGCCGGGCGCAACGGCGGTCGGCAACCCGGCCCGCATCGTGCAGAAGGAAAGCGGCAGCGGCAAGGATGAAGCGGCAGCGCGCATGTTCGCTGCCTACGGTGTTACGCCGAACGGCGACGATCCCTTGTCGAAGGCGCTGCATGGCCTGATCGACAACGCCGCTGCGCAGGAGCACCAGATCGACCGCATCATTGCGCTGCTGAAGAAATCGGGCATCGCTTGCGAGAGCTTGCCCGAGCTGGAAAAATTTGATCCGGACCAGCTCAACAAGCTGGTTGAGTAGGTCCGCGCACCAGGAGAACTGTCAATGAATCAAGACGACAACGAAATTGCCAGCGGCGAGCAGCCGCCAGCGGATGCTGTCCGCACAGATGATTTTCTCGATCCCTTTGAAATCCGCGTACTCGCGGTGCTGGCCGAGAAAGAGGCGCTGACGCCGGATAACTATCCCCTGTCCCTGAACACGCTGACCAACGGCTGCAACCAGCTGTCCAGCCGCGATCCGGTGATGTCGATCAGCGAGTCTAGCGTGCTGGATATCCTGCAGCGGCTGATGCAGCGCAAGCTGGTGCTCGAGGTCAGGCAGGCCGGCGCCAGGGTCTCCAAGTTCGAGCACCGGATGCGCATCAAATGGGTGCTGGAGCAAGATAAGCTGGCGGTATTGACGACCCTGATGCTGCGTGGCATCCAGACTGCCGGCGAGTTGCGCAGCCGCAGCGGCCGGCTGCATGAGTTCGCCGGCGTGGGCGAGGTGGAAACCGCCTTGCAGTTCCTGGTCGATAAATATCCGCCGCTGGTGGCGCGCCTGGCGAAAGCGCCGGGCACCAAGGAGCCGCGTTATGCGCACCTGCTGGCCGGCGAGGAGGCACTTGAGCAGCAGGCCATCGCGGATGCGATGTCGGGCAGCGCTTCCGTGGTTACGGGCGGCAGCCAGGACCGGATCGCCCAGCTTGAGGAAGAAGTGTCGGGCTTGCGCCGGCAAATGGACGATTTGAGCGCGCAGTTTGCAGAGTTCAAGCGGCAATTCGACTGATTGCAGCTGAGCGCCGTGTTGTAAACCGTTAGGGTAAGCAGGTTTTTTTGCTCGCCCTGGGGGTGTAATGATTCTGGGCTATAGGCGGGAACAAGCGCCTACACTCACACTAGGCCTCAATCAATGATTTCCTGGCCGTCATGGCCGAAGCGGCGGATCGTGCCGGCTGCATCGATGGCAATCCAGCCGCCGCGCTGCGCCTTGACGTCATATTCCCAGTCCGGCAACACATAGCGTGTGCGGATGCCGTTATCCTGCTGCATCTGATGGCGTGCCGGCCTATGCGTATGGCCGTGAATCAGCGTGCTGGTGGCGGTGGCGTCAAACAGGGCATTCACTGCCTCGGCGTTGACGTCCATTATTTCCATTGTTTTATGACGCTGCTCTTCCTGGCTTTCCTTGCGTACGCCGGCGATGATCGCCTTGCGTTGCGCCAGCGGCAGCGCCAGGAATTGCGCTTGCCATTGTGGTTGCCGCACTTGCGCCCGGAACTGCATGTAGGCGAGGTCATCGGTGCATTGGGCGTCGCCATGGGCAATCGCCAGGCGCCGGCCCGCCACATCAATCACTGAGGGGTCCGGCAGCATGGTCAGGCCGGCGGCCTGCGCGAAGCCTTCACCCACCAGGAAATCGCGGTTGCCGGCGATCCAGAAAACCTCGACGCCGCCGGCGCTGACTTGCCGGATCGCGGCGGCGATTTCGCTGTTGTAGGGCGTTTCCAGGTCGTCGTCGCCAGCCCAGTACTCGAACAGGTCGCCCAGCAGATACAGTTGCTGCACTTGCATTGCCCTGGCTTGCAGGAAGTCCAGGAAGGCTTGCGTGGTGCGTGGATGCGCCGCCTGCAAATGCAGGTCGGAGATAAACAGCGCAACGGTAGCGGCTGGCTGGTTCGAGTCTGTGGTTGTCATGAAAGGGCTTGTGACTTGTGGCTTGGAATAAGCGCTATTAAGCGACTACTTCGGCTTTTTCGATGATGACGTCGTCCACTGGTACATCGGCAAACATGCCGCTGCGGGTGGTCTTGACCTTTTCGATAGCATCGACGATGTTCTTGCCTTCAACCACTTTGCCGAAAACGCAATAGCCCCAGCCGTCCTGGCCTGGATAGTCGAGGAAGGTGTTGTTCTTGACGTTGATGAAGAACTGCGCCGAAGCGGAATGCGGCGCCGAAGTGCGCGCCATGGCCAGGGTATAAGGCTCGTTCTTGAGGCCGTTCTTGGCTTCGTTTTCGACTGGATCGTTAGTCGGCTTTTGCTTCATGCCTGGCTCGAAACCGCCGCCTTGCACCATGAAACCGGAAATCACGCGGTGGAAAATCGTGCCGTTGTAATGGCCGGCGTTGACATAGGCCAGGAAGTTTTCGACGCTCTTCGGCGCTTTTTCAGCGTCCAGTTCGATCTTGATATTGCCGTGGTTGGTGGTGAGGATGACAGCCATGGTATTTCCTATTAATGGTTGGTGCGTGGGTTGATAGAGGACGAATATTATTTGGTCACGGTGGCGGATTCGATGATCACCGGCGTGGTCGGCACGTCCTGGTAGGCGGTCTTCACTTTCTTGATCTTGTCGACCACGTTCATGCCCTTGATGACCTGGCCGAATACCGCGTAGCCCCAGCCGTCGCGGCCAGGGTAGTTGAGGAATTCATTGTTGTTGACATTGATGAAGAACTGCGCGCCGGCCGACTGCGGATCGGCGGTGCGCGCCATGGCGACGCTGTAAGGAACGTTCTTGAGGCCGTTCTTGGCTTCGTTCTCGACCTTGTTGGGAGCCGGCTTCTCGACCATGTCCTTGCTCATGCCGCCGCCCTGGATCATGAAACTGTCGATCACGCGGTGGAAAATCGTGCCGTTATAGTGGCCGCTGTTGACGTAGCCCAGAAAGTTCTTGACTGTCTTCGGCGCTTTTTCCGGATTCAGTTCGATGACGATGTCGCCCATGTTGGTTTTCAACAGAACATGCGGCTTGTCGGCAGCGCTGGCAAGCGATGGGCTAGCTGCAAAAGTGACGGCTGTTAACGCCGACGCCAATGCCAAAGTGAACTTGCGACGGGACAAACCAAGAGGTGCGGTCATAAAAATCCTTCATGTAAGGGGTGCCGTTTTCGTATTCCATGTGCTGCATTTTCGCTTTTCAGTAATGATATACTGCGGCGAAAAGCAACATTTTATCAAACTAAACACTGCAAAAGAGTTTTGACGGCCTTGTTGTATTGGCGTCGCGCACTGAAAGTGCGTGGATGCGTGGAACGGCGTGCAATATTTCTGTGCTTATTTCCTTGCCTTATTTCTGTACCTGAGCCGTAACTTCCCATGAGCGACCTGAAAATATATAACACGCTGGCGCGTGAGAAGCAGCCGTTTTCTCCGATCGAAGCGGGCAAAGTCCGCATGTACGTATGCGGCATGACGGTTTACGACTATTGCCATCTTGGCCACGGCCGCGTGATGGTGGTGTTCGACATGGTGCAGCGCTGGTTGCGGCAGTCGGGCTTTGACGTCACTTATGTACGCAATATCACCGATATCGACGACAAGATCATCAAGCGCGCAGTGGAAAACGGCGAGACCATCTCGCAGCTGACCGGCCGTTTCATCCAGGCCATGGATGAAGACGCGGCGGCGCTGGGCGTGCAAAAGCCGGATCACGAGCCGCGTGCCACAGCATTCGTGCCGCAGATGCTGGCATTGATCGAAAAACTGGAGCACAAAGGCCTGGCCTATCAGGGCAGCGACGGCGACGTCAATTATTCGGTGCGCGACTTCAGCGGCTACGGCAAGCTATCGGGCAAGTCGCTGGATGACTTGCGCGCCGGCGAACGGGTCGACGTCAACGTCGGCAAGCGCGACCCGCTTGATTTCGTGCTGTGGAAGGCGGCCAAGACCAGCGAGCCTGAAGAGGTCAAGTGGACTTCGCGCTGGGGCCAGGGGCGGCCGGGCTGGCACATCGAATGCTCGGCGATGGCCGAGCAATTGCTGGGCGAGCAGTTCGATATCCACGGCGGCGGCCAGGATCTGCAGTTCCCGCATCATGAAAATGAAATCGCGCAATCGGAAGGTGCGCATGGCCACCATTTCGTCAATTACTGGATGCACAATGGCTTTGTCCGCATCGACAATGAAAAGATGTCCAAGTCGCTAGGAAATTTTTTCACGATCCGCGACGTCCTGAAAAAATACGATGCCGAAGTAGTGCGCTTTTTCATCCTGCGCGCGCATTACCGCAGTCCCCTGAATTATGCCGATACCAACCTGGACGACGCCAAGCAAAGCCTGACCCGCCTCTATACCGCCTTGAAAGAGGTGGCGGCCGACGACTTACCGCTGGACTGGAGCGAGGCGCATGCGCAGCGCCTGGCTGCCGCCATGAATGACGACTTCAACACGCCGATGGCGATTTCCGGCTTGTTCGACCTGGCCAATGAAGTCAACAAGAGTAAATCCGCTGCGGCCGCTCGTCAGCTGAAAAAACTGGCCGGTGCACTCGGCCTGTTGCAGCGCGCGCCGGAAGATTTTTTGAAGGGCCGCGCACTCGCGGGCAGTGAAATTGACGGAAATGGCATTGCGCAAGCGGCGTTGTCGGAGCAAGATATCCTACTCAAAATTCAAGCTCGTCAAGCAGCAAAAATAGCCAGGGATTTTTCCGCGGCAGACCAGATCCGCAAGGATTTGCTGGCCGAAGGCGTTTTGCTGGAAGATAAGCCCGGCGGTCTAACCGAATGGCGAAGGGCGTAAACGTATGCAAAAAACGATAGCTGTCGACTCCTCTTTTTTTGTGCCTTCGTACTGGGAAGATGCGAAAAACGAGTTGATGAAGCGTGACCGTATCATGCGCAAACTGATTCCGCAGTTTGGCGATCTGCATCTGGTTGGCCGCGGCGAAGCGTTCACTACGCTGGCGCGTTCGGTAGTCGGCCAGCAGATCACGGTCAAGGCAGCGGAGCAGGTATGGCAAAAATTTCTGCAGGTCTGTCCCAAGACTACCCCGGCCCAGGTTTTGAAAGCCGGCCCCGAACAATTGGCAGCTTGCGGTTTATCGAAACGTAAAGCAGACTATATTCTGGACCTGGCCGATCATTTCAAGGCAAAACGGGTCGATGCCGAGCAATGGCAAGAGATGGAAGACGAGGCCGTGATTGCGGATCTGACGCAAATCCGCGGCATCGGACGCTGGACAGCGGAGATGTTTTTGATATTTAATTTGCTCCGGCCCAATATCTTGCCCCTGGATGACCCGGGGTTGCTCAAAGGCATCAGTGTCAATTATTTTTCAGGCGAGCCGGTTTCGCGCAGCGATGCGCGCGAAGTGTCGGCCAATTGGGAGCCCTGGCGTACTGTGGCAACATGGTATTTGTGGCGTAGTCTGGATCCTGTATCGACAGAATATCAAGTCACTACTGAGTAAATAGGCAACTGATCGGACCAAGTCATGGCTGAGCTATAACTTATTCTGGTTTTGATTTAGCCGACAGCAAATCGGTAGTGACGGATTAATAAAAGGAACAATATGAGTAAAACAACATTTCTCGGCTTCGAGCAACCGATCGCCGAGCTGGATGCCAAGATCGAAGAGCTGCGTTTCGTCCAGGACGATTCGGCTGTGGACATTTCGGAAGAAATCGACCGCCTGTCCAAGAAAAGCCAGCAGCTGACCAAGGATATCTACGCCAAGCTGACGCCATGGCAGGTGTCGCAGATTTCGCGCCACCCGCAACGTCCTTACACCATGGATTACGTGAATGAAATTTTCACGGATTTCCATGAGCTGCACGGCGACCGCACCTACGCCGATGACCTGTCTATCGTCGGCGGCCTGGCCCGCTTCAACGGCCAGGCTTGCATGGTGATCGGCCATCAGAAGGGACGCGACACCAAGGAGCGCGCCTTGCGCAACTTCGGCATGCCGAAACCGGAAGGCTATCGCAAGGCCCTGCGCCTGATGAAGGTCGCGGAAAAATTCGGTTTGCCGATCTTTACTTTTGTCGATACTCCCGGCGCTTTCCCCGGCATCGATGCCGAAGAACGCGGCCAGTCGGAAGCGATCGGCCATAACCTGTACGCCATGGCGGAACTGAAGGTGCCGCTGATCGCCACCATCATCGGTGAAGGCGGTTCCGGCGGCGCGCTGGCGATTGCCGTCGGCGATGCGGTCCTGATGCTGCAGTACTCAACCTATTCGGTGATTTCGCCTGAAGGCTGCGCTTCTATCCTGTGGAAGACCGCCGAACGTGCAGCCGATGCCGCTGATGCGCTGGGCCTGACTGCGCACCGCCTGAAAGCGATCGGTCTGATCGACAAGATCGTCAGTGAACCGCTGGGTGGCGCCCATCGCGATCCGAAGCAGATGGCTTCGCTGCTGAAGCGCGCGCTGGCCGACACCTTGCGCCAGTTCCAAGGCGTCAAGACCAAGGATTTGCTGAATGCACGCCATGAAAAACTGATGAGCTACGGTAAATTCAAGGAAGTACTGGCTACAGAATAGGCGTGTCAAATCCTCATTCGCCAAGTATCGATGCATACTTAGAAAATACACTGGCGGCGCTGGCTGCCGCCGCTGTTTCGCCGGCGCCGGCCCGGCTGGCGATCGCTTATAGCGGCGGTCTGGACTCCACAGTCTTGCTGCATGCGGCGGCGCGCTATGCCGCCAGTCATGGCGTCAAGCTGCTGGCGTTTCATATCCATCATGGCATCAGTCCCAATGCGGATCAGTGGCAAGTCCATTGCGCCGAGACTTGCGCGCGGCTGGACGTGGAATTCCATGCACAACGCATCGAATTGCGCGACGCTGAAAAAAGCGGCGTGGAAGAAGCTGCCCGCAACAGCCGTTATGCAGCGCTGGGCGACTTGTGCCGCCTGCATCAGGCGCCGCTGCTGCTGACCGCGCATCATCTGGACGACCAGGCCGAGACCGTGCTGCTGCAACTGCTGCGCGGCTCCGGCGCGGCTGGCCTGTCGGGTATGGATAGCTGGAATACGGCGCCTAGCCTGCTCGGCGATGCCAGCTTGCTGATGGTGCGCCCGCTGTTGAAAGTATCGCGCGCGGCAATGGAGCAGTATGCCGCAGCCCAACAGCTGACCTACGTCGAAGACGAATCCAATCAAGATCCGCGCTACGCCCGCAATGCCTTGCGCCAGCAGGTGATGCCGGTGCTGGCGCAATATTTCCCCGGCTTCCAGGAGCGCTTCTCGCGCAGCGCCGGTCATATGCAAACCACGCAAAAGCTGCTGGTCGAACTGGCGGCGCAAGACATGGCGCTGTGCGCCGACGGCGCCTGCCTCAATATGGATCAGTTGCGCTTGCTCAAGCCGGAGCGTATCGATAACCTGCTGCGTTACTGGTTCGGTCTGCATCATCTGCGCATGCCCTCCAGCGCCTGGCTGAGCGAAATGCGGCAACAGCTGCTGGAAGCGAAAGCCGACGCCCAGCTGTGCGTGACTCATCCGGATTGCCATATCCGGCGTCACCGCAACCGCGTGTTCCTGACGCCGCGCGACGATGTCGACCGTTCCGAAATCGAGCCGCAGGATTTCCGCTGGAACGGTGAAGCCGAAATCGCCTTTCCGGTATTCGGCGGCGTCATGCATTTCGAGCCGGCGGAGCAGGGCGTCAGCGCCGACTGGCTGCGTCAGCAAGCTTTGCAGATCCAGTTCCGCAGCGGCGGCGAAAAACTCAAGCTGGCGTTCAACCGGCCCACCAAAAGCGTGAAATACCACTACCAGGCCTTTGACGTGCCGCCGTGGGAGCGCGAGCGGCTGCCGCTGGTGCGCAGCGGCAAGCAGATGGTGTTTGCGGCCGGCATCGGCTTCGATTGCCATGTGCTGGCGACTGAACCCGGTCCGCGCATCGCCCTGCGCTGGCAGTCTGATGTGTTGCCGCTGAGTCAAGATATTCAATTTGACGCATAAGCGTTATCTGTCATTTCTTGCCAGTAATCCACTTGTCATAATGGGCGGTTGCGGGTACATTAAAGGGTTGATTTTTTATTTTTCTTGCACTAAGTCCGCTTCCAGCACCCAAAACACACCCTATGGCTTTAATCGTCCACAAATACGGCGGCACTTCGATGGGCTCGACCGAGCGCATCAAGAATGTCGCCAAGCGCGTCGCCAAATGGCATGACGCTGGCCACCAAATCGTCGTGGTGCCCTCCGCGATGTCCGGTGAAACCAACCGCCTCTTGGGCCTGGCAAAGGAAATCAGCGCCCAGCCCGACCCGCGCGAACTCGATATGCTGGCCTCCACCGGCGAGCAGGCTTCGGTAGCCTTGCTGGCGATGGCCTTGCAAGCGATCGGCAAGCAAGCGGTGTCCTACGCCGGCTGGCAAGTCGCGATCAAGACAGATTCGGCCCATACCAAGGCGCGCATCCGTTCGATTGACGACACCAAGGTGCGGCAAGACCTGGATGCCGGCAAAGTCGTGATCATCACCGGGTTCCAGGGCGTCGACGAACAAGGCAACATCACCACCCTGGGCCGCGGCGGTTCCGATACCTCGGCGGTGGCGGTTGCTGCTGCGCTGCAGGCGGCGGAATGCCTGATTTACACCGACGTCGACGGCGTCTATACCACCGACCCGCGCGTCGTCTCCGATGCGCGCCGCCTGAAGACGGTGACTTTTGAAGAAATGCTGGAGATGGCATCGCTGGGTTCTAAAGTGCTGCAGATTCGCTCGGTCGAATTCGCCGGCAACTACAAGATGCCGACCCGCGTGCTGTCCTCGCTGACCGACCCATTAATGCCATTGGAAGAAGAAGCAATTTCCGGCACCCTGATTTCGTTTGAGGAAGATACCAAGATGGAACAAGCCACCATTACCGGCATCGCGTTTAATCGCGACGAGACCAAGATTACCGTGCTCGGCGTCCCTGACCGTCCTGGTATCGCCTACCAGATCCTGGGCGCCGTCGCCGATGCCAATATCGAAGTCGACATGATCATCCAGAATCAGTCGGTGGATGGCAAGACCGACTTCACCTTTACCGTGCCGCGCGGCGAATACACCAAGGCCATGGATGTGCTCAACGAGAAGGTCAAGACCCATGTCGGCGCAGCCAGCATCACCGGCGACGCCAAGGTGTCCAAGGTTTCGGTGGTTGGCGTGGGCATGCGCAGCCATGTCGGCATCGCTTCGCAAATGTTCCGTACCTTGTCGGAAGAGGGCATCAATATCCAGATGATCTCGACTTCTGAAATCAAGATCTCGGTGCTGATCGACGAGAAGTACATGGAGCTGGCGGTACGTGCCTTGCACAAGGCTTTTGGCCTGGAAAGCGCGTAAATCGGCGTAATTCTCTCAAAATTGCACTGGTGCTGCGCTGATTTGGTCCTGGACCGGGCAGCGCAGCAGGTTTTCAGAGGTTTTTCAAAAAATTTTCAAAAAAAACTGTTAATTTGGCATAGCGTTATTGACCGATGCCCTATGAAAAGTTATTATTCGTGTCCTTAACGCGGCGTTACTAAAAGCCGTTTAAGCTTGGAGGCGTGGCCGAGTGGTCGAAGGCACTTCCCTGCTAAGGAAGCATACGGGCTTAAACCTGTATCGTGGGTTCGACTCCCACCGCCTCCTCCAAGAACATGTTGCGGTTCATTCCGGAACGTACAAAAAGCCGCTACCAGCCTCGTGCTGGAGCGGTTTTTTTGTTTCCACCTGCAATTTCTTTGCCAGTTTATTACTTGCCGTGACGAACCTTGCTTTGTAAACTGGCTCTTACCAGATGGTTAAGCAACTTCCGCTTTCCGTGCCCGGGGCGCGGGCGGGTACATTAAGGTTACATGGCAAGTCATTCTTCCTCGTCAAAAGCAGACAAGACAATCGCCGGCGTGAATCCCGCCGCCGTGCAAAAGACCGGCATCAGCTGGCGTTCGTGGGCCACGGTGCTGCTGGTGCTGATTCTCGGCGCGCTGGTGTTCAAGTCGCTGTATGCCTTGCTGGCGGATGTGCATTACCGCAGCATTGTCCACGCGGTCAGGCATACCCCTGTGAGCAACCTGCTGCTGGCGGTGCTGGCGACCGCCGTCAGTTACCTGTCGCTGGCCGGCTACGATGTCTCCAGCTTGCGCTACGTCGGCGCCAAGGTGAAAGGGACCACCATCGGTCTTACTTCATTCATCGCTTACGCGCTCGGCAACACGGTCGGCCTTGGCGTGCTGACCGGCGGCACGGTGCGCATGCGCCTGTACACGGCAAGCGGCGTCGAAGCGTCCCAGGTGGCGCAGGCGGTCGCTTTCAATGCCAGCGCGTTCGGTCTGGGCATGAGCACCTTCGGCGCTCTCGGTCTTCTGTGGGGCGCGCCGCAGATCGAGGCGCTGGCGCATATTCCGAGCTGGCTGCTGCGTGCGCTGGCGAGCCTGCTGCTGCTTGGCGTGGCCGGCTTCATGGTCTTGTGCAAAGTGCGCCGCGAAGTGATGCTGTTCGGGCGCTGGAACCTGCGCTTGCCGGAAGTCGGGCTGGCGCTGCGTCAGCTGCTGATTTCGGCCGTCGATCTGAGCGCGGCCGCGGCTACCTTGTGGTTCCTGCTGCCGAGCGGCGTCATCGATTTGCCGACCTTCGTCGCTTTTTACGCTATCGCCATGGCGCTCGGCGTGATCAGCCACGTGCCGGGCGGCGTCGGCGTGTTCGAGGCGGTGATCCTGCTGGCTTGCGCCAATCACGCGCCGACCAGCGATATCGCAGCAGCCTTGCTGCTCTACCGCAGCATCTATTTTCTATTGCCCTTGTTGCTGGCGACGATCCTGCTCGCCGCGATTGAAATACGCGCCGGCAGCGGCGCACCGGTGGCGCGCGCGGCGGTGCGTCTGTCGCCCTGGCTGCTGACCGCGCTGACCCTGGTCACCGGCACCATGCTGCTGATATCCGGCGTGACGCCGGCCACCCGCCATGCCGAGGAATTGCTGAGGCTGCACGTGCCGCTGTTCGTGGTGGAAGCTTCGCACCTGATCGGCAGCGTGGCCGGACTGGCGATGCTGTTCCTGGCGCGCGGCCTGCTGCACAGGCTCGATGCGGCATGGTGGGCGTCGCTGGTGCTGACCATCATTGCCGGCATCCTGGCGCTGCCCAAAGGGATCGCGGTGAACGAATTCATCGTGCTGTTCCTGCTGGCCTCGCTGCTGGTGATTTCACGCAAGCAGTTTGACCGCCGCTCTTCGCTGTTCTCCCAGACCTTTGAACCCGGCTGGCTGATTGCGGTTGCCTGTGTGCTGGCTGCTTGCGGCTGGATACTGCTGTTCGCCTATCGCGACATCGATTTTGCCGACCGCATGTGGTGGCAATTTGCTTTTGACGACTACGCGCCACGGTCGATGCGAACCCTGATGGTAGTGGCGATCATGGCGCTCGGCCTCGGTTTGTGGCAGCTGTTCCGCCGTTCCACCGGCGTCGCCGAGCGTCCTGGCGAGGAGGAGCTGAAGCGCGCCGCCGAGATTCTGCGCAAGCAGCCGGCGGCGGATGCCTGCCTGGCGCTGATGGGCGATAAAAGCCTGCTGTTTTCAGCCTCTGGCAACAGCTTCATCATGTACGCTAAGCACAACCGCTCCTGGGTGGCGCTGTCCGACCCGGTCGGCGAGCAGCAGGAATGGTCGGAATTGATCTGGCGTTTTATCGAACTGGCTGACGGCTACGGCGGCCGCGCCGCCTTCTACAAAGTGCGGCCGCAATCCTTGCCGCTGTATCTCGATGCCGGCCTGCGGGTCTATAAGCTGGGCGAAGAAGCCTATGTGCCGCTGGATCAGTTCAACCTGCAAGGACCGCGCCGCGCCAATCTGCGGCATGGCGTCAACCGCGCTGAGCGCGAGGGCTTGAGCTTCGAAATCGTCGCGCAGGCACGGTTGCCGGCCGTGATGGCTGAACTGAAGATCGTCTCGGATGCCTGGCTGGCCGATCAGGACACGCGCGAGAAGGGTTTTTCGCTGGGCGGCTTTGACCAGGCCTATATCCTGCGCCAGCCTGTCGCGGTGATTCGCCGCGCACAAAAGATCATCGCCTTCGCCAGCCTCATGTGTCCGGATGTGTCGCGGGTCGAGGCCGCCATCGACCTGATGCGGCAACTGCCGGATGCGCCGCCCGGCACCATGGATTTCCTGTTCTCCAGCCTGATGCTGCATTTCAAGGAGCAGGGTTTCCAGCGTTTCGGGCTGGGCATGGCGCCGATGTCGGGCATGAAAGACCATCAGCTGGCCTCGCGCTGGCAACGCTTCGGCCGCATCCTGTTCATGCATGGCGGACGCTTTTACAATTTCCGCGGCCTGCGCAATTTCAAGGACAAGTTCGATCCGGTGTGGGAAGCACGCTACCTGGTGAGCAAGGGCGGCCTGGCGCCGATTTTCACATTTACCGATACTGCCGCGCTGATCAGCGGCGGTCTCAAGGGCGCGGTCAGCAAATGAAAAAAGCATCAGCGTTGTGGGCGGTCTGCCTGGCGGGTGCTGTTTTGGCCTGCAGCGCCGCCGCGGCCGAGGAATCGCACCAGCGCCTGAGCCACGGCCGTTTCAAGAATATCGAAATCTATAAACCGAGCGGCGCCGTGAACGGTGTCGTCCTGTTGCTGTCTGGTGATGCCGGCTGGGACAAGAGCGCGGCTGAAAAGGCGAAGGCACTGGCGGCGCAAGGCGCTTTGGTGGCGGGGATCAGCACGCCGCAGCTGTTTGCCAGCCTCAACGCCGATGGCGGCGATTGCGCCTTTCCCGACGGCGACCTGGAGAATCTGAGCCGCTTCGTGCAAGCCTATGAAAAGGTGCCGGGATATTTTCCGCCATTGCTGGTGGGCCAAGGCGCCGGCGCCACTTTGTCCTACGCCATGCTGGCGCAGGCACCCGCGAACACTTTCAGCGGCGCCCTGACGCTGGGATTCTGTCCGGCCCTGGCCCTGCGCAAGCCGCTATGCAAAGGCGAGGGCGTTCATTTCAGGGCGCGCGCCAAAGGCGAGGGTGTCGAGCTGCTGCCGGTCTCCAAATTGCCTGCGGCATGGCGTGTCCTGCAAAATACGCAGGCGCCGAATGACGGACTATGCAGCGCCGGCGTTACCCAGGCGTTTGTCGCCGGTGTTGCCGGCACCATGCTGATCAATGCCGACGGCGCCGGAAAAAATCAGACGGCTGCACTGGCTGCCGCTTACGCCAGCATGGCGGCCAGGCAGCCGCTGGCGCTGCCAGCGCCGCCGGCCGCGGTGTCGGACCTGCCGGTGGTCGAGGTCGCCGCCGCCACTCAATCACAACCGCTGCGAGATGCCGACACCATGGCGATCCTGATCAGCGGCGACGGTGGCTGGGCCGGCATCGATCGCGATGTCGCGGCCGCGCTTGCCAAGCGCGGTGTGCCGGTAGTCGGCGTCGATTCCCTGCGCTATTTCTGGAGCGCCCGCACGCCGGCCTCGACCGCCAGGGATGTCGAGCGCCTGGCGCAGTTCTATATGGCGCGCTGGAAGAAAAGCAAGGTGCTGCTGATCGGCTATTCGCAAGGAGCCGATGTTCTGCCTTTTGTGGTCAACCGGCTGTCGCCGGCAATGCTCTCATCGGTTCCGCTGGTCGCCATGATGGGCCTGGGGAAAAAAGCCGATTTCCAGTTTCATATGACCAACTGGGTCAGTTCCAGCAACGACGGCTTGCCCATAGCGCCGGAAGTCGCCAGGTTGCCGGCGGGTTTGGGGATGTGCATTTATGGCAGCGAAGAGACGGACACGTCCTGCCCCGGCTTGGATGCCAGCCATGTCAAGTTGTTGAAGCTCACCGGCGGCCATCATTTCGACGGCAACTACGAACGCTTGGCCGGCTTGATTCTTGATGCGGCGCGCAAATAGCCGCACGCTAGTATTTGCTTGGTGAATATCAGGTATCACAACAATCAAGCAGACGGATATGCTGCGCTGCGATATGATGAACTTGTCTCCTCCAACACCTCATAAGGTTTGGATTCAGCCCGCAACGAAAGTTAGCGGGCTTTTTTTTGTCCAGACCAAGGCGCCGGACTGCCGGCATCCCTCAGCGCATGTCGCGGAACAGATATCGAAATGCGTATCTGAAGGGCGAAAAATTTCATTGGATAGTCCGCCGCTTCCCTCCTAGTATGGTGCGCGCACATCCCCCAAAATCTTTTATATAGTAAAAAAATAATACCGGAGGGATGGCTTTGTCGCGCCGGTCAGGCCAGTGATCTGCGTTGCGAAAAATGCCGATAAATTAACGGAGACAAGCAATGAAAATGACACGCAGAACGGTACTTAACGCGGCTCTTTGCCTGGGATTGGGATTCGGAATCGTTTCCGGCGCCAGCGCCGAGAAGGCCTTGGTCCTGGGATTTTCGCAGGTCGGCGCTGAGAGCGAATGGCGTACCGCGAATACCGTATCGATCAAGGATGCGGCGAAACAGGCCGGTGTCACACTGAAGTTCGCCGACGCCCAGCAAAAGCAGGAAAACCAGGTGAAGGCGATCCGTTCCTTCATTGCGCAAAAAGTCGACGTGATCGCCTTTTCCCCGGTGGTCGAGTCCGGCTGGGATACCGTGCTGGGCGAAGCGAAAGCCGCCAAGATCCCTGTGATCCTGACCGACCGTGCGGTCGACGCCAAGGACAAGTCTCTGTACGTGACATTCATCGGCTCCGATTTCGTTGAAGAAGGCCGCCGCGCCGGCCGCTGGTTGCTGGAGCGCGCCAAGAGCATGCCTGTCGGCGATATCAATATCGTCGAACTGCAAGGCACGGTCGGTTCGGCGCCGGCGATCGACCGCAAGACCGGTTTCGCCGAGACCATCGCCGCCAATCCGCATCTGAAGGTCATCCGCTCGCAATCCGGCGACTTCACCCGCGCCAAGGGTAAGGAAGTAATGGAAGCCTTCCTCAAGACCGACGGCAAGAAAATCAATGTGCTGTACGCCCACAATGACGACATGGCGATAGGCGCGATCCAGGCCATTGAAGAAGCCGGCCTGAAACCCGGCAAAGATATCTTGGTGATCTCGGTGGATGGCGTCAAAGGCGCATTTGAAGCGATGATGGCTGGCAAGCTCAACGTCACGGTAGAGTGCAGCCCCTTGCTCGGACCGCAACTGATGAAGGTGGCGAAGCAGGTTGTCGCCGGCGAGACGGTACCTAAACGCATTACGACCGAGGAGAGCGTGTTCCCGGCAGAAGTCGCCGCCAAGGAATTCCCGAACCGGAAATATTAAAAGACCGATCCGGATGGCGGCGTGAATTCTGCGCCGCCATATTTGTCATGATGGTGCACCGAACGCGCCATCTTGCGTGCAACCATGGGATCGCAGGCGGATGACTAAAACGGCAACAGGCACTACCGGCGAGGCGCAGGCCAGCGACGCTCCAACCCTGGCCCTGAGCGGCATATGCAAGGCATTTGGCGGCGTAACAGCGCTCAGCGATGTAGCCTTGCGGCTGTATCCGGGCGAAGTCCACACATTGATGGGCCAGAACGGTGCAGGCAAATCGACGCTCATCAAGGTATTGACCGGCGTCTACGCGCCTGACAGCGGCCGCATACTCTTGCATGGCCAGCCGGTGCAGCCGCGCTCGACGCTGGAGGCGCAGAGCCTGGGCATCAGCACCGTGTACCAGGAAGTCAATCTCTGCCCGAACCTGTCGGTGGCTGAAAACATTTTTATCGGCCGCTATCCGAAAAAATACGGTGCGATCGACTGGAAATCCATGCAGTTGCAGGCGCAGCGCCTGCTGAGCGAACTCCACGTCAGGATCGATGTGGCGGCGCCGCTTTCCAGGTATCCGCTGGCGATCCAGCAAATGGTGGCGATTTCACGCGCCTTGAGCATATCGGCCAAAGTGCTGATCCTGGATGAGCCGACCTCCAGCCTCGACGACGCCGAGGTCAAGCTGCTGTTCGAGGTCTTGCGCAAGCTGCGCGGACAGGGCATGGCAATCCTGTTCGTGACCCATTTCCTGGAACAGACCTACGAAATCTCTGACCGCATCACAGTGTTGCGCAACGGCGTGCGCGAGGGCGAATACCTCGCCAGCCAGCTCAGCCGGCTGGATCTGGTGAACAAGATGGTCGGCATGCAAGCCTCATCGCTGCCCAATGCGGACGCCGCCAGCGAGCGCACTGAAGCACCGGATGGCGACGGCCGGCACGCCGTGCTGCAGGCCAGGGGAGTGGGGCGGAATGGCATACTGGCGCCGCTGGATCTCGATTTGCGCGGCGGCGAGGTGCTCGGCCTGTGCGGCTTGCTCGGTTCCGGCAGGACCGAAACGGCGCGCCTGCTGTTCGGCGCCGACAAGCCCGACAGCGGGACGATACAGGTACAAGGGAAAACCGAAAAATTCCATTCACCGCGCGATGCGATCGCTGCCGGCATCGGCTTTTGCTCGGAAGACCGGAAAAAGGAAGGCGCGATACTGGAACTGTCGGTCCGGGAAAACATCATCCTGGCCTTGCAAGCAAGGGCCGGCCTGCTGCGCGTGATCCCGTACAAGCGGCAGCAGTCGCTGGCCAGCGACTACATCAAATGGCTGGGCATAAAAACCCCGGATATGGAAACCCCGATCAGCGCACTGTCCGGCGGCAACCAGCAGAAAGCCTTGCTGGCGCGTTGGTTGGCTACCGATCCGGCCATGCTGATTCTCGACGAACCGACGCGCGGCATCGATGTGCGCGCCAAGCAGGAAATCATGGAGCATGTAATTGCTCTGTGCCACAAGGGCATGGCGATTCTGTTCATCTCATCCGAAATTTCCGAAGTGCTGCGGGTCAGCGACCGCATGCTGGTGCTGCGCGACCGCAAGGCTTGCGGCGAGTACCGGCGCGGCGAGCTGGATGACGATTTGGTGCTGCAGGTGATTGCCGGGGAATGCGCATGAGTATTCCATTGAACCCGGATGCCGGCAAGCAAGCCGGGCAGGCGGCGTCCCCACCTTACACTCCCATGGAACAGCTATCTGGTTTTCTGCGGCATCCTCTGTTCCGGCCTGTGGCGGCCCTGGCGCTGCTGCTGGCCGTGGATTTCTTCATGATCCCGGGGTTTTTCCGGCTGGAGTGGAAAGACGGCCATCTCTACGGCAGCCTGATCGATATCGTCAACCGCGCCGCACCCTTGATACTGACCGCGCTCGGCATGACCCTGGTGATCGCTACGCGCGGCATCGATATCTCGGTCGGCGCGGTAGTGGCGATCTCCGGCACTGTCGCCGCCTTGCTGATCGGCGGCACGCTGCAGATGCACGGCGGCGTGCCGGAATACGCCAGCCGCATACCGATGGCATGGGCGATCGCTGCGGCCTTGGGCGCGGCGCTCCTGTGCGGCGTCTGGAACGGCTTCCTGGTTTCTTCCTTGGGCCTGCAGCCGATCATCGCCACCTTGATACTGATGGTCGGCGGGCGCGGCCTGGCGCAGCTGCTGACCGACGGCCAGATCATCACCGTCTACTACAAACCGTTTTTCTATATCGGCAGCGGCTACCTGCTCGGCCTGCCGTTTTCCCTGTTCATCGCCCTCGGCGTTTTTCTGGTGGTGGCTTTTCTCATGCGCAAAACGGCGCTGGGCCTGTTCATCCAGGCGGTCGGCATCAATCCGGTGGCGTCGCGCCTGGCCGGCGTCCGCACCGCGGCGCTGATCTTTTTCGTCTACATGTTTTGCAGCGCCTGTGCCGGTGTCGCCGGGCTGATGATCAGTTCCAACATCAAGAGCGCGGACGCCAACAATGCCGGCCTGCTGATGGAACTGGATGCCATCCTGGCGGTGACTCTTGGCGGTACCTCTTTGAGCGGCGGCAAGTTCAGCCTGGCCGGCAGCGTGGTCGGCGCATTGATCATCCAGGCGCTGACCTATACGATCTATTCGATGGGAGTGCCGCCGGAAGTCAATATGGTGGTGAAGGCGGTCGTGGTGTTTGCGGTATGCCTGTCGCAGTCGAAGGAATTCCGCCATCTGATGCCGCGCTTGTCTGGCGGCGCTTCCCGGATGCGCCGTTCAGCCGGGGACAAATGATGAAAATATTCCGCACGCTGCTGGCCTCTCCCTATTTCACTTCCATGGTGACGGTGGCATTGCTGCTGCTGACATTCGGCCTCGGTTCCGTCGCCTATACCGGCTTCTTTTCCTTGCAGGTGGTGTTCAACCTGCTGATCGATAACGCCTTCCTGCTGGTGATTGCGATAGGCATGACTTTTGTGATCTTGTCGGGCGGTATCGATCTCTCGGTTGGCTCGGTGCTGGCCCTGACCACCATGATCTCGGCTTACCTGCTGCAATACTGGCACTGGCCGCCGCTGCTGGTGATTGCCTGCGTGCTCCTGATCGGCGGCGGCTTCGGCGCCTTCATGGGAGCGCTGATCCATTTTTTCAAGCTGCAGGCATTCATCGTCACGCTGGCGGGAATGTTCCTGGCGCGCGGCCTGTGCTACCTGATCAGCATCAATTCCATCACCATCGATCAGCCCTTGTATGTGGCGCTGTCGCAAGCCAGGATCGGCATGTTTGGCGCCTTCGTCTCGCCCAGCGTGCTGATCGCCGTGACGATGCTGGCGCTGGCCATCTATCTCGCGCACTACACGCGGTTCGGGCGCGCCGTCTATGCCATCGGCGGCAATGAGCAATCGGCCTTGCTGATGGGCTTGGCGGTGGGGCGCACCAAAGTGCTGGTTTACGCCTTCAGCGGTTTCTGCGCGGCGCTGGCCGGCGTTTTGTTTTCATTCTATATGCTGTCCGGCTACGGCTTGCATGCGCAGGGCACCGAACTGGATGCGATCGCCGCGGTGGTGATCGGCGGCACTTTGCTGACCGGCGGCTACGGCTACGTCGCCGGCACCCTGAGCGGCGTGCTGATCCTGGGCTTGATCCAGACCTTGATTGCCTTCGACGGCACACTCAGCTCCTGGTGGACCAAAATCGTGATCGGCGCGCTGTTGTTCATTTTTTGCATGGCGCAACGCTTGATGTCTTTGCGAGCGACACACAACGTCGCCCTGCCTGCCGCACCTTTGCCGGCACGCTAAGGACCAGTAAAAGGCGTGAAGAGCGTGGATGCCTCGGCTATCACTGTTGCAGCTAAATAAGCCGTCAATGTCAGTTGAGTCCCGGGCGTTTCCTCGCCATTTTTTCGTCTTGGCGAAGTGCCCAGATCGCAGCGGATTGCGGCAGGCGGAGCAGAGGCAAAATTGTCAGCCTTGTTGAACGCTCTGCGTCGAAGAAAAATTAAAATGCATGCCGCCATTGCAGCCCAAAAGGCAGCACCGGCGGTGCAAACACAAAATGCAAAACACGTCTCCTGCTATGGCCGGACGCTTTAGACGATGCATGCAGCAGCAGCGGTTTCATGAGCATTGCACCGCCACGTTCGACCGCACACAATGTTTCCCCGACCCGATCGCGTTCAGCTAATGCAGCGTGGCTATCAAGCCGGCCAGCTTTGTGGGACGCTCGGACGACACGCAGCGGTCCATCGTCCAGCCCGCACTCATCAATATGAAACCGAACCGCGACCATCTCGTGAAGAAAGCTATCGGGCGGCTGGACGAAAATGGATCCTTCTTTTTCAGTCCATCCTGTCAGTGCCGGGTGTTTGATTTTTTCTCGGACCGCTATACCGAGATCTTGATGAACGGGGACGAGCCAGTTCTGATTTTTCGATTTTTCAAACAGATTGCACTGTACGGCGACGGCCGCAGCCGAAAGAAACGGCGCAATCCGCTGATGCCCGCGAATCAGCTTGGCTAAGTCCACGCACCATGAATGTTCCATCAAATTTCTGCTTCCGATGCTGTCCTGTTTGAGTTGTGGAATAATATTTTCGAGCCGAGGACCGAGCTCATGCCCAAAAAGCGGGCCGGTGATCAGAAACCCGTCGTCGTCAAGTTTGTTCGCAGTCATGCCAATGTTGTCAAATGCCGAGCAGGCGATATTATCCGGTTTTGCAGACTTCATAGATGTCGTTCGTGGCAGCTGTGAGCAAGCAGTCATTGTCTGCCGCCTCATGTTCCGACTCTAGTGGCAACAATAATGGCAACTGCGGCAAGCGGCAACGAGCATCTCGGCCTATTGGTAATCTGGGACAAATCGCTGGACGGTGGTGCGGAAGGAGCTGCCTTCCGTTTGAATGCGGTAGAAATAGGTTTTATCGGCCTTGAGGTCTTGATTTAACGCGTTCAGCGAGCGGGTATTGAGTCCGTCGGTCGGAGTGGCGCCGAAAACATGCTCGCCTGGCGCGAGCATGAATTCTATTTTTTCACCCGGGTTTAGCGAGGCGGCCTTTTTACCGTCGATGTACAGGTGCTGATACGCGCTCGCGCCAGAGAAGCCGGCATCCCTCACAAATATCGCGCGGGCATTATTCGCCAGCGGCAATGCGTCGGCACGGAATACTCGCTCCATCGGCACAGAACGTGCATTGTTGATCGGAGCTGGCGACATGGCGCAACCGCCAGCTGAAACGATCATGGCGAATGCGAACAGTACATTTTTCATTTTTGTCCCAAGCATTTGATTGTCAAAAGGAAATCAGTAGCATAGCGGATACTACAAGATAGCTCTGGCAAGGCGAAGCAAATCGATGCCTGTCTTTGAAAATTGTCCCTATATGCCGAGTCAGCTGTAGTAGTAAGGTTTGGTCGGCACAGTATCCTCGCTGGCCTTTTTTTGTTCGTCCAGGTTAACCTCGCGATCCCAGAGTATGTGCCAGCCCCGGCTTTGTTCGTCGACCACCTCTGGGTGCTCCGCCAGAAAATTGTTCAGGAATTGCGTGATTTCCGAGACATAGCCGTCATGACCTACTGTGTAATCTTTTCGTTTGATAAACATATGGCCTCCGGTCCTGATAACTTTTGGACTGCCAGGCGCGCCTTGAGTTTCCAGGCTTTTCAATGACTTAAGCGATATGCCGTCTAAGCGCCTTAGTCGAGCATTCTGAATGTCGTCGACATCGATAGCGGTAGTTCCGCTGAATTACCGCGGTTGGAGGAAGCTCTAGGAAGTTCCTTCTCAAACGTGCTCCCGTTACCCTAGCTACAAGTTTTTAGCCGATTGTGGATGCTCGTGATGCAGGAGAGGATTTTGCGGGGAAGATCCCGAATCGCGGAAATGAAAAAAGGCCCCATCGCTGAGAGCCTTTTAGTAATTGGTGCCCGAGGCCGGACTTGAACCGGCACACCCTTACGAGCGAGAGATTTTAAGTCTCTTGTGTCTACCGATTTCACCACTCGGGCAAGTTTGCGGGTTTGCATGAAAACCGCAAAAAGTATCGACAGAAACGGCCTGCGATACTGGGCAGGGCCGAATTTTAACAGGTTCTCCCTGCTAAGGCCATCTTCTCGTAAGCAGTTGCTTTTGACAATAAATTTAACTGCCTAGGCGGAGAAACTGACTTCAGCCGTCGCCACCGCTGTGATTTTCGGACCAAAACTGTCGACGTTCTGCAATGTCGCATTTTCATGCGTGCGTATCTGCAATCCTGTGGCATGCGGCTTGTCGTGGGTGGTGTGGGCATCGGACACCAGGATTACTGGGTATCCCAGCGCGGCAGCGCGCCGGACGGTGGTGTCGACACAAAATTCCGAGGCATAGCCGCAAATCACCAGGCGATCGATGTTCCATGAGATCAGCAGATCCTGCAACTCGGTACGGAGGAAGGAATCGCTGGTCTTCTTGCGCAGCTTGGTGTCGCTGCCTTTTACCTGTAAGCCAGCTTGCAGTTGCCAGCCCGGGGAATTGTACTCAAGCGGACTGGCGGGCTCCTCATGCTGGATAAAAACCACCGGAGCGCCGGCGGAGCGCGCCTTGGCGGCGAGCGCGTTGATGCGCTCGACCACCGCATCGGCTTCAAACGGCCGCCTGGCGCCTTCAAAAAGATCGTGCTGGACATCGATGATTAACAGAGCGGATTTCATATTGTCCTGCTGATGAAAGACGGATGATTCCGTCACATTTTCATTGAGCGGCATCCGCCTGGGTGGAAGGCGGGCGCCGTTGTTCGCCTGATTTTCAGGTTTCCGGCAGTGCCTGGCTGGCCGGTGCTGAACCGAATCTGTTCGGTTCTTTCGGTTCCTGAATCAGGAAGTAGATTTCGATGATCCAGCCCAGGACCGGGACAAACCCCAGCAACTGCCACCAGCCCGTACGATCCGTATCGTGTAAGCGGCGTGCTGCCACAGCGATGGAAGGCAGCAGCGTGGCGAGAGAAAAAAGCCCGCTCAGTTTATTGCTGACTACGCCTGTGGCAACCGTACCCAGCACAAGAAAAAGCATGAACCACCAGTATTCGGAGCGCGATGCTCTGCCGTTGAAATCGACATACTTGGAAAAGCAGACCTTGATTGATTCTGTGAACGTCATGTTTATCCCCCTGAAGTTGTGCCTGCATGGACGAGGGCTCCGTTTGTGACGGTGCCGATGCCCATGCAGTTCGGTAAGGTTACCGGGAGGTAATAATAACAAAAGCTGCCGCAATTCTCGTAAAAAGTTGGTTGATCGTAAATTTGGCGGTCTCGTCATATTTCATCCATTCCCCTCGCCAAGACTTCTCCCACGCCATCTGCTGTGTGTGGTTATCTGGCTGCATAAATGTATCCATGTAGAAATATTTCTATGAAGTAATGAAATGTAAGAAAAAGGCGCGCATACTTTAATTGCCGAAGAGAAACAATAAGACTTATTACTATAGATGCACGACTGAGTATGTGAATGCAGCAGGCCGATATGCCGATCGCTGATCGGGTTGAAGTTAATGCACATATATGTGGGAGGCGTTATGGGAAAAGAATTGTCTCGCCAGAATTCGCTATCGATCATCTCCATTGCTGTATTGATAATGATTTCAGGTTGCGGCGGAGGCGGGGGAGGCAGCAGCAACCCGAATCCGGTCGCTACTCCCGTACCCAGCGTCCCGCCTGCTCCAAGTCCCGCACCAGCCCCTGCTCCTACCCCTACCCCGCCCGGCAATACCAGCTCTGTAACTCCACCGCCTGTCGCGCCGCCTCCGGCCATGCTGAATGTACTTGACCCCAGCAATGTCGCTGCTGCCCGCGCGCAGGGAATAACTGGCGCAGGCGTTACCGTAGGGGTGATCGATACTGATTTCGATGTCAGCAATCCGCAGTTTGCCGGACGCATCAGCAAGACGGTGTATAACGCCAGCGGCGCGGACGGCAATATGCACGGTACTGAAGTGGTGGAAGTCCTGGCCGGCAACACCCTGGGCGTGGCCTCCGCTGTGCGGATACAGGCGGCCGCAGCCGGCACCACGGATAACAACGTGCTGTTCAACAGTCAGATGTACCAGGACATGTTCGCCAAGGGCGTACGGATTTTCAACCAGTCCAGCGGCATCAGCAGCAGCGGCGCGACAGTCGGCCAGGCGCTGGCCTTGCACGCCATGTACCAGCCGCTGGTGGCGCAGCAGGGTTTGTTCGTCTGGTCCACCGGCAACGATAGCGGCGCGCAGCCGAATCTGAACGCCAGCCTGCCCAAGCTTTTTCCAGATCTGCAAGCCGGCTGGCTGGCCGTGACGGCCGTCAATGCCGCTGGCGGCAGCAACGGCTACAGCGCCAGCGATACGGTGCCGGGCATGATTTCCAGCTACGCCAACCGCTGCGGCGTCGCCGCCAACTGGTGCCTGGCGGCGCCCGGCGATTTCATTTCCAGCAGCGGCGGCCGCGTCTTCGGCACCTCCTTTGCCGCACCTGCCGTGACCGGGGCGGCGGCGCTGGTGCAGCAAGCCTATCCCTGGATGAATGCCGACCTGATCCGCCAGACCATCCTCTCCACCGCCACCGACATGCACGATACCGCCACCTATGGCTGGGGCTTGCTGAACGCCAGCAAGGCGGTCAACGGCCCGGCATTGTTCGCCCAGAGCCTGGCGCTGGGGGCCAACGTCAATGTGCAGTTCGACAGCGCCTCTTCTGTATTCAAGAACGATATCGGCGGCGATGCCGGCCTCAACAAGAGCGGCAGCGGCCAACTGACCCTGGCCGGCAACAATACCTATCTGGGCGACAGCAATGTCCTGGGCGGCAGCCTGAACATCACCGGCGCGGTTGCCTCCAATGTGAATATCGGCAGCCTGGGCCGGCTGGCCGGCGCCGGCGGCGCCGTGCATGGCAATGTCAGCAACAGCGGCCGCCTCGACAACAGCGGCGCCGGCCTGACGATTGGCGGCAACTATGTCGCCACGCCAAACGCCATACTGGCCAACCAGCTCAACAGCACGCTGACGGTAGGCGGTGCGGCCATCCTCGGCAACTCGCACCTGATCGCCACCACGCCGGCCGGCAGCAGCGATCCGTCCGGCTATGTGACGCAGCAGACGGGCGTTGCCGGTAAGGTGCTTACCGCCGCCGGCGGCGTCAGCGGCCAGTTCGGCACGCTCAGTTTTGAAGCCGACGGCGTCAGCTTTACACCGGGCGTATTCATCGTGGCCAACTTGTCGTACCAGGCCAAGGAAGTCGATCTGCTCATCAGCCGCACCAATGTCGCCACCATGGCGGCGCACGCCTTCGCCGGTGACGCCACCCGCAACAATGCCGCAGTGGCCTTGGAGAGCGGCTTGCAGGCTGCCGACCGGATGGTCGCCAGCGGCAATGTCAGTGGCGTGAACGGCCAATTCCTGGCCAGCGCCGCCGCCGTGCAGAAGAGCGCCAGCGTGGCGGTCGCGGGGCAGGTGCTGGACAGCCTGTCGGGCCAGATCCACGCCTCGGCGCAAGCCTTGACCTTCCAGCAATCGCAGGCCATCAACCGCGACCTGGCCAATCGTTTGTCGCTGCTGGGTAACCAGCCCGGCGGGCATGACGGCACAGGCCTGTGGGTAAGCGCCATCGGCGCCTCCGGCAAGCTGAGCCAGAGCGGTTACGCCAGCGGCGATACTTCCCTGTGGGGCGGCCAGTTCGGCGTCGATACCCGGCTGGGCGCCAACACCATCGTCGGTGCTGCCATCGCCTATTCGGACAGCAAGGCCAGCTTTGACCGGCTCGGCGGGCAATCGAAAAGTCGCGATACCGGCGTTTCGCTATACGGCCGCCAGGCGTTTGGCGAACAGGGCTGGTATATCTCGGGACGGGCCGGCGTAGCGACAGTCGACAGCACGGTGACGCGGGAAGCGCTGATCGGCAGCAGCACGCAGCACCTGAGCGCCGAGCATACCGACAGCCTATGGTCGGCCTATGCCGAAAGCGGCTATGTCTTGCCCTTATCCGGCAGCAGCCGGCTGACACCCTATGCCGGCCTCGCCTATGACCGCCTCAAGCGCGGCGGCTTTACCGAAAACGGCGGCGTGTTCGGCCTGAGCGCGGATAGCAGGGCGTACCGGCAGACGGCGGGCATCCTCGGCGTGCGCGGCGACACCAGCTTCCAGTGGGCGGGCGGCAGCAGCGTGCTGCAAGCTTACGCGGCCTGGCAGCATGCCTTCAACGACGGCAATCTGGACTTCAACGCGGCTTATGTAGGCGCGCCGGCGGCGGGTTTTACGGTGCAGGGGATAGGTTTGGCGCGCAGCAGCGGCTGGCTCGGACTGGGCTTGAATACGGCGGTGGACCAGCGCTGGGGTTGGTACTTCAACTACGATGCGCAGCTGGGCGGCGGCGGCTTGCGCAATAGTGTGTTTACGCTGGGTTTGCGTTTTGCTCTGGATTGATGCGAGCGGCGGTTGCGGTCGACGGCTTGTGATCTGGCCGTCAATGGCAACCGCCTGATGTCAATCGCGGCTGGCAATCACATATCGCTGGCGGCGGATGCTTCTTCAACTGCCGGCGTCATTGCCGGCGCTTCATCTGTCGTCGCCGAGGAGGTTTTCATGACGCGCTTCTTGCCCATCAGGCCCAGGTCCGCGCCGGTAATGCCGTATTCCTGCATCTTGGTTTTAATTTCGGTAATCACGTCAGCGATTTCGGCCTGACGCAATTCTTCTGCCTGTTTCCTCAATTGCTCGATTTGTGCTTGCAGTTCTTTGTAGGTCGTCATTTCTATTGCTTTCTTTCTGCGTTTTGGACGAGCAAGTATACCGTAAGCGGAGCGCGGCATGAAACGTCAGCCGGCGCCCGATTTTTCCCGTATTTTTTGATTTCTGATACATGCTGTTGCAAACATTACTGAATTGTATCGACCATTCGGTTGCCGCAAACTATATTGAATACAGGGAGACACTGTTGTGGCGCCGCCTGGGGCGGCGGCATGGGAAGTGAGAGGTCTTGCTATGAAAAGGTTTTTGATTTTTTGCTTGGTCACGCTTGCGCTGATATTATTCGGCGCCGCCGGCCCGGCGTTTGCCCGCGACGGTGACGGCATCCATGGTGGTGGCGCCCACGGCAGCGGCCAATTTCATGGCGGCTTCCATGGCAATAATGGCGGCCAATTTCATGGCAACGGCCCGCAAGCGCGTCACGGATTCCATAGGTTCAGGGATTTCCATGGCCGCGCCGTGATAGTGATCGGCGGCCCGTTCTTCTGGGGGCCTTACTACTACGATTCGGCGCTTTACCCGATGGGCACTGTCTATACCGCGCCTGACGGCAACTACAGCTACTATTGCAACGATCCGGCCGGCTACTATCCTGAGGTTTCCAGTTGCCCGAGCGGCTGGTTGCGCGTGGTTCCGGGAGACCCTCCAGGCTATTGACGATCGGCGGCTGCCTTGAGCGCCATTGAGCAAACAAACGCTATCCAAAAACCGGGTAGCGTTTTTTTTGTGCGCCCCGGCAGAAAGCGTCAGCCGATTTCTCAGCGCGTATCTTGCTGCCGGCTAACATGGCAGGTAACATGAAGCTCTGAATAACCAGACCTTCTATCCCGGAGAAATACATGTCAGTTCATATGATTGAAGCAGTGCGTTTTAATGTCGAAGGCGACCGGGTTGAGGAAGTGCGCTGGGGACGGGCCAAGCCGCAGGACGACGGCTCTATCGGCTGGGAACACAAGACCTCGGAGCAGGACGTCAGCCTGGTGGTCGACGCGCTGCATTTCGGCGACGAAGTGGCGACGGCATTTTCCGTGGATGGCAAGATTGTGCGTGGTCCCAGCATCGCATTGGTTATCTATGAACACGGTATCGAAGGCATCGGCATAGCGGAGCGCGACGCCTCCGGCCGTACCCTGGCCGATTTGCCGCGCTTTTAGCCCCTGCCTGGCAGCATCAGAAGCTGTTGGATGACGCCGTACCCTGGCTTGTGCCGGTATTGATCGGGTTGCCGCCGGCCGGTTCGCCGCGGTTTTCACGCCACTGCTGGCGCTGCCATTCGAGTTCGCTCCACTGATCTGTGCGCCGTGTTGCCCATTCGTTGCGTTCACGCCAGACCGGCGCTATTCTCACCGCCGGCGGCGCCATGAATAATGGCTGCGCATGTATGTCTCCGCCGTATAGCGGAGGCGGGGCAAACAGCGGCGCCTGGCCCGCAATCGGCTGGCCGGTGCCGTTATCGGCAATGGCCTGGCCGGGCATGCCGGCCGAGATCCCACCCAAGAGTAGTACCAGCATCAATTTTTCCATATAACCCTCCGCTTGGCCAGCCTGCATGAAAAAAGCTGACGGTAAAGTGTTGCGACTAAATCTTCAGGATTTCATTCTAGGAAACAAAGCGGCCCTAAGCTAATAGAGAATCGCTTGCTGGCGGGCTTTCTCCACATCTTTGGCAATCGCCTGCATTGATTAGTTGCTGGTGGTAATGTTTATCGTCTGTTGTCTGTGAAAATTGTTTTGAGGCATCAATAATTGCAGGTTTTTTTCCAGGAATAATCTTCCGGCACGATTTCATATAGGAGAGATTGAATGCAATCCCAGATCGAGAAAGCCAAGGTTTTTCAGCAGCTCCACGCGCGCGCGGGTGCTTTCATCATTCCCAATCCTTGGGATATCGGCAGCGCCCGGCTGCTGGCTTTGCTGGGATTTGAAGCACTGGCCAGCACCAGCGCCGGTTATGCGTTTTCCCGCGGATTGCTGGACGGCGCCATCGGCCGCGAGCAGATGATGGCACATCTGACCGAACTGGCGGCGACCACCAGTTTGCCGTTCAGCGCGGACCTGGAAAACGGCTTTGGCGACTCGCCCGCAACGGTGGCGGAAACCATCCGGCTGGCGGCGGCCACCGGCATCGTTGGCGGCTCCATCGAGGACGCCAGCGGCCGGCGCGAGAATCCGATTTACCCGCTGGAACTGGCGGTTGAGCGGGTACGCGCCGCCGCCGAGGCGGCACGCGCGCTGGATTTCCCGTTTATGCTGACCGCGCGCGCAGAAAATTTCCTGGTCGGCCGCAGCGATCTGGCAGACACCATCAAACGGCTGCAAGCCTATCAGGAGGCTGGCGCCGACGTGCTATACGCGCCCGGCCTGAAAAGCAGGGAAGATATTGCCGCGGTGGTCAGTTCGCTGGACAAGCCGGTGAATGTCGTCATGGGATTGCAAGGTGTGCAGCTCGGCCTGCAAGAGCTGGCGCAGATCGGCGTCAAGCGGGTCAGCGTCGGCGGTTCTCTGGCGCGCGCAGCGCTCGGCGCCTTCCTGCGGGCAGCCGAGGAAATGCGCGAGCATGGCACCTTCACCTACGGCAATGAAGCGGTCGGCATGCGTCAGATCAGCGAGATGCTGCAGGCTGCAAACAAGCTTTAAGCGGCAAAGAGCTTAATTAAGTTCTATGCTGGTTAGTGTAAGATCCTTGCTTTTCCGCGCCGACGAATGCTGCATCATGAAAGTCTACAATTTAGCTTGTGAACAAAATCATCGCTTCGAGGGCTGGTTCGGCTCGGAGGATGATTTTATTTCTCAATCGGCGCGGCAACTGATTGTCTGTCCGATCTGCGACAGCGTCAAAGTGGGCAAGCTGCCGTCAGCGCCGCATTTGAACCTCTCCGCCGCCAAGCCCGCAACCGCCGCCGGTAAGGAGGCCGGCCAGCATTCGCCGGCAGTGGTGCAAATGCAGAAGCGCCTGCTGGACATGGCGCGCCATGTCATGGAAAACACGGAAGACGTGGGAGAAGGTTTTGCCGAAGAAGCGCGCCGGATCCACTACAGGGAAGTGCCTGAGCACGGGATTCGCGGCGTTGCCACGGCGAAGGAATGCGATGAACTGGCGGACGAGGGCATCGATGTTTTCCAGCTGCCTTTGCCCGCCTTCCGCAAATCGACGCTGCAGTAAGCCGCCGCAGCGGCCGCATGCAGGTTCATCAGGACTATCAGTTACGGTCGCGCAAGATCCTGGTGACGCCGCGGATGCGGCGCACATTGCGCATCAGCCGCGCCAGATGCACCCGGTCCTCGACCTGGATGGTGAACACCAGTTGCGTCATCAGCTGGTCCTTGTCATCGTCCATGTTGACATAGATGATGTTGGCGTCGGAATCGCCGATTTCAGCCGCCACCCGCGCCAGGATGCCCTTGTCGTTATGGACCAGCACCTTGATGCGGCAGTCGAAGCGGCGGTTCAGGTCTTCGCCCCACAGCACTTCAATCCAGCGGTCCGGATCCTTGTTGCGCTGGCGCTTGGCGATGTTGCAGTCTTCCGCATGCACCACCAGGCCCTGATCGCGTTTCAGCTGGCCAGTGATATGGTCGCCGGGAATCGGCTGGCAGCATGGCGACAGCTGCACCGAGATGCCTTCGCTGCCGTAGATCACCACCGGATCCATTTTGGCCGGGGCGCTGACGCCGTCCATGTCGAGCAGAGGTGTCTGTAAAGGTTCGTTTTCCAGCAAGCCCATGATATGGCGCGCCACCAGGGTCGCCATGCGCTTGCCGACGCCGATGTCGGCGTAGATTTCGTCCAGCGACTTGGCGCTGGATTCGTTCAGCAGGCGATCGACCACCACCGGCGCCAGCGCCGGATTGAGGTTGAGCGTGGCCAGAGCCTGCGACAGCAAGCGTTTGCCCAGTTCTACCGATTCGCCCAGGTTGATGGTGCGCAGGTGATGGCGGATGGCCGAGCGCGCCTTGCCGGTGCGCACAAAGCTGAGCCAGTTGGGGCTGGGGCGCGAACTGGTAGAAGTAATGATTTCAACGATATCGCCGTTATGCAGTTCGGTGCGCAGCGGCGCCGGTTCGTGATTGATCTTGGCGGCGATGGTCTGGTCGCCGACATCGGTGTGAATGGTGTAGGCGAAATCCAGCGCGGTAGCGCCGCGCGGCAGGGCGATGATCTTCGATTTCGGGGTGAACACGTAAACCGAATCGGGGAACAGGTCGACCTTGACGTGCTCCAGGAATTCGGCCGAATCGCCAGTCTGCTTCTGGATATCCAGCAGCGACTGCAGCCAGGCATGGGTGCGCTGCTGCAGGTCGCTCAGGTTGCCTTCTTCATCCTTGTACAGCCAGTGCGCGGCAACCCCGGATTCGGCGACGCGGTGCATGTCCTGGGTACGGATCTGGAATTCCACCGGCGTGCCATAAGGACCGATCAGGGTGGTATGCAGCGACTGGTAGCCGTTCAGCTTGGGAATCGCGATGTAATCCTTGAACTTGCCCGGCATCGGCTTGTACAGTGCGTGCAGGGTGCCCAGCGCAAGGTAGCAGTTGGCGAAGGTGTCGACCACGATGCGGAAACCGTAAACGTCCAGCACCTGGGAAAACGACAGATGCTTGTTGTGCATCTTGCGGTAGATGCCGAACAGGCTCTTTTCGCGGCCGTCGATCTGGGCATTGATGCCGGTCGCCGCCAGTGTGGTGCTGACCGATTCCAGGATCTTGCTGACCACTTCGCGGCGGTTGCCGCGCGCTGCCTTGACGGCTTTCGCCAGGGTGCGGTGACGCAGCGGGTATAGGTGCGAGAACGCCAGTTCCTGCAGTTCGCGGTAGATATTGTTGAGCCCGAGCCGATGCGCGATCGGAATGTAGACCTCCATGGTCTCGCGCGCGATGCGGCGTTTCTTTTCCGGGATCATCACGCCCAGCGTGCGCATGTTGTGCAGGCGGTCGGCCAGCTTGACCAGGATCACGCGGACGTCGCGCGCCATCGCCAGCAGCATCTTGCGGAAATTTTCCGCCTGCGCTTCGATCTGGCTCTGGAATTCGATCTTGTCCAGTTTCGACAGGCCATCCACCAGGGTCGCCACCGGCGCGCCGAAGCGTTCGATCAGCTCATCCTTCTTTACATCCTGGTCTTCCATGACGTCGTGCAGCAGGGCGGCCATGATGGCTTGCGCATCCAGCTTCCAGTCGGCGCAGATTTCGGCGACGGCAATCGGGTGTGAAATATAGGGTTCGCCGGATTTGCGCATCTGACCCAGATGCATTTCATCCGAAAAGCGATAGGCTTCCTTGACCTTCTTCAGCTCGGCTGGGGTCAGGTATTCGGCAAGCTTGGTGGTCAGGTGCGTAAT
The DNA here is from genome assembly GCF_002564105.1 of Collimonas sp. PA-H2. Classification (NCBI taxonomy): domain Bacteria; kingdom Pseudomonadati; phylum Pseudomonadota; class Betaproteobacteria; order Burkholderiales; family Oxalobacteraceae; genus Collimonas; species Collimonas sp. PA-H2. The sequence continues at coordinate 5,077,037 of NZ_PDBX01000001.1, forward strand.
CGAGGCGACGCCGGGCTGGAGGGCGGGCTGAGGATCTGGCAAGGGGGGTGTATTAACAGGTTTTCTGGCTGAGCGGGGGGAGGCCGCCCGTTTTTTTGTGGTTGCGGCTGATGACATGCTTGAATCTGGAGATGTCAGGTTCATACTTGGTCGATAGCAGCCGCATGAGTTTTATCAATTGCAGGACAGAGTCGTGAAGTCACCAAGCGTACCGCATCAGTTACGTAACAACGCTGCCCTCAATTCATCAAAATTAACCAGGTACCTTCTTGAGCATTTCAATGCCGATCTTGCCGGCAGCGATTTCGCGCAGGGCGATCACGGTTGGCTTGTCCTTGGCGTCGATCTTCGCTGTGTGGCCTTGCAGCAGCTGGCGTGCGCGATAGGTCGCGGACAGTGTCAGCTGAAAACGGTTAGGGATCTGTTTCAGACAATCTTCGATAGTGATGCGGGCCATAAAATTCTCCAGAATGCGGTACTGCCAAATGGTGGCTTAATACCAGTTGGCTAAATATTAACTTAAATTTGCGTGGATGCCCAATTGGGCAAATAAAGACGCGTTTCGCACTGCCTGTTGCGAAAAGCGGCAGCGAGTAGCTTTGACAATCGCTGTTAATTCCGACAGAGCAGATGCAAACTCTTGATTAATAATAACATATTCAAACTCAGGGGCGTGCGCGATTTCGCCGCCGGCGGCAAGAATCCGTCGCGTGATGACCTGCGGTTCGTCCTGGCCGCGCTTTTTCAGGCGCTCTTCCAATGCGGCGATCGATGGCGGCAGGATGAAAATGCCGACTGCATGCGGGAACTGCTTCTTGACCTGCTGCGCGCCTTGCCAGTCGATTTCCAGCAAGACGTCGGTGCCGGACTGCATCTGCTCGGCGATCGCCAGGCGCGAGGTGCCGTAGTAATTGGTGTGCACTTCGGCCCACTCCAGGAATTCGCCCTGCTTATGGCGGGCGCGGAAGTCTTCCACCGTGGTGAAGTGGTATTCGCGGCCATCCTGTTCACCCGGGCGCGGCGGCCGCGTGGTGTAGGAAATCGACAGTTTGATCGTTTGCTCTTGCGCCAGCAGCGCATTCACCAGCGTCGATTTGCCGGCGCCGGAAGGAGCGACCACCATGAACAGGCTGCCCGACATCGGGTGCTCATCGGGCATGGCCGTGCTGTTGACCAGTTCGACGGATGGAGTAGGTAGTGGAGGTGTCATAACAATTGAAAGATGTGCAGGATCTCAGGTATGCAAAATACCTGAATAGTAAGTGTGACATTGTATCAGCGTGGCAATAAGGCTGCAGCGAGGATTTGTATCTTTTATGAATGGCGCGTACGCCAAGTATATTGGTGTAGTGATAACGGCCGGCCAGCGCTTGGTGTACATTTATGGGTTTTCCAAAAAGCGTGGGCACTATTGGCCCGCTTTGATGATGTACAACAGACAAGGATCAAGGCAATGGCGATCAAATTGCAGCAAGCGGAGCAGAAAGACCTGACCGGTTCGATTCAGCGGTATTTCAAGGAAAACATGGAAGAACCGATCGGCGACCTGAAGGCCGCCATGCTGCTCGATTTCTGCCTGCAGGTGATCGGCCCGGCCATCTACAACCAGGCGATCGCCGATGCGCAAGCCCATATGGAAGCGAAAGTCGCCGACCTCAGCGTCGAATGCTACGAAGAGAGCGGCAACTACTGGAAGAAAAAATAAGTCCGGGCTAAGCCGTCTGTCGCTGCCAAAGCTGACAGCAGCAGGGTAGCGGACGCTATAATGCATGCAGCAGCCCGTCTTCACCCGCCAATTATCTACGCCATCCACACTATGCATTATGTTTCGACTCGCGGCCACGCAGCCGCACAAAACTTTTCCGAGATCCTGTTAGGCGGCCTGGCGCCGGATGGCGGCTTGTATCTGCCGGCCGAATATCCGCAAGTCACCTCAGCCGAACTGGACCACTGGCGCACGCTGTCCTACGCCGACCTTGCGTTCGAAGTGCTGAAGAAATTCGCCACCGATGTGCCGCAGGCCGATCTGCGGGAACTGGCGCACAAGACCTATACCGCTGAGGTCTACCGCAATGTGCGGGCAGGCGAGGATGCAGGGCAGATCACGCCGCTCAGCGTGCTGGAAGAAAAAGACGGCGGCAAGTTGCTGCTGCAAGCCTTGTCGAACGGCCCGACGCTGGCCTTCAAGGACATGGCGATGCAATTGCTCGGCAACCTGTTCGAATACACCCTGGCCAAGAACGACGCCAAGCTGAACATTTTCGGCGCCACTTCCGGCGATACCGGCAGCGCCGCGGAATATGCGATGCGTGGCAAAAAGGGCATCCGCGTGTTCATGCTGTCGCCGCACAAGAAGATGAGCGCATTCCAGACCGCGCAAATGTTCAGCCTGCAGGATCCGAACATTTTCAATATTGCGGTCGAAGGCGTGTTCGACGATTGCCAGGATATGGTGAAAGCGGTATCCAACGACCACGCCTTCAAGGCCAGCCAGAAAATCGGCACGGTCAATTCGATCAACTGGGCGCGCGTGGTGGCGCAGGTGGTGTACTACTTCCGCGGTTACCTGAGTGCGACCACCAGCAACGAGCAGAAAGTATCGTTTACTGTCCCCTCGGGTAATTTCGGCAATATCTGCGCCGGCCACATCGCGCGCATGATGGGCCTGCCGATCGACAAGCTGGTGGCCGCCACCAACGAGAACGACGTGCTCGATGAATTTTTCCGTACCGGCATCTACCGTGTGCGCAAGTCGGCCGAAACTTACCACACCAGCAGTCCGAGCATGGATATCAGCAAAGCCTCCAATTTCGAGCGCTTCGTCCACGATCTGCTGGACGGCGACAGCGAACGCGTGCGCGCCTTGTTCCACAAGGTCGAAACCGAAGGCGGCTTCAGCCTGGCAGGCGGCCCCGGCAGCGACGGCGACGAATTCACCCGGATCGGCCGTTTCGGCTTCCAGTCCGGCAAGTCCACGCACCAGGACCGGCTAGCCACCATCCGCGACATCCAGCAGCGCTACAACGTCACCATCGATACCCATACCGCCGACGGCGTCAAGGTCGCGCGTGAATATATGGTGCCGGGCGTGCCGATGATCGTGCTGGAGACCGCCTTGCCGGCCAAGTTCAACGAAGCCATCCGCGAAGCATTGGGGCGCGATGCACAACGGCCGGCCGGTTTTGAAAACATTGAAGCATTGCCGCAGCGGTTTGAAGTGATGGCGGCCGACGTCGCCCAGGTCAAGAGCTTCATCGCTACCCACACCGGCTTGTAAGCTGCAACGAAAGCGGTAGAGAAAATGATGCAAAAGCCACCGATGTTAACTGTCGCCGAAGCCCTGGCGGTGCTGCTGGCCGCCGACCGTCCGTTACTCGATAGCGCAGCAACCGAACTGGTTCCGACGCTGGAAGCGAACGGCCGCGTGCTGGCCGGCGCCCAGACTTCGCAGCTCAATGTGCCGCCGGCGGACAACACGCAAATGGATGGCTACGCGGTGCGCGCCGCCGATTGCAGCAGCGGTGCGGCGCGCTTGCCGGTGTCGCAAAGAATCCCGGCCGGACACGTCGGCGCGCCGCTGGCAGCCGGCAGCGCGGCGCGGATCTTTACCGGCGCCATGATTCCGGCCGGCGCCGACGCCGTGGTCATGCAGGAAATGTGCGAAGCCGACGGCGATGCGGTAGTGATCAGGCACACGCCGAAAGCCGGCGAATGGGTGCGCCGCGCCGGCGAAGACATCCGCAGCGGCAGCGTGATCCTGGCTGCGGCCACGCGCCTGCGGCCGCAGGATCTTGGCCTGGCGGCATCGGTAGGCCTGGAGCGGCTGCCGGTGTTGCGTAAGCTGCGGGTGGCGATGTTTTTCACCGGCGATGAACTGGCCATGCCCGGCCAGCCCTTGAAGCCGGGCGCTATCTATAATTCCAACCGTTTCGTCCTGCGCGGTTTGCTGGAAAACCTCGGTTGCCAGATTACTGATTACGGCATTGTGCCGGACAACCGGGAAGCTACCCGCGAAGCGCTGCGCAGCGCAGCGCAGGAACATGATCTGATCCTGACTTCAGGCGGCGTCTCGGTGGGCGAAGAAGACCATGTGAAACCGGCGGTGGAAGCAGAGGGACGCCTGAACATGTGGCAAATCGCGATGAAGCCTGGCAAGCCACTGGCGTTCGGCGAGGTGCGCCGCGCCGCTGGCGGCAACGCTTTCTTTATCGGCTTGCCAGGCAATCCGGTTTCCAGTTTTGTCACCTTCCTGATTTTCGTGCGGCCCTTCATCTTGCGTCAGCAAGGCCTGGCGGCGGACGCAGTGGCGCCGCAGGCGCTGGCCATGCGCGCCGATTTCGACTGGCCCAAGGCCGACCGCCGCCAGGAATTCCTGCGCGCAAGAATCAATGCCAATGGCGGCCTGGATCTGTTCCCGCATCAGGGCTCCGGGGTGCTGACTTCTGCTGTCTGGAGCGATGGCCTGGTCGACAATCCGGCCGGACAAACCATTGCGCGCGGCGACATGCTGCGCTTCCTGCCGTTTTCTGCTCTACTACAATAAGTAGTTGGCTGAGACTGATCAATAATGAGAATGCAATGAAAATCGAGCTGCGTTTTTTTGCCAGCCTGCGCGAGACGCTCAAACGGTCGCAGGAAGTGCTGGAGTTGCCCGAGGCGGTGACTACCGTTGGCGCTGTGCGCGCGCATTTGCGCGCCCGCGGCGGCGTCTGGGCCGAAGCGCTAGCGGACGGCCGCGCGTTGCGGATGGCTTTCAATCAAGAGTTGGCGCACCCCGATACCGTCGTCACCGACGGTGGCGAAGTCGCATTTTTTCCGCCGGTCACCGGCGGCTGATGTATTGCCGGCAATGAGGTACTGACTATGCCAATCCGTGTCCAGATTGAAGATTTCGATTTCGCCGCCGAGCTGGCGCAACTGCGGCAGGGCAATCCCAGGATTGGCGCCGTTGTCAGTTTTCTGGGCACCGTGCGCGATCTGAACGACGGCAGCAGCGTCGCCCAGATGGAGCTTGAGCATTATCCCGGTATGACCGAGAAGGCGCTGGCCGCCATCGTCGCCCAAGCCAAGCAGCGCTGGGAAATCTTCGACGCGCTGGTGATACACCGCATCGGCCCCTTGCTGCCGCAGGACCAGATCGTGCTGGTGGCTGTCACCTCGGCGCATCGCGGCGATGCCTTCGCCGCCTGCGAATTCATCATCGACTATCTCAAGACCGAAGCGCCGTTCTGGAAGAAAGAGCACACCGAGCAAGGCGCGCGCTGGGTCGATGCGCGCAGCAGCGACGATGAAGCGCTCGCCAAATGGGAGCAGGACGGCTTGCCTTTACCTATGCGTGAAAGCAAGAAATGAGCTGGCTGGCAGTCGGCATAGGCGCTGTCTTGGGCACCTGGCTTGGCGCCTGTCAAAACCAGCTGCCATAGGGTACTTTGCTGCTGTGCATCGCCGATTTTGCCACCTATCGCGTCTTGACCTCCTAGTTTCAGAAATTCCTTAGCCAAGTCGCCGAAAATAGGCCGGAATGTTGTTCAAAATGACATTGATGTGTCTTTTGACGCAGCGTCGGCTAGCCGGGAGCCGGCGCGTTTGCCTCGGCATATCCAACGATTTTTTTGGGGGGCGTCATATGGAAGCCAGGTCCAAAGTGCCATACTTCAGGGGCGAAAGTGGCAGCAGGAGAATTCAGCCCGCGCCTCCATTTGACGGCGGCGATGGCGGTGGCTATGATGACGGAATGGAAACCAGAGTCGGGAAGCTTGAAGAGTTTGTCAACGACGCGCGGGATCGCCTGACGCGCATAGAGACGCGCCTGGACCAGACGGCGACAAGCGCCGAAATGCACAAAGAGATGACAGATCAAACCTGGCGGCTGGTAAGCTTTGTGTGCGGATTCGGCACCGCGCTGGTGGCGGCGACCTACTACATGGCGACGCAGATCAGGTAATTTGTATTGAGACCATTCTCCTGGCCCTTCCAAGTGAAGGGCTTTTTAACGTCTTGTCCGATGCTATTTTTTCTTTGATAGCGATAGCGACCTATTCTCCAGCTTAGTTTGTCTGCACGCGCTTGAAATCAGCCGGCATGTCCCAATTTTCTATCTATCAGATATTTTGGAGGAACCATGCGTTTCGATAAACTAACCACGAAGTTGCAGGAAGCGATTTCCGACGCGCAGAGCCAAGCGGTCGGTAACGATAATCAATACATAGATCCGGTGCATGCCTTGATCGCCCTGTTGAACCAGGACGATGGCAGCGCCACTTCGCTGTTGCAGCGGGCCGGGGTCAACGTTGCGGCGCTGGGCGCCGGGCTCAAGGCTGCGCTGGACCGTCTGCCCAAGGTCAGCGGCAGCGGCGGTGAAGTGCAGATCGGACGTGAGCTGCTGGCTTTGCTTAACCTGGCCGACAAGGAAGCGCAAAAACGCGGCGATCAGTTCATCGCCAGCGAAATGCTGCTGCTGGCCCTGCTCGACGATAAATCCGATGCAGGCCGGCTGGCGCGCGAAAACGGCCTCACGCGCAAGGCGCTGGAAGCGGCAATTACGGCAGTGCGCGGCGGCGCCAATGTTGCGTCGCAGGATGGCGAAGGGCAGCGCGAAGCATTGAAAAAATACACTTTGGACCTGACCGAGCGGGCGCGTCTCGGCAAGCTCGATCCGGTGATCGGCCGCGACGATGAAATCCGTCGCGCGATCCAGATCTTGCAGCGCCGCAGCAAGAATAATCCGGTGCTGATCGGCGAACCCGGGGTCGGCAAGACCGCGATTGTGGAAGGGCTGGCGCAGCGCATTGTGAATGGTGAAGTGCCCGACAGCCTGAAATCCAAGCGCGTCTTGTCGCTCGACATGGCGTCCCTGCTGGCGGGCGCAAAATTCCGCGGCGAGTTCGAAGAACGCCTGAAAGCCGTGCTCAAGGAAATTGCCCAGGACGAGGGCCAGACCATTGTCTTCATCGACGAGCTGCACACCATGGTCGGCGCCGGCAAGGCGGAAGGCGCGATGGATGCCGGCAATATGCTGAAACCGGCGCTGGCGCGCGGCGAGCTGCATTGCGTCGGCGCCACCACCCTGGACGAATATCGCAAATACATCGAAAAGGATGCGGCGCTGGAACGCCGATTCCAAAAGATCCTGGTGGATGAACCTAGCGTCGAAGCCACGATTGCGATCCTGCGCGGCTTGCAGGAAAAATACGAAGTCCATCACGGGGTGGAAATCACCGATCCGGCGATCGTCGCGGCGGCGGAATTGTCGCATCGCTACATCACCGACCGTTTCTTGCCTGACAAGGCGATCGACCTGATCGATGAAGCGGCGGCCAAGATCAAGATTGAAATCGATTCCAAGCCGGAGGTGATGGACAAGCTCGACAGGCGCCTGATCCAGCTTAAGATCGAGCGCGAGGCCGTGCGCCGCGAGAAAGACGAAGCGTCGCAAAAACGCTTCACCCTGATCGAAGACGAAATCGAGAAGCTGTCGCGCGAATATGCCGACCTGGAAGAAATCTGGAAGTCGGAGAAAGCCAGCGCCCAGGGCAGCAAGCATCTGAAAGAGGAAATCGAGAAGCTGCGCCTGCAGATCGACGAGGCGACTCGCAACAGCGACTGGCAAAAGGTGTCGGAACTGAAATACGGCAAGCTCAACGAGCTGGAGAAAGCGCTGGAGGCGCAGTCGAAGCAGGATGCGCTGGCCGCGCAGCATCCGGATCCCGAAGGCAAGCCGCAACTAGTGCGGACTCAGGTCGGCGCTGATGAAATTGCCGAGATCGTGTCGCGCATGACTGGCATCCCGGTGTCGAAGATGCTGCAGGGCGAGCGCGAGAAACTGGTCAATATGGAGGCAGAACTGCATCGCCGAGTGGTGGGCCAGGACGAGGCTATCGTCGCTGTCTCGGACGCCATCCGCCGTTCGCGCGCCGGCCTGAGCGATCCTGACCGGCCCTACGGTTCCTTCATGTTCCTAGGCCCGACCGGCGTCGGCAAGACCGAGTTGTGCAAGGCGCTGGCCAGCTTCCTGTTCGACAGCACCGATTCGATGATCCGCATCGACATGAGCGAATTCATGGAGAAGCATTCGGTGGCTCGGCTGATCGGCGCACCGCCGGGCTATGTCGGCTACGAGGAGGGTGGTTACCTGACTGAACTGGTGCGGCGCAAGCCCTACAGCGTGATCTTGCTGGATGAGATTGAAAAAGCCCATCCGGACGTATTCAACGTGTTGCTGCAGGTGCTGGACGACGGTCGCATGACCGACGGCCAGGGCCGTACCGTGGATTTCAAGAATACGGTTATCGTGATGACATCGAATCTCGGTTCGCACCGGATCCAGGCGATGGAAGGCAGCGATCCGGCAGTAGTAAAAATGGAAGTAATGGCGGAAGTAAGGAACCATTTCCGTCCAGAGTTTATCAACCGTATAGATGAAATCGTGGTGTTCCATGCGCTCGACGAGAAAAACATCGGTGCGATTGCCCTGATCCAGCTGAAGATACTGGAGCAACGCCTGGCGAAAATGGACATGGGCCTGGAAATCTCAGAAGCCGGCCTGCAGAAAATCGCCGAGGCTGGTTTCGATCCGGTGTATGGGGCGCGGCCGCTGAAGCGGGCAATTCAGCAGCAGATAGAAAATCCTCTCTCGAAATTGATCCTGGAGGGAAAATTCGGACCTAAGGACACTGTTCATGTAAATGTTAACAATAGTGAGATTGTTTTTAAAGTAACAACTTAAGCCTGAATTTCGCAGGCGCAAAAGAGTAAAATCGCAACAAGCTTCATCCTGTTGCTTTATAAAGGTCACATGGCGTCGCCGTGTGGCCTTTTTTCAGATTGATGCCGTTTACACTGCTGTCTTGGTGCTGTAATAATCGAATGTTATAAATTGTGCATTTAAGTCTGCTGTAGAGCAGCATTTGCGTTGGTAACGCCAAGATGCAGTAGTAGTTTCTTTAAGTCGGATATTGCCGATTCTTGTGTTATTTCGAGGCAATTTTGAAGCGAACTTCACTGCAACGCTTATTCATTTTGCCGTTTGCAGCGCTATTGTTATGTCTGGCCGTCTCAGTCGGCTGGCTTCTTTATCAGGCTGGCCAGGATGCTACCGATGCGTTATCGCAAAAGGTCCTGGCAGACATGATGGGAGGCATCAACAGTGCAATCAACAGGCAACTTTTCGACGCCGGCGCGGCGTTGCGGGTAGTCGCGCCTGATCAAGTCGCCGATGCCGCCAACAAGACACCGACGCCGATTCCCTTTCCTGCCAATGTACGTCGGCTGGAAGAGCGCATGTGGATTGCCAGCGGCCTGTTTCCCGCGGTGGGCGGCTTTATCGGTTTTGCCGGCACAGACGGGCATTTCGTCGGCATCCGCCGCACCGCCGCCAATGAATTCCGGGTCCGCCTGAGAGGAGCCGGCGACGAGCCCAGCCATTTATACCGCAGTCGTGGTCCGGCAGTTGAAATGACATTTCTCGAGACGGAGGAATACGAGCCGCGCGCGCAAAGCTGGTACCTGAATGCCGCCAGCCAGAAAAAAGATGCCTGGTCGCCGATGTTTGTCGAGGCCGCCAGCAACGAGCCGGCCCTGATGCTGGCGCGGCCAGTGTTTGACGCCAGCCACGATTTGATCGGCGTGGTCGCCAGGGAACTGTCGCTGAAACCGTTGCGAGAATACCTGCAGGCGCTGCCGATGGACAGGAATGGCGTGGCCTATATTGCCGAACGCAACGGCGACCTGGTTGCTGCGTCGAATGGCGAAAATGTGTTCATCCCTGATCCCGGCGGCAAGGACCTGCGTGTCAGGAACGGGCTCGCCAGCATCGCTTCACCGTTCATGCGTCAAAGCTGGCAACTGGTGCAAACCTATCTGCAGAAGCACCCCGGGGTGGTGCCGATTACCGACCCGGTCATTCCCTTGACGCTCAATCCGCCCAAACCTGGCAAGCTTATCGTCGGCGCCTTTCCCAGCGCCTCCGGGCAGATCGAGGTGGCCGCGCAATTGCATCGCGATGCGGCGGGACTGGAATGGATCGCAGTGGTGGCTTTGCCGCGCTCCGATTTCTGGGGCGCGATCAACTCCAGCGTCTACAAAAGCCTGTATCTCGGCCTGCTGGTGATCCTGCTGGCTTTGCTGGCCGGCTACGGGATCTTGCGCTGGGCCTTGCGCGATATCCGCAAACTGACGCTGGCGGTGCGCAGCATAGGCAGCGGCCGGCCGTTTGCCAAGCTGAATATCGACCGCAAGGACGAGATCGGCGAACTGGCCGAGAGCTTCCAGGAGATGGAGCGCCATCTGCGCACCGACCGCCTGACCAGCCTGCTGAACCGCGATTCGCTGATTGCGCAAATTGAATTTCGCCGGCGCACCGACGTCGAGCCGCAGCTGTTCAGGTTTGCGGTGCTGTTCGTCGACCTGGACAAGTTCAAGCAGGTCAACGATCACTACGGCCACGATGAAGGCGACCGGGTCCTGATCGAAGTAGGCCTGCGCCTGCAGAACGCCTTGCGCAAAGAGGATGAAGTAGCGCGCTTCGGCGGCGATGAGTTCATCGTTTACCTGCCGGGCGTCGCCGATGAGGAATCGGCGCTGGCGATTTCGGAAAAAATCTATGCGGTGCTGAACAAGCCGATCCTGATGGCCAATGGCGACCACTGCCAGATCGGCGCATCCATCGGCGGCGCGCTGTATCCTGCCGACGGCCTCGATCTGGAAACCTTGTTGAAAGTAGCCGACAAGCGGATGTATAGTGTCAAGAAATTCGGTGGCTTGACATTTTCGGCTGAGCCGCCCGAAGAACCAAGCTGAACAACACTGCCTGCAACGGAGATGCAATGACTTTCGCCACCTGTGATCTGTGCGACGCCAACGAAGACAAGCTTGGCAGCGCCGCCCTGGCGGTATTGCCGCCGGTGTTTATTTCTCTCGGCAAGCGCCAGGAGTTTTGCGGTCCGGCGCGCACCCTCAAAGTACATGAAGACAATGTGCTGGTGCGCAGCACGCTGGAAACCGCCGGCGACGGCCAGGTGCTGGTGGTCGACGGCGGCGGCAGCCTGCGTTGCGCGCTGGTCGGCGGCAACCTCGGCGTGCTGGCGCAGAAAAACGGCTGGGCCGGCATCGTCGTCTACGGCTGCGTGCGCGATTCGGCGGAACTGAATGCCTGCGATATCGGCGTTCGCGCACTGGCGCTGCACCCGCAACGCAGTGTCCGCAAGGGAGTAGGGGAGCGCGACATCAGCGTCTCGATCGCTGGCGTGACAATCGCGCCCGGCGCCTGGATTTATGCCGATGCTGATGGTGTACTGGTTGCCAGTCAAAAACTTGACTGAATCAGATTGCGCGAGCTGGCTGGATTAACTTGTGCGGACTCGGTGCGCGCCTTGTCATCATGCCGAAACCGTCATGGATGAAATAATAACGGCCATGCACCTCAAGTCGCATGGCCGTTATCCAAGACGCAAGGCGGCTGGGCTCAGCTCTTTTTCAGCTGGTCCCGGATCGGCAGATTGCGGATGCGCTTGCCGGTCGCCGCAAAAATGGCGTTGCACAGGGCCGGCGCGATGGGCGGCGTGCCCGGTTCGCCGACGCCGCCGAGCGGCGTATCGTACATATTGGACTTGGGCGGCACCATGTGCACCCGCAGATCGCGCGGGGCGCTGAAGGCGCGCAGCACTTCGTACTCATGGAAATTGCCTTGCTCGGCGCTGCCGTTCTTGAAGGTGATTTCTCCCGTCAGCGCCAGGCTCAGGCCCATGATGCAGGCGCCCTCGACTTGCGAACGGATGCGGTCCGGCGTGATCTGCGGGCCGCAATCGATCGCCATGTCGACCCGCGGAATGCTGATTTCGCCATCGGCGCCAACCACCACTTCGATTACCGCGGCGACATACGACATGAAACTGTAGGCCACCGCCAGCCCCAATCCATGCCCCTTGGGCAGTTTGCGGCCCCAGCCGGCTTCCTTGGTGGCCAGTTCGACCACTTGCCGCATGCGGCCGGTATCGAGCGGATACAAGGTCGGCGATTCGCCATAGTTGGTGCTGTCCGACATCTCCTGCGGATTGACCTGGCGCGCCGGGCCGATCAGTTCCAGCAGGAATTCGCGGTGGTCGCGCTTGGCTGCTGCCGCAAGTTCAGCGACAAACGACTGCACCGCGAACGCGTGCGGGATGTTGTAGACCGAACGGAACCAGCCGATGCGCGTGTGGGCCTCGACTTCCGGCGCTTCGATGCGGATATTCGGAATCACGAACGGGATATTGATTGCGCCCATGCCCAGTTCGCCTGGCTGTTCGCCCTTGGCGCCGGCGACGAAGGTGGAGGCGATGGTCGGCGCCGCCGTGCGGTGCAGCCACGCCAGCGGCTTGCCTTTGGCGTCCAGCGTGCTTTCCAGGTGCTCCAGCGAGACGGTATGGAAGTAGTCATGGCGCAAGTCGTCTTCGCGCGTCCAGGTCACTTTCACCGGCGCGCCGTCCATGGCTCGCGACAGCAGCGCCGCTTCGGCCGCGAAGTCAGGCTTGGATTTGCGGCCGAAACCGCCGCCCAGCAAGGTCACATTGACTTTAACGGCGTCGGTCTTCCAGCCCAGGCGGTCCGCCACCGTGTCGCGCGTGGCTTGCGGATCTTGCACGCAGGCCCAGACTTCACACTTGCCGTTGGCGGTGCGGGCGGTGGCTGCCGGCGGTTCCATGGTAGCGTGCGCCAGGTGCGGGATGTAGTACTCGGCTTCGATGCGCTTGCCGGCCTGCGCCAGAGCGGCCATGGCGTCGCCGTTGTTGCGCACCACCTTGGCCGGCTTGCGCGCGGCTTCCTGCAAGGTGGTCTTGAAGGCGCTGGAATCGTAGCCGGCGTGCGGGCCGTTGTCCCAGGTGACCTTCAAGGCTTCGCGGCCCTTGATGGCGGCCCAGGTATTACGGGCGATGACAGCGATGCCGCCGAGCGGATTGAACTTGGCTGGCGGCGGGCTGCCTTTCAGCTCGATCACCCGCACCACGCCCGGGATTTTCAACGCTTCGGCGCTATCGAAACTCGCTACCTTGCCGCCGTATACCGGCGGCCGCGCAATCACCGCGTACAGCATGCCGTCCAGACGGGTATCGATGCCGTAGTGGGTATTGCCGGTGACGATGTCATGGAAATCGACGCTGTTGAAGACGTCTTTACCGATATAGCGGAATTGCGCCGGATCCTTGAGCTGCACCTGGGTTGCCGACGGCACTTTCAGCTTGGCGGCGTCGACCGCCAGCTCTCCGTAACCGAGCTTGCGGCCGCTCTTGACGTGCAGCACTTCATGATTCTTGGTGGTGAGCTCCGCTTCCGGCACGCTCCAGCGCGCCGCCGCTGCCGATACCAGCATCGCGCGCGCGGTGGCGCCGACCTGGCGCATCGGCGTAAAGAAGTGGCGCATGCTGCGCGAGCCGTCGGTATTCTGGTTGCCGTAACGGCTTTCGTCGGCGTTGGCTTGCACCACGCGCACCCGGCCCCAGTCGGCGTCGAGTTCATCGGCCACCACCAGCGGCAGGCTGGTGCGGATGCCTTGCCCCATTTCAGAGCGGTGGGCAATGATGCTGACGATGCCGTCGGCGCCGATGGTGACGAAAATCAGCGGATCGTTGACGGTGCCTCCTGGCATGCCGGCGCCGCCGTATTTTTTGACTGGAGCGGCGGCGTCGGCCGCACTGACCAGGCCGTTGACGCCGACCGTCAGCGCCAGTCCGGCAAATGCGCCGACTCCTTTGAGCCAGGTGCGGCGACTGATGGAGGCGATGGCCGGGGTTTTGTCGTCATCGCTATTGGTGTTAGCGCTATCTTTATCGAAATCGAAAGCGGCGCTCATTTTGCTGCTCCTTTATCCGCAACCTGCTTGATGGCCGCGCGAATCCGGGTATAGGTGCCGCAACGGCAGATATTGCCGCTCATGGCGTCGTCGATTTGCTTGTCGGTCGGCTTGGCGGTGGTTTTCAGCAAGGCGGTGGCGGACATGATCTGGCCGGCCTGGCAATAGCCGCATTGCGGCACGCCCAAGGCAATCCAGGCTTCCTGCACCGCATGGCCCACCTTGTCTTCGGCCATCGCCTCGATGGTGGTGACTTTCTTGCCGGCAGCGGCGCTGATCGGCGTGATGCAGGAGCGGATCGGCTCGCCGTCCAGATGCACTGTGCACGCGCCGCACAAGGCCATGCCGCAGCCGAATTTGGTGCCGGTCAGGCCGACGTGGTCGCGCAGGGTCCACAGCAGCGGGGTGTCTTCGGGCAGATCGATATCGTGCTGTTTGCCGTTGATGTTCAGGCTTGTCATGGCTTTTACCTTTCCAACTTGGGGTTGATAAGCTATTGAAGGACATTGAAAGAGTTATCCCCTACAGTGTAGCTTATTTGATAACATGCGTTTCTGAATCCTGAGCTGATTTTGTCTGGCAGCTTCCCACCGGGGCATTGTAGACCGAAGTCAAATTTTTGGATGGAGAGCAACTGTTTCGAGGATAATTAGCGCATTGCAATTTTTAGTGATGGAGTTTCGATGTCCGATTTGCTTAGTAAAAATGGGCGCATAGCCGATAATGTTTCGCTGCCGGAATTGACGGTACGCGGCATTATCCTCGGCGCTTTGATAACCGTCGTCTTTACTGCCTCCAATGTCTATCTGGGCCTGAAAGTCGGCCTGACTTTTTCTTCCGCCATTCCCGCCGCCGTGATTTCCATGGCAGTGCTGCGCATGTTCAAGAGCGCCAACATCCTTGAAAACAATATGGTGCAGACCCAGGCTTCGGCCGCCGGCACCTTGTCTTCCATTATTTTCATCCTGCCTGGCCTGGTGATGATCGGCTACTGGCAAGGCTTCCCTTACTGGCAAACGCTGGCGATCTGCGCCGCCGGCGGCATGTTGGGTGTGATGTTTACGATTCCCTTGCGCCATGCGATGGTGGTGCAGAGCGATCTTCCCTATCCGGAAGGCGTGGCGGCAGCGGAAATCCTGCGTGTCGGCAGCGCCGATGTTGAAGTCGATGCGGCCAGCGGTAAGCCTGGCGCGAAAGCCGAAACCGGCATTGTCGACATCATGGCCGGCGGCGTAGTCGCCGCGGTCGTGACCCTGGCTTCATCCGGTTTCCGCATTTTGAGCGAGGGCATCAGCCTGTGGTTTGCCGCCGGCCCTGCGGTGCTGCGGATTTCCAGCGGCTTTTCGCTGGCCCTGCTGGGCGCCGGCTACCTGATCGGCATCGTCGCCGGCATCGCCATGCTGATCGGCCTGCTGATCGCTTGGGGCGTCGCCGTGCCGGTGCTGACTTCGATGCATACCATTCCGGACGGCATGACGCTGGCCAAGTACGCTACCGGCTTGTGGAGCAAGGATGTGCGCTTCATCGGCGCCGGCACCATCGGCGTGGCTGCGGTGTGGACCTTGATTACCTTGTTCAAGCCTATGATGGAAGGCGTCAAGACTTCCTTCCGGGCCTTGAGCGGAGGCAACGGCCGCATCAACATCCCGCGCACTGAACAAGATATGTCGCCGGCCTGGATCGTCGGCATCACGCTGGTGCTGGTGGCGATCCTGGTCGCCACCTTCGGCAGCTTCCTCAGCGCCGCACCGCTCAGCTCGGGCGTGATGTGGGGGCTGGTGGCTTACAGCGTCCTGTTCGCCGTGATTTTCGGTTTCCTGATCGCCGCCGCCTGCGGCTACATGGCCGGTCTGATCGGTTCGTCCGCCAGCCCGATTTCCGGCGTCGGTATCGTCGCCGTGGTGCTGGTCTCCTTGCTGATCCTGCTGGTCGGCAGCGCCGACGGTCTGCTGGCTACCGAAACCGGCAACAAGCTGGGGATTGCCCTGGCGATCTTCACGACTTCCGCAGTGATTGCCGTGGCCACCATTTCCAACGATAACCTGCAGGATCTGAAAACCGGCTGGCTGGTCGGCGCTACCCCTTGGCGCCAGCAGGTGGCCTTGCTGATCGGCTGCGTGGTCGGCGCCGTGGTGATTCCGCCGGTGCTGGAACTGCTGTACAACGCCTATGGCTTCGCCGGCGCCATGCCGCGCGCCGACATGGACGTGGCGCATGCCTTGTCGGCGCCGCAGGCGACCCTGATGACGGCGATCGCCACCGGCATCTTCACCCACCAGTTGAACTGGGACATGATCCTGATCGGCCTCGGTCTAGGCGTGGCGCTGGTGATCGTCGATGAAATCCTGCGCCATCGCGGCGGCATGGCCCGCTTGCCGGTACTGGCAGTCGGCATCGGCATCTACCTGCCGCCGACCGTGGCGTCGACCCTGGTGCTGGGCACCTTGCTGGCCTGGGGCATCGAGCGTATTCTGAAGAAGCGCGCGCAGCAAAAGGGCTTGCCTTACGAGCAGTACGCCGAACCGTCCAACCGCCGCGGCGTGTTGCTGGCGTCCGGCCTGATCGTCGGCGAAAGCCTGGTCGGCGTGGTGCTGGCCGGAATCATCGGTTTCAGCGGCACGGATTCGCCGCTGGCGCTGGTGGGACCTGCGTTCGAGGGTACCGCGCAATGGCTGGGCCTGATCGTGTTTGTGGCGGTGGCCTGGGTCTTCGCGCGGCGGGTGTTGAACGCAAAGACGCAATAAGCAACGCAAGGTCCGGACCGGACCTTGCCGCGGTTAAATGGATCGTCTGATGTACGTGGTTTTATCGCGTGGATCAGCCGGTCCATTTTCTTTGGCCCGGCAAATCCTGCAAGGCCTCAGTGCCTGTGCTGGTGATGGATGTCGGGATAGTGCGCGTGGCTATGGCTGATCGGCAGATGACGGTGCGGATGGCTGTGCGGTTCGCGCCCATCCCAGGCGAAATCGTGTTCGTGCTGGTGATGCAGGTCATGGCTGTGGCTGTGGCCGTGCTCGATTTCCTCGTGGGTATGCGGATGCTGGTGACGTTCCGTCAGGTGCAGCCAGATGCCGAATCCCATCAATGCGGCGGCCAGCCAGAACATGCCGCCGACAGCCTCATGCAGGACCAGCAGCGAAATCGCCGCGCCGATGAAGGGCGCCGCCGAGAAATAGGCGCCGGTGCGGGCGCTGCCAAGATGGCGCAGCGCTAGCACGAACAGCACCAGGCTGAGGCCGTAGCCGCTGAAACCGATCAGCGCCGCGGCGCCTATCCTGGCAATGTCCGGCAGGGTTGCCCCTAATAGCAAAGCCAGCGCCAGGTTCACCAGGCCAGCCACCAAGCCCTTGAGCGCGGCGATCTGTACCGCATTGCTGGCGGAAATTCGTCGCGTCAGGTTATTGTCGATGGCCCAGCACAGGCACGCCGCCAGGATCGCCAGCGGCCCCCAGGGCAGGCCGAATTGCGGCATCTGCTGCCACGACAGCAGCACGCCGGCGAGGACGATGGCAATCATGCCGAGCACGATGCGGCGGTCGAAATTTTCCTTGAACACGAACCAGGCCAGCGCGGCGGTCAGCACGCCTTCCATGTTCAGCAGCAGCGAAGCGCTGGAAGCCGGCGTCTGCGCCAGCCCGAACATCAGCAGCACCGGGCCGGCGATGCCGCCGCTGAGGATCGCTGCCGCCAGCCACGGCAGGTCGGCAGCGCGCAGGCCATCGGCAGCGCCCTGGCTGCCGGCGCGCAGGCGGCGCAGCCCATACCAGAGCGAGAGGCCGAGGCCGCTGCCGAGATACAGCAGGGCAGCCAGCATCACCGGCGGGACCTGACCGACCAGCAGCTTGGCGAAGGGAGTGCTGGCGCCGAAGAAGGCGGCAGCCAGCAATGCGGACAGCACACCTTGATGCATGGACTTTTTTCTCGATAGTTGATGGAGCCGGGCCGCTAGGCCTGGTCCAGAGTGATGTCGAATTCCGCCGTCAATGCGCTGCGGCCCTCGGCGGTGATGGCGACCACGCGCGAATGCTTGCTGCGCGTCAGCCAGCCCAGTTCAATCATGCGCTTGGCCAGCGTCGCTCCCAAAGCGCCGGCCAGATGATCGCGGCGTTCGCTCCAGTCCAGGCAAGGATAGGCGAACTGGCGCCGGCTCTTTTGCAACTCATCGGTGTTGATGCCGAACTGCTTGAACCAGGCTTCGCCTGATGCCGACAGCGCAAACAGGCCGTCATCGGCATTCAGCAAGCCGCGCGCGACCAGCGCTTCGGTCAGGCGGGTGCCCAGCTTGCCGGCCAGGTGGTCGTAGCAAAAACGCGCGGTGCAGATCGCATCGTTGCCGGTGGCCGGGCCAACCCGCTTGCGTTTCGGCGCGAACACCATCAGCGATTCAATCAGGCGCGCCACTTCCGGCGACGCCAGCCGAAAATACTTGTGCCGGCCCTGGCTGGTCATTTCCAGCAGGCGGTCTTCCAGCAGCTGCTTCAGGTGGCTGGTGGCGGTCGCCGGCTTGATCTCGGTGCCGTAGGCCAGCTCCTTGGCGGTCAGGGCGCGCCCCTCCATCAGCAGCGCCAGCATCTGAATGCGGGTAGGGTCGCCTATGGTGCGGGCCAGTCGGCTGAGGTCGGGTTCGTTGTCCATAGTTTGATGGTAACCGTACTGTTGTTGTGTGACAAGCGACCCGGACGCGCTCAGAATCAAGGCTTGCTTACTTTGCGATTGGATGACTGCAATGACTTCTTCTCAATCCGCAACCGCTCTCAAGCCAATGCCCATCGTTGCGAATGAAACAACTGCCGCTGTCAGGTGGACGATTGCCGCCAGCAGCTTCGCCTTCATCATCGTTCAGCTCGACGTCACCATCGTCAACGTCGCCTTGCCGCAGATCGGCGCCGATCTGGGCGCGCGCGTATCGGCCCTGCAATGGGTGGTCGATGCTTACACGCTGGGATTCGCGGTATTTCTCCTGTCGGCTGGCGCACTGGGCGACAAGTTCGGTTCCAAGCGCCTGTTTTTAGCTGGATTTCTATTGTTTGCGCTGGCTTCCATGGCCTGCGGACTGGCGCCGAACGCCGGCTTCCTGAATCTCGCCAGGGCAGTGCAGGGCATAGGCGCAGCCTTGCTGGTGCCAAGTTCCCTGGCGATCCTGAATCACGCCTGCGCCCATGACAAAAAGCTGCTCGCCAAAGCCATCGGCCTCTGGACCGCCGCCGGCGGGGTTTCTATCGCTGCCGGCCCGGTAATCGGCGGCCTGCTGCTGGCGACCGCCGGTTGGCGCAGCATCTTCCTGGTCAATCTGCCGATCTGCGCGCTCGGCTTTTTGCTGACCCTGCGTGTGGTGCCGGCGATCGCCGCCAGCTCGCATGCGCGTTCCTTCGATCCGTTCGGGCAGCTACTGGCGGTCATCGCGCTGACCGGGCTGGTCGGTGCGGTGATTGAATTCCATCCGCTGGGCATGCAGCATCCTCTGGTGATCGCCGGCTTCTGCATCGCCCTGGTCGCCGGCGCCGCCTTCATCATGGTCGAGCGCAAAGTGCCGCATCCCATGCTGCCGCTGAATTTTTTCCACCAGACCAGCTTTACCGCGGCAGTGCTGTTCGGCGTGCTGGTGAATTTTTCCTATTACGGCGTGATCTTCGTCATCAGCTTTTATCTGCAGAAGGTGCAGAACTACAGCGTGCTGCAAGCCGGGTTGGCATTCCTGCCCCTGACCGGCACCTTCATATTCTCGAACCTGGTCAGCGGCTGGCTGATCGGCAAGGGCGGCATTCGCCTGCCGATGGTGCTGGGCGGCCTGATCGGCGCCTCAGGCTATGGCTTGTTAGGCAGCATCGGCGTCGCCGAGCACGCCAGCTTCCTGCACATGCTGCCCGGCTTCGTACTGATCCCGGCCGGGATGGGGCTGGCGGTGCCGGCCATGACCACGTCGATCCTGTCGAGCGTGGAGAAGAGCAGGGCCGGCACCGCTTCGGCGGTATTGAATACCGCAAGGCAGGTCGGCGGTGCGGTCGGCGTCGCGGTATTCGGCGCACTGGTGAGCGATGGCGCGGCCGGCGACATGAGCAGCGGCGTCAGGATCGCTCTGGCGACAGCGACTGTGCTGTTGTTGATTGCGGCAGGGCTAGGTTACCTGGTCAAGCCGAAAACCTCAGCGCAGTAAGCGGCGCTTTGTTGTCGGTTTATTTTTTTGCAAAAAAAATGTCATGGCTGCCTGAAAGCGCTCCTACAATTGCAGATCTCGCGGTGCCTATAGCGAGCTGTTTTCACCAAGGAGCCATGAATGAAGAAACGCCAGTTCATATCAACCGCTGCCGCCTCCATTGCGGGGGCTTTTGGAGTGTCTGCGCTACCGGTATTCGCGGCTGCCGGCACGGCATCGGATGTCAAATCCTCCGGCCCGGCCGTGCTGACCATCGCCGGCGCCATCGAGCGCAGCAACCGCGGCCCGGTCGATGCGGTGATCGACCAGATGCTGCACAAGCAGAACGTGCAATTCAAGCGCGCCTTCGCCTTTGACCTGGCCGCGCTCGACAAGCTGCCCGCGGCGACCATCAAGCCGACGCTGGAATACGACGGCAAGCAGCACCAGCTGCGCGGCCCGCGCTTGACCGCGGTGCTGGACATGCTCGGCGCCAGCAAGGCGGCGGATACCCAGATCGTGTTCCATTCGGTCGACGGCTATATGCCGCAGCTCAGCTTTGCGCAGCTACGGAAATATGACTACATCCTGGCCACGCAGATTGACGGCATGCCGCTGTCGATAGGCGGTTTTGGCCCCATCTTCGCCATTTATGACGCCGACCGCATTCCGGAACTGGCGCAAAAGCCGCTGGCTCAGCGGTTTGCGCTGTGTCCTTGGGGTTTGTACTGCATTGAGGTTGTAACTGGTAAGTAACGCGGCGTCTTGGCACAAGCAATATGTCATTGCAAGACCCCATGGTTTCCTGTTCAACAGTATTCGACGGCGCCTGATTTGACAAATTGCTAAGGCGGCGATAGATTGCTGGCCTTGTACTCACTTCTTTTTTCATACAACGTAGGTTGACGGAGCAAATATGTCTGGAATCTCCTGTGGGATATTCAATGATTTGTATCTCAGGCTGGCTGAAAAAATCGCACCTAAGACCCTGCTGGACATCGGCGCGGGACAGGGGAAATACGCTGAGTTGACACGACAGGCAGGCATCCAGCCGCATATGACCGCCATGGAAGTTGTGCCCGATTACGTTGAGCGTTTCGGATTGCGCGAAAAATACGACGAAGTCTTGATTATGGATGCCGCGCAGATGGTGATCGACAGCTCGTGCAGAAATCGTTTGTACGACATCGTAACGATCGGCGACTGCATCGAGCATATTCCCAAATCGCAGGCGCTCGACCTGCTGAATTTCCTGGCTTACCGTAGCGCCTACACCATCGTGATCGCCCCGGAATTTCTGTACTACGATGTCAGCGGGATGGAGCATTCGGAAGCGCATATCTCGGTATGGTCCGAGTACGATTTCCAGTGGCACGCCCGCTGGGCGTTCATGCGCAGTGAATTCATGCAGATTTTCATATTGCGTGGTTATCAGCCTCATCCGGTATCGCTGGAGGAGCTGGTTGGAAATATCAATACCAAACCGGTTTTCGTACACAAACAAGATGGCAACGTGCATAAGGCCGCCCACCTTGAACTGCGGGTGCGGGCACGCGCCGAGCTGGTCGACGGGGCGCCATATACCTTCAGGAATGCTTGAGCGAGGAACGGCTGTGAGCAACGAGACCCTCGCATGTTCCATTGCCTGATGGCTTTTTGGAAGTCGCCGAGGCGAGGCACCATGGGCGCGCAGGGTCAAGCCTTGCAGTGACACATGATGTTCGATTGTCAGGTGCACATTCGCGGAATCTGATTTCAGGAATGAGTCATTGCACCCATGATTGAATTTGCCGTCCGATCCGGCACGAAAGATAAATTGCGGGGGATTTGATTTTTTCCGATACCCGCAAGTACAAATTGCTATGATGTTGCAATATTCTTTCGATCATAGTCAATGAATCCAAGCCCCGTTTCCTTTCATTCGATCCTGCTTACCGCCGCTGGCGATGAAATCCTGGAAAACCATCGCGCCTATTGCCGGCTGCATGGCTACGCTCATGCCACGCACGCGATCGCCAGCCCGGACAATGGCGCTCGTACGCTGCTGCTTTACAAGTACAGTCTGATTCGAAAAATCCTGACCTCGGCGCCAGCGGACACGACCCTGATTTTTGCCGATGAATCGGCGGCCGTTTACATGCCGCTGCCGATCCAGGAAGTGATCGGCGATGCAGCACAGTGGTTCGCACAGTGCGAATTCCATGATCACCCCGAGGCCTGCTTTTTCGTCATGAAATCCGGCCCGCAGGCGCTGCGCCTGGTCGACGGCGTCCTGGATCAGATGCGCAACATCCCGGACAAGGGGGCGGACCGCTGGAATCATTCTGAACTCGCAGGCATCTCGGCCCAGCCTTACGATCAGCCTGTCGGCGCCGTCAATCGGCCCATCCTGCTGTTCACGCCATTCGGCCATCACTTGCCGGAGCTGTCCGCCTTTGTACTTTCATTCAATCCTAGCGCTCATCAAAACACGCATGATGCCCGGGTGGTCGCGATATTCGTGCGCTATCTCAACGAAGTGCGCGCGCGTAATGGCGTACTCTTCGACGATATTGACACCGACCTTTCGGTGAAACCGGCGCATGAAATCGTCAATCCGGGGAAAGCCGTTGCGCTGGTGACATGCTATACGCCGAATATTGCTCCATACGCCCTCATTTCGGAGCGCAACATCACGGCATATTGCCTGCGTCATGGTTATTCTCACTATATCTATAGGGATCTGCCGCAGGATATGGGGAAGCAAGTCAGCGGCAACTGGATCAAGGCGGCCTTGCTGCTGCGCCATTTCGACGAACACGAGCAGGTGATCTGGGTCGATGCGGACATCCTGATACACGACCTGGCGCGACCGCTGGCGGCTATCACGCAAGGCAAGCCGGTGACGCTGGCGCGCGATGTCTCCGGCCATGCTTTCAATAGCGGCTTCATGGTATTCGGCAATACGCCGGCCTGCCGCGCCTACCTGGAGCGGGTGCAGTCATTGATAGACGCCGTGCCTGACAAGAGCGGCGTCTATGCGTCGGGCGGCGATCAGCGTTTTTTCATCTCGGCGTGGGAAGAAGCAGGCGGGGCGGCGGCCATGCCGCTGTCGGACTGCGTGTCCTTCAATTCGCATCCCGCGCTCTACGATGCCGACAGTTTCATGCTGCATTACATGGGCTACCCCGACCGCTTGCGGGCAGTGGTGATGCGCAACGATGCCCGGCGCGCCGCGCAGCGCACAGTCGCCGTGCCGGCATCGGGCGAGCAATCCGTCTTCATCCAGACGGAAGGACGGCATGGACGCTTTTTCGTCAACCGCAACGATACGCATGTGGGGCGCAGCCTGCAGACCTATGGCGAATGGTCGGAGCCGGAGGTTGCGCTGTTCCAGCAAATTATCAGAGCGGGAGACGTCGTGATTGAGGCCGGCGCCAACCTCGGCTCGCATACGATTTGCCTTTCCAGGCTGGTCGGCGACGGCGGCAGCGTCATTGCTTTCGAGCCGGCGCGCCATACTTTTCAGTTGCTGTGCGCCAACCTGGTCGCCAATGGCTGCATCAACGTCATGGCTATGCAGAAAGCCGTCGGCGCTGAAAGTGGCGAGGTCGAGTTTCCGCTGCTGGATCCACGCCAGGGATGGAATTTTGGCGGCGCCTCGCTGAAATGGCCGTGGGCAGATAAAACGGAGCGTATACCTTGCACGACAGTGGATGCGCTAGAGCTGGAGCGGCTCGATTTCATCAAGGCCGACGTCGAAGGCTACGAACTTGAACTGCTGGCCGGCGCCGGCGCATCCATCTTGCGCCACCGCCCGATGGTGTACGTGGAGATCAACAATACCGAGGTGCGGAATCAAGCCGTCGACAAGTTCGAGAAACTGGATTACTCCTGCT
Organism: Collimonas sp. PA-H2; assembly: GCF_002564105.1. Taxonomy (NCBI): domain Bacteria; kingdom Pseudomonadati; phylum Pseudomonadota; class Betaproteobacteria; order Burkholderiales; family Oxalobacteraceae; genus Collimonas; species Collimonas sp. PA-H2. The sequence continues at coordinate 5,100,873 of NZ_PDBX01000001.1, forward strand.
GGTATTACATCACGCCTCTCCACAGCCCCGACAATTGGCATGGACATGAGCACGATATATTGAAGGGTTACTCATTCGATATGGTTTGTGTGCCGAATGAACGGTTCGAAGTGAGCGGCATGCTGCGCGCCGGCATCGATGACGATGTCGTGAAATATCCGGAGGGACAGATTCAATGGATAACGTCTGACTGGCGGCTGGCTCGTATTTCCCGCCGATAGCAGGCGTCGCGCCAACTAATTTGTAAGCATGCAAGCAATCGATATCTGGCCATTCTCGCGACTGCCCGCGAAAACTAATCGTTGTTGAACAGCTCTCCCTGGACAATTGCCGGAGCGCTGTCAGCAAGTTCTTTCCGCGACAGCGCTGTAACCCGCACTCCCAGCAAGCGCAAGCGCCGGTCCAGGGTAACCCGGCGCAGGCATTCCCCCGCAGCCTGGCGGATTGTCGCCGCATCATCAGTGGCATCCGGCAAGGTCAGATCCCGCGTCACGCCGCGGAAATCAGAAAACTTCAATTTGATCCCTATGGTGCGCCCGACATAGCCTTTGCGCTGCAGATCGCCGGCAAGGCGTACGCAGAGATCGGTGAAGATGGGCGTGAGCGTATCGCGGTCCAGCTTGGCGTGCAGGTCCCGTTCAAAGGTCGATTCGCGGCTGATCGACTTGGTTTCCGAACTGGTGACTACCGGGCGCTCATCCAGGCCATGGGAAATGCGCATCAGCCATTCGCTGTAGGTGCGCCCGAAATGGTCTTGCAGCAGAGCCGGGTCGGCGGCAGCCAGGTCGCCGATGGTATGTAGTCCAAGCGCGCTCAGCTTTTCCGCCGCCTTGGGGCCGATGCCGTTGACCTTTTTCGCTGCCAGCGGCCAGATGCGGGCGGCGATGTCGGCCTCGGTGATGATGGTGATGCCGTCCGGTTTTTCCAGCTCCGAGCAAATCTTGGCCAGCAGCTTGTTGGGGGCGATGCCGATCGAGCAGGACAGGCCGGTGGCTGCGCGCACGGCGTCCTTGATGCGCTGCGCCAGCGGCCGGATTGCTTCCTCGTGCTCGCTGAGGTCGATGTAGATTTCGTCGATGCCGCGGTCTTCTATCAGCGGCGCAATCGCGGCCACCGCGTTCTTGAACAGCCGCGAGTAGTGGCGATAGGATTCGAAATCGGTAGGCAGCAGGATGGCGTCCGGCGCCAGCTTGGCGGCTTTCATCATGCCCATCGCGGAAAACACGCCGAGCGCGCGCGCTTCATAGGTGGAGGTGGTGGCGACGCCGCGGCCGACGTAGTCGCGCAGCTTGTGGAATTGCAGTTTGCCGTCGGCGCCGGCCGTGGGCTGGTGGCGCGAACCGCCGCCGATGACGACCGGCTGGCCGCGCAGCTCAGGATAGCGCAGCAGCTCCACCGACGCGTAGAAAGCGTCCATATCCAGGTGTGCGATACGACGAATTGCTGCTTCCATGGGGCATGTGAAATGTAATATTCGATACGGCCATAGGATAGCACTACTGTATGTAAATACAGTGTGCAAAGTCAGTTTTTTTGTTCTGTTTTGATGTTGTTGCAAATACGGCAACTTTAGAGTAACGGGCTGACCAGGCGCGCCACATGGACCAGCACCCGGTACGGATAATGCAGCTTGGCGTAATCGGCGACGTCGATTTCTACGCCTTGGGCGAAGTCGGCCTGCAGCATGGTTTCGACCTCGCCGGCAAATGTGCTGTCGATGTTGAGGGAGGTGATTTCAAAATTCAGCCGTAGCGAACGGTTATCCAGGTTCATGCTGCCGACCGAGGCGGTGTCGTCGTCGATCAGCATCACCTTCTGGTGCGTGAAGCCGGGTTGGTAGCGGAATATGCGCACACCGGCGCGCACCAGTTCGTGTGCGTACAAGGTCGATGCCAGGAACACGGTACGATGGTCGGGAATGGCGGGAATCAGGATGCGCACGTCGACGCCGCGGAACACCGCCAGCTGCAAGGCGGCGTTGACTGCCGAGTCAGGCACCAGGTAGGGAGTGGTCAGCCACAGCCGGCGGCGCGCGGCGTGGATGGCCTGGATGAAGAACAGTGAACAGGTTTCCTGGGCATCGGCCGGGCCGGTGGCGGCCACCAGGCTGGTGGCCTGGCCGTTGGCCGGGCGCGGCGCCGACAGCTTGAGCGGCTGGCCGGTGATCCATTGCCAGTTTTCGTCGAACGCCAGCTGCAGATCTGCCACCGCCGGCCCCTGCAGTTCCATATGGGTGTCGCGCCAGGGCGCCAGCGGCGGCTTGTGGCCGAGATATTCCTCGCCGACATTGAGGCCGCCGACAAAGCCGCGCCAGCCGTCCACCACCACCACCTTGCGGTGATTGCGGAAGTTGAGCTGGAAGCGGTTGCGCCAGCGGCGCGTGGCGAAACGATGGATCTCGACGCCGCCGGCGCGCAGGATGGCGCCATAGGAAGCAGGCAGATCGTGGCTGCCGACGCCGTCGTACAGCACGTACACGCGGACGCCGGCGGCAGCGCGTTCCAGCAGCGCAGCCTGCAGTTTGCGGCCGAGCTCGTCGTCGTGAATAATGAAAAACTGCACCAGCAGGTAGCGCTCGGCGCTGGCGATAGCGGCGAAGATCGCCTCGAAACTGGCGGCGCCGTTGACCAGTAGGCGCAGGCGATGGCCGCTGAGAAAGGGCACGCCGAGCATTTTGCTGATGGCCTGATAGCGCTGGGCGCCGGGGTGCGGCGGATATTCCGCCGACAAGGCCAGCTGGGCCGGATCGTCCAGCTGCTGCAGGCGCGCCTGGCGCGAGTGATGTAGTTCGGCGTACCCGGAAAAGCGTTTGCTGCCGAGGAACAGGTAAGGCAGCAGGGTGAAGTAGGGCAGCAGCACCAGGCCGAATACCCAGGCCACCGCGCCTTGCGGCGTGCGCGTATGCATCAGGGCATGGATGGCGGCGACGACGCCGGCGGCATGCAACAGCAGAACGGTGGCGGAAACCAGTGCAAACGGCAAATGCGGCATTCAGGCGACTCCGGATTTGTGGGGCAGCTTGCATCTTAGCCAATAATTGACGAATTGGCGCTTATAACTCCCTTAGGCTCCCTTATTTCTTTGCCTGCATCGCAATCCGCACCGCCAGGCCGGCCAGTACCGTACCCATCAGCCAGCGCTGGATCAGCAGCCAGCTCGGGCGGCCGCCGAGGAAACCGGCAATGCTGCCGGCCGCCAGCGTCACCATCGAATTGACCGTGATGCTGATCAGGATCTGGACCACACCTAGTCCCAGCGACTGCACCAGAATGCTGGCGCCGTTCGGATCGATAAACTGCGGCATCAGCGCCAGGTACAACAGGGCGACCTTGGGGTTGAGCAGATTGGTGAACAAGCCCATGAAAAACAGTTTGCGGTTGCTGTCCATCGGCAGGTCGCGCACTGCGAAAGGCGAACGGCCGCCCGGTTTGACCGCTTGCCATGCCAGATAGAGCAGGTAGGTCGCGCCGCCGAAGCGCAAGACATCGTAGGCCAGCGGCACCGCAAATAGCAGGGCGGTGATGCCGAAGGCGGCGCACAGCATGTAGAACACGAATCCGGCGGCGACCCCAGCCAGCGAAATGAAGCCGGCTTTCGGCCCCTGGCAGATCGAGCGCGAAATCAGGTAGATCATGTTGGGACCTGGCGTCAGCACCATGCCGAAGGCGACCAGCGCAAAACCCAGCAGTAAATTAAGATTCGGCATAGATGATTCGAAGAGAGATAGGGTGAGGTCCGCATCGGGCCAGGCCCCGTATTCTGACGTAAAACCCGTGCGTCTGCATAGCCGGACTTGGCGCTTCTCTGTTTGATAGTATGATCGTTTAGCCAAGTCCCGCAAAAACACAAGGAAGCAACAGATGAAGCTATTACGAGTAGGTCCCAAAGGGCAGGAAAAGCCGGCCATGCTGGATAGCGGCGGCAAGCTGCGCGATCTGTCCGGCGTCGTCGCCGACATCACGGCGCGGCAGCTGACGCCGGCCGGCCTGGCGCAGCTGCGCGCGATCGATGCCGCCAGCCTGCCGGAAATCAGCGCAGCCGGCCGCATCGGTGCGCCGTTCACTGGCCTCGGAAAATTCATGTGCGTCGGCTTGAACTATAGCGACCATGCCGCCGAATCTGGCCTGGCGGTGCCGGCCGAGCCGGTGTTGTTCAACAAGTGGAACAGCTGTTTCGGCGGTCCCAACGATCCCATCGTGATGCCGAAGAATTCGCTCAAGACCGACTGGGAAGTCGAACTAGGTGTGGTCATCGGCAGCAAGGCGCGTTACGTCGAACTGGATCAGGCCTTGTCGCATGTCGCCGGCTATTGCGTCGTCAACGATGTGTCCGAACGCGAATACCAGATCGAACGCAGCGGCACCTGGGACAAGGGCAAGGGCTGCGATACCTTCGGTCCGGTCGGCCCCTGGCTGGTGACGGCCGATGAAGTCGGTGATCCGCAAAATCTCTCGATGTGGCTGGAAGTCAACGGCAAGCGCTTCCAGAACGGCAGCACCAGGACCATGATTTTCAACGTCGCTTTCCTGGTCCACTACATCAGCCAGTTCACCACGCTGTACCCGGGCGACATCATTTCCACCGGCACGCCGCCCGGCGTCGGCATGGGCCAGAAGCCGCCGCTGTATCTGAAGCATGGCGACGTCGTCAGGCTGGGTATCGATGGCCTCGGCGAGCAGCAGCAGACGGTGCATGCCTGGGACGAGAGCCTGCTGGATTGATTGATTCATACGGCGGGCTTCACTCGTAAACGCGCTATGGCGTAAGATTTGGCCGTTGTCCATTGTTGTCCGCTGTTGTTCGCCGTTTTTGCTCAGTAATAATTGGTTCTAGGAGAATGCCAATGTCTTTCGATGTCGATCTGTTCGTAATTGGAGCGGGTTCCGGCGGTGTGCGCGCCGCCCGTTTTGCCGCCGGTTTCGGCGCCCGTGTCGCCGTAGCGGAAAGCCGCTACCTGGGCGGCACCTGCGTCAATGTCGGCTGTGTGCCAAAGAAGTTCCTGGTGTACGGCGCCCATTTCAGCGAGGATTTCGACGTCGCTTCCAGCTTCGGCTGGACTGCCGGCAAGCCGCAATTCGACTGGGCTGCCCTGATCTCCAACAAGAACCGCGAAATCCACCGTCTCAATGAAGTCTACCGCAGCCTGCTGCAGGGCAGCGGCGTCGCCCTGCATGAAGGTCATGCCAGGCTGGTGGACGCGCACACGGTCGAGATCAACGGCGAGCGCATCAGCGCCGCCAATATCCTGGTCGCCACAGGCAGCTGGCCGCAGGTGCCGGAAATCCCGGGCAAGGAACATGCGATCACTTCCAACGAAGCGTTCTTCCTCAAGCAGTTGCCGCGCCGCGTGCTGGTGGTCGGCGGCGGTTATATCGCGGTCGAGTTCGCTTCGATTTTCCATGGCCTCGGCGCCGAGACTAGCCTGCTGTACCGCGGCGACCTGTTCTTGCGCGGCTTCGACCAGGGCGTGCGCCTGCATCTGAAACAAGAGTTCGAGAAAAAGGGTCTGGGCCTGCAGTTCAATGCCGACATCGCGCGCATCGACAAGCAGCCTGACGGCAGCCTGAAGGTAACACTGAAGGACCAGCGTGTGCTGGCAGCCGACTGTGTGTTTTATGCTACCGGACGGCGTCCGATGCTGGACAACCTGGGCCTGGAAAATGTCGATGTGGCGCTGGATGAAAAAGGCTTCATCAAGGTCGACAGCGAATACCGCAGTTCGGAGCCGTCGATCCTGGCCCTGGGCGACGTGATCGGCAAGGTGCAGCTGACGCCGGTGGCGCTGGCCGAGGGCATGGCGGTGGCGCGCCGCTTGTTCCGTCCGGAGGAATATCGGCCGGTGGACTACAAGCTGATCCCGACCGCGGTGTTCAGCCTGCCGAATATCGCCACGGTCGGCCTGACGGAACAGGAGGCGCGCAGCGCCGGCCACAAGATCAAGCTGTTCGAAGCGCGCTTCCGGCCGATGAAGCTGAGCCTGGGTGACTATCATGAAAAGACCATGATGAAACTGGTGGTCGATGCCGACAGCGACAAGGTGCTCGGCTGTCACATGGTCGGCCCGGACGCCGGTGAAATCATCCAGGGCATCGCCGTGGCCTTGCGCGCCGGCGCCACCAAGCGCGTGTTCGACGACACCATCGGCATCCATCCGACCTCGGCGGAAGAGTTCGTGACCTTGCGCACGCCGCTGTCTGAAACGCAATAAATCCAATGCAATCTTCCCTGGCCCTGACCGCCGGGTGCGTTTTCAGCGCCGCGGCAGGCCGGCTATCAATATCTCTATCAAGAACTGTGAAACCCATCCATGAATGAAAACGACAAACCTGATTTGACCACGGAAGATGAGCCAGGCGGTTTTTCGCGCCGCCGTTTTCTCGGTAGCGTAGTGGCAGTCGGCGCCACCCTGGCCTTGGCCGATTGCGCCAGCGACGGCAGCCAGCAGGTGGCCGACGCCAGCCAGGAAAAATTGCTGGACCAGCAGCTGCAGGCGGCGATCAGGCACGTGGTGGTGATCTATGCCGAGAACCGCAGCTTCAATAACCTGTACGGTAATTTCCCGGGTGTGCAAAGGCCCTTGGCGCAAGCCATGCAAGGGCGCTACACGCAGCTGGACCGCGACGGCAAGACGCCGCTGCCGCAACTGCCGAAGATCTGGGGCGGCCTGGTGCCGCAGGCGCAGCAGGTCGACGGCCGGCGCTATGCGATCAGCGAAGAACAGATCAACGGCTTGCCGAACGCACCGTTCAAACTGAGCGATGCCCAGGGCAAGCCCTTGCCGCAGGGCGTCATCACGCGCGACCTATGGCACAAGTTTTATCAGAACCAGATGCAGATCAACGGCGGCAAGAACGACCAGTTCGTGGCCTGGGCCGATTCCGGCGGCCTGACCATGGGCCATTACGGCGAAACCGCCGGCAAGCTGAACCTGTGGAAGCTGGCCGAGCAATACACCCTTTGCGACAATTTTTTCATGTCGGCCTTCGGCGGTTCCTACCTCAACCATATCTTCCTGGTTTCCGGGCAGACGCCTTTCTATCCGGATGTGCACAATAGCCCGGCGCGCCATAATGTATCGACGGTGGAGGGCGACGACCCCAAGGGCACGCGCCTGAAGCTGGATGACAAGAACCCGGCCTCGGCCATCGACGGCCCGCCTAAATTCCTGCGCGACCGCGCCATCACCCCGGACGGCTATGCGGTGAACACCATGGCGCCGCCGTACCAGCCGAGTTTCGTCAAGCCGGCCACGGGCGGCGATGCCGCCTATGCCGACGCCAGCGATCCGATGGTGCTGCCGCCGCAGACCTATCCGACCATCGGCGACCGCCTGTCGGAAAAAGGCGTCAGCTGGAGCTGGTACTCCGGCGCCTGGCAGGCGGCGCTGGATGGCAAGGCCAACGACGATGCGGTGCCGAACTTCCAGTATCATCACCAGCCGTTCAACTATTTCAAGAGCTTTGCGCCGGGAACCGCGGCGCGCGAGACGCATCTGAAGGACGCTGGCCTGGGCGACGATCCCGCCACCAATAAATTCCTGGCGGATGTCGACGCCGGGCGCCTGCCTCAGGTCAGCTTTTACAAGCCGCAGGGCAATCTCAACCTGCACGCCGGCTACGCCGACGTCGAATCCGGCGACCGCCATATCGCCAATGTCATCGCTCATTTGCAGCGCGGGCCGCAATGGCAGAACATGATGGTGATCGTCACGCACGATGAAAACGGCGGCTGGTGGGATCACGTGGCCCCGCCCAAGGGTGATCGCTGGGGGCCGGGCTCGCGGATTCCAGCGACCATCATTTCGCCTTATGCCAAGAAGGGTTTTGTCGACCACACCGTGTACGATACGACCTCGATCATGCGTTTCATTACGCGCCTGTATGGCTTGCGCAAGCTCGATGCGCTGGTGGCGCGCGATGTGGCCTTCCTGCAGAACCAGCAGGCGCCGCTGGGTGACCTGACCAATACTTTGAACCTGGCCTAGATCAGATAAATCCGTTTGCCCTGAAATGTCCCGTTTGGCCGGCGCAGCCGCACCGGCCAAACGGCGTCATGCCTTGCGCCGGAATCTCAGGAAATCATCGAAAATGGGAACGATAGCCAGGCACATCAATGTCGCGGCCAGCGGCGCGGTCGCAATGAAGCCGACATGCTTGAAGCCCATGGCGCCGGTCAGGCCGCCGCTGAAAAACAGGGTCACCAGCGTCGCCAGTAGCCGCAGTTTGTCGCGGTCGCCGAGCACGTCCTGCCGGTTCTGGTGTGGCTTGAGCTTGTTCCAATAGACCAGCTTGCCGAGCTCGATGCCGATGTCGGTCACCATTCCGGTAATGTGGGTGGTGCGGATTTCCGCCTTCGAAATCTTGGTGATGATGGCGTTCTGCAAGCCCATGATGTAGCACAGCAGGATGACCGTGATCGGCACGAACAGCCATTTATGGCCCTCCAGGTTGCCGCCCAGCAGCCCGAACAGCAATAGCAAAACCGCTTCCAGCATCAATGGCAACGCATATTCTGCCTGCAGCTCTTGGCGCCGGCCCCAGTTGATCAGCAGCGCCGATGTCATCGCCCCGGCCAGGAACGCCAGCAGGCAAGCCAGGCCCGCCAGCATCAGGCCGAGCGATCCCAAAGCCAGATTGTCCGCCATCGATGAGACGATGCCGGACATGTGAGAGGTGTATTGCCCAACTGCCAGGAAGCCGCCGGCATTGATCGCTCCCGCGATAAAGGACAGGAAGCATGCCAGATGGCGGTTTGCTTGCTGGCTGCGGTCCTTGCCGGTCAGCTTTCTCAGATAGGGAATAGGCATAGCTTGCGATTTTTTTGCTGGGCAACAGCTGAATAGTACGCTGTTGCGCGCGTTGCGGGCTGGTACAACGCCGCCCCGCGCGGTTCAGCTGATCAAGATCAGTCCTTGGTGTGCCAATCCAGGAATATTCCTACAATTATCTATTTATCACTAATTGTCATTTTGTATATACTATTGATTGGCCGTCCGCCGCTACACGAGCCTGTCTACGGGCAACGCAGTATCAGGGCCGGGAAATACATGAAGGGGATAGCGACTAAGGCGACAACCCTGCTTTCAATCAACAGAGGATATGGCATGAAAAAAATGGTTTTGATAGCTGGTATTCTTGGCGGCATGGCCAGCGCTGCGCAGGCGCAGAGCAACGTCATCATCTACGGCATCGTCGATCTGGGACTCAACTTCACCAATAACGCCGGCGGCAGCCGCGCCTACCAGATGGAAAGCGGTTATCCCTCCGGCAGTCGGATCGGCTTCAAGGGCAAGGAAGACCTGGGCGGCGGCCTGAGCGCCGTGTTCCAGCTGGAAAACGGCTTTAACGCCGATACCGGCGGCTTGGGGCAAGGCGGGCGCCTGTTCGGACGGCAGGCGTTCGTCGGCCTGTCCAGCAAACAGCTGGGAACCCTGACCATGGGGCGCCAGTACGATTCAGTCGTGGATTTCCTCGGCCCGCTGACTGCCAACGGCAACTGGGGCGGTTATTTGTTTTCGCATCCGTTCGACAACGACAATACCGACAATTCCTTCCGTATCAATAACGCTGTCAAATACACCAGCGCCGACTATAACGGCTTCAGCTTTGGCGGCCTGGTCGGTTTGGGCGAGACTGCCGGCGCGCAACGGACCAATCTCACTTACAGCCTTGGCGCCCGGTACGTGAACGGTCCGTGGGCGCTGGCCGCGACATACATGAGCAACAAGCTGCCGGGTTCAACCGCCATCGGCTCGATCGCTACCAATGATGCCAATTTCATCGCTTCCCAGCAGCGCACCGCGGGCGCCGGCATCAACTACACGATGGGCAACGCCACCTACGGCTTTGTGTATTCGAACACCAATTTCACCAATCCGCTGTCATCAGTTTATGTCGGACCGATTACGCCGGCTGCGGGCAGCCTGAACCGGTTGGTGTTCAACAACTACGAACTCAACGCCAAATATCAATTGACGCCGGCTTTCTCGCTGGCGGCGATGTACACGTTTACCCAAGGGAAATTCAATACTTCGGAAGCCAATTTCAAGCCGAAATGGCACATGCTGGGCCTGATGGCTGATTACGAGTTGTCCAAGCGCACTGACGTTTATGCGCAAGCCGTTTATCAGCAGGTTGCCGGCAGTGCGACCGGTTCGGTGCTGGACCGCGCTTATATTCCTGGCGCAACCGATATTTCATCAGCTGCCCGGCAAGGGATGTTGCGGCTGGGGCTGCGTCACAAATTCTGAGTACCGGCCTGCATCAGCGGTCCGGGACAGCAATGCCCGGATCGCTGTCATTTGGCAGCAAAACCAATTTGAAAATCCTGGCGCTGACGGTGGATGGTCCATACGGGCCGTTTTTTTTGCGCCTCGCTTATCTGTTTCCCCGGCAAGCGGTGTTGCTATAAGGCATAGTTTTAATTTATTAAATCAATTAATATTTAAAATTATATAGTTAACGACTATTTGTGTAAGTTTGGCAATACGCATTCTCGCGTATAAAAATGAGGAGAACCAAGCATGCATTTCTCAAAAGCCTATTCAACTTCGCAACTGGCCGCAATCGGATTGACCACTTTGCTGGCTGGCGCCGCAAGCGCCCAAACCATGACACGCGACAACGGCGCAGCGGTCGGCAACAACCAGAATTCCCAGACCGCCGGTCAACGCGGTCCGACCTTGCTGCAAGATGCCCATCTGATTGAAAAGCTGCAGCGCTTCGACCGCGAGCGCATTCCTGAGCGCGTGGTGCACGCACGCGGCACCGGCGCCTTTGGCGAATTCGTGGCGGCAGGAAATCTGTCGACGCTGACGCGCGCCAGCCTGTTCGCCGAGGCCGGTAAAAAGACGCCGGTTTTCGTGCGTTTTTCTACCGTCATCCATCCCAAGGGATCGCCGGAAACCCTGCGCGATCCGCGCGGTTTCGCCACCAAGTTCTACACTGACCAAGGCAACTGGGACCTGGTCGGCAACAATCTGCCGGTCTTTTTCATTCGCGATGCGATCAAGTTTCCGGACATGGTGCATTCCCTGAAGCCGTCGCCGGTCACCAATACGCAGGATCCTAACCGCTTCTTCGATTTCTTCAGCCATCAGCCAGAGAGCACCAATATGCTGACGCGAGTCTATTCCGACCTCGGCATCCCGGCGTCTTATCGCATGATGGATGGTAATGGCGTGCATGCCTACAAGATGGTCAACGGCCAGAACCAGGTGCGCTATGTGAAATTCCACTGGAAGAGCCTGCAGGGCGAAAAGAACCTGACCCGCGCCGAGGCGGCGCGCGTGCAAGGCGAGGACTTCAACAACCTGACCAGCGACCTCTACGCAGCGATCAAGCGCGGCGATTTTCCGAAGTGGGACCTGTACGTGCAAATCCTGAAGCCGGAAGACCTGGATAAATTCAAGTTCGATCCGCTGGATGCCACCAAGATCTGGCCTGACATCGCAGAAACCAAGATCGGCACCATGACTCTCAACAAGGTGCCGGACAATTTCTTTGAAACCACCGAGATGGCGGCGTTTGCGCCATCGCATCTGGTGCCGGGCATCGAAGCATCGGAAGACCGTCTGCTGCAAGGCCGCATGTTCTCCTATGCCGATACGCAATTGCACCGGCTGGGAGCCAACAACCAGCTGATCCCGGTCAATCAGCCTCTGGTGAAGGTGAACAACAACAATATCGACGGCCCTGGCGACACCGGCAAGCGCAGCGGCGATGTCAACTACCAGCCGTCGCGGCAAAGCGGCAGCGCAACCGATGATCCTGCTTACAAGTCGGTGCAGACGCCATTGTCGGGCAGCACGCAGCAGGCAGCGATCGTCAAGACCGACAACTTCAGCCAGGCCGGCAGTTTCTACCGCTCACTGTCGAAGCAAGACCGGGAAAACCTGATCGGCAACCTGGCGGCGGATCTGGGGCAGGTGAAAAATGCAGAAATCCGGCAGGTCATGCTGAGTCACTTCTACAAGGCGGATGCGGAGTACGGGACGCGCCTGACGACGGCGGTGAAAGGTGACCTGGGAGACGTGCAGCAGCGCGCGCAAAAGCTGACGGATTAAAATCTCTTTGATCAGAAAATGCGCAGGCCGGGATGGGTGCATTATCCCGGCCTGCGCCATACGGATTACTGGAACTGATAACGCATGTTGGCATAGACGTAGCGGCCAACCAGGTCATTGGTGCTTTGGACAAAAGTGTCGGAGTAAGCCGTGTTTGCGTACACCGGCGCCTTGTCGAACAGATTGTTGACGCCAAAATTCAAGGTCAGGCTTTTCGTCGGCCTGGTGTTGAAATTCAGGTCCCACACTGTGTACGAAGGAATGCGTGCGTTTGTGATGGCAGGATCCTGGGAGTGGGTAGGATCGTCAATATTGCGCGTGCTGGCGTAGGTTCTCGCCGTCAGCGCCAGTTCGTGGGTGGCATACTCATAAGCAGTACGGAAGGAGTTGTTCCACCTTGGATGGTTGAGCGAATCCAGCCGGCTCACAGGATCGGCGCCCGGAGTGGTGCTTTGCTTGAAGCTCAGCGTGTAATTGTTGACTTCACGGAACTTGAGCTTGCCCCAGCTGCCGAGGCCGATATCGTATTTCACATCCAGATCGAGACCCTGGAGATCGGTTCTGCCGACGTTGATATAGGGCGAGGTGATGCTGTTGATCCGCCCCTTGTTCAGCCCCGGGTTGCGCCGTTCCAGAGCAGGGTTGCGAGGATCGCGGCCGATGAGCGCTGCGTAGCCCGGAATGATGTCTTCGTTGTCCAGGATGTATTGCGCATCAAGCGACTGAATCGTGTTGCGTTGCTTGATGCCGTACCAGTCCAGCGATGCCGACAGATCTTTGGCAGGCTGCCATACGACGCCAAAGGAATAGTTGTTGGCCTTTTCAGCCTTCAGGTCGGGATTGCCTTTCAGGTAGACTTTGGGGTTATAGCTGCAGGCGGCGCCTACGTACCCCAGCGGGCCGCAACGGGCACGGTCGGCAACGGTGGTGTAGGCGGTCGTGGTCGAGGCGATCTCGGGCAAGGTCGGCGCCTTGAACGAGGTAGTGGCCGAGCCGCGCAGCAGGATCTGCTCCGAAGGCCGCCAGGCAAGAGCGATTTTCGGGTTGATCGAATTGCCGAAGTCGCTGTAGTGGTCGCCGCGCAAGGCAAGTTGCATTTCAAGCTGCTTCATCAGCGGCACATTGAATTCGCCGTACAAGGAATACACCGAACGGCTGGCCTTGCTGCTGTTGGCGCCGGCTCCGGCGATCTTGTTGGCGACAGTCAATGGGTCCGGGCGGTCGTCAATCGATTCATGGCTGGCCTGCGTACCCCAGGCGAAACCGACCGGCGCGCCATTGAACGAGAACAGGTCCGGCGTCGACATTTTCCAGTCGACTGTTCCGAGGCGCGATATCGCCACCCGTTCGACGGACGTCAGCAAGGGATTGACCACGCTAGGCGGATTCCAGTAAGCGAACGGGTCATAGCCGCCGTTGCCGAGCAAGCCGCTTTGCAGCGACGCCGACGACTCATTTTTCAAGACGGCATTCGAGCCAACGTCGCTGAGGCGGTTCTGGTTAAGACTGATGGCCGCCTCGCTGTCCCACTTGCCGATTTCACCGCGCCACCCGCCAACCAGGCGCACACTGTCGCTGGTAACCTTGTTTTGCCTTGGTGCAGCTTCGTAAATGCTACGGAAGACGCGGAGCTGATCACCCGGCGTGAAGCCCGCCAGGGAGCCGTCCGCGCTGGGGCCGGGTAAATTGGCGAGGCCTGGATTGGTCGAACCGGCAGTTTTGCCGATGAAGGCGCTGTCAAACGCGGGTAAGCCGAATTCGGTGGTGCTCTCGCTGTGACTGTAGGAAGCTTCGCCGAACAATTCGTCCTGCCCATTGAGCCGCTTGGTGAAAATCGCTGAAATGCCGCCACGCAGCACCTTCGGCGATAAGCGGATCACAGGATTGGTAAAGCAACGCGTGTCGCGCGTGTCGCGGCTGACGCCCACCGTCCCGCGGCAACCGGGGATAGGGAAACCAGGTTCGGCGGTGGTAAGGTCGGTCAGGCTTCCCAGGTAACGGTCTATGCTCCTGCCATCGCTTCCGCCAAAGCGGCCGAAATCGCGATTGGCGGTGGCGTCGTGCTTATCGCTGTATAGCGGATTGCGGCGAAATACATCGACTGTCAGCAGCAAATTCTGGCCATCCTTGTCCAGGTCGCCCCAGCCGGCGGTGACGCTGGCGCCGGCGGTGCCGCCATCGCCTTTTTCATTGCTCCCGAGATTGGCCGTCGCTTCGACACCCTGATAGTTACGCTTGGTCTTGAAATTGATCACGCCGGCAACCGCATCGGAGCCATAGATCGCGGAAGCGCCATCGCGCAGGATTTCGACGGATTCAATCGCCGCCAGCGGCAAGCTGTTGAGGTCGACAAACGTATCTTCGGCATTGTTGGCAAAGCCGTAATTGGCCAGGCGGCGGCCATTCAGCAGGATCAAAGTGTATTTCGCCCCCAGGCCGCGCAAGCCCACCGATGCCGCGCCCCTGGCGAACGAATTGTTGTCGTTGCCGCTCAATTCCACGGAAACCGACGGCAGTTTGCTCAGCAGTTCAACCACAGTGCTGGCGCCTGATTTTTCGATGTCGGTTCTTTTGATGATTTCGACAGCGGTCGGCCCTTCTTTGTTGACGCGCGAAATATTTGAGCCGGTGATGGTGACGCGCTCAAGACTGTCGGAGGGGGTGGTGGTTTGATCAGCACCGAAGGCCAGGGGTACATGCATGAGGCCGATTGCCGCTATAGCTGATGCCAAGAACGTCTTCTTCATCTGGGGAGCTCTCCACTTTATTAATAAGGAAATGATCAATTTCGCTTCATGCTTTTGTTACGGCCAATTCGGTAAATTCGCCGTAGAGCATGTTTCGTTTTGTATTCTCGAGGTGGACTGTGTACGTCCAATCGACAAACGGTGACCCGCGCATTGCAACGGTTTGGGTCATCGCCATTTCATTCTGTATCAAGTTGTGAGCAGATGT
Source organism: Collimonas sp. PA-H2 (assembly GCF_002564105.1). Taxonomy (NCBI): domain Bacteria; kingdom Pseudomonadati; phylum Pseudomonadota; class Betaproteobacteria; order Burkholderiales; family Oxalobacteraceae; genus Collimonas; species Collimonas sp. PA-H2. The sequence goes on from NZ_PDBX01000001.1 coordinate 5,115,892, forward strand.
AACGCGTCTGAAATATTTAACTTTTTACGTAGGTTTTCCGTTGTTTTATTTTCCGTGCATCACTATTTTCACAAAAAATGTGATAAATAAATTCCTTTTTAGCAATGATTGTTAAGTGATTTTGAGATGTAAATGCATGATGATGAAAGAATTTAGTGAAAAATAAGAAAAAATAAAGATCAATGAATGGAAGTGTAAGCAAAAAATGAATTATTGCTTGTCTATCATGAATGTAAAATGAAAAGCTTTCCAATCAAGCAGTAATTACCTATATTTTTTGCAATAAAAAATGCCGGCGCAAGCCCGGTAAGGCTGCATATACTGTACATATGGCGTCACGATCGTGATGGTGTCGCCGGGTAGTTTTGCCGCTATCCACAATTTTGTTTAACATTGGAAAACATGGAAATCGAACTAAAACTTTTGCTGGATCCGGTCGATGTAAATCGCTTTCGACGCCACCCATTATTAAAAAAACATGCGCTCAACAAGCCGCAATCGCGGCAGCTGAACAGTATTTACTTCGATACCCCCGAGCTGTACCTCAAGCAGAATCACACCGCCTTGCGCGTGCGCCAGGTGGGGCGGCGCTTGGTGCAGACCTGCAAAAGCGGCGGCCAGGTGGCAGCCGGTTTGCACCAGCGCCCGGAATGGGAGTCGGAAGTCAGCGGCGCCAAGCCCGATCTGCCGGCTTTGCTCGGACTTATCGAGGCCGGATCGGCGGTGGCCAGGCTGATGTCGGCGCCGGCTCTGGCCGAACGCCTGCAGCCGATTTTTACAACGCAGTTCCGGCGCACCATCTGGCTGTTGCGCCTGCCGTCCGGCGCTGAAATCGAACTGGCGCTGGACCAGGGGCAAGTGATTCATGGCGACAAGACGGTCCCTATCAGCGAGATCGAGCTGGAACTGAAAGCCGGCGATTCAGCCAGTCTGTTCGATGTCGCCCTCGAACTGCAGAACAGCCTGCCGCTGCGCGCCGCCAATGTCAGCAAGGCCGAGCGCGGCTATGCCTTGCACTCGCCGCAAGCGCCGGAAGCGGTGAAGGCGCTGCCGCTCACCCTGTCGCCGGCATTGACGCTGGAGCAGGGCTTCCAGGTGCTGATGCATAACTGCCTGGCGCAGATACAGGGCAATGAAGACGGCGTGATGCATGGCAGCGATCCGGAACACCTGCACCAGATGCGGGTAGGACTGCGACGCCTGCGCGCGACGCTGGGTCTGTTCAAGAAATTCATCCAGGCGCCGCCCGAGATCGCCATGCAGTTGCGCTGGCTGGCCGGCATGCTGGGGCCGGCGCGCGACTGGGAAGTGCTGGCGGCATCCACCTTGAGCGACGCGGCCCGGCGCCGGCCGCATGAGCCGCAACTGGAGCATTTGCGGCAGCACGCTGCCAGCGTCGCAGGCAAACACCGCCATGCGGCCGCAAATGCGCTGGCTTCCCGTGCATATGCAAGATTATTGCTGTCGTTGGGAAGCTGGCTGGAGGGGCGGCGCTGGCGCCAGCAGCAAAGCACCGAGCAGATTGCCGCATTGTCGATGCCGCTGAAAAAATTTGCACGCAGCAAACTGGTCAGGCTGCAGAAGAAGTTGCTGGAACGCGCCAAGGGCATCAAGCGCCAGGGGCCGGCGAAGCGGCATCGGCTCAGGATCGCGGCGAAGAAGGTACGCTATGCGGCGGAGTTCTTCGAATCGTATTTTCCGTTCAAGCGCATGCGCCCCTATGTGCAAGCTCTGAGCGAGCTGCAAGATCTGTTAGGCGTCTCGAATGACCGCAATGTCGCCGGCAGCTTGCTGCAACAGATCGCCGAACAGCACCCCGAACTGGAGCCGCACTGCGATCTGGCGCTGAGCCTGCTGGACGAGGGCGCCAGGCTGCGCAGCTCGAAAATCAAGCGGGTCTGGCGCAAATTCGCTGAATTGGCGCCGCCTGCGAAACCCGACTAAGGCCGATAACTTGGTTGTTAGTGTAGTGCTTCGCAAGTAATGAAACTTCATAAACGGCGTCTTTTCGCGCCATGCGTCGTTGCAAATCCTCGCGATAGTCCCGCTATCGCTCCGGTTTGCGCCTAGCCTGGCACGAAAATCCACCATTTCTGAAGCTCCATTACTTGCGAAGCACTACACTAGGCCTGATTGATGAGAAAATACGCCCGCCGAGCCCTTCCTGTAACGCAGTGGATGAAGGTGGGCAAGGCGGGAAACACAGGAGTTAATCATGACCTACGAAGAATATCTGGATGAAGTCACCACGCTGATGGTTGAACTCTACGACCTCAAGGACGAGGCCGCGATCAAATACGTGATGCGGGCTCAGGCCGCTGACTTTTTTACCCTGCACGACGACGATCCGGCCATGCGTACGCTGGAGCGCGCGCGGGAAGACGCCAAGACCATTTACGAACAGCGCAACAAGTCGCGTCCAGAACTGTACCGCAAATAAAGATCAAGGCACTCATACATGACTGAATCCGTTCGCCTGGCAAAACAACTCGCCGAACAGCTTTCCTGCTCACGCCGCGAAGCCGAACAATATATCGAAGGCGGCTGGGTCAAGGTCGACGGCGTGCTGGTGGAAGAGCCGGGACAGCGCATCGGCATCCAGCAGCAAATCGAACTGCTGCCGGACGCCACGCTGGAACCGCAAGACCCGGTCACCATCCTGTTCCATAAGCCGGCCGGGCTGAATCTGTTCGCCGAGACGCCGATGACCGAGCTGGCGGCACGCCTGGTGACGGCGGACAAGCGGGCCGCCGACGACCGTGCCGAGCTGCGCTTCCTCAAGCGCCACCTGAGCAACCTGAATCTGATAGAACCGCTGGAAACGCTGGCCAGCGGACTGCTTATCTTCAGCCAGGACTGGCGTGTCACGCGCAAGCTGGTCGACGACGCCGCCAAGATCGAACACGAATTCATCGTTGAAGTCGCCGGCGACATCATCCCGGACGGCCTGAAGCTGCTGAACCACGGTTTGAGCTTCAACCGTAAGCCGCTGCCGCCGATCAAGGTCAGCTGGCAGAATGAAAAGCGCCTGCGCTTCGCCCTCAAGGCGCCGCAGCGTGGTTTGCTGGCGCATATGTGCGAACAGGTCGGGCTGCAAGTGGTGGCGATCAAGCGCATCCGCATCGGCCGCCTGCCAATGGCAAGCCTGGCGGTCGGCGAGTGGCGCTATCTGCTGGGCTACGAACGGTTCTGAGCGCAGGTTCTTAGCGGCTGGCTTTGCTTAAAAATGCGGCAGCCATGGCCGCAGCTGCGAAATCAGGTACAGCAGCAAGCCGATCAGGCCGCCGACTATGGTGCCGTTGATGCGTATCCATTGCAGGTCCTTGCCGATATTCAGTTCAATCTGCTGCGCCATTTCCTGGCTGTTCCAGTTCTTGACGGTATCGCTGATATGGCGAGTCAGGAAATCGGCAAAATCGGGCGCCATATTCTTCGCTGCTTCCTCCAGATGCTGGTTGACCGACTGCCGGAATACCGGATCGTCCGCCAGCGTCTTTCCCAGCCAATGGCCGGCAGCGATGATGTTCCGGTGCAGCAGCGATTCGCTGCGGCGCAGGTCTTCCTTTAGCCATGTGCGCAGCGATCCCCACAGGTTTTTCAGATAAAGATACAGGGTAGGGTCGTTGAGCAGATAGGTTTTGATCTGTTCGCCTTTGGCGATGAATTCCGGATCGTCCTTGAGCTGTTCGATGAAGTGCTTGGTAAAGACGTCGAACCTGCCGCGCATTGGATGGTTTTTATCGCTGCTGATCTCCGCAATCAGGTGGCTTACTGCGTTGACGGCAATGTCCGCGCCTTGCCGGCCTATCCAATCGGATGGCAGGACTTTCTCTTTCAAAGGATGGTCCTGCTTGAGCCAGATCACGATTTCGCCGGCTATCAATTCTTGCGTTTCTGGGTTTGCCAGCAAGCCGGCGCATTGCACCAGCGCTTCGTCCAGCAAAGCCTGGTGGCGGCCGTCCTTGGTCAGTTGGTCGAGAATCACGCCAGCCGATTGCGACAGGTCCACTTTTGCCAGCGCCACGTGCAGCGCCCTCGTCATGAAGCGCTGCACCGGAGCATCCTCGATGAAGTCCAGTATGCGCGCGGCTTCCCTCAGCAGGTGGCGGCCGAAGTTTTCGGTATTGCCAGGGGCGGTCAGCCAGGTGGCGAGCAGGTTGGCCGGGTCGTGCTTGCGGATCAGGCCTGCGATCGATTCGACGTCGAAGAATTTATCCTTGACGAACAGCGCCAGGTTGTCCGCGATCTTGTCCTTGTTTTTTGGAATGATGGCGGTATGGCGCGACAGCAGCGGAATCGGCACGCGCCGGAACAGGGCGTGCACCGCAAACCAGTCGGCCAGCGCGCCCACCATCGCCGCCTCGGAAACGGCCTTGACCAGGTCGGGCCAGAAGCCGCCGGGCAGCAGCAAGGTGACGATAAACACGATGCTGGCAGCGGCCAGGAACAGCATCGCGACATTCTTTGATCTTTCCAGCTCTCGCCGTTTGTCCATCATGGCTGCTGACCTGCCATGTCCGGATTACTGCATCGCATCCTCAGCTCTGACAGACCGGCGTGGCGCCGCTCTTGAACGTGTTGACATTGGCGGCAATGGCGTTGACCGCATCGGCCACTGTCCGTTGCACGCCGAGCACCAGGGCATCGATGCCGGCGGCGACCGGTTCCGAGACGGTCAGTTGGCAGGCGCCGGTCTTGGCATTGTCCGAACGGGTGATGCTCCAGCCGTAGGTGGCTTGCACTTTATCACCCGGAGCCGCATCGAATTCGCGCAGTTCGATGGCGATCCGGTAGACCGGCTGGTCGGTCGGCCTACCGCTGCGGCTGACGTCGGTCGCGCCCAGGCGGTTGGCGAGACCGCTGGCGAGCGCGTCTCGCAATTCATTGTTGAAGGGCGATGACCAGCGTTCCTGTTCCAGGATGTCAACCCGGGTGCCGGCATTGGCGCCGCTGCTGCGCACCACCAGCTGCGGCCGCGCCAGGCGCTCCGGCAGGGCTATCGGCGACACTTCGATAAACAGGCGCGCATTTTGCGTCTGTGTCGGCGCCGCCGGCGGCGCCGACAGGGTATAGAAGCGCGTCGGGCTGGAGGTGCAGCCGGCCAGCGCCAGCGCTGCGGCTACGGTGAAGAGGGCGCCGCGCAGGCGGCTTGCTGTGGTCTTGGTCGATATCATTTGTTGCTTTCCTCTTGCTTGCCGCGGATCAGTGACTCCGGATGGCGTTCCAGGTAATCGGTCAGGACTCGCACCGAGGCCGCCGAACGCGTCAGTTCCTGCAAAGTCTGGCGGATGTCCTGCTGCAGCGGCGAATTGTCGGACAGGGTGCGGTCGGCGTTATCCAGCGTCTTGCGCACGTCCTTCATCGCCGCCATGATTTCCGGCGCGACGTCGTTGTTCAGGCTCTTCGTCAGCTGTTCGGCGTTGAGCAGGGTACGGTTCATGGTGCCGATGGTTTTTTGCAGGTCGGCGGCGATCTGGTCGAACGGCACCTTGCTCAGCTTCTTGGCGATCTCGGCGATCTGCGACTGGATTTCATCCAGGCTGTTAGGAATTGTCGGCAACACAATTACGGAAGTCGAGGTGTCGATTTTCACCGGCGGCGCTTTCGGGAAAAAGTCGAGCGCGATATACAGCTGGCCGGTCAGCAGGTTGCCGGTCCGCAGCTGTCCGCGCAAACCGCGGCTGACCATGTATTCCAGCCGCTGCTTGGCGCTATAGGTGGAACGACGCTCCTCCTCGGCATACTTGCGGCCCAGCCGCTCCGGATAGATCTGCACCGCGACCGGCATCTGGAATTCGCGCTGCTTGCCGTCGTACTCGATACCTATCGATTTGACTTCGCCCAGCACCACGCCGCGGAAATCGACCGTGGTGCCTGGCGTCAGGCCGCGCAGCGACTGGTTGAAATACATGACCACGGTTTCCGACGGCCCGTCCGGCTCTTTCAGGGCGGCTTCTTCGTCCTGCGCCAGATTGAAGGTGGTGTTTTCCTTGGCTTTCATGCCCAGTTCGTCATCCGGCGACTGGAACGCTATGCCTCCCAGCACCACGGTCGCCAGCGATTGCGTGCGCAGCTTGAAGCCGCTGGCGTTGATCTGCATGTCGAAGCCGCTGGCATGCCAGAAACGGGTATTGACGCCAATGAATTTGTCGTACGGCGCATCGATGAAAATGCGCAGCGTCACCCCTTTGCCGTCCTCGTCCAGGTCGTAAGCGGCCAACTGGCCGACCTTGATGCGGCGGAAATAGATCGGCGAGCCGATATCCAGCGAGCCGATATCGGCGGCGTGCAGCATGTACTGCTTGCCGCTGGCGTCGAGCCTGACGATAGGCTGCACTTCCAGGCCGGTGAACTCGTCCTTCTTATCCTTGGAGGTGCCGGCGTCGGCGCCGATGTAGGCGCCCGACAGCAAGGTGCCCAGTCCGGAGACGCCGGAAGCAGCGACCCGCGGCCGCACCACCCAGAAGCGGGTATCGGCGGCGGTGAAGCTTTCCGCTTCCTTCGACAGCTGGACGTTGGCCAGCACGTGCGAACGGTCCTTGCTGAGGGTGATGGTCTGCACCAGGCCGATGTCGACATCCTTGTACTTGACCTTGGTCTTGCCGGCTTCCAGGCCTTCGGCGGTGCGGAAGGTGATGGTGATCGACGGCCCGCGTTCGACCAGGATCTTGACCACCAGCGTCAGGCCGACCACGGCGGCAACGATAGGAATCAGCCAGATCAGCGACGGCAGCCAGTCGTGCTTGCGGCTCAGCTTTGGTTCTGGCAGCGGCGGCAGGGCGCTGTGCGGGGTGTTTTCATCACTCATCTTGTGCTTTCACTTTTTTGCTTACTTATTTGCTGATTTTCTTGCTTCGTTTCGTTTTTTGCTCACGCATGCTCATGACGGTCCGCATGGCTGTCCCAGGTGAGGCGCGGGTCGAAGCTGAGCGCGGCCAGCATGGTCAGCACCACCACCGAGGCGAACGCCACCACGCCGAAGCCGGCAGTGATCTTGGCGAAACCTTCAATTTGCACCAGCCCCGCCAGCAGCGACACCACGAACACGTCCAGCATCGACCAGCGGCCTATGATTTCCACCAGCCGGTACAGTTTTGCCCGCTGCAGGCGGCGCCAGCGGCTCTGTTTTTGCGCCGTCGCCGTTAGCAGGATCAGCGAAGCCAGCTTGAACAGCGGCACCAGGAAACTGGCGATGAAAATGATCGCGGCCAGCTCCCAGGAGCCGGAGACCCAGAAATAGATGACGCCGCTCATGATGGTGTCCTGCTGCACGCCTAGCAAAGTCTTGGTGACCATCACCGGCATCAGGTTGGCCGGGATGTACATGATGCAGGCGGCGATCAGCAGCGCCCAGCTGCGCATGATGCTGTGCGGCTTGCGCAGGTGCAGCGCGGTGCCGCAGCGCTGGCAGTCGTCATGTTCAGTCACGTCCTGCCACACCGTGCCGCAATGGTGGCAAGACATCATGCCCTGGCCGGCGGCGGTATGCGCCGGCAGGTCTTCGTCGCCGGCTACGATGATCGGATTGTCGGCATCGGCGCTGCCGCCGCTGGCGCTGTTCATGGTGCTCCTTGCTGGCTGCCGTCGGCAAACGCCATCTGCCAGAAGCGGCGCGGATTGAAGGAAACCACCGCCGTCAGCAGCACGGTCAGCACGCCGAAGGCCCATAGCGCCACACCGGGAATCACCGTCGCCATGTTCGATAGCTTGACCACCGCAACCAGCACCCCCAGCAGGAATACTTCCACCATGCCCCAGGGCCGCAGGTTTTGCATGGCATGCACCAGCCAGCGGAAGCCCGGAGGACTGCGTTCGTTGCGCAGCGTCAGCAGCAGGTATAGCAGGAACAGCAGTTGCAGCAGCGGGAACAGGATGGTGGTCGCCAGCACCAGCATGGCGACCAGCGACATGCCTTCGGCACTCAGCGACAGCACCGCGCCGAACAGGGTGGTCTGGCTGCGCAGGCCTTGCAGCTCGATTTCGACGATCGGGAAGCAGTTGGCGATGAAAAACATGATCAGGCTGGCCACGGTGAGCGGCAAGATACGTTCACGCTGGCGGCCGTCATCGCGCTCCAGTTCGGTGCCGCAGCGCGGACAATGGGCGATCTCGCCACGCTGCAACTGCACCTTGCGGTACAGGGCATCGCATCCTTCGCAGGCAATCAGATCTGGGACTTCGCGCATGAGTATTCAATAAAGTGGACAGATAGGATTCTAACAATAATCTGCGCTGCCACCGACAGATAGTTAACTTGATCGTTGGCCAGTGCCGGAATGCCGGGCGCGGCAGTCGCGTATATGCCATGTCAGCTTGACATTCAGGCAGGAATTTGGTTGACACTCCTATCATATTCAAATAGTGTGGCCGGGCAGCGGATCCTTCAAGTCGGCGTGCTGTTACCTGGTGTAGCGGAGCGCCTCTGCGGGGCTACCCCGTGGGATATTTTGGCTTGGCAATGCAGCGCATGAGCGGCGCTGCACCCTGATGCAGGTTTGCTCATGCATGACGGGACTGGTTGAAGGCTCTCCGCTGCCTAGTCTACTGTAACCCGATGACTCCTAAAACTTTTGTCGCCTTGGCGCTCGCAGACACCTTCCTCGCGCACGATGCCAGCACCAACGCCCTGATTGCAGGGGCAAGGCGGGCGCTAGGCAAAAAATGGCGCTGGATACCTTCCCTCTTCCGGACTATCCTCAAGCAGCATGGCGAGCAGCTGCATTGCCTCGGCCGCTCCGAACTGGCTGCGCTGATCCTGGCGCACGACGGCTTCTCGGATGCCTGGCAGGAAAGCAGTCCACCGCAGATCAGGCATTATTGTCTCGACGCGCCGCTGGCAGTCGAGCAGCCAGGCTGGCTGGCCGCGCTCGGCTTGCCCAGGCTTGCCAGCGTTGCCGAGCTGGCGCAGTGGCTGCAGGTGGCGCCGCTCGAACTCGACTGGTTCGCCGATAAATGGCGCAACAATATGCCGGCGCCGAGCGCCTTGCAGCACTATCATTATCGCTGGCTGCAAAAGCGCAGCGGCGGTCTGCGCCTGCTCGAAATTCCCAAGTTGCGCTTGCGCGCCATGCAAAGCCAGATACTGCGCCACTTGCTGGACCTGGTGCCGCCGCACCCGGCGGCGCATGGCTTCCGCCGTGCGCACTCGTGCGCGACGCACGCCGCGCTGCACGCCGGCAAGCGGGTGGTCATGCGGATGGATCTAAGCAATTTCTTTCCAAGCATCCCGGCCGCGAGAATTCATGGATTGTTCGTCAAGCTGGGTTATCCGGCCAATGTCGCGGGTGTTTTTTCCCGTCTTTGCACGCATCGCACACCCGCCAGCGTGCTTGCAAATCCGGACAAAGGACTGCGCAGCGCTCATGTAATGTCTTGGCAAGAACGTCTAGCCTTGCGTACGCGGCATCTGCCACAGGGCTCCCCATGCTCTCCGGCCCTGGCCAATTTATGTGCTTACCGGCTGGATATGCGGCTGCAGGCTTTGGCGGTTTCGCTCAACGCCAGCTATAGCCGTTACGCCGACGACCTGGTATTTTCCGGCGACCAGGAACTGGAACGGGCAATGCATCGCTTCCATGTGCAAGTAGCGGCAATCGCCCTGGAAGAAGGTTTTTCTGTAAATACCAGGAAAACGCGCATGATGCGCAGCGCCGTCAGGCAGCAAATAACCGGCATTGTGGTCAACAGCCACCCCAATATTGCGCGCCCGGACTTCGATAATCTGAAGGCGGCGCTGACCAACTGCATCCGTCATGGGCCCGCATCGCAGAATCGGGAGGGGCGGGATAATTATCGGCAATTCCTTGCCGGGAAGGTGGCCTACCTGCATATGGTCAACCCGCAACGCGGAAAGCGCCTGCAGCAGCTATTCGAACAGATTGTCTGGTCCGCGGACTAAACGGCGTACGGACATTTTTAAATTAACATTAAAATTCCGTATTCCACGATTAATTCTGGCAATAGCCGGGCCCTTGGCATGCCGTCGGCTCGCCCAGGACGAGTGTGATGTCATAGCGTCATACGCGTTTTTTCGAATGCTCGTAAAATGATGGCTACCGTTGATACGTTATGCAATGTCCTGTCGAATCGCGTATTGTTGGCATATTGTTTTAACAATGAGTGCCTTTTATTCACCATAAACTTATCTGATGAGCACCACTAATAATAAAGGCAGCCTAGCTGCCGCCGTAGCAGATCAAAAACTGGAGTACGTGACTTCCTGCGCGCTGCCTACCCCTTGGGCCACTTTCCAACTGCATGCGTTTATCGAACACTCTACCGGCAAAGAACATCTGGCCCTGACCCTGGGCCAAGTCAACGACGGCGCGCCGGTACTGGCGCGCGTCCACTCCGAGTGCCTGACCGGCGATGCGCTGTTCAGCCAGCGCTGCGATTGCGGCGCCCAGCTCGAGGGAGCCTTGCAAAAAATCGCCGCCGAAGGGCGCGGCACGATCTTGTACCTGCGCCAGGAAGGACGCGGCATCGGCCTGATCAACAAGATCCGCGCCTACCATTTACAAGATAGCGGCGCCGATACGGTGGAAGCCAACCAGCAGCTGGGCTTCGCGGCGGATTTGCGCGACTACAGCCTGTGCGAAACCATGCTGGAACATCTGGATATCACTGCGCTGCGGCTGATGACCAACAATCCACGCAAGGTCGCGGCGCTGCAAAAAATCGGCATCAACGTGGTCGAACGGATTCCGCTGATACTCAACCGCAATCCCTTCAATACCAAGTACCTCGACACCAAGGCGGTCAAACTCGGGCATTTGCTGCCGGTTGACGGCCTGGAACGCGATCTCGACGAAAACGAGCTGTAAACGCAGACCGGGTCAAGCGCCTCAACCAGATCTGCGAGACGGCTGTCAGTGTCTGCTGTTCCCTACATGCTTGGCATTGATCACGGCGTCGGTCACATTGGCCGGCGCTTCCGCGTAATGCTTGAACTCCATCGTATAGGTGGCGCGGCCCTGGGTCAGCGAGCGTAGCGTGGTGGAGTAGCCGAACATTTCAGCCAGCGGCACTTCCGCGCGCACGATCTTGCCGACCCCGCCCGGGATGTCGTCCATGCTCTGGATCATGCCGCGCCGCGACGACAGGTCGCCGATGACGTCGCCCATTTTTTCTTCCGGCGTTTCCACCTCGACCGCCATCATCGGTTCCAGCAAGGCCGGGCTGGCCTGGCGGCAGCCATCCTTGAACGCCATCGAGGCCGCCATGCGATAGGCGTTCTCGTTGGAATCGACATCGTGCGAGGAGCCGAAGAACAAGGTGACCTTGACGTCCACTACCGGATAGCCGGCCAGCACGCCGGCAGCCAGGGTCTCGCGTACACCTTTTTCCACCGCCGGTATATATTCGCGCGGCACGGTGCCGCCCTTGATGGCGTCGACGAATTCAAAGCCTTTGCCGGGCGTTTGCGGCTCGATCTTGATCACCACGTGGCCGTACTGGCCGCGGCCGCCCGATTGCTTGATGAACTTGCCTTCGCTGGATTCGCATACCTTGCGGATGGTTTCGCGGAATGCCACTTGCGGCTTGCCGACCGAGGCGTCGACGCCGAACTCGCGGCGCATACGCTCCACCAGCACTTCCAGGTGCAGCTCGCCCATGCCGGAAATGATGGTCTGGCCGGATTCCTCGTCGGTCTTGACACGGAACGACGGGTCCTCTTCGGCTAGGCGGCTCAGCGCAACCCCCATCTTTTCCTGGTCGGCCTTGGTTTTCGGCTCTACCGCCTGGGAGATCACGGTATCTGGAAAGATCATTTTTTCCAGGGTGATGATGCTGCCGGGATCACACAGGGTATCGCCGGTACTGGCTTCCTTGAGGCCGACCGCGGCAGCGATGTCGCCGGCATACACTTCGCTGATTTCCGTGCGGTGGTTGGCATGCATCTGCAGCACGCGGCCTATCCTTTCCTTCTTCCCTTTGTTCGGGATGAAGACCGAATCGCCCGACACCAGCACCCCGGAATACACGCGGAAGTAGCTCAGATGGCCGACGAAGGGGTCGGTCATGATCTTGAAGGTGAGGGCTGAGAACTTCTCGTCGTCGCTGGCGCGCCGTTCGACCACCAGGTCATCGCCATCGTGTCCCTTGACCGGCGGGATATCTGTCGGCGCCGGCAGGAAATCGATCACGGCGTCCAGCAAGGCTTGCACGCCGCGGTTCTTGAAGGCGCTGCCGCACAGCATGGGCACGATTTCGCCGGCGATCGTACGCTGCCGCAAGGCCGCCTTGATTTCATCCTCGCTGATGTCTTCGCCTTCCAGGTATTTTTGCATCATGGCGTCGCTGGCGTCGGCCGCCGCTTCTATCATGCGGCCGCGCCATTCCTTGGCGCTTTCCTGCAGGGCCGCCGGGATCTCGATGTACTCGAACTTGACGCCTTGGGTGGCGTCGTCCCACATGATCGCCTTCATCTTGATCAGGTCGACCACGCCATGGAAATTTTCCTCGGCGCCGACCGGGATCTGCACCAGCACCGGGTTGCCCTTGAGGCGCTCGCTGATCTGCTGGTGCACGCGGAAGAAATCGGCGCCGACCCGGTCCATCTTGTTGACGAACGCCAGCCGCGGCACGCCGTACTTGTTGGCCTGGCGCCAGACTGTTTCGGATTGCGGCTGGACGCCGCCCACCGCGTCGTACACCATGCAGGCGCCGTCCAGCACCCGCATCGAGCGCTCGACTTCAATCGTGAAATCGACGTGGCCCGGGGTGTCGATGATGTTGATGCGGTGGATGGGATAATTGCCGGCCATGCCCTGCCAGAAGCAGGTAGTGGCGGCCGAGGTGATCGTGATGCCGCGTTCCTGCTCCTGCTCCATCCAGTCCATGGTGGCGGTGCCGTCGTGCACCTCGCCGATCTTGTGGCTGACGCCGGAGTAAAACAGGATGCGCTCGGTAGTGGTGGTCTTGCCGGCGTCGATGTGGGCGCTGATGCCGATGTTGCGGTAGCGCTCAATGGGGTTTTGCGGCTCATGACGATTTCCTCTGTGAGAAATTATGATGATCAGAATATTTTGCAGCGGCTGTGACGTGAGAGCTTACTCGTTTTTTTGATTGTCAGTTGGAGATGGCGCAAGACCCCGTTTACTCTCGCGCAGTGGTATGCTTGCAGTCTAGCGTCCTGACTTAGGTACTCGCCGAAGAAAAGTGCTGTAATCGGCGCCATGCGTCGTTGCAAATACTCGCAAGGGTCCCACCCTTGCTCCGTTTTGCGCCTAGCTTGACACCGATTACAGCACTTTTCTCATTCGGCGAGTACCTAAGTCAGGACGCTCGCGGTAAGTGACTCTCCATATCCGAATTGTCCCGAATTTCCATTCTGCCCATACTCAACGATGAACTCCCGAACCTTCTCCCAAACTACCGCCGCGCCGCGCATCCAGCTGCTGCGCGATGCCATGAAGCGCCACAATGTCGATGCCTGTCTGATTCCGTCGGCCGATCCGCATCTGTCCGAGTATCTGCCGGGGCGCTGGAAGGGCCGGGAATGGCTGTCGGGATTCACAGGTTCGGTCGCCAACCTGATCATTACCGCCGATTTCGCCGGCCTTTGGGCCGACAGCCGTTACTGGTCGCAGGCTGAAGCCGAACTGGCGGGCACTGAAATCGTCCTGATGAAAACGCCGACCGGCAGCAGCCTGCTGCACCTGGACTGGCTGTCGAACAACCTGCCAGCCGGCCAGACGCTGGCGGTCGACGCCGCAGTGCTGGGCCTGGCGACGGCGCGCGCGCTGGAACAGGCTTTGGCCAAGGGCGGCAGCAAGCTGCGCACCGATCTCGACGTCCTCGGCGATATCTGGAGCGAACGGCCGGGCCTGCCCATGGCTGAAATCTATCAGCATGACGCCGCCCATGCACCGCTGACGCGTGCCGCCAAGCTGGCCAACCTGCGCCGGGCCATGCAGCAGCAGGGCGCCGGCTGGCATTTCATTTCGACCCTGGACGATATCGCCTACCTGTTCAACCTGCGCGGCGCCGACGTCAATTTCAACCCGGTATTCCTGGCCCACGCACTGATTGGGCCGCAGCAAACCACGCTATTCGTCGCCGACGGCAAAGTGCCAGAGGCCTTGCGCGAACTGCTCAGCCAGGATGGCGTCGTGCTGGCGCCGTATGCGCAAGCCGCCGAGGCTTTGGCCGCATTGCCGGCCGATGCCGTCCTGCTGCTCGATCCGCGCCGCGTCACGCTGGGATTGCGCCAGGCGATTGCCGCCACCGTCAAGGCGGTGGAGGCGATCAACCCGACCACCTTCGCCAAGTCGCGCAAGAGCGCGGAGGAAGTCGCGCATGTACGCGCCGCCATGGAGCAGGATGGCGCCGCCTTGTGCGAATTCTTCAGCTGGCTGGATCAGGCGATCGCCAGGCGCGAGCAGGAAGCCGTGACCGAGCTGATGGTCGATACACATATCACCGCTGCGCGGGCGCGCCGTCCCGGTTTTGTCAGCCCGAGCTTCGCGACGATTGCCGGCTTCAACGCCAACGGCGCCATGCCGCACTACAAGGCGACTGCCGAATCGCACGCTACCATCAGCGGCGAGGGCCTGCTGCTGATCGACTCCGGCGGCCAGTATGTGGGGGGCACCACCGACATCACCCGCATGGTGCCGGTCGGCCAACCGTCAGCCGCGCAAAAGCGCGACTGCACGCTGGTGCTGAAGGGGGTGATTGCCTTGTCTTCGGCGCAGTTCCCGCGGTCGCTCAAATCGCCGATGCTGGATGCCATCGCCCGCGCGCCGATCTGGGCTGCCGGCATCGACTACGGTCACGGCACCGGCCATGGCGTCGGTTACTTCCTGAATGTGCATGAAGGTCCGCAAGTGATTTCCAACAGTGCGGCGCCGGAAGCGCATACCGCCATGGAGGCGGGCATGATCACTTCGATCGAGCCGGGCATCTATCGTCCCGGCCGCTGGGGCGTGCGGATTGAAAACCTGGTGCTGAACCAGGAGGCGGAGAGCACCGAGTTTGGCGACTACCTGCGTTTCGAGACGCTGACCCTGTGTCCTATCGATACGCGCTGCCTCGACGCCAGCCTGTTGCGCAGCGACGAGATAGCCTGGCTCAACGCTTATCATGCCGAAGTACGCATGCGCCTGTCGCCGCATGTGCGCGGCGACGCCAAGCAGTGGCTGGAAGAGCGTACCCAGCCTTTGTAGAGCCTGACGCCGTCAGTAATGCGGCGGCCGCTCGTTGGCGGCCTGGCTCGCATTACTGTTATCGGCGGCATCCTTGATACGCTGCGCCAGCGCGGCGCACAGCGCTTCCAGCTGGTCTATCTTCAATTGCTGGCGATATACCAGTTTGTTCAGCTCATCCAGCAGGTCGTCCTGGCGCGTCAGCTTGATTTCGATGTCGACCATGCGTTCTTCTTGATTCATAGCGTTTCCTATAGCGTTTCCTTGATTTTTGCAGCGCAGATGGTAGCGCAATAGCGCCCGTCATATCTGAACATATCTGAATATCCGATTCGGGAATCCGCTCCAGGCGGGCGGAAAACCGCAAGCCGGGCGGCGCCAATTCCGGGTTTCCGCACAATAACCGCCTGTCGGTTATTGTTTTTGTAAAAAAATATCCAATAAATCAATGGCTTGGCGTTTATGGTCAGGCTGGCACGAACCCTGCAATGGCTTATGTAAAAATATAAGCCACAGGAGACAAACATGCCCGACCAGACCGCTTTGCCCGCCATGCCCGAGCCGACGCCCGTCGTTTGGCCAGACGCTGAACCCAGGCCGTAAATTCCCCCTTTGCTAGTTGTGCCTTCTGAATGGCATGATGTAACTTGCGCATGAGTTCAAGATGCCGCAAGACGGTCGTTGCCGGGATTGTACAAAAAACATTAAAACCAGGAGATAACCATGTCCGTGCTTCATCCTTCCGATCCTGCCGCCGCCGCGGATACCCGCAAACGCATTTTCGCCATCGTTGGCGCCTCCTCGGGCAACCTGGTGGAGTGGTTCGATTTCTACATCTATTCATTCTGCGCGATCTATTTTGCGCCGATGTTTTTCCCCAGCAGCAATCCGACCACCCAGCTCGCCAACAGCGCGGCCATCTTCGCCGTCGGCTTTTTCATGCGGCCTATCGGCGGCTGGCTGTTTGGACGGATCGCAGACAAGCATGGCCGTCGCACTGCCATGATGATCTCGGTGCTGATGATGTGCGGTGGCTCGTTGATGATCGCCTGCCTGCCGACCTATTCCAGCATAGGCATCGCCGCGCCCTTGCTGCTGTTGCTGGCGCGCCTGTTCCAAGGCCTGTCCGTGGGCGGTGAATACGGCACCAGTGCTACCTATATGAGCGAGGTTGCGCTGGAAGGGCGGCGCGGCTTCTTTGCCTCGTTCCAGTATGTGACCCTGATCGGCGGCCAGCTGCTGGCGGTGCTTGCGCTGGTGATCCTGCAGCAGCTGCTGACCTCGGAGCAGCTGCATGCCTGGGGCTGGCGCATTCCCTTCGTGCTGGGTGCGATGGCGGCATTGGTCGCGCTATATCTGCGTAAATCGCTGAGCGAAACCTCGACCGCAGAGACGCGTAAGAACAAGGATGCCGGCACCTTGGCAGGTTTGATGAAGCATAAGCGGGCATTCCTGACGGTAGTCGGCTTCACCGCCGGCGGTTCGCTGATTTTCTACACTTTCACCACCTATATGCAGAAATACCTGGCGAACACTGCCGGCATGAGCGTCAAGACCGCCAGCACGGTGATGACGGCGGCGCTGTTTGTCTACATGGTGGTGCAACCCCTGTTCGGCATATTGTCTGACAAGATCGGCCGTCGCACTTCGATGCTCTGGTTCGGCGCCCTGGCCACGGTCGCCACCGTGCCTATCCTGCATGCGCTGAAAGACGTCACTAGTCCGTATGCGGCGTTCGGGCTGGTGACCCTGGCGCTGTTCATCGTCAGCTTCTATACCTCCATCAGCGGCCTGATCAAGGCGGAAATGTTCCCGGCAGAAGTGCGCGCACTGGGCGTCGGCCTGTCGTATGCGGTCGGCAATGCGCTGTTCGGCGGCACCGCGGAATATGTGGCGTTGGCACTGAAGGGGATGGGCTCCGAATCCACTTTCTACTGGTACGTATCGGCCATGTGCGCCATCGCCTTCATCGTCGCCTACAAGATGCGCGATCCTAGCAAGGAAGGCTATCTCAAGGACGTGCCGCTGGAAGCCCGCCAATTTACGCCGGACGGTGCGGCTGTGAGCCGTTGAAGAGGCAGTGCGGCGACAGCTTTGCAGGCGCCGCCGCCGATCACGATTAAAGCGCGGATGCCGCCATGAAATTGAGAAAGCAGCTGTTGTTGCCGGCGCTGGCGCTGATCGCGGCGCTGGCCGTGCTAGCCGCCACCTACCTGCTGGCGGCCAGGAAAGCCAGTAACGATATCGGAGAAGCCAGCGAACGCCAGCTGCAGATCATCGCGCTGGACCTGGAATCGGTGCTGCAGAAATTCGAGACCTTGCCGTTCGCGCTGGGTTTCCAGTCGGATGTCCTGGAGGCGCTGGCGCGGCCTGACGACCGGCAGAACATCCAGCGCCTCAACCAGGCTCTGCAACTGATACAGCGGCAGTCGAAAGTGGTGGCGATCTTCATGCTGGACCGCAAGGGCATGACGCTGGCTTCCAGCAACTGGGACAGCAGCGTCAGTTTTGTCGGCAGGGACTTCGGTTTCCGTCCTTATTTCCGCGAGGCGATCAAAGGCAATCCCGGGCGCTTCTACGGCATCGGCAATGCCACCAACGTTCCCGGTTATTTTATTGCCCAGCCGATCTACGCCAGCGCTGCCGACTATGGCGCCAATGCGGTGCTGGGCGTGATGGCGATCAAGATCGACCTGACCGAATTCGAGCATACCTGGCGCAGCAGCGAAGAGCCGATCACGCTGGTCGACAGCAGCGGCGTGGTGTTCCTCAGCAACCGGCCGGCGTGGAAGTATCACAGCCTGTATTCGCTGGACGGCCAGGTGCAGCAGAATCTCGCCGGCACCCACCAATATGCCGACCAGGCCATCACTCCCGTGAGCTCCCTGCCGAAACAGCAAAGAGCCGAGTTCGGCCAGCACGTCACGCGCAATATCGGCAGCCTCGGCTGGCAGCTGATGCTGTTTCCCTCGCAAGCGCGGATCGCCCGCATCGCCATGCTGTGGACCCTGGCAGCGGCGCTGCTGCTGGCGATAGCGGCGATTTCCCTGTGGGCTTTTTACCAGCGCCGGCGGCGTCTGGAAGAACGCCTGACCTCGGCGGAATATCTGGACCGCACCATCGCCCAAAGAACCCAGGAACTGATGGTGGCGAATCACACCCTGGAAGCGAAGTACGCCAAGCTGAAGGAAACCGAGCATCTGCTGCGTTCGACCCAGAACAAGCTGATCCAGGCCGGCAAGCTGGCGATGCTGGGGCAGATGGCGGCCGGCATCGCGCACGAGCTGAACCAGCCGCTGGCGGCGATCCGCGCCTTTGCCGACAACGCGATTACCTTCCTGGCGCGCGAGCAGCGCGACAAGGCTACGGAAAACCTCGGCCACATCAGCAACGCCAGCGCTCGCATGGGTAAGATCGTCGGCCAGCTCAACGGTTTTTCCAGGAAAAGCCATGAGGCGGTGGCGGCGATCGACCTGTCGAAATCGATAGAGGCTGCTGCGCTCTTGCTAGGCAACGAATTCCAGACCCACGGCGCCGAGCTGCGCATCGATGTCCGCGACCAGGCCCAGGTAGTGGGCGATTCGGTGCGCACCGAGCAGGTGCTGATCAACCTGTTGCGCAATGCGCTGGACGCGGTGGATAATGCCGGGCAAAAAATCGTCTCGCTGGTGCTGGAGCGCGATGCCGGCGAAGCCGTGATCCGCATTCGCGATTCCGGCCCGGGCATTCCGGCCCAGGTCGCCTTGCATCTGTTCGAGCCTTTCTTTACCACCAAGCCGTCCGGCAAGGGACTGGGCCTGGGCCTGGCGATATCATCTTCCATCGTGCAGGCGATGAACGGCCGCCTGACGGCGAATAATCACAGCGAGGGCGGCGCCGAATTCGTGCTGCGCATACCCTTGCAGGAAACGCTAGAGAAAACCACGGAACCATGATGGCGACAACGACGGCAGCGCTGGAAGCAGTATTGATCGAGGACGAGCAGTCGGTGCGGGAAGCGATTGCGCAGACGCTGGAGCTGGGCGGCTTCACCGTGCACGCCTGCGGCAGCGTGGAGCAGGCGCAGGCATGGCTGACGCCGGGATTTGCCGGCGTCATCGTCACCGATGTGCGTTTGCCCGGCCGTTCCGGCCTGGAATTGCTGACCCAGGTGGTGACGCTGGATCCGGACTTGCCGGTCATCGTGGTGACCGGCCACGGCGACGTCAGCATGGCGGTCGACGCCATGCGCGCCGGCGCCTACGATTTCATCGAGAAGCCGTTCGGCGCCGAGCGCTTGCTGGAAACCGCGCACCGGGCGCAGGAAAAGCGCAGCCTGATCCTGGAGAACCGGCGGCTCAAGGCGGCCTGGGTGGCGCATCCCGACATGCCCAGCCTGATCGGGCAGTCGGCAGCGATCGAGCGGGTCCGCACCATGATCCGCAGCGTCGGCCCGACCATGGTCGATATCTTGATCAACGGCCAAACCGGCAGCGGCAAGGAAGTGGTGGCGCGCCAGCTGCACCTGGCCAGCGGCCGCCAGGGGCCGTTTGTGGCCATCAATTGCGGCGCCTTGCCGGAAGCCGTCTTCGAGAGCGAAATCTTCGGTCACGAAGCCGGGGCCTTCACCAGCGCCCAGAAACGCCGCATCGGCAAGCTGGAATATGCCAAGGGCGGCACGGTTTTCCTCGATGAGATCGAATCCATGCCGCTGGCCCTGCAAGTCAAGCTGCTGCGCGTGCTGCAAGAGCGCAGGCTGGAGCGGCTGGGCGGCAACGAAGCGATCGCCATCGATTGCCGCATCATCGCCGCCAGCAAGGCCAACCTGCTGCTGATGAGTGCGCAGGGCAGCTTCCGCGAAGACCTGTATTACCGCATCGGCGTGGTCAGCATCGATTTGCCGCGCCTGAACGAGCGCCGTGACGATATCCCGTTGCTGCTGGCGCACTTTATCCAGGGCGCGGCGCTACGCTATCAGCGGCCGCTGCCGCAGTGGAGCCTGGCTCAGATGGCGCAATGGCAGACCCGCGACTGGCCCGGCAACGTGCGCGAGTTGCGCAATTTCGCCGATCGCCTGGTGCTGGGCGTGGCGGAAGGCGTGGCCGATCCGATCCCGGTTGGCAGCGCCGGCTTGCCGCCGGCCGCCTCGCTGCCGCAGCAGCTGGATGTATATGAGCGTATGCTGATTGTCGAGATGCTGGAAGCCAGCGGCGGCAACGTTGCCAGCGCCGCCGACCGTCTCGGCCTGCCGAAGAAGACCCTGTATGACAAGATCAAGAAATACCAGCTGTCGGTGGGGAAAAACTGAATCCGTATGACAAATGTCATGTTGCCCTGTCAACTATGTAGAATATGTCAACGCCGTCAAGTGTTACAAAACAATATTATGCTGGACAAGCGCGACTGAGTCTTTATCATTGGCATCTTTTTTAACACGGATGTAACAATGAGCGTTTCACCGCAAACTGCAAGCTCATCCTCCGCACCTGATCGCAATACCAATTTTCAATTCGGCTTCATCGATCTGCTGAAGGTAGTGGCAGCCCAGTTAATCGTTCTGCATCACCTGGCGTTTTACGGCCCGATGGCCGATTACGTGCGGCCGGTCGCGCCTACTCTGATCGGCTGGCTGGATAGCTACGCCCGCATCGCGGTGCAGGTGTTCCTGGTGGTCGGCGGCTTCCTCGCCGCCAAGTCGCTGTCGCCGCAGGGCAATTCCGGCATTGCCGATCCCATGCGCGTTTTGTGGCGGCGTTACATGAAGCTGGTGCCGCCGTTCCTGATAGCGACCGCGCTGGCGGTCGGGGCGTCGGCCTGGGCGGCCTTGTGGATGAGCCATTATTCGATCTCGGCCATGCCGTCAGCGCTGCAGCTGGCCGCGCACGCGCTGCTGCTGCACACGGTGCTCGGCTATGAATCGATTTCGGCTGGCGCCTGGTATGTCGCCATCGATTTTCAGCTGTACGCCTTGCTCACCGTGCTGCTATGGTTTACCGGCAGCGTCGCCAACCGCCGTTCGGCGCCCTGGCTGGCGCCGGTATTGGTCGTGATCGGCGTTACTGCCTCGCTGCTGTACTTCAACCGCGACTCCGCCTGGGATGCCTGGGCGCCGTATTTCTTCGGCAGCTACGGCCTGGGCATCATCGCCTGGTGGGCGCGCGATCTTAGCCGTCGGCCGGCGGTGGTGGCCTTGTTGCTGGTAGCGATCCTGCTGCCAGCCTTGTGCGCGCTGGCCATCGATTTCCGCGCCCGCATCGCGGTAGCGCTGATTGTCGCCTGCGCCCTGGTGCTGGTGAGCCGGCGCAGCATGCTGATGTCGCGTCAGCGCCTGTCCTGGATCCGTGCCTTCGGACGTATTTCGTATTCCATTTTCCTGGTGCATTTCCCGGTGTGCCTGGTGGTCAACGCCGCCTTCGCGCGTTTTGTCCCGCCGCAGCCGCTCTACCAGGCTATCGGCATGCTGATGGCATGGGCCGCCAGCCTTGCCGCCGGCGCGATTTTCTACCGCTGGGTGGAAATCCCCCTGAGCCGCTTGTCGGCGCGCGCATCAGGCCGCAGCATGGCTTTGCCGGCGACCGCGGCGGCGTAAACCTCACCGCCGGCGCCGCCATCAACATCGGTGGCGCCGGCAGCAATTTCATCCATTACATGGCTTCTTCAGTTTCCTGCGGGCTTTCTGCCGGCTGGGATTCCGCGCGCGCATGGCGTTGCCGCCGGAAGTGCAAGAACGCCAGCACCAGTGCAACGAGCTGCAGCGCCGCGCAAAAATAAAATGGCGTGCCGATGCGCCAATCATCTTTCGGCAGGTGCGATACCGCGCCTAGCAAGGGGGCGGCGATGATAGGCGCGACCACCGCCATCAGGCTGTTCAGTGAGCTGACCGCGCCCAGCGTCTGTCCCTGGCTATGCGAATCCACTGCGCTGGAAATGATGCTCTGGATCGAGGCATTCACCGTGGAGCCGAAGATATTCGCAAAAATCACCGCATACATCATCCAGGCGTGGCTGGCGGCGCCCCACAGCAGATAGGCGGCGGTGGACGACACCAGGCCGATGACTGCCAGCCGCTGCGGACTGAAACGCTTCAGCAGCGGTCCCAGCAGCACGCCTTGCACCAGCACCGACACGATGCCGACCGCCGCCAGCGACTGGCCGTTTTCCAGCGGACCCCAGCCGAACTTGAAGGAGGTGTACAAGACCCAGATGGTGAACAGCATGAATTGCGCCAGGCCGTTGCAGGCGATCACCGCCACCAGCGGGCCGACTGTCTTCAGGCGCGACAAGGCTTGCAGCGAGGTCAGCGGGTTGGCGAATTTCCACTGGAAGGCGCGGCGCCGGTCCACTGGAAGCGACTCCGGCAGGACGAAATAACCGTAGGCCAGATTGACCAGCGCCAGGCTGCCGGCGACGATGAAGGGCAGGCGCAGGTCGACCGCACCAAGCAAACCGCCCATCACCGGCCCGATGATGAAGCCGACGCCGAACATGGCGCCTATCATTCCGAAGCGCTTGGCGCGCTGTTCCGGCGCGGTGATGTCGGCGACATAGGCATTGCACACCGCGGCATTGGACTGCATGGCGCCGCCGATCAGGCGCACCACGATCAGCATCCACAGGGCAGTGGCAAAAGCCGTGGCGAAGAAATTCAACGCCAGTCCGCAAAACCCCAGCAGCAAAACCGGCCGCCGGCCATAGTTATCGGACAGTGCACCCAGGATAGGTGAACCGAAAAAATTCGCCAGGCCGAAAGCAAACGCCACGGCGCCGTACCAGAACGCCTGGTCGGCATGGTTGCCGGTGAACTGGCCGACCAGCGCCGGCAGGACCGGAACGATCAGGCCTATCGAAATCATGTCGATCAACACCGTCAGCATGATGAAGGGCATGGCAGCCTCGCGGGCGCGATGCTGGGGTGGGGTGGTGGTGGTCACGCTGTGCTACTCCGGTAGGTAGTGTTAGGTGGTTGCGGGGTTCAGGGATCGCCTGGCTGCCAGCTGCCATCATATCCAAAATACGATGTAGTGGTCCGGCAAAATGAAGGTTTTCTGGCGCGCGGAAGGCCTGCTTTTTCCACTACGCCTGCATAGAAGGAACGCTCTGGGTTGTGAGGCTTTCCGGGCGGTGTCTGATGGAGTTGTTTTTATGGCATTTGCGCCAAAAATTCAACCTGGATTATTGCCTGTTGCAGCTTACCCGGACAACTGTCAATTCATGCAGGATGCTTTTTTCCGGCATCGGCTTCCAATATCAGCGCGCGTTGCTCCAGATGCCGAGCGATTGCGCATCGCTAGACGACATCGCCGCTGGCTTGCTCTAAAAATGCCGGAGAAATATGCGTCCTGAATATCAGTAATTCATGCGGGCCGGCCTGAGGAAATACTCCAATCGCAAGCCTCCGAAATCAGTAGCTAGCGGCCAGTTTAAGGTTCAGAATCGTTTCGTCTTCAGTTCATTTCCCCAGATATTCTGGAGTGAGCCGTTGGAGATTTATCGTCGATGAAAAGGAAGGCGTATGGCTAAAGTAACTGGTTTATCCGGGAATGAAATTTTCTGCCTGGCGTTAAAGAATTATTCGGCGGGCGAAATTGTAGTAGGCAACAGCGTCAACTCGATGGGCTTCCTCGGCGGCATAGGCGCCGGCCTGAAAAACATGCTGGGCGGGGAGATCACGCAAGTCACCGCGGCGATCCACGAAGGCCGCGCCAATGCTTTTGAACGCATGAGCAAGGAAGCCATGCAGCAGGGCGCTTCCGGCGTGGCGGGGGTTTCCAGCGAACTGCGCTCGTTCAGCGGCAGCACCGAATTCCTGTTCGTAGGCTCCTGCATCCACTCGCGCGCGCTGTCCGGCCGTTTCTTCACCACTGCCGGCGATGCGCAGGAGCTGTACTGCCATATGGATGCCGGCTATATGCCGATCCAGCACGCATTCGGCAACATCGCCTATTCGATGGGCGTCGGCCGCGGCATCATCGGGTCGCTGAAAACCCTGGTGCGGGGCGAAATCGCCGAATACAGCAATATCTTCAACGCTACCCGCCACAAGGCGCTTGAGCGGCTGGTAGCTCAGGCCAAGGCGGATGGCGCCAATGCCGTGGTCGGCATCCGCACCACCATCCTGCCATGGATGGGCACGCACGAAATGCTGATGGCCGGCACCGCGTCGCGGCATAGCGCGTTGCCCACCAGCGCAGACGGCAATCCGGTCACCAGCGACCTTACCGGTGAAGAGCTGTGGGCCATGACCAGTCTTGGTTATGCGCCGGTCAAGTTGCTGATGTCGACCTCGATCTACTCGCTGGGCGTGGTGGGTGGCTTCATGGCAGCCTTCAAATCCTTCACCAAGGGCGAAATCAGCGACCTCACCACACTGATCCACGACGCCCGCGAAATTGCAATCGAGCGCCTGAAGAACGAAGCCGATGCGCTGGGCGCGGAAGAAGTGGTCGGGGTCAAGACCTATATCGCCGAAATCGGCAACGGCCTGGTGGAATTCATGGCGATCGGCACCGCGGTCAAGAAAATACCTGGCTTCTCGGTCCAGACCGCGGCGCTGCCTGCGCAGGCCATCATCCGCGACAAAGATACCTGGATCGACGGTGATTTCGGCTTCTCGCTGGATCGGGATCGTGGCGCAAATTCCTGACGGGCCCAGCCCCCATATCGTCATAAAAATCCCAAACTTTGCTATGACACTCTGGCTGGAAAATCGCCGGCAGACTCGCGGCGACGGGGAAAACGTAGCACTTAAAAATAAAAGAAAGAAACAAAATGCTGAATCTGATCACAAGCCTGGGCTGGTTGCCTACGGCGCTTATCATTCTTGTAGCGGCGGCCATCTTGCTGGCCATATTTTTTTCGGTGTCGGGCATCATCCGATACATTCCGAACGGCAGGATCGGCGTGGTCGAGAAGCTGTGGAGTTCCAGCGGCTCGGTCAAAGCCGGCTTGCTGGCCCTGCATGGCGAGGCTGGCTTGCAGCCTGACCTGCGGCGCGGCGGCTTCCATTTTTTTGCGCCGTTCCAGTTCCGCGTGCACATCCATCCGATGGTATCGGTCACCCAGGGCCGTATCGGCTATGTCTTTGCGCGCGACGGCATCGACCTGCCTGCCGGGCAGACGCTGGCCGACAACGCCAAGGTGGAAGACTTCCGCGATGTCCGCTCCTTCCTCGAGGGCGGCGGCCAGAAGGGGCCGCAGCGCAAGATCCTGCGCGAAGGCACGCACATCATCAACCCGGCGCTGTTCGTGGTGATGACGGAAGAAGCGACCTATTCGCTGTCGCTGGATGCCCAGGAAAAGGCGTATTACGAGCAGATGCGCGGCGTGCTCGACGAGCGCAGCGGCTTTACGCCGGTGGTGCTGAAGGAAGTGGCCGGCACACATGATTCCGACCAGTTGGCCATCGTCACCGTGCAGGATGGCCCCGGTTTGCCCAAGGATGAGTTGCTGGCGCCGGATGTCGGCGACAGCCACAATTCATTCCAGGAACCGGAGAAATTCCTCGCCGCCGGCGGCCAGCGCGGCCGCCAGGAACGGGTGCTGGTGGAGGGCACGTATTACATCAACCGCTTGTTCGCCACGGTTGAGCTGATCAAGAAGACCATCATCCCGGTCGGCTATGTCGGCGTGGTGGTGTCCTATACCGGGCGCAAGGGTTCCGACTTGTCCGGCAAGGAGTACAGCCATGGCGAGCTGGTCGAAAGCGGTTGCCGCGGCGTCTGGCGCGATCCTTTGATGCCGGGGAAATACGCGTTCAACACTTACGCCGGCAAGATCGAACTGGTGCCGACCACCAATTTCGTGCTGATGTGGAAGTCCGGCGAGAGCGGTTCCAGCTTCGACAGCAACCTGCGCGAGATCACCTTGATCACCAAGGACGCATTTGAGCCGCAATTGCCCTTGTCTGTGGTGGTGCATATCGATTACCGCAAAGCGCCGATGGTGGTGCAGCGCTTCGGCAATGTCGCCCAGCTGGTGGAACAGACGCTAGACCCCATGGTGTCGTCGTATTTCAAGAATGTCTCGCAAACCAAGACCTTCATCGAACTGATCCAGTCGCGCAGCGAATTGCAGGGCAATGCTTCGGCCGACATGAAAGAGCGCTTCCAGGCGTATTCGCTGGAATTCCAGGAGGTCTTGATCGGCACGCCGAAGCCGCAACCGGGCGACACCAAGATCGAAAACATCATGGCGCAGCTGCGTGACCGCCAGATCGCCCGCGAACAGGTGGAAACCTTTGCGCAAAAGCAGATTGCCGCCGACAAGGAACGCGAGCTCAACGAGGCCGAGCAGCGAGCCTCCAAGCAGAAGGAACTGACCGGTTCGCTGGTGGATATCTCGATCAAGGAAAACCAGGGTTCGGCCAACGTCAAGGCGGCTGAAAAGAAGCGCCAGGAAATCGAAGCGTTGGCCCATGCGGAGAAATTCAAGCAGGAAATGGAAGGCTCCGGCCGTGCTTCCGCGATCAGGTCGGTCGGTGAGGCCGAAGCCTCCGCGATCAAGGCCAAGTCAGAAGCGATGCAAGGAGAGGGCGCCGACAAGCAGCTGATGCAAACCGTGATGCTGCGCCTGGCTGAAGCGTTTGAAACTTCCAAGGTGCCGCTGGTGCCGCAGATTCAGATGGGCGGCGGTGGCGATACCAATGCGTTCAATACCTTGCTGTCGCTGATGGGTTCGCTCAAGGCAGGTGAGCTGGCGCAGTCGCTGAAGCAAGAGCAAACGCCACACGTTTAACGCGTACTAGTTCAAATTTGACCTGACAGGAAGTGCCAGGTCAAATCTAGATCGGTCGGTAATGCTATTGGCAGGAACCGGCCAGGAGCCGCCGTTCGCGTTTTGATACCGATGGAGTGCGAAGATGAAATTTGATTGGCATGGTGGGATGATATCGCCCACAACTGAAATCGATTCCGACTACAAGAACACACAAAACGTTCGGCGCTTTCTCTCCAGTCAGTGTGGGACGGATTTCAAATTTGACCGCGAACTGATGGCCTATATACGTAACGGACTCCCGAAGAATATGGGTGATGTAGTGGACGAATGGAAGCGCCGCCGTGGACGTCGGTAACCGGCCATTAGCGGTCCGTGGCGCATGCCGCGAATTTGATGGTGTTATTGCAATTTGCATGGCAACTTACGCAACATTCGACAGGTGGGTACATTTAGGCGAACTACTACAGGAGGGAATATGTCTGAGCGCGACACTAAGCTCCACGGTTGCTGGCGGTTGGTTTCTTGTGATACTGAGCTTCAGGACTCAAAGGAGCGCACTCATCCGTGGGGCGACGCCCCCAATGGGTACCTTATTTTCGGCTCTGATGGGCGAATGATGGTACTAATTACCGCAAAGGCGCGGGAGCCAGGGAATACAGATGAGAAACTGGTGGCACTTTTCCGTACTGTGATGGCCTATACAGGACGGTATCGGATAGATGGGGATAGGTTCATCACAAAAGTTGACACATCTTGGAATGAAGCCTGGAACGGCAGTGAGCAGGAACGATTCTACAAGCTTGATGGAGACACGCTCGTCGTCTTTACGGCCTGGATGCCGAATCCGTTAGTATCAGGAAATTCAATAGGAAGAGCCATTCTCAGTTTTGGACGCGAGTAATTTCCCCTACGCTGAGTTCGCAACTAATCGCTAGTTTGCAGGTCATCAACTCGACGGTGAGTCTGGCAGCCAGGTAGCCACCAGTTGAATCCACAGTCGTTTCCGGACGGAGATTCGTACAACGAATATCTGGTCAAGTCTGAGTTAGTACATTTAATGGTATTTTTTTAATTTTAAGAAGGCCACGCCGGTTTGTGGTACGGATTTTTATTGAGGAATATCCATTTAAATCATGTTGTTAGTGAATTTTATTAAAGCTTTTTATTCGATCTGATGCGGCTTTGCCGTTACATCTCCATCCTTGTAATTAATTAATGCATTGATTAATCTTCGATGCATGACCACGTCTACACCCGCTCGCGGCAGACCGCTGGCATCCGACCAGGACAGCCGCGAAAAGCTGCTCGATACCGCCACCTTGCTGTTTTCCTCGCAGGGCATCGCGGCCACCACGGTAGCCGCCGTCGCGCGCCAGGCCGGCGTCACTGCCGCCATGGTGCATTACTACTTCAAGAACCGCGACCAGCTGATCGAAGCCGTGGTCGAGGAGCGGATCAGCCTGTTCATCCACAGCATCTGGGATCCGATCAGCGGCGAGCAGCCGCCGGGGGAGATGATCATGGGTATCGTCGACCGGATGATCAGCACAACCGAAAAAATGCCCTGGATGCCGGCCTTGTGGGTGCGCGAAGTCCTGAGCGACGGCGGCCAGCTGCGTGAGCGCATGGTGCGGCGGGTGCCGTTGGATAAACTGGCCGTGTTCGCCGACAGCATCGCGCGCAGCCAGCAGGCGGGCCAGCTTAATCCGCAGCTGGAGCCGAACCTGATTTTCGTTTCCGTCATCGGCCTGACCATGCTGCCGCTGGCGATGGCGCGTACGCTCAAGGACAAGCCGTCATTGCCGATCGCGCACAAGGTGGCGCTGATGGACAAGGCGGCGCTGGTGCGCCATATCAAGGCGCTGCTGTTGCACGGGCTGGCCATGCCTGGCGCCGCCCTCACAGACGACTAACCGGGGACTTTCCATGCGCTACAGCCTGGCCGACCATCTCAAGCAGTTTTCCCGCCCTGCAGCCATGGCGGCTGCAGCCGTCAGCTGGCTGGCGCTGGCGGCCTGCACACCGGCCAACGACAACGATTGGCAGGGCTATGTCGAAGGCGAGTATGTGTACGTCGCTTCTTCCCAGGGAGGGCGGCTGGATCGGCTGTCGGTGCAGCGCGGCCAGCAGGCGGCGTTGGGCGCGCCGTTGTTCACGCTGGAAGCGGGCGATGAAAGCGCCGCCCGCAACCAGGCGCAACGCCAGCTGAACGCGGCCGAAGCGCAACTGGCCGATATCCAGAGCGGCAAGCGGCCGCAAGAGCAGGATGTGACGCGGGCGCAGTTGACGCAAGCGCAGGCGGCGGCCAGCAAAGCCGCGTTGCAGTTACGGCGCGACGAGCTGCAGTTCCAGGCCGGCGGTATCGCGCGCCAGCAGCTTGACGATGCGCGCGCGGCGGCGCAAACGGCGAGCGCCCAGGTCAGGCAGTGGCAAAGCCAGCTGGCGGTCGACCGCCTGCCCAGCCGCGCGGCCCAGGTACGGGCGCAGCAGGCACAGGTCGCCGCTGCGCAGGCGGTGCTGGAGCAGGCCGACTGGAAGCTGGGCCAAAAGACGATAAACGCAAGCCGTGCCGGACTGGTGTTTGACACCATGTACCGGGAAGGCGAATGGGTGGCCGCCGGCAGCCCTGTGCTGCGCATGCTGCCGCCGGAAAACGTCAAGATCCGTTTCTTCGTGCCGGAAACCATACTTGGGAGGCTTCGGATCAACCAGGCGCTGACGCTCAGCTGCGATGGCTGCCAGGCCAGCGTGGCGCTGCGCATTTCCTATATATCGACCGAATCCGAGTACAACCCGCCCATCATCTACAGCAACCAGTCGCGCGCCAAGCTGGTGTACATGATCGAAGCGCGGCCGGCGCCGGCCGATGCGCTCAAGCTGCACCCGGGCCAACCTGTGGAAGTGAAACTGCCATGACTGCCGCCAGCGAATCTCACAGCGATGCCGAAAAGCCCGGCGGCGACCTGGTGGTCGATGTCGACCGCATCAACAAGCACTTCGGCAGCAAGCATGTGGTGAAAGACCTGTCGCTGCAGGTCAGGCGCGGCGAGATTTTTGGCTTCCTGGGGCCGAACGGCAGCGGCAAGACGACATCGATCCGCATGATGTGCGGCTTGCTGACGCCGGATTCCGGCCATGGCACCTGCCTGGGCTTCGATATCATCAAGCAGAGCTACCAGATCAAGCGCCGGGTCGGCTACATGACGCAGAAGTTCTCCTACTGGGACGACCTCAGCATCCGCGAAAACCTGGATTTCGTGGCGCGCATCTATGGCATGAAGCAGCGCAAGGAAGTGGTCGACCAGAGCCTGGAGAAGCTCGGCCTGAGCAGCCGCGCCAAGCAGCTCGCCGGTTCGCTCTCGGGCGGCTGGAAGCAGCGGCTGGCGCTGGCCGCCAGCATGCTGCACCAGCCGGAGCTGCTGTTGCTGGACGAGCCGACCGCCGGCGTCGATCCGGCCGCGCGGCGCGATTTCTGGGAAGAGCTGCACCGGCTGGCGGCGGAAGGCATCAGCGTGCTGGTCAGCACCCATTACATGGACGAGGCTGAGCGCTGCCATAAGCTGGCTTACCTGGCCTACGGCAAGCTGCTGGTGCAGGGCACTGCCGCTGAAGTGGCGGCGGGGCAGGGATTGACGACCTGGGCGATCTATAACAGCCGCGACAGCGACGACAACCAGCTGGTCGGCCTGTCCCGGCAGTTGCACGGGCAGCCCGGAGTCGATCAGCTGGTGGTGTTCGGCACCTCGCTGCACGTGTGCGGCAAGGACGCCGCCTTGCTGGAGCAGACCTTGCGCCGCATCACCGCCGGCCAGGGCTTGCGCATGGAACCGATCGACACCAGCCTGGAAGACGTCTTCATCTACATGATGAACCGCTCCGCCGACAATTTCGGAGATCAGCCATGAGCGGTTTTTCGGGGTTTTCATTCAGCCGCTGGTGGAGCATCGTCCTCAAGGAATTCCTGCAGCTGATGCGCGACCGCGTCACGGTGCGCATGATCACCGTGATCCCGGTGATGCAGATGGTGCTGTTCGGCTTTGCCATCAACAGCGATCCCAAGCACATGCCGACCGCCGTCATCGCCGCCGACCATAGCGAATTCACGCGTACCTTCATCGCTGCCATGAAGGCTTCCGATTACTTCGACATCGTCGCCGAACTGCCCAACGAAGCGGCAGCCCGCACCGCGCTGGCGCAGGGAAAAGTGCTGTTCGTCCTGAACATCCCCGCCGACTTCACGCGCGACCTGCTGCGCGGCCAGCGGCCGGCCTTGCTGGTGGAAGCCGACGCCACCGACCCTACCGCCACCGGCATGGCGCTGGCGGCCTTGCCGCAACTGGTGCAATCGGTAGCCAACAAGGACCTGAAAGGGGCATTGGCGAAATTCAGCGGCGGCGCGCCCGCCTTCGAGGTCCAGGTGCAGCGCCTGTACAACCCGGAAGGCGTGACCCAGTACAATGTCGTGCCTGGTTTGATGGGGGTGATCCTGTCGATGACGATGGTGATGATGACCGGTCTCTCGATGACCCGCGAACGCGAGCGCGGCACCATGGAAAACCTGCTGGCGACGCCAGTCTCGCCGATCGAAGTCATGACCGGCAAGATCATGCCCTACATCGCCATCGGCCTGATCCAGGCCAGCATCATCCTGCTGGGTGCGCGCTTCATGTTCCACGTGCCGTTCGCCGGCAGCGTGCTGGCGATCTACCTGGCGGCGCTGCTGTTCATCGCCGCCAGCCTGACGGTGGGCATCACCTTGTCGTCGATCGCGCAAAACCAGTTGCAGGCGATGCAGCTGACCATGTTCTACTTCTTGCCGAACATCCTGCTGTCGGGTTTCATGTTCCCGTTCCAGGGCATGCCGAAGTGGGCGCAGTTCATCGGCAACCTGCTGCCGCTGACGTATTTCAACCGCCTGATACGGGGCATCCTGCTGAAAGGCAACGGCTGGATCGATCTGTGGCCGAACGTCTGGCCGCTGATGCTGTTCACGGTGATCGTGATGGGCATTGCGCTGCGCTTTTACCGCAGCACACTGGATTGAGGGAGTCGTCATGAAGCCGGCAGCCATGCTAGTCCACATGCGGCGCGCAGCGAACCCGGCCTGGTGCCTGGGGCTAAGCGCGCTGCTCAGCGCCTGCGCGGTGGGGCCGGATTTCCAGGCGCCGGCGGCGCCGGCCGTGCAGCAGTACACCCCAGGCGCGCAGCCGCAGGCCACCGCCGCCAGCGGTGGAGCAGGCGGTGCAGCCCAGCAGTTCGACGCCGGCATGGATATTCCGGCGCAATGGTGGAACTTGTTCCATTCGCCCCGGCTGGATGCGCTGGTGCGTACCGCGCTGGCCAACAGTCCGCAGATAGCGCAAGCAAAAGCCACCCTGCGCCAGGCCGGCGCAACGCTGGAAGCGGAAGCCGGCGCCACCCGCTATCCCAGGGCCGACCTGCAACTGGGCGGCACGCGCCAGCAGATCGACACCACTGCGCTGGGGATTCCGAATGTGCCGCAGGCCGGCCCGTTCAACCTGTACAACGCCTCGCTCAATGTTTCCTACACCGTCGATGCCTTCGGCGGCAACAGCCGCATGCTGGAAGGTTTGCAGGCGCAGGCGCAGAACCAGGCCGAGGAATTGCAGGCGGCGCGCCTGGCGCTGGCCGGCAATGTCGTCACGGCGGCGATCAGGCAGGCTGCCCTGCATGCCCAGATCGACAGCACTGAACGGATGCTGGAACTGCAGCGCCAGCAGCTCGCCATCATGGCGCAGCGCCTGGCCGCGGGCGGCATTGCCGAGCTGGACCTCAAGAACCAGCGAACCCTGGTGGCGCAGAGCGAAGCAGGGTTGCCGGCGTTGCGGCAGCAAATGGCGCAGGTCACACATCAGCTGGCGGTTTATCTAGGGCAGGCGCCCGGCGCGGCTGACTTGCCGCCTTTGGAACTGGATGCGCTGATCTTGCCGGAGCGGCTGCCGCTGAGCCTGCCTTCGGCGCTGGCGCGCCAGCGTCCCGACATCCGCGCGGCGGAAGCCACCTTGCACCAGGCCAGCGCCCAGGTTGGCGTGGCCACGGCCGGGCTCTATCCGCAACTCACCTTGTCCGGCAGCGCCGGCGCGGAACAGACGCATATCGCCGATATCGCCAACAGCCTGAATGTCTGGAGCCTTGGTCTGAAGCTGATGCAGCCCCTGTTCCACGGCGGCGAGCTGCGCGCCAGGAAGCGTTCAGCGGTCGCCGCCTACGATGCAGCCGCGGCCGGTTATCAGCAAACGGTGCTGCAGGCCTTGCAGCAGGTGGCGGACAGCCTGCGTGCGCTGGAGAACGATGCGCTGGCGCTGCAGGCAAGGACGCAGGCGGCTGAGAATTCCCAGAACAGCCTGGCGATCACCCTGAAGCAGTATCAGGCCGGCGGCGTCAGCCATCTGAGCTTGCTTGAGGCCCAGCGCCAAAACATGCAGACCGATCTTGAGCGCACCGTGGCGCAGGCGGCGCGCTACACCGATACGGCGGCGCTATTGCAGGCACTGGGCGGAGGCTGGTGGAATCAATCCGGCGCGGCGGCGGATCCGCACTAGCGGCC
Organism: Collimonas sp. PA-H2; assembly: GCF_002564105.1. Taxonomy (NCBI): domain Bacteria; kingdom Pseudomonadati; phylum Pseudomonadota; class Betaproteobacteria; order Burkholderiales; family Oxalobacteraceae; genus Collimonas; species Collimonas sp. PA-H2. The sequence goes on from NZ_PDBX01000001.1 coordinate 5,149,303, forward strand.
TTTTAGTGCGATATATGCCAGCACCGCGTCCAAGCCTTCGATGGCGGGTGCGCCGGCGATCACGGCGTCGGCTGAACACCAGGGATAGGGCAGGACCGAGACCCATTCCATGACAGCGTCGACCACGTTTGCCGGCAGCGTTTGCATGGCTTCTATGGTGATAGCCAAACCTTGCGCCAGATGGGATTCTTCGGCAAAGGCCCAGTCGTAACGGCCGCATCCCACGCGCACGGCGCGGCTTTCCTTCTCCGTCATGGCTACCAGCCAGTCGCAGGAAAAGACGGATTCCTGGTTCTTCGGCGGCACCGCCAGGCAAAAGGTGTAGATATTCTCGTAAGTCTGGCCGAAGCGGCGCACCAGCACGTCGGCGATATTGTCGCGTCCCACGGTGGACGGCGGGAAGGTGATGGCGCCGCTGTTGACCGCCATGGCCAGCGTGGCGTCCTCGGCAAAGGCGTGCGCCATCAGGTGGGGCCGGTTGCCGTCCTTGGCCTGGATATAGGCCAGGATGGAATTGGATGGTGTGCGCATGCAAAATACCTCAGATAGGGGCGAGCGGATATGGTCGTGCCTATTATCGGTCAGGCAGTGCTTGTGTGCTGGGCGGCCGTCGATGGCTAAGCTAGCGCGGCCGGCAATTCGCTCTTCAGGAAATCCACAAATGCCCTGACCGCCGGCGCCAAGCCGCGGCGCGACGGAAACAGCACCACCATATGACCGGCCTTGGGCCGCCATTCCGGCAGCACCACTTGCAGCGTGCCGGCAGCCAGTTCGGCAGCGCAGGCATAGCGCGGCAGGGTGGCGACACCCATGCCTGCCAGCGCTGCCTGTTTCAGCATGGATAAATTATCGCTCTGCAGCCGCAGCTTGCCGATCGGCGCCTGATGCCGCGCCTCGTCCGGTCCCAGCAGGCGCCAGCTGGCGTCGCTGTCGCTGAGCGGCGCGTAGTACAAGGCGTCGGCGGCAGCGAGCGCAGGCAGATCGTCGATCGGCCCGCTATGCCTCAGATACAGCGGGCTAGCCACCAGCACCCAGTGCACCGAGCAGAGGCTGGCTTGCACCAGGCTCGACGGCTCCTGCTGGGCGCCGAGTCCGCGCACCACTACATCGATGTTTTCTTCAATCAGGTCGATCTGGCGGTTGCTGGCTTGCACCATCAGCCGCACCTTGGGGTATTGCTGCATGAAGCGCGGTAGCAGGCGTGGCAAGGCAATGTCGGCGATCGCCATCGGCAGGCTGACGCGCACCGTGCCGCTGGGCTCGCCCAGGCGCTTGCGCACCGCATCTTCGCCGGCGTGGGCTTCGGCGATCATGGCGGAGCAATGGCGGTACAGTTCTTGGCCGGCGTCGGTCAGGCTCATGCGGCGCGAAGTGCGTTGCAGCAGGCGCGCACCCAGGCGCGTTTCCAGTTGCGTGATGCGGCGCGAAATGCGCGATTTCGGAATGCCCAGCGCATCGCCAGCCGCGGTAAAGCCGCGCCGCTCGACTACCTGGGCAAACAGGTAAAGGTCATTCAGGTCGATCGCCAGAGGATTCATGGAAGCAGGTACCTTGCTTGTTTTTATCGTTCCACCAGCGAAACGATAGGTTGTTATTTTGCACCTTTATCCATGATCGTTGCAAGCGCATGATGGATCCCAGGCAAAGAAAGCAACTGCCGCTCATCAAAAACTGCTTCCACACAGGAGAATCACATGAAACACAGCAAATTTATCCAGGCTGGCGCCATTGCCGCCTTGGCTTTCTCATTATTCGCCGCCAACGCTGCGGCAGCCGCCCCAGCTGTCGCCGCCGATGCGCGTGTCCAGAGCGCGAATGCTTATCTCACCCCGCAATCGCGCGACGACACCGTGTTGTTGCTGGTCGATCACCAGGTCGGCCTGTTTACTGGCGTGCGCGACATGCCTGTAGCCGAGCTCAAGCACAATGTGGTGGCGCTGGCCAAGGCGGCGCAGGCATTGGGCGTGCCGGTGATCATGACGGCCACCATGCCGGATGGCATGTGGGGCCCGACCATCCCGGAACTGCGCGCAGCCTTGCCAGGCGTGCCGGTGATCAACCGCACCGTGGTCAATGCCTGGCAAGATCCGCAGGTGCAAGCAGCGATCCGTAAAACCGGACGCAAGCAAATTCTGATCGCCGGCGTCTCGCTGGAAGTCTGTGCTACCTTTCCGGCGCTGTCTGCCAAGGCTGCCGGCTACGATACGCGTGTGGTGCTGGATGCGTCAGGCACATTCAATGACGCCAAGCGCACCGTTGGTTTGCAAAGGTTGGCCGGGGCCGGCGTGCCGGTGACCGACTATGCGACGGCGGCGGTGGAAATGCTGAGGGATAATACCGACCCGAAGGCGCAGGATGTCTACGCGGCGCTGGACATGCCGTTCGCCAACCTGGTCTGGCAATTGCACAGTGCATTCAGCAATAAATAAAGCTGCCATCACTTATCCGGAACAGAGGAATTCACATGAACAAGAAATTATCTGTCTCGCCGATCGTCGCAGGGCATGAGATGCACATCGGCCAGGGTTTCAAGGCCAGGCATTTTGCGGAGAACGATTTCCGGGGACTGGTCGATCCGGTCGTCATGCTGGACCACTTCCACATGACAGCGCCAACCTTCGAGCCGCATCCGCATGCCGGCATCTCGGCGGTGACCTATGTGTTTGAAGATTCCGCCAGCCCGCATCACAATTACGATTCGCTCGGCAACCAGGGGCCGATCCATGCCGGCGACCTGCACTGGTTTGTCGCCGGCCGTGGCGCGGTGCACACCGAACAGCCGGAAGGCCAGAATCCGCATGTGCATGCCTTGCAGATTTTCGTCAACCTGCCGGCTGCGCAGAAAATGATAGCGCCGCATGCGGTGCATGTGGACGCCGCCGACATCCCTGTGTTCCGGGCGCCGGGCGTGCGGGTAAGGGTGGCGGCAGGCGAATCCCAGGGCTTGCGTTCGCCGGCGCGGCTGCCGCAGCCGTTCACGCTGCTGGACGGCTTTCTCGAAGCTGGCGGGACCTTTGAGCACGTCATCCCTGCCGGCTGGAACGCCATGATCTATGCGGTACAGGGAACGCTCGGCCTGAGCATGGACGCCTTTGCCTGCGCCCAGCAGCTGACGGCGGGCCACGCGCTAGGAGTAGCCGAAGCGAGCGCCCTCAGGTTGACGGCGGCGGAGCCCGCCCACTTCGTGATTCTGTCCGGCCCGGCGCTCAGGGAACCGATGGTCAAGCACGGGCCGCTGGTGATGAATACCGTGGAGCAGATGAACGACCGGCTGCAGGCTTACCGGCGCGGCGAGTTCGGCCGGCTGGAAATGCCTACCAGCCATGCTGTCCATCCTTCTGCGGCAGAAGATGGGCTGTGAAGCGCGCCGCGAGGAAGTCGACAAAGGCAGTGACTTTGGCCGACAGATTAAGGCGCTCCGGGTAGACCGCGAAAATGTCGGACGAGGGTAGTGCCCATTCCTGCAGCACCTGGCGCAGCCGTCCGGAGCGCAGATATGGCGCCACGTCCCATTCGGAGCGCATCAATATGCCATGGCCTGCCAGCGCCCAGTCCAGTACGGTTTCGCCGTCGTTGCTGCTGAGAGCGCCGCGCACCTTGATGGTTTGCTGGCGCTTGCCGCGGCTTAAACGCCAGCTGCCGTAAGCGGCATCGTTTTCTCGCAGCACGATGCAGGCATGGGTTTGCAGATCGCGCGGCGTGGCCGGCGCCGGATGCTGCTTCAGGTAGGCTGGCGCCGCGCACAACAGCCTGCGGTTGGCGGCGATCTTGCGCGCAATGATGCGCGCGTCCGGCATTTCTCCGACGCGGATGCCGATATCGAAAGCCTGGTCTGCCAGGTTCAAGGGCCGTTCAGATAGCAGCAGCTGCACTTCCACTTCCGGAAAGCGCTTGCTGAATTCCGATATGGCGGGGCCGATATGCTTACGGCCGAAGCCGAAGCTGGCGTTGACGCGCAACAGGCCCTTGGGCACTGCGCGACTGCTGCCGATAGTGCGTTCCAGCGCTTCGATGTCAGCCAGGATGCGGGCGCCGTCCGCCAGGTAGATCTCGCCTTCATGGGTCACGCTCATGGTCCGGGTGGTGCGGTTCAGCAGGCGCACCCCCAGGCGCTGCTCAAGATTGGCTAGTCTTTTGGTGACCGCCGGCGGGGTAACGCCAAGTTCGCGCGCCAGCGCGGCAAGGCTGCCGGTCTTTACCAGGGCAGCAAAGAACGCAAGGTCGGAAAGCGTATTCATTATTAACTTGAAAGAAATAATAGAATCAATATTAATGAATTATAAATCTAACTGCCGGTTATACAATCTCTTCATCAAAAGGAGAGCGAGCAATGTTTCCAGGATTCGAGCATGGCATGGCCGAGGTCAACGGCACGCAGATCAACTACATCCGCGGCGGCAACGGTCCGGCTTTGCTGCTGTTGCATGGCCATCCGCAGACCCACGTAATCTGGCACAAGACGGCTGAACGGCTGGCCCGCCAGTTCACCGTCGTCGCCGCCGATCTACGCGGCTATGGCGACAGCGGCAAGCCCGCCGGCCTGGCGGACCACAGCAACTATTCCAAGCGCACCATGGGACAAGATCAGATAGCACTGATGGCGCAGCTGGGATTTCCGCAATTCCTGCTGATGGGACACGACCGCGGCGGCCGGGTAGCCTATCGCATGGCGCTCGATCAGCCACAGGCGGTGCGCAAGCTGGTGCTGCTGGATATCGCGCCGACGCTGGCCATGTACGAACAGACCAGCATGGCTTTCGCCACGGCTTATTACCACTGGTTCTTCCTGATCCGGCCGGCGCCGTTCCCAGAACTGCTGATCGGCTCGCATCCCGAGGAATACCTGGAGCACACGATAGGCGGCCGCAGCGCCGGCCTGGCGCCGTTCACGCCGCCGGCCTATGCCGAATACCTGCGCTGCCTGAGCGATCCGGCCACCATCCATGGCATCTGCGAGGATTACCGCGCCAGCGCCGGCATCGACCTGGAGCATGAGCGGCTGGACCTGGCGCAAGGCAACAAGATCGAGTGCGCAACCAAGGTCTTGTGGGGCGCAAACGGCGTCATCGAAAAATGCTTCGATCCGCTAGCGGAATGGGAGAAACTGGCGACGCATCTGAGCGGCAAGGCGCTGGCCTGCGGCCATTACATTCCGGAAGAGGCGCCAGACCAGTTGCTGGCGGAAGTCCTGCCATTTTTCGCCGACTGAACGCCGGAGATCACGCCATGCCACATCGCACACTATATCGAAAGCTGGTCGACAGCCGCACCGTCGCCGTATTGGATGAGCAGCACGTGCTGCTGTATGCCGACCTGCACATCATGAACGAATACACCAGTCCGCAGGCATTCAGCAGCTTGCGCGCCAGTAATCGGACCGTGCTGCGGCCGCGGCAGCAGCTTGCCGTGGTGTCGCACATCATCCCGACCCATCCGGTCAGCATCGAGCAGCGCGTGATCCTCGATCCGGCCTCGGCGCTGCAAGCCAGCAACCTCAAGCGCAACTGCCGCGAGTTCGGCATCAAGCTGTTCGATACCAACGATGAAGAACAAGGCATAGAGCACATCATCGCACCCGAACATGGCTGGATCCGGCCCGGCATGGTGGTGTTGTGCGGCGACAGCCATACCACCACCTACGGCGCGCTGGGCGCCCTAGGATTCGGCGTCGGCACTTCTGAAGTGGAGCACATCCTGGCGACCCAGACCCTGGTCTACCGCTTGGCGCAAGATATGCGCATCAGGGTCGACGGCGCGCTGCCGGTGGGCACATCGGTCAAGGACCTGATCCTGCTGATCATCGCCCGCATCGGCGCCCAGGGCGCGCGCGGCTACGCCGTCGAGTTTGCCGGCACGACGATAGCGGCGCTGTCAGCCGAGGCGCGCATGACTTTGTGCAATATGGCGGTGGAGGCCGGCGCCAAGGCGGCCTTGATCCGGCCCGATGAGACGACTTATGCCTATATCAGGGCGAAGGCGCAGGATCTTGGCGAGCACGGCTTTGTGCGGGCGCTGGGCGACTGGCAGCAGTTATATTCAGATGAAGATGCCGTGTTCGATATCGAACATATATTCGCCGCACAGGAAGTCGCGCCGTTTGTCACCTGGGGCACCAGTCCCGACCAGGCGATTGCAGTCAATGCCTTGATTCCTGATCCGGCGCTGGCAAGCGACGAACAGGTAGCGGCAACCACGGCCCGGGCCCTGCAATACATGGGTCTTTCGGCCGGAACCGCAATTGCCGGCCTGCCGCTAGACCGCGTCTTCATCGGCTCCTGCACCAATGGCCGCATCGAGGATTTGCGCATTGCCGCCGCCATCGTCGCCGGCAAGCGCGTCGCCGCCACGGTGCGGGCGATGGTGGTGCCCGGTTCCGGCGCGGTACGACGCCAGGCCGAGCAGGAAGGCCTGGCCGCCATCTTCATCGATGCCGGCTTTGAATGGCGCCAGCCGGGATGTTCGATGTGCCTGGCAATGAACGATGACGTGCTGGCGCCGGGCGAGCGCTGCGCCTCCACCACCAACCGTAATTTCGAAGGCCGCCAGGGCAGGGGTGGCCGGACTCATCTGATGAGTCCGGCGATGGCCGCCGCCGCCGCCATCAGTGGCTGCATCAGCGATGTCCGCGCACTGGAGAAACAGCATGCCTGACAACAAACGCATCGAAGGCATTGCCGCGCCGCTGCCGATCGATAACCTAGATACCGACCAGATCATGCCCAAGCAGTTCTTGCGCACGATCAGCAAGGAAGGACTGGACCGGGGCGTGCTGTTCGACCTGCGCTTTCATCCGGACGGCAGTCCCAGGCCGGATTTTGTGCTGAACCGCCCCGAGTACAAGGGCGCCATCATCCTGATCGGCGGCTCCAATTTCGGCTGCGGTTCCAGTCGTGAGCATGCTGTATGGGGCTTGCAGCAATTGGGAGTGGAAGCCGTCATTGCCCCCAGCTTTGGCGAGATTTTTTTCAGTAATGCGCTGAATAACCGCTTGCTGCTGATCGTGCTGGAGCATGACCGGATTGCCTTGCTATTGAAGGCATTGGAGAGCAATTGGCAGCGCCTGCTTATCGACCTGGAACAGATGCAGCTGTCGTGCGGATCGCTGGTATTCGGTTTTACGCTGGGCGAGCGGCACAGGAAAATGATCGTCGAAGGGTTGGATATGGTGGGTGCAACCTTGCAAATGCTGCCGCAGATTTGCGCTTTCGAGAAAAGCCATGAAGCGGCTTGTCCGTGGGCCAGGGTGCTGCCGACAGATGAAGACAATCATGGGCAGATTGCATGATTTGCGTTAGCATCGCGTAGGAGGCGTCGCGGGGCGCCAGTTGAAAGCGAATGCTACGCGATGAAAGAAACCATGTTCAGCATCATGCCGATCCGTGCCGAGCACGCTCCGCAATTCCACCAAGTGCTGGACGCAATCGCACGCGAGCGTATTTATCTCGGACAGACAGAAGCGCGCTCGCCGGCCTGGGTCAGCAACTTTGTCGCCAACAACGTCAAGAACGATTGTGCACAACTGGTTGCCCTGCACGGCGAGCAGATGATCGGCTGGTGCGACATCCTGCCCCATCCCTTGCCAGGCTTCGGCCACGGCGGCACGCTCGGCATGGGAGTGATCAAATCCTGGCGCGGCCAAGGCGTCGGCCGGGCCTTGCTGGCGGCAACTATCGAAAGCGCCCTGAGGCGCGGCATTACCCGGGTCGAGCTGGAGGTGTATGCTGGCAATGCCGCTGCGATCGGGCTTTACCGGAAACATGGCTTCGTCGAAGAAGGCGTGAAGCGCAAGGCCAGGTTCCTGGATGGACGGTATGACGATGTCGTCATGATGGCGTTGCTGGTCGGGATGGATTGCTGACGTAGTTTTTGTCAGCTTCCCAATCGCTGCGCAACAACGAATACACGTTCATGTCGATATGCTTGCCGCGTATGAAAGCGGCGCCTCGCGCCACGCCTTCCTTTTGATAAGCGCATTTGACCGCTACTTTTTCAGAAGCGATATTGAGAACGTCCATCTTGATTTCAAGGCGATTGATCATGAGGGATTGGAACAGATAGCTAGTCAAAAGCCTTACCGCTTCGCTGGTCATGCCGCTTCCCCGCTTGTCCACCGCAAACAGGATATAGCCTATTTCCCGTGCATTGAAATAGGGACCTGCCTTGAAATGCCATATGCGTCCCAGTATGCGGTCTTCTTTGTCGACAATGAGGAAACGTTCATCATCGCCTGAAGATCCGCCAGTGGCGTCGATGCTTTTTTCAATCGAGGCTGGCGCAAACAGGCTGCTGGGCAGATATTCTCCGCGCGCCTTCAAGTCATTCATCAAGGGCATCAATGTTGCGAGGTCGCTTTTGCTGGCGTGCCGGATATTGATCGTGCTGCCTTCTATCATTGTTTTCCTTTTTGAGAATGCTGCGTTTCTACTGAGTGGCGTGATGTTTTCCCATATGGCGTATTCAAGGCCTATGCAAGGCGAACAACAATATCCTGGTCAATACGCATGGGGAGGCTGGCGAGATTTTGTGGCAACGGGTGCAATTTCAATACCGTTTATATGATTTGTCCGGTGCGCTAGCCGGCAAACAGCGCGATTATGAAAAAAAGCGCCGCTGCCAGCGGTGCAGCCAGCACAAGCAACTCGGCCACATTTTTTCTGGTTGACGGCAAAGGGAGGCGCCGGAACGCAACGATGCCCAAAGTAAGCGCTGCAGCTGACAGTACTGCGGCCACAATTGCGGCGAGCGCATATATCGAAAATATTGGCATGCCGCATGTTGACAGCGGATAGGCATTTTCGAGTTGCGCCTGCTGGCGCCAGGCCCATCCAACTGGAAGAAGCCAGGCGCTGGCGAAAACCGTCCAGGAAGCACGTCGGTAACTAAATAGCTGCCTCAACCAAAATCTCCTTGGCAAAACCGGATTAGACCTCGGCGAATTGCAGGCGACGCGGAGGTTTTTAAGTGTTGCTATTTTATAATATACGATACCTCTTGAGTTGATGTTGATCGATCTCTTTAGACAACTGCCGTCCAGTCGGCTTTATGCCCGAGGCCAGCGCAGCTTTGGCAATTTCGCTACACTGTCAGGCCAACAGCAACCAGGCTTCCAACATGCAAAACACCTACCAGAACCGCCAGTGGTTTTACGTCAAGCGTCCGGATGGACGGGTCAGCAATGATCACTACGAATTGCGTGAAAGCGAACTCGACGGCAACCTGGCGACCAATGAAGTGATCCTGCGCGCCAAATTCATCAGCGTCGATCCGTATATCCGTATCCAGCAGCACGAGCGCAATACCTACGATGTGCCGCATCCGCTGGGGATCGTGCAGCGCGCCGGCGTGGTCGGCGAAGTGGTTGCTTCGGCCAGCCCTCTGTATCAGGCTGGCGACTGGGTATCGGCCTATAGCGGCTGGCAATTGTATGCGCGCTGTCATCACAGCGAATTGACTAAGCTCGATCCCGGCGCTGCGCCGGTTTCCACCGCGCTCGGCGTGCTGGGCATGCCGGGCCGCACCGCCTGGTTCGGCCTGACCGAAGCCGGTCGTCCGCGTCCGGGCGATACCTTGCTGGTGTCGGGAGCCGCCGGTGCGGTCGGTTCACTGGTGGCGCAGTTCGGCAAGCGGGCAGGGTGCCGCGTGATCGGCATCGCCGGCGGCGCCGAGAAATGCAAGTTCCTGACCGAGACGCTGAAGCTGGATGGCGCCATCGACTATCGCGCGCATACGACGCCTGAAGCATTGAGCGCTGCGATCCAGGCGGCTACCGGCGGCGTCGATATCTACTTCGACAATGTCGGCGGCCCTATCACCGATGCAGTCATCCCGTTGATCAAGCGGCGCGCCCGCATCATCATCTGCGGCGCCATCAGCCAGTATGATGGCGGCCTCGATACGCCCGACCTCGGTCCGCGCTTCCTGCAGCATATGCTGTTCCAGCGCGCCACCATCCAGGGCATCCTGGCGCGCGACTACACCAATCGCATGGATGAGATGCTAGCGATCGTGGCGCCCTGGGTGAAAAGCGGCGAAATCGTGTTCCAGGAGACCTATGTCGACGGTTTCGAACAGTTGCCGGATGCGCTCAACAGTCTGTTCGAGGGCAAGAATATCGGCAAGCTGCTGGTGCGCGTCTGATAGCTTGATTCAGCAGCATTGCAATGCGTACGGGGACGGCTAAACTCTAGTTCCATGCATATCAGCGGGAGGTCGACATGGCTAATCTGGGTCTATTCGTCAGGCTGGAAGCCCGGCCGGGAAAAGAAGCCGAGGTCGAGGCATTTCTGCACGACGGCTTGGCAGTTGTGCAACAGGAGCTGGCGACCACCACCTGGTACGCCATCAAGCTGGGACCGTCCACCTACGGCATCTTCGACACTTTTCCTGACGAGGCGGGCCGTCAGGCTCATCTCAACGGGCGGGTAGCCGCTGCGCTGATGGGCAGGTCGGCCGAACTGTTTTCGCAGCCGCCAGCCATCGAAAAAATCGATATCCTGGCGTCGAAGTAATCGGGAAAACGGATTTCCAGATGGTTCGCCGCATTCGCCGCGGCTGATCTTCCTTTGCCGGTCGCCGGCCTCCGCGCTCAGCACTACGTCCCAATTGAAACTTTCCTTGAAGAAATGTATTTTTGTAGTATACCTTTCAGGTGGCGGGGTCGAATCTCACTCGGTTTATTGACGCGGTGAGATTCGCCGGCCAGGTCGCATGATCTTGCGGCTGCCTATCCAATCTGCATCCATCCATGAAGCACCGAAGCGGTCGCGCGGACAGAGTTCGTCTGTTCAATTGCAAAAAGGGAGAATAGCAACAGCTTGCCGGCAGCAACCAGGAGACTACCTGGCGCAGCAAGCGATGGCGAAGTAACGGTAGCGCTTTTGTCAGTCAAATCACCCGGTTGTGCCGCCGTCAGGCGGTACGTCTTTAACAAGAAAGGGCAAGAGATGAAAACAGATCGTCCCATGAATGCCAGTACTCCCCCTCGAACAATCCGAAGCACCATATTCGCGGCGGCGCTGGCCGCAGGATTCTGCGCGATTTTTTCCACGCCGGCGGCGGCCGAAGTGTTCCCGCCTGACCAGCCCTACATGGATAACACAGCCTACGCATTCGGCCCTGCTGACGGGTTGGCGGCGTCGATTGTCAACGAGAAGGCGGCAGTCGCCTACCATCAGCTGACCTATCGCGAAAGCGGCAGGCGCGTGGACTACATCACCACTACCGGACACCTGACCGCGGCCGACGCCAGCGGCAAGCCTGAAGCGTCGATGTTCTACGTTGCCTATACCGCAAAAAACCACTGGCCGTGGCCGCGTCCCGTCACGTTCTTCTACAACGGCGGACCGGGATCTTCATCGATCTGGCTGCGCCTGGGTTCTTTCGCGCCGAGCCGGGTCGCCACGCTTGATCCGTACACCACCGGCTGGCCTAACTTCCCGCTGGTGGATAACCAGGAGAGCCTGATCGACACCACCGACATGGTGTTCATCGATCCGCCGGGCACCGGTTTCTCCGAGGCGGTCCTGCCGAATACCAATCAAACGTTCTGGGGCGTCGACCAGGATGCCGGCGTGATGCGCGATTTCATCCTGCGTTATCTTGCGGTCAATCCGCGCCCGCATTCGCCGATCTACTTGTACGGCGAATCGTACGGCACACCGCGCACCGATGTGCTGGCGCCGTTGCTGGAACAGGCTGGCGTGCGTTTGAGCGGAATCATCCTGCAGTCCTGCATCCTGGATTACAACGATCAATATCCAAGCGCAGCGGATCTGCAGCGGGCCACCGACTACACGGTATCGCTGCTGCCAGGCTATGCCGAAGTAGCGGCATTCTTCGGCCAGGTCACGCCGCCGCCGTCCGGCGTACGTAGCTTTGCCCGGCGCATGCGCGACTTCTCGACCGATCGTTACGCGGAGTTCCTGCCTTACGGTCCGACCTTCCTCGGTCTGGCAAATCCGCCGGTATTCCCGACACCCGCCGTGTATGCGCAAATGTCGAGCCAGAGCGGCATCAACGTGAGCGCTTTGCAAGCCTATCTGGGGCCGAACTCGCTCAACACCACGCTGGTGCCAGGCTACACCATCGGCGGCTATGACGGCCGCGTGTCGGCGCCGAACGGCAGCCCGATGCTGGTGGGCGATTCCGATCCATCCGATGCCTTGATCGCCAAGCCGTTCCCGGCGATTCTCAGCCAGCAGCTGCCGGACTACCTGAAGTACACGGCGCCGAACACCACCTACGTAACCTTGAGCAATAGCGCCAACAGTAACTGGGATTTCAGCCATGGCGGGCTGCCGGTGCCGGATACGCTGCCCGACCTGCTGGCCGAAATCACGCTTAATCCGCACATCAAGGTGCTGGTTGAAAACGGCTACCACGACCTGGTTACGCCATTTTTCATGACTGAGAAAGATCTGGGACGGCTCAAGAGCGTTCCCGGCATCCGGCCCGACATCCAGGTGACGCATTATGCCGGCGGCCACATGATCTACCTGGACGACAACTCGCGGCCGCGCATGAAGGCCGACCTGGTCGATTATTACCAGGGCAGGCGGATAAGGGGCGCCATGCGCTTCGCCGAGCTGCCGGCGCCGTGGTCGGATATGGGGCCGGCGGGTACGCCTTAGGCACGTGAGGCAATACGCGGAACCCGCGCCGACGGCGTACGGATCGTACTATGATGAAGAAAGGCGTATAGGAAATCCTATGAAAAATACATTTTATCTGATGGTATTTGCCCTTTGTGCAACGGCCGGCTTGGCGCATGCGAGCGATACAGCTGCCACTCCGGCCGGAATTGCGAAACATGGCGTGGAAGGTCCGTTCTTCCCGGCAGCGCGGCCGGCGGCGCCAGCCGCGGCGGCATCCACCGGCGACACGCTCAAGGCGCAAGCCATGAGCCGTTTGAAGTCGAATTTCGATGCTGCCGATGTCGCCAAGACGGGCACGCTGACCCAACAGCAGGCGCAAAAGAGCGGCCTGGGCTATGTGGCTAACAATTTCGGCAAGATCGACGTCAACAAGTCTGGCAAGGTGACATTCGACGATGTGAAGCAATATCTGCAGTCGCAGCCGTAGAGAGCGGGCTCCCGGCGAGGGAGCCGACAGGAAAAGCGCAGCCGCCCGATTGGACGGCTGCGCTTTTTTCTGCCGCCGTGTTCCGGGTGAGGTTTTTGTGCGCTAACGTAACTTAATGTTGTCTTTACAGCTCGTTACAACCGATACATCTAGGTGGTGGCAGAGGCCTATCTGAAATGCGTTAATGTAGTTAATACAAGAGACATGTCAATTGCTCCCAATCCTGATCATTCCTGCCGGTGACCGTCCATGAAATTACCCATCCGCTTCGCCGTACTTACACTGCTGTCGGTCAGTGCCCTGGCGGCAACGGCCGCGCCCTTGTCCAGCGATCAGCAGGCCTTGCATGTACTGGACCGGCTGGGCTACGGTCCCAAGCCGGGCGATATCGACAGGGTCAAGCACATGGGCGTCGAGCGCTACATCGACAGCCAGCTGCAGCCGGAAAGCATCCCCTTGCCGGCCGCGCTGTCTCAGCGCTTGAGCACGCTCGACGCCAGCAACGCCAGCGCTGGCGAAGTGCTGTCCGAGTTCCTGGCGGTGCGCAAGGTCGCCAATGACGGCGACGACGCGGCCAAGCAAAAGCGGCGCGAAGTGGTCGGCAAGATCGTCGAGCAGAATGCCGAAGCCAGGATCGCCCGCGCCATCGACAGCCCGCGCCAGCTGGAAGAAGTGATGGTCGATTTCTGGTTCAACCACTTCAATGTGTACGGCGGCAAGGGCCTGGACCGGGCCCTGATCGGCAGCTACGAGCGCGATGCTATCCGTCCTTATGTGCTGGGCTCCTTCCGCGACCTGCTTGGAGCGACCGCCAAGCATCCGGCCATGCTGTTCTATCTGGATAACTGGCTGTCCACTGGCAACGATTACCAGGCGCGGCCATTCAGGAAGGGCGCCGCCCAAGGACAAAAAGCCAAGGCCACCGGCCTCAATGAAAACTATGCGCGCGAACTGATGGAGCTGCATACGCTGGGCGTGGACACCGGTTACACCCAGAAGGACGTGACCGAACTGGCGCGCATGCTGACCGGCTGGAGTTTCGAGCCGCGCGAGCTGGCGCGCAACAACCGTACTTTCCGTTTCGACGCGCAACGGCACGACATGGGCGACAAGGAATGGCTGGGCCATCACGTCGGCGCCCAGGGCCAGGGCGAGGGGGAATTCGCGCTGGACGTGCTGGCCATGCATCCAGCCACCGCCCGCCACTTGAGCTATCAGCTGGCGCAGTATTTTGTGCTGGACAATCCGCCGCCGCAGCTGGTGGAGCGCATGTCCAAGCGCTATCTTGAAACCAAGGGCAACATTCGCGAAGTATTGCGCACCTTGTTCCACAGTCCTGAATTCATGGCCGCCGGGGCTGTCGGCGCCAAGTTCAAGACGCCTTATCAGTATGTGATTTCGGCGGCGCGTGCCGGCCAGATGCCGATCACCAATGTCCGTCCTTTGCTAGGCGCCTTGAACCAGCTCGGCATGCCGCTGTATGGCGCGCAAACCCCGGACGGCTACAAGAATACCGAAGCGGCATGGCTCAATCCTGATGCGCTGGCGCGGCGCATCACGTTTGCTACCGCGCTGGCAGCCGGGCGCTTGCCATTGAACAAGGCTGCTGGTCAGGACAATAACGTCGCGAATGCGCCTGCCGCTACAGCTGCCGAGCCGCCGCTCGACGCCAAAACCTTGCTGAATACGCTCGGTCCGGCGATTTCGGCCAAGACGCGCGCCACCATCAACAATAACCCAGCCGCCTTGCGCGCCGCGATGGTGCTCGGCAGCCCGGATTTCATGCAGCGTTGAGCCTTGACCAGATTGAATGCCAGGAGAACATGATGGACCGCAGAAATTTATTGAAACTGATGGCGCTGACAGGCAGCCTGGTGATCCCGGTCGGCCGCCAGGCCTGGGCCGCGGTCGGCGACGACAGCCAGGCTACCAGGCGCAAGCTGGTGGTGGTGATGCTGCGCGGCGCGGTCGACGGCCTGAATGTGGTTGCACCATACGGCGACGCCAACTACGCGCGCCTGCGCCCGACCATCGGCCTGGCGCGGCCCGGGCAGGACGGCGGCGCGCTGGATCTGGACGGCTATTTCGGCCTGCATCCGGCATTGGCTTCCTTGCAAGCGCTGTGGGAACAAAAGAAACTGGCTTTCATCCACGCCTCGGGTTCGCCGGACGCCACCCGCTCGCATTTCGATGCGCAGGATTATCTTGAATCCGGTACGCCCGGCAGGAAATCGACGCAGGACGGCTGGCTGAACCGTTTGCTGACGGTCTTGCCCGGCACTGCAACGCCGACCCGGGCGATCAGCATCGGTCCGCTGATGCCGCGCATCCTCGGCGGCCGGGCGCCGGCCACCAACCTGGCGGCGGGCGCTGCAGGCACCAAGCAATCGATACTCGACCGGCCGCAGATCGGCAGCGCTTTCGACCAGATGTATCAGGGCAGCGATAAATACGCCAGCGCCTACCAGGACGGCCGCGATGCGCACAAGGAGATCATGACGGCTTCCATGCAAGATGAAATGCAGGCCGCCAATGGCGGCGCGCCCTTGCCGAACGGCTTCCCAAACGATGCGGCGCATCTGGCCAAGCTGATGCGCAACGATCCCAAGATCCAGATCGCTTTCGTGGCGCTGGGCGGCTGGGATACGCATGCCAACCAGGGCAACGGCAAAGGCCAGCTGGCCAACCGGCTGGCGCCACTGGGGCAGGGGCTGGCGACGCTGGCGCAAGGCCTGGGACCTATGTTCGACGACACCACCATTGTGGTGATGTCTGAGTTCGGCCGTACCGCACGCCAGAACGGCAACGGCGGCACCGATCACGGCCACGGCAATGTGATGTGGGTGCTGGGCGGCGGGGTTGCCGGCGGCAAGGTGTACGGCGACTGGCAGGGGCTGGGCGAGGCCCAGTTGCATGAAGGACGCGATCTGCCGGTCACCACGGATTTCCGTTCGGTGCTGGCGCAGGTCAGCGAACGCCATCTGCGCTTGAGCGACCAGCAACTGGTTCAAGTATTCCCGGCGATGCCAGCGGCCAATCCCGGACTCAATTTCCTGCGCAGCTGAATCCCTCCTTTGCAGTATTTCCCTTTTTTGCTCAGGCCACAGATCATGCTGGCTTGAGCAAAATTGTTGCCGCCTGCTTGCTGCAGTCAATTACAATTGAAATCCAGCAACACGCAAAGAGGGAAACATGCTCGTCGTTACAACAGAAAACATCTCCGGTTATCGCGTCAAGGAAGTCAAAGGCCAGGTATTCGGACTGGTGGTGCGCAGCCGCGGGCTGGCCGGCAACATCATGGCCGGGCTGCGCTCCATCATTGGCGGCGAAATCACGGAATACACACAATTGCTGGAAGAAGCACGCCGCCATGCGGTCGACCGCATGGTCAAGAACGCCCACCGGATGGGCGCCAACGCCGTGGTGATGATGCGCTTCGACTCTTCCGAAATGGGCCAGACCATGAGTGAAATCGTGGCCTACGGCACGGCCGTGATCATCGAACCCGTGGCGCCCTGACCATGTTGCGCCTGGCCTTGCTTGGATTCGCCGTACTGCTGACCGGCGCCGGCATCTTTTGCAATATCCGCGGCGCGCCGGCGGCGTTTCCATTGACCACCTGGGGCTTGATTCTGGTGGTCGCGGTGCTGGCGGAGCGCTGGCGCTATAAGCGCAAGCACCTGGCTGACGACGGTCCCTGGCAGGAAACCGGGGAACGCTTCGTCGATCCGGAATCAGGCCGCCTGATGACCGTCCAATACAGTCCGACCAGCGGCGAGCGGCGCTATGTTGCCGTCGGCGAAGATCCCGAGATCGCGCCATAATATGGCAAGGGCGCTGGCAAGCAGCGCCGCCGCAACGTTAACCTGCAATCAGATATGACACAAATACTAGGCCCCTCATTCAAGCTGGTCGAACAAATCGATGTATCGGAGCTGGCGCAAGCCGGCGGCTTTGGCAGCCGGACCCGGCCGTTATTGGTCAAAGGCGCTTTGCGCGACTGGCCGGCGCAGCAGAACTGGTCGTTTGAAAAGATGGCGCAGTTGCGCAATAAAGACGGCTCGGAACCGGTCCGCAAGTTCCAGAACGGCCTGGTCGAACAGGGTGAAACCCAGGAACGGCCATCGCTGCCGATTGCGCCTTACCTGCGCGAGCTGGCAGAGCTTGCCAAGGAGCCGGTAAGCGAACAGACGGGGCTGCTGCCGAACCAACGGCGGCGCCTGTTGCAGCCGGGCGAGGAATTCCATCTCAACTGGGCGCACATGCAATCGTTTACGCCGCACCGCAATTACCTGGCGCAGTGGAGCATCCTGGAAGATTTCCCGCAGCTGCGCAGCGATTTCGATATCCGCAGCCTGTGGCCAGGCTGGCGCTGGACTTGGGAGTCGGTATTCATGGGGCCGGCCAATACTCACACCGGACTGCACCGCGACGTCCCCAACAACTGGTTTTGCCAGGCGCGCGGAGTCAAGGAATTCGTCATGTTCCCGCCTTCCGAAGAAGCCTTCATGAATCCGTCCAGCAAATACGACTGGGGCGCCACGCTCAGCACCATCAATATCGCCCGTTTCGACGAGCATCCGGAGCAGCTGCGTGCGCTGGAGCAAGCCAAGGGACTGTACGCGCGGGTGGAGCAGGGCGATGCCTTGTTCATTCCGAAGCGGACCTGGCATGCAGTGGTTTCGCTGGCGCCGTCGATCAGCCTGGCGGTATTCGGCCTGACCGCGAAAGAGATCCTGCTGAGCGGCGTGCCGACGGCGACCAAGGACCTGCTGCATAATATGCATCTGTACCGCTGGGGCACTGCATCTGCCACAAACATATCGCGTAACCGCGTTCTCGGCTTATCGGAATACCGCTTCACAAACAGATGCCGCTGGCCGATCTTCCTGCAGTCCAGCGCTGGCATGAGCGCCTCAGGGAACTGCCGGCATGGCGCGAGCCATTTCCTTCTTGATGCTACGGCGATATCTGTTGAGATGACGGCGGCGTATCAGTCGCCCAGTTTTGCCCGCAGTTGCTCAAGGCGGGCATACATCGCCAATGCTGTCTGAAGATCTGCAGGCGCACAAGATTCTTTCTTTTCCTCGGCAAATCCCTGTTCCGGATATTTTGCGTGAAAACACGAACGGACTGCCATCTCCGCCGTTTCTGTTTGATCCAGGGCTACACCCGAAAATTCAGCCAGCCGGCGCACGATTTCAATGCCTCCCTGCCTGTAATCCAGCAGGAGTGAACGATCATCTTTTTCGGCGATGAGCAAAAATTGCGAATAATAATATTCCAGCACCTTGGCGATATAGCGGTCGCCGTCGCAGCTTGCCGATTCTGCCTGTGACATGCCGAACAGTTCCGGTTCAAGCAGCCCCGGCACGGCCTGCATCCCACGCCGCTTCTGATGTGAAAAAACCACTTCGTCCGGGGTGCGATACAGCAGTACGAATGGAACGTCCGGGTAGAGTCTTCTCAGCGTGCCGGCAAAAAAAACATGCCAGCTGTCGAGTTTGATGAACAAATGCTTTTCCTGCCCAAGCCTGCGCCGTCCCAGCAAAGCAATGCTGGCCTTCAACGCGGATTCCGCTCCAGAAGAATCTGCCTGGCTGCGTGACATGCGCAGCAATTCGTCGATCAAGGGTACTTCGGACAGGGCGATGTTTTTTTCGCTCAATCCAAGCAGCTGCGAGACCAGGGTCGAGCCGCAGCGCGAAACATGGAAAATGAAAGCGCTGGGCGCAACCACATCGGTCGCGGCTGCTGCGCAATCTGTCAGGTATTCGAGGGAGCTGAGACTGGGAAAGCGCCGCTTGACTGGCGCATTGGCTCTGCAACGTAGAATCGTGTCGGCGAAGAACGGCTCGGCAATGCGCTTACCCTCCAGGTCGAGCCAGAGGCAACGCCATTGCTGTTCTTGTTGCACCAGCTTGTAGGGTATCCACTCCTCGGGGGTAGCCGCATCATCTTGCTGTATCTCTTGCCGCATCTCTTGTTGCATTGCGCTATTCATCGATATCCGCCTCGGCTTCCAGTTGCTTGATCAATCGCTCTGCCGTGTCGGTTTTCATCTCCGACAACTGCGCGATCACCATGGTGCGCGTTGCTCGGTCCAGCCTGCTGCTGCGCGCCTCCGCAGCGAAATCGTAGCCCACCTGACGGAATAGCGTATCTGACCAGTCATTCCTTTTGCAGTCCAGGATCAGGTTGGTGCGCGCTGTGGCGCCGCAATTCTCGACACTGTGCGGCTGGCTGAAATCGGCATACCAGCATTCGCCTTCCCGCATGTCCAAAGCATGTCCGCCAACCAGGAATCGCACTTGCGTGCTGGTCTCGATCGGAATGTGTACGCGAAAGACATCGAACTGATAGCCGGTATGCACATCCCGATGTTCCTTGATATGCGCGCCGGGCGCCAGGCGCAGCAGCCTGGTCGACTCTATCTCGCATTCGAAGAGGCCGAGGATGCTGGCGATGTAAGGGCAAAGGCCGAGCACAGGCGTATCGATATAGCCGGCGCTGCCAGGGTGCGAATAGATATCGTCCGCCTTGCCGGAGGCAGAGCGCAGCGCCAGGCCGGACCACAGGCCGGAATAGTCGTCGGTATGGAAATGCCGCGACCACTCCATGGTCTCGCACGCCCGCAAATCCTTCAGCAATTCGTCAGGATCAAAGAGCAGCGGTAATTTGAGGAATCTATTCATTCGACTACCTTCAATCCGATTGATGCGTCGATTGCGGCGCTTCTCCACCTGCAGGCGGAGCAGGCAAAAATCTTGCGCCGAGGCACTTTATTTGAGGCAGCTCCATCCGTCAAGGCAGCTTCTGTTATAAGCTGCACCACCAGTGTGACGTCCGCCGTATTTATTTCAATTCCCGAGAAAACTCAGCATGCTCACTTCTTCCTCTGCCATGCCGGCCGGCATTTCCCTGCGGCCAGCCACCACCGGCGACCAGCCTTTCCTGGCAACCCTTTATCGTTCCGCCCGGCCGGACCTGCAATTCATCGATGGCGAACCTGAATTCGTCGAAACCGTGGTAGCCCAGCAATATGCCGCGCATGTTCAGGGCGCCGGTGAGGAATATCCGAACGCCATGCATTTCGTCATCGAGAAAACCCAGGCTGCGGTCGGTGCGCTGGTGGTCGATTTCGGCCACAACGAAGTGCGCGTGATTTACATCGCTTTCATTGCCGCCGCCCGCGGCTTCGGTTACGGCAAGGCAGTCCTGCGCGGCGTGCAGCAAGCTGCAAGCAATGTGCAATGCCCGGTCGCGGTCGTGGTTTGGCACAACAATCCCGGCGCCAAGCGGATCTACCTGGAATTGGGATTCCAGGTGGAAGAATCGGAACTGATGGCCGAGCGCATGGTGTGGTATCCAGGCCGCGCCTACCTTGAATCGCCTTAGCTGAACACCACCTGAAAATACGCGCCAGCCGGATCGCGTCCGAGCGGCGCCAGGCGCGATACGTAAACGCCTTCCAGGCGCTCGCGCTGCGGCAGATCGATCGCGCACGGGCCTTCGAGAAAAGCGGTGGCTTGCTGCGCGGTCAGCGTGACGATGAACGGCAGGCGTTGCTGTTCCGGCGCATACGGATTGCGGTACTGCGCTTTCACATTCACGCTGTCGACCAGCATCGGCAAGGTGCTGCCGTCAGGCAGTTGCAGCGTGCAGACCTGTCCGGTCGCAGGGGCGAAATAAGCGGCATCAACAAGTTCTAGCATCGGATTCAATCTGTCGGCAATGAAAAAACGGAAGCGAAGTTGGCCGGCTGCCGGCCAACTCGCTGTTACATTCCGCTAGTTACGGGACGGGAAAATACCTACCAGTGCGATGCTGAAGTTCAGCGCCAGGTAGGGATTCATGGTTCCCACGGGTGCGTTGCTGCCGGTGAGAGCATTGGTAACGGTGCCGCCGGAACTGCCGCTGCTGCCACCCAGGGGAATGGTGCCTGCGGCCGAACCCCAGATCGCTGCACCTTGCGGACCGGCAGGCGATCCGGACAGGATGTTGTTGGTCGCCGTCGGCGCCAGCAGGTTTCCAGTCGTGTTGGCCGATACCATGTAGCCGCTGCCGCCACCCGAAGGAGTGAAGGTGGCGACGTGGGTATGGGACGGCAGATTGCTGATGGAGATCTCGATGTTTTCCGTACCGGACGCTTCGCCGATCACGCGCGGCGTCAGGCCGAGTCCGTTACCCTGGCCAATCGGTACCCGTCCTTGTAGATTCGGCAACATGAAGTTTTGCGTGCCGTTGCCGCCATAGTTGGTGCCCAGCAGCGAGAATAAGGCTGCATATTGCTGAATGGCGAGCGTCTGGCCGTTGCATAGCTGCCAACCGTTAGGATTGAACTGAAAACCGAACGTCATTATGCTGCCGAGAAATACTTCCATGGAAATCTCCCTTGTGATTGCTGCGGTTTAAGGACCGGTGTTATTGCTGTTTGCTGTTGTACGCGTGGTAATTTCTAGTGCGGCGATTGTTAGTTGCGCGAAGGGAAAATACCCGTCAACGCGATACTGAAATTCAGCGCCAGGTATGGATTCATGCTCGCCGCGGGTAAGCTGTTGCCAGTGAGGGCGTTGCTTACCGTGCCGCCGGAACCGCCGCCGCTGCCGCCCAAGGGGATAGCCGGTGTCGTCGAGCCCCAGATCGCCCCGGCCGAGGTGCCGGCAGGCGATCCGGACAGGATGTTGTTGGTCGCGGTGGGCGCCAGCAGGTTGCCGCTGGTGTTGCCCGATACCGTGTAGCCGCCGCTGCCCGAAGGAGTAAAGGTGGCGGTATGGGTATGGGACGGTAGGTTGCTGATCCCGATCGCGATGTTTTCAGTGCCCGCCAACTCGCCAATCACGCGCGGGCTCAGCCCCGCGCCGTTACCTTGGCAAAGCGGCATCCGACCTTGCAAATTTGGCAGCAGGAAAGTTTGCATGCCATCGCCGCCAAAGGTGGTGCCGAGCAAGGCGAACAGCGCCGAATTTTGATCAATGCTGAGCGTTTGACCGTTGCATTGCTGCCAGCCGCTGGGATTGAACTGAAAACCGAAAGTCATGATGCTACCGAGAAATATGTTCATCGCATTTCCTTCAGTGAGTAGCTTGCTTTTGTAAATATCGGGTTGCTGAATGTTAACCTGCAGCAAGCCGCAGTTGAACAGGAAAATTGGAATTCGGCAATAGCATTCGACAATACTTGCATGAAAAAAATCATGGCAAAGACCCAGCAAGCCGCAATCCGACGCCAGAATTACACGGAAACAATAAAATACAATTAAGAGTAACAATTAGCTTGCGTGTAACACCTTGTCTTGGTGTAATATTTTGCTTATAAGAAAGTTGGATAGGGAAACCAGCTATGTCCCCCAGGCTGTCATTGTTTGAACGAGAGCTTTCACTTTGGCGCGCCTTGCGCCAGTCGCATCCTTTTGAATCCGTTGTTGCAATACGATTTTCGTGAAAATCTGCCCAGCCATTTGCTGTTTTCCAGCGCAGGCAGCTTAAGCATAGTTTCTGCGTGACGAATGCGCGGCGCCAATGTCGATGCCGCACGGTTTGTTGAAGCAAGGAGCAGGTGAGCGGCTGAACACGTCTTTTGCAGGCCGCGCGCATTGTTTGGTCGAGAAGTGCAGGTTCAACCAGGAAACCATTCCATGAAACGCCACGGATCTATGAACCACATCTATCGCCTGGTCTGGAGCACAGTGACCAATGGCTGGATCGCAGTCGCGGAAACAACGCGTGGACGCGGCAAGGGCGGACGCCGCAAACTGGTGGCGGCGGCATTGTCGCTGACCGCCATTGCCGCCCAGGCGGCGCCTACCGGTGGACAGATTGTCGCGGGCAGCGGCAGCATCCGCCAATCCGGCGCGACCACCACGATCAGCCAGACCAGCCAGAATGCCACCTTGAACTGGAGCGGCTTCAACATCGCTCCGCAAGAAACGGTGAACTTCGTGCAGCCGTCTGTCAGCGCGATTGCCGTCAACCGCATATTCGATACCAACGGCACGCAGATCCTCGGCCATCTGAATGCCAACGGCCAGGCATTCCTGATCAACCCGAACGGCATCCTGTTCGGCTCCGGCGCACAGGTCAATGTCGGCGGCCTGGTGGCTTCCACCCTGGATCTGCGCGACGCCAGCCTGAACGGCAATGCTCGCACTTTCAGCGGCAGCGGCACGGGCAGCGTGGTCAACCAGGGATCGATCACGGCGGCTAACGGCGGTTACGTCGCCTTGCTCGGCAACCATGTCAGCAACCAGGGCACGATCAGCGCGCAACAAGGCGCGGTGGCGCTAGGCGCCGGCAACGCCGTCACTCTCACATTCAGCGGCAACAGCCTGCTGCAGCTGCAGGTCGACCAGAGCGTGCTGAACAGCGCGGCGGAAAACGGCGGGCTGATCCGGGCCGACGGCGGCCGGGTGATCATGAGCGCGGGCGCAAAAGATGCGTTGCTGGCCAGCGTCGTCAACAACACCGGCGTGATTGAAGCGCGCACCGTGGAGAACCAGGGCGGCACGATTACCCTGCTGGGCGGCATGGCGGCGGGAACCGTCAATGTCGGCGGCACGCTCGACGCCAGCGCGCCGGCCGGCGGCAACGGCGGTTTCATCGAAACCAGCGCGGCCAACGTTAAGGTGGCCAACAACACCAAGATCACCACCGCCGCGGCGATTGGCCTGGCGGGCACCTGGCTGATCGATCCTACCGATTTCACGATTGCGCCCAGCGGCGGCGACCAGACCGGCGCCACGCTCAGCACCGCATTAGGCTTGGGCAACGTGACCATTTCTTCGGCCAGCGGCGCCGGCGGCACCAGCGGCAATGTCAACGTCGACGATACGGTAACCTGGAGCGGACACAAGCTGACCCTGAATGCCAGCAACGACGTGAACATCAATGCCACCATGACGGCAAGCGGTTCGGCCAGCCTGGATCTGGAGCCTGGCAGCGGCAATGTCAATGTCGCCGTGGGCAGCAGCGCATTTAACGGGCGCGTCAATTTCAGCGGCAGCGGCGTGCTGACGATGAACAATCATGTTTATACGGTCATCAACTCCCTGGGTACGGCCACCAGCAGCGGCGACGGCAGCTTGCAGGGGACGCTAGGAAATCTCGCCGGTTATTATGCGCTGGGCAGCGATATCAACGCAGCCGCCACTTCGGCATGGAACAGCGGCGCAGGCTTCACGCCGATAGGCGGTAATGGAGTTACAGTATTGACCCCGGCGCAGGAATTTTCCGGCGTCTTTGATGGCCTCGGCCATACCGTCAGCGGTCTGACGATCAATCGAGGTTCGGTTGTCGGCGTGGGCATGATCGGCGCGACGGGTGCGGCTGGAGTGGTGCGCAACCTGGGTCTGCTCGGCGGCAGCGTGGCCGTCACCTCGTCCAACTACACCGGCGCGCTGGTGGGGCAGAATTTCGGCAAGATCAACAACAGCTTTTCAACCGCTACGGTGAGTGCCAGCAGCAATGCGACTTTTATCGGCGGCCTGGTGGGCGAAAACTCCGGCGGCACGATCAACAGAAGTCATGCAGGCGGAACGCTCAATGCCGGGGCTGCAGCAAATAACGTCGGTGGCTTGCTCGGCGGCATGCAGGGGGGGACGGTCAGTTATAGCTATGCCACCGGGAATGTCACCGGAACCAGCAATTATGTCGGTGGATTAATCGGCTACAGCTATGGCGGAGGCAGCGCCACCAGCGTGATCAGCAACAGCTATGCCACCGGCTCCGTCAGCGGCTCGTCCTATGTGGGCGGCTTGCTCGGGGCCAATTATGGCTTTTCCGGCCCTTCCACGATCAGCAACAGCTATGCGACGGGCGCCGTTGCCGGCACCAGCGCTGTCGGCGGCCTGGTTGGCCACAATTACGGCGGTGCGGGCGGCAACCCTGCGATCAGCAACAGCTATGCAACGGGCAGCGTAACCGGCACGGCCGGCGCTTCCTTTGTCGGAGGACTGGTAGGCAATAATGCCGGCGCCGGGGCCTTAGGCGGCACAGTCACCAACAGCTATTCGACAGGCGGCGTCAGCGCTGGGGCCGGCTCGACCTCGGTTGGCGGGCTGATTGGCAACAACGCCGGCACCGTCACCGGCAGCTTCTGGGATAAGACAAGCTCCGGCCAGGCTACATCCGCCGCCGGCACCGGTATGACCACTGCCAACATGCAGAATCAGGCCAATTTCACATCCAGCACCGCTGCCAACGGCAATCTGAACCCTGCATGGGATTTCAGCAGCACCTGGGTAATATCTGGCGGCTACCCGTTATTACTCTCCGGTATGACGGCGCTGACCGTCACTGCCAACAACGCCACCAGCATTTTCAACGGCGCGGCCTATGGCAGCAACAATGGCGTTACATACACCGGTCTCAACGGCTACAGATATTCCGGGACGCCGGTCGGTGTGCTGGGCAGCATAACTTATGGCGGAACGTCGCAAGCCGCGCTCAACGCCGGCACTTACACGATCACGGCATCCGGCCTTTCGTCCACTGGCCAGCAGGGTTACGTCGTTACCTATGTCAACGGCGCATTGACGATCAATCCGCTGGCGCTCATCGGCACGCTCGGCGCCGGCAGCTCCGTCTATGGTTCAGCTCTGTTGCCTGGTACTGTGATTTTCACCAACATGATCGCCGGCCATGTCGTCACGGCTGCGCCGGTGACCGTCAATACGGCAGGCCTGACCAGCAGCAGCGGCCACTTGACGGCCGGCACGCACACTGGCATCGAGTCGGTGAGCGGTACGCTGAGCGGCGCCGATGCGGGCAATTACACCTTTGCCGGCACCACTGGCAATTACACCGTTACGCCGCTGGCGTTGACCGGTTCGATAGGGACGGGCAGCTCGACTTACGGTGCGGTCCTGGTCCCGGGTGCAGCGAGCTTCACCAATGCGGTGTCAGGCGATGCGCTGGGTACGGCCACGGTTGGCGTCAACACCACGGGTCTTACCAGCAGCAGCGGCCACCTGATTGCAGGCACGCATAACGGCGTTGAAACGGTCAGCGCCTTGAGCGGGGCTGATGCCGGCAACTACACATTCAGCGGGGTCACGGGCGACTACACCGTCAACCAGCTGGCCTTGAACGGTACGCTTGCGGCAGGCAGCTCGACCTACGGCTCGACTTTGGCGCCGGGCGCGGTGAATTTCACTAATGCCTTGAGCGGCGACCTGGTCACGCCGGGCGCTGTCACGGTGAATACGACCGGCCTGACCAGCAGCAGCGGTCATCTGATTGCCGGCACCCACACTGGCATCGAGTCGGTGAGCGGTACGCTGAGCGGCGCCGATGCGGGCAATTACACCTTTGCCGGCACCACTGGCAATTACACCGTTACGCCGCTGGCGTTGACCGGTTCGATAGGGACGGGCAGCTCGACTTACGGTGCGGTCCTGGTCCCGGGTGCAGCGAGCTTCACCAATGCGGTGTCAGGCGATGCGCTGGGTACGGCCACGGTTGGCGTCAACACCACGGGTCTTACCAGCAGCAGCGGCCACCTGATTGCAGGCACGCATAACGGCGTTGAAACGGTCAGCGCCTTGAGCGGGGCTGATGCCGGCAACTACACATTCAGCGGGGTCACGGGCAACTACACCGTCAACCAATTGGCGTTGAACGCCACGGTTGGCGCAGGTAGCTCGACCTACGGCTCGACCCTGACGCCAGGGGCGGTGAATTTCACCAACGCCTTGAGCGGCGACCTGGTCACGCCGGGCGCTGTCACGGTGAATACGACTGGCCTGACCAGCAGCAGCGGCCACCTAATTGCCGGCACCCACACCGGCATCGAATCGGTGGGCACTGCCTTGGGTGGAACGGATGCCGGCAACTACACCTTTGCCGGAGCCACGGGCGACTATACCGTCAGCCAGCTGGCCTTGAACGGCACGGTGGCGGTGGGCGGCTCGATCTACGGTGCTGTGCTGGCGCCGGGGGCGGCGAGCTTCACCAATGCCTTGAGCGGTGACCTGGTCACACCGGGCGCAGTCACGGTGAATACAGCCGGCCTGACCAGCAGCAGCGGACACTTAACGGCCGGAACGCACACTGGCATTGAATCGGTAGGCACTGCCCTGGGCGGGGCGGATGCCGGCAACTACACCTTTGCCGGAGCCACGGGCAATTACACCGTTACGCCGCTGGCCTTGACCGGTTCGATAGGGACGGGCAGCTCGACTTACGGTGCAACCCTGGTCCCGGGTGCAGCGAGCTTCACCAATGCGGTGTCAGGCGATGCGCTGGGTACGGCCACGGTTGGCGTCAACACCACGGGTCTTACCAGCAGCAGCGGTCACCTGACTGCCGGCACGCATACCGGCATCCAAACAGTCAGCGCCTTGAGCGGAGCCGATGCCGGCAACTACACATTCAGCGGCGTCACGGGCGACTACACCGTCAACCAGCTGGCCTTGAACGGTACGCTTGCGGCAGGCAGCTCGACCTACGGCTCGACTTTGGCGCCGGGCGCGGTGAATTTCACTAATGCCTTGAGCGGCGACCTGGTCACGCCGGGCGCTGTCACGGTGAATACGACCGGCCTGACCAGCAGCAGCGGTCATCTGATTGCCGGCACCCACACTGGCATCGAGTCGGTGAGCGGTACGCTGAGCGGCGCCGATGCGGGCAATTACACCTTTGCCGGCACCACTGGCAATTACACCGTTACGCCGCTGGCGTTGACCGGTTCGATAGGGACGGGCAGCTCGACTTACGGTGCGGTCCTGGTCCCGGGTGCAGCGAGCTTCACCAATGCGGTGTCAGGCGATGCGCTGGGTACGGCCACGGTTGGCGTCAACACCACGGGTCTTACCAGCAGCAGCGGCCACCTGATTGCAGGCACGCATAACGGCGTTGAAACGGTCAGCGCCTTGAGCGGGGCTGATGCCGGCAACTACACATTCAGCGGGGTCACGGGCAACTACACCGTCAACCAATTGGCGTTGAACGCCACGGTTGGCGCAGGTAGCTCGACCTACGGCTCGACCCTGACGCCAGGGGCGGTGAATTTCACCAACGCCTTGAGCGGCGACCTGGTCACGCCGGGCGCTGTCACGGTGAATACGACTGGCCTGACCAGCAGCAGCGGCCACCTAATTGCCGGCACCCACACCGGCATCGAATCGGTGGGCACTGCCTTGGGTGGAACGGATGCCGGCAACTACACCTTTGCCGGAGCCACGGGCGACTATACCGTCAGCCAGCTGGCCTTGAACGGCACGGTGGCGGTGGGCGGCTCGATCTACGGTGCTGTGCTGGCGCCGGGGGCGGCGAGCTTCACCAATGCCTTGAGCGGTGACCTGGTCACACCGGGCGCAGTCACGGTGAATACAGCCGGCCTGACCAGCAGCAGCGGACACTTAACGGCCGGAACGCACACTGGCATTGAATCGGTAGGCACTGCCCTGGGCGGGGCGGATGCCGGCAACTACACCTTTGCCGGAGCCACGGGCAATTACACCGTTACGCCGCTGGCCTTGACCGGTTCGATAGGGACGGGCAGCTCGACTTACGGTGCAACCCTGGTCCCGGGTGCAGCGAGCTTCACCAATGCGGTGTCAGGCGATGCGCTGGGTACGGCCACGGTTGGCGTCAACACCACGGGTCTTACCAGCAGCAGCGGACACTTGATCGCCGGAACCCATACCGGCATTGAATCGGTCAGCGCGTTGAGCGGGGCGGATGCCGGCAATTACACGTTTGCCGCGCCAACCGGCGACTATACCGTCAGCCAGCTGGCATTGACCGGTTCGATAGGCGCTGGCAGCTCGACCTACGGTTCGGCGTTGACGCCGGGGGCGGCCAGCTTCACCAATGCCGTGACAGGCGACCTACTGGGCACGGCGACGGTTGCAATCAACACGACCGGCCTCACCAGCAGCAGCGGACACCTGAATGCCGGAACGCATAACGGCATTGAATCGGTCAGCGCGCTGAGCGGGGCCGATGCCGGCAACTATACGTTTGCCGGCCCGACGGGCAACTACACTGTCAGTCCGTTGGCGCTGGCCGGTTCGATTGCCGCCGGCAGCTCGACCTACGGTGCGGCGCTGGCGCCAGGCGCACTCAGCATATCGAATGTCATCTCGGGAGACCTTGTCAGCGCCCCTGGCGTTTCGGTGAATACGGCTGGGCTTACCAGCAGCAGCGGCCACCTCACTGCCGGCACCCATATCGGCATCGAATCGGTGAATGGCGTCTTGGGCGGCGCCGATGCAGGCAACTATATATTGGGCAGCATTAGCGGCGACTATACGGTCAACCGGCAGTCGGTCACGGTCACTGCCAGCGGCGTCAACAAGGTCTATGACGCAAGCACTTCCGGTTCGGCGATATTGACCGGCAGCGGCCTGATAGGCGGCGATAAGGTGAGCTTCACCGATACTTCGGCAAATTTTGGCGACAAAAATGCAGGCACCGGCAAGACGCTTACCGTTTCAGGCATAGGCGCAGGCGGTGCGGATGCCGGTAACTACCTGCTCAGCAATGCCACCGCATCGACCACTGCCGATATTACGCCGCTGGCCATCACCGTTGCCGCCATCGGCGCCAACAAAACCTATGACGGCAATACGACGGCTGTGGTGACGCTCAGCGGCGGATTGGCAGGCGATGCGGTGACGTTCAGCGATACCTCTGCCAACTTCGCCGACAAGAATGCCGGCGCCGGCAAGACTGTGACGGTGGCGGGCATCAGTGCCAGCGGCGCCGATGCCGGGAACTATACAGTGAGCGCCACGACGACGACCAGCGCCAATATTACGCCGGCGACGCTTACCTATACCGCCGCCCCGGCAAGCAGCATTGCCGGTCAAACGCCGTCCGGCCTGAGCGGAACCCTGAGCGGCCTGCTGGGCGGCGATACGCTGGGCGACGCTACGACTGGCAGCCTGGCCTGGACAACCAACGCCCAGCCGACCAGCCAGCCAGGACTGTATGCGATTGACGGCGGCGGCTTGAGCGCGATGAACTATGTGTTCGTGCAAGCGGCAGGGAACGCCACCGCGCTGACCTTGAAGCCGGGTGCGGCGCCTGTCACGGTGCAGAACGTGATCACCGCCCTGGATTCGGTTTTTGATCCTTCGCACGCGGGCGTCAACCTGGCGGCGCTCGACCTGGTGCAGTTCAATATCCAGCCGCCGAACAATAAAATCGGCGACGGCATGAACGGTGTGGAAGTGAAGATCACGGGCGGCGGCGTCAAGCTGCCGGACAATATTGTGAGCACGGATGAATAAGCGAGCCTCAATGAAAAATAACGGTAGATTCCTATATCCAATGAAGCCGATCATCGCAGCCATGCTGCTCAGCTATCCATATTTTTGCGCGTTGGCGGCCGATCCGGTGACCCCGCCCGGCGCCGGCTCGATACTGCAGCAGATCCAGCCGGTCAAGCCGGCGCTTCCCGCTTCAACGGGAACCGGCCTGACCATCGAACGGGAGGGCGGCGCCCAGCAGCCGGCGGGCGCGGCTTTCAACGTCACCAGCATACAGCTGTCCGGCAATACCGCGTTCGATACGGCCACCCTGCATGCGCTGGTGGCCGACGCCGAGGGCAAGAACCTTACTCTGGCCCAGCTCGGCGAAGTAGTCTCGCGCATCACCGACTACTACCATAGTCACGGTTACCCGCTGGCGCGCGCCATCATCCCGGCCCAGACCGTGCAAGGCGGCGTGGTGAAGGTGATGGTGATCGAGGCTCGTTACGGCCAGGTCAAGCTGGACAACCGCAGCCGGGTGGGCGACGCCTTGCTGCAGCAAACCTTGTCTCCTTTGCAGGCCGGGCAGGTGGTGACGCAGGCGGGGCTTGACCGCACGCTGCTGCTGGCCTCGGATATCCCGGGTGTCGCCGTCAGCGCGATCCTGAAGCCGGGCGAAGCAGTCGGCACTTCCGACCTGCAGGTGCAAGCCGACCCGACGGCGCAGGTCGCCGGCAATGTGACTGTGGATAATTTTGGCAACCGCTATACCGGCCGCGCCCGCCTCAGCGCTGCCGTCAATATCTTCAATCCGCTACACCATGGTGATGTCCTCAGCCTTGGCGCCCTGACCAGCGGCAGAGACATGAATTACGGCAGCATTGCCTATGAAACCCTGCTCAACGGCCTGGGCACGCGCATGGGCGGCTCCTATTCGGCGCTGCATTACATCCTCGGCGATGCCCTGGGCGCGCTGGACGCACGCGGCACCGCGCAAGTGGCGAGCATCTGGGTCAAACATCCGTTCATGCGCTCGCGCGACGCCAATCTGTACGGCCAGATCCAGTACGATCGCAAACAACTGAACGACCGCATCGGCGTCAGCAACATCAAGACCGACCGTCATCTGGACAACTGGAGCGCAAGCCTGAACGGCGATTGGCGCAACGGCGTGCTGGCTGGCGGCATCGGCACCTGGAATATAGGCGTCACCGCGGGACGTGTCGGCTTCGACGACCGGGCGGCGCAACTGTCCGATTCCGTCACCGCCAAAACCCAGGGCAGCTACACGAAATGGAACGGCAATCTGGCGCAGCTGCAAAATCTGACCCAGAACGATTCCCTGTATTTCACGCTGGCCGGCCAATGGACCAACAGCAACCTGGATCCCGCCGAAAAGATGGTCGCGGGCGGTCCTTATACGGTGCGCGCCTATGACATCGGCGTTCTGTCCGGCGATACCGGGGTCTTCGGTTCGGTCGAGCTGCGGCACGATCTTGGCCAGTTCGCGAGCGGGCGCTGGCAGGTGCTGGCCTTCGTCGACAGCGAACACGTGACGGTCAACAAGAATCCCTGGCTGCCGGGCGACAATGGCGCGACGCTGAGCGGCGCCGGCGTCGGCATGAATTGGGCCGGACCGGAGCAGTGGCATGCCAAGCTCTATGTTGCGGCGCCGTTCGGGTCGACGCCGCAACTGATCGGCGACAATAAATCAGTGCGCGCCTGGGCCGAGATCGGCAAGGCGTTTTAGGAGCTACTGACCCAAAGGACCGGGCCTACATCTTCTGCGGATAGTAAAGCTGGTAAAACCAGGAGCAGGCAGTTTCGATCTGCGCCTGTATGCGCGGCGGGATGTCATGCCGTTTCGGCTTGCTGATCTGGCGGGCCTGCTTGTGGCTGTATTTCATGTGGTAGTGGCTGTCGCTTTCCTGGACCCCGACCGCCAGATGATCGGGATCGATTTCGAACGGCGACAGTCCTAGCCAGGAATACAGGTGTGTCATGCAGGCCGAAGGCCGTTCCATCAAGTCTTCGAAACGGATGAAATACAGACGTTCCTGCACATGCTTAGGCAGATCGGCGACCGCATGCAGGGATATCAGCGGAGCGCCGATGGCCTTGTCTTTGGCGAACAGCATGTCGGCCCGCCCGAAGCGGTCGAAATCGGCCAGATGATCGATAAAATCGACCAGGATGGTACGCTGGTGCTGCGCTTCGATCGAGCCATAGATTTGTCCGAGTTCGCGCAGGCACACGATCAGTTTGGCGTTCGGCTCGATATGCAGCAGCAGTTCTATCGCGTGCAGCCATGCGCGGTTCTTGTCCACCACCGCCTGCTTGCCGCAATCATGATTCCAGCCGCGCAAGAAGCCTTGCATTGCCGAGGTCAGGTGGGCATAGCTTTGTTCGAACTGAGTATCGAGCTGCGACAGGAAAAAAGTATCTTCGCTGATCATGCGGCGGATCCCCAGCAAGGTGTTGCACAGGGGAGAGCTATGTCCTTCGCAATGAATTTCGGGATGCTGGGCCAGCAGCTGGCACAGCAGCGTGGAACCCGCCCTCGGTAAACCCGTTACGCCGACGAATGCTGGGATCATCAGAAATGGCCTTTGCTCTCAAATTGAATGGCTGCCCGAGACGTTTTCCGCACCCGCGGCGCCGGCAAACTGTACAGCAAATATTACCGCATCCTGCACTTGTGTAACATGGCTAATGCTTGAATCACTGATATAGGCCGTTGCGGCCGCTGCGTTTTGAGGCATCATGTATCCTGCCGCCTGGCCGTCGCGGGGCGCCGTATTCTGTGGAGCGTTGAATGCAAAAAAATTTGACCGCAGTTCCTCATGCCCTAAATGCATCGCAGCGTGCGGCGCACTACGGCCACCGCGGCGCAGTCATGTGGCTGACCGGATTGTCCGCCTCCGGCAAATCCTCGCTGGCCATGGCCCTGGAGCATGCACTGACGACGCTGGGATATTCCTGCTACGTGCTGGATGGCGACAATATACGCAATGGCCTGAATGCAAATCTCGGCTTCAGTCCGGAGGGTAGAAGCGAGAATATCCGGCGCGTGGGCGAGGTCGCCGCATTGTTTGCAGACGCCGGCCTGATCTGCATCACGGCTTTCATTTCCCCGTACCGGGCCGACCGTGCGCGCGCCCGCCAATCCTGCGGAGAAGCGTTTCACGAAATCCATGTCGCCGCCGACCTGGCGACCTGTGAATCGCGCGACCCCAAGGGTTTGTACAAGAAAGCGCGTTCGGGCGAATTGCGAGAATTTACCGGCATCAGCGCGCCATATGAGACGCCGGAGCATCCGCAACTTGTGATCGATAGTGGCCATGAAAGCATCGCCGCAAGCGTGAAGCAGCTGGCGGCGTATGTGGAGCGCAATCTGCCGCTTGAGGCAAAATGCACTCCCCATGCCTGACGCCGGAATCAGCCGTTCACTCTCGGCCGCAACAGATCTTCCAGTCCGATGCGGCGGAACATCTCGCTGCGCACGCGATCGGCGACGCCGTTGACGATCTCGCAGCCATCCTGCGAAGGGTCGATATGGGTCCTGAACGGCCGGCTGCCGAAGGGCATGCCAACCACATCGACGATCGCCTTGGCGACCGCACCCGCATCTGCGTCGGCGGGTTCTAGTGCCGCCAGCCCTTGCAAAGCCAGCTCAGGCACTCTGGCATAAGGACCGTTGTCATATTCCGCCGCGCGATCGCGGTCGGCCGGTGCGCCTGAATGAGAGAAATGATTGGTGCCCTTGGTGAAGGCGCCGGGCACGATGATCGCTGTTTCTATGCCCCAGCGCGCCAGTTCACTGGCATAGGAAACCGCCAGAGAATCCATCGCCGCCTTGGCCGCGAAATACGGCGACAGAAAGGGCGGGGTGCCGCCGCGTGCGCTGCTGGAAGAGACCCACAACACCAGTCCCTTGCCCTGCTTGCGTAGTTGCGGCAGCGCCGCGCGGTTGACGCGCTGCGTGCTGAGCACGTTGATATCGTAGAGTTGGGCGAACTGTTCCGGCGTGAACGCTTCGGCTGGACCGAAAGACATATGACCGGCGTTATGGATCACCACGTCGAGCCGGCCGCAATCGGCGATGATGCTGGCGATGCCGGCCTCGGCCGAAGCGCTGGCGGCGACATCCAGTTCAAGCGCACGCAGATCGACCTGGTGCTCGGCGGCGTAGCGTTTCAGCTCTGCCACTTGCGGCGCATTGCGGCCGGCGGTTTCGCGCATGCTGGCGTAGACGATATGTCCGGCATGGGCCAGGGCGCGCGCGGTGAGGGCGCCGAAGCCGCTGGAGGCGCCGGTAATGACGATGACTTGCTGCATGATGTTTCCTCTCATTGATGTATGAAAAGTGCGGCTCAGATGACGCCGCCGTTGGCGCGCAGGACCTGGCCATTGATCCAGCCGCCGTCGGCGCCGGCCAGGAAGGACACCGCGCCGGCAATATCCTGCGGCTGCCCAAGGCGCTCCAGCGGCGCCATCTTGGCAAGGCGCTCGACCAGCTCCTGCGGTTTGCCGTTGAGGAAAAGATCGGTGGCGGTCGGCCCCGGCGCGACGGCGTTGACGGTGATGTTCTTGCCGCGCAGCTCCTTGGCCAGCACACTGGTCATCGCTTCCACGCCGGCCTTGGTGGCGGCATACACGCCATAGGTGGGTCGCAGCATGCCGACCACGCTCGACGAGAAGTTGATGATGCGGCCGCCGTTGCGCAGGCGTTTGGCGGCTTCCCGCAGCGTATTGAAGCTGCCCTTCAAATTGATGGCGATCTGACGGTCGAAGCCGGCATCGTCGGTTTCGGCGATGCTTGCGTTGACCATGATGCCGGCATTATTGACCAGCACGTCGACGCCGCCAAAGGTCTGTTCCGCGGCATCGAACATGGCGCGCACCGCTGCGGGATCACTGACGTCGGCCTGTACCGCCAACGCCTGGCCGCCTTGGCCGAGCAGCTGCTGCACCAGGGTTGCGGCAGCGCCGGCGCTGCCCGAATAATTGACGATCACGGCAAAGCCGTCTTGCGCCAGGCGTTGCGCCACTGCCGCGCCGATGCCGCGCGAGGATCCTGTGACGATGGCTACTTTCTTGTCCGCGTTGTTCATTTGAAGCTCCTTGAAGTTGGTTTGAGCGTTGCTTAAGCCGCCCATGTGCTTGCCGGATATCGGTTTGCAGGGCAGTGAGTGCATCATGGCAGTTAATATTAATTGGATAAACTAGCTATTTATGCTTACACTGTTCCATATTATTTAACAATTAAGCTTGACGCCTCTATGGACAAATTTGAAGCCATGCGTATTTTTACGCGTATTGTCGAATTGAAAAGTTTCACCCGAGCCGCCGAGGATCTCGGCTATCCGAAAGCGACCGTGACCAACGCCATCAAGCAGCTGGAAGCGCGTCTGCGCGTGCGGCTGCTGCACCGGACCACGCGCCAGGTCAGCACCACCCTGGACGGCGACGCGTATTACACGCGCTGCGCGCAACTGCTGGCGGATCTGGAGGAAACCGAAAATGTGTTTTCGCAAGCCGCCGCCAACCCCTCGGGCAAGCTGAGGATAGATATGCACGGCACGCTGGGGCGCCATTTCGTGCTGCCGGTGCTGGACCAGTTCTGCAACCGTTACCCGAATATCGAACTGCAGATAGGCATGGGCGACCGCCTGGTAGACCTGGTGCGCGAGAGCGTCGATTGCGTGCTGCGAGTGGGTGAATTGCGCGATTCGTCGATGGTGGGCCGGCGGGTCGCCAGCCTGGAGCAGGTCACCTGCGCCAGTCCGGCCTATCTGGAAAAGCATGGCGAACCGCAGGCAGTGGACGAACTTGACCGGCACCGTGCAGTCAATTTCTTTTCGCCGCAAAGCGGGAAGCTTTATCCGTTTGAATTCACAGTGGACGGCGAGGCCGGCGAATATGCGATCAGCGGCAGCATATCGGTCAACAATGCGGATGCCTATGTGCAGTGCTGCAAATCAGGTTTCGGCCTGATCCAGCTGCCGCGCTATGGCGTCGCGCATCTGCTGGCCTCGGGCGAGCTGCGGGAAATCTTGCCAGCGGCCAGACCGCGGCCGTCGACCGTGTCGGTGCTCTATCCACATCACCGGCAGTTGTCGCCCAAGGTAAGGGTGCTGGTCGACTGGCTGGTGACCATCTTCGCCGATGCGCGCTAGGCTCAGGCATAAGCTCCGGTCTTGCAGGCAGGTCAGGCTAACGGTGGCCGCATGCGTTCTCAAGCAAGTTGCCTACCTTGACGGCGCAGGCTGGCGTGGTAAATTGATCTTTCCACTTACAAGAACGAAGAAAGCGAAACCATGTCCAGCCGCACGCTTAATCTTGACGATACGCTCTATGACTATCTGCTAAGCCACTCGCTGCGCGAACATCCGGCGCAGACCGCATTGCGTGCCGCCACCCGTAGCCATGCCCGCGGCGGCATGCAGATATCGCCCGAGCAAGGGCAATTCATGGCGCTGCTGATACGCCTGATGGGCGCGCGCAAGACGATAGAAATAGGGGTCTTTACCGGCTACAGCGCGCTGGCGGTGGCGCTGGCCTTGCCGGAAGACGGCCAGATCCTGGCTTGCGACATCAGCGACGAATATACGCGCATCGCGCGCCCCTACTGGGAGCAAGCGATGGTGGCGCACAAGATCGACTTGCAGCTGGCGCCGGCGCTGGAAACACTCGACTCCAGGCTGGCTGCCGGCGCGGCCGGGCAATACGATTTTGCCTTTATCGACGCCGACAAGAGCGCTTACGATGGTTACTACGAACGCTGCCTGCAGCTGGTGCGGCGCGGCGGCCTGATCGCCATCGACAACGTGCTATGGGACGGCAGCGTGGCCGCTCCCGCGCAAGATGCAGATACCGCTGCCTTGCAGGCGCTTAACCTGAAACTGCATGCCGACGAGCGCATCGACCTGTCCATGCTGCCGGTCGGCGATGGCCTGACGCTGGCGCGCAAGCGCTGAGTCGCCGCCATTACGGCCGGCGCGCGAGCCATCAGTGTCATGCACCGGCATAAATAGAGGCTCCGGCCTCGGTCTTACCGTGCTCGTGCAATTGCGCCATCATCGGCGTCTCGCCTTGGGCGGCAGGCGTGGCAATGACCGGATAGCTGGCGTCGCTTTGCAGCAGCGTTCCCTGCGCTTCGGCCTTGGCGACTTCCTGCTCGACTTGCGCCCGGGTCAGGGTCGACACGAACGCCTGTTCAGGCGGGTAGGGTGCTTCTGCGAAAGCTGATGCGGCGGCGCCGAAGGCCAAGACAGTGAAAATCGTTTTTATGGTACGCATGATCGTTTCCTTAGATGTGGGGAGGGCGACAGTGTTTTCCGCCATCGCTGAACAACAGTCTATGCTTCGGCCTCAAACGATCTGATGACGCAGGCATGACAAATTTGTCATGTCGGCATCAAGCTCTCCGCAAGATAAATCTCATCGAAAATTAACAATCATTAACATAAAATTATCAAAGTAATATGTAAAATCAGCTCGTACAGGCGGCTGCATAAGCCGCGATGACGATATGAGCCCGCCAGCGCTCGACCATCAAGGCAGGCAATCCGGCAATGCCGTCCCGGCAAGCCGCTCTTCGGCACGATCCGCGGTGAGACCAACGAAAGAGAGCATCATGATTCTTCAGGATGAGCAATGGCGAAGACTGGAGCTTCTGCTATCTGCCAAGCGCGGATACTCTGAGGTGCGCGCGAAGAAGAATCGTCAGTTCATAGAAGCCTTGCTATGGCTGATCGGTAGCGAGCGCGCATGGCACGAGCTGCCGGCGCGCTTCGGCAAGTGGAATAC
Organism: Collimonas sp. PA-H2; assembly: GCF_002564105.1. Classification (NCBI taxonomy): domain Bacteria; kingdom Pseudomonadati; phylum Pseudomonadota; class Betaproteobacteria; order Burkholderiales; family Oxalobacteraceae; genus Collimonas; species Collimonas sp. PA-H2. Next base: position 5,187,392 of record NZ_PDBX01000001.1, read on the forward strand.
GGTGTACGTGCATTTCAGGCGCTGGGACGCCTCGAATCTGTGGGCCGAACTGATGGACGATTCGTCCGGAGACGCCGAGCTGCGCGCGGTGATAGAGAAAATCTGCGCCTATGGCAAACAGCGCAACCTGAGAAGCAAGTACCGTTCTGGCATCACGGCTGCGCCTGTTGCTGAAAGCGATTCGGACCTGCACTGGCTGCGGCTGGTCGACGGCAGCAAGATTTAGCGGAAGCCGGCGAGCGCAACAAAGCTCTATCAATTTCGCATGAGTGTGCTAATATGCATGCATCATGAGCCAAACCAGCAAAAGCGAACTCACCTACGTCTCCATCGTCAACACCGCCTTGGCGCTTGCCGCGGCGGAGGGCATAGGCAATCTGTCCCTCGGCGAAGTCGCGAAGCAGCTGGACATCAGCAAAAGCGGAGTGTTCTCGCGGGTCGGTTCGCTCGAAGCGCTGCAGGAGGCGGTGCTGGAGGAGTTTGACCGCCGCTTCAGTGCGGAAGTGTTTTGGCCATCCATGGCGCTGCCGCGCGGTTTGCCGCGCCTGAGCTCCCAGGTCAAGGCCTGGATCGGCCGCGCCAGCGATCCGCGCGAGGTGGCCGGCTGCCTGTATATTGCCGGCGCGTTTGAATACGATGACATTGACGGCCCGCTGCGCGACCGCATCCAGCGCGGGGTAGTGCGCTGGCGGGCGACGATGCGGCGCACGATTATCCAGGCTATCGAAGTAGGGCATCTGCGGCCGGACAGCGATCCGGAGCAGCTGATTTTCGAAATCTACAGTTTGATCGTTGGGCTTACCCACGATATCCGCTTCATGCGGGATAACGGCGCGGTGCAGCGGGTGCATAACGCTTACAGCCGCTTGATTTCCACTTACCGGAGCTTTAACTACCAGGGTGCATAGCCGGGGGTGGTTGAAGTTTTTTTTAATTCAATTTCGCACTGGTGTGCGAAAAAAGGGGCTGCGATGATGATTTTCTTGCTGGCCGGCGCTGGCGCCGGCGTGTGTGCCTTGGGTGGTTACCTGGCGTTGGCGTTGCGCTCCGTCCCGAACTGCAACGCTGACTTTGATTTTTCTGATGTTGGACTGGAAGAGGGGTACCTCGGCCGCAGCGGCTGGCGCGCCGAGGATTAATCTGCATGCGTCCGGCATGGCATGCTGCTGCGGGTGGCTTGCTTCGGCAAGGCCATGCGCAGCAGCGATTCACTCGCCTAGTCGCGTATCTCCAGCGCGCGATTCAGGCTCAGGGCCGCCAGCGAACAGGCGGCGCCCGACAGCAGGTAGAAGCTGACATAGGCAAGGCCGAAGTGGGCCGACAGGCCGAGCGCCACCAGCGGTGCGAAACCTGCTCCGACCAGCCATGACAGGTCGGAGGTCAGGGCGGCGCCGGTATAGCGATACTTGGCAGGGAAGTTGGCGGTGACCGCGCCGGCTGCCTGGCCGTAGGACAGGCCCAGCAAGCTGAAGCCCAGCAGGATGAAGATATTCTGGCCAAGCTCGCCGCCGTTCATCAGTGTCGGCACGAAGGCGCTGAGTATCGCGATCAGTATCGCGCAGCTGCCGAGCGTGGTGCGGCGCCCGAAACGGTCCGCAATCAGGCCCGAAGCCACCACGCCCACCGCCATCAGGGCGGCGCCGATGACCTGGATGATGAGGAAGTCGTGCACCGAGCGCATCGAATACAGGCTGATCCATGACAGCGGGAACACCGTCACCAGGTGGAACAACGCATAGCTTGCCAGGGCGGCCAGGGCGCCGATCAGCAGGTTACGGCCTTGCGAACGCGTCATTTCGATGACCTTGGTCGGCTCCAGCTCGCGCTCATCCAGCAGGCGCGCATATTCCGGCGTCGACACCAGGCGCAGGCGAGCGAACAGCGCTACCACGTTGATGGCGAAGGCCACGTAAAACGGATAGCGCCAGCCCCAGTCGAGGAAGTCTTCTGTGGTCAGGTTGGAGAGCAGGTAGGCGAACAGGGCGCCGGCGATCATGAAGCCTACCGGCGCGCCCAGCTGGCCCAACATGGCGTACCAGCCGCGCTTGTTTTGCGGCGCATTGAGCGCCAGCAGCGACGGCAGGCCGTCCCACGAGCCGCCCAAGGCAATCCCCTGGCCGATACGCAGCAGCGACAGCAAAACTATCGAGGCGAAGCCAAGATGTTCAAAGGTCGGCAGGAAGGCCATGCCGGCCGTGGAAATACCTAATATGAAGAGCGCGGCAGTCAGCTTGACTTCGCGGCCGAAGCGGCGCTGGATCGTCATGAACAGAACGGTGCCGAACGGTCGGGCCAGGAAGGCGAAGGAGAAAATCACGAAGGCGTACAGCGTCCCTTCCAGTTGTTGTTCGAACGGAAAGAAAACCGCCGGAAACACCAGAACCGAGGCCATCGCATAGACGAAAAAGTCGAAGTATTCCGAGGCGCGGCCGATCACAACGCCAATGGCTATTTCGCCCGGGGCGACTTCAGGGTGGTCGGATTTGGCACTGCGGACGTCTTGGGCGGACGAGAGATTGGCGGAAAGATCGCCATTATGGCTATGGGTGCTGGTCATCATAATTTTGTCTCTAGTTGGATTGGGTCTCTACTAATTATGGCCTTGCCTACTAATGGCATGGCGAACCCTTCCCGACGTTTAGTGTGGCGCTTCGCACATAATCTGAGGCTCCATTACATACGATTACATACGAAACACTACACTGGCAAGGGTAGGACAAAACGTCCAATCGCCAACGCGCACCAGTCAGTGTACAGTACCACGATCTGATAGCTTCGACTGGACTTTTACTCCATGGTTTCCCTAATTTCTCGTCGCGGATTGCTTCTGCTGCCCGTTTTTTTACTGGCTGGCTGTAACACAGTAGTGATGAATCCGTCCGGCGATATCGCCTCTCAGCAGGGACGCCTGATCGTCGTCTCCACCCTCTTGATGCTGCTGGTGATCGTTCCAGTGATCGCATTGACCATCTGGTTTGCCTGGCGCTACCGTAAAAACAATACCGCCGCGCGCTACGAGCCGGACTGGGACCACTCTACACAACTCGAACTGGTGATCTGGGGCGCGCCTCTGCTGATCATCATCGCCCTCGGCCTGCTGACCTGGATCAGCACTCATACCCTGGACCCCTACCGGCCGCTGTCGCGCCTGGATGCGGACCGGCCGATTCCAGCCGATACCAAGACCCTGACGGTCGAAGTGGTGGCGCTGGACTGGAAGTGGCTGTTCATCTACCCGGAACAAGGCATCGCCACCGTTAACGAACTGGCGGCGCCGGTCGACGTCCCGATCCGCTTCAAGATCACTTCGTCGACGATCATGAATTCCTTCTTCATCCCGGCGCTGGCCGGCCAGATCTATGCCATGCCCGGCATGCAGACCTCGCTCAACGCGGTGATCAACCGTCCTGGCGAGTTCGACGGCTTCTCCGCCAACTACAGCGGCGCCGGCTTTTCCGACATGCGCTTCAAGTTCCACGGCCTGACCCAGGAAAACTTCGACAAGTGGGTGCAGGCGCGCAAGGCGGCCGGCGGCCATCTGAATCGTCCTGACTACCTGCAGCTGGAAAAGCCTAGCGAAAAAGAGCCGGTGCGCTCCTACGCTTCGGTCGACCAGGACCTCTACCACGCCATTCTCAACCGCTGCATCGAACCGGGCCAGATGTGCATGGACCAGATGATGGGCGGCCACAAGATGGTGGAACAACATCATGAATAAGGGCTTGCAAAGCCCGCAACAAACGCCATACACGCGCGCAGCGCTCCGCTCTGCAAGCAGTGGCGCGCAGGTAAGCGCCACGTTTCCCTTTTTCACCGGAAAGTAATGATGCTAGACCATATCGATCTGACGAAGCTGATCTTCGGCCGTCTCACCTGGGAAGCGATTCCCTATCACGAACCGATTCTCATCGCGACCTTCCTCATGGTCGCCCTCGGCGGTGCAGCGGTGCTTGGCGCGCTGACCTATTACAAGGTCTGGGGTACGTTGTGGCGTGACTGGTTCACCAGCATCGACCATAAGAAAATCGGCATCATGTACGTTGTACTTGGCCTGGTCATGCTGCTGCGCGGCTTTGCCGACGCCTTGATGATGCGTGCCCAGCAGGCGTTTGCTTTCGGCGGTTCGGAAGGCTTCTTGCCGCCGCACCACTACGACCAGGTCTTCACCGCGCACGGCGTCATCATGATCTTCTTCGTCGCCATGCCGCTGGTGACCGGCCTGATGAACTACGTGGTGCCGCTGCAGATCGGCGCGCGCGACGTTGCTTTCCCTTTCCTCAATAACTTCAGCTTCTGGATGACCACCTTCGGCGGCATGCTGGTGATGGCGTCGCTGTTCGTCGGCGAATTCGCGCGTACCGGCTGGCTGGCGTATCCGCCGCTGTCTGGCATCTTGGCCAGTCCGGATGTGGGGGTCGACTACTATATATGGGCGCTGCAGATTGCCGGGGTAGGGACGCTGCTATCGGGCATCAACCTGATCGCCACCATCGTCAAGATGCGCGCGCCTGGCATGAACATGATGAAGATGCCGGTGTTCACCTGGACTGCCTTGTGCACCAACGTCCTGATCGTCGCTGCTTTCCCAGTCCTGACCGCGGTATTGGGCATGCTGTCGCTGGACCGTATCTTCGGCACCAACTTCTTCACCAACGACATGGGCGGCAACGCCATGATGTATGTCAACCTGATCTGGATCTGGGGCCATCCTGAAGTCTACATCCTGATCTTGCCTGCTTTCGGTATCTTCTCCGAAGTGGTTTCCACATTCAGCAGCAAGCGCCTGTTCGGTTACACCTCGATGGTTTACGCCACCGTGGTGATCACCATCCTGTCCTACCTGGTGTGGCTGCATCACTTCTTCACCATGGGTTCGGGGGCCAGCGTCAACTCGTTCTTCGGCATCACGACGATGATCATCTCGATCCCGACCGGCGCCAAGATCTTCAACTGGCTGTTCACCATGTACCGCGGCCGCATCCGTTTCGAGCTGCCCATGCTGTGGACCATCGGCTTCATGATCACCTTCGTCATCGGCGGCATGACCGGCGTGCTGCTGGCGGTACCGCCAGCCGACTTCGTGCTGCATAACAGCCTGTTCCTGATCGCTCACTTCCATAACGTGATTATCGGCGGCGTATTGTTCGGCATGTTTGCCGGCATCAACTTCTGGTTCCCGAAAGCCTTCGGCTTCAAGCTCGACGATTTCTGGGGCAAGTGCTGCTTCTGGTTCTGGACCATCGGCTTCTATGTCGCCTTCATGCCGCTGTATGTGCTGGGCCTGATGGGCGTGACCCGCCGCCTGGGCCACTTCGAAGATCCGTCGCTGCAGATCTGGTTCCAGATCGCCGCCTTCGGCGCCGTCCTGATCGCACTCGGCATCGCTTCCTTCATCGTGCAGCTGATAGTCAGCTTCCGCCGCCGCGAATCGTTGCGCGACACCACCGGCGATCCATGGGATGCACGTACGCTGGAATGGTCGACTTCGTCGCCGCCGCCAGATTACAACTTCGCCTTCACGCCGAAAGTGCACGACAACGACGCCTGGACCGACATGAAAGCCAACGGCTACAGCCGTCCGCTGAAAGACTTCGTCGCCATCCACATGCCGAAGAACACCGGCGCCGGTTTCATCATCGCTGCGCTCAGCGCTGCCGTCGGCTTTGCCCTGATCTGGCACATGTGGCTGGTGGCGGGCCTCGGTTTTGCCGCGATGATGGCAGCCATCATCGTCCACACCTTCAACTACAACCGCGATTACCACATCTCGGCGGACGAAGTCGTCCGCACCGAGGGCGAACGCACACGATTGCTGGCTAGCCATGTCTGATATCACTATGAATACCAACAGCGCCACCGGCGCGGCTGACCCGAGCGCGCGCTTCTACGTCCGCGAACATCATCCGGAAAACGGCACCTTGCTGGGTTTCTGGCTGTACCTGATGAGCGATTGCCTGATCTTCGCCTGTCTGTTTGCCACCTACGCGGTATTGGGCCGCAACTATGCAGGCGGCCCGACCGGCGCCGAGCTGTTCGACCTGCCGCTGGTTGCGGTCAATACTTCGCTGCTGCTGCTGTCGTCGATTACTTACGGTTTCGCCATGCTGGAAATGCAGCGCAAGCGCAAGGGCGCGACCCTGGCGTGGCTGGCGGTCACCGGCATCCTTGGCGCCTGCTTCATCGGCTTTGAACTGTATGAATTCGCCCACCTGATCCACGAAGGCTACGGTCCGCAACGCAGCGGCTTCCTGACTTCCTTCTTCGCCCTGGTGGCGACCCACGGCTTGCACGTCAGCTTCGGCATCGTCTGGCTGATTACATTGATGTTCCAGGTCAAGCGCCATGGCCTGACCCAGGAAAACGGCCGTCGCCTGATGTGCCTGTCGATGTTCTGGCACTTTCTGGACGTGGTCTGGATCGGCGTCTTCACCTTTGTCTATCTGATGGGAGTTTTGCCATGAGCGGCGGACATCAACAACACCCGGCCCGTGTCGTCGGCCATGGCCATGATCACGATGACCACGACGGTCATCACGGCCACACCCACGCCGACCACGGCAGCCTGAAAAGCTATACCACCGGTTTCATCCTGGCGGTGATCCTCACCGCGATTCCGTTCTGGCTGGTGATGGGCAAGGTGATCGACAAGTCCAGCACCCTCGGACTGGTGCTGCTCGGCTTCGCCGCGGTGCAGATCGTGGTGCACATGGTTTACTTCCTGCACATGAACACCAAGTCGGAAGGCGGCTGGTCGATGCTGGCGCTGATCTTCACTATCATGCTGGTGTTCATCATGCTGAGCGGTTCCCTGTGGGTCATGTATCACCTGAACCACAACATGATGCCGGGCATGATGACCGATTCGTCCATGCACGAGACGGTGCCTGAGTCGATGCAGAGCATGCCAGGCATGGACATGTCGACCATGCCGAAGTCGCACAGCATGCACGATATGCCATAATCCGGCGCGATGAGACCAGAACCGCAGGGCTCGCTGAGCCCGGCAAACCAGAACGCGGCGCCGGCAACGACGCCGCGTTCGCGCTCCAGGGCCGCAAAAATGGCGCTGCTGGCCTGCGCCGTGCTGCTGTTTGCCGCTTTCTTCGCCCTCGGCAGTTGGCAAATCAAGCGCTTGCAGTGGAAGCTAGACCTGATCCAGCGGGTCGATGCGCGGGTGCATGCGCCTGCCGTTGCCGCCCCGGGACCGGAGCTATGGCCGCACATCAGCGCCGAAGCCGATGAATATCGCCATGTGCGCGTCAGCGGCACTTATCTGTATGCACTGACCACCCGGGTCCAGGCTTCGACCGAGCTGGGCGGCGGCTTCTGGCTGCTGACGCCATTGCGCAGCGCCGACGGCAGCACGGTGCTGGTCAACCGCGGCTTCGTGCCGACCGCTACACCCGAATCCGGAGTGGTGGTCGCGGAATCCGCGCCGGCCGTCGTCAACGGCCTGTTGCGCATCAGCGAGCCGGGCGGCGGCTTCCTGCGTCACAACGACCCTGCAGGCAACCGCTGGTATTCACGCGATGTACAGGCGATTGCGGCGGCGCGCGGCCTGGACCGGGTTGCGCCTTACTTTGTCGACGCCGAATCCGTGCGCCAGCCTGCCGCGCAGGATATCGGCGACGGCCTGCGTCCGGTCGCCGGTTTGACAGTAATTTCCTTTCACAACAGCCACTTGGTTTATGCTCTTACTTGGTATGCACTGGCCTTGATGGTGGCGGGGGCCTGCTACTGGGTCGTGCGCGAAGAACGAAAATCGCCAAAGAATGGCGGCAACGCGGCCGGCAAAGACCAAAGTGAAAGTGAAGATGGCAAGCAAAATTGATATTCTTGCAAATACAGAAGACTTGAAACAGCGCTGGACCGTGGCGGCGGGCGTGGAAAACGGTGCTGGCCACAAGAACATGCTGCAGCTGATCCAGCTGCGCTGGATTGCCGTGATCGGCCAGATCACCACGATCGCTATCGTCATCCTCGGCTTCGGCATCCAGTTGCCTTTGCCGCACATGCTGAAGGTGCTGGCCTGCCTGGTGGCGTTCAATATCGCCAGCCACCTGCGCTGGCACGAGCGGCGCGTCGCCACCAACGGCGAACTGTTCCTGGCGCTGCTGGTCGACGTCGGCATCCTGACCGCCCAGCTATACCTGAGCGGCGGCACCACCAATCCCTTTGCCTTTCTCTTTCTGCTGCAAGTGATCCTCAGCGCCGTGCTGCTGGAAGCCTGGTCGACCTGGACCATGGTCGCTATCACCAGCCTGTGCCTGGCCGGGCTGTCGCTGTTTTCCGAACCGCTGGCGTTTCCGCCCGATCACGGCAACGCCTTGTCCAGCCTGTATGTGGAAGGCATGCTGATGTGCTTTGTGCTCAACGCCGCGCTGCTGGTGTTTTTCATCACCCGCATCAACGGCAACCTGCGCGCCGGCGACGCCCAGCTGGCCGAACTGCGCCAGCGCGCCGCCGAGGAAGACCACATCGTCCGCATGGGCCTGCTGGCGTCCGGCGCGGCGCATGAACTGGGAACGCCGCTGGCGACCTTGTCGGTGATTCTGGGCGACTGGCGGCGCATGCCCGAGTTCAGCCAGAACCGCGAATTGCTGGAGGAAATCGGCGACATGCAAACCCAGCTGCAGCGCTGCAAGAGCATCGTCAGCGGCATCCTGCTGTCGGCCGGCGAGGCGCGCGGCGAATCGTCCGTGAAGACCACCATCAACACTTTCCTGAACGACCTGGCGAAGGAATGGGGCGCGACCCGGCCGGTGATCTCGTTCGCTTACGAAAACCGCATCGAACAAGACATTCCAGTGGCCTTCGATTCCGCGCTCAAGCAGATGATCTGCAATGTCCTCGACAATGCGCTGGAAGCCTCGCCGCAATGGGTCAGCCTGGAAGCCTCGCGCGAAGGCGATGCGCTGATCCTGGTCGTCACCGATAGCGGTCCGGGCTTCCTGCCCGCTATCCTGGCCCAGATCGGCAAACCCTATCAATCCAGCAAGGGACGGCCGGGCAGCGGCCTGGGGCTGTTCTTTGTGGTCAACGTTGCCCGCAAGCTGGGTGGCACTTTCAGCGCCAGCAACCGGCCGCAGGGCGGGGCGCTGGTGCAGCTGACGCTGCCGCTGGCGGCCATCCGCCTAGAACAAGGGGAAACAGAACATGCCGGCTGATCGTCTGCTGTTGATCATTGAAGACGATGCCACCTTCGCACGTACGCTCGGCCGTTCGTTTGAGCGGCGCGATTACAAAGTACTGCTGGCCGCCAACCTGGATGAAGCCGCGCAGCTGCTGCAGCAGCATTCACCCGGCTATGCCGTGGTCGATCTCAAGCTGAGCGATAGTACTTCCGGACTCGCCTGCGTGCAGATGCTGCACAAGCACGATCCCGCCATGCTGATCGTGGTGCTGACCGGTTTCGCCAGCATCACCACGGCGGTGGAAGCGATCAAGCTGGGCGCTTGCCAATACCTCGCCAAGCCTTCCAATACCGACGACATCGAGGCCGCTTTCGGCCACGTTGCCGGGGTGGCCGAGCTTGAGCTGAGCACGCGTTCGACCTCGATCAAGACGCTGGAATGGGAGCGCATCCACGAAGTGCTGGTGGAAACCGGTTTCAATATTTCCGAAACGGCGCGCCGTTTGGGCATGCATCGCCGTACACTGGCACGCAAGCTGGAAAAACAGCGTATCAAGTAGTAGTCGTTCAATCCGTATCGTAGCGCTCACAGCAAAGGCCGTCATATGGAGCAAGCGCAATCTGAACTGGAGTTGGAGTACGTTGGATTCTGGCCTCGCATGCTGGCCAGCCTGGTCGACACGGTGTTGCTGACGCTGGTGATCATCCCGGTCATGCTGTCGATCTACGGCAGCGCATACTGGGAAGACGAACGTCTTTTCAAGGGCTACGGCGGCGTCCTCTTTGAATGGATACTTCCCATTGTCGCCGTGCTGGCATTCTGGCTGGTGAAGCAAAGCACGCCAGGAAAAATGATGATAGGCGCGAAGATCGTCGACGCCAGGACCGGCGAGAATCCCCAGCCAGCCCAACTGCTCGTACGCTATATCGGCTATTACGTTTCACTGTTCGGCTTGTGCCTGGGTTTCATCTGGATCGCCTTCGACAAGAGGAAGCAAGGCTGGCACGACAAGATGGCGGACACCGTCGTGGTGCGCAGAAAAGACCACGGTAAAAAGGAAGGCGTCAGCTTTAAGCAGGATGGCAGGCAGAATCACTGATTCGTAGGTTTCACGGCTCCCCTAAGGGAGCCGTTTTTACTTGTGCGCTCGGAAAGAGCGCTGGGCAGGTGGTATTGTAATTGCAATTATTGCTTTACGGAAACAGTGGCGTAAGATATAACAACGCTAGTGCACTGCTGCGCTGTTTATCCGGCGTAGGAAAACCTGAACATTACAAAACGGAGACGATGTTGCTAAAATTTTCTTTCAAAAGGATGTTGCCGGCCCTGATTCTTTGTACAAGTTTGCCGGTTTTTGCTGAAGAACCGCCGGTCAGGATCGCCGTCATCGGCCCGACTACCGGCAAGTCGTCCGAAGACATGGGCGAAAGCATACGCGGCGGCGCCCGGGTTTTCCTGAGCGACATCAATCAGTTTGGCGGCGTGCTGGGACGCCGCGTCGAGCTGGTCGAGCGCGACGACGAAGCCAAGCCGGAGGTCGGCGCCCGCATCGCCAGGGAGTTGGTGGACAAGGAAAAAGTCGTCGCCGTGGTTGGCTTCGGCAACACCGGCGTCGCGCTGCCCGCCGCCAAGATATTCCAGGAAGCCAGGATCCCCCTGATCATCAGCGGCGCCACCGGCGCCGTCATCAACAAGCAGTTGATGCCGCCGGCCTCTGCCGTCAGCTATGTGTTCCGCACCTCCGCCAGCGATGCTTTGCAGCCGATCGTGATCCTGAACGACCTGATCGACCGTCGCAAGATCACCAAGATCGCGCTGCTGCATGATGAAACGCCATATGGCCAGTCAGGCAAGCAGAGCGTGCTGGACGAACTGGCGCGCCGCCATCTGGCGCCGGTGACGGTGGCCAGCTTCAAGGTCGGCGAACAAGACATGAGCAGCCAGCTGGCGCAGGCGCGCGAAGCCGGCGCCCAGGCGGTGGTGCTGTACTGCCTGGCGACCGAAGGCGCCATGGTGGCGAAAAGCGCCGCCAGGATGAAGCTGAAACTGCCGATTGTCGGCCCCTGGACGCTGTCGCAGAAATCGTTTATCGATTTGTCCGCCGATAGCGGCGAAGGCGTGCGCACGGCGGTCACCTATATCGAAAACGACATCAGCTCGGTCAGCAACCAATTTACGCTGGCTTACAAGAAAACCAACAAGGTGAGCCTGATCCCGTCGGCGGTCGCCGCGGCACAGACTTACGATGCCTTGCGCCTGATTATCCTGGCGATCTACCAGGCCCGCTCCACCGATGGCGACAAGATCCGTGCTGCACTTGAAGACTTGCACCAGACCACCATGTCGACCGTGGTTTCGCGTTACCAGCGGCCGTTTTCGCCGACCGACCATGAAGCCATCAGTCTGAACATGATCGTCATGGGCGAAATCCACAAAGGGCAGGTGGCTTACGCCTATCCGGAAGACGCCAGCAGCGGACTGATTACCCGCGTCAAGAAATGAAGTGCGCAGGCCTGTCTGTCTGGCGCTCCGCGTTTGCGGCACGGGCCGCCGGCCTGGACCGGATTGCTCGGCGCAAGTGCCGAAACGTCATGGCCTGCCAAGTCGGCGATTACAAAAAATCGAAGTGAAATGAATGCCGTTTGAAAGCTGTTTGTAAGCTTTGTAAGAGTATTGTCCTGAGAAAATAATTACAAACAGGAGGGACAAGCATGAAAATGTTGATCGGCATACTCTTATTTGCATCTGTCGCGCTGACCCAGGCGCAGGATCGGGCGGGCCAGGAAAAGATCGTCATCGGCCAGTCGGTGGAGCTTTCGGGCGAAGCCACCGGCAAGGAAAACATGGAGGGGGCGCTGGCTTATTTCGCCTGGGTCAACGCCCAGGGCGGCGTCTATGGCCGCAAAATCGAGCTCAAGTCCTATGACGACAAGCGCAAGCCGGAGACCACCCGGCTGAATACTGAGAAGCTGCTGAAGGAAGACAATGCGCTGGCGCTGTTCGGCTATCGCAGCACGCCGACGGTGGAGGCCGTGCTGCCGCTGCTGCTGAGCGAGAAGGTGCCGTTGATCGCGCCTTTTTCGGGCGGCCAGAGCTTGCATCAGCCGTTCAACCCCTATCTGTTCAATCTGCGCGCCAGCTACCAGGCTGAAACCGCGAAAATGATCGAGTTGTTCGGTTCGCTCGGCATCAAGAAGGTGGCCATCCTGTATCAGGACGACAGCTTCGGCAAGGATGGATTGGCAGGATTCCAGCGCAATCTGGCTGCGCATAAGCTGAGTCCGCTGGTCACCGCAAGCTATGACCGCAAGGACCTGAAGCTGGAGCCGGCGGTCAGCGCCATCGCTGCCGCCAATCCGCAGGCAGTCCTGATGGCGTGCACGCCGTCAGCTTGCGCCGATTTCGTCAAGCAGATGCACAAGAAGGGCGCGCATCCGGCATTCATGATGCTCTCCAACGTCAGTTCCGAGACTTTTTTCGAATCGCTGGGCGACGATGGCCGCGGCGTCAGCGTCATGCAGGTGATGCCTTATCCCAGAGACTTCGCGGCAGCCGCGACGCGCGAGTTTCAGAGCGTCCTGAAGGGCATGGCCAAGCCGCCGCCTAGTTCCTATTCGGCATTTGAGGGCTTCGTGGCGGCGAAACTGCTGACCGAAGGATTGCGCCGGGCCGGGCCGAATCCAACCCGGCCGAAACTGATTGCAGCGCTGGAGACGATACGCGATTTCGACCTGGGCGGCGTGCGGGTGTCATATTCGCCAGGCAATCACGACGGTTCGAAATTTGTCGAAATGATCATGGTCGGCAAACACGGCGCCATTCTGCATTGATAGCTAATCCTCAGTCTTCGCGGCGCCGGGCAATGCAGGTCAATCTGTAAAGCCGGCCGGGTTTTGCGACTGCCAGCGCCAGGAATCGGTACAGATCGATTCCAGGTCTTCCTCTGCGCGCCAGCCCAGCAGTTCGGCCGCCCGTCCGGGATCGGCATAGCACGAGGCGATATCGTCCGGACGGCGCGGCGCCATATCGTAAGGCACCGGCCGGCCGCTGGCTTTTTCGTAGGCAGCGATGACTTCCAGCACGCTATAGCCGCGGCCGCTGCCGATATTCGCGGTGAAACTTTGTTGTTTGTCTTGCAGATAGTCGAGCGCCGCAAGATGCGCCTTGGCCAGGTCGACCACATGGATATAATCGCGCACGCCGGTGCCGTCGGCGGTCGGATAGTCGCCGCCGAATACCGGCAAGCTGGCGCTGCGCCTGGAGGCCACCCTGGCGATATAAGGCATCAGGTTATCCGGATTGCCGCGCGGGTCTTCGCCGATCAATCCGCTCTTATGCGCGCCTACCGGATTGAAATAGCGAAGATAGGCGATTTTCCAGCGCTGGTCCGACTGTTCCAGGTCGCGCAATATCTGTTCGCCGATCAGCTTGGTCTGGCCATAGGGACTTGAGGCCGACAGCGGAAAGTGTTCGAGGATGGGCAAGGCGGCTGGATCGCCATACACCGATGCCGATGAGCTGAACACCATTTTTTCCACACCGGCATCGCGCATCGCCGTACATAGCGTCAGCAGGCTGTTCAGGTTGTTGGCATAGTATTCCAGCGGCTTGGCGACAGATTCCCCTATCGATTTCAACGCTGCGAAATGGATGGTTGCACCGATGCGGTAATCACGGAACAAGCGTTCGGTGCCGGCGCGATCGCACAGATCCGCCTGCACGAAAACCGGGGTCTTGCCGGTAATTTTCTTGATGCGGTCCAGCACCAGCGGACTGCTGTTGGCCAGGTTGTCGACGCCAACCACCTCATGGCCGGCATTCAGCAGCTCAACCCAGGTGTGGGAACCGATGTAGCCGGTTGCCCCGGTGAGCAGGATAGCTGCGTTCATATTGTCTTTAAAGCAAAGCAAAAATGGATATAGGCAGAGAGAGTAAGTAGTTTTTTGAATCGAGGCAATCACAAGCTGTGCAAATGCCCGGAATAATCTCTGGCGCTACATGACAACAATGCAAATTTGGCAATTTCAGCGGCTGTCAGCCGACGCGGGATGGGCCGGGGCCAGGTGCGGCACCGGATGCGCGTTCAGCGTCGCGGCGGGCATGGGGAAAGCCGGCGCCTGGAACATGGTGCTGGGGGCCACGCGAGGCTTGTCGGTTTTACTACACCCCAAAATGGCGAGGGAGAAGATCAGGAATATGGATCGTAATAACATTTCCGCTCCGTAGAAACATGATTGGTCAAAGGCGGGAAGGGTAATCTAGAAATCCGCCGGCTTCTGTGCGCAAGCTAACTTTGCTTATGGAAAATCGGCCAGGGGGCATATCCCATGCATACGGCCGCTTGCCAGCAGCAAATACAAAGCACCATTAGAATGCATGACTATCCGGATTTTTAGAAGGAAGCCGAGTGCAATCCATCATTTCAGTCAAGAACCTGACCAAGACCTACGCATCGGGGCACAGTGCGCTCAAAAGCATCAACCTGGAGATACGGCGCGGTGAGATCTTTGCGCTGCTGGGGCCGAACGGCGCCGGCAAGACGACCCTGATCAACATCATCTGCGGCATCGTCAACCCTAGCCAGGGCCAGGTCCTGGCCGACGGCCACGACGTTGTGCGCGACTACAAGGCGGCGCGCTCGCGCATCGGCCTGGTGCCGCAGGAGCTTTCCACCGACGCCTTCGAAAGCGTGTGGGCCACGGTCTCTTTCAGCCGCGGCTTGTTCGGCAAGGCCGCGCATCCGGCGCATATCGAAAAGATATTGCGCGACCTGTCGCTGTGGGACAAGAAGGATGCCAAGATCCGCACTTTGTCCGGCGGCATGAAGCGCCGGGTGATGATCGCCAAAGCGCTCTCGCACGAGCCGCAGATCCTGTTCCTGGATGAACCCACCGCCGGCGTCGACGTCGAACTGCGGCGCGACATGTGGCAGATGGTCCGCGGCCTGCGCGAGAACGGCGTCACCATCATCCTGACCACCCACTATATCGAGGAAGCCGAGGAAATGGCCGACCGCATCGGCGTCATCCGCAAGGGCGAGATCATCCTGGTGGAAGACAAGGCGCTGCTGATGGAAAAGCTCGGCAAGAAGCAGCTGAAGCTGCACCTGCAGCGGTCGCTGTCGCAGATCCCTGACAGCCTGGGCGGCAACCAGTTGGAACTCTCGGCAGATGGCAACGAGCTGATCTACACCTTCGACGCCCAGAGCGAACAAACCGGGATCGCCGGTCTGCTGCGCCAGCTGAGCGAGCACGGCATCGATTTCAAGGACTTGCAATCCAGCCAAAGCTCGCTGGAAGAAATTTTCGTCAACCTGGTGAAAGCATAAACATGAATCTTCACTCTATCCGCGCGATCTATATGTTCGAGATGGCGCGCACCGGGCGTACGCTGATGCAGAGCATCGCTTCGCCGGTGATATCCACCGCGCTGTATTTCGTCGTGTTCGGCGCCGCCATCGGCTCGCACATGGTCAGCATCAACGGTGTCAGCTACGGCGCCTTCATCATTCCCGGCCTGATCATCATGTCGCTGATGACGCAAAGCACCGCGAATGCCTCGTTCGGTATCTACATGCCGAAATTTTCCGGCACCATTTACGAGGTGCTGTCAGCGCCGATCTCCAGCGTGGAAATCGTCGGCGGCTATGTCGGCGCAGCGGCCACCAAATCGGTCATCCTCGGCCTGCTGATCCTGGCCACGGCGCGGCTCTTCATTTCTTTCGAGATCGCCCATCCCTGGTGGATGATGGCCTTCCTGATCCTGATCGCCGTCACCTTCAGCCTGTTCGGCTTCATCATCGGCGTCTGGGCCGACGGCTTTGAAAAGCTGCAGCTGATCCCGCTGATGATCGTCACGCCGCTGTCCTTCCTGGGCGGCAGCTTCTATTCGATCAACATGCTGCCGCCGTTCTGGCAAAAGATCGCCTTGTTCAATCCGGTGGTGTACCTGATCAGCGGCTTCCGCTGGAGCTTCTACGGCGTTGCCGACGTCAACGTGCTGATCAGCGCCGGCATGGCGCTGGCGTTCCTGGCGCTGTGCATGGGCGCGCTCTGGTGGATCTTCAAGACCGGCTACCGCCTCAAGGGCTGATAAATAATTGCCAACCGGATTCATGATGGGGTCATATTCGGGATACATAATCCCGACAATGCGTTACCTGGCCGATACATAAAACCAGAACCACGCGCCCCACATGACGAACGCGCCATCCAAGGCGCGTTCTCTTTTCCGGAGACCGTTTGATGATCAATAAATTTGGCAAGCCGGCGCTGGCCGCCGTCGCCGCAATGACCGTGGCTGCCTGCGGCAGCAGTTCCTCCACGCTATCGACGCAGGTGCAGGAGGGCAGCGTGCTCAAGATGGCGATTCTTGAGACCACCGATATCCATTCCAATGTGCTCGGCTATAACTACTACGCGCTGGCGCCCGACGCCAGCCTGGGCCTGGACCGCACCTCGACCCTGATCCAGGGCGCGCGCGCTGAAAATCCCAACAACGTGCTGTTCGACGACGGCGACGTCATCCAAGGTACTTTGCTGGGCGACTACCAGGCGCAGGCCACGCCGGTCACCTGCAGCGGCACGCTGGCGGTGCACAAGGTGATGAATGCCCTCAAGTACGACGGCGGCGGCATCGGCAACCATGAATTCAATTACGGCCTGGGATTCCTCAGCCAGATCACCAATTCCGATCTGGGCGTGACCGGCGTCGCCAAGCCGGCCGGCACTTGCGGCGCACCGGCGTTCCCGCTGGTGCTGTCCAACGTCAACAGCGTCGCCAGCCAGAAGCCGATTTTCAATCCCTATGCCGTGATTCCCAAGCTGTTCGCCGCCACCACGCGGGACGGCAAGACCATCGAAGTGCCGCTCAAGGTCGGCATCCTCGGCTTCGTGCCGCCGCAGATCATGGACTGGGACCAGAAAAACCTGGCTGGCAAGGTATATGTCAACGGCGTGCAAGAGAGCGCTAACCAGTACGTACCGCAATTGCGTAGCGCCGGCGCCGATGTCATCGTCGCGCTCTCGCACGGCGGGCTGGACGCCTCGCCCTACAGCCCGAAGATGGAAAACGGCAGCCTGTACCTCTCGACCACCGGCATCGACGCGCTGCTGGTCGGCCACTCGCACCTGATTTTCCCGGCGGCGAAGGAAGCCAAAGCGCCGGCGCTGGACGCATCGCTGGCAGCTTTGCCTAAGAACATCGTCGACAGCAAGAACGGCTTTGTCAATAATGTGCCGACCGTGATGGCGCAGAGCTGGGGCCGTCGCCTCGGCATCATCAAGCTGACCTTGCAATATACAGGCGGCAAATGGGTGATCCAGCAACCCCTGACTACCGTCGAAGCGCGCGGTTTCAAATACAGCGACGGCGTCACCAGCGTGGCGGCCGATCCCGCCATTGCGGCGCTGGTGGACAGCGAACACAAGGCCACCATCGCCTATGCGCAGCAGCCGCTCGGCACCACTACGGATTTCGAAATGTCGTCGTACTTTGCGCTGGCGGGCGATGTCGGCGCGATCCAGATCGTCAACCAGGCGCAGATCGACTACGTCAAGAATTTCATCGGCAGTTCCACCGAGGCCACGCTGGCCAGCTACAAGAACATCCCGGTGATCTCTTGCAGCGCGCCGTTCAAGGCCGGCCGCAACGGGCCGTCGGATTTCACGGATGTCGCGCCAACCGCATCCAAGGCGGCTCCATTTGCCTTGCAGGTGCGTAATCCCGGCGATCTCTACCTGTATAGCAACAACAATCTGCAGGCGGTGAAAATCAAGGGATCGGACCTCAAAAACTGGCTGGAAACCTCCGCTTCGCAGTTCGGCAAGATCGATCCCAACGCAACCGCGGAACAAGACCTGGTGCCTTCATATTCGTCCATCTACAACTACGACGTGTTCTACGCCGAAGGCAATGCGATGCAGTACCAGATCGACGTCACCCAGGTGGTCGGCAGCCGCATCGTCAACCTGACTTACCAGGGTAAGCCGGTGGCTGCCACGGATGATTTCATCGTCGCCACTAATGACTACCGCGCCAGCGGCGGCGGCAATTTCCCGGGCATCGACGGCAGCAAGACCATCATCAAGTCGCCGGACGCCAGCCAGGCGGTGGTCAGCGGCTACCTGCAAAAGCTCGGCAAGGTCACGCAGGCGAATAACGGCGGCGGCCAGAGCTGGAGCTTCGTCAAAGTGGCGACCAAGGGGCCGGTGATCCTGCGTTCGGCGCCGGGCAAGCTGGCCGTGGCGCAGGCGCTCGGCCTGAACCGCGTCGCCACCGAGGGCGCTCTTGATCCCAGCGGCTTTTCCAAGTACGCGATCGACTTGAGCAAATAGGTGCGGCCGGCGAGGTGCGGCCGGCGTAGGCGCAGCTCGCATCTCCGATGTACCAAGCCCCGGTTGTACGGGGCTTGTCTTGTTTGATAAAGATGAAAACATATTCAAATCTGTCGGCGGCGCTGGTCTTCGGACTGCTGCTTGCCTCCTGTAGCGATCAGCAGC
This sequence comes from Collimonas sp. PA-H2, assembly GCF_002564105.1. Lineage (NCBI taxonomy): Bacteria > Pseudomonadati > Pseudomonadota > Betaproteobacteria > Burkholderiales > Oxalobacteraceae > Collimonas > Collimonas sp. PA-H2. The sequence continues at coordinate 5,206,026 of NZ_PDBX01000001.1, forward strand.
CGGCAGCGCCAGGCAGCGCGCAGCTGGAAAGCCTGGGCGTGCTGGCCAGGCAAGGCCGGCAGGCATCGGCTGTCGATCAATTGCAGGCCTGGGCGCAGCGCGGCTCCGCAGTAGCGCAGCGAGAATTGGCCTTGGCCTACGAAGATACGGCGGCGAGCGAGAAGGATGCCGCCTTCTGGTTGAGCAAAGCCGCCCAGGGCGGGGACAGAGAAGCGGCTTTTGTGCTGGCCGGCGCTTACTACAACGGCAAGCTTGGCCTCGGCAAAGAGCCGGTGCTGGCCGCGCAATGGTACAAAAAGGCAGCGGCGCAGGATGACGAAAGAGCTGCCTTGATGCTGTCGCGCATGGCCAAATATGGCGAAGGCATGCCGCAAGACCTGAGACAGTCCGTGTCCTGGCTGCAGCAAGCCAGCGCCAACGGCAGTGCGCAAGCCATGTTCCTGCTTTCCAACGCATATGCTGCGGGCGACGGCGTCCCCCAGGATCTGGCGCTGGCGCACAGCTGGCTGGAAAAATCCGCGCAGGGAGATTTTCCGCCGGCGCTGCAGTCGCTGGCGCTGGCCATGGATGCCGGAAGTCCGAATGCAGAGAAAAATCCAGAGCGGTCCTATCATTTGCTCAAGGAAGCAACTGAAGAGCGGCGCATGCACTGGGACAAGACGCAATAATTCTTTGCCTCGACTACCTGCTCAGCTGCCGCCATAGCCCCCGACCGCGGCCAGCGGCGCTACTTTCTCCTGGATGCTGTTGAGCCAGGCGGTCCAGAACGCAGCCGATGCATCTTCAAAGCCGGGGCCGAACTGTTCAGTGTCGGCGCGCAAGCGGGCAGGATCGATATCCTGCATATGGGCCAACTCGTGCGCATGGCCGATCAGCCAGCGCTCGATCATGCGGATATCGAACTCGGGATGAAACTGCAAGGCCAGGCAATTGCGGCCCCAGGCGAACGCCTGGTTGCGATAGCGGCTGCTGGCGGCAAGGTGCTTCGCACCTTTTGGCAAGTCGAAAGTGTCGCCGTGCCAGTGCAGCATCCTGAGCTCGGCGCCTATCAGTTTCCGGATATAGGGCCGGTCGCCCATATCTTCGCCTGCGCTCAAATGCTCCCAGCCGATTTCCTTGCCGGCAGAACCCGGGTAGACCCGTGCATGCAGGGCCGCCGCCATCAGTTGCGCGCCCAGGCAAATGCCGAGTGTCGGCAGATCTTCCAGCATGCGCGCGCGCAGCTATGCCACCTCGGTGCTCATATAAGGGTAGGTCTTGACGTCGTAGACCGAGACCGGGCCGCCGAGAACGATCACCAGATCGGGATTCAATGGCGAGGTGGCGGCGAACGAAGCGACGCCGACATCGAAATAGGTGATGTCGAAGCCGCGCTGGCTCAGCAGTGGCGCCAGCTGTCCCAGGTCTTCAAATGCAACGTGCCTGAGCACGAGAGCGGTTTTCATGGCGCTTTCAGGTTTTCTTTAAGATTTTCTGCAAAATAGTTCTTGTCCAGCGCCATCGCACGCTGCCGTGGCCGATGATGACAGACTCGCTATATTTTAACGTATACAACGATGCCGTCATAGAGCGTTCCGCAATCCGCTGGCACGCCGTTTGCGAGTTTGCGCACATCCGCGCCGGTTTGGCCTATCTGGCGCTCGCATCTTCGCTATATATTAAAAAATATAGTGAAACCGTAATTTAGCGCCTATTCTCCCCTTGGCTTGCGGTGCAGCGGCGCCGGCCGGCCACAAGCCTGTCTTGGCAGGAAAACCATAATTAACGTTTTTGCCCCTATGGGGAATTTGCAGCTTGCCTCATAGGCGCGCTATAAATTAACTTGGAGAATTGATGTCATATGTGCCTATTTCTATAGCAACCGAATCGCAATACCAGCAACGCCAGCAACAAGAGCAACACAGCGCGCCCGACATCAGCCCGCCGCGCGACAGCACATTCCATCCGGAAGACTGGAAAATCCTCAGCAAATTCTGGTATCCCGTCGCATTTTCCTCTGACCTGACCGACAAGCCGATCGCCGTGCGCCTGCTGGACGAGCGTCTGGTCGCCTATCGCGCCGACGGCAGGGTGGTGATCGCCAAGGATATGTGCGCGCATCGCGGCGTGCCCCTGAGCCTGGGCTGGGTCGAGGGCGAAAACATCGTCTGTCCGTATCACGGACTGCGTTACGGACCGGACGGCAAATGCCGCCATATCCCGTCGCAGCCCGACGGCCATATTTCCGAGCGCCTGAAGATCTGCATGTATCCGACGCAAGAGCGCTACGGCCTGATCTGGACCTCGCTTGGCGGCGGCCACGAAACCTTCCCGGAATTCCCGGCCTGGGATAATCTGGCTTTCCAGCAGATCCTGCCGCCATCGATAGATATCGCCGCTTCGGCCGGACGGCAGGTAGAGGGCTTCATCGACGTCGCCCACTTCGCCTGGATCCATGAAGCGACCTTTGCCGACCGCGACAATCCCTTTGTGCCGCAATATACCGCCGAGCGCACCGAGCGGGGCATGCACGCCGAATACATCAGCACGGTCAGCAATTTCCCCAAGCGCATGCAGCACCGCGCGCCGCCGGACTACCTATGGCGCCGGGTGTTCAATATCGAACTGCCGTTCACCGCCAGCCTGACGGTCGATTTCCCCGAGGGCGGCGTACTGTCTATCCTGAATGCCGCCAGTCCGGTATCGGCCCGGTCGACGCGCCTGTTCGTGCCTATCACGCGCAACTTCGACCAGGACCAGCCCTTGCAGGAGGTGTACGACTTCAATCGCCAGATTTTCGAAGAAGACCGCGCGATCGTTGAAACCCAGCGCCCCGACGATCTGCCGCTGGACCGGGGCGTCGAGGCGCATATCCTGGCTGATCGCTCCTCGGGCGCTTACCGCCGCGCCATGAGCCTGCTCGGCCTGGGCAGCGCGTATTCGGGCTGACCCTCTCGTAACCCTGTAACCCTGTCGTAGGCAAGTTCGCCGCCGGCGCCGGGCAGGCGCCGTCTCTCATTGCCCTGGCCAGGCACTGAGAGCGGCAGCATGGCGCCGCGGCCATCTGAACCAGGCAAGAACCAACGTTATATCGAAGAGAACAATATGCGCAAATGGGAATGTGTAGTGTGCGGCTTCCAGTACGACGAAGCCGAAGGCATGCCGGAACACGGCATCGCACCGGGGACCAGCTGGGAAGATGTTCCGGACACATGGTTCTGTCCTGACTGCGGCGTCGCCAAAGCAGAATTCGAAATGGCGCCGGCCTAGGCCGCAGCCATCGACCGTCATCCAACCAAGAGGTTTCATCATGGCACCAATCATCATCATCGGCAGCGGCATGGCCGGTTACACCGTGGCGCGCGAGTTCCGCAAGCTGAACCGGCAAACGCCGCTCACCATCATCAGCCGCGACTGCGGCAGTTTCTATGCCAAGCCCATGCTGTCGAACGCTTTTCAGCAGGGCAAGGACATGGCAGGACTGGTCAATTTCACGGCGCAGCAAATGGCGGAACAGCTGGACGCTACCGTCCTCAGCCATAGCGAAGTCGACACGATCGAACCAAATAGCCGCAGCATTACCGTGGCAGGGCAGCGCCTGCCGTATAGCGCGCTGGTGCTGGCGGTGGGAGCAGACCAGCGCCAGCTCAGGCTGGACGGCGACGGCGCCGCCGACGTCATGACGGTCAACGACCTGGCCGATTACGGCCGCTTCCGCCAGGCGCTGCATGGAATCCGCCGCGTCGCCATCCTTGGCGCCGGCCTGATCGGCTGCGAATTCGCCAACGACCTGGCCAACGCGCAGTTCGAGGTATCCCTGGTCGATCCGGCCGCTTGGCCGCTGAGCCGCCTGCTGCCACAGCAGGCCGGGCTGGCCATGGCAAACGCCTTGGCCGGGCTCGGGGTGGCGCTACATCTGGGCAAGACGCCGCAAGCCGTTACACGGCGCGACGGCGGCTACACCTTGCGCATGGCCGATGGCGATAGCCTGGAGGTCGAGCGGGTAGTGGCTGCAGTCGGCCTGGCGCCACGGCTGGCGCTGGCGCGCAAGGCCGGGCTGTTTGTCGACCGCGGCATCGTCACCAACGCCTGGCTCTACACCAGTGCGGAGCACGTGTATGCCTTGGGCGATTGCGCCGAAGTGGACGGCTTGCTACTGCCTTACGTCATGCCGATCATGCAGGCAGCGCGGGCGCTGGCCAAAACACTCAACGGCGAGCCGACCCGCGTGGTGTATCCCGCCATGCCGGTGGTGGTGAAAACGCCGGCGCTGGCGGCCGTGATCGTGCCGCCTATCCTGTCGGACGGCCGCTGGGAACCGGCGGAATCCTTGCAGGTAGAGGGCATCGTCACCGGCATGCGCGCGGTGTACACCAACCATCAGGAAGAGGTATGCGGTTTTGCCTTGCTGGGCGAATGCGTCCAGGAAAAAGGCGTCATGCTGAAAACCCTGGAACCCTGGCGCCCTTGAAGCGGCGGCGAAACCGGCCGGCGCCAGACTGGCTACCAGTCGGCCAGGCCGTCTCGCGTGTTTTGTTCGGCCCTGGCCGCGCAGATGCGGTAGTCGCTTTCATCGAGGGCGGAAAAGCCGGTGATACGCATGGCGTCCAGGCTGTCGCGTAGTTTTGGCGTCTGACTTGGCGCTTGACAGCACATGCTCAGTGCCTGCCGCAGTTGCGCCAATGCCGTTGTAGACGTGCTCAGCGAGGTAATCAGCGGCAGGCCAGGCATGGGCTCGGTATAGCCGATAGTGGTCAGCCGCTCGAAGACCTCGGGCTCTTGCCTGCGCAACAGGAAAGCGCTAACGCAATCGAGGGCTGCGATGTCGGCCTCGCCACCGGCAACCATTTGCGCCGAATGGCGATGCGCGCCGCTGAACAGGACCTTGGAAAAGAAGCGACCGTCGCGCGCCAATGACGCAACCGCGCTGCGCAGCGCGTGATAGCCGGATTGCGAATGGCGTTCGTTGCAGGCGGCGACGGCGTCGTGAAATTCAGGCAAGGATGTGCGCTTGTCGTCTTTGCGTACCAGCAAGGCGCTGCTGTAAGCACTCAGCTGGCAGCCAGGCACGTCGAAATGAAATGCCCCGACCACCCGCACCTTGCCGCGCAACAGGGTGGAAATCGGATAGCCGCACGACTGGCTCAGCAGCAGATCGCTGCGCTGCCAATGCCGGAGCAGGTGGTCCGGCTGCGTCAACTCCAGCGGCAGCCGCTGCAGGCCGGCGCGCTGCAAGTTGTCGCGCAAGGCCGACCAGAATGCGCGCAGGCTGGCTGCCGCAAACGGATACATCGGCAGCGCGCAGATCATGCGTCCCCCTGGTCTTGGACGCCGCCCGCGGACTGCGGCGTCCAGCGGCGCGCCAGCAATTCGAACAGCTGGTCGGCCACGATCGCCAGCAAGCCGACCAGCAGCGCGCCCTGGATCACATAGGCGGTGTTGAAGCCGCTGAGGCCGACGATGATCGGCAAGCCCAGGGTTTTTGCGCCCACAGTGGAGGCAATCGCCGCAGTGCCGATATTGATCACTACCGAGGTGCGGACGCCGGCCAGTATCACCGGCGCCGCCAGCGGCAGCTCGACGCGCCACAGGATCTGGCGACGGCTCATGCCGATGCCGCGCGCCACTTCCAGCACCGGCTGCGGGATGGATGACAAGCCGGTGATGGCGGCTTGCGCCACCGGCAGGATGCCGTACATCACCAGCGCGATCAGGGCCGGCGTTTCGCCGAAGCCGACCAGCGGCACGGCCACCGCCAGCACCGCCACCGGCGGGAATGACTGGCTGACGGCCAGCACTGTTTCCAGCAGCGAGCGAAAAGCCTTGCCGGCCGGCCGGGTCACCAGCAAGCCAGCGCCGACGCCGCCCAGTACAGCGATGCCGCCAGAGATAGAGACTATGCGCAGATGCGCCAGCACCAGGGTAAGAAACGAGTCCTGCTGATAGATGGGCCGTTCCAGCTCCGGAAAAACGGCGCTGAACAGCGGGCTTGCCAGCGGCATGCCGAAGATCAGTCCCGCCAGAAGCAAGCTGCTGACAATCAGCCAGCGCTGGCGATACAGAGAATTTCGCGGTTTGCCCGGCCAGCTCAAGTCCGCTCCGTCAGCAAATCTGCAAAATGCAGTACGCCGGCAGACTGGCCGTGTTCATCCACCACCGGCAGGCTGTACACCTTGCGCGTGATGAACGCCGAGAGCGCTTCGCGCAAGCTGCCGTCGCTGCGGATCGGCTCGCCTTCGATGGCGGGCTCGGCGCGCACTCTGGTGGCGATCTTGTCCAGCCCGAGCAGGCGGATGCCGACATCGCTCTGGCCGACAAAATCGCGCACCAGGTCGCTGGCCGGCGCCAGCAGGAAATCGCGCGGCGCGCCTTGCTGCACGATGCGGCCGTGATCCAGCAGCACGATACGCTCGCCCAGCGCCAGCGCTTCGTCGATATCGTGGGTGACCAGCACGATGGTCTTGCCCGAAATGGCGTGGATATTGGCGAGCTCCTGCTGCAAGCTGCTGCGGGTGAGCGGGTCGAGCGCGCCGAACGGTTCATCCATCAGCAGCACTTCCGGATCGGCCGCCAGCGCGCGCGCCACGCCGACTCTTTGCTGCTGGCCGCCGGACAGCTGGTGCGGATAGCGATGCCGGAAGCTCTCCGGCGCCAGGTGCAGCAGCGCCAGCAATTCGTCGACGCGTTGCTGGATCCGTGCTTTCGGCCACTTCAGCAGGGTCGGCACGGCAGCGATATTCTGTTCCACGGTCCAGTGCGGGAACAGGCCGACCGACTGGATCGCATAGCCGATACGGCGCCGCAGCTGCTCCGGCGAATAGTCGGTTATATCCTGTCCCAACAAGCGGATATTGCCGCTGTCCGGCTCCAGCAAGCGGTTGAACAGCTTCAGCAGGGTCGATTTGCCGGAACCGGAACTGCCGATCAGCACCGCCAGCTCGCCGGCGTTGACGGCCAGCGAGACGTTGTCAAGCGCAAGGCGGCCATCGAAGGATTTGCTGATATTCTCGATTTCAATCATTGATTTTCCTGAATTTTCCCGGTAAGCAATGAAATCACCACCTTGAACGCAGCGTCGACGCTGATCGCCAGCAGCACCACCGGAATCACCCCGAGCAGCACCAGGTCCAGCGCGCTGCTGGCCATGCCCTGGAACATCAGCGTGCCGAAGCCGCCGGCGCCGATCAGCGCCGCCACTTCCACCAAACCTACCGCCTGCACGGTGGTGACGCGCACGCCGTTGAGAAATACCGGCAGCGCCAGCGGCAGCTCGACCCGAAAGAAGATCTGCCGCGGCGACATGCCGACGCCGCGGGCCGCCTCGCGCACCGCCGCCGGCACCTGCTGCAGTCCCGCCACGGCGCTGCGGGTCATCGGCAGCAGCGAGTAGAGGATCAGCGCCAGCAAGGCCGGCGCCATGCCGATGCCGCTGATGCCGCTGCGCGGCAGCATCAGGCCGAGCAGGGTCAAGGGACCGATCAGCAGGCCGAACAAGGCAATCGATGGAATCGTCTGTATCACGTTCAAGGCGGGAAACAAGAGCTTGCGCAGGCGCGGGCTGCGGAACGAGAGGACGCCGAAACTGGTGCCGATGACGACCGCCGGCAGCACGGAAAACAGCACCAGCTGCAGATGCCGCAGCAGTGCCTGGTCGAAGCTGTCCAGATGATTGCGGTATTCCTTCAGCAGCGACAGGCTGTCGAGCTGGCCCGTCAGCAGCAGGCCGATCGCCGGCAATGCCGCCAGCGCCACCACCGCGACCTGGGCCGGCAAGGATAGCCGCAGCCCGCGCAAGGCTTCGGCCAGCTGCAGCCAGGCGACCAGCGCCAGCAGCCAGAAGGCGCCGCCGAACGAGACGCGCGCCAGCGAGTCCTCCGCGCCGCTGCGCAAGCGGGCTTCCTGGCCAGCCAGGACCAGCAGGCCGCAGCTGAACAGCGCGGCAGCCAGGATCAGCAATATCCGGCTGCCGCGGCGCGGGCGCAGCCAGGGCGCGGCGAGCAGAAACAGGGCCGGGAGCGCCAGCAGCCAGTACAGACCGGCATGGTTGAACAGTTCGCTGAGATAGATGCCATGGCCGCTGAGCAGCCGGTTGGGCGCAAAAGTCAGCAGCGGCAAGCCGGCGGCGGCAAGGATGGCCGTCGCCGCTAGCAGCAGGTGTACCGGATTGTGCAGTTGGATCGACAGCGGCGCCAGTGTGCCGGAGCGCGGCGGCAGGTTCACCAGGCGCTCTGCCGTCATCGGATAAAGCCCTTGCTGCGCAGATAATCGGCGGCGACCTTGCGCGCATCGCGGCCTTCGATGGCGATGCCGGCATTCAGTTTTTGCAGGGTCGCGCTATCCAGGGAGCTGAATACCGGTTGCAGCAAGGCGGCGATCCTCGGCTCCCTGGCCAAGGCGTCGCTGCGTATCGCCGGCGCCGGCGCGTAGACCGGCTGCACGGCTTTGACGTCATCCAGCGTCGTCAGGCCCAGGGCCGCGACCGCGCCGTCGGTGCCGTAGACCATGGCGGCGTTGACGCCGGAGGTCTGCTCGGCAGCGGCCTTGATGGTGGCGGCAGTGTCGCCGCCGGCCAGGGTCAGCAGCTGGTCTTGTTTCAGCTTGAAGCCGTAGGCGCCTTCAAAGGCCGGCAAGGCGTCCGGACGCTCGATGAATTCGGCCGAGGCGGCCAGCTTGATCTTGCCGCCCTGGCCGATCCAGCGGCCGAGGTCGGCCATGGTCTTGAGTTTGTTGGCTTGCGCGATGTCCTGGCGGATCGCAATCAGCCAGGTATTGTTGGCCGGCGATGGCGTCAGCCATATCACGTGGTTTTTGTCGGCGTCGAGCTTTTTCACCAGCTGATAGCCGGCGCCGGCATTCTTCCAGGCCGGGTTGCTGCCGTCGGCGAAGAAGAAGGCGCCGTTGCCGGTATATTCCGGGTAGATGTCGATACTGCCCGCCAGCAGCGCGCCGCGCACCACCTTGGTGGTGCCTAGCTGCAGGCGGTTGACGGTCTTGATGCCGTTGGCTTCCAGCACCAGCTGGATGACATTGCCCAGCAAGGCGCCTTCGGTATCGATCTTGGAGCCGACGCGGATCGGCTCGGCCGCCTGTGCATGGGAAGTGAGCAGGGTAAAGGCGAACAGGGCGGTCAGGCGGCGGATGGGCAGGTTCATGTGGTCGTCAAGAGGCGGTTTCAAATATCATGCTGCTTCAGGCAAAAGGATGAACATCGGCAATCGCCGGCTTGCTGCGATAGCGCCACAGCAAGGGCAGATAGCCGCGTTCGACGAACCCATCCGACGATTCCAGGTAGCTCTCGCGCTCGGCCAGGTAGGCCAGCCGCAGATGAAACCAGGGCAGTCCGGGATGGAGGTGATGTACCAAATGATAATTCAGATTCAGGAATAATAGGCGCCAAGGCCATGCAGCTTCGTTAATCACCGAGCGCCCGTGTTCGGATTCCACCGCCCGATGTTCGAACAGGGAGCGCACCATGGTCAGGCTGAGTGCCGGATAGGCGATCGCCAATACGTAGAACAAGGGCGATATGCCGGCGTGCTCTAGCACGGTCAGCATTGCGGCCAGCAACAGTCCGTGGCCGCCCCAGGTCAGCGCCGTCTTGCGGTCGCGCGCCAACCACGCGGCGCGGATGGTGCGCGACCACCCCAGCGCCGGACCTATCAGCAGGCGGCCGGCGGACGTGTTGCGGAAGCGGCGCAGGCGCGAGCCGTTGCCGGCGCCGGCCCGGGATACATAATAGGTTTCCGGGTCGATGCCGGGCAGGGTCAGGGTTTCGTTATGGTGATGGTCGAGATGGCTGTCACGGTAGACCGCATAGGGATACCAGACGGCCAGCGGCAACTGGCCGAGCAGGGCGTTGAAACGGGCATTGCGGGTAGGGTGCCCGTGTATCAGCTCATGCTGCAACGACATATACCAGGCCGTCAGCAGAATCAGCAACGGCGTTCCCAGCCATGGGCCCAGCGCCTGCCAATGCAGCACACAGCCTAGCCAGCCGCCGTAGATGGTGGCAATCAGGATCCAGGTCGGCAATTCCAGCCGCGCCCACCAGCCGGCTCTTGTGGCGCGGAAGCGGTTTGAGGGCGTGTGAAATGAAGATGGCATCGGGGCGGCTCTCACTTGACTTTCCGCCAATATATAGTGCGTCTCCGCCAGAGTTGAACGAATCATTTTGAGCATCCATATGCGGATCCTGGACAGCCAGCGAAAACCTTTTGTTGCCCCGACGTTACCTGATTGGCAATGGGCAGTCGTTTCTTGGACAGCTACAAAAAACGGCTACGCCAAGTTGTATTTTTACCACTCGTTATTGCCCTCAGACAAAACCTCGAAAGCATGCAAGAATGCCATCGGTCGGCAGTGGGAGTTGCCGATTCGGGTTTTTCAAACAAGGGGGATTAGATGCTTGATTTACAAAAGAAAAGTTTCATCAAGTTAGGTTTGACTGGATTGGTTTTATTGATTGTGGTGCTATGGCTGTGGCCGTTCGGTTCTGTGCCTACCGGCAACCGCGGCGTGGTGACATCGTTCGGCAAGATCGTCGGTATCGAGAATGAGGGGCTGGTGATCCTGCCGCCATGGAAGAAACTGACCATCTTCAGCATCCGCGCCGAGCGCGCCGACGTTGAAGACGCCGAGGGCAGCACTTCGGATACCCAGCCGGTCAAGGTCAGCATGACGGTGCGTTATTCGATTTCCACCAACAGTGTCGCCGAAGTCTATGAGAAGTACAGCCATGACGGCGATCTCTCATCGTATGTACAGACCGCGACGCAGGAAGTGTTCAAGGCAGTCACGGCGAAATACAGCGCGCCCGACCTGATCGCCCGCCGTTCGCAGGTGAGCACGGACATCAGCGCCTCCTTGCGCGACAAGCTGAAAATCTACGGCGCCCAGGTGATCGGCATCGATATGCGGACCTTTTCTTTCTCACCTTCCTATATGGCGGCGATCAACGAAAAAGTCACCCAGGAGCAGTTGCGCCTGGGCGCGGAAAACAAGCTGAAGACCGTGGAGGCCGAGCAAAAGCAGAAAGTGGCGGTTGCTGAAGCAGAGGCCCAGGCGATGCGGGCCAGCGCCGACGGCGAAGCCTACTCGCAATTGAAGATCGCCACCGCGCAGGCGGACGCGCTGAAGATTCAAAACGCCGCGCTGGCACAAAACAAGGATGTGCTGGAACTGCGCCGGATCGAGGTCGACATGGTCAGGGCCAAGCAATGGAAGGGTGACGTCCCGACCACCATGTATGGCTCGGCGCCGATTCCATTCGTGACTAATAAATAGCTGTAAACTGCCCTAAAGGAAGCCGCCATGATGGAATTCAGGCATGCCGCAAAAGAGGATCTGGCGTCGATCGTGCGCCTGCTGGCCGACGATACGCTGGGAGCCAGTCGGGAACGGTATGAGGAACCCTTGCCGCAGGCTTACGCCCAGGCTTTTTCGGCGATCCAAAACCAGCAAGGCAATTTCATCCTGCTGGCGGTCGAAGACGCTGAAGTCGTCGGCTGCCTGCAGCTGACCTTGATACCAGGGCTGGCGCGCCTGGGCATGACCCGGGCGCAGATAGAAGGCGTCCGGATTTCCAATGCCCATCGGGGCAAAGGCATAGGCGAAGCGCTGTTCCGGCACGCCATCGCTTATGCCCGGGAACAAGGTTGCGGACTGGTCCAGCTGACCACCGACAAAAGCCGCGGCGACGCCCATCGCTTCTATCAGCGCCTGGGTTTTGCCGACAGCCACGTAGGCATGAAATTGATGCTTGTCGACGATTGAGCGGGGCCTGCCTGGACACTGCCGAGAAAATCGGCAGCCAGGCGGGTTTGTCCTGCGGCGCAACGCCTACTTAGCCACCCGCTTGCTGCGTGAACACGCTTTCCGCGATGTCGCCCGCAAGGAAATTGGGGAAGTCGCGCACTGAAAGATGCTGTTGGTCGTTGCCGGTGACCATGCGCAGCAGGCGGTTGCTGCCGGCCTGCAGGTAGAAGGCCGATGGCACCTTGCCCGGCCGCTCCACGATCCAGGCGTCTGCCGCCTGGCCCAGCACGGTGTGACAGCCGTCATGATGCGCATCGCCGTCAAGCAGTATCGCCTGCGGCAGGAACAAATCGTGGAACGGCGTTATCTCGTCCGCCAGCGCCGTCTCGTAAAGATTGACGCCCGCAGCCGTCGCTTCCCTGGCATAAGCTAGTTTCTGCTTGCGGCTTTGGCTACGCCTGGCGTCGCCGATTTCCGACATCCAGAGCCGGTACCCTTTATCCTTTTCCGGCCAAGGATTGAACAAGCCGTCGATGCGGCAGATATTGCGGCCATAGTCGAACCAGCAATAGCCGGAGGTGACCTGGTCTTCCTCCTGCATCGGCGACCAATAGGAAATATAGGCACTGCTCCATTGCATCGGCAGTAGCGGCGGCGCGGCGTGTGCTGGCATGGCGGCTCCTTATCTGCCCAGGGCGTAGCCAAGGCTGGCCATCAGCGCTTCTTGCAGCGACGGCAAGTCTTTGCGGCGGGCGTCGAAGCTGGCGGTCAGCTCCGCATTGCTCAGGCCGATGCGCTCGCCCACGGTTTCAAACCACAGGCGGCTGCTGTTGGCATGGTCCTTGAACAGCCGCACCAGCGGCAGCGCGCGGGCGTTGAAGCTATCCATGGCGGCAGCCGTGCTGGCTTCGGAGTTGAGGGTTTGCACCAGCAACTGGGCGACCACCACCGCCAAGGTGGTGCCATGGCCGATCGAGAAGTGGCCGGATTGCAGCGCATCGCCGATCAGGACGAACTTGCCGTCATAGGCCAGGTCGTGGCTCAGGGTCATGAAGTTGCGCCAGCCCTGGCCCGGCTGGCTGACCAGCCCGTGCTCGCCCAGTTCGGCCTTGAAGGTCTTGGCGATATAGGCTGCGGCTTCTCGCTCGGAATGCATCTCCAGCTCGGCCTTGGCATAAGTCTGTTCGCTGCACTCGACGATAAAGGTGCTCATCGTATCCGAGTATTTGTAGGCATGGCCGATGAAAACGCCTTTGTCATTGCCGCGGAACACCAGGTTCATCTGGTCGAACAGCTGGCTGGTACCGTACCAGATATATTTATTGCGGCCGAAGTCGACCTGCGGCGTCAACGCGGCCGGCAGCTCCAGCGATATGTGGTTGACGCCGTTGGACACCACTACCAGGTCGTACTCGGCTTCCAGCTGCGCCTTGCTCGCCAGCGGCGTTTCGTAATTGACCGCGATGCCGGCCGCCACGCACTTGGCGCGCAACGCCTGCACCAGGGCTCGGCGTTCGACGCCGCACAGGGTTACGCCTGTGCTCATCAGGTTGGGCTGGTCGTGGTGCACCAGCTTGAATTCTTCCAGGAACTGCGGATTGAGCAGTTCCGGCTGCTCCAGGTAGGAGAGCGGGTTGGCGGGATGGCGTGGCGGCCGTCCCGGCAGCACCACGCCCCAGCCCAGCACTTCTTCTTGAGTGTTCTTTTCCGCGATGCTGATATCCCAGCCGGGTTTGGCTTGCTTCATTTGACTGGCAAATATCAGCCCTGCCGGTCCGGCGCCGATGACGAGAATTTTCATTAATTTACCCTTCCAAGTTTGTACCAAACGTTTTGCTTCTTCTGGATTTGCTGCAGCTGATCGTAGGGAACCGATGTGAAGTACAGTTTCTCCGCCATGTCGGGCGGATAAACGCGGGGGAATTTCTTGTGCATGTAGCGGGTGTACCGGGTCTGCAGGAAGAAAATCAGGTTAGGGTTGCTCAGCGCTTCGTAGTTGGCGATCGCCATGTCCTGCATGGCGTCCGCCTGCACCTTGCGCTGGCGGGTGAAATCAGCCAATGCAGGGGCCAGCGCCTCGCCGTGCTTTTCCAGCAAGCTCACCATTACGTAGACGTCTTCCAGCGCCATGTTCATGCCTTGTCCGAGGAAGGGAGCAGTGGCATGCGCCGCATCGCCGATCAGCAAGACATTGCCCTTGTAGTGGAAGGTGCTGGAACGGACATTGATGAGGTCGTTGCTGGGCAGGGCGATGAACTGGTTCAGCATCTCCAGCCTGCTGGCCGGCGGCAGGCTGCCGAAGTAGCGGCTGAAGAAGCCTGCCATGACATCGCGATTATGTGAGCTAAGGCTGGGTGCGCCGGAATAGGGCAGGCAAATGGCGAAGCTGATGCTGCCGTCCGGGATGGTGGCCGCGCGGCCGGCGAACTGACCCTGGGAATCCATGCCGAAAAAATACAGCAAGTCCTTCCTGAAACCGAGTTCGGCGGCATTCGGCAGCACCAGCGTCTTGTAGCCGTGGCGGAAGAAACTCTGCCTGAATTCAAAGCGTCGCATGCCGCTTTGCATGGCGCGCCGCACCGCCGAATGAGCGCCGTCGGCGCCGATGATCAGGTCGCCATGCAGATGCTGCAAGGTACCGTCCTGGCCCTGGATCAATACCGACTTCTGTTCCAGGTCGACATCCAGGCATTTATGCTCAAAGTAATATTTCACCTTGTGCATGGCTGCGTACTTGTTTAACAGCCGCTGGAACGCGGTCCGGTCCAGCGACAGCGGAAACAGGCCTTCCAGCGGCGTCAGTTCGCGCACCTTGTATTGACCACGCACGGAAAACGCCATGCCAACGATGGGCTCGCCGCATTGCTCCAGTTCCTGCTTGCTGATGCCGGCCGCCAGCACGGCCTTGATGCCGCGCACGGTCATGCTGACGCCGATGGCGCGCGAGCTGAGCGGATCGGCGGATGCCGAATTTTCCTGCAGCGGATCGCCGCGCTTTTCGACGACATGGACGTCGTGTCCGCGTTGCGCCAGATAGATAGCGCTCAGGCTACCTGCCAGACCGCCGCCTACGATGATGATTTTGTGCATTTCAAGCCTCTCTTGACATCTTTCCCCGAGATAAGTCGGTCAGTTGCTGATTAAAGAATTCCAACATTTCTATCTGCGCGTTGCCGACCACGCCAGCTTCAAGGCTGCGGGCGTAGTGCGCCAGCGCCAGGCATTTCTGCGCCAGCATGTCGCATCCCAGGCTGTAGTCGCTGCTGACCTTGCCGCTGAGCGGCTCGGGTACCGGTGGTCCGGCATTGCGGCCGGGAAGCCCGGATGGCATGTTCATCAGGGCGGCCGACAAGGGCCGCAGCAAACCTGTCATGATGTCGATGGAAGCATTCATCAGGCGCGAACGGCGCAGGCTGCCCAGCGGCTTTTGCGCGAAATGGTGCGCCATCAGCAAGAAGGCCAGTTCATAGCAGCCTTGATAAAGCTGCATCAGCGAACGGGCTTTGGCATCCGTTACCTGGATGCAGTCCGCGCGCGCTTCCAGTACAGGGTTTTTCAAGGCCGGCACAGCCGGCTCGAACGGCTTGGCCCTGGCGGAAAAAGTGGCGGCCATGGCGCGCAGCCTTTGGAAATGCGAGGAGGCGAAATGCGGAGAATCGACCGCAACGCCTTCGCCTTGCTCGGTGACGAAGTCGATGGCGAACAGCGCGCTGTCGCGGTCGTAGACTTCCAGCTGGTAGCCGGGATAGGCGCGGTTGGTCAACTCTTTCAGGAACAGATGGTGTTCGCCACCGCGCTTGCCGCCGTTGGCGTCGAACAGGTCCGGCAGATCGGCCAAGGCTTGGTGGATGGCTGCGTAAAACGTGGCGATCGATTTCCCGGGCGTGGGAATATAGTCAGGCCACTCGAAACGCACGAATTTGGCCAGCACGTGCTCGGAAAACGGTTCGAAGGAAAATTCCGTATCCAGGCCGAAGCGCTGCCGCGCCTGCTGCCCCAGCACCGGGGCGCCAGCGTGGAACGGTTC
Source organism: Collimonas sp. PA-H2 (assembly GCF_002564105.1). Lineage (NCBI taxonomy): Bacteria > Pseudomonadati > Pseudomonadota > Betaproteobacteria > Burkholderiales > Oxalobacteraceae > Collimonas > Collimonas sp. PA-H2. The sequence goes on from NZ_PDBX01000001.1 coordinate 5,221,786, forward strand.
GCCCAGCGCCATCAGCACATTGTTCACCATCAGATAATGGATCATTTCTTCATGTGCGATTTCCAGCAAGGCGCCGCGTGCGCCGCTGTTACGGCGCCGCTCTTCCGTACCGCAGGCCAGTTCCAGCTCAGCCGGTTGCCAATGGCCAGCCTCGACCAGCTTCAGTCCTTGTTCGTAATTGGGGATGGAATAGGCGGCATACAGATACTGCAGCATGAGCGACAGCTCCAGGTCTATCGCCTTCTTCAGCTCCTCGATCAACTCTCCCTTGCAGCTGATGACCTGCGCTGCGCCAGGCTCGGGAAGCGCGGTCTTGGCGGCGGCTTCGACCTGGGTCAGGTACTTCAAGAACAACTTGGACTTCGGCAGGGACAGCTCGCGGGTGCTAGGCATGTAGTAGCTTTTGTCGCGATTCTGCGGATCGCACATCTGCCACATCAGGCGCGAATAGGTTTCGCATTTGCAGTGGTCCGCCAGGCTGAACACCTTGTCCGACATGAATGGGTAGACCAGCTCGTAATAGCTCATCACATGCCGGTAGAGGAAGGCATAGTCGACCTGCTCGGCGGGCACCTCGTCCAGATGCCAGTCGTCGGGCAACACCCGGGCGCCGATGAACTGCCTTTGCTTGCCTTCGCCCAGCATGATGCGGGTGGCGCCGGAACGTCTGCCGGTAAGCGTCAGTTCCGCGTAGCCATCTCCTTGCGCAGAGGGCTTCAGCTGCATGGCCAGCATCTCGGCGTCTTCCGCCTCCGCCTTCAGGGCTGGATGCGCCGCCAGCTCACCACGGAAGCGGCATTGTATGGTGATCGTCTGCGGAAAGTCCTGCTGCTTCAGCCGGTTGGGAGCTTCAAGATACAGATGGTTGCTGTCTGATTGCAGCACCCAGTCGGCTTCTTCCCACTGCGCCTGCGCATTACCCAGGCTCAGCGAGGCAGTGGCTGTGGCGGCGTGCCGCAGCGGCACATCGAATACGCCAAGGCGACGCCAATGGTCCAGATACAGCTGTTCGGGGATCCTGGCTATCAGGGTCCCAGATGCGCCATGCAGCATGAGATCGCCCAGTGCCAGCTTGCCGCCCAAGGCATGCGTGGGATGCAGTTCGGACACGGCGCTAGCGTTGCGGGTGGTGAAGGGTACGGCGGTCGGCATATTGATCGAGACGCGGTCAGCATGGATTTTCACCAGCACCGGTCCCAGGCTGCTCTGGCGCGGCAGCAGCAGGCGGCCGGCCGGATAGGTAGCCAGCTCGTGCCGGCGCCATAAGCCGATGCTGCCTGCCAGGTCGTAAAACACCGGCGAATCCGGCTTTTGCGGCGTCGACATGTTGAACAGCGCGTACTGGACCGTCAGCCCCAGCACATCTTCGTCCTCCAGCGCCTGCTGCAAGGCGCGCAGGCTGGCGGGCAGCGGTGTGTCAGCATTGAAAAGAAAGTTTCGGTCCTGCTTGGCCACGGAAAACTGGAACAGCCGGGAACGGCCGAATTCCTCGTCAAGAAAATGCCCGCTACGCTCGGTGATATGGCCGCTGCCGGCCCAGCGTACCGAGTGCGCCTGCGGGATGTCGGCCGTGAGCAGGGTCGGGGTGTTGGCAGTGGCCTGCTTGCCGCTCAGCGTGAACTGGCCGGCGTATATCAGTGTGGTGTCTGGCTGGCCGGGATTATTGTCGACCCATCTGGCGCGGTTGAAAGTGGTCCGCAGATAGTCGTTGTAGTGTCCCCACAAGGCCAGCTTGGCGCCCACCAGGTTGTCTTCCGTGTCGACTTCTTCCGCGTTCAACTGGACACCCGTGATCCTGGCGTTTTCCCAGGAAAAATGATTGTTGCCGCAAAAATTGTAGCCTGCCGCCTGGCTGAATATGCCTTCCGGATCCGGCTTGCCAGCGGCGTTGAACCTGGGCGCGAGCTGTTTCAGATGCGCATGGAATTCAGACGGCGCCCGACGCAGGTCGAAGGGTTCGCCCGCAATCGATACGACATTGGTGGCGATGTCGATATGGCCGTGGGTGTTGCGATTTGCGGTCGGCACATTGGCGCGGGCAAATCCTCGAAAATGGAAACGAGGAAAATCAAGAATGCTCATGCGCGTTCGGTAGAGGAGGTTGTGAGCGTTTCGTCGCTGCCGGATTCTTCGGTCAGTTCGGCAAGCCGTTCCAGCAGCAGGCGGCTGGCTTGCTGGGCGCTGATCAGGCCGCCTTCCATCCAGCCGCAATGCGAGGTGTAAGCGTCCGAGCAGGCGATGATGCCGTCCTGGTGGAGCAGGGCGGCGGGGTGCTCAGCTTCCGGCTCCAGGCAGAATTCGACGCCATGCGGCCAATGTTTGTAAAAGTGAGCTTTGATGTCCGGCAGCGGCTGGCCGTTGAGCGGCAGCACTTCTTCCAGGCAGCTGCGGACGCGCTCCAGGTAGACGTTTTCACCTTGCGCCAGGCTGTCCCGCCAATAGGTGGCGCTTTCGCTGTCGGTATAGAACAGCAGGTATTTGTCGCTCTTGAAGTAGATCTTCCTTAGAGGATTGTCGGCCATCAGGACTTTGTCGGTCAGTCCGAGTTGTTGCCACCAGGCCTTGTCGAAAGTCAGGAATCCTTTGAACAAAGGCAGGGAATCATATTGGTAAGGACTCCAGTTGGCGGGGAAATCCAGATTCAGGCGCGCCATGGCGGATGGCGGGATGGTCATGATCAGATGACGCGCCCGGTGCATCTGCGTATCGCCCTTGTGGCTGAAGGCGAGGATATGGTCTGCGCCGGATTTTTCAACCGACAGCAGGCGACGCTCCAGCTGGAATTCAACGCCGGCGGCCTGCGCCTGGCGTTGCAGCTGGCCCAGCAGCTGGCTGTAGCCGTCGGTAGCATACAGCCACTGGTTGCCGGCGTTTTCGGTAAAGTTTTGCGTTTCCGGGTGTTTTTTAATGATGTCGTAGGCCATCGATGCCGAGACTATCGGCAGCAGCAAGGCGTCATAGCCCGTGGCCTTGATGATGCGGGTGGCTTCGGCGACGCCCAGGTAGTGGCTGACGAATTCGAGGAAGGAATCCTCGGGATGTTCCTTCAGCATGGAACTCAAGCCGAGCAAGGTGGCCTTCAGCTTTTCCTGCATGCGGTCATGGAATACTGCTTGCGTGAAAGGATAGACCGCATGTGGATCGCCGCTGGCTTGCATGAGCTGCTGGAAATGCGGATGCAATTGCGGCGAGTAGCGAGCGGCGCCGAGTTCGGCGATTTCCTCGCCATCGATTTTCCTCGACTGGATGCGGCCGCCCACCGTGGCGTTCAGGTCGAATACTCGCATGCTTAGATTCTTGCTGGCGTCGGCGTTGATCAATCGGCTTGCACAAGTCAGTCCTCCTATGCCGGCGCCAACAATGCAGATATCAGAATAATTGCTCATCCAGAATTCCTTTTTAGTTAATCAAGAAGCGATAACCAAAATGTCCCAGCCGCGTCTCAACGATTCGACAGACGTTGTGTTGCCGCCCGATTGGCTGGCGTTGCCGGCCAGGGGCGAAGCGCGCCTGCCGAAAATTGGCGTGGTTCAAGAATGGTCGATTTTGGATAGCGCTGTTTCTCGATTCCAGGCCGATGGCCCGCCGGTTGCGTGGCAACCGGGTGATGTTCAAGAAAAAATGCCGTCTGCGAATTCACCTACACGCATCTCGTTGCCGTCCCCCGGACCCACGCGAAAACGCAGCGCTGGCAGCGCATGACCGGGATTCTTTCCTACCGCTAAAAAGACAGCGTGACTTTACATTCACAAATTTGTAAGCGTCACTGTCAAGCTTTACAGGTCTCAAACTTACTGCCCCGTACAGTGTTTGCAACGATGCGGGATGGCGCGGTGCGGCCAGAAGGTGGCGCTGCGCTGGTATAGAATCTGCCGACAGGAGGCCGGCATGATTACTTTTGAATTGAGCTGCAAGGTGGATGAGCTTGAACAAATCGTTGATTTGCAGCGCTTGAACCGGCTGGATGCCGTGGCGGCCGAACTGCGCGGCACGGAGGGATTCGTGACCATGGAATATACCGTCGACGAACTGCAGCTGATGCGTGGCGCTTATCGGCATGTCCTTGCAAAATGCGACGGCGCCGTGATCGGCTATGCCCTGGTCATGCTGAAGGAATGCCGCACTTCATTTCCTTTTCTCGACAATATGTTCCGGGATGCGGAGGCCGCCGTTTTCAACGGCATGCCGATGCGTGACAATGCCTACTTCGTCATGGGGCAGGTTTGCGTCGGCCAGGCATTTCGCGGCCAGGGCGTTTTCAGGAAATTGTACGAAACCTTGAGAGCGCAGATGCGCGCTGACTTTGATTTCGTGGTCACCGAAGTCTCGCTGCAGAATCCGCGCTCCATGCGCGCACATCAGAGGGTAGGGTTCAGAGACATCGCGGAGGCGGACGCCGAGCCGTCGGAATGGCGTGTGATCGTATGGGACTGGAGCTGAAAAATCCCGTAGTTGCAGGTACTTGAGTGCGGCGCCGGATAATTACGGCTTGTGGCATATTTATTGCGTAAGATTGCATGTGGCCAGCAGTCCCGTGGGACTATCCCTACGCAAACCTCTTCATTCAGGGGAATCTGATGAGAATTTTCAAGTTGCTGTTCCTGTTAGTCCTCAATTGGCAGATCCTGGGGGTGCAGAGCGCGCATGCCGACGGCTTGGGCGATATCCAGAAGCGCGGCGTCCTGCGCATTGCTGTGCCCCAGGATTTTGCACCATTCGGATCCGTCACCGCGGACCTCAAACTGCAGGGACTCGACATCGACGTGGCAACGCTGATCGCCGGGAACATGGGCTTGAAACTGGAGCTGGTGCCGGTCACCAGCGCCAACCGCATCGCCTACCTGCAGACACACAAGGCCGACCTGGTGATTTCCACCTTGGGCAAGAATGCCGAACGCGAGAAAGTCATTGCCTTTTCCCAGCCGTATTCGCCCTATAACAACAGTGTGTTCGGTCCGGCCGCCGTCAAGGTCGCCGGTCCTGCCGACCTGGCCGGCAAAAGCGTCGGCGTGGCGCGCGGAACCTTCCAGGACAGCCAGCTGACCGAAACGGCGCCGGCCAGCGCCACCATCAAGCGCTATGAAGACAACAACGGCATGATCTCGGCGTACCTGGCAGGGCAGGTGCAACTGGTCGGCACCGGCGATTTTGTCGCCGTTGCGCTGGCCGCAAAGACAACGGGCAACAAGCCGCAGATGAAGTACATCATCCAGGAATCCGCCTGCTATGTCGGCCTGCTCAAGGAGGAGCCGGCATTGATGGCAGCCGTCAATGCCGCGCTGACAAAGGCGAAGAAGGACGACGAACTGAATGCCATTGTGAAAAAATGGCTGAATATCCCGCTGCCGGAAAAAATGACAAGGCAGTTCGACTGAACGCCAGGATCAGGCCGACTTGACTTCCTCGAAGCGCCGCGCCAACTCCTGGCGCAGCTGCTTGCGCAGGATAGCGTCTTCAAAGCGCCGCTTCTCTTCCGCGCTGAACGGCCGCAGCGGCGGCACGGCGATCGGCCGCCGTTCATGGTCCACCGCCACCATCGTGAAAAAGCAGCTGTTGACATGCCGCACCACTTGGGTGCGGATGTCCTCGGCCACCACCTTGATGCCGACCTCCATCGATGAAGTACCGGTGTGATTGACGCTGGCCAGGAAACTGACCAGTTCGCCGACATGGATAGGCTGGCGGAAAGTCACCTGGTCTACGCTCAGGGTCACCACGTATTGCGCCGCGTAGCGGCTGGCGCAGGCATAGGCGACCTGGTCGAGCAGCTTGAGAATGGCGCCGCCATGCACATTGCCGGAAAAATTGGCCATGTCCGGGGACATCAGTATGGTCATGGTGAGCTGGTGGGATGGCATATCCATAGTTGACGAATTTTCTCTTTGTTCTTAAGGGGGAAGGGAAGGAGACAAGCCTATCCTAAAATACCCGGGGCGGGCAAGGTGAGCTTGTGGACGACGGCTTGCTTAGCCGGGTTCCGGCAAGATATGCTGTTGCCGGCATGGGCGGGCGTCGGCACCGGAAGCGCAGTGCGAAAATTTCCTTATTGAAATATTTTTGCGCCAGACGCCGGGCCTGCCAGCACATCGCCCAGCTTGCCGCGGCGCCACGCCATGACTGACATGTGCCAGCCGGATCAGGCTTGATACGGCCTGCGCCGTCACTGACGGCGCAGATGCCGGGATTGCGCGTACCTGCTATCAGGAGAAATCGGCTTTCAGGGTCAGGAAGCCTTGGCGCGGCGGAATCGGATAGGTGTTGTAGGTGCCGCTGGCGGCGCCCACCACCACTTCCAGAGGGCCTTGCCGGTTGGCCAGGTTGGTGACGTTGAAGTTCCAGCGCGGGTTTTTCAGCAGGCTGCCCATGTAGGGCAATTTTCCTGAGAGATTCAAGCCCATCAGGAAATAGCTGGAGACATGCAGGTCGTTGGTGTAAGTAGCATATCGCTTGCCGACGAAATCGCCGATCAGCTGGGCCTCGACGCCGCCCACGGTGGCCGTCGCCACAAACTTGTTCATCCAGGTCGGCGCGCCAGGCACGGTCTTGCCGGCGGTCTGCACCACGCTGCTGCCGGAAGTGTAGTTATCCTGATACTGGGAACGATTGTAGGAAACGGCGTCGTAGAAGGAGACGCCGTGGCCGAAATGCAGCGTGCCGGCCAGGTCGACGCCATCGGTTTTGACGCTGCCGACGTTGGCCAGGATGGCGGTGCCGCCGACAATGGAACTGATCACCGGGGTGGGGCTGATCGACAGCAGGCGGTTGCTGAAATCGACATGGTAGAGATCGATCTGGCCGTCGAAAGCCTTGAGCGCGCCCCAGTTCAGCTGGCGCGTATCGCGCAGGCCCAGCTCATAGGTAACCGAGGTTTCCGGCTTCGCCGTGGATTTGAAAAGATCAAACGCTTGCTGGCTGGCCAGGCTCCACGGCGATGCGCCGCCGGCGCCGTAAGTCACGAACTGGCGCATGTTTTTCTGGATATTGGCGAACACCTGATCTTGCTTCGACAGGTTCCAGCGCACTCCGACGCCCGGCAGGAACCAGCTCTTGGTGACAATCTCGCCAACCGGCAGGGCTTGCGAGCCGCCGCCGATGGCAGCCGGCGCTTCCTGCACCGGGAACTGGCCGTCCGCAAATTGCAGGCTGGACTTGAAGCCGGCCTGCAGCGCCAGGTCAGGACGCAGCTTCCATTCATCCTGCAAGTGGAACTGGACCACCTTGTTGTCGATGCCGCTGCCGTACTGGGTGATTAGCGGGCCGGATGGGCGGGTGTACGGGGTACTCGGATTGTTGACGTCCAGCCCGTACCAGCGGCGGTAGGCTTCGGAGCGGTTGTGTTCAAGCCAGATACCGGCTTCCAGCTGATGGCTGCCGATATCCCAATGCAGCGTCGAGATATAGCCGTTGCGGTTGATGGTGTATTCCGTGGTGCGCGTGGCGTAGCCGGAATTGCCAAAGATCTGCTTCAGGTTCTGGTTCGGATAATAGACCGCAAACAAGGCCGGCAAGCCAGCCGCGCCGATCGGTCCGGCCACCACGCCGACGCCGTCGTCATGATGGAAATAGATTTGATTGGTCCAGCTCAGGTCGGCACTGAGGTTCGCTTCATACTTGGCGTAGGTCAGGAAATCGGTACGCTGCGCATCGCTGTAATAGTTGTGGTAATTGCTGCCATCCGCGGCAGGGGTGGCGCCGCTCGGCGACAGATAGGCCAACGCGCCGGCAAAATCGGGATACAGGAAGGAGCGCGTGTATGGTGTGCCTTTCTCGCCGGCGACGTGCACCGTCGAATCTTCGTTGGGTTCGGTCTTGTCGGAATAATTGGCATACAGGGTCAGCCGGCCGGCGCTGCCGTCGTGCACGAACTTGGCGTTGATCTGGTCGTTGCTCTGGCGGCCGTTGAAGTCCCAGGCCCTGGCCTCATGGTGCAAACCTGAAATATAGGCGCTGTTACCGCTACCAAATTCGCCCGTGTCAACGCGGATAAAGGTGCGCGACGTGTTGTGGCTGCCTACGGTCTGCTGCACGTTGACGTTGTACTTCGTCAGCGGATCGCTGGAAAAGGTTTCAATGGCGCCGCCCAGATTGCTGGTCGACGCCGTGCCCAGGTCGCCGGCTCCGGTCGAGAGCACCACGCTGCGCACGTTCTCACTGGTGACCGCGCGCTGCGGCGACAAGCCATTGTAGTTGCCGTACTGCTGGTCGCCGAGCGGCACGCCGTCCATGGTGTAACCGAGCTGCTGGCCGTTGAAGCCGTGCACGAACAGCGACAGGTTCTGCTCATTGTTACCCCACGGATCGGCCGTCTGGAAACTGACGCCAGGCAGTGTTTCCAGTGCTTTCAGCGGATTCACGCCAGGCAGGATTTTCTGGATTTCGCTGCCGCTCATGGAAACTGTGGAACGCGTCTTGCGTGTAGAAATTTCAACTGTTGTGATCTGCCCGCCGTCACTGGCCGCCGTTACCATATCGGTATCGGAATTGGCGGCGCTTGCCGGGGCTGCGGCTTGCGCATATGCGTGGCCGCCGGCTACGATGGCGCACAGGGCTGAAGCAGCCAAGGCGATGCGAGGTGATTTACGGCGCAAGGCCGGATACGAATGCTTGTTCATTAAAAACCTTTGTAAGGAAGCAGGGGGATTGTCAACGTGCGAGAGACTAGCCTGCTGTCGTTACAGGAGAATGACGGATGATCAGCGTTTGCAAGTATGTGGCTTTTGCGTCACTGGCTCCGCATCCGGATGCGGGCTCTGCCTGTTTCCATGCGCGAGACTGGCGCACTCTCTGAATCCAGTGCTGATATGATCAGCACCAGCATGCTGCAACCTCAAGCTGCGCCATTCTGTGGACGGAGAAAACCATGAACCAGCGATACGATGCAATCGTCATTGGCACCGGACAGTCCGGTCCCTCCCTGGCAGTGCGGCTGGCGAACGCCGGCCGCAAGACCGCCATCATCGAGCGCAAGAATTTTGGCGGCACCTGCGTCAATACCGGTTGCATACCAACCAAGACCCTGATCGCCAGCGCGCGCGTGGCGCACATGGCGCGCCGTGCCGCCGAATTCGGCGTCATGATCGACGGCCCGGTCGAGGTCGACATGAGGCAGGTCAAGGCGCGCAAGGATCAGATTGTCAGCCAGTCCAATCAAGGCGTCGCCAGCTGGCTCAGGAGCACGCCCAACCTCACGGTGATTGAAGGACACGCTCGCTTTGAGAGTCCGCACAGCGTAAGGGTCAATGGCGAACTGTTGGAAGCAGACGAGATTTTCATCAACGTCGGCGGCCGCGCCACGGTGCCCGATCTGCCTGGGTTGAAGGACGTGGATTTCCTCACCAACTCCAGCATGATGGAGGTGGATTTCCTGCCGCGCCACCTGGTGATCGTCGGCGGCAGCTACATCGGCCTGGAGTTCGCCCAGATGTATCGCCGCTTCGGCAGCGAGGTCACGGTGATAGAAGGCGGCCCGCGCCTGATCGGACGGGAAGACGAGCAAGTGTCAGCAAAGGTCAGAGAGATCCTGGAAGCGGAAGGCATCCAAATCAGGCTCGCCGCCAAGATCGAGCGCGTGGAGAAACGTGGCGATGAGGTACTGCTTGCCGTCGCAGACAACACGGCGTCGTACGAAATTTCCGGCTCACACTTACTACTCGCGGTAGGACGGGTGCCGAACAGCGGCGACCTCGGCCTCGACAAGGCCGGCATCGTGACCGACGAGCGGGGCTACATCGTGGTGGACGATCAGCTGCGCACCAGCGCAGCCGGCGTCTGGGCGCTGGGCGACGTCAATGGCCGCGGCGCATTTACCCATACTTCCTACAATGACTATGAAATCGTGGCGGCCAATCTGCTCGACCATGACTCACGCAGCGTCGCCGACCGCATCCCGGCGTATGCGCTGTTCATAGATCCACCGCTTGCCAGGATCGGCATGAGCGAGCGCGAAGTCCGCGCCAGCGGCCGCGCGGCGCTGGTCGGCACGATGCAGATGGCAAGGGTAGGGCGCGCGCGGGAGCGCAGTGAGACCCAGGGATATATGAGTGTGCTGGTGGATGCGGCAACGAAGAAAATCCTTGGCGCCATGCTGCTCGGCATTGAAGGCGATGAAGTGATCCATTCGATTCTTGATGTCATGTACACTGGCGAGCCTTACACCGCCATCCAGCGCGCGATGCATATTCATCCGACGGTTTCCGAGCTGGTGCCGACGCTGCTGGGAGACTTGAATTCGCTGCAGCCTTGAGTTGTTGCCGCCGCGGTTAGCCTGGTTCCGCTTTATAAGCCTTTGTTGTTAAAGGTTTCATATTTCAAGCTATTTTCAATCTGTCTGCTTCTGGCTGTTGTAATCGTACAATGGAAGCCCGATCAGAAAGGTCGCGCCTGCGCCTGGCGCGCTATGCGCATCCAACCAGCCATGATGCCGTTTGACCACTGCATGTACAACCGAGAGCCCGAGGCCGCGGCTGCGCGCCGGCTGCGGTACATCTTCGCGCGCCGCCTCGCGCGCCGGGTTGGAGCTCGACATCAGCTGCGCCAGTCTTGATGCACTGATTCCCTCGCCTTCATCGCTGACTGTCAGTACCACTTCAGCGGTATCGGCAGCTATATTCACGCAAAGATTGACCGTGCCTCCCACCGAGCTATGGCGTATGGCATTGTTCAGCAGGTTGAGCAGGGCGCGCGTCAGCATTCCCGGATCCACCCGTATCGGACAATCATCGTCGCCTAGCGTAGGCACCAGCGAGATTCCCCGCACTTTGGCATAAGGCCAGGCCTGGTCGATGGCATCCAGCATGATGGCGCCGGCCTGGGCCTCCGTGAAGCGATAGTCGCCGGATTCTGCCTCGGCCAGGTCCATGAAGCCTTCGGCCAGTCCCAGCGTGCGTTGCGCTTCGCGCCGTATGTCGTGCACCAGACGGCTTACATCGATGCCGGAACCCGGCTGTTCGTAAAGATTCAGCAGGCTCAGGATCGACACCTGCGGACTGCGCAGGTCGTGCGAGACAAAGCTGAGCCACTGCTCGCGCTTGCGCTGCGTCAGACGCTCGATCGTGAGATCCTGGAGTACGGCCAGCCAGGCGCGCGGGGCGGCGTTGCTGCCGTCAAGCCGGACGGTACGCAGCCTGAACACCTTGCCCTGCGATGTGGTGTATTCACCGGCGAAGGCTTGCGACCAGTGAACCGTCTGCTGGGGATTGCTGCCGGCGATCTGGTGCAGCAATGATGGCAAGCTATGTCCGCGCAGCGGATCATGCGCTACGTCGGACGGTAGCTGGGCAGGCGCCAAAAGCAGTTGCGCCGCGGCGTTGCTCTGGCTGATGCCGCCGTCGTCCTGGCAGATCAGCACAGCTACCGGCATCTGCCACAAGCCTTCGCTGAGCAAGGCCTGCATCTGAGACAGCCGGTCTATCGCGCGATCCAGCGCCTGCGTCTGGTTTTCGACGGTATGGAGCGCAGCGGGCACATTTGCCGGCGCCGGCTCAAAGGCGCCGGCAGGGATGGCGTTGAGGGTGCTGACCCGGTTACCGAAAAACAGCAGCAGGGAATTCAGCTGGCGCCAGCTCCACAGAAAATAGGCGATCGCCACGCCCAGGATGGGCGCAGCCGGAGGCAGCCAGCAATGGCCCCAGAGCATGCTGAACACGCACAGCGCCAGCCATCCCAGCGCGGCGCCGCAGGCGCAGGACAAGGCATGGCGCGCGCTGTGCAGGAATAGCAGGAGCACCAGCCAGATTGGAAAGACCGTCCATGCAAAGAGCAACCGGCCTTCTGCAAAAACGATGGCGCGGCCCTGCTGCAGCACATCGATGGCATTCGCATGCAGCTCCAGGCCAGGCATGCGCATCTGCGGCCCGACGCCGGCGACCGGCACGTCGTCGCCTAAGCCAGAGTCACTGACAGCGCCGATCAGCAGTGTTTTCCCTTGCAGGAATTCCGCCGGGACTTCGCCGCGCAAGACACTGACATAGGGCACGGTGCGATAAGTCCTGGAGGCGCCGGCAAGCGCGAAACCGAATGGTTCCCGCCGTTGCCAGCCGGCGGCATCCGACGCTTCCAGCATGGTGTGCGCCGAAACTAGGTGAGGCGAGGCCATCAGCTCGCCGGCATATGGCTGCAGGTTGCCGGCGACGCCTTCACGGCGGAACAGGCGGCGCGCGACGCCGTCGGCGTCGGGCGTCAATTTGGCATGGCCGAGTCCTTTGGCGTTGCGTGCAAACTGGGCCAGCGGCGGCACAAAACTGGCAGTGCCAGACGGGTTGTCGCCAGTTTCGGCATAGCGCAGCGGCAGGAACACCGGCAGCTTCAGCATCGCCGCCGCCAGCTCCTGGTCCGCCTCGGATTGGTGGCCGGGCTTGTCGAGAAACAGATCGAGCAGGACGGCACGCGGCGTGTACGCAGACAGGCGCTCCAGCAGTTGCGCATGCACGCTGCGCGGCCACGGCCAAGGCCCTAGTTCGCTCAAGCTGCGCTCATCGATGCCGATCAGCAGGATATCGGGCGACGGTTCGTGCACGTCAAGGCTGATCAGTTTGTCGTAGATTGCCAAATCGGCTTGCGCCAGGCCAGGTTGCTGGCCGAGCCACACCATGATAGGCGGTAGCAGCAATGCGATCAGTGCCCATTCGATCAGGAAACGATGTTTCATCGGCGACTCAGGGAGCAGGCACTTCAAAGCTGCCGCTGAAAGACTGTGCGGTGGCCGCAGCTGCAGACGGATCCCCAGGCGCGCCGCCGATTTCAATGCTGCGCCAGTAATACTTTCCCGGTACGACGAAAGGTCCTACCGTCACGTTGGTGCCGTAGAATGCCGCGTCTTCGGCCAGCAGCGGGCTGAATTCCGCCGTGCGGGCTAGTTCAAACCTGAATTTCTGTCCCGATCGCCCCGGCCAGCGGATCTTGTAGCGGCCATTTCCCAAACTCTCGACGCCGCTTTTCCGAGAGGCGCTGGCTGCAATGTATACAGTGCTGTCGCTGGGCAAGCCCTCAAGCTGACGGCTATCGAAAGCGGTCAGGCGCAGATGGTAGAAACCCGCGTCGAGCGTATCGGGCAGCGTAAAGCGGGGCAGGCTGGAGCGCTGCTCATGCATCAGCTGCAGGAAACGATCATCGCGCGCGAGTTGCAGCCGGTAGCCGCTCGCGTCCGGCTGCGACGCCAGCAGGACATCGCCGTCGACAGCCGCTTCGATGCGCTCCGGCGCCGGCAGCAGCGGATGCGATTGCATGGCGTCGCTGCCGGCCAGCAGCGAGCCTTGCGCGACGCCGACCAGGAGCTTGCGCGGGTCTGCCGCAATCTCGTCGGCCGCGACTTTGCCTTCAATCACTTCAACCGTGACCACATTGTCTTCATCACGCACCCGGAAATGCGTGCCGCGCACTCCGAGTTCGGCTGATTTGGTGCGAATCTCGAAGTGCCTGCCGTTCTGCTTTTCCACATGCGATTCCAGGCGTCCGCTCAATAGTTCGAATTGCACCAGCTGACCGTTGATCACCAGTACTTTGACAGCGCTGCTGGATGGCATGACAACGTGGCTATCGTCGACCAGGGTCATGCTCAGGAACGCGTCTTGTTCGGTCACCAGCACATCGCCGGCTTGCACGCCGGCGCCGCGCGTCAGCGGCCGTTGCGCAGCGTTGCCGCGCTTGAGCCAGGCGGAACCGGTCAGTTCCGTCACGATCGCAACGTCTCCGCCCAGCACCAGCACCTGGCCGAGCTTGAGGCGCTCCGGAGCCCGCACGGCATTGTCCTTTTGTATCTCCTGCCAATGCAACGGCGATTGCTTGTATTGGCGCGACAGTTCCCATAGGGTATCGCCGGGGCGCACCACATGGGTCTGGCCTTGTTGTGCGAACACCGGTCCCGCCAGCGCAATCGCCAATAACAGCAGCAGATTCCGGATCGTCCCTGGACGTCGCTGCGGCAATGCGCTAGCAGCTGCTTCAAACGGTGGGTGGAGCCGCATCTTGTATATTGTCATCGCTGGTTTCTAGTCGATAGCCCTGGCCGTAGACGGTTTGCAAGCGCAAGCCGCGGGCCGCGTATAAACCGAGTTTTGCGCGCAGGCGGTAGATCTGGCTGTCCAATGCACGGGTTGTCAATTCTCCGTCGTGCCCCATGCTTTCCATCAGATAGGCGCGCGATACCGCCTGGCCGAGCTTGCGGAACAAGGCGAGCGCCAGCCTGAATTCGCGTTCGGTGAGTTCGAAGCGCTGTTTTTCTCCGTCCTGTTCCACGCTGACGCTGGACGAGAGCCGGTCGAACACCCAGTTGCCGTAACGTTCCAGCGATTTCGATGCGGCGGGGCGATTGCGCTGCAACAGGCGCCGCACCCGCGCCGCCAGCTCCAGCGGCCGCAACGGCTTGACGATGTAGTCGTCGGCGCCTATGCCCAAGGCATTGGCGACGTCGTTCTGTGACGAGCGCGAACTGAGCATGATCACCGGCGTTTCACTCTGCTGGTACTGGCGCAGCCAGTGCAGCAAATCGACGCCGTCCAGGTCCGGCACGTTCCAGTCCAGCACCAGCAGGTCGAAGGTTTCGCGCCGCAGCGCCCGCCGCAATGCCTCGCCGCGTTCGAACGTGACGCATGAGACGTTCTCGTCGTCCAGCGCCAGCTGGTGTTCGAGGGTGTGGACCAGATACTCCATCTGGTTAGGTTCGTCTTCAAGTACGGCGATACGCATCGGAGCGGATTCAGTTAAATGGATGGAGAGAGAAAGGCGATTGCCATGATTGTAGTCCGCAACACTGCATAAAATTTACACATTCTTGCCTGGGTCCTGGCTATCGGACAGCCTGAAAGCGGCCCGGCCGGCGACAGCCGCCACGATCCGCCAGTTCTTGCTTCGGATGAAAGATCATACAAAACACGGCAGTGGGCATGATCGTCTCGCGAGAATTCGTCAGAATCTGTCGCCCAGCCAGGCCCGCGGGCGGGTAGTACGATATTTAATTCATTTACGCAACTAAATGTCATCATAAAGCAGAATGCAATTCTGATGAATTCTCGCAGAATGATTTCGACGGATTTTTTTTTTAATAACATCGCTCCATGCAAACTCAAGACAAGGCGACTAGCAGTTTCGTCAGGCTGGAAATGTCAGGGCTAGTGGGGCAATTTCAGGAGATGGAATCATGGTTCAACCAGGTCGGACTGCAATCCTGCGGATGGCAATGAAGTCCTTATTGCTGTCTATCGCAACCCTGGGTGTTTTCCTGCTCGGCGGCTGTGCCGGCCAAGGTCTGGCTGGCATGTCGCGAGAGCGAGCCAGTCTTGCTGCACCGCAGGATAGGGATTTTCCGAATCCTGCTTCCGCCACTTTGCGGCAGGGTACGTTTCCCAATGTGGAATCGTTGCGCAGCATGCAGGCCGGAATGAGCAAGGACCAGGTCCGGCAGCTGCTAGGTTCGCCGCATTTTAGCGAAGGCATCATCGGCGTGCGGGAATGGAATTACCTGTTCCATCTGCGTAGCGGCAAGGAAGCGGAGGACGTGGTTTGCCAGTACATGGTGCGTTTCGACGGCACTGTGCGTGTCGCCGGCATGTACTGGCGCAAGCCGGATTGTGCATTACTGGTCGACCCGCCGCCGGTTGAAGCGCTGCAGGCGAAGGCTGCAATGACGCCGCAAAAACTGACCTTGAGCGCGGACAGTTTGTTCGGCGCGGAAGGCAGGGGTTTAAGCGACATGGCGCCGGAAGGCCGCTTGAAAATTGAGCGCCTGGCAAGCGACATCAAGCGTAATTTCAGGCGCATCTATTACGTGGTTGTGACGGGGCATACCGACCGTCTCGGCTCTGAGGCTGACAAGATGGCGCTGTCGCTGGCCCGGGCCGACGCGGTGAGCAAGCTGCTGGCGCAGCAAGGCATAGACGCCAAGCTCATCCGCGTTGCCGGCATGGGCGACCGGCAACCGCTGGCGCAGTGCGCCGGCACGGTGAAGACGGCGGTGTTGCAGGATTGCCTGCGCTCCAACCGACGCATCGACATCGAAGTGCTTGGGGAAGAATGAAGTGCAAGCGTATTTGAAGTATTTGCATCGGCTGGCTGCCTTTTTTGATAGCGATAGCGTGATGCATGTGCCGCCAAGCCATCGGCATTTTACTGCAGGAATAAATTTTCAGTAGAGCTTTTTCATGGATGAGATACATAAATACGAGATGAAACTGCGCGACGATCAATGGCTGCAGCTGGAGCCGTTCATGATCGGCAAGGCTAGCGACCCCGGCATGTGCGGCCGGAATAATCGGCTGTTCATGGAAGCCGTCTTGTGGATAGTGGCGAATAAAGGTTTATGGCATCGCATACCTTCCGAGTTTGGCAAATGGAACGCGACCTACATGCGGTTCCGGCGCTGGACTGAGAGTAATTTCTGGCGCTTCCTGGCCCAAAGCAGAATCCAGGATCCGGACCTGTTGCGCATGCTGGCAGAGATTGCCGACTACGCCGATTTATATACCAGGCGCAAGGAGCAACGATTGCTCAGAAGGCACCACAAGAAGCTGTATATGGGAGAGCTCCTGGCGTCCAAGGCGGTTTAAGGGGGCCAGGGCTGGCAAGGTCCTTTATCGGATTTAATTGTCAGAAAATGTTACTTGAAAATAAGATAAGACGAAGACAAAGCGAAATTCCATCCTGACCGCGAGCGCTTAAACGAGCAAGCGGGAAACTCGATTTCAGATTAATGGCGCCATCTGTCCGCAGCAGGCATTTTGCGAATGGGGAGACTTGCGCCCTGAAAAAACATGCTTCTGTATTCGTCAACAATGCCATGAACAAGAGGGAAGTCCGGTCGTAGCGATGGTCCGATTGGCTGAGTCATTCGAGGCACTCATTACTTTCTGCAAGACGACTGACAAGCACAGACCATCCTTGTTGCGCAATGCGTCGGGAAGCCCTCATGCATTCATATTGAATGCACAAAATGGAAAATTTCCACATGGAAATTTAAATGTAAACAACTGTTAAAAAATGGCAAGAATTGTCAAATGTTAACAAGTAGAAATTACTTTTAAAAAAAACGGTGCTACTTTTTACTCAGCCTGAGAAAGACTGAAGCCACAGATATCAAGGCTGGCCGAGATAAAGATAAGACGCGAACGATTCTTGAATTGATTGAAGCGTCGAAATACGGAGAAGACAAATGAAAAAAACACTTCAGAAAATAGGCGTCAGGACCGACGCCGGACGCGATACGACGTCGAGTTGTCGCAAGGCGTCCGTTTTCCAAAACCGGCATTACTGTTTCCATGCATGCCGTTCGAAATGCATTCGGCTATGCAACCGGACAATAAATTATCCGCGCCCATGAGCGTTTCAACTTTTAGGTTGTGGCGATCAATCTGATTTGCTGCTGAAAGTCCAATTTCTACTTATTTTGGCGGGGAGCCAATCATGAACAAAGTTTATCGCACAGTCTATAGCGAGAGCCTGAATGCTTGGGTTGCAGTCTCTGAATTGGTTGCTGCCAAAGGCAAACGATCGGGATCCAGTTGCGTCGGTGGCGCGCCCGTTATGGCGACCGGTTCTGCATGGGGAGCTTTCTTCGGAGGCGGATTTCCATTGAAGACTTCGGTGGTGGCGCTAATACTAGCGCTGCCATTGCCTGGGTTTGCCAGTACTATCAGCAACTCCGGCGGCTCTGCTTGTGGCAATACCTTCACAGGTGCAGATGGTACGGTCTTTACGGCGCCGGGAGCAGGGGCAATGTTTCAGACCGACGGCAATGGCTATTTCTCGACGGTTGCCGGCTGTGGTGCCACTGGGGGCAATCATCTTGCCGTAACTTTGTTCGGTGCGGGCACCCAGGTTACCGGAGACTACGGTGCGGCATTGGGTTTTATGAGCCAGGCCGGAAACCTGGCAACAGCGGTAGGTACGCAGTCGATTGCCTCAGCCGCCAATTCGGTGGCTGTTGGCTACACTGCGAATGCGTCGGGCGGCAATGCCATCGCGGTCGGGTGGGCTGCCATTGCTAGCGGCACTAATGGTTCCGCCTTCGGCGCGAAGGCGGTTGCCTCAGGCGGCAATTCGGTGGCTCTCGGCGTCTTGAGCAATGCAGCGGGGGCCAGCGCTACCGCGATTGGATTTCAAGCTAACTCGTTTGGCAATTTTTCAATTGCTTCGGGTAACAACGCCGTTGCAGGCGTGGCAGGTTCGCCGACTGTTGCGAACGATGTTGCGATCGGTAATTCTGCTCAAGCCATCGGTGGAAATTCGGTGGCTCTCGGTAACTTGGCCAAAGCGTCAAGCGCCAATTCGGTGGCAGTCGGCCTTCAGGCCAATGCGTCGGGTGGAAATGCCATCGCGGTCGGGATAAACGCCATTGGTAGCGGCGATAATTCTGCCGTCTTAGGCGCGGGGGCGACTGCCGCTGGCCAAGAATCGGTAGCTTTCGGTGACTTGGCCTTTGCATTCGGGGCCGGCGCTAGCGCGATTGGATTTCAAGCTAACGCGTTTGGCTATTTTTCAATTGCTTTGGGTGACAACGCCATTGCAGGCGTTGCAGGTTCGGCGACGACCATTGAGAACGATGTTGCGATAGGTAATTCTGCTAAAGCCACCGGTGGAAATTCGGTGGCTCTCGGTTACTTAGCCAATGCGTCGGCCAGTACTTCCACCGCGATTGGATCTAGCACTACAGCCTCCGGCGTCGGCGCCACGGCAATCGGCACGAATGCGACCGCAGGCGCGGCGGCCGCGGCGCAGAATTCGATCGCCATCGGCGGCCAGTCCTCGGTCGGCGCAGCTAATACCTCGGGCATCGCGGTCGGACGTGGCGCTACTGTCAATGGCGCATTCGGTATTGCGCAAGGCGACGGGATTGTCAGCGGCGCAACGGGCCAAAACGTAGCAATAGGCTCATCTGGCACAACAGCCAATTCCAGTACAGCTGCTGGTGGGGCCGTAGCAATCGGACGTGGACAGAAAGCCACTGGCAATGGTGCCGTTGCGATCGGTGATCCAAACGTATCGAACGGTACCGGCGCTGTAACGATGGGTGCGAATAACACAGCCGCTGGCAATGTTGCCGGCACTACTGCGGCCAATGGCGCGGTTGCCATCGGTAACGGCAATAGCGCAATCGGGCAGGGCTCGGTGGCGCTCGGCAATGCCAGCAATGCAGCTGCGGCTGGCGGTGTAGCACTGGGCGACACTGCTGTCGCGAATAACACCAATGATGTCGCCTTAGGTTCGCATTCAACTACCGCAGCGCCGCACACAGGCACTACAGCACAATTCGGCGGCACTGCCGCCGGCGTGGAAGCGGCGGCTTCGACCAACGGCGTGGTGTCGGTCGGCGCTGCGGGTACTGAGCGTCAGATCCAGAACGTAGCAGCTGGCGTCATATCGGCGGCCAGCACCGATGCTATCAACGGTTCGCAGCTGAATTCGGTCGTTACCGGCGTCAACAATCTGGGAACCACCACAGCGAGCACGCTGGGCGGTGGCGCGACTTATAGTCCGGCGACCGGCAATATCACCGGCTTCAGTCAGCCCATCAACACCGTGAGCGCCACTGGAGCTGTGACCGGTCCGACGGCGCAGACGACGGTCGCCGCTGCCTTAACAGCCCTTAACACCAATGTCGATAACACCGCCAATATCGCAGTCAAGTACGATGCGGCTGGCGGCAGCAAGATCACCCTGGGCGCCACCGGCGGCGCCGGTGCAGGTGCACCGGTGACGATCACCAACCTGGCGCCGGCGGCGTTGAATGCAACCAGCACGGATGCAGTCAATGGTTCGCAGCTGTTCGCGACAAATAGTTTGATCAACAACATCAACAACGGCGCGGGCATCAAATACTTCCACACCAACTCGGTCCTGGCGGACAGTTCACCGACCGGTACCGATGCGATTGCGGTGGGTCCTGTCGCCAATGCTTTCGGCAATGACTCGATTGCACAAGGTCTGAATGCGGTGGCTGGCGTCAGCGGCACGCCGGCGACGGCGAACGATATTGCCTTGGGCAATGCCGCCAAAGCGACTGGCGGCAATTCGATCGCCCTTGGCGCCGGAGCCAACGCTAGCGTTGCTGGTTCCATTGCATTAGGTCAATCGGCAACCACGACGAGTACGGCATCGGCAGCTACCGGCGGCACTGGCAGCGTAACCAACGCCACGATAGGCAGCGCTACTTATGGCCCGTTCGCCGGCGCCAGTTCGAGCGCAGGCGTGGTAAGCGTCGGCGCGGCAGGTTCTGAGCGCCGGATACAGAATGTCGCCGCCGGACTGATTGGCGCCAGCAGCACGGATGCCATTAATGGCAGTCAGCTGTACACCGTGGCAAGCACTGTAGGCTCCAACATCAGCAGCTTGTCGACCTCGACCTCAACCGGCCTGAGCACAACTAACAGTAGCGTGGCGTCGTTGTCGACATCAACATCGACGGGCTTGAGCACGACCAATAGCAATGTGGCGTCGTTGTCGACATCAACATCGACGGGCTTGAGCACGACCAATAGCAATGTGGCGTCGTTGTCGACATCAACATCGACGGGCTTGAGCACGACCAATAGCAATGTGGCTTCGTTGTCGACATCAACATCGACGGGCTTGAGCACGACCAATAGCAATGTGGCTTCGCTGTCGACATCAACGTCGACGGGCTTGAGCACGACTAACAGCAGTGTTGCATCTTTGTCGACGTCGACTTCGACCGGCCTGAGTACGACCAATAGCAGTGTGGCTTCGCTATCGACTTCGACCTCGACCGGCCTGAGTACGACCAATAGCAGTGTTGCATCTTTGTCGACGTCAACCTCGACCGGTTTGAGCACAACCAATAGCAACGTGGCGTCGCTGTCAACCTCAACCTCCACCTCTGTCGTTTCGCTGTCCACTGGCATCAGTACGGTGCAAGCACACACGGATAATCTCGGAAATAGCACGGCAAGCACGCTGGGCGGCGGCGCGACTTACAATCCGGCGACCGGCACCATCAGCGGTTTCAGCCAGCCGATCAATACCGTCAGCGCTACAGGCGCCGTGACGGGACCAACTGCTCAGACGACGGTTGCCGGTGCTCTGACTGCATTGAATACCAACATTGATAACACGGCCAATATCGCTGTCAAGTACGATGCGGTCGGCGGCACCAAGATCACTTTAGGTGCGACTGGCGGCGCCGGTGCAGGCGCTCCGGTAACGATCACCAACCTGGCGCCGGCGGCATTGAATGCAACCAGCACGGATGCGGTAAATGGTTCGCAGCTATACGCTGTCACCAGCGGCAAAGCCGGTCCCTTTGTGTCAGACAATAATGTGACGGCAGTGCAACCGGTATCGAGCGGCGCCAATGCCAGCGCCGGCGGCTTCGGCGCAACGGCAACAGGCGCGGCGTCGACAGTGCTGGGTAACCAGTCTACCGACAACGGCAATGCCAATGCGACGGTATTGGGCCAAGGCACCAGCATTGCGGCTGGCACGGCTGGCAGCAATGTGGCGCTGGGCCAGGGCAGCACGGTGGCAGCGGCTGCGGTGCCGACCGCCGGTGCAACTATCGGCGGCACGGCTTATACCTTTGCCGGCGGAGCGCCCACCGGAGTCGTCAGTGTGGGCAGTGCAGGATCGGCTCGCCAGATCACGAATGTGGCGGCAGGTCAGTTGAGTGCAGCCAGTACGGATGCGGTGAACGGCTCGCAGCTGTTTGCCACCAATACAGCTATCAATACGATCAACAATGGCGGTGGCATCAAGTATTTCCACACAAATTCGGTCTTGGCGGATAGTGCGCCGACCGGCACGGATGCGATCGCCGTGGGGCCTGCAGCGAATGCTTTCGGCAATGACTCGATTGCGCAAGGCTTGAATGCGGTGGCTGGCGTCAGCGGTACGCCGACGACGGCGAACGATATTGCCTTGGGCAATGCCGCCAAGGCCACCGGCGGCAATTCGATAGCCCAGGGCACCGGGGCGGTAGCCAATTCTGCGGGAGCGATCGCCATCGGCCAGACGGCCACGGCAACCGGCGGCAAGGCGGTATCGATCGGTGTCGGTAATACAGCCAGTGGCAATGGCGCAGTAGCCATCGGCGATCCGAACTCAGCCACCGGCACTGGCGCCGTGGCGATGGGCGCCAACAACACTTCCAATGGCCAGGGCGCCGTAGCGCTCGGCAATTCCAACACCGCTACCGGCCAGGGCTCGGTGGCGCTGGGCAACACCAGCAGTGCGACAGCGGCGGGTGGGGTAGCGTTGGGTGATACTGCCGTGGCCAGCAACACCAACGATGTTGCCTTGGGTTCGCATTCAAGCACAGCGGCGCCGCACACCGGCACTACAGCACAATTTGGCGGTACCGCCGCCGGCGTAGAGGCGGCAGCTTCGACCAATGGCGTTGTTTCGGTCGGCGCCGCAGGCACTGAGCGCCAGATCCAGAACGTGGCGGCAGGTGTGATTTCGGCTAGCAGCACTGATGCAATTAACGGTTCCCAGCTGAATTCAGTCGTCACCGGCGTCAACAACCTGGGTACGACGACGGCAAGTACGTTGGGCGGTGGCGCTAGCTATGATCTTGCCACAGGCAACATCACTGGATTCAGTCAGCCGATCAACAGCGTCAGCGCTACCGGCGCCGTGACTGGACCTACCGCGCAGACGACAGTTGCGGCTGCCTTGACCGCATTGAATGCCAACGTCGATAACACGGCCAATATCGCGGTCAAGTACGATGCAGCTGGCGGTACCAAGATAACCTTAGGTGCAACAGGCGGTACGGGCGCCGGAGCGCCGGTAACGATCACCAACCTGGCTCCGGCGGCCTTGAATGCGACCAGCACCGATGCGGTAAATGGTTCGCAGCTGTACGCTGTCACCAGCGGCAAAGCCGGTCCCTTTGTGTCAGACAATAGTGTGACGGCGGTGCAGCCGGTATCGAGCGGCGCCAATGCCAGCGCCGGCGGCTTCGGTGCAACGGCAACAGGCGCGGCATCGACAGTACTGGGTAACCAGTCCACCGACAACGGCAACGCCAATGCGACGGTGCTGGGCCAAGGCGCCAGCATTGCAACTGGCACGGCCGGCAGCAATGTGGCGCTGGGCCAGGGCAGCACGGTGGCGGCGGCTGCGGTGCCGACCGCCGGTGCAACTATCGGCGGCACGGCTTATACCTTTGCCGGCGGCGCGCCTACCGGTGTCGTCAGTGTGGGTAGCGCAGGATCGGCACGCCAGATCACGAACGTCGCGGCAGGACAGCTGAGTGGAACCAGCACCGATGCGGTGAACGGTTCGCAGCTGTTTGCCACCAATACAGCTATCAATACCATCAACAATGGCGGTGGCATCAAGTATTTCCACACCAATTCGGTCTTGGCGGATAGTGCGCCGACCGGCACGGATGCGATTGCGGTTGGGCCTGTAGCCAATGCTTTCGGCAATGACTCGATTGCGCAAGGTCTGAACGCGGTAGCCGGCGTCAGCGGCACGCCGGCGACGGCGAACGATATTGCCTTGGGCAACGCTGCCAGCGCGACTGGCGGCAATTCGATCGCCCTTGGCGCCGGAGCCAACGCTAGCGTTGCTGGTTCCATTGCATTAGGTCAATCGGCAACCACAACTAGCACGGCATCGGCAGCTACCGGTGGCACTGGCAGCGTAACCAACGCCACGATAGGCGGCACCACTTATGGCCCGTTCGCCGGCGCCAGTTCGAGCGCAGGCGTGGTAAGCGTCGGCGCGGCAGGTTCTGAGCGCCGGATACAGAATGTCGCCGCCGGACTGATTGGCGCCAGCAGCACGGATGCTATTAATGGCAGTCAGCTGTATACCGTGACAAGCACTGTAGGTTCCAACATCAGCAGCTTGTCGACTTCGACCTCAACCGGCCTGAGCACAACTAACAGTAGCGTGGCGTCGTTGTCGACATCAACATCGACGGGCTTGAGCACGACTAACAGCAGTGTTGCATCTTTGTCGACGTCAACCTCGACCGGTCTGAGCACAACCAACAGCAACGTGGCGTCGCTGTCAACCTCAACCTCCACCTCTGTCGTTTCGCTGTCCACTGGCATCAGTACGGTGCAGGTACACACGGATAATCTCGGAAATAGCACGGCAAGCACGCTGGGCGGCGGTGCGACTTACAATCCGGCGACCGGCACGATCAGCGGTTTCAGTCAGCCGATCAACACCGTGAGCGCTACCGGAGCTGTGACGGGACCTACTGCACAGACCACGGTTGCAGGGGCCTTGACGGCGCTGAATACAAATATCGATAACACCGCCAATATCGCGGTCAAGTACGATGCGGCAGGCGGCAACAAGATCACCCTGGGCGCGACCGGCGGCGCTGGTGCGGGCGCACCGGTAACGATCACCAATTTGGCGCCGGCAGCCTTGAACGCGACCAGCACGGATGCTGTGAATGGCTCGCAACTGTATGCAGTCACCAGCGGTAAAGCCGGTCCCTTCGTATCGGACAACAGCGTGACGGCGGTGCAGCCGGTGTCGAGCGGCGCCAATGCCAGCGCCGGCGGCTTCGGCGCAACGGCAACAGGTGCGGCGTCGACAGTACTGGGCAACCAGTCCACCGACAACGGCAACGCCAATGCGACGGTGCTGGGCCAAGGCGCCAGTATTGCGGCTGGCACAGCCGGCAGCAATGTGGCGCTGGGCCAGGGCAGTACGGTGGCGGCGGCTGCGGTGCCGACCGCCGGTGCAACTATCGGCGGCACGGCTTATACCTTTGCCGGCGGCGCGCCTACCGGTGTCGTCAGCGTGGGCAGTGCAGGATCGGCTCGCCAGATCACGAATGTGGCGGCAGGTCAGTTGAGTGCAGCCAGCACGGATGCGGTGAACGGCTCGCAGCTGTTTGCCACCAATACAGCTGTCAATACCATCAACAATGGCGGCGGGATCAAGTACTTCCACGCCAATTCGACGCTGGCCGACTCAACGCCAACGGGTACCGACTCAGTTGCCGTTGGTCCTGCAGCGGTGGCAACCGGAGCTGGCAGCTTCGCCGCCGGCAATGGCGCGACGGCGAACAACGCCAATGATGTGGCATTGGGTGCGGGTTCAAGCACAGGGGCCGCAGTGGGAACGGCGAGCATGGTGATCAATGGCGCGACGTTCAACTTCGCAGGTGCTACCCCTGCATCGACGGTCAGCGTAGGCAGCGTCGGCAATGAACGTACCATCACCAATGTCGCGGCGGGCCGTCTCAGCACTACCAGCACCGATGCCGTGAACGGTTCGCAGTTGAACGCAACCAATACAGCGGTAACCGGTATCGGCAATACCCTCAACAACATCAACAACGGTGGCGGCATCAAGTACTTCCACACCAACTCGACGCTGGCCGACAGCAACGCGGCGGGTACCGACAGCATCGCCGTCGGACCGGTCGCCAATGCCTACGGCAATGATTCGATCGCCCAGGGCCTGAATGCGGTGGCAGGCGTCAACGGCACGCCGGCGACTGCCAACGATATCGCGCTAGGCAATGGCGCGCAAGCGACAGGCGGAAATTCGATTGCGCAAGGGACCGGAGCGATAGCAAATTCCGCCGGCGCCATCGCCATCGGTCAGACAGCGACGGCAACCGGCGGCAAGGCGGTTTCGATAGGCGTGGGCAATACTGCCAGCGGCGACGGTGCGGTGGCGATTGGCGATCCGAACAATGCGACCGGCACGGGGGCGGTAGCAATGGGCGCCAACAATACCTCTAACGGCCAAGGCGCCGTGGCGCTGGGAAATGCCAACACGGCTACCGGCCAAGGCTCGGTAGCGCTGGGTAACGCATCGCAGGCGAACAATGCAGGCGCCATCGCTTTGGGCGACACTGCGACGGTGTCGGCTGCGGCGACGCAAGGGATTGCCATCGGTTCCGGCGCGTCTTCCAACAATGCCGGCGCAGTAGCTTTGGGCGCAGGAAGCACTACGGCGGCGCCAATAGCAACAACAGGCGCGACCATCAACGGCACTGCTTACAATTTTGCCGGCGCCACGCCGACAAGTACGGTGAGCGTTGGCGCGGTCGGCGCGGAACGTACTGTCACCAACGTTGCTGCCGGCCAGGTCAGTGCGACCAGCACTGACGCAATGAATGGTTCGCAATTGTTTGCCACCAATACGGCGATAAACACCCTGGGTACGACAGTCACGAATATCACCAACGGTAAGGCCGGTCCATTCGTGTCGGATAACAGCGTAACGGCAGTACAGCCGGTCTCGAGCGGCGCCAATGCCAGCGCCGGCGGCTTCGGCGCGACCGCAACCGGCGCCGCGTCCACGGTGCTGGGCAATCAGGCGACGGATAACGGCAACGCCGACGCCACAGTGCTGGGGCAAGGCGCGAGCATTGCGGCTGGCACAAGCGGCAGCAATGTGGCATTGGGCCAGGGCAGTACGGTGACTACCGCTGCAGTAGCCACCACCGGCGCGACGATCGGCGGCACTGCCTACACCTTTGCCGGCGCAGCACCGGCAGGCGTGGTGAGCGTGGGCAGCGTGGGGGCTGAACGTCAGATCACGAACGTGGCGGCAGGGCAGTTGAGCGCGACCAGCACCGATGCTGTGAACGGTTCGCAATTGTATGCGACCAACCAGCAGGTCACCATCAACACCACCAACATCGCAGGAAATACGACGGCGATCAATAATCTCACTGCCGGCAAGACTGGTCCATTCGTATCGGACAGCAGCGTGACGGCGACGCAACCGGTCTCGAGCGGCGCCAATGCCAGCGCCGGCGGCTTCGGCGCGGTAGCGTCCGGAACCAACAGTACGGCCTTGGGCAATGGCGCGCAGGCTGCCGTCGCCAACAGTACAGCCGTGGGGCAGGGCGCTACGGCCAGCACAGCCAATAGCGTGGCATTGGGTAATAGTTCGACCACCGGAGCTGCGGTTGCTACCGCCGGCACCACGATCAAGGGGACCAGCTACACCTTCGCCGGAGCAGCGCCGGTGGGCGTGGTCAGCGTCGGCAGCGCGGGCAGCGAACGGCAGGTCACCAACGTGGCTGCTGGCCAGTTGACTGCCAGCAGCACCGATGCCGTGAACGGCAGCCAGTTGTTTGCGACCAATACGGCGATCAATAACCTGACCTCTGTCGTGGCGCTGGGCCAGACCAAGTACTACAGCGTGAATTCGACTGGCGGCAGCAATGAGCATAACGAAGGAGCGACGGGACTGGACGCAATTGCATCCGGCAAGAATGCGGCTGCCACCAGCATGAACGCAGTGGCGATCGGCGCCGGCGCCAGTGCGACAGCCGGCGGCGGCGTGGCGCTGGGCGGCGGCTCGACGGCTGACCGCGCCGGCATGAACGGCGGCAAGGAGCAGTTCTCCAATACCGCGGTGGCGTCCACCCAAGGTGCGGTTTCGGTCGGCAGCGCCGGCAACGAGCGCCAGATCACTAACGTGGCGGGCGGCACACAGGCAACCGACGCTGTCAATGTGCGTCAGCTGCAGGCGGTGCAGTCAGGCGGTGTGCGTTACGACACCAATCCTGACGGTACGACCAACTACAGCAGCGTCACCATGGGGAACGGCAGCGCTACGGGACCGGTAGCCGTCCATAACGTCGCAGCCGGCACCGCGCCGACGGATGCCGTCAACGTTCAGCAGCTCAATAGCGGCGTCGGGGCGGCGGTGCAGCAAGCCAACCAGTACACCAATTCGATGGGTATGCAGCTGCAGAACAACATCAACGATGTCGCGAAAAAAGCTTATGCCGGGGTCGCTGCGGCGATGTCGCTGGAAAGTGCGCCGTATGTGCCGGGCAAGTGGACCTATGCTGCGGGTGTCGGCTACTACCAGAACCAAAGCGCGCTCGGTATTTCCTTGCGTAAAACGTCGGACAACGCTCAGTGGAGCGTCTCGGGCGGCATCTCTGGCACCACCTATGGCGGCGTGGCGGCGCGGGTCGGCGTGGCGGGGGTGATCAATTGAGTAAAACGACGCCATGCGCGACCGCTGTACGACGCAATGCGTCGACTAACCGGTTAATTTACCGAGGAACGAAGATGCCACTCTCACTTAATACCATCAGGCGTGTCTTGAGCGTACTTGCGCTGTCGTGCGCAAGTTTTGCGGCAGTCGCCGCGGAGGCCGACGAGCCGAAATTCCCTGCGCTCGACAGCTCTTACCTGAAGACCGGGGACTTTGTCGGCCCGGGTCGTGTCGTGCGCGTCAGACCGGGCCTTAACAAGGACCAGGTGCGCCTGGAGATCGGCAATCCTCATTTCAGCGAGGGGATCTTTGCGGTGCACAGCTGGAATTACGCGTTCAATTTCTACACCGGCAAGAACGACGAATACGTGACCTGTCAATTCATGGTCAACTATGACTCGGACGACCATGTTGCGTCTACCCGCTGGAAAGATCCGGATTGCCAGAAATACCTGAATCCGACTAACTCAACGACGGTTCTCGCAGACCAGCCGTACCATCAACGCGTCACCCTTGCTGCAGACGGCTTGTTTGCCTTTGGCAAATCCGCTCTTGCTGACCTGACCGGACCGGGTCGTGAAAAAATCGACAACCTGGTGAGCCAGCTCAAGCAGGATGGCGTCAAACTGACTTCTGTGGTTGTGACAGGGCACACAGACCGGATCGGCAGCGAAACTGCCAATTTCACCTTGTCCAAGGCGCGGGCTGAAACCATCCGCAGCTACCTTGTGCAGCAAGGGTTAGAGGACAAGGCGATAAAGGCTTATGGCGCAGGGCTATCGCAGCCGGTGATCCAGTGTCAGGGCGAAGTCGTTACGCCGCAACTGGTGCAATGCCTGCAGCCCAACCGGCGTGTCGAGATCGAAGTCATGGGCGAGAAATGAGGAGCCGGCGTAAGTCCGTCGGAGAATGCGCAGCAGCCTGATCCAGATTGAGAGAGACAAATGATTTCATTTTCAGCGTTTAAAAAAGCTGCCGGCGTCTGGGCGTTCGCAATGATCGGTTTAGCTTTGGCCAATCCGGCGTCGGCCCAGATAGACGGCTCGATCGACAGTGCCGTCGTTACCGCGACCCAGTGGGCAGCGATGGCGGATGCCAGCCAGGCCGATCGCATGTGGGATCAGAGTGGTCCCGCCATGCAGAAAAATATCAGCAGGGATGGATGGATCAAGTACCAGGGGGCGGTGAAAAAGGACCTGGGAGCTATCGGCGGACGTCAATGGGTGCAGATAGTGCGCATCACCGATCCGCCAAATCTGCCGCCTGGCGAATACATCAACATCGCATTTACATCGCGGTTTTCAAAAGGCATGGCGGTGGAAAAAATTTCGATGATACAGACCACAGGGCAGTGGATTCCTGTCGGTTATGTCATAACGAAAATCGAAGCTGGAGCGGCAGCGCCGAATCTTGCCAAGACGAGATGAACTGACGATCATACGTACGAATGAGGCAGGCAAGATGCAAAGGGAGCGATACCGAGTATTGCTGTGAGAGATTATTTTAAAGCACTATTGGCGGCGTCCGTGTGTCAGAAAAACACGGAATATTGCCCGTCAACATTGAATTTGAAAACTCTTGTGAAATGCCGCTAACCCCAATAGACATGCGGCGTGCCACTCCCTAAGATTGTTCTTAATGCACCTTTTCCGCAATGCTGTTTCTGGAGTACGTAATGGACGTTCACATCGAAAACTGTTTTATCGATGAATGCATAGATAAAATTCAAACACTGGCGGCGCTGTCCCTCTATGGCGATAGCGTGGAGCTTGCAATCCTTGTCGTCATCCACGATGCTTGCCGCTATCTCATCCTGACCAAACCGGGCGATCCCGAGCTTAATTTGCTGGCATTCAAAGAGCAACTTGCCAAGTTGGCGGCCCATACGCATAGAAGCTTGCCGCATTACAAGAAAACTCTGGCCTATGCAGCCTCGCTCATCGTGATTCATCAGGTCTGACTACGCGATCTTGCCTTGCTTAACGCAAGGCAAGGCTCTCTTTGCTGCAACCATAACTTCGCAAAATTATCACGCGAGACTTAACGCAACACTAATCCCCGGATTTCACAAACGCCGACCGTTAATGGGTTCGTTGTTCCCGGCGCGAATCGCCGCAATATACGCCTCGCCATTGCGCAGCGCGGCCGGCGTCGTATGCACTGAATAATTGCCGAGGATGAGATCGTGCTTGTGCGGGACCGCTGAGCCGATAACGAATTCGGCATCCGTCACGGCCTCGAATTCCACCGCGTCGCCAGACGCTTCGAAAACCGCTAAATTCCCATGCCGTAACTCGTCCGGAACCCTTGCCGTGCCCGATGCCATAGCGACCCACAGGACTGTGTGGCCCGCCGGCGGCTGGTAGCGCCAGCGCTCGGCGGCTCGCATGCGCACGGCCAGGTAATTGATAGGGGATGGCGCCTGGATAGCGCTGGCCGCGGCGCCATGGCTGCCGAGGAGGACGCGCGCGGGGCCGTCCTCCTGTATCGCTTCGGATGCTTGATACATGCTTACAGTAGGACCTAGTTCCAGCTCTGGCGGCAAAGCTATCCAGAGCTGGAATCCGCGCGTCCGTCCCGGCTTGTCCAGGCCACCGCCGTGCCACATGCCGCGTCCGGCCTGCATCCATTCGACGCCGCCGGCGGACAGCACACCCTTGCTGCCGTCCGGATCTATATAGCTGATGGCGCCTTCAATGACGTAAGTCAGCGTGGCGATTCCGGAATGCGGATGCAAACCTATGTCGAAGGGCTGGCCTTCGAAGTCAAACAGGTCGAGAAACACGAACGGCTTCATGATTTTACCCAGGTTGGACGGACTTGCCAGGCGCGTTATCGGGCCGTGTGTTCGCCCCCTGGTGAGCTGCGCAATGCGGCGCGCGGGGCTAGGTGCGACTTTGGGATAGGTGGCGGAGAGGGTCATTTTTATCCTCGGAATAATGCGGTTTATGCGGCTGTACGCGCCGTTTTCAGGGCGGCAGTCCACCACAGCAGATCGTCGATCATTTTTGCCGCGGGTTCCGCAAGCTCGGCCAGCCCGGCGCCGACATCGCCGCCCTGGAAGTGCGCCCATAGCACAGCGGCTGGAATATGTACTGCCGAGCGCACCGGGGCGAGCTGCAGTTCGATGGCGGTTTCGCGCAATTGCTGGACGCTGCGGACGCCGGCGCTACCGCCATAACTCACGAATGCGGCAGCCTTGCGGTTCCACTCCGGATAAACCCAGTCGATGGCGTTCTTGAGCACCGCCGAGGTGCCGTAGTTGTATTCAGGGGTGACGAAGACGAAGCCGTCTGACTGTGCGATCGCGGCGGTCCATTTTTGAACGATTTCATTGGAGTAGGGCGGTCGGCCGGGCATGGCGGGCGGCATGGGCTGGTCGAAGAAGGGCATGGGAAAGTCGCGCAGATCGAGCAGCCGGACGTCGACGCCGTCACGCTGCCTGAGATGTTGTGCAATCCAGTTTGCCGGTTGGTCGGAAAAACGTCCTTCGCGCGTGCTGCCGATGATCACTGAAATGATGCTCATGTTTTGCTCCTGGCTGATGGTCGAGAAATAAAGATCCGCATACGCCACAGAGCGCCAATGAGGATCGTTCCGAGTAACAGCTTCACACCTGGCATGGCATATAATCTAGGTATCAAACTGTAACCTAGACTATTGTAGTGACCGGTGATAAGCTCCACAAGAAGGCACACATTTGATACCGGAGCACATAGAAGTGACTGTCAAGCAACCCGACCACGCGAGCCCAGATTGCCGCGCCATCAGTTCCGTGCTGGCGCGTGTCGGCGATAAATGGAGCGTCCTTATCATCGTCTTGCTCGGCGACGGCTCAAAACGCTTCAATGAAATCAAGCGGGCCGTGGGTGGTATTTCGCAGAGAATGCTTACCTTGACGCTGCGCGGACTGGAGCGCGACGGCCTGGTGACGCGAACCCAGTTTCCAACGATTCCGCCGCGCGTGGATTACGAGCTGACCGATCTCGGACGCTCCTTGTGGATCGCTGTCGAACCGCTTGGCGCCTGGGCGCAAGGGCATGTGGCGCACATCACCAAGGCGCGCGCCGAGTTCGACGAAAAGATCAACTATTTTGAAAAAAACATCACGTAGCAGTGCGGGTTTTCCTGCATCCACTGGAAAATTTTAGCAAGATTCCTGGCCAAACATTGATTGATCCAATCTGAGCGATAGCTAGAATAAATTCGTGGGGCAGTATTGTTGGGTATACTCGCGCCCAGGGAAAAACAATATGGGATGCCCGCTTCACTGCGCAAATTCCGACTACGGCAGCGGACGAGTTGTGTCAAATAGCTGGATTTTCTTCCGCCGCTTCTGACCTCGCCATGTTTCCACTCTCTCAAGTCAAGAATCTTCACGGAGACCGTCTCTGCTACACCAGCTTGCTATTCCATGTGGACTTCGGGGAATTGGCGGGCTATTCCGCGTTGGTAAACGGTCCAGTTCCGCTGAAGGCAATTGAAGGCAGCCGGACCATCGGTCAAGCCAAATACCACAACAGAAAAAAGGAGTCGCGAATAAAGTAATCCCCGACATTTACGCTGTGTAGCCTTGATGCCCGTGCCGCCCATGGTCTGTGGCTGTCGCCACAATCCTGTTCGGTAGCGCTAGGGCGCTCCTGTTTCCGTGGATCATAGTACTTTGGGATCGCGCCTGGATTTGCATGCGCGCCAGGGTTGTATGCGTTCGCGCATCGGGCAGGGGGAGATGCTATCTGGTCGACCAGCTTCAAGGTCGATTCACGCCTGGCAATAAATTTCGATTTATCGCCCGCAGCCGTGTAAGACGTTTTTCAAGATTTTTCTTCTTCGCCAAGACACCAGCCGTTTCTTGGTCGAACGATGCTGCCCATTCGGACATGAATCAAGCAGCGATGATTGACGCCGACCTGGATTCGGCATATCCGATGGCGCCCGATGTGGGAAGAGGTTCGCATAGGACGCGACGGCCAACGGTTGTAAATAATGAATTCTTTCTTAATCTTATGGAATAGTAATGTATAAATTGAAATCTGTCATCATCATTTCAGGAGCCATGCTCGGGTTGGTTTTGCAAGGCGAGGCAAGCGCGTGGGGATCGCGGAATCCGCCGGCGCCGACCACCACCACCACCACTACTACTGCAGTCAATTACGCCTATCCGCAAGTGTACGGCGTGACCATTGACGATATATCGGGATTGAGCGCCACTACCACCGCTCTGTCCAAGCTGGCGAAGAAGCCGACCACCCGCATTGTGTTCGACGAATGGCAGCCTGCATCCGGCTACCGTAGCGCGACTGTGGCGATCAACAAAGTCAGCTATGTGATGGGTGAGATCCTTGACTCGTCGGCGATGGATCAGTACACCGTTCAACAATACCTGAGCCGCGCAAGCGAATACATGGCAGCCCTTGGCGACGTGGTGAATATCTGGGAAGTCGGCAACGAAATCAATGGGGAGTGGCTGGGCAATAACGCCGACGTGGTCGCCAAGATGAGCGGCGCCTACGATCTGGCCAAAGGGCAGGGCAGGACTGCCGCCCTGACGCTGTACTACAATCAGGACTGCTGGTCCAATCCAGCGAACGAGATGTTCACCTGGGCGAATGCGAATGTTCCGGCGCGCATGAAAAGCGGGCTTGACTATGTGCTGGTCAGCTATTACGAAGAGGACTGCAACGGCTTGGTTCCTGATTGGAATGCAGTGTTTACGAAGCTGTCAGCCATGTTTCCGAACTCCAAAGTCGGATTTGGCGAAACCGGCACTACCACTACCAACAAGGCCGCCTACCTGACGCGCTACTACACCTTGAAGCCACCGGTAAAAAACTATATCGGCGGCTATTTCTGGTGGTATGGCAAAGAAGACTTGGTGCCGTACACGCAACCGCTGTGGTCGACATTGAATAGCGTGTTATCGGGCAGTTGATAACAATCCGCTCGTGCTGCCTTGAAGGACGACCTCAGCTCTGATGTCGTTCGGCTAAGATCCGCCATTTTCTTTTGCGTTTTCAGGGCCGGCCAGCTCATTCACCAGGTCGCGGTTCAGGTAATGCGGGCCATCGAACAAGTAAACGGAAAAGCCGTCATAAGCGGCAAGTTGCGGCCTGAGTTCCGCAGCTGCGACCGGGCGGAATCCTCCTCCCTGGCGGGGACGAAACGCTTCGGCGATGATGCGTACCCGCTGCTTTCCAAAGCGGGCAGCCAGCACGTCGGCATAATGCCGGGCTACGCTTGCCTCGCGCGCGTGGATGCCGACGCCATCCTGAAAGAAGATACCGACGTCTGGCGGCAGCCAGGAAGCAAGCCATTGCGACAGCGTATCGGCGCCGACATTGGCGCTGTCGTACACGCTGATCCACAGCGGCCGAGGCAAAGCTGCCAGCAGCGGACCAAGGCGGGCTGCGTCGGACCAGCTCGAATCGACCTCTAGCGGAAAGAACCAACCCGCCACGTGCAGCGGCGTCGGCAACGCGGCGAGCTTGCGCGACTCTTCGATTAGCGCGGCAGCATTGGCGCGGGCCGCCGTTTCGTCGAATTTGCCTGCCAAGCCGACAATCACTTTGTCCGCCCATGGTTCAGCCGCAATCCGTTTCCAGTCCGGCAAATGTGCCGCAGTGGGCCCCTCGGCGCCCGGCAGATAGCTGATGCCATCCACGGCCGTCCATTGGATGAGCAGTTCACGCGCCCCGAGCCTTTCCCAGTTTCCCATGGGATGCAGCGTCTGCTCATCGAGTTGCCACACGATTCCTTGCACCTGCGCAGGCGGATATTGCTTGAGCCTGGCTTGCAGCGGGTGCTGGCAGCTGCAAAGCGTTGCCAGCACCAGCATGCCTAACATGCAGCGCCGATTGACCCTGCGCAAAACTTTCCTCGACTTCACATTGCAAACGGCGAGGTGAATCTTCATGGTTCGCTTCCTTGATCAGGGGCGCCGGCGCATCGCTTGCTCAATACGAGGCGCTGAGCCGGATGAACCAGCCTTCGGCCCGCTTGTCGCCGGCAATGCGCCAGCGGTACTGCAGCGACAGGTCGGCATAGGAGCGCGGCGCGTTATAGTAATCCTGCCGGAACCAGTAGCGCATGCTGGTTCCGACGCCGCTTCCGAATGCCTTTTTGTCGTGCTCAATCAGGCTGGAATCGTAGTCTGCGCCCATCACAAGGTGCGGAAACAGGACCAAGGTCGAGCCGCTTGCGCCAAGTCGATAACTACGCCCCAATTGCCCTTCAAGGGTGGCGTAACTTTGCGGATGCTGGAAGTAATGCCCGGCTTCGGCATACACGTGCGTGCTCAGCCAGCTGGCTTGATCCGCGTGCAAATCCAGCCCTGCATCCGAGGAGAAACCCGCCCGGGCAAGCCAGTCGCCGCTGGTAGCGTTCCCCAGCGGCACCAGGCGTTCGAGCGCCAGTATGGCGTTGACCTCGCTGAACGGTTTCACGCGCGCGCCGAGCGCTGCCTGGGCCGTAGCGGATCCGGTCCGGACACCCGATCCGCCGTTTAAAGTTTCGTTGAGCCGGCCATAGATTTCCACCAGCGTCCCGTTCTGCAATCCAAACGGACGCCAGTATGCTTCAGCGGCGATGTCCGTGCCGTCGATCGTGCCGCCATGCGGCACCCCGACTCCTGCCGCGGCAACGCCTCTATCGCTCAGCGTTGCGCGTATCCCCCAGCGGCGCTCCAGGTCGGCAGTTTCGCGTCGCACATCGTAGACCTGCTGCGCATCCAGCGCAAGATGGCCTGCCTGGGCCGCGTCGACGGTCCGATTGAGGTAGCCGATTGCCTGTTCGTTGCGCCCCTGGCGGGCGGCGGTGTAGGCTGCGTCGTGGCGGGCGGCATCGGTGAGCGTGCCCTGCGTCTCCGCGCGGCTGAACAGATCGAGCGCATCCCGGTTATCTCCCGCCTGAAGGGCGAGATAGGCCAGCTCGAGTTCGGATCCTTTCTCCGGAGAGCGGGCTGCCGCTGCCAGGCGCTGGTGCGCATCTTCTTTGCGGCCGAGCCCGACCAGTGCCGCGATCTCGCTCCTGGCCGTTTTGTCCGGGGCGCTCAGCACGGCGACATAATCAGCCTGGGCAGCAACCGGGTTTCCGCGGCGTTTTCGGATATCGGCGCGCGCCAGCAGCATGTCGGCATCGTTTCCAAAGTCGGTCAAGGAAGTACTTGCAACTTGTTCCGCCTCGGCCAGCGATCCCTGCGCGCTCAGCGCTTGCACGTGCAAACGGCGATAGCCAAGATCGTGGGGAGACAATTGGGTCGCTGCGCCGGCCTTGCTGCTTGCCAGCGCGTAGTTCTTGTCGGCGAAAGCACGATACGCCTGATCTGCAAGCAGGAACCCGGGATCCGCGGACGCCGTGCCGGGATTGATGTCGCACGCCGAGACCAGGTCCGGTCCTGAGGTGCAACTGACCAGCGGGAAGCTGAACACCGGGGCGGATCGGCCAAGCATCACGGTCGCCAGCGCACGCCGCGCCGCCGCTTCCTTGTCCTCGCCGCCTTGCAGTGGTTCGAGCAGGCGCAGCACCCGTTGCGGATCGCCATTGGCCAAGGCGGCGTCGGCAGCCACCAGCCGGATGCCGCGCTGTGCAGCCGGAGCGGCGTTCGACAGGGCTTGATCGAAGTCTGCTTGCGCTGGTTCGACAGCGCCGCGTTGTTGGCGTATGGCGCCGCGCAGGAGCAGCGCTTCGCTCGATGGCGTTTCCGGCTTGATCGTGTCGGAGGCTGCCTGCTCTGCTTGCTCCAGTTCCCCGTCCGCGACCAGCGCATTGATCAGGGCGATGTGAAATGCGGGCAGGGCGGGCAGATAATCGACAGCCTTGCGCGCCTGTTCTACAGCCTGCGCAAAGTCGCGGCGCTCCAGCGCCTGGTAAGACGCCGCGGAGGCGTCGAAGGCAAGCTGCGCCTGCACCGTGCGACGCGCCAGCTCAGCCTTTTCCAGCAGGTCGCGAAGGCGCGCGACATCCGGCCGCAAGCGGATCGCCTGGCGCGCCTTTGCCGCCGCGATATCATATTCTCCTTGTGCAAAAGCCTTGTAGGCCTCATCGGCAATCCGATATGCCTGGCCGCTAAGCGGCCGCTCCGCGGCGCCGGCGCTAGTTGCCGCAAGCAAGGCGACGGCAACAAGACTGCTGCCCAGGAAATGGAGCGAAACCGGGTATTTTCTCATGCCACTCCCAATGCTAATCTGAGCAAGGCCATTTGCTGCTGAACAGTTTCTTCGATAATGTCGCGCGACACCAGCCCGCGACCGACGAGATAGTCGCCAATGCGTCCATGTTGCGGAGAGACATAGTGCTGCATCGCCTGTTCCAGCGCTTCTCGCGTGATTTTTCCATTCTGGATCAGCAGTTCGCCAAGGAGCGAGGCACCTTTAAATTGTCTTTTGATGGATTTTGCATGCATTTCGGCCAAGGCCAGGCGTAATCCGGAGACTATTTCGCTGTCCCGCGCGATATGCTGTACGGGCTGCGTGCCAAAGGCCGAGGCAAGCTCCCTGAGCGCATCTTCGGCAAGTGGCTTGCCGACTGCGACAATCGGCTTGCCATTGGCGTCCTGCCCGATCGGCATCGCGCCCAGCCTTACACACATATCAAGCGATACCGGGGCGGGCAAGGAGGCCGCGATCCTGATTTCGGCGCGCGACAGATCGGACTGGAAGGCGATTGCTTCGGCCAGGGTTTCTTCGTCGATATAACCGCGGGACACTAATATATGCCCAAGGGGAAGGTGTATCTCCGCGTGTTCCTGCAATCCCTTTTTCATGTCGTCCTCGGTGATCGCTTGCCAGGAAACCAGCAGTTCGCCGAGGCGTTGGCGTGTGCGTATGAGCCGGTCGTCGGAGGGGAAGTCGTGCATGGTCTTGTCCCATGCCAGGCGCTTCCCGAACAGCAGGTGCGCCAGGAACAATTTCCAGGCCCGAGCCACCGCCACGAAGTTGATGAAATTGGCAACCACCATGCGCGGCGCGGAAAGCAATCCATGTACAGGTCCGTACAAGCGGCTGACAAAATAGACGCGCTGGGAGGCGCGCAGCGCCAGTGCGGTCAGGTTGGCGTAGAGCACATAATGGAGCCATGTTTGCGATTCCAGCAGCGAGCCGGAGGCGAGCTTCCAGAATCCGAAATGGTCGGCGATCCAGAACGGCAGGAACTGCAACAGCAACAGATAGGCAGGAACGCTGACGAGGGCGGTGACGATGCCTTTGCGGTCCCGAAACAACAGGTACTTGTTTGCAAGCGAGCCGCGCCAGCCGATTTGCGCCCATCCTTGCAGGCTGATGCCCAATACCCAGCGCGTTTTTTGCCGGTAGGCCGTCTTGAAGTGGTCGGGAAAATACTCGCGCACGCATAAGGGCATCTTGAGCGTGACCTGGCGCTCTTTTCCGAAACCGAACCATGTCTTGCGGTTGACCGAAAAGTGGACCGGAAAGCGGGCAAATATGGATGTCATCCCTATGCTCGCCAGACGCGCGCCAATGTCATAGTCTTCGGTCAGGGTGTCGGTGTTGAAAGGCTGGTTTTGATTGTCGTTGGCCAGCGCCTGCAGGGCGCGCCGCGAAAAACAGGTGCCGACGCCAGCCGAAGGCACCATGCCGCTGATGCTTTCCCTGACAACGATGTCCTTGGCATGGGACTCCGCGAACTCATCCATATAGGTTCCTGCCACCAACTCGGACCATTTGCGTTCGAGCGACATCACGGGAAGCTGGATCATGTCCTTGCGCGGCAGCAGGTAATTGAAGAATTTGAGTTCGAGAGAATGCAGCACATCTTCGCTATCGTGAAGAATGACGCCGGCAAATTGATAACCGCGCTTCTTTTCATGCAGGAAAATCGCGTTGATGATCCAATTCAGGCAGTCCGCCTTGCAGGTAGGGCCGGCATGGGGCACTTCGACCCGATGCAATTGCTTGTAGCGACGACGCATCCGCTCTACCTCTGCTATGGTGCGTGCGTCATTGACATAGGTTCCGACGAAAACCACATAGTTGTGGTAATTGAGAACCGTCACCATGTTTTCGATCATTTGGGCGATCACATCGTACTCTAGCCACGCCGGCACCATGATCGCAAGCGGCTGCTCGGCGTGTTCCTCCAGTTGCCGCTCCGTGACCGGCCGATAGGTGCGGGTTCTGGTCAGCTGGCGGTAAGCCTGGCGGGTCCAGTACCAGGCGTCGACAAACAGGTCGTCGGCCGCCGACACCAGAAACAATAGCGCGACAACGCCGGTGGTCAGTTCCAGCAACGCATAGTAATCGGCAAGGAAATGTAGCCAGTAAGTTGTCATGGCGCCCGGAAAAATCCATGTAAGAAGACTTTACAATCGAACCAAACCCCAGGACATGGGAAGCTAGATAACCACGGGATCCTCGCGACCATCTGCCGCGAACTGATGCACTGCTTCCGGCTTCGCGGCGAATTCCGATACGGTCCGGTCAAGCAGGGCTGCCACGATGCGCTGCGAGGCGTAGCCGTCGCCGTAGGGATTGTGGTGTTGGGCAAACGATCTCCATGCGGCATCGTCGTCATACAGCCGGTGGACAGCCGTAACGATGCGCTCCGCCTCGGTGCCCACCAGTTCGACCGTGCCTGCGAGAACCGCCTCCGGTCTTTCGGTGACGTCGCGCATCACCAGCACCGGCTTGCCCAGGGACGGCGCTTCTTCCTGGACGCCGCCGGAGTCGGTGAGAACCACATGCGCGCGCTGCATCAAACGTACGAACGAGAGGTAATCCAGCGGCGCAATCAGATGTACGTTGGGCAGATGGGACAGGGCGGCCGATACCGGTTGCTGCACATTGGGATTGAGATGCACCGGATAGACGATCTCAATATCCGCCCGCGCAGACAGCTCGGCCAGCGCCGTGCAGATATTCTGAAAGCCGGGTCCGAAATTTTCCCTCCGGTGGCCGGTAACCAGCAGCATTTTGCGGCCCGATTGGAGGAAGGGGAATTGCGCATCGAGCCTGCTGCGCAATTCGTCGTCAAGCGAAATCCGCGTACTGGAAGCCATCAAGGCATCGATCACCGTATTGCCGGTAATATAGACCTTGCCGGCCAGATTTTCCCTGCGCAGGTTTTGTTTCGATCCTTCAGTCGGTGCAAACAGCAAGTCGCTGACGACGTCGACCACCCTGCGGTTCATCTCTTCAGGCCAGGGTTGTTTCAAATTACCGGTACGCAATCCGGCCTCGACATGCGCAACCGGAATCCCGCGATGGAAGGCGGCGACGGCGCCCGCCATTGCCGTTGTCGTGTCTCCATGCACCAGCACGCGATCGGGCTTTACTTGCTCGATCAAGGGATCGAGCGCCGCGAAAAGGCGGGAACTCAGGCCATTCAGCGTCTGGTTCGGCAGCATCAGGTCCAGGTCGAAATCGGTCTGCAATTCGAAAACGTCCATTACCTGGCGCAGCATGCTGCGGTGCTGCCCGGTGCTGCAGACAAGGGACTCGATTTCTGCTTCCAATGCGAGACTCTTGAGTACAGGCGCCATCTTGATGGCTTCCGGGCGGGTGCCGAATATGGAGAGAATTTTCATAAGTCCCCCTTATGAATCAGACATGCAATGTTGCCATTGCCGCGAGAATGACTGTAATTATTTGTTATTCATTGTTACGCTCAAGTCAGTTTATAGGATGAATGTAATTTCTGCCAATAGAAATCTTTATAACAAGCGCTGCTTGTATAAATGCTGTGCTTTAACTTAATAAAAATTGGCTAGCGGCCGGCATGATGCGGCTTGCCGGGTCGCGCCGCAGGTGGGATTGCAGGCGCCGCAGGTAGAGCCGCCGGCTCCCCAGGTGGCGTCGCGGGCAGAAGCGCCGGCGCTGCAGGCAGAGCGGCTGACGCTATCTCCGGTTTGGTCTCGGCATGCTCAGGCAGGATCAGCCGTTTGAGAATGCCGCCTTCCAATAACAGCACATAGGTCTTACGCACTTCCTTGACGCTAGTCCCCCGCTGCACTTCCTGCCCAACCCGGACCACTTGCGCGGGCTGGCCCTCTGCGCTCAGGATAGCCACGCTTTCCGCGGCATTTTGTGCTACCACCACGCCCGTCAGCCGGTAGTTGCTGGCAACCACACTTCCATGATCGCCAAACAATCCGGCCGCCTGGGAAATATCAATCTGTGGCGCCTCTGCTTGCGGCGGTGGCGCAAGCGCAGGTAGCGGCGGCTCGACCAGCTTCATCCGCCAGTATGCGGCGCAGGCACATAACAGCATGAATAAAGCCAGACTGGCGAGCGCGGGCAGACGCGCGCCATGGCGGCGCATTTTTTTGCCGATAATTCTGTTGAAATAGCCGCCCATGTTCCTATTGTTCTCTGGTCCAGCCAACCAATTCTCAACCTGCGGTAGTGGCATGGCGCCAGACTTGGAATTATTGGAAGCCGGCTTCCATGTTAAAAATGGCGCGCTATATTTTCCAGTCGGCATTCTATTTGGATGCAGCAACAAGCCCGCTTTCTCGTCATCAATTTGTGAAACTCAGGCGTGCAGGTGTTGCCGTCATGACGAGCATACTCCAAATTTTATCTTGGAAAAAAGCAGGTCTGTTACTCGGCGGAAAACAACAATATCGGCCACGATTTTTGTGCAAGATGTTGCATGGACTGCTAGCTAAAATAGCACCTTCGCCTATACTTCAAGCTAACATTTTGTAGCATGAAGACGAACGTTCCCATAAGAAAGAATCAGCGCGGTTTTTACCTCATCCCGAGATTGCATCGTAGAAAGACGGATCATGATTGCTGTCAAAAAATCCCTCGGATGCAGGTCGATTGCTAGCCGTTCCTCGTCATTTTATCTGCACTGTCTTGACGCCCGCGGAATCAAACAGCGATGTCGCGCGGGACAGTCAGCAATATCCCGCATTCAAAATTTGCATTGCTAGTGTCCGGATGCGATATCCCAGTCCGATTTAAAGGGGAGGGCTGGCGCTCAAGTACTCATCTTCAATGGGAGAAAATCATGAAAGCCACACATAAAATGCGGTCGCATATTCTCGCGGCTGGCATCGGCGCGGTCATTGGTTTTGCAGCATCAGCCAATGCCGGCGATGTCAACATTGCGCCCCCTCGGAAACCAGCTTTTGACACGGTGATCACGCCGGGCCAGGTGCCTGGCAAAGACATACAGCACGGTCATCATCATAAGGGCGACGTCAAGAAAAATAAGTCCAGAGATGATGAAGAGCTTAAACAAACCGGAAAAGCAGGTGGCCAATCATGAAAAAGATTGCGACTATTTTTGTGCTGATCGCCGGACTGTTTATGCTTAGCCCGTCGCCGGCAAGTGCGCAGGTAGTGACTACTCCGATAAAAGTATTGATTGTGTACGATGCCCCTTCCCCCGATCAGTATGAGAAGCTGGGATTTGCCTACGCCATCATGCTGCGCAATCTGATGGGACATTTCAACAGCACCGTTGATCTGGTGTCGATACAAAACTATAGCGCCGGAAAAATCGAGTCCTATCAGGCCACTTTCTATCTGGGATCGTATTACAACAATCCGATTCCGGCTGTATTTCTCAACGATGTCAATGCCACGCAGAAAACCGTCGTCTGGTTCAAATACAACCTGTGGCAGTTCGCATGGAACACGGCGTACAACTTCAATACCCATTACGGATTCAGCTTTAGCGGCTTACAGGGATTGAATGCGCCGCCCAGTTCGAACAACCCGACACCGGGTTTCTTCGATACCGTCTCCTACAAGGGTAAGTCGATGGTGAAGTACTATGCCTACGATCCTGCGAGCAACACCGTGAGCGCCGATCCCGACGTCGGGATCACGCAGATCGTTGATGCGACCAAGGCACAGACACTGGTAACGATTACAAACAGCAAGA
Source organism: Collimonas sp. PA-H2 (assembly GCF_002564105.1). Classification (NCBI taxonomy): domain Bacteria; kingdom Pseudomonadati; phylum Pseudomonadota; class Betaproteobacteria; order Burkholderiales; family Oxalobacteraceae; genus Collimonas; species Collimonas sp. PA-H2. The sequence continues at coordinate 5,264,530 of NZ_PDBX01000001.1, forward strand.
CTTCCGTGCAGGCGCCGTATATTATCCGCTCCGGCAATTTCTGGTACTTCGCCGACTTGCCATTGTCATACATCGGCCCGCGGGACCGCTATCTGGTCCTGTGCGATATCTTGCATGACATCTTCGCTGACAATCAGCCGGTAAGCCATAAAGCTCTGGTACGGCTGGAAGATGTCGATGCGTTGGTGGATTACGGCACAATGAAAACGCTGTCGGACTATCTGGTGGGCAAACACATTCCATTTTCGATTGCCACCATCCCGCATTACATGGACCCGCTAGGTGTATACAACGGCGGGGTTGCGGAAGAAGTGCCGCTGTCGCAGGCCGGGACGCTCAAGAGATCGTTAAATTACGCGCTGGCGCGAGGCGGGAAAGTTCTAATGCATGGATATACCCATCAATACGATTCGATGCGGAACAAGAATACAGGGGTCAGCGCCGATGATTTTGAATTCTGGAATGCCGTGGCGAATACCCCGGTGGCCGAAGATTCGACTGCATGGGCATTGGGACGCCTCCAGGCGGGAAAGGCAGAATTCCAGAATAACGGTTACACGCCATTTGCCTGGGAGACCCCGCACTACCAGTCATCGCCGTTGACCACGAAGGCTATACCGCAGGTATTCAAGACAACCTATCAGCGCGCCGTGTATTACACCTCCGACACCCCTAACTTCACCTTGGCCCAGGGCAAGGATTTTGCAGTTGGACAGTTTTTCCCCTACGTCATCAAGCAAGACTACTACGGCCAGTGGATTGTGCCGGAAAATCTGGGGGACATGGAATACAACATCAGCACTATCGATCCGTATTCAAACGTGGTCTACACCTGGCATGATCTTTATCTGAATGCCCAATATGCTTTGGTGGTAAGGGATGGATTTGCATCTTTCTTCTTTCATCCATTTTGGCTGGAGTCGTCGCTGGCGCCGCTGGTCACCACCGGATTCAGCGATTTCCAAAGCATAGTTCAGGGTATTACAGGATTGGGCTACACCTGGACCGATGCCAGTACACTCGGACATCCATAAGCCATGCATCTGCCCGCCAAAGGAGCCAGCTTCCTTTGGCGGGCTGCGATATGGCAACTAGACAGAATGTAGTGACCTGCCGAACCATGGGGACGCCTTGGTTCGCGACCATCCGTGTCGACGGCATCAGGGCAGGTCGATCCCGGATTTTTTTAAGCCAGTCCGGTTCCATCTCCAGCTTGCCGATTTCACTGTAAAGCCGTTCAGCTTGGCGCTGCTCGCTCACCGGCTGCGGGCCTCGCTTGCCTTCAAACCAAGGCTTGTCAACTTGCCTGGCCCAGTCAAAATATTTCAGCTTGCAAGACGCCAGTAAGTAAGCGGTAAGAGCTTATGGTGGAACATGCCTCCCAGCAGCAGATCATTCAATCCTCTTGTGGAGTCAACATGCACCATTTCAAGTTTACCTGCCGACTGGCCTCGGCAGCGCTGATCGGAGCGACGCTTAGCGCCGCGGCAAGCATGAGTCATGCTGATACGGCATTGACCGAGGAGCCGCATGCCGCCGACGCTTCCCAATGGGGGCTGGGCATCGGCCTCGGTTCTGAAAGCAGGCCCTACCGCGGCGTCAGCAATCATGTTTCCGTTCTGCCGCTGGTATTGTATGAAAACCGCTGGGTCCATTTTTTTGGCAATACGCTTGATGTCAAGCTGGGGTCGGTCGACCAGTTCAGCTTCACATTGCGTGCCAAATATGCATTGAACGATGGCTACAAGGGCAGCGATTCCAATGCACTGCGGGGCATGGACGAACGTAAGGGCAGCGCCTGGGGCGGGGTGGCCGGCAGCTGGGATAATCCCTATGCGAAGCTGTCGCTGGAATGGCTGACCGCCGGCAGCACCAAGGGCAATACGGTCAAGCTTGGCGTCGAGCACTCGTTTGCGATGGCAGGGTTGCAGCTGACGCCGCACCTGAGCACGACCTGGATGGACAGCAAGTATGTCAATTATTACTACGGCGTCAAAGCCAGCGAAGCTACCGCCGAGCGGGCGGCTTATACTGGCAAATCGACCGCTAATATTGAATTTGGCGTGCGCGCGGACTATCCGCTGACCCGCAATCAAATGATCACGCTGGACGTCGGCGACCTGCAGCGCGGCAGCGGCGTCAAGGACAGTCCGATAGTCGACAAGTCGTCGGCGGCAACTGTGCGGGTGGGCTATCTTTATAAATTTTAAGCAAGAATGATGAATCGAATCGGCCTGCTGGAAGACCACGAGCGCATGGCGCAGTTGATACGGCAGGCTATGGCCGGGGTCGGCGTGGAAGTCGATATCTATGGCCGTATCGACCATGCGGTCGACGGCTTTGCCCGCATCCCGTATGCGGCGCTGGTGATCGACCGCGGCTTGCCGGATGGCGACGGCCTGGACCTGCTGCGCAAGCTGCGCGCCAAGGGCGTGCTGACTCCGTGCCTGATGCTGACCGCGCTTGACGCCCTGCACGACCGGGTGGCGGGACTGGAAGCTGGCGCCGACGACTATCTGCCCAAGCCGTTTTCAATGGAAGAACTGGTCGCCAGGGTGCGCGCCCTGATGCGGCGTCCGCCGCAATTGCAAAGCCTGGTCCCGGCCTATCTTGGCTTGCAGGTGTCGCCGGAATTGAGCAGCATGCGCAACGGCGAGGATTCGGTGTCGCTGGCGCCCTCGGAGCTGCAGGTGATGCTGAGCCTGGTCCGGGCCGGCGGCCAGCCGGTACGCCGGAGCGCCCTGGAAATGGCCGCCTGGGGCGTCGGCGACGCGGTCACCCCGAATGCGCTGGATGTGGCTTTGCACCGCCTGCGGCGCAAGCTGCAGGCTATCGACTCTGTCGTCGAAATCGCCAACGTCAGGGCTTATGGTTTTGCATTGCAGGAAATGGACGATGCCGTATAGCCTGGCAAAAAAGCTGATTGCCTCTACCGCCGCCACGCTGGTGATCATCACCGTGGCGGCAACCGCCTTCCTGGCCGCGACCTACCAGTGGGAGCCCGAGTTGCTGTTCCGCCAAGAGATGTTCAGGAATGCCGACAAGATCGCGGACAGCATGCGCTTTGATGCCTCGGGAAGCTTGTCGGCAGTAGCATTGAGTCCAAAAATGCAGCTGCTTTACGAAGCCTTGAAACTGGATTCAATCTACCGCATCCTGGACGACCAGGGCATTGTCCTGCTCGCCTCCGACGGCGTCATGATCCCGCTGTTTGCCGCCGGCACGCGGTTCGACCCGAAAAGCGCGGTCGCGACCGACCTGGTCTTGTCCCGCTCGGGATTGCGATTGCACGTATTTACGAAAGCCGTTTCGCGCAAGAAAAAAACCTTCTATATCCAGGTTGCGCGCAGCGAGCGCATGCACCAGGCCATCATCGGCAGCGACAGCGCCAGTTTCATGGCCGCCTCCGGTATCGCCGCGATTATCGCCATCCTGGTGTTTACCATCGTCGTATGGTTTACCTTCAACCGCGCGCTGCGCCCGCTGCGCGTCGCATCGGACGCCGCCAGCCTGCTTGAATCCAACAGCCTGGATTTCCGCTTGCCCACGGCGGATATGCCAGCCGAGCTGGTGCCGCTGATAGATGCGTTCAACAAAGCGCTAGGGCGCCTGGAGCTGGGCTATCGCCTGCAGCAGGAATTCCTGGCGACCGTTGCCCATGAACTGAAGACGCCGCTGGCGCTGATCCGCGGGCAAATCGAACTCGACGGCGCGGCCGATCGCAAACTGCTTCTGAAGGACGTCGACTTCATGGCGCGCCAAGTGCATCAGCTGCTGCATCTGGCTGAAGTGAGCGACCGCAAAAACTTTGTATTCGAACAGGTGGATGTCGTCGAAGTGGCAAGAAGCGCGGTCGAGCATCTGGGACGGCTTGCGGATCGCTTGAGTGTTTTCATCCTTTGCAATGCGCCGCCGGAGAAAGTGGTGACCATGGCTGACAGCGGGGCATTGTTCGTGCTGGTCAAAAACCTGCTGGAAAACGCCCTCCATCATTCCCCGGTCGGGACAGGCGTGCTCATCACCATTACTTCCGACTATATTTCCATTCGCGATCATGGCAGGGGGATCGCGCCGGACAACCTGCCGCGGCTGTTCAAGCGCTTTTGGCGCGGCGAAAACCGGCGCGATGAAGGTGCGGGGCTGGGGCTGTCGATCTGCAAGGAAATTTCGTTTGCTCACGACTGGAATCTGATCGTCAATCATGACAAAGATCCGGGGGCGGAATTTGTAGTGGCTTTCCGCTAACTTCGTCTCGCGAGCCTGCTAATCCTGCGACGAATATCCGATCGTTTCCCATCTTTGCAACGCCGAGATTGGCGCACGCGCTGCCGCTTCGATCAATATCAATGCTCTTTCGACATGCTCAAAATATGTGCTATGTCGCGAAGAAACCTATATATAATTTCCACGGGGAAAATTATACCAATTGGCAACCAAGCGCTGATCTTGGGTAAAACGCCTGTCTCTGAAATATCCCCAGTCCGAGTTGATCTTGATTTAACGCAGCCGAGTGCGGCCACAAGCATTTTCGCAAGAAACCATCTTTTGGCCGGGCAGTTGCAATCTGCAAAGTAAGGTTTTTTCTTTACCCTCAAGAGGTTCAAAAATGACAATTTTTGGAGAAGAAAATGAATCGGAATTTTAGTAGATTTGGATTAATCCTCAGCTTCGCCTGCTTTACCGTGGGCTCGGCATTCGGCGCCACCGTCACAAGGCAGATAGCCAGTAGCGGCACGGTGAAGATTCCAGCCACTACGGTCGGCGTCGATGGCTTGTCGTCACCCGAAACATCGCCGGTATTTTCGAACGTGCCCAATCTCGCGGACGGCCCCACGGCTGCCGGTACCAGCGGAACGAAAAGCACCGCTGGCGTGCTCGCGCGCGTGGCGCAGTTCAAGATAAACCGCAGTATCGCCACGGCGCGGGGAAAAGGGGAGTGGGCAGAAGCATTGAACAAAGATGCGCCAGACCGCCGCGTAGAAGTCAGTTTTGACGGCGAAAACTCGCGCAACCAGCGCCTTGCAAACAACGGCAACCAATTTTCCATAGAGCCGCCGGACCAGGGGCTCTGTGCCGGCAACGGCTACGTCATGGAATCCCTAAATGACGTCATGAAGATCTATAACCGCAAAGGCGTGGCATTGAGCGGCGATATTGCGCTGAATACATTCTATGGCTATGCGCCGGCAATTAACCGCCAGGTCAGTCCGCGAGTTTTCGGACCTTCGATTACCGACCCGGCCTGCTATTTCGATCCCGACGTCAGGCGCTGGTTTCACCTGGTGCTGACGCTGGACACCGATCCTGCCACAGGCGCGCAGACAGGCAGCAATCACCTGGACCTCGCGGTCAGCTCGTCAGCCGATCCGCTCGGAAGCTGGACCGTGTATAAGATTGCAGCACAGGATGACGGTACACAGGGCTCGCCGCAGCATCCTAATTGCCCATGCCTAGGCGACTATCCGCACATCGGCGCCGACGCCCATGGCATCTACCTGACAACGAATGAATTCCCGTTTTCAGGGGGATTCAACAGTGCGCAGATCTATGCAATCTCGAAAAAGGCGCTGATCAGCGGCGCCGCCTCGATTCAAGTAGTGCAGCTGGACACCGCCGATTATCTGCTGGACGGCAATCCGGGCTTCACCGTATGGCCGGCGGTATCTCCAGCCGGCGATTTTGAACGGAGCAACCGCGGTACCGAATATCTCTTGAGTTCGGTCGCGGTGTTTTCCAATTCCGGCAACGATAATCGCCTGCGGGTGTGGGCTATCGGCAATACCAAGTCGCTGGACGATGCAGCGCCCGCTCTGACGCTTTTGCATAACGTCGTCAACGTCAATACCTATGGCGTACCACCGGCGATCCCGCAAAAACCCGGCAGCGCCCCGCTGCGAGATTGTCTGAACGACCGCAGCCTGGTGACGCCTGCCGGCGTCGGCTGCTGGAATTATCTGACCGCAGTGCAGCCGGCAGTCCCGGAAACGCTGGTAGCAATCGATCCAAACGATTCGCGCATGCAGCAGGTGTTTTTCACCGGCGACCGCTTATACGGCGCGCTGGACACCGTCGTCAATGTCGCCGGCCAGGAACAGACCGGGATTGCCTACTACGTGCTGAATCCATCCGTTTCGGCCAATCTCGCCAGCGCCTCGGTAGTCAAGCAGGGCCAGTTGGCGATTGCCGGCAACAGCGTCACGCGGCCGGCAATTGCTGCTCTGCCTAACGGCAAGGGAGTGATCGGCTTCACCGTGGCTGGCGCAGATCATTATCCGAGCGCCGGCTATATCCATTTCAGCCGCGACCAGGGACATCGAGGCGAATCGGTCAAGGTCATTGCAAACGGACTCGGGCCCGACGACGAATTCGGCTCCTATAACGCCTTTGGAACACCGCGCAGCCGGTGGGGCGATTATGGCGCAGCAGCAGTTGACGGCAACGATATCTGGATAGCCAACGAATACATTGCGCATGCATGCACCCTGGCGCAATACACCGATCCTGCAGCACTGTTCAGTTGCGGCGGAAGCCGCGTCGCCCTGACCAACTGGGCAACGCGCATCAGCCGGATCGAGCCCTGAAGCCTGGGCGATAGTACGAATCATTGACGGCTCCCATGCGGAGCCGTTTTTTTTTGCGAATTTTAGCTGCTTGACTTATCGGTAAAGGATTTCGAATCTGAAGTATTTAAATGCGATCTTCAATAAGACGCAAATAATTATTGGCCGTCGCGGGGTTTAGTACCGGCCTTTCCGGTGTATGGATTTACGTTGCCCTTGGTACCGTAGTTATCGTTTCTGGTGGAATTGCGGTTGGTAGCATGGTACGAATTAACGTGTGTCCCATTACTGCGCGTGTAACCATGAACTGTGTGGCTTGAGCTGTAACTTGGAACCGAATGGGATGAATATGAAGAGTGGGATGACGAATGCCCACCACCACGGGCATAAACGCTACCCGAAAGTCCAATTAGCATTGCCAATGCTGCGATACCGAGCGCTATACGCATATTGTCCTCAAATGATTGGTAATTTGGAAATGCCAAGAGTAACATGCTTTATTGCAATATATTTTGCCGGCAATGCGTAAATCTCGGTAGCCTTGACCGTGATCGTCCCAGAAGCGAAGGAGGTAGTCGGGCGGGGCAGATGCACCTCACGCTCCTCGCCCCGCTCCACTGAGAGCGGTTTTATCCTTTCCAATTTGTAATTTTTGCCTTAAAAAATTTTTCGTGTTCATGTCAATGGAGGTGCTATGCGTAACTCTTGGTTGTTGATGCTGTGCGTGTTAGCACTTTCTGTGAACGCCCAGACCCGTACCCAAGCTGCCGGTGCGGAGCTGGTTAAAAAAAAGGAATTGGAATGCGCGCAGGAAAAGGCCCGGCTCGATAGCGTAAAACGAGATCTCGACAGCCAGAAGCGCCGCCTTGATTACGTGGAGTCTGGCCAGACTGTTTCACCTGAGCGAACAAGGCAGGAGCGTTTGCGCTTGAATGCCCAGAAAATTCGTGATTATCAGGCTCGGTGCGTGGAACAATAGGTCACGGCGCCGTCCCGATCTGGCCAGTGTATTGCACGATGCCTAAAATGAAGCTGCATTTACTAAAGAACGCGACGCCAAACGTGCAGGATCATGATGCTTTGAGGGCAGGGGGCTAGCGCTGCAGCAGATCACCTCGGGAGACGCCGCCGTTTTTGGCAACCAATGCGTCACTCCTCAGATAACGACACGCAGGATAGTCGCGATTCTTCCTGTCATTTGCTGTCAAGAGCTTGAAATGTCTTATCGGAGGGTTGAGCACGCAGTGTGCCGGGAGGTACTCCATGCAGGCGCTTGAAGGCGCGGCTAAACGAGGCTTCGGATTCATAGCCCAACTGCTGCGCCACATCAGCAACGGTCAGCTGGCCATGCCGCAACCAGGTGCCTGCAATGTGCATGCGCCACTGCGCCAGGTAGCGCGCCGGCGACAGGCCAACGGCAGCGGTGAAGCGCTCGGTGAACGCAGAGCGCGAAAGCGTGGCGATACGCGCCAGCGACCCCACCGACCATAGATGGCCGGGTTGACGGTGGATGGCGGCAACGGCTCGCCCAATACGAGGGTCCCGGACTCCAGCCAACCAGCCCTTCGGGTCGGCATCCTGCGCTTCGGCCCAGGCTCGCACCAGATGCGTCACGACCGCGTCAGCCAGACGTGCCATCACCGTCGCCGACCCTATGCGGCGGGTTGCCACTTCGGCCGCCATCAGCGACAGCAGGGTAGGAAGTGCAGGGTCGGTTGGATCGGTGCTGCGCAGCACGACAAGCTCCGGCATCAATTCGGTAAGTGGGTGCACCGCCGGCTCTTCGAATTCGACGGCGCAGCACACGATTAGCGCACGGGCGCCACCGCCTCCCGCGCGCATGTTGTGAGTTGTCGGTCCGATGGCATCCTGCTCGAATTCCTGCAGCGGCCGCACGGCCGAGTTCGGATCATCCGCGATGGCGTGGCCCGTGCCGCGCGGTAAGAAGGCAAGGTCGCCTGTTTCGATCCAGACCGGTTCCTGGGACGGCAAGCGCAACCAGCAACCGCCTTCGACGACGAAATGCAGGCACACGCCGTCCTGCCGCGGAATCGCCACGCCCCAAGGGGCCGTCATATCGGTTCGGCAGTAGGACGCGCGGGTTAGCCTCAAGTCCTGAAGGACTGGGCTCAGATGGTCTGGCGTTCGACTTGAGGCGATGGGTTGAAAGCGGTTAGTCATCGGGCTGGGCGACTCGATTCAGAAGTTGGGGTTGGAAGTCGGGACGCTGCGCCGATGCCGACGGCGCCGGCGTCTCGAAGTTGCGTGTCGCCCAGGCGGCCGGCAGGGCCAGCACGCACAGTGCCAATCCTACCAACACAACCGCGTTCACGTCAAACCGCACCAGCGCCCACCCACCCATCAAAGATCCGGCCGCGATTCCCGCGTTGATGGCGGAGGCGCTCAATGAAGCGGCAAGGTCGCCGCCGCGCCCGGCCAGCTCGACCACGCGAATCTGAATGGCCGGAACCATGCCGAAACCGATAACACCCCAGGCGGCCAAAATCAGCATCGCCATGAATGCCCCGGAGCCAAACAAGTAAAGTGCGCCGAGCACGACCAGCAGCAGGGCGTTGGCGACCACAATAGTGGCGCTCGCGTTGCGGTCCGCCAGACGACCGCCAGCGAACATGCCCGCCGCGCTGGCGACACCGTAGACCAAGAGATAGACGGCGATTGATTTGTCCGTCGCCCCGGTGACTTGCTTGAGGTACGGCGCGATGTAGGTGAAGACGCTGAACTGTCCGCCCATCAGCAGCGCCGCCACGGCCAGCAGTGCCAATACGCGCGGCGCAAACGCAGCGCGCGCCTGCGCCAGGATACCGACAGCGGGCCTAGCATCGTGACGCGGGACGGTCACCAGTGTCGCGGCCCACGCCAGAGCAGCGAGTGCGGCTACGCCCACGAATGCCGCCCGCCAGCCCATCGCCTGCGCCATCCAGGTGCCCAGCGGCACGCCCAGCACGGTTGCAACGGCGACGCCGCCAAACACCATGGACATGGCCTGTCCGCGCTGCCTGGCTGGCGCCAATCCCGCGGCCACGACGGACGCCGCCCCCACGAACAGCCCGTGCATGGCGCCCGGCACGAAGCGCGCCAGCACGAGCAAGCCAAAATGGCGCGAGACAATGATGACGACGTTGGACGCGACAAACACCGCCAGCGCCACTGCCAGCACAAAGCGGCGCTCGAACCGCGTTGTCAGCGCGGTGGCAATGGGGCCGCCAATGGCGATGCCCAAGGCATACGCCATCACTAGGTGGCTGGCGGTGGCGATTGGTATCGCCAGGTCGCGCGCGACAAGATCCAGCACACCGACGACGACAAACTCGGCCGTACCGAAGACGAACGCGCTCAGCGCCAGCGTGAGTAGCGCGGTTTGAGCCCTGGCCTGCGGATTCACGGGGCTGTACGGGTGTAAACCGCGCGCGTTGCAAGCCTTTCCTTGTCGCCTGGGCGCGTGAAGTACAGTTCAATCGTGTGGCGATCGTTGCTCTCGATGCGGATCACGGTGCGCATGGGAATCGACTTGCCGGCATACGCTTCGCCAGCCACGCCTTGGTCGGTGAATACGCCGGTTAAGCTGATGGCGGTCTGCGGGCCGGAGCCGGTGCTGCTGGCATAGCTCATCATCTCGGAGTTGACGGCATCAATGGTGACCCACTCATAGCGCCGGTCCATATTGCTGTAGCCTAGCCAGCCACGCCGCCAATAGCGTGAGCCCTCCAGGCTGCCTTCGGTGGTATCCTCCAGATAGCGTCCACCTGCAACCCATTCGCGCCGGGCCACGATGTCGTCAGACGTAATGGGCGGTTCGTCGTCCCGGCGCCCCAACGTGCCGTAGATACCCATCTGGACATGCCATGTGCCGACCAGCGGCGCGATCGCCGCATGGCCAGCGCCAGGCAACCCGCGACGTATCCACGCCGGTGGTTCCGCCGGTGTCGAACCGACACCCGGCGCCGGCAGATTGCCGTCTTGCGCGAGAACCAGGGGCGTCGTGGCAATGAGGGCAGTGAAGGTCAGCGCCAGCAGGCACCGAGGTTTCCAATGAATAGTCATGCAGTTCATCCAGTTTGATTGGGTTGCGTAAACCAGCGGCTGTCGCGCAACGCCGTCGGTGTCGAAGTTCTCGGTAAGCAGTCTGACAGGTAGCTCGGCTCTACTCTATGACCGTTTGACCTGTTTGCTTCGCTGATTGTCTGGTGATCAGGCGATGGAATAGCCGCCGTCAATGAGCAGGCCGTGACCGGAAACGAACGAGGCGTCATCCGAGGCAAGGAAGGCGACGACGGCAGCAATCTCTTCGGACCTGCCGGCACGGCCGGGAACGGTCGAGGCTGCGAAGGTGTCCTTCGCCTCGGTGCTCGGCCAGATGCGGTCCTGGAACGGGGTGTCGATGATGCCGGGATTAACGGCGTTGACGCGCACGCCCTGCTTGAATAATTCAATCGACGCCGTCTTGGTCAGACCGAGAACCGCGTGCTTGCTGGCGATATAGAGGCCGGCATTGGCGAAGCCGATCACGCCACCCATCGATGCATTGTTGACGATGGTGCCGCCGCCTTGCAGCAGCATTGCCTTCGCTTCATGCTTCATCGACCAGAAGACGCCGCGGACATTGGCGTTGAAAATCGTGTCATAAGTTTCATTCGACTGGTCCACGAAGGGTGTGAACTCACCTTCGGTACCCGCATTGTTGAAAGCAACGTCGATCCGACCATAGAGCGAGATCGTCCTGGCAACCAGATCGATCACATCTTGTTCGATATTGATGTCGGCGACGACAGCCGACGCTTCGTAGCCATCCTTCTTGATCTCGGCGACGAGCGCATCGATTTCGGCCCGACGGCGTGCGCTGGCGACCACTTTGGCGCCACGGCGGGCGAGTTCGATGGCGGTGGCGCGGCCGATGCCGGAACTTGCGCCGGTGACCAGCGCGACTTTTCCGGAAAGAGTTTGGGGTGAGAGGGAAGTATTCATTTGTTTCTCCATAATCAATAAGTTGAGGGCTAAGGAAGGGAAAAAGAAAATTCCGTTCATTCCTTGGACGCTATTCTGCAACTTGGAATTGATATGATAAAGTAGCCAATATTTCGTACAATACTGAATAGTGTTCATCAATGGAAAATACCGAGCTTGCCGAACTGGCCGTGTTTGCTGTCGTGGCGAAGCATCTAAGCTTTCGCCAGGCAGCTACTGAACGAGGCACATCTGCGTCGGCGATAAGTCATTCGATACGCAGCCTGGAAACCCGGGTGGGAGTACGCCTTTTTCATCGCACCACGCGCAGTGTTTCGCTGACAGAAGCAGGGGAGATGCTGTTTGCTCGGCTGGGGCCGGCATTTTCGGATATGCGGGCAGCCGTGGATGAGTTGAACTCCTTCCGCGCCACGCCTTTCGGTACAGTCAGGATCAATGTTCCCAACTCGATTGCTCCCTATGTACTCGGCGACGCGATGGAGCTGCTGCTGAAGCGCAATCCCGGACTAAAGCTGGAGGTCGTGGCCACCGACACCCTGGTCGATATCGTGGAAGAAGGTTTCGATGCGGGAATCCGCTTCGGTGAACGTCTATCGCAGGACATGATTGCCGTGCGGATCAAATCGAAGTTCCGCTTCACCGTCGTGGGTTCGCCGAGCTATTTCGAAGGCAGGCAGCCGCCCTTGACGCCCCATGATCTACATAGCCATACTTGCATCCGATATGCATTTCCCAGCGGAACGATCTTCAATTGGGAATTCTTCAAGAACGGTGAAAGCGTTCAGGTCGAGGTCACGGGGGCGCTAACGGTCGATAGCCAAGAATTGATGGCGGATGCCGCGGCGCGAGGTTTGGGCCTCGGATACATCTGGGAAGACCGCGCCGCGCCTTACCTGCGCGATGGCAGACTCAAACGTTGTCTCGATGATTGGTGTGTTGTCGATGAAGGATTATTCCTCTATTTCCCAAGCCGCAGGCACCAGTCTGCCGGACTCAGAGCATTGATTGAGGCGATCAAGGCATAGCTGTTGTAACGGCCCCGTCAGGCAATGGCACACTGCTGGCCTATATCGAGCAAGGGAAATGCTTTTTTCGTAAATCATGCAGTTTCGGAAATTTCCAAATTGACGATGCGGTGTGTCGAAAGTGGCGTATTTCTGACGACATAGGTTGCCGGGCTCTGCCGGTAAACAACTGAGGACTTGCAACATGAAATTCCTGATGACACTCTACGCCGACGAAGCCAAAGGAGCGGCCATTCCAGCTGGCGAAATGGCGAAGTACATGGATCAGATGTACGCTTACCGAGACGCCTTGATCAAGGCCGGCGTCTTCGTCCAGACCAATGGCCTCGCGCCTAGCACCACGGCTTGCACCGTGTCGACGGAAGGCGGGCAGATCCGCGTCCATGACGGACCCTATGCGGATACCCGGGAGCAGGCCGGCGGCTACTTCATCATCAACGTCAAAGACCCTGACGACGCCAGGCTTTGGGCGACCAGATGCCCGGCGGCGACATGGGGGAGCGTCGAATTGAGACAGATCATGGAGCTGCCGTCGCCATGACGCCGTCGCCGCAAAACAGCGCGGCCCAGCGCGCAGCCGAGCGGGCTGCGCGCGAGAGCTATGGACGGCTGATTGCCTATCTTTCTTCGCGCACCGGTGATGTCGCCGCCGCCGAGGATTCCCTGGCGGAAGCCTTTGTGGCCGCCCTGCGGCAGTGGCCGGTGGACGGTGTCCCCGAGCGGCCGGAGGCCTGGTTGCATGCGGTGGCCAAACGCCGGCAAGTCGATGGGATCCGTCGGCTGGTTGACGGCGACCGCTTCGCAGCGGAGATTCGCATCTTGTCGGACCAGATACTGCCTGAGATTGACGAGATGCCCGATAGACGGACTGCGCTGCTCTTTGCCTGCGCGCATGACGGCATCGAGCCAAGCATTCGAGCCCCGCTCATGCTGCAGACCGTGTTGGGCTTTTCCGCTGCCGAAATCGCTGCGGCCTTCCTGCTCCCGCCGAGCACCCTGAGTCAACGATTGGTACGTGCGAAGGCAAGGATAAAGAAGGATGGCGTCGAATTTCAGATCCCGGATCGCAGCGAGCTGCCCGAGCGGATGCAAGCGGTGCTCGATGCCGTATACACTGCCTACACCAAGGGTTGGTCAGACGCCGACAATGCCGCCGGAGTTGATTTGGCGGAAGAGGCCTTATGGCTAGGCGCCGTAGTCGTCGGCTTGCTGCCTGAAGAGCCGGAGGCAAAAGGCGTGCTTGCGCTGATGCTGTATGCCGAGGCGCGCCGCGCGGCCAGAACCAACGGCCGCGGCGACTTCGTACCGCTCAGCGAGCAGGATGTCAGCCAATGGGATGCCCAAATGATCCATGCTGCCACCAAGCTGCTTATTGCGGCCAACCAGGATCCAAGAAGCGGCAGGTTTCAGATTGAGGCTGCGATCCAGTCGGCGCAGATAGCGCGCCGTCTCGGCGGCGCGGCAACCTTGGATGAGATTGTCCAGCTGTATGACTTGCTGGCGCTAGTTTCACCGTCGCCAGTGGTGAGGCTCAATCGCGCAATGACGATCGCGCAGCGAGATGGTCCGGCGACTGCATTGTCGCTTCTTGACGAGGTGGGGCAGGACGAACGGATGCTTACCTATCAACCCTATTGGGCTTCCAGAGCATCGGTGTGCGCTTCCCTTGGCATGCGTGAACTTGCCAAGGCGGCCTTCCGCCAGGCCATCGGCCTCTCGTCGCACCCGGCTGTGAGGGTCTACCTGCAGCGCCGGCTGGACGCGATCGATATTTCGTAATTCCTTCTCCTTAGAGCACGGGGCCTTGCTAGTCGCGGTCCGGAGCGCCAAGCGGAAAGAAATGGCGATAGGGACGTGCTTCATCGATCGTCCGTGCAACCGACGGCCGTGCATTCAGGCGATTCCGATAGGCGCGCACGTTAGGAAAAGCATCGCCGATGGGGTGAACCCAGTCCGCGTAGAACAAGGCCGGAGCCGCGGAACAGTCGGCAAGGGTGAAACCATCACCGGCCGCCCATTCGTGCTTCTCCATCCGGCGCTCTAGCCAGGCATACGCCGTGTCGAGGTTCGCGCGAGCACGCGCCACCGCATCGGCGTCGCTTTTCTCCCTGCGTAGCGCGTCGGCGACGATCGCCTGCATCGGAGTGTGAACATAGTTGTCGAAAAAGCGATCGGCAAACCGCACATCGAGCGCAGCCGCCGCATCAAGCGGGAGCAGCCGCGCCGGACCCGGATGATGAAGATCCAGGTATTCGACGATGATCGTGGATTCGATTACCGGCTTCTCCCCATCAAGCAGGACAGGAAACTTCTTGAAAGGCCATAGCCGTCCCAGTTCAGCCGCCGAGGCTGCATCGCCAAGGTCGACCACATGGAAGGTGAAGGGCGTGTCGTTCTCGTAAAGCGCAATCAACACCTTCCAGCAGTAGGAGGCGAACGGGTGGGCATAGAGGGCCAGCGTCATTTCAGAATGCTCCGAATTGGAAGTGTGGGAAAAATGAATTAATGCAATTTACCAGTTGCGAAATGATACGGGCCATGCACATCATTATCGCGCCAAGTTGTCGATCGATGACGTTGCCAACTGAATTTCGTGATTACCCGGAGCCAGCGACTTAGCTGGCCAAGGATCGGCCCACGCCGGAATACGTGTCAACACGTCGATCCAGCGAACGATATTGGGAAACGCCTCCAGCGGCATTTCCGATTCCCGCCAGTAGGTCGCCATCGAGGCGAGCTGGAAGTCTGCGATGGTAAGCCTTTCACACGCCACAAAGGTACGGTCCGCCAGGTGGCCGTCCAAGACTTTTGCGAATTTCACAAAATCCGCTACGCTGGTTTTCAGCGACGCGCTGTCCGGCGCTCCGAGCCCGAATGTCGCCTTGACGATATGTTCGAAATAAAACGGCGAGACGGCGGGCGACCAGTGGCAATCGTTCCAGGACAGCCAGCGCAGCACCTGGACTTGCTCAGCCGGATTATGCGCAGGCCACATGTCCGACCCGGTCTTGATGCAAAGATGGGCCATGATGGCCGAAGACTCCCACAGCACAAAATCGCCATCGACCAGGGTGGGCGCCTTCATGTTGGGATTAAGCGCTGCATATGCAGCTGTCTTGAGCCCGCCGGCCTTCACGTCGATTTCAATAAACTCCGCCTTGACGCCGAGATGCTTGGCCAGCGCCAGTACGCGCTGCGGCGCCTGTGCTTTGATCCAGTATATTTTCATGTCGATTTCTCAGTTTGAAGATTGGCAAACGCCGCGGCAATCCGCAAGGGAGCAGTGGGGCGCGCGTACATTCTGTCCAGATAAGCGCGCAGTTGAGGGTGTTGGTCGATCAAGTGATACTCATTGGCCCAATCCATCAGGTACGCAGTCACGCAATCGGCTACGGTGATGGTGTCGCCGACAATGAACTGCCGTCCTTCCATGTGCTTATCTAATATGGTCGCCATGGCAACAAATTCCTGGCTGGCGCGAGGGATTTCTTCGGGTAAGCGCTTGTCTTCCGGGTACAACCAGGTGTGGCGCGTGATGCGCCACAACGGCTGCTCAAGTTCAGTCATGGCAAACATCACCCAGCGATACGCTTGAGCTAACTGCTTGCGGTCGGCGGGAAGCAGCCCTTTATCAGGATATTTCTCAGCCAGGTAGATGACAATCGCTGCCGATTCGGTGAGCACCATATCGCCATCGACCAGCACCGGCACCTTGCCGGCGGGGTTGAGGCGGAGAAATTCCGGGCGGTGCTGTTCGCCGGCCAAGAGGTTGACTGGTATGAACTCGAATTCGGCATTGAGTTCGTTTAATGCCCACAGCGCGCGAAGTGAGCGGGTGGCGGCAAATCCGTAGAGTTTCATCATGATATTTCCTTTCGGAATTAAGTTAATTGTTGATAACTAGACGAATGGAGAATCGCAAATCAAAACGGCTCGGGTTATTTTTACGGCAGCCGGAGGCGCACCGGTCCACAGTACCTAGTCGAATGGTGAAACGCCGAATCGACACCGTCGCTAATTATTTCTTTCAACAGGATTACCCATGGATGCCTGGAGTGCGTGGAGTAACGCCCCTTGGGCGTCGGGTGCTCTCGGTGAACTAGCACGCCCGCACCAACTAGGGCTGTCCTTTTACCTTGCGTCAAAGTTTGCCGATCTTGCCGGCTACCCACGACAACTCTGCGTCGGCGGCGACATAGCGGACGTGGTAGTAGTCGCGGATGAAGCTGATTAGGCCGTCGCGCCACTCGAGCCACATCATGTAGCTGGGTTTTGGATCGCTGCGGTCTTCGAAGACCGCGATTACATCCCGGCCCTCGAGCCAGGCTGGGGCGAGCCACACGCCGCTGCTCTTGGCGTAGTTTGTGAAGAACAAACCAACGTCCGCCGCTCCGACGCGAAGCGGGTACGCGGACTGCTTAAGTTTCACGTCATCCGCGAGGAGCGCCCGCAAACCGTCCCAGTCCCGCTGGTTGAAGAGCGCAACATAACGCGCCGTTTCAGCGGACACCGACCGCGCGTCTGGAAGCGGGCTGGCTTGCGCGTTGATCTCCCGAAGATGCGCGCGCCCCCGCGCCAGATGGCCCTTCACGGCGTCGACCGTGAGGTCGAGGAGGGCGGCGATCTCTATCAGCGACTCGTCGAGTACATCTTTCAGGATGACGACGCTCCTCTGCAGGATGGGTAGTTCCGCAAAGCGCGACACTGCGGTTTTGACAGCTTCTTGGCGCATCAGCATCTCCAATGGATCAGGGTTGGTCGAGTCGGCGATGTCTGAGGCGGCATCGATCGGTTCGGCCGTGCGCACAGTCCGGCCGCGTAGCAGATCGAGGGCGCGGTTGTGGGCGATCCGGAACAGCCAGGGTCGAAGCGGTGGCGTCTCGTCCAACTCTTGCAGCGCCACCAAAGCCCGGATCAGTGTGTCTTGCACGACGTCCTCGCCGTCGATGACCGATCCCATCAGACGAGCGCAATAGCGGTGCAACTCTGGTCGCAGTTCGCCGACCAGGGTGAAGAGTTCCGCCCGGGTGTCGGAGTTCGGCGAAGATCGTCCTGTGTTCAAGCTACTGCTCCCTCGAGCATGGTGATTCCCGTATCGCCTTTGAGCCCGAAGGCGAAGCCTTCGGCATATTTCGGGTCGTCCAGCACCGAAACAACTTTCTCACCGAACTCCCGGGGTGGCATCGGCGCGCCGAAGCGGGCCACGAACTCTTCCGGCTTGATGTCCATGGCGCCTGCGTAGGCTTCGGCGCCGGTGTCGCCGACCCCGGTGCCGCGGACCATTTGCTGCGGCACGATCGCCTGGAAGCGAATCCCGAGATCCTTTTGCTCCGAGATGCCGTTGGCGTATTTGGCCATGAACCACAGCATGCGCTTGGCGCCGCCGTAGCCACCCGACATCGGCGATCCGTCCACGGCCGCGCCGCTCGATATCACCATGACACGGCTTCCGGATTTGAGCGGCAGCTTGAGCGCCGCCTGCAGCCAATAGAGCCCGGCCTTGACGTCATGTTCCCATGGGACCGTGAAATCCGCCCAGCTCATCTGGTCCAACCGCCCCATCCGCGGCTTCGCGCCTGCGTTCAGCACCAGGATGTCCGGGCTGACCTCGGTAAGGATGCGGTGGGCGGCGGTCTCGTCTGTCACGTCGGCGCAAATCGTGGCGACGCCCAGCCGGGCGCGGACGGACTCGAGGGCATCGGCGCTGCGGGCAATGATCGTCACTCTGGCGCCGTGCGCGACCAGGGCCTCGACCAGTCCCAAGCCAAGACCACGGCTGCCGCCGGTGACGACGACATTCTTATCTTTGAGGCTCATCAGCTCTACTCCATTGTCTAGGTATAGCTAAGACGATCGAGATTCGGAAAAGGAGTCAATTAACGCCGCCGGGCTGTGAATATCCCAGACCGAGACCTATCGATGGAACAGCATTGCAATCCGGGCAGCTAAAAGCATCACCAGAAATTTGAAGGGATAACTCGAGTAACTGGGCAGGTCGCTCGGAACGTCGCCGTTCTCGGGCTTGAATTTTGTGCAAATACGCATCTGCAAAGGAGGGAGGTCTCCTTTACACCTTGATCGGTACACATCAACCCAATGTTTCCCGTCATCGAAGCCGAGGAGCATTGCTGAATTGCAACAGGTAGCGATGACGCGGTTTGTGGCCGATTTCTCTCTGATTTTAAGACTCTTCAACAGCAGGGCTCCCCTTGAACACGTAACGCGATCCTTTCGGTAGACGATGTAGGCGCTCCCGCCATCGAGATCTTGAACGGGGCTTGCATTCGGTAACGCTTCAATTTGACGGGAACCTTCCTGGCAATCGTCGCAGTAGCAGACAACGCTTGAAATTGGAGCGCCAATCGCTTCGAGTTCGACCCGTCCGCATAAACACGAAACTATCATGTTGTTTTTCGGTGGTGTCGACATCAGCTACTCCTGATCGCATGGTGCCCACCATCAAATGTCGAGGCAAACCCGCCATGGACTCCGCGGTGGTAGTGGCGAGGCACATTACTCGAATACCTACGCTGGTCAGCGCCATGGAATGGCTGGGACTCGGTTTCGAGGATGGTCAAATGATCAACCTCGATCATAGCGCTAGTACGAAAGCCTGACCCGCTGACCTTTTGGCATTGATGGCAATGGCAGCGGGCCCTGATGATCGGGGCGATTCCCATACGGAAGCGAATTTCCCCACATTTGCGGCCCCCGGTGAGCGGGGTGAAGAGGGTGTAGGTGGTCATGGTTCATGAGTTCCTAGTTAAGGTAAACATAGTCGCCTCGCAGTGCGCCATTTCGACAGCCGGCCAGAAAAAATTAACAATCCACCGAAAAATTGAAAGTTATGTCGAATTCCGATGGCGCCGGACGACTATTGATTTTCACACCACAACGAAAAAGGAGTCCCGTCATGCGCTATGCCTGCTTAGTCTATTTCGATCCTCACAAGGTCTTTAACCAAAGCGCCGAGGCCGAGGCGGCGCTGCGTGATTCCGGCGCCTATAACAACGAGTTGAAGGCCAGCGGCCACATGGTGACGGATCTAGCCCTTCAGTTGCCCGACCAGGCGATGACCGTGCAGGTCCGCGGCGGGAGGATGTCGGCGACGGACGGCCCATTCATGGAAACCAAGGAAGTGCTGGGCGGCTTCATCGTGATCGAAGCACGCGACCTCAACGAGGCTGTGCGGATTGCGGCGGGAATTCCTCTGGCCAGGCTGGGCTCGATAGAGGTCCGACCTGTTGTGGACTATAGCAAGCCTCGTCCGAATCTATGAACCAGCGACGGAGCGTTTCCTCCAATCCATCGATGCTGTCCTCCTCGCCGGCCCAGGCAACGCAGGCATCGGGACGGATCAGCATCGAAGGCCCTGTAGCGACGGCCACGCAACATATCTTCTGCGTGGCGGCTGCAACGAGCCTGGAAGCCTTCCCCTCGGTTGAGGCGTCGAGAAGAACGCCCGTGCCATCCTGCATGAGATCGTAGAGCGAGACGCCGGCATCGCCGTGGCCGATCGGCTGGTCGCCGATTAGCCGTCCGACCGCGTCCAGCTTCGAGCCGAGATCGTAACGGGTGGCAAGGCCGCTCATCATCTCTCCGATGAAGCGGTTGACGTCATCGAATTGCATGAGGTTCGCCACGATGTCCCGCATCGCACCCGATTGCGGATCGGGCCGCAGGATGGCGATCTGGGCAAGGGTGTTGGCCAGCACGGCCTTGGCGACTGGCCGCCGCTCAGCCGTGTAGGTGTCGAGCAGACTCTCCGGCATCTCGCCGCGGATGACCGAGGCGAGCTTCCAACCGAGGTTTGCAGCGTCCGCAAGCCCGAGGTTCAGGCCCTGGCCGCCAAATGGCGAGTGAACATGCGCCGCATCACCGGCAAGCAGCACTCTGCCTAGCCGGTAGCTATCGACAAGCCGCGTGTTGTCCGCCCACCGGCTTCCGCTTTCGAGCGCTTTCACACGGACGTCCGCACCGCTGATGCGGCGCAGGACCGCTTCGATCTCCTCGCGTGTGACCGGCGCCTGCCGATCCACCGGTGGACCGATGAAGTCCAGCATGAACAATCGACCGGGAACGGGGCCGTAGGCGAACACCCCGCCCGATGTGCGATTCCAGCCAATAGGCAACAGCCGGTCGGGATGATCGATCTCCGCGACAACCTGGTAGAACGTCGACGTCGGCGCCGTGCCGGGGAAGTCAAAGCCGGCCATCTTGCGGATGAAGCTGCGCCCGCCATCGCAAGCTACCAGGTAGGAGCAGGAGATACGGCCTTTGTCCGTCGAAGACACCCACTCCAGGTCGACGCCGTCCGCCTGCTGGACGAAGCTGGTGACGCCGCACCCGCGGCGCACCTCAATCCCAAGGACGCGCGCGCGATCGGCCAGCATGACTTCAAGCTCATGCTGACGCACCAGGCGAGGACGCCGTTGCGGCTCTTTCTGCGCGTCCTTTCGGATTAGAGACAGTCCACCGAAATGGCCACTGTACTTCGACGCCCGACCACGCAGCTCTGCTCCGGTCTGCTTTGCGAACTCATCCATCGCCGCGAAAGTGTTCGCCTCTGCGGCGGCAATGGCCGCGGCCATCCCGCGACGCGTCAACGCTTCGCAGCCAAGCGGTCCGACCGACATTGCCTTCATGGTCATGTTCACGCCGGCCAGACGCTCTAGCACGAGGACGTCCGCGCCGCCCAACGCCAGCTCGATGGCCGTCAGGAGTCCGACCGGTCCGGCTCCAACCACCACAACATCAAATTGTTTTTCCATATATCTGATCCTTTACATATACCGAGTCGTAATATATACTCAGTACATATAAATATCAAGGCTACATTTCAATGTCATCTGACCTTCGATCCCGCAAGCGCCTCGCCACGCGACAAGGCATCTCCAATGCCGCCACGCGCCTCTTCTTCGAGCGGGGCTTCGATCATGTGACGGTGGACGAGATCGCGACAGCCGCCGACGTCGGGCGGATGACGGTGTTCAATCACTTTCCCCGCAAGGAGGATATGTTCTTTGACCGTGACGAGGAGGGCAGGGAGATCCTGCGCGACGCTTTGCGGCAGCGCGATGCTGGCATCGCTCCGATCGAGACCTTACGTCTGCTGGCGCATCGGCTGGTTGCGGAAGATAGCCCTTACGTCAGATTTTCTGCTGAGAGCCAAGGCTTCATAGAGACGATCGAGGGCAGCGAAACCCTCAAGGCCCGGGCCAGGGCGATACGCGACGAGATCGCGCAAGTGGTAGCGGTGGCGCTAGCCGAATGCGCAGGGCGGGAACCTGCCGATCCCGCCGCCCAGCTGGCGGCCAGCCTGCTCTTGGCGACCTGGACCGTGGCCCTGATCCAGGGGCACCGGACCTTTCGACAGAGGCGGGATACAGAGGAAGCGAAAGCCGTCTTTCTCGCTATTGTTGACAAGGGAACCATCGGTCTGAAAGCTACAATGGCCGGCACGCCCTACGCTTGAGCAATCAATCCCAGCCCGATGATGCTTGGCGCATAGCCGCTTCCTGAATGGACTTATTTTCAGCGGGCAATAATCCGGGCACAGGAATTACTTGATCATGTAGTATCTGCGAGGTGGCGATCAGTTATCTGAATCGATTTTTTTTCGATAAATGTCTCTCCAAGGAGGCGATATGAAGCGTGTTGTTGGCATCGGCGGCGTGTTTTTTAAAGCAAAGAATCCTGAAAAACTGCGCGAATGGTATCGGGATCATCTTGGTTTCAGCCTGGAAGAATGGGGCGGTGTGGTATTTCAACCGAATGCCGCCAATGGCCCCATCGACAAGGAAAAAACTGTCTGGTCCTTATTCCCAAGCGACTCAGACTATTTTGCACCGAGCACCCAATCTTTCATGATCAATTATCGCGTCGATGATTTACATGCTTTGCTGGCGCAGTTGCGCTCGGAAGGCTGCTCTGTCGATGCCAAGGTTGACGAATCGGAATTTGGCAAATTTGGGTGGGTGATGGATCCCGAAGGTAACCGGGTCGAGCTATGGGAAGCTCCAGGAACTTAAATTGTTATGTGTTCTATACAAGGCTGGCAATCGCTTGCGCAATCAGCAGGGGATCGCAGACCTGGTCTTGCTGAAAGCGGACAGGATCAGGCAAGTCATTATGCGGGTCCGTCAGAATCTCTCGTTTCGCTGGACAACGGCCCGGCGAAACGTCGATTTTTCAGTTGTTCATATTTCTCTGGCGAGTGCCGCCTTTCCTGGTGCGCGCAGATCTTAATTCTCCCAATTTCAATGGTGTCTCCCAGTTTTTACTAAAAATTCGCGAGAAAACATTAAGTCCACTTGTAAAAACAACAGGCCGGATAATTTGCGGAAAATCCATTGTAAACAACGGCCTGCCATCGCATTCATTGCGCCGCAACATGAGCGGAAAATCTTCCTGGTAATACCACTCAGATACAGGTTGACTGCAATTTTCCCGTCCTCTACAGTCATCAGGCAATATATTTCCATATGGAAATATATTGGATAGGTTACACGGATGCGAAAAACCCGGACCGGCAACTTTCTGCATCGATTTATGGCATCCCGGACCGCGCTCGCAACAAGCAAGTCCTCCCAATCTATCCAGGAGAATCAAGTGAAATCGAAGATGATAAAAGGATTCGCAATCAGTTGGTTTTCTCAGCGCGTGGCGCCGGCCCGGTTGCCACGGAAAGCGTGGTCAGCCAAGCCACTGCAACACCTGCCGCAACCTGCCGGTACTCTACCTGAAAGCACCGGCGTCAATTATGCGGTCGGCAACGTGGTCCGGCATACCAACAAGTTCATCTCGACTCTCGGACTATAACTAGGCACTTCGCACACCAAGCGGCCGAGCGCTGCAACACGACGGCCTGGGTATCTGCAATACCGGCTTTATGTTAGCGGTACCAATCGGCAATTACCCCACACCGAAGTAAAAATCGTATTGGAAAATATTTTGGAAACTACCGTTATCAGATATTTAGTAAAAAGCGTCACGCCTGTCCTCATCGGCATGTGCCTCCTGAGCAGCTGCAGCGACGGCGGCACATCCGGCTCGACGTCGGCTAGCGCCAGCTCGAAACTCGCTGCCAACGCCGGCGCTCCCTATGGCGGGACGCCATGGGCAGTTCCAGGGACAATCCAGGCTGAAAATTTTGATACCGGCGGACAGAATGTCGGTTACTACAATCAGGGCAATAACAACCAGGGCGGCCAGTATCGGAAGACGGAAGGAGTCGGTATCGAAGCGACCTCCGATACCGGCACTGGATATGACGTCGGCTGGACCACCGCCGGCGAATGGCTCAACTACACAGTCAATGTGGCGGCTGCCGGCAACTACACAGTGCAAGTCCGGGTCGCCAGCCAAGGGCAGGGCGGCACTTTCCATTTCAACGTAGACGGCGTGAGCGCTACGCCGGAATTGACGGTTCCGGATACCAAGGGCTGGCAGAACTGGCAAACGCTTTCCACCAACATGACGCTCAGCGCAGGGCAGCACGTGATCCAGCTGCACTTGGACAGCGCAGTCAACGGCGGCCTGGTCGGCAACTTCAACTGGTTCAGCATCGGCAGTGCATCGACGTCGACCGGACCTGTCGCGGTTCCCAAAACAGGGACCAAAAAAGTGTATGTCCATATGATGCCGTGGTTTGAAACCAATAGTTCGTCGGGCAACGGCGCATGGGGCCAGCATTGGACCATGGCGAATCAGAATCCGAATATCGTCGATGCAAACGGCAAGCGCCAGATCGCATCGTATTATTATCCGCAAACCGGACCGTACGCTTCCGGCGATCCGTACATCATCGAATATCAACTGCTCCTGATGAAATATGCAGGTGTCGACGGCGTCTTGATTGACTGGCCGGGCAGCCAGAATGTCTGGGATTATCCAAAGAACCGGCAGAATGCCGAGGCCATCGTGGCCCAGACTGCAAAGATGGGATTGAGTTTCGCCATGGTCTATGAAGACCATAATGTAGGCATGGCCTATGACGCCGGACTGATCCCGAACAAGATCGATGCAGCCAAACAAGACATGGCATACCTGAAGAACAACTACACCACGAAAAGCAACTATATCCAGCTGAACGGTGCGCCGCTGGTGATGGACTTCGGGCCGCAGACTTTTCTCAATGGCTCCGACTGGAACGCGATACTTTCAGCCTTTTCCACGCCGCCCACTTTCCTCTCTCTCTGGTACACGATCGATAAAGTCGGCGCTAACGGCAAAGGCGAATTCCCGTGGATTTTCTCAGACGGCATGGCTGGGCTCGATAGTTTCTACAATAACCGTTCCCTGAACATCAAATTCGGCGTCGCCTATCCGGGATTCAATACGTTCTATAGCGCCGGCGGCTGGTCCGGGCCAGCTTGGACCCTGCCTTATGGCGCGACATTTTCGACAACGCTCAACAAGGCCATTGCCGCCGCCGACGTCAACAATATCCAGATCGCCACCTGGAATGACTATGGCGAAGGCACGATGATAGAGCCGACACAGCAATTCGGATATAGCTTCCTGACGGCCATGCAGCAAGCTTTCGGGGTCAGTTCGAGCCAAAGCGAATTGCAGCTGATCTATACCTTGTATCAAAAGAGAGTGAAGTACTCCGGGAATACAGGCATGGAACAGAAACTCGATCAGGCCGCCGGCTACTTGGCTGCGCATCAGGTTTCCTCGGCTGCTGCGATCATCAATTCGATCTAATGCGTGGCTAGCGCTGACCACAAGCTGGAATGCAGACTGATCTGCTTATAAATGAATGCTTCGCAAAAAGCTATGCTGTCGTGTTCAGCAAGAGGATGGTTAATGCGAACGACCATGACCAGTCGGTCGGTACTGAAATGCCGAACTACTCATTGGCATGAAGTTACGCAAATAAGTCGTTTGGCGCGTCTGCTTCGGGGGGGTGTGACGGCGGCGGTCGACACGTCAAAAGATCCGCCGTTGCTGATTACGTGTCAGCTGGCGGTATCGACTGACACCTGCCAGCTGGAGCGATTTAGCGTTGAGATTTTGAAGCCGAATTAGATAGCGGTCAGGCGCCAGTGAATAACAGCGCCGACTAAGAGTGCTGCGGCGTGGCTGAGAACCAGCCACATCACAATCTTGTCAGAAAACCTTGATTCGGTATTGCCGGACTCCATAGAACCTCCCCCAGGTTAGTTGCGAATAAGTAATGTATCACATTCGCAATTCGCAGCTATCCTGCGATGCATTCTGGTGTAGCAATGCCGGTGCGGCTGTTCTTATATTGCGTTTTTATACGGCAACACTCTGCGGGGAAATTCGTGGATGATTGCCGTTTTGCTGACCAGTCCGAGCTTGACGCGCACGGTTTGGATATTTATCTGGCGCAATTGCTGATCTTTTTCCATCGAGGTGGCGTCGTAGATGACGACGATTGGTGATATTGAACAGATAGTTGGATCGGTTGGATTGAAAGGGAAATCGCGGTAATCCATACAGACTTTATTAAAACTCGACAGACTTTATTCTTTCTTTTCAGAAATAAGGCAATCTGTTCTGCGCACGACGAAGTACGCAATCTTGGTACTTTAGGCTAGGTGTTGCGCTGCACGAATCTTCAGATATTCCAAGAGATTATTCGTCAAAACAGCACAAATAGCACAATTATCTGTTGCGCTATCTTTGATTACCTTTTTGTTGCGTTTAAATTGTCGCATCACGCAACAGGGAATCGATGTTGAAGACGTGTTTAGCATCTTACTGTTGCGTCGCAACTGCCGCGAACAACGGAGATCCGTCCTCGATCATTTGACAAAGGTCGCTGGAGAACTGGTCAAAAAATTATCTTTGTTTATTGATAAATATGGGTTAAAATTTTTACAGGAGAGCGGCGTATAAGCGTTGTTCGAAGGGTGGTCCCCTTGGTTCTGGCCGACCAGCACACTATTCATATTCCCAACGGTAATGGATTTCCTCGTTAACGATGTTCGATGTTTTTAAGCGGCCAGATTATCTATCGAACACGAAAGGTTGACGATGCAATTCACACGCCAGACATTGCGCAGTACATTTGCTCGCTTCAGAAAAGCGCTCAAAGATCAAAACTTAGACCTTCCATTGAGTTCCGCACAGGATACCTGGGCTCAAATTGTCATGGGAAGAAATTACTCTGCAGCTTCTGCCAGTCTCAACCGCCATGGCTGTATCGAGGCGAATGACATTTCTGAGACCAATATTCGTGCGCAGATGAGAATCCGCAATCGAGAAGTGGACATCAAAACGGCATGTACCTTGTTCACGGCAGCAATCAGTAGCGACTTAATTGAGCTGTCAAACACAATGTACGAACTAGCTCGTGTACTTAGCAAAATCGAAGGTGCCTGCGTGATTCCCGTTCACGGGGACATAACTGGATTGGGGATACTCAGAGAGGGGAGAGGCGGTTACGTACCCGTTAGTACTTTGCCGTTCGTAGCCGGAAGTGAGAGCGACTTCGCTTGGCTGCGAACTAATTCGGACATTGCAGTAGAAGTTATCAATGCAGCGGCTGGAATTAATTTTGACAAAACTGCAGACATCTTTTTTTCCAGTAGTCGAGCAGGGGATAAACAGGCAAATCAGGCGTTTTTCCAATACTTTAGTCAACGCGTGGACGTCTCCACTCACGCGGTTGTTAGCACGATATTGGAAGTGTTCGAAATTGGCGACGAGCCAAATTGGGATATAGACTTTGACATGGTGCGAGATAATATTTTTTGTGTGTTCGACGAACTCGCCGACGACGAAAAATGGGTAAAACCCGATTGTGATTTTGCTGAAGCCATGATTGACCATCTTGCAGTGAGAGTCCGGGAAACCTTGAAATGGCTACGTGACCTTGACGAAGAAGAAAAGCTCGAATATTCCGCGCAGGAGTCACTTGAGCACTCGGTCAAAATATCAATGCAAAAATTCCTGGATGCGGAATCCGGC
Organism: Collimonas sp. PA-H2; assembly: GCF_002564105.1. Lineage (NCBI taxonomy): Bacteria > Pseudomonadati > Pseudomonadota > Betaproteobacteria > Burkholderiales > Oxalobacteraceae > Collimonas > Collimonas sp. PA-H2. Next base: position 5,292,044 of record NZ_PDBX01000001.1, read on the forward strand.
AAAGGTGTGACCGTACCTTCTTAGTTGTTACTTCGTCGTGCACGACATATGTATTTAGATAAGTAATCCTTGGGGGTTACTGGGATAAAAACGGCTCCTGCATCCATAAAGATTTCAGGAGTCGTTGTCTTTTAAGGTCTTTGCATGGCTAGTCGCGCATGAATGCGTCATTCTTCCATTGGCTATCCACGCTTGGTGAACGCGAGAACGCGGCCACAAAAGTGGGATAACTCCTGATCATTGATCGCAGCGAGCTCATAGGCGGGATTTGTGTCATGGTGAAAGCGGTTGGCATAGGCCAGAATGGCACGGACCTCATCGATATCGACCTGACTTAGTATTTGATTCAGTTGACCGACGCGCTGCAGGCAGATTCCGAGGAAAGGTCCGAGCAAAGTCCCTGGCGGGAACGGGGCAGGATAGGCAACTCGCATGAAGGCTTCGAGGATGTGACGCAGCGCGGCGGCAACTCGGCGCTCTGTCATCGGATCAGCCGCATGCAAATAGGCCGAAACGAGGGCATGGCGGCGGTCATGCTCGGTGATGCAGTCTTGATTGACATCCCAAGCGGCGAGATTTGATCCTGTTCCTTCGCGGTGGATCAGGATTGCTTGGCGCGCAGCCGTATCAGCTCCGTCCCACAATTGGCACAAAAACGGCTTGGAATGCGAAAGCACGATCACCTGGTGTACGCGCATCAGCAGACGACGCATTTCCTGGACCGTCGTCAGCGAGCGATGCTCATCCAGACTTGTCATCGGATCGTCTATCACGACGATCTTTTGATCGAGCTGCGGATCTTGGTCTAGTGAAGCGAAGAAGAACGCAAGTGCCAACGTATTACGGTCGCCAGCACTAAGGGTGTTTCGGAAGGCGGGGCCGGCGTCAGCCAATAGAGCGACCGGCACGTTGTTGATCACCACGTTGTAATTGCACGACGAGCCGCCACGATTGTTGACAGGATTGACCGAAGCCAGACGGAAACCAGCATTGAACCGCTGCAAATAAGTGTTGATCGCTACCTCGTAGGCAGGAAAGGTATTCTGGCGATAATTGTCGAGTGTGGCGCGCGCCTGGCTGCGAAGGTTCTCGGTGACCGTCTTCGCAGCTTTCTCATCTAAATAGTCTTGGCACAAGCCGCTAATTGGATCAGAGTAACGGGTTCTAATCGCTTGTAACCGTGTCAAATCCGCAGCCAGAGCGGCAAGGTTCGCAGCTGCAGCCTGCTGTTTGACGAAAGCGATGGTCGGATTGGTGGCCTGAAGCGCATTGGATAGAGCTATAACGTCGTCACGACAGGCGCCATAAGCACGAATGGCGGTAAGCGAGCCCTCTGAGAGCTCCATATGCTCTAACGGTGCGGCCGCCTTGGCACGCAAGGTGGTCAGAACGGCATCCCTGGCTGCGATCCAGCATTCCAGAACGAACGTAGTGTCGATTAACACTTCGGGAATTTCCGTGAAGGCATTCCAGAACGCCTGGTTCTCCTTAGCGATATGCACGGCGTGTTCAAAAGTGGCGGTAATATCGCCGCCGTGCATGGTATTGATGTTCTCTCCAACTTCACTGATAGCGTTTCGTAGTCCACGGTAAGCGTCGCTGAAATAAGCTTGATAGTGGGCAATCAGATCAGAACCCGCGAGATCCTGCGCGCAGAAGGGGCAGACACGGTGATCATGCTCATTGGAGGCTCCTTCGACGAGCCCCATGCCATCGGCAACCCAAGTTTCGCCGCCGTTACCCAGGTTGCGCAGATGATTGCGGATACGTGTAGCTGCTTCAGCTTCAAGGTCAGGGAGCGTGCGAACTAGGAGTTCATTGAGTGCATCGGGGGCAAAGGCTGGAAGCGAGAGTGCCTGGAAGGCTTCTCGCTGGCGGATGGCTTCGACCGATTGTCCAGCTGCAAGATTACGCTCGGCTGCTTCGATAGCGGCGTCGATGTCAGGATTGGCGGGTAACGCGCAAAAATCGTCAACGGCCATGCCGCCACGTGCGACGGCAGGGATCGCATTGTTTTTCTGTGTGAGCGCTCGGTTATGTTCCTCAATACGTTGCACATGCCCGTGCAGGGCCGCATTCAGTACGACGCCCTGAGAGCCGAGGATCAATTCATGTAAATTCTGGCGATGTCCGGCATCGATCTCCACACCCGAGCAAACATTGGCAGCGACGAAGGCATCGTCGAAGATGGCAATTTCTGGCATGGGTGCGGCCCACGCACCATTGTGAAACTGCGCCACACCGGCTGTTACACCAAGGACTATGTGGGGCGGATTGGCCGCGCCTAAACGATGGCGCTCAAGAACAAGACTCGCCGAGCCAGTCGATAGGGAGCGGAAGATCGATGCGAGTGTAGTTTTACCGCGCCCATTCTCCGCGTAAATGAGCGTTAGCCGCGCAAACGGAAGCTGCGCGCCGCCATCCACGGAGTCGAACTGGCCCATATTTCGCAGCAACTGAATACGTTCGAGCAAAACTATCTCCCTTGTTCCATCAAGAATCGATAGGCGTATGGTTATTGCTATATGTGTTACATGGAGAGCCCCTAACAGAGCATCTTCTTCGCTTTCGCATCAAAGCCGAGTTCCGTTACTTGACGTGAAGCAACGCGGAAAAATTTCATCTATGAAACTCTTATTGTTCATCAACACCATACCGCTAACTACACACTTGTTGTGCTGCCTTTCTCAATCCATTTGCAGCGCTGCAATTGTTAGCCAGTTGTGCAGAAAACTGATAGCAGTTCGCTTAATTTGATTCGCAAATGATTTTGGCGGGCAGTCCATTTGAAGTAAGCACCGAAAGAATTTCATCAATATCTAATTGGGAATTCTCTTGAGGGAGTTCTCGGCCAAATGAAAATTGCGGATTTGCAATTACCTTCAGTTTTACAGTCATACCTTTCTGCGAGGTCATTTTCAGATGGAGTGGAGATGGAAAATTGTCGCGTAAATATCGCACAGCTTCATGGACACTCAGTATGTCTTGCGATATTGGCATGGAAACAAACACTTCAGTTTTGTTAAGTCCTCTATCCGAGTCCGGAAAATATAAATATTTCATAGTGTGATCCATTGAGAAAATTTTCAATTGATGCATATAAATTCAACGTCCCCAACGCATACAACTCGATGCGAATAGAGCATCGTCGCGACTTAAATACATGATAACTAATAGCCGGCAAAAGATGAACGCGCAGCCCGGGCCAGATAATATGGCGCAACGTATATCTATTATTAAAACAATATCAAGTGGCTGGCGAGCAATAATAGAGCAAGCTTATGTTACATTTAACAAATGAAAAATGCCAATAAGACGCTAGTCAATGAATATTTCCTGCTGGCCGGGAGCATCTCTGACACTACCGATAATTCACTAATTGATAGGGCCCATGAATTTGTCCGAGCCTTTGTGACGAGGGTTCTTGACGCAGGAGCTGGCTTCGTAGTTTACCTCTCGTCTGAACCAGTCAATTTGGATCAGAAACCTCTTCTCTTTGATTGGACCGTCGTCCGCGCAATAGATGCGACATTGCCAGGTGAATCACCTAAGGTTCGATTAAAAGTCGTTGTTTCCGATGCGCGAATGCAACTTAAGGCAAGCCCAGAGCAACGAGTCCTCATAAATCGACTTGTCGCCAGAGGTATCGCGGAGTCTGTAACAATAGACGATGAACTTTTGACAGGTGGCAACGTCGGTGACGAGCAGACTAATATTGCTTCTGCCATGGTTGCGCTCGGCGGTGGCAAGGGAGTCTTAGACAGGGGCCGAAAGATGGTCAAGAAGCTTCTTCCTGTTCTACCGCTTGACCTGCAGCTTGGTGCCAACAGTGAAGATGGTCAGGGAGCGCTTGCGATAATGAAGGCTTTTCGAGCGCAGCCTTTGACCTATATGCCGCACACGGGAGAGGAAGTGGCTAGAAAATTGTCCGCGTTGTCGCTTCAGGAGCCGGTGCTGGACTTCGATGAAATCGCACGAAAGATAGTTGATATTTTTGAGGCGGAAGTGCTGGCAAAACGGGCTTCAGAACCACCGGATGTCCTTGTCTTGACGGCACTTCCTATCGAGTTGGCTGCAGCCAAGCAGGCCTTTCAGATTGGCGAGGAAATATTTGCATCCCGTACAGCATCTGGATTTCACATTTGGAGCGCTCATGTTACTCGCCCTGACGGCACTTTCGCTAATTGCATTATTGCAAGTTTCGGGGGCGCTGGTAATGTAGACGCGGCAGCCACCACAGCGCTTTTGCTGTCAGAACTACGTCCGGCTCATGTAGTAATGCTTGGGATTGCTGCAGGTATGCGTGACAAGTGTAAGTTGGGCGAGGTCGTAATTTCAGACCGGATGGTGGCGTATGAAGGTGGTGCAGCGCTAGAGGGGGGAAAGGTTGAAGCTCGTCCTGAAATCACCAAGCTCCGAACGAAAGTGCAGCAAGACTTGAATGGATATCTTGCAAACACAACTGCAGCAAGAGTACGGTTAGAGCGTGCTTACTCGGCCGCTGAAGTTGTGTTCCCCATCGAAACAGACGCTGGCCCGATCGTAACTGACCTGATGCCGAGGCCGGCCACCATCGCGAGCGGGGAGTTGCTTCTCCGTGACCCAGTCAAGTTTCGTGCATTGCGTGAACTGCATGGCAAGACAGAAGTTGCCGAGATGGAGGGAGCCGGAGTGTTTGCTGCCTGCGCGCAGCGGGATGTACCGGTATTGGTGATTCGTGGAATCAGCGACTTTGGCGATTCACTTAAGGACAACCGGTTTCACGCCTTGGCGGCTAAGGCGGCCGCTGTTGTCACAGCGGATTACGTAGCTAACGGCCTGTCTATCACTAGCTGATTTACAGAGATTTTTCAACTCCCGCCTGTCTGGCGCGGAATCACGGGGGGATATGGATGGGGCTGACGAATACAGAACTCTCTTACTACGATGGAAACGTTCTACGACTTCCGGCAGAGAAACGTAAGGAGTACCATCAGCAGGTGGACAGGCTTATCGATGAGCTACGAAAGCATGTGACCGAAAAATCCGCGCTGAAGATTACCAAGGTCGTCAAGGCGGGCTCGTTCGCTAAATACACAATTCTCAGGAAAACAACGGACGACCCCGTAGATGTTGACGTAGTTTTTTATATCAGCGGCAAAGATGCCAATCAGGAAACATTAGATAGCCTGAGCGAAATGATTCACTCCCTGCTCATCAACATTTATCCCAGCAAGTCCGTCGAAGACTTCGAAATTCAAAAAAAAGCAGCAACCGTTACGTTTATCGGTTCGGGGCTCAGCGTTGATGTCGTACCGATAGTGCAGGACCCGAGTCGCGAGAACCACGGCTGGCAATATGATCTATCGACTGGAGTCAAAAGCTCAACCTGCGCGCCTTGCCAAATCAAATTCGTTCGTGACCGTAAAGAAGATGACGCACATTTCCGCACATTGGTACGCTTGGCCAAACGTTGGCGTAACCACGCACAGCCTCCTGGGCTGAAGTCTTTCCATATCGAACTCATTATGGCCTATCTCCTAGATAGGGACGGCGCACAAGAGAGCATCGAGAAGCGTTTTCGTGATTTTTTACTTTACATCGCGCAGTCTGGACTTAAGGAGCGAATTGACTTTCGTGAAAATCATGGGAAGACAGCTACCGCCTTTACGACGCCAGTAGTCATCGTCGACCCAGCAAATAGCGAGAACAACGTGGCTTCTCGAATCTCAGAGGATGAGCGTGAGGAAATCGTCAAGATTGCCGACGAATCTTGGGAAACGGCAATCCACGCCTCTGAGGAGGGGGATGTTTCCGTGTGGAAGGAAATATTTGGGCCGCGATTCAAGATCAAGGATGCAGAATGAGTTCGACCTTCACTAAAACCGAGACCAGCACCTATACCGTCGCAGACGTAGAAAATGTGATGCGTCGCGTGACTGCCGACCTCGTCATGATTGCTTCAAGTACAAAGGCAATGACAGAGGTGATGGCTCGCGACTACGCACATGATATCGAGCACCTAGTAAAGAATGGTTATTTAAATTCGGTCGATGTCACTTTGCTGACCAATTCCAATGAGTTGCGTGCCACCCGTTTCAATTTTGTGACTGGAGCCGATGCTACTGGCTCATCGAGGCCAGGTGGTGTACGGTGGCCTGAGGAGCCATCAGGCCACATCCGTGTGGTGCTCTACTACAGTTCCAAGTACACGACTGAAATAAAAGCGGCGACTTCGTCAAAACTTCGCATTGGTTGGAGCCCAACCGATGCAGATACGACCCATAACAGCTTGGAGATGTCCGGCGAGCGTGGCTATAGCAGTAACGGCTTTGGAACGGACAGGAAGGACTATAAATGAGTAGCACATCAGTATTCGAGACCAGCGTAGTGCTTCCAGACCAGCATCTTGGGCGACAAGAAAAAGGATTGCTTGGTTTTGAAGCACGTTATGCAAGAGTCAATATGCAGCTGCGGCTTTTGCTTCAAGCTGGCGAACTGGAGGCTTGGAGCAAGAAGCACCATGGAACCAAGCTTGCGGTGGTCAGTATGCTAAGTGAGCAGTATCCATTGGCAATCTTCTACGGTGACGTAGGTACAGGCAAGACAGCAACAGCGGAAGCGATAGCGAACCGTCTTGCGCGAGAGGCAAAGATAGAGGACTGCATCCTTTACAAGCTCAGCAATCGAGTACGGGGCTCAGGCCAAGTTGGAGAGATGGGGACACTGATTTCGCAAGCTTTTGCCGAAATCGCGAAGTCCATCGGCAAATCACGGCGGGCTTTCTTATTAATAGATGAAGGTGATTCGCTGGGAGCTTCCCGTAGCCAAGACCAAAGCCACCATGAAGACAAGGTAGGCGTAAATACTCTGATTCAAGCCATCGATGACCTACGCAAGCATGGCGGCCGAATATTCGCCATTCTTTGTACGAACCGCCTTGGGGCGCTCGACGCTGCAGTACTGAGGAGGGCGTCCATTGTTGAAGAGTTCCTCCGGCCATCAGACGACGAGCGCACTGAGTTGTTTAGCAAAGACTTGGCGGATCTTCACGTCAAGCCGACAGAGGTAACGGTGCTCGTTAAGGCGACTGCTCCTGATGGGGATAAACCTGGTTGGACTTATTCGGACATTCGCACACGCCTCTATCCAGCCGCAGTCGCAATGGCTTTTCCTGACCAAGCGTTAAAGGTGGAACATTTCGTACAGGCGGCCAAAGGTCTTCAACCATCGCCAGTGATGGCTGGCTAGGTTGTAAGTCGGGCTAAAATTATTAGAAAGCGGACTATATGAGTGAGCAGCGAGAAGTATTTATTTCCGTGGATGTGGAGACGGCGGGGCCAATTGTGGCCGAGTACAGCATGCTCACCATAGGCGCTTGTTTGGTTGAAAATCCGAACGTCGGTTTTTCTGTAATGTTGAAACCAATCAGCGATAAATTTATCGCCGAGGCACTTAAAGTCACGGGGCTCTCTTTGAGACAAGCCGATGAGGAAGGCCTTACGCCGGAGCTGGGGATGGCACAGTTCAAAAGTTGGATTGCTGAACATGTGCCGAAAGGGGTGACGCCTGTATTCGTTGGATTGAACGCGCCATTCGACTGGTCGTTTGTCAACTATTACTTTCACCGTTTCTGTGGGGAAAATCCCTTTGGCTTCACTGCGCTTGATATCAAGGCGCTATTTATGGGCGCGACGGGTTGCTCTTGGCACGGCACAAAATCGAGCTCCATTGCAGCGTTTGTGCATCCAAAGCTTGCCGGCGACCATAACGCGTTGCATGACGCGCAGTATCAAGCCGAACTGTTTCGGCTTGTGCTTAAATTAATCTCAAGTAAGAGCGATGCAGATTAAGTTGCCAGAAACGATGCCATGCAGCGCCTTTCTTGCGAAGCCCTGGCTACTTTCATTACGGAATGGTGAGATATGTTTGAAGACCTCATAAAGAAGCTTAATACTTTGAAATCAATATCGGTTCCCGTAGAAGGTGACGCCAAGGGTTATATCGACAAGCAATGTCCTTCAAAGGATTGTGAATTTCTCTTTAAGGTCCATACCGATGACTGGACTAACATATTTAAGGACGAAGCTGTTTGGTGCCCTATGTGTCGCCATGAGGCACCTTCAAATCAGTGGCACTCGATAGCGCAGGTTAATCATGCTAGAGAGCAGGCCCTTAAAGTGGTAAGGGGAGAGATTCACAATGCTTTGGTTTCAGGTGCAGAGAAATTTAACCGCCAGCAGTCGAGAAACGGCTTCGTTTCTATCTCTATGAAGGTCACTGGCGGCAGAGTTCAAACCTCTGTCATTCCTGCTCAAGCTGCTGAAGAGATGCAGTTGGAGGTACGGTGTGAAGTATGCAGTTCGCGGTATGCCGTAATTGGTAGCGCATTTTTTTGTCCTTCATGCGGCCACAACTCCGTGACCCGAAACTACTCGGATGCGCTAAATAAAATTCAAGTAAAGCGTGACAACTTAGAAATTGTCCGCCGCGCCTTAATTGACCATGTCGGCAAAGATGAAGCTGAGGTGACTTGCAGGTCAATATTGGAAACTTGTATTTCAGACGGGGTCGTTGCATTTCAGAAATTCTGCGAAGGTCTGTATGCTGACTTCGGCACGGCACCTTTCAATGCTTTTCAGCGTATAGACCATGGTAGCAAATTATGGGAGGCTGCTATTGGTCACGGCTACGGCGATTGGCTGGACAGCAATGAACTTAAGCGGCTAATGGTCCTTTACCAAAAACGACACCTCTTAGCCCATAATGATGGGGTGGTAGATTCACAATATATGAAAAAATCTGGAGACACGACCTATAAGGAGGGGCAGCGTATTGTAGTCTCAGAGAAAGACGTCAGCGAAATCCTAGCTTCTCTCAATAAATTAGGAACCTCTTTGAAGGCAATCTGCGGTAAGTCATAACAAATTTTAGATAGAACGTACGTGAGAATAACGCAAGCACAGGGATAACATGTACTCATTGGAATTACTTCCGGAATTAGCGATTGGCAGCCGGGCGGTAAGCCACCTTACTGAGGGTAGATGACGCTGCTTTGATCACTGGATGCAAACGCGAGACCGCTCGCGCCGTTATATCTGCATCATTAGCACGCAGTTCTTCCAGGATTTCTCGCATCTTCGGATCGTATACCTGGATTATCTTCTAATGATGGATTTTTTCAGCGGGTTGAGTTAAGTCGCCTTGTGCCGTTGTGAATCGACTGCCGATGTCGGGAATGTGCTGGCGTCCTGGCACTAAAAAGAAATGGGGTATTGAATATGAAATCATCGAATTACGATGTTTGGTTTCGTGAGCAAGTCCGGCAAGGTCTGAAAGAAGCTGACGACCCAAATACTCAGTGGATATCACATGAGGAAATGAAGTCGGATCAGGCCAAGCAACGCGTTAAGCTTGTCGAACGCATTCGGTTGGAGGCCGAAGCAGGGAAGGCCGGCCATGACGAATGATGTTCAACCGCTATAGCGGTGTCAAAGCTTCCTTTTCGGCGTTTTGCTTGCTGCACGAGGAACGTTTGGTTCGTCGATAAGTGCGACATTCAATGGCACAGCACCTACCTGAATTAACGTATCTCGCACCTCCTTAAATGCGTCGAAGAATTGAGCCCACTTGCTGAAGCCTCCAGCGGCACCCACAGCGCGAAGCATAGCCACATGGGAAGCAGTCAGCAGTTGTACTGTGGCCTCAAGCTCAGCAATGCGTAGCTCTTTCTTGGCCAAAGTTGCAGATATATCGGCGCTCGACTGCTTGCTCGCGCGGCTTTGCCAACGGCGATATTCACGCTGACGCTCTTGGTAGTCGGCCAACAGCTTGCTCCGGACTTCGCTGCGCGTAATCGATGATGCGGCTTTGATCGTTGGATGCAAACGAGCGACTGCGCGTGCTGTGATATCTGCATCAACTGCAAGCAATTGTGCCATAATTTCTTCCATTTCCGGATCTTGTTCCCGCATCGTCTTGCCTTTTTAGTCGTCCACCACAGCCCGCGCATGCGGTAAGGAAAGGTCATCGCCATTGGGGAACGGACGTTCACCTGGTCGCGTTGCAAGCAATCTTTGTACGCCGATTAAACGATCTTCGGCGTGTTGGAGTTGGTTTTTCCATCCTAGGCTTGCCGATGGGCGCGATCGTATCGTCTCAATGGCTGCTTTAAACTTGCCTTCAAGCTGAATTAAGTTAACCTTGTTTTCCGGCAAATCGGTTGCAGACAAGTGACGGCAGTTTGCGAAACATTCCAAGTGCTTGGGGCAAGGATCCACCGTAAACGAATTAAGGCAGTGCCCGTAAGGTGTAGCATGGAAACCATCCGCCTCCACGCGCAAGTATTCGTATGCGGAAGCATCACCATCCTTCGCCTGGATTCGCAAAAATGCATCGACAATAGGGCCGTTGGCTTTCCCGGTCTTGATCATCTTGGCGACAGTGGTAGCTTTCTCACCAAGAAAAAGTTCGACATCTTCAGGTATCGAAATCTGTTCCAACTCTTCCGCCAGGCTGCGATGATCGTATTCATAGCTCTGGGCAACACCGCGGCGGTTATAGCGCTTCGAGATAATGGTGTCTGCTACGCCCAAGCGAAAGAGCTCGGTGTTTTGTAAATGTCGCAGCATATGAGACTCAAGACGCAATGCCTGGTCCGCCTCGGTGGCGCCATAGCGTTTGAACAGCGAGGGCATCGTTGATTGATCTCCAAGTCCTACACCCACAAGGGTAGAGTCAGGGCGGCTCACTGAGATGTATTTTGTGACGTCGCACAGCCCGTCGTTACGTTCCTCGGCGAGTGATCGTTTTGGATGCAAAAATAGTAGCTCCCACGGTTGTATCGCGCCCAAATCCCCTAGCATCGGCAGAGTGTCGGATATTTTCGTCGGAGTCATTTTTCGTATGTGTGCCTCAAGTTCCCCGATGTGGAGGTAGGTATCGATCCAAGACATTCTTGCATTGTCATAAATCGGGCGGCCAGTCGAGGTGCGAAAGCGTAAGCTAGTTTCCTCGGCCTGCATTTGTTTTTGCAGGCGATTTCCAAACATGTAGATCGACATGTCGAGTTTTCGAACCGATCCAGCATACTTCTCAGCCTGAAAGCAATGTAGCTTGCGCAATACAGCAGGGTCGAAGTCCTTGCGATATTCATTCAAGAAAGTCTCGCGTTCGATAGCAAGCCAGAAAGGATTGCCGCTGATTCGGGTGTAGAGTTCGGTAAAGGGAGCGATCTCATGCTCCTTATACCAAGGCAGCAATCGTCCGGTTTCGCATTGCAGTTTAAGCGTATCTCTGAGCGGTGCCGTGATATGAACGACTCGCTCTAGCGTTTCAATCAACATCTGGCGAAACATCTCAGGCACTGGCTGGGTACTCTCATGAAGCACACGGCTATCAGACTCTTCCTCTTGCTGCTTTTCGGCGAAATGTCGAAGCATCAGCGCGCTTGCGAAGCCGCCGGCCACCCCTGCTGATTGTCCCTTTGCATCAACGTAAGTTCGTTCGCGTCTCCAGTCGACGGGGAGTAGGGCGGTCTCGCCGGCGCGTAGCCCAGTGATAATCATCGTCCGAATTGCGGCAAATCGTAATTCATCCACAAACGTTTTGGGTCGTTCGGTCATCACGATGCGAACCAATTCCCAGAACGCCTGTCGAGTGGGTAACCTCTCGGCGCGTTTTCGTTGCTCCAATTTCGTGCGAAGTTCATCCTCAGACATTGTCTGCTTCGATCTGACGCTCGTAACGGGTATTCTCTTCAGGTCAAGCAAGTTGTACATGTGCCCGACATCGCAAATGTGATAGGCGTCCAATACAACTTTGACCAAGCCAATCAGTAAGTCGCCCAGCTTGCCGGATGCCTGCACTGCCTTGGCAATGCGAATTGCTTTCTGAAGATCGTCCAGTGTCAGCTCCCACGGCTCATTTTCAACACAGGTTCCTAACACGCGAAGCGGTCTAGCGACATTTTGATGGACGTGGCTCGTCGTATTGCGCTTCACTAGCAATTGTTGAACAACAGCAGCCTTAATGAAATCCTGCCAAGCAGATGAAAGAGCGCGCCGGCTCAATGGTGGAAGGCCCTCTACCGTGCGCTCCGTATTGATGACTCTCAGCGTTTTCTGGTCAGATCCAAGATCACGCAGAAAATAGGCAGGGGGAGGGACATCACCGACGCATGAAGTCAGATTCCAACCGGCTCCATCAGCAGCATGACCTTCGCTGTCAATCGCAAAGCTCCAGTCCAATCCCTTGGCGCCGGCAATCGACTTGCCAAGTTCGACGAAGGAAATATAATGATCATTCATGTTCAGGAACCTCAAGCTCAGCAATCACGGTTTGGATTTCGCCGATAGTTCGCTGAAGCTGCAAGTAGGTCGGTGATCTCACATCGCCTCGGGAACTCTGTTCAAAAAACAATACAATTTCCCTCATGTCGCTCAGCACTTTCCCATGCAGCGCTTTGTCGGCAACCGGCATAAACTTACGGCATCCGTAGCACGACGCAACTGGACTATATGGACAGTGCGGTTGCCCAGATTGACATCCGCCAATGCCAGAGATGGGTATGCCATGTGGGACAGCTGCGATCTGTTGCTCTTCCTTGAGCATCGATAGTTCGTCAGGCGAAATGAAACGGTCATGGCCGATTTTCGCGACGCGCCGATAGACCTCTGAGGCCCCCAATGCCCGGTTAACACGTTCGGCGTGGGAGGCCGACGTTGCGTAATACACTAATCCAGTATTCGTTTGCGCATGTCCCATGAATTCTGCAAGCTCTTCATGACTGGCGCCGGCATCCACCAGGCGCTGGGCAGCCGTGTGTCTAAGGTCTGTAGCAGTGCCGATGTCTTCCGAACCGATCAAGCCCCGAACTAGCTTGGAAATTCGAATACTTACTTCTTGCACTGACTCCACTTGAAAAAATCTTGGTACGCCACCTAAGTTCGCAGCATCTAAGTGTGCTTTTAGATAGGTGAAAATTGGGGTCCACTCGCGTTTCACGCGCCTTGTCAGAGGAATTCGTTGCTTATTCCGGCGCTGCTTTGCCATGTGAAACGTCAGATGTACTGTCGGATCTTCGGTAACTTCGTCATTCCAAACTCTCACGTGACGCGTGTCTAACATGCCAATCTGAACCGGGCGCATTGCAAATTGATACGCACAAAGCAACATCCCTGCATCCGCCACCGCGTCGAGCAACATGGGTTCGCCTTGCTTAATTCCAATAACAGCTTCGTCAAGATGCCGGACAATTGCAGCTTCTTCGTCAGCTGACAGGAACGCGTCTCCCGACCGTACCGCCGCATATTTGTCATGGGCCGGCAGGGGAAGGGTAGTGCTCAAGAACGTTCGATATTCTTGCGACCAGCCGTTCCATCGGTAAATGCACAGGAGCTGTAGCATATGCTTCGCGAGTTTATATACACTTTGGCTCAGCTCTCGTGCTCGCCATTCGGCCCATAACAGCCCAACGTCAAGCGGACTGGTACGAGCAAGGGCAGCAACATCATCGTCGGTAAAATGATGGAAATCGGAGAAATAGTTGGCAACAGTCCTGACACTTAGGTCTTGCTTGAACATCTGCATCAGAATGTGCTTGAATATCAACGCGCATTCGCGGCGACGCCGGCCAAAGTCCACCTTTACGCTACGACCATGACAGAACAATTCGAACACGGATTCGATCGACGGGTTGCGAATTGCCCTGATAGTGTCGTCAAATTCATCGTAGTAGCGCAATACAGATGGCAAGGGCTGCAAGCTCGCGCAAAGTTGGTGCAAAACGTCTTCGCCCGAGACCGAACCTTGTGGGGCTACCACTTCGCGGCTAACCATTAGTGTCCCTTAGGAAGCGCACGCAGCACCGCGACGCGATCATCGAACGCGTCGTTCCAAACGTTCGCAAGCCGGTCTTCGAATACGGCGCGCGCGTAACGTGACGGCATGGTCGACTGTCGAGACCAACCGAAGAAAGTTCGCATCTTTTGGAGCGCCTCGTCCATCGAATCGCCTTGCAACAGCAATTGGTGAAGGCGAACCACTGCACAGGTATGCCGCAGATCATGCGGAGTCGCGGTCACTTTTCCCGTTCGTTCTTCGAGTTCCTTGATTGCGTTGCGAGGCAACTGTCTGGAGATTATGGCGAATGCTTTCGTCAGCGCCTCGGTCGACAATGGCTTGCTTGACTTAGAATTAAGCAAATAGGAGTGCTGAGGCCTGCCTCGGTAATTTTGGATAAATGACTCAATGATTCGTGTCGTCGTTTCGCTAACGGGAATCTGGCGGATCGAGTCAGTTGTCTTGATGCTCGGCTTGGAATAGCGAGGATCGGTGGCAGAGTTCTCGTAGCTGTTTTCACGGATGTTGATCCACGATCTGTCTCGACCCAATTTTTTGTCGAATGCGCTCTTGATTGCATCGACCGGCAGAAGTAAAACTTCGCCGCGTCTCAAGCCCTGATGGAGCATTAGTATGAATGCCACGTAAATCCGCCAACGTGTTTGAATTCTTGGGAATGGATTCTGTTCAGATTCTGGATCTAGGATCTGGTATAGCGCCTCGACGGTGGAGGCTGGAAGCGATCGGAGAGTCTCAGGCGCATTTCGCTTGCCTACACGGAATTGGCTGTAGAGAACCGACAATTGGTGAAGACGGCTTTCGATGTGCCGCAGCTTCTTGTCCGTACCGCTTTTCGCGATCCATGATACGACAGAAATAACGAAGCCAAGTCCGACTTGCCAACGCGTCTCATCAGCTTCAGATGTATCAGGTTGATTGCGTATCGAGATAAACCATGACTCGAGGATTTCAGCCAAGGTGCGGTCACTTAATGTGCCAAGTGCATCATCTAGCGCGCCATATCCTTGTAGTTCGTCGCCATGCCTATAAAGATTGTCGATGTATCGAAGTTTCTTGAGGTGGGTCGAGTGCGCGAAGGCTCCAGCCACAGCCGTCGACCAAACGGCCGCCCAATATCGCGGCACGCCATAGTTGTCGAGCAGGACTGGTCCTGAAAGACTCGGCGGGATAACGGGGCTGGCGATTTGGATGATCATTTCTCTGTTGGGAGAAGTAAGCATCGAGAAAATATACCATTTACTTAATGCCTATTGTGGTACTTAGGTGTAAAAACGCAACACCCGACAAACTACCTGTAATACGCATAATTTGTATTATGTAAAATTATATCTGTAAGAAGCGCCGTCTACCGACAATACCGTTGAGCGTTCTAAAACGCTCTAGCCTAAATCTAGCCTAAATCTAGCGTAAAACTAGCGGCGCTGGAGAGCAAGCGCATGGCGCTATCGTCGAAGAATTCGACCGCGTCGAAAAAGACCCGGCCAAGGTGTCCGAGAAAAAATGATCCCCGATACCCAGATAACGACGCGCTTGACCCGCAGGCTCCCACCAATGCCGGCAAAACCGCATACGCTAGGCAGTTCTGCAACTTTCAAGCGCCACCCCAGCCATGACTCGTAACCCTAACTGGCTGTAATCGCCACATTGGCCCGAGCCATATGCAGTTTTTTGTAGCTGTCGATCAGGCGCTGGTGCCTATCGAGCCCCTCCAGTTTCATACTCGTTGGCGTTAAACCGAAGAAACGCACGCTGCCGTCTACTGACCCCATTACCGCGTCCATCCGGGCGTCGCCAAACATCCGGCGGAAATTGACCAGGTAATCGTCCAGTTCCAGGTCGTCATCCAGCAGCACCTCTAGCACCACATTCAAGGCCTGATAAAACAATCCGCGCTCGACCGTGTTGTCGTTGTACTGCAGGAAGGCACCCACCAGTTCATGCGCGTCCTCAAATTGCTGTAAGGCGAGATGAATCAGCAGCTTCAACTCGAGGACTGTCAGTTGCCCCCAGCCCGTATTCTCGTCAAATTCGATACCGATCAATGTGGCGATGTCGGAATAGTCATCGAGTTCATTGTTATCCAGGCGATCAAGCAGCGCTTCCAGGCTGGCATTGTCCAGGCGATGCAGATTCAAAATATCGGCGCGGAACAGCAGTGCCTTGTTGGTGTTATCCCAGACCAAATCTTCTATCGGGTAAATTTCCGAATAACCGGGCACCAAAATCCGGCAGGCTACGGCGCCTAAATTGTCATACGCCGCCATGTACACCTGTTTGCCCATTTCTTCGAGAATACCGAACAAGGTCGCGGCTTCCTCGGCATTGGAGTTTTCACCCTGGCCAGAAAAATCCCATTCAACAAAATTGAAATCCGCTTTGGCACTGAAAAAGCGCCATGACACAATGCCGCTGGAATCGATGAAGTGCTCGACAAAATTATTTGGCTCAGTCACGGCTTCACTTGCAAAGGTGGGCCGAGGTAATTCGTTCAGGCCTTCAAAACTGCGACCCTGCAGCAATTCCGTCAGACTACGCTCCAGCGCCACCTCCAAGCTTGGGTGCGCGCCGAACGAGGCAAATACACCGCCTGTCCGCGGGTTCATCAAAGTGACGCACATCACTGGGTATACCCCTCCCAGCGACGCATCCTTCACCAGCACCGGAAAGCCCTGCTCTTCCAAGCCCTGAATGCCGGCCAGAATGCCAGGGTATTTCGCCAGCACTTCCTGCGGCATATCGGGCAAGGTGATTTCACCTTCCAGAATTTCGCGTTTTACCGCCCGTTCGAAAATTTCCGACAGACATTGCACCTGCGCTTCGGCCAGCGTGTTACCGGCACTCATGCCATTGCTGACGTAGAGGTTTTCGACCAGGTTGGACGGAAAATACACCACCTCGCCGTCCGACTGCCGCACATACGGCAGCGAACAAATTCCGCGCTGCGCATTGCCGGAGTTGGTGTCAATCAGATGCGAGCCAAATAAATCGCCGTCGGGATTGTAAATTGGCAGACAGTACTCATCCAGAATTTCAGCCGGCAGCGCATCTTTACGGCCAGGCTTGAACCAGCGCTCGTTCGGGTAATGGACGAACGCCGCGTTAGCGATGTCTTCGCCCCAAAACGAACCGGCGTAGAAATGGTTGTTATTGAGCCGCTCGATATACTCTCCCAACGCCGACGCCAACGCGCTTTCCTTGGTTGCTCCCTTGCCATTGGTAAAACACATCGGCGAGTGCGCATCGCGGATATGCAGCGACCACACATTGGGAACCAGATTGCGCCACGAAGCGATTTCAATCTTGATGCCCAAGTTCGCCAAAACGCCCGACATATTGGCGATGGTTTGCTCCAACGGCAGATCCTTGCCCGCAATATAGGTGCTGACGTCGGACGCCGGCTTCAACGTCAGCAAGGCCTGAGCATCGGCATCCAGGTTCTCAACCTCTTCAATCACAAACTCGGGTCCGGCTTGCACCACTTTTTTCACCGTACAGCGGTCGATGGAGCGCAAAATCCCCTGGCGGTCTTTGGCAGAGATATCCGCCGGCAACTCAACCTGAATCTTGAAAATCTGCTGGTACCGGTTTTCCGGATCGACAATATTGTTCTGCGACAGGCGGATATTTTCGGTAGAAATGTTGCGAGTTACACAATACAACTTCACAAAATAAGCTGCGCACAAGGCCGATGAGGCCAGAAAATAATCGAACGGACCTGGCGCCGAGCCATCGCCCTTATAGCGGATAGGCTGGTCGGCCACTACCGTGAAGTCATCGAACTTGGCTTCAAGACGTAGCTTATCGAGAAAGTTGACCTTAATTTCCATGGGGGAACTCTAAAATTGATGTAGCCGCTATTATCCGTCGCCACGCCGGTACCGTGCAATGTATCGATGGTTTTCTCAAACGCTGCCGCATATGGATAACTTGACAGGCGAACGCCATGGCACAGCACATGGTTGGAAGCGGCGAGCTTCCATGATTTTTCTCCAGGTCCGATCCGTTTTGCTGCAGTTCATCGTCTAACAGATTACAGGCCCGATCGGCGGACCTGTATAACCTGAGACGAACCATGACAACCTTGCTGATTCCCCTGACGGTCGATCCTGCCAACCAGACCCAAGTTCTCGATATGTTGCGCGACAATATCCATACGGTGATCCGCACGCTTGACGGGTGGATTGCCACCAACCTGATGGCGACCGCGGACGGAACGCGAATCGTTATTCATTCTCAATGGCGTGACGCCGCTGCGGTCAGGGCGATGCAAACCGACCCTCGGATGGTCGCCTACTATCCAAAACTGGCCGCCCTCGCTACGATCGAAGCCATCACGGGCGAAGTCGTCCACGCGGCCAAGGCTTGAGCAACCGGCCTGGAATCCGACAGGTTTGGTAAGATCGTGTCGAAATGGGTCGACGACCCGGCCTTTGCCGGGGACGTTGGCCATCGATTCTGCGCCGGCACCGGCATCGTGCCGATAGATACGAACGCAGTCAGCAAGTGAACCTGAGACAGGCCGCGATGGACGATGTAGCGCAAGATTTTGAAAAACTGCTCGGCGAGATGCGACCAAAACTTCATCGCTATTGTGCCCGTATGACGGGGTCCGTGGTCGATGGCGAAGACATCGTCCAGGATGCGCTGGCGAAGGCATTTGCCGCACGTGCGTCCTTTGGCGGGCTGGACAATCCCCAGGCCTGGCTGTACCGGATCGCTCACAATGCTTCGCTCGATTTTCTGCGGCACCGCGCGCGTGCGCCGCTGATGGAGGACGAAGAGGAGCTCGCCAGGTTGGCGACCCCCGACGTCCCCGACCCTGAGATTGCCGCGACCTGCCTGCGCAGCTTCATGCGGCTGCCGGCGCTGCAGCGCAGCGCGGTGATTCTGAAGGACGTGCTCGGCCATTCGCTGGGGGAAGCGGCGCTGATCACCGGCTCCAGCGAGCCGGCCGTCAAATCGGCGCTGCAGCGGGGGCGCGAACGGCTTCGCGCGGTTGCCAGCGAGCCCGAGGAGCTGGCATTGACCGTTATCGATGGCGCCGCCAGTGCCCGGCTGCTTGCTTATGTGGACGGATTCAAGAGCGGTGATTTCGATACGGTACGCGCCATGCTGGCCGAAGATGTCAGGCTTGAGCTTGTGACCAAACTGCGGCGCAACGGCAAGAGCGAAGTCGGCGAATACTTCGGCGCCTACGCCACCGCCGTGCAATGGGCGTTCTCACCGGCCATGGTTGAGGGAGGCGCCGCGATGCTGGTTTTTGACCGCAACGTGTCGCTCGATACGCCGGCCTATTTTGTGGCGCTCGAATTTGCCGGCGGCCAGGTCGTTGGCATTCGCGACTTTCTGTATGCGCGATATGCGATGGAACGAATAGAAATACGGTCTATTGCCTGAGTCAAGAGCCATCGGTGAGAGACAGATCCATTGCCTGGCGAGGCCCGCCCCTCTCCGCCGCCGCAAGCAGCATCAGATGTGCTGGAAGGCCCTAGACAGGCACCCTATCGAGCTCTTGGACGCCACTGATCCAGCAGTAGCCGCACCCCGGCAAACGCGGATCAAAAAAATCGTGTCAGCTCGATTCCTTTTGGATAGAAATTTCGTCTTAACTCATAGGACGAATTCGAAGCAACCACAAGGAGAACGCAATGGCACGCATGTTGGTAATCTATAAGACCCCAAAAGATCCTGTCGCTTTCGACAAACACTACTTCGATATCCATCTGCCCTTGGCTAAGCAGCTCCCCGGGCTCAGAAAGTACGAAATCAGCAAAGGACCAATCGTCGCATTGGCAGGTGCTGAAGATCCTTACCTTGTCGGGATTCTGCATTTTGATTCGCTTGCAGCTATCACGCAGGCATTCGCTTCCGAATGCGGACGGGCTTGTGCTGCTGATCGTCTACTCTATGCTCCGGAGGATGAGAGCATGCAGATGTTCCTGTTTGACGACCGAGGCGCATAACGATCCCCTAAGGACTGCCCTCACCTGCCCCTCATCCCTAGCTTAACCTGGGGAGGTTTCATGGAATCAGGTAACACCGAAGCAACAGTCAAAGACAGGCTTGTAATGTGGCTGGTGGTTAGCCATGCAGTTGCATTCTTGCTTGGCGCCGGCGTTCTCGCTTGGCTCAGAAAAATCTAGTTTGGCTTCAAAATCTCAACGCTAAATCGCTCCAGCTGGCAGGTGTCGGTCGATACCGCCAGCTGACACGTAAGCAGCAACGGTTGATCTTTCGACCTATCCCGATGCCAAAAAATCCAAGAAGCCTTTCCGGCTATCGCTGAACCAGCTCGGGATGCTCCAGCTGTCGAGAGTACCCAAGACAAGAAAATCAAAATCCTTGAACAGCAACTTTTCAGCATGGCTCGTAAGTTAGAAGCAGAAAATGGATGAGCTTCTGCTTACCTTTGCTCAGGTTGCGGATTCGGTAAAACTCATCGCGATCCCGTTCATGCAATAACGCAGCCCGGTCGGCTTGGGTCCATCGTCGAAGACGTGGCCGAGGTGGCCGCCGCAGCGCTGGCAATGCACTTCCGTGCGCCGCATGCCAAACGTGCTGTCCTCGCGATTTCGCACTGCGTTCTCCAGCGGCTGCCAGAAACTGGGCCAGCCGGTGTGGCTGTCGAACTTGGTCCTGGACGAAAATAAGGGACGGGCGCAGCCGGCGCAGGTAAACACGCCGGCGCCATGCTGCGCATTCAAGGGGCTGCTGTACGGACGTTCCGTAGCTTCCTGCCGCAGCACGGCGTAACTGCTGGCGCCCAGCAAACTGCGCCATTCGGCGTCCGTGTGCGTTACATCGAAATGCTCCTGCGTTTCGGCGGCGGTGACGCGGGAAGTCGTAGTGAGCAAGGAGCCCAGCCCGACAGACAGGCCGGCAAACAAGCCGGCACCCAGAAAAACGCGGCGAGTAGATTTCATCGTTCATCTCCAAGATAAATGCATATCGACCGGCCTCATGCAATGGGCGATATATCCAGAACAACAATCGACCGGGCTTCCTCCAGCAAATATCACCCGGGCATTCTTCAATCTAGCGATGCCCCATCATTTGACGCCCAGCCAGTTATCCATAGACAGCCCGCCGCCGCCGCGCCCCACAAGATAAAGCAGCAATCCGGCCCACGACAGATGGATGGGCCAGGCATCCGGATACACGAATACCTCAATCACCAGCGTCATGCCGAGCAGCGCCAGCGCAGCAAAGCGCGTAAACAGACCCAGCACCAGCAGCAGCGGAAAAAGGTGTTCGGCATAGGCGGCCATGTGCGCCGCGATTTCAGGCGGGATCAGCGGAATCTTGTATTCCTCGCGGAACAAGGAGTAAGTGCTTTCCGTTAAAGTCAGGAATCCCGTCACCTTGGTGCGTCCTGACAGGAAAAACATGGCGGCGATGCCGATGCGGGCGATCAGCGCCAGCAAGGAATGGCCAACCAGGCCGGACAAGCTGTCGGCGATGCTGTTCCAGCGCTGGCGCAAGCCGGTTGGCATTGCAGCGGCGGTGATGGCGGGTGTGTTCATATTGATCTCCATGGATAAATGAGTGGTTGTTATGTTGTGGCAAACGCGCCGGCAGTCATCAAGTGCGCCAGCGTACGCGCCACATCCTGCGCGGGGTCCGCTTGCGCGGCGCGGCTGGCGGCGGCTTCCAGCGGCAGGCCGGCAGCGCAGGCGTCGAGCAGTACGCAGCCCGCAAAATCCAGCGGCTGCCAGCAGACAACGCCATCACGGCGTGTCAGCAAGGCGCCTTCCGCTTTCCAGGCCAGATCGCCGGGCATCTCTTGCTGCGCCCGGTTGACGCTCCAGATGGGGTAAGCCGGGTTCTCTGCGAACCACTGCCAGCGCGTGCTGGCCCGCGGCCGCAGGACAGTCTGTGCCAGCGCTTGCGGCGCCAGGGCACCTAGCACCGCGGCGTCGAGCCGGGTGTCATCCGATGCGGCATGAGATTCAATCCAGAATCGGTCCAGCCGAGCGACGCCGGCCAGATACGGTAGCTCAGCCGCCGGTGGAAATTGCGCCAGGAATTGCGGAAAATCCTCACCGTAATCCATCATGCTGACCACACGCGGCGGCGTCGCCCGCACGTACAGCAGGGCGGCGGAACGAAACCATTGCTCGCTTACCAGCCGCTGTACGGTCGGAAAATTTGCCGCCAAGGTATCGATGCAGCCCTTGATCACCGTATTCCGGTAAACCGCAAAACCGGGCTGTGCGCTCAATTCCGCCAAGTGCGGGCTTGCATCTCCTTCGCCATACAAGGCGCGGATAAAATCATCCTGGAACTGCTTAAGCGGCGCGCTCATGCGATGCTCCTTGCAGATCGAGGATGTCTTGCGCCTGCCGGCGCTCGGCCAGCAGGACGCTGAAATCAGGTAAGTGGTCATCGCGCTCGATCAGCGTGGGGCGCGCGCCGATGCGCTCGACCAGGCGGCGGTACAGATCCCATACCGCCGGCGCTACCGGGGTGTCGTGCGAATCGATCAGCAAGGCGGCGCCGATATCGGCATCCGCGCTGTAGCCGGCCAGGTGAACTTCCATGATGGCGGCGGCCGGGAGGCTGTCGATATAGGCAGCGGCATCGAACTGCAGATTGTGGGCGCTGATGAAGATATTGTTGACGTCGGTCAGCAGGCCGCAGCCTGTGCGGCGTGTCAGCTCCGTCAGGAATTCCACTTCGCTCCAGGCATGCTGTTCCATGCGCAGGTAGTGGGTAGGGTTTTCTACAGCGATGCGGCAACCCAGGGCATCCTGGGTGCGCGCAATATTGGCGGCGATGCGCAGCAGTGCTTCGCCGGTGCGCGGCGCCGGCAGCAGATCGGGATAGTAATTGCCGTTCCATGCCGACCATGCCAGATGCTCCGACACCAGCGCCGGCTGGAAACGCCGCACCAGTTGCGCCAGCTTGCGCAAGTGCGCCTCATCCGGCGCTGCGTCGGCCGCCAGCGACAGCGAGACGCCGTGCAAGGCCAGCGGATGACGCTGGCGGATTGCTTCAAGCCAGGCCAGCCGAGGGCCGCCGGCCACCATGTAGTTTTCCGGATGGACCTCGAACCAGAGGCCGTCCGCGCTGCAATCCAGCGCATCGTCGTAGTGCTGGGGTTTCAGGCCCAGGCCTGCGCCAAGTCGGTTATCCATGATGAGCCGGCCGTGTCTGCATCAGGCTGGAGTCAGGGAACCCATGCCATGCGGCGTCTTGATGCTGGTGCAAGTACCGGTAGGGACGTTTTTCCAGGCATTGCCTTGATAGTCGACCTTGGCGGTGCCGGCGCAGGTGGTGCCCTCGCCTGCCTTGCAGTCATTCTTGCCGGCGGCTGACACGCCGTAGCATTTTTCCACGGCCGGTTTGGCCGGTGTAGCGTGGTCTTGCGCCATGGCGACGCCGGAAGTCAGGGCTGCCAGGGTAAAAGCGGCGGTAACGAGATTACGTGCATTCATGATGTCTGCTCCAGAAAAGGTTAGGTAAAAGAACCGATCGATTGCACTGGAAACTGTGTTGTGCAAGCGATCTGACAGGTAATTCGCCAGGACCGAGCATCCGGTTACAGCGGCAAGCAAAATAATTGAAAAAATATTTTTTGCGGCAGCTGTAACCGAAGGCACGGCTGCGGCGAATAACTATCCATGCGCGCCTGCGCAAGCGTGTCTGGAGAAACACCATGAATACCCCTGAACTAGTCGCCATGCTGGCGACCGGCGTGCAACCCGCCGATCCCCATGTACTGGCCAAGCGCTTCGGCGTCGCCCTGATAATGGGATTGCTGGGCGCGACCGCCCTGCTGCTGGCGATTTACGGCGTCCGCAGCGACATGCCGCAAATGCTGGTGACGCCGCTGTTCTGGCTGAAAGCGGCATTTCCGCTGGCAGTGCTGCTGGCAGCACTGCTGATCGCCAGCCGGCTGGCGCGCCCTGGCATGGACAGCAAGCTCGGCTGGCTGATGCTGGCGCTGCCTTTGCTGGCGGTCTGGAGCGCTGCCGCCGGCTTCCTCCTGGCGACGCCGCCGGCGCTGCGGCTGGGTCTGGTGCTCGGCAGCACCTGGCGCATCTGCACCTTGAACATCGTGATCTTGTCTGCGCCAACCTTCTGCGCTGTGTTCTGGGCCATGCGCGGCCTGGCGCCGACCCGGCTGCGGCTGGCCGGCGCCGGCGCCGGCTTGCTGGCGGGAGCGCAGGCGGTGCTGGTCTACACCGTATACTGCATCGAAATGGCGCCGCCGTTCTGGGGCGTGTGGTATGCGCTCGGCATGCTGATCCCGACGCTGGCAGGGGCCCTGCTCGGTCCGCGCTGGCTGCGCTGGTGAACGCCGCTACCGCGGTTTCTCTTGTCACAAAGGAAGAAAGCGGCGACGATGAGCAACCCTCCAATCTTGCCCGTCGGCGCGGCGGGCGGCAAACAAGCTGCCCTCCGACTGAATTAAGGTTCGTTTTAATCAAGATGCCATGAAGCGAATAAGCGAAACAGAAGCCATACAGCCGATAGAAGAACGCCTGAAAATGTTGCTGCTTGCGGGGATGGATGGCGACGCAGCGGCATACCGCAGCTTCCTGGATGAACTGAGCGGGCGTTTGCGTGCGTTCCTGAGAAAGCGTCTATACCATCTGCAGGATGATGTTGAGGACGTGGTGCAGGAAACCCTGCTGGCGGTGCATAACGGCCGCCACACCTTCCGTGCCGACCAGCCCCTGACAGCCTGGGTCTACGCGATTGCCCGCTACAAGCTGAGTGATTTCCTGCGCGCGCGGTCACGCCACGAGGCTTTGAACGAGCCGCTCGACGATTATCTGGAGATTTTTACCGGCAGCGACGAACAGCCCGCAGCGGCCAAGCGCGATATCGGCAAATTGCTCGAATTGTTGCCGGATCGTCAGCGCCTGCCGATCGTGCACGTAAAACTGGAAGGCTTGTCAGTGGCGGAAACGGCACAGCTCACCGGCCTGTCAGAGTCCGCAGTTAAAATAGGCGTGCACCGCGGCCTGAAGGCATTGGCGGCGAAAATCAGAGGTTTGGCATGAAAACAGACGACTTTGTTTCCTTATTGGCGGCCGGCGTAGCGCCGGTGGACCGTCACGCATCGGCCAAGGGCTTCGGCCGCGCACTGCTGCTGGGCGGCTTGGGCGCTGTCATCCTGATCGTGCTGTTTTACGGAGTACGGCCGGATATCCACGCCATGCTCGGCACTCCCCTGTTCTGGCTCAAACTGGCATTCCCGCTTCTGTTGGGCGCTGCCGCCCTGCTGCTGGCTTCACGCCTGGCGCGTCCCGGCCTGGCCGCGGGCAATGCCTGGCCAGCCTTGGCATTGCCGCTGCTGCTGGTGTGGAGCGCATCCGCATTGATCCTCTGGTCGGCGCCACAGGAACTGCGTGCCTCCTTGCTCATGGGCGCGACCTGGCGCAGTTGTCCGTTCAATATTGCGCTGCTGTCGGCGCCCTCGCTGATTGCAGTATTCTGGGCCATGCGCGGGCTGGCGCCGACGCGCTTGCGCTTGGCTGGTGCGGCCGCCGGTCTCCTGTCCGGTGCAATTGCCACCGCCGCCTACTGCCTGCACTGTCCGGAAATGGGCGTGCCGTTCTGGGGTGTCTGGTATGTGCTGGGCATGCTGATCCCGACCTTGGTCGGAGCACTTTGCGGGCCGCGTTTGCTGCGCTGGTAGCAGCACTGCAATCGGATGCCCGCTAGCGCACTTTGATCACAACTTTCCCTTTCGTGCGTCCGGTTTCGACATAGTCCAGCGCCTGTCTGGTTTCCTCGAACGGGAAGACGCGGTCGACCACCGGCCGGATATGGCCGGCTTCAATCAAGCTGGTGATCTCGCCCAATTGCTGGCCGTTAGCAGTCATGAAGTGGAAGGAATAGCTGGCGCCGCTGCGCCTGGCCGCTTTCCGGATGCCGTAACTGAGCAGCCCCATCACCAGGCGGACAAAACCGTTCATGCCACGCAGCTTGGCGAAATCGGGATCGGGCGGGCCGGCGATGCCGATCAGCTTGCCGCCCGGCTTGAGCACGCTCAGGGATTTTTTCTGGATGTCGCCGCCCTGCGTGTCGAGCACCAGATCGTAGTCTTTCAGCTTGGTCGAGAAATCGTCCTTCTTGTAATCGATGACGATGTCGGCGCCCAGGGTCTTCAGCATGTCAGCATTGGCCGCGCTGGCGGTGGTGGCGACCGTGGCGCCGATATGCCTGGCCAGTTGAATCGCAATCGTGCCGACACCGCCCGAACCGGCGTGTATCAGCACTTTCTGGCCCTTCTTCAGCTTGCCTTTTTCGACCAGTGTCTGCCATGCGGTCAGCGCCACCAGCGGCATCGACGAGGCGTCCTCCATCGTCAGGTTGACCGGCTTGAGGGCCAGCGAATCTTCTTTAATCGCGATGAATTCGGCAAACGTGCCAATGCGGTCGTCGTCCGGCCGCGCGTAGACCTCATCGCCTACCTTGAAACGGCGCACGCTGGCACCGACGCGCACCACCACGCCGGCCAGGTCGTTACCCAGAATCAACGGCATTTTATATGGCAACAGCAGCTTGAATTCGCCATCCCTGATTTTATTGTCCAGCGGATTGACGCCGGCAGCGTGAATCTGCACCAGGACGTCATCCTCGCGCACTGCCGGTTCGGGCAAGTCGCCCGACGTCAGCACGTCCGATTTGCCGTAGCGCTTGATGAAGTAAGCTTTCATGTATTGCTCCCGTTTCTATCGTAAATTATTGTGACAAGGCCGTGGCGCGTTTGCGCAGCGCTGGCTGGGAGTCAAGTCTCAAGTCCTTGCGCACGCCGGCTTCGACCAGCGCGGCTGGCGCGAAGCGGCGCAGGAAGCGCAGGCGGCCGGCCAGTGCGCCTGAGGTGTAGCGCACTTTCGGCGTCGCCGCCAGCGCCACCTGCACCACCGTCTCGGCCACCACGCCCGGACCATCCGCGCCTTCCAGCGCTTCCTTCACGCGCAGATCCAGTCCCGCGCGCAGGTCGCGATACTCGTCGAGCGCTTCATCGGGCTGCAACTGGTTGGCGTCGAACGCCGACTTGATGTAGGCCGGCTCGACCAGAGAAACACGAATCCCCTGGGTGCGCAGCTCTTGGTCCAGCGATTCCGAATAGCCTTCCATCGCATGCTTGGTGGCGGAGTACAGTGCCATGTACGGCATCGGCACAAAACCCAATACCGAACTGATGTTGACAATACGCCCGCTGCCGCGCTGCCGCATGTGGGGCACGACGGCGCGGATCATGCGGACGGCGCCGAAGAAGTTGGTATCGAAGATCGCCTGCGCCTGCCGGATCGAGCTCTCTTCGGCCGCGGCGGGCGCGACGCCAAAGCCGGCGTTGTTGACCAGCAGATCGATGCGCCCTTCAAGCCGCAGCACTTGGTTGACGGCGGCGGCGACCGATTCGTCGCTGGTCACATCCAGCGTCAGCATCTCAAACGTGCGCTTGCCGCTTTGCCCCTGCGCGCCACTGCGGCTGCTGCCATACACCTTGTAACCTGCCCTGACGAGTTGCTCGGCAGTGACTTCGCCGATGCCCGATGACGCTCCGGTCACGATTGCTATCTTGCGGTTCATTGTGCTTCCCCTTTATGTTCCCATTTAATATGATGATAATCATATTTATAATCAAAAAAACCCGGCGCATGGCTGCCAAGCCAGCCTTATTTGCCAACCCCTGAAAAATGCTTGAGCGCCGCTTCCCGCAACGCCTCGGACAGCCTGGAATCATCGACCGCGCGCGCCATCACCATGGCGCCGACCATCGAACTGACCATGAACATGGCCTGCTCGTGCGCACCGGGCGTTCCCCAGTCGAGCAACTGGCGCGCCACCACATCGATCATCTCCTTGATACGGCGCGTAGCCGCATGCCGCACCTCCGGCGCTTGGCGGTGCATCTCGGAGCCAAGCGCGGCCACCGGGCAGCCATTCTCAACGTCTTCCAGGTGCTGCTGTGACAAATAGGCGCGCATCAGCTCCTGCAAGGATTGCCCCGGCGCCGCAGCGGCGGCGATGTTGGCCGACAAGCCGACCGCTTCGGCGCCGGCGCGGTCGGCCGCTTCGGCCAACAAGGTCTCGCGCGAGGCGAAGTGCGCGTAGAAGCCGCCGTGCGTGAGCCCGGCTTCCTTCATGATATCCGCCACTCCGGTGCCGGCATAACCGCTGCGCCGGATCGCGCGTGCGGCCACCTCGACGATGCGCTCGTGCGTCGCTTCCTTGCGGCTCTGGGTGGCGCGCTTGACGCCAGTCTGGGTTGATTTCGTGAACATGATGGTCATCATATACCGTTTTCAAAAAGTGTGCACGACTGCGCGCGAGTTTGATTGTTTGGCGGCCTATCCGCTATAAAAACCGCTAGGTCTGGCGATAACTGAGCTGGGCTGTCATCTGCAAATCAGCTTGACATCAGAAATCTACTAGCGTAAAAAGCTAATCATTAATTCATATATATGACTAGAGGATTGAATGAATTACGCAATCTCCCATGATCACCGCCTTCCCTTGTATCAACGCCTGCGCGATGAACTTGCCGCACGAATCGCCGATCAGCACTGGCGTCCGGGGGAAGCGATTCCTACCGAGAGCGAACTGGTAAAGCAGTTCGAGGCGTCGATTGGCACCGTACGCAAAGCCATCGACATGCTGGTGGCTGATGGGTTGCTGGAGCGCTTTCAAGGTAAAGGCACATTCGTGCGGCGCGCCCGTTTCGATTCCTCGTTATTCCGCTTTTTCCGCTTTCAGAATGAGGCTGGTGAGCGGCGTATTCCAGAGGGACGCATCCTGCGCCGTGAAGTCATGCCGGCTCCCACAGCGGTCGCGGCAGCTTTGCGGTTAGCGCCCGATACGGAAGTCATTCATTTCTCGCGATTGCGCCTACTCGATCAGAAGCCGTTGCTTGCGGAGTCGATCTGGCTGCCAAAGGAAAAATTCGCCGCCTTGCTGGAAATCGACACAGCGGAATTCGGTGATTTACTGTATCCGCTGTACGAAGAGCGCTGCGGCCAGGTAATCGCTTCAGCCGAAGAAACGCTTGTCGCCGAGGCGGTAAACGACTTGTATGCCCGCTTGCTGCAACTGCAGCCCGGCGCACCGGTAATCGTGGTGGAACGCCTGGCGCTGGGCTATGACCGCCAGCCGCTTGAGTGGCGTCGTTCGCGCGGACCGGCCGATCACTTCCGCTATCACGTGGAAATCCGCTGAGGGCGGTCAACACCTGCTTAACATATTCAATCGCTAACAAGGCGGGGGTCAACGTAACCCCCGCCAATCGACATATATAGGAGATAGGCAATGTTTCATTGGTATCGGGAAATCACTCCAACTGAGCGCAAGACCTTCTGGGGCTGCTTTAGCGGCTGGGCGCTGGATGCGCTTGACGTGCAAATGTTCAGTCTAGCCATTCCGGCGCTGATCGCCGCCTTCAGTCTCAACAAGGCTGAAGCCGGCCTGATCAGCGGCGTTACCCTGGTGGCGTCGGCCTTGGGCGGATGGGTCATGGGAGCGGCGTCCGACCGCATCGGCCGGGTGCGCGCGCTGCAACTGACCATCGTCTGGTTCTCGTTGTTTACGCTGCTGTCAGCGTTTGCCCAGAGTTTCAATCAATTGCTGGTGCTGAAAGCACTGCAAGGCTTCGGCTTCGGCGGCGAATGGGCCGCCGGTGCGGTGCTGATGGCGGAGATGATACGTCCGGAGCACCGCGGCAAGGCGATGGGCATGGTGCAAAGCGCCTGGGCCGTGGGCTGGGCCGGATCCGTATTGCTATATTCGACCCTGTTCCTGCTGCTGTCGCCTGATATGGCCTGGCGGGTGATGTTCGGCATCGGCATCCTGCCGGCCTTCCTGATCATCTACATCCGGCGCAACATTCCAGAACCGGCGACTTTCGTTATGGCACAAAAGAAGAACAAGAAGGACAAGGCCAGTTATAGTGAACTGTTTGCCATCTTCAAGCCCGACATGCTGCGCATGACGCTGATCGGCGCTTTGATCGGCGTGGGAGCACACGGTGGCTACTATGCGCTGATGACCTGGCTGCCGACCTTCCTCAAAACCGAGCGTCACCTGTCTGTACTCGGCACCAGTGGCTATCTGGCGGTGATTATTGTCGCTTTCTGGTGCGGCTGCATGGTCAGCGCCTATCTGCTTGACCGCATTGGCCGTCGGCTCAACCTGATCCTGTTTTCGGGGTGCTGCGTGATCACCGTGCTCGCCTACGTATTTTTACCGCTCGGCAATACCGCGATGCTATTCCTCGGCTTTCCCTTAGGCTTTTTTGCTGCGGGCATTCCGGCAAGCTTGGGCGCCTTGTTCAACGAACTGTATCCGAGCGGTGTGCGCGGCACCGGCGTGGGTTTCTGCTACAACTTCGGCCGTATTGTATCGGCCGGCTTTCCAATACTGGTTGGGCACATGAGCAGCAAGATGTCGCTCGGAACTGCCATTGGCATCGATGCGGCGCTCGCTTACTCGCTGGTGGTGCTGGCAGTGCTGGCCTTACCGGAGACACGTGGTAAAAATCTGAACGAAGACCCGTGTGTCACAGAAAATCTGGCCGGGGCAGATGCCAAGGCAAGCGCTTGAAGCGTCATGCATCCGCCTGACATCAGAACGCAAGCCGGCCGCATGGCAGGCTACCGATAGCAACAGAAAATGGAACGAGACATCCAAGATGAACCGACGCGAATTCAATGCCGGCCTGATCGGCTCGGCTTTAGCGGCCGTACTACCTGGCTGCACATCTATTGCAAAGCAAGACAAGGAAGGGAAATTAGCTGCTGTGGACACTCATGCCCATATTTTTAAACGAGGACTGAAACTGGCGAATGTGCGGCGCTATGCTCCCGACTACGACGCGCCTTTGGAAACTTATCTTGCCATGCTTGACCAGCACGAGATTGCACGCGGAGTGCTGGTGCAACCTAGTTTTCTGGGTACGGACAATAGCTTCATGCTGGCGGCCCTGCGCCAGTCCCCCGCTCGTCTGCGCGGCATCGCTGTCGTCGATCCAGCTATCTCCCCCCCTGAATTAGACGCTCTTAACGCGGCCGGCGTAGCGGGTGTGCGGCTAAACCTGGTTGGTACGCCGTTGCCGGATTTTTCTAGCCGTGTGTGGACAGATTTTCTCAAACAGCTTGCTCGTCTGGGTTGGCAAGTGGAGGTACATCGCGAAGCCCGCGACCTGCCGCTGGTCCTGCCACCGCTGCTGCGTTCCGGCGTCAATGTAGTGGTCGACCATTTCGGCCGGCCAGACCCGGCATTGGGCGTCAACGATCCTGGCTTCCGCTACCTGCTGGATAGCGCGGCCAGCCGGCGCATATGGGTCAAGCTGTCTGCCGCCTATCGCAATGGCGGCAACGGCGCCGGTGAGCAGACCGCACTGGCCGCGATTCCGCTACTGCGCAATACCTTTGGGATGGAGCGTCTGATGTGGGGTAGCGACTGGCCGCATACGCAATTCGAAAAGAACGCCGATTATGATCACGCCCGAACGTTGCTTGATAGTTGGCTTCCTGATGCAGAAGAGCGTCGCATCGTGCTGATCGATACGCCGTCTGATCTGTTCCGCTTTCTTTAACCGATATGCGGCCTGCAGGCGAGCCGGGTCAATTCGATGAAACACTGATGACGCTCATTTCGCCCTGCTCGCCGAACTCAGTGGAGCCAGCCTTCAACTCACAATGGGCAATAAGTGCAAGAATGATAAAAATGGATATTTCCGACTAAAACCGCGAAATGTCAATTAGCGGTTTCCCCACCGTCGTTGAATTCCTCCCGCCAATCCACAATCCGTAAGCCGGATATTTGAACTATCCCCTCCCCTGAGTGCTTCTTGGCTACAGAGTCAGAAAGCCATTCCATTTTAATTCCTGCCAACTATACTGGTGTGTTGAAAGCGCCGATCAATCTAACCAGCATTGAGGTGATGACCATGA
The DNA here is from genome assembly GCF_002564105.1 of Collimonas sp. PA-H2. Taxonomy (NCBI): domain Bacteria; kingdom Pseudomonadati; phylum Pseudomonadota; class Betaproteobacteria; order Burkholderiales; family Oxalobacteraceae; genus Collimonas; species Collimonas sp. PA-H2. The sequence continues at coordinate 5,323,798 of NZ_PDBX01000001.1, forward strand.
GCCAACAATTAAGCGAAGACGGACTCGACCTGCTGTTTTTTAAAGCCCGCACTCATAATGCATGGCTGGATAAGCCAGTAAGCGACGATATTCTGCGTCGTCTTTACGACGTGATGAAATGGGGACCGACCAGCGCCAATTGTTCGCCGGCAAGGATTTTGTTCTTGCGGACAGCGGAAGCCAAGGAACGTCTGCGGCCTGCGTTGGCGCCTGGAAATGTGGATAAAACCATGGCGGCGCCGGTCACGGCCATCATTGGTTACGACGGAAAATTCTATGACCAGTTGCCAAAACTGTTCCCGCATGCCGACGCACGTGCCTGGTTCGCTGATACGCCGGAACTCGCTGGCGTCACGGCGAGGCGTAACAGCTCCCTGCAGGGAGCGTATTTCATGCTGGCGGCGCGCGCCCTCGGATTGGATTGCGGACCGATGTCAGGATTCGACCAGGTGAAAGTGGATCACGAGTTTTTCCCGGATGCGAAATCGTCGAACTTCGAGTATGAGTATTTTCCGGACAGTCACATCAAAACCAATTTTCTGTGCAATCTGGGTTACGGCGACCCGGACAAGCTGTTCCCGCGCAGCCCTCGCCTCGATTTCGACGAGGCATGCAAATTACTTTGATTGACATGCCGTAGTTTGCGCTCCAGGCCGGCGCCCGCGCCCAGCACTTAAGCGTGCGGGTGGCGTGACATTTACACGCCCCGCACCCGCGTGCTTCCGCATAGCTGCGGCGTGATTCAGCTCAGGAGTTGCCTCCTGTTTGTACGACAGCGTGAATCAGTGGCTATCATCAACCTCTCCGGATTTCAGCCATTTCAAAACTTCCTCCGGCACCCCTTTCCCATCGCTCATTTTTCGAGCGAAAGCGGCTACAAGATTCCGCTCGTCGACCTGTAATTCGGAAACAGGAACCGCTTTCATCGATTGCGCGAGTGCTGTCTGCAACTCGTCATATTGCTCCACGCTGATTTTTGGCGCTAAAAATGCCAGCGCCTGGTCTCCGATCTTGTAACTAAGCGCCTTCTCTCCGAGTTCAATCGAACTCAGGTAAGCAGAGCTCACGGATAAGGATGCGGCCATATCTTTCAGAGCAAGGCCAAGCTCCAATCGAATCTTTCTTACGCATAATCCATACGGCGTTAATTTCATCTTTTTTTCCTGATTCAACCGTTAATTAACTTTGATCCATTGACAAAGCAAAGTGGAAAGCCGGGCTATTTGCGAAAGTCCGGCTGGTTTTTGCTCATCGAATTCTTCTTATAGTCCCTGAAATTCAAGTGGAAAATCTACATAAGACCAGTCCCACATAACTAAGCCCACAAAGCAGAAATTTTATTCTACTGCATCTAAATACCGTTGTATGGCTGTCAAAAAGCACAGGAAAATGCGTTTCGCAAGGTGGCTCTGCAGATTGCATCTCGATCAACAAAACCGGGCAGAGTGCACCGCTTGCCGCACCGCATATCCATCGAAGCTGACGGCTGGATTCTGGAATCATACCCAAAAACAGAGGCTCAAACGTTAATAAACAGACAGACCTGTATATTTTACTAGTTATGATTTCCGCCGAATTACGCCAAATGTACGCCTGAACAAGAACGAGTTTAATCAGACTCAAATACTTGCTATATCGCGGCTGCCTACGAGCGCGGACCGCATAATATCGGTACCAGCATGATGGTGGATCCATTGGGCGTCGCTGTGACGGGAGCAGAGGAAGCGCCGGCCTTGATTTTTGCCGATATCGATCCGGCGCGGATTGCCTATGCAAGAAGCGTATTGCCGGTTCTTGAAAACCGTGGCTTTGAGGCGCCACGGCGTCGGCAAGGCTAACGTGTGAGAAAAGATCAGGCCTCGCTTCTCCTAAATCGATCTTTGATTTACCCGCTTGCTTAACTCCTCGGCGCATTCCCTGCGTTCGCTGTAACGATCCACCAGGAACGAAGAAACGTCACGGGTCAGCAAGGTAAATTTGAACAGTTCTTCCATCACGTCGACCACGCGTTCATAGTAAGACGATGGCTTCATGCGCCCTGCTTCGTCGAACTCCAGAAACGCCTTGGCCACCGATGACTGGTTAGGGATGGTGATCATCCGCATCCAGCGGCCCAGTATACGCATCTGGTTGACAGCATTGAACGACTGCGAGCCGCCGGATACTTCCATCACCGCCAGGGTTTTTCCCTGGGTCGGCCGCACCGCGCCGATGGACAGCGGAATCCAGTCGATCTGCGCCTTCATGATGCCGGTCATGGCGCCGTGGCGCTCGGGCGAGGTCCACACCATGCCTTCGGCCCATTGCGCCAGCTCCCTCAGTTCCAGGACCTTGGCATGGGTTTCCGGCTCGCCGTCCGGCAGCGGCAGGCCGCGCGGATCAAAGATCCTGACTTCGCCGCCCATTGCCTCCAGCAGGCGCGCCGCTTCCCTGGTCAGCAGGCGGCTATAGGATTTTTCGCGCAAAGAGCCATACAACAGCAGGAAGCGCGGCGCATGGGTAGAACGTGCCACAGCGGAAAAATCGGCGGCGACCGGCGTATGGAAAAGCTCCATATCTATGTTTGGCAAATCAGACAGGTTTCTTGACACGTTGTCCCTCCGCATCGACCACTACTTCACCGTCTTCTTTGGTAAACGCCGCCTTTTGCGGCAACGGCAGGATATCCAGCACCAGCTCTGACGGACGGCACAGGCGTGTGCCCTTGGGTGTGACGACAAATGGCCGGTTGATCAGGATAGGATGGGCCAGCATGGCGTCCAGCAATTGCGTATCGCTCAGGTCCGGGGCATCCAGGCCGAGTTCAGCGTATGGGCTTTCCTTTTGCCGGATCGCGTCGCGTACCGAGAGCCCGGCATCCGCAATCAGCCTGATCAGCGCGGCCAGCGACGGCGGCTGCTTCAGGTATTCGATGACTTCGGGCTCGATGCCGGTATTGCGTATGAGCGCCAGCGTATTGCGGGAAGTTCCGCATTCTGGATTGTGGTAAATCGTAATGTTCATGCCTGCACTTTCCTTAAAATTTACGGGGCGACCGCCATCGTTGCACAAGGATCAGCGCCCTTCATACCAGCCCTGGGTACGGTTCACGATCCCGACGATCAGCAGCATGACCGGTACCTCGATCAATACCCCGACCACGGTCGCCAGCGCGGCGCCGGACTTGAAGCCGAACAGGCTGATCGCCGCGGCCACTGCCAGTTCGAAGAAGTTGGAGGCGCCGATCAGCGCCGAGGGGCAAGCGATGGAATGCTTTTCTCCAACAATCTTATTCAACCAATAGGCCAGCGCGGAATTGAAAAAGACCTGTATCAGGATGGGAACCGCCAGCAATGCGATGACCAGCGGCTGTTCGATGATGGCATTGCCCTGGAAGGCGAACAGCAGGACCAAAGTCAGCAGCAGCGCGGAGATCGACCACGGCTGGATGCGCTCCATCAGCTTGTCAAAACTGGCTTGTCCGTGCCGCAGCAGGGATTTGCGCCAGACCTGGGCGATGATCACGGGAACCACAATATATAAAACCACCGAGGTCAGCAGCGTCGCCCACGGTACGGCGATGCTAGACACACCCAGCAAGAGAGCCACCAGCGGCGCAAATGTGAACACCATGATCACATCGTTCATGGCGACCTGCGACAGCGTGAAGTACGGATCGCCGCCAGTGAGGCGGCTCCACACAAACACCATCGCCGTGCACGGCGCCGCAGCTAACAAGATCAGCCCGGCCACGTACGAGTCCAGCTGCCCGGCGGGCAGATACGGCGCGAACCAATGGCGGATGAACAGCCAGGCCAGCAGCGCCATCGAGAACGGTTTGACCGCCCAATTGATGAATAGTGTTACCCCAATGCCGCGGATATGGCCCCTGACCTGGTTCCATGCGGAGAAATCGATCTTGAGCAGCATCGGAATGATCATCACCCAGATCAGGACGCCGACCGGCAGGTTGACCTTGGCGATTTCCAGCGAGCCGATTACCTGCACGCCAGCAGGAAGCAGCTGCCCAAGCAGGATGCCGGCGACGATGCAGAGCGCCACCCAGACAGTCAGGTAGCGCTCGAAGAAATTCATGGGCACGCCCGGGGCGCGCCTGCCGGCGACTTCATATTGAATCGACATAAGCGATCTCGGATGAAAACTCAACGGTGTCGATTTCGACAGCAATATCACCAGCGATATGGGCAGGCAGACGCATCATGAGCATGATGTAGCGCCATCCGCGGGGATGCAGGCAGGGTTGCAGACTGGCGTGCAAGGGTTGCCGCCGCAGCAATTTTCAGTGAGGAATGCCAGCAGTGCATTCATGGTGGTGAAGTTGGCGGAGTAAATCACGAACCGCCCTTCATTGCGCGACGCCACCATATCGGCATGCGACAGTTCCTTCATGTGGAACGATACAGAGGATGGCGAGATGCCGGTGATTTCCCCGATTTTTCCAGCGGGAAGACCGCCAGGACCGGCCTGCACCAGGGCGCGGAAGATGGCAAGGCGGGAATCCTGGGCAAGCGCCGCAAGGGCGGCAACGACTGATTTTGTTTTCATATTTCAATAATAATTGAAATATTTAATAAATCAAGCAATTTATTCCCTCTTGATTTCCCCCGCAGCGCAGGAAAAGCCTCCCTCCCCCAGCCCACGGCTGGCGTGCCGGATCACCCGCGGCCGACGTCAAGCGAGCGGGCAACCCGGAAACCCAGATCGTCGATGGCAAATCGGCAGGCGAGGTTTATTGTTTTGAATTCGATATTACCTGCGCTGCTGTCGCTTTATGCAGGGCGGCGCGCGCCAGCAACCTGGTAGTGTCTAGCGTAGGCAACGGCGAATTACGGTCGTTGATAATCAGCGGTATCTCTGTGCAGCCAAGGATGACGCTGTCGCAGCCCTGCTCTTTCAGTCCGGCGATGACGCTTTGAAAGTAGGCCACGCTGTCTGCCTTGAAGATGCCATGCACCAGTTCGTCCATGATGATGCGGCCGATCTGCACGCGTTCAGCATGGCTGGGAAGCACGCAATCCAGGCCCTTGGCACTCAGAGCGTCCGGATACACCGCACTGTCGAGCAGCCAGCGCGTACCGGTGACGCCTACTTTCCTGAAACCATGCACGACAGCGGCCTCGGCGGTCACTTCGGCAATATGCAGCCATGGCAACGGAGAGCGCGGCTGGACCAGGGCGAAGGCTTGGTGGATGGTGTTGTCCGGACAGACCAAGAAGTCTGCGCCGGCCGCTGCCAGTTTTTCTGCGGACGACAGCATCAGGCTTGCCACGCCGTCGAGGTCGCCACGTTCCAGGCAATTCACGTATCCAGCCAGCGACGGTGTGTGCATCGATACTTCCGGGTGAGCATACGGACCCAGCGCCTGAGCGCCCTCTTCACAGATAGTCCGATAGCAGAGCGCTGCGCCCTCGGCGGAGCAGCCGACGATGCCGATATGTAAAGACATGGATGAGCGCTTCCTTTTTTAGTGATTACGCAAGACGTGAATCTCAGCGAGGCCGCAAATTAGCCACAAAAGCTGTTCATTGAATGCCCCGCACGACATCTATTTTTGAAAAACTTGAGCCAAGTCAACGCCGCGTGGCCCTCAACAGCGGCACTCTGAATCGTCGTACATAAAATTATTCTACAACGATGGAGACCTCATGATATTCAAATCAAAGCCGCTGCATGCGGCATTGCTTGCTGTATTTTCAATTCCACCACTCATGTTCCCGAGCGCCGCCCTGGCCGATGCGGCCACCGATGCCCGCATCGAAGCATTGGAACAACAGGTGAAAATGCTGACGACAAAGCTCGAACAGGTAGTGGAAAGACCCGAGAAAAAAGAGGCGCACGAGGATGTGGTTTCGTCCATGCCGCAAGCGTTGAACGAGCGCGCCAGGAAATTCTTCGAGGCGATCAAGGACGTCGAATTTTACGGTAACCTGGATGTCTCGATCGACGGCAGCAGCAAGGGATTCAAGAGTTCCTATAACGATGTCGGCGGCGCCCGGGTGGTCTCGCCGGTCGGCCACAACGGCTGGCAGGCCGACCTCTCCACCAATCTCTCCTATGTCGGCATCCGCGGCAAGCACTCTGTCAGCGACACCCTGTCGCTGGTGTACCAGCTGGAAACGCAGATCGACATCACCGCCACCGCCGGTTCAGCCAACTCTACCAGTGCCCAGGACACCACGGTCAAAGGCGCGCTGACCTCGCGCAACAGCTATCTCGGCCTGGCCGACAGCAGGTGGGGTGCGCTCAAGCTCGGCAAAACCGATGCGCCGTATAAAACCTCCACCGCCCGCATGAATCCCTTCTCCGGCATGTGGGGCGACTACGCGGTCATCATGGGCAATACCGGCGGCGATAACCGGGTCGAATTCGGCACGCGCCTGGATCATGCGCTCTGGTACGAATCGCCCAAGTGGAAAGGCTGGAGTTTCAATGCGCTGATTTCGCCGGGCCAGAACCGCGGCTACGAAAATTCAATCCAGGCCAGCGGCGAATCCAGTTGCACCGGCGGCAACGTTCCCGGTAGCGGCGGCGGTCCTGTCGCTTGCAACGACGGCAGCTATGGTTCGGCCTACAGCGCCAACATCGCCTATGAAAATGGGCCGCTGTATGTGACCGGCGCGTATGAGCTGCATTCCAGGGTCAACCGTACCGGCGACGTCAGTGCGACGCCGCAGGCGCTGGCCAGTCCGACCGGACTGGATCAGAACGATGTCGGTAACGAGTATGCCTATAAAGTAGGCGTCCAGTACGCCTTCCCCACCAAAACCACCGTCAGCGCCATCTATGAGGTGATGCGCAGGAATATCCCGGCTTACCTGGCCGAGCAGAACGAGCGCTCGCGCAACGGCTACTGGCTGGCATTGACGCAAGAACTGACGCCGGACGACAGCCTGTCGCTAGGCTGGGCGCACGCCAACGCCACTCCCGGCGATCCGGGTCAGCACAATACCAGCGCCGCGGACGGCATCGGCACCAGCAATCCGGACAACGGCGCCAATATGTACACCCTGGCTTACAAGCACAAGATCGACAAGCAAACCACCTGGTACGCCAACTATGCGGTGACCATGAATCGTCCCTTGGCGCACTATGACCTGGGCGCCGGAGGACGCGGCGTGACTACCGATTGCCACGATGGCCAGACGATCGCATCGGGCGCGCCCAACTGCTATGCCGGCGGGCGTGTGCAAGGCGTGTCGGCAGGCGTGAACTATAAGTTCTGATCCGAACCGCGTGGCCGGCTGGAAGCACTACGCTAGCGATGTAGCTCTTCCAATGCTGTTCTCAAGGCAAGTGCAATCCCCTTGGCCGCCTGCGAAATCTCGGCCAGCGACGGAAAACTCGGGGCGATGCGGATATGGCGGTCTTCCTCATCGCGGCCATAGGGGAAAGCAGCGCCGGCGGCGGTCAGCGTGATGCCGAGCTCTTTTGCCAGCGCAATAGTGCGTTTGGCGCAACCCGGCGGAGTAACGAGGTCGATGAAATATCCGCCTGCCGGCCGCGTCCACCTTACACCGTCAATAGCGCCAAGGTAGAGGTCGAATTGCGCCAGCACCGCGTCGAACTTCGGCTTCAGCAGTTGCCGGTGGCGCTCCATCAGCGCCTCGACATGCGCGCGGTCTTGCAGGAAGCGTACGTGGCGCAACTGGTTGATCTTGTCCGGACCTATGCTGCGCACCGATGTATTGCGCTGCCACCAGGCGATGTTTGCCGCGGATGAGGCCAGCGCAGCCAGGCCGGAACCCGCCATGGTGATCTTGGAAGTCGAGGCAAACACGATGGCGCGCTCCGGGTTGCCGGCTTGCCGGCAGGCTGCCAGCACGTCGATGCTTGCAGTCTTCTGCTCGCCTAAGTGGTGCATCCGGTAGGCGTCGTCCCACATCAGCACGAAATCCGGCGCCGCTGTCTTCATGGCCGCCAGGCGCTGCACGACTTGTTCCGAATAGACGGCGCCGGAGGGATTGCTGTATTTTGGCACGCACCACATGCCTTTGATGGCGGGGTCGCTCGCCACCAGTTTTTCCACCAGTTCCATGTCCGGGCCATCGTCGTTCAAGGGCAGGTTGATCATCTTGATCCCGAGCGCTTCGCAGATCGAGAAATGGCGGTCGTAGCCAGGCACCGGGCACAGGAAGCTGACCGGCTGCTGCCGGCTCCATGGCGCCTGGCCGGCGATGCCATATAGCATGCAGAACACGATGGTGTCGTGCATCAGGGCCAGGCTGGCGCTGCCGTCCACCACGATCTGGGCGGCAGGTATCTCCAGCAAGTCGGCAAACAAGGCGCGCGCCTCCGGCAGGCCGCTGGCAATGCCGTAGTTGCGCGTGTCTGTGCCGTCTGCCGCCAGGAATCCGTCCAGCTGCTGCAGCAGCACGTTGGAAAGATCCAGCTGTTCCGGTGCCGGCTTGCCGCGCGACATGTCAAGTTTGAGGGCTAGCTGCTGGAACGCTTCGAACTGCGCTGGAATATCTTGTGAAGTCATTGGTTTTCCCGATTGAATGCGAATAACAGAACTATCTTTGGTCCGGGCGGCGCACCCACCGCGCCGGACCGGCTTGCATACTATTTAATTTAGTAGCCCAGCGCCAGCCCAGAGTTGCGGCGCGGATCGTTGGCGCCGTAGAAGCGGTTCTTGCCGACCGGCTTGCCGCCCAGCGATGGCGCGCCGACCAGTATCGCCGCCACATGGTTGAACGGCTGCGGCACGGCGAACTTCTGGCCCCAGCCTTCGAGGATCTTTTGCGTGTCGGGGCTCAAGGTAAAGGCTTCGATATTGGTCGCCTCCGGCAGCCATTGCTGGTGGAAGCGCGGCGCGTCGACCGCTTCCTGGATGTTCATGCCGTAATCGATCACGTTCAGCATGGTCAGCAAGGTCGCCGTGATGATGCGGCTGCCGCCCGGCGTGCCAACCACCATCACGGTCTTGCCGTCCTTGGTGACGATGGTCGGGCTCATCGAAGACAGCGGACGTTTTCCCGGAGCGATGGCGTTGGCTTCGCCCTGCACCAGGCCGTACATATTGGGCACGCCGATCTTGGCGGTGAAATCGTCCATTTCGTCGTTGAGCATGATGCCGGTCTTGCTGGCCATGACGCCGGCGCCGAACCAGTCGTTCAGGGTATAGGTCACCGACACTGCATTACCCCATTTGTCGACGATAGAGTAATGGGTGGTGTTGCTGCCCTCGTGCGGCGCCACGCCCGGCTTGATGTCTTGCGAAACGCCGGCCTTGTGCGGATCGATGACGGCGCGGATCTTGGCTGCATAATCCTTGTCGAGCAGACGCACCAGCGGGTTCTTCACATAGTCTGGATCGCCCAGATAGCTGTTGCGGTCGACATAGGAATGGCGCATGGCCTCGATCTGGTAATGCATGGCCTGCGCCGAGCGGAAGCCGAGGTTTTGCATCGGATAACCTTCGAGGATGTTCATGATCTCGCAGATGACCACCCCGCCCGAACTCGGCGGCGGCGCCGAAACTACGTGGTAGCCGCGATAGTCGCATTCCACCGGCGCCAGCTCACGGGTTTTGTACTGATCGAGATCAGACTGGGTGATGATGCCCTTGCCGGCCTGGCTCGAATTGACGATGGCTTGCGCCACCCAGCCCTTGTAGAAGCCGTCGCTGCCCTTGGCGCCGATTTCGCGCAAGGTCTTGGCCAGCTCCTTTTGCACCAGCTTCTGGCCGACGCGGTAGGGTTCGCCATGGTTCAGGAAGATCGCGCCCGAGTCGGCCGCATCCTTCTTGAACACCTCGGTCGCGGTTTCCAGCATGTCGACGTCGCCCTGGTCCAGCACGAAGCCCTCTTCGGCATACTTGATGGCCGGCGCGATCACCGTGGCGCGCTTCATCGTGCCGTATTTGCTCAGCGCCAGCTCCATGCCGGACACCGTGCCCGGCACGCCGACCGCCAGGTGGCCCTTGGTGCTCAGGTTGGGGACCACATTGCCATTCTTGTCGAGATACATATTGGCGGTGGCCGCCAGCGGCGCTTTTTCGCGGAAATCGAGGAAGGTCTTGCGGCCGTCGGCAAGCTGGATGGTCATGAAGCCGCCGCCACCGATATTGCCGGCCGCCGGATAGACAACCGCCAGCGCGTAACCCACCGCCACGGCGGCATCGACCGCATTGCCGCCATCCTTCAAAACGTCGACGCCGACATGGGTAGCGAGATGCTGGGCCGTGACCACCATGCCGTTTTCAGCCGCGGCCGGGGCTTGCGAAGCAGCTTGCGCGCAGGCATAGCTGAGGACGAATACCGTTGCAAGAAGCGATTTGGCCAAGGGATCGAATTTCATGAGGTAGGTCTCCAATGCTGATGAAAGGGACGTTGCTGACCGCGGCCTGGCATCCCGCGCTTTGCCGCCAGGACCGCACACAACATTTTATAGCGGATAAATGGCCAGCGGCCGCAATTAACCGGCTGCCGGCTGCGCGGCGCGTATCGCCGTCAAGGATAGCCGCTGTTGCCCCAGCGCGTCGAAGTTTTCCGGCGCTAGCCATTTTTCAAAAGCAGCGCGCAGCGCCGGCCATTCGCAGTCGATGATGGCGAACCAGGCGGTATCGCGGCTGCGTCCCTTGTAGACCACGGCCTGGCGGAATATGCCCTCGAACTGGAAACCGAGCCGCGCCGCCGCCTGGCGCGAAGGCGCGTTCAGGCTGTCGCACTTCCATTCGTAGCGGCGGTAGCCCAGCTCATCGAACACGTGCTTCATCAGCAGGTACTGGGCTTCGCTGGAAACCGGCGTGCGCTTCAAGAGCGGCGAGAACGTGACAAACCCGACTTCGATGACGCCATTGGCCGGGTCGATCCGCATCAGCGCCAGGGTGCCGACCGCCTTCCCGCTCTTGCGCTCGATGACGACGTAGTGCAAGGGGTCGCTGCTGGCGGCGGCGCGCTCGGCATACTCGATATAGCCGGCGGCATCGGCGAACGGGCCGGTCGACAGATAGGTCCAGTCGCGCTCATCCGCCGCCTGGCTGTAGGCCTGGTACAGCTCTGCCGCATGGCGCTGCGGATCCAGCGCTTCGAGGCGGCAGTAGCGCCCTTCTATCGGCTGGCGCGGCGGCCGCGCGCGCGGCGTCCAGCCGGGTACGGCTGCGCCTATCGGTTGCTGGTACGGATTCAAGATGCTGGTCATATGCGGTTCCATGGCTGATCATGCCTGACGTGTGCCGGGCATGTGCTAAAGTACGCGTTTCGTGGCCCCAATAAAAGTGCCACATCAGGCATATTTCATGGTGCCACGCGATTTCGTTCAAACCCTCCCGCCTTTTCCATGACGACCTCTCCAGTTCTGGTGCCGCAAGTCTTGCTCGAAGCTCCGCTGAACAAAGAGCACGATGCTGCGCCCATGCAACGGCAGTTATACCGGCGCATCAAGGAAGCCATCCTGGACGGCGGCCTGATGGCTGGAAGCCGCCTGCCGGGTTCGCGCGCCTTGGCCGAGGCGCTGTCGATTTCACGCAACACGGTAACCGCCGCCTACGAGCTGCTTGCCGCTGAGGGGTATGTGCAACCCGACCGCCAGGGCACCCGGGTCGCGGCCTTGTCGCGGCCGCCGCGATCGCCTTCTCCGCGCAAAGCACCTGACGCCCCGTCTGCGCCGCTCATCGCGCAGCGCCTGACGCGCATCCAGCCGAGTGCGCCGCGCAACGATGCCTGCGCCATCTTACGCCCGGGAACGCCGGCCCTGTCACATTTTCCGCTGGCTGCCTGGCGCCGCGCGCTTGACCATGCGATCCAGCGCGGCGGCTCAGCAGCCCTGGGCTATGGCGATCCCTTGGGCGAGCCGGCCCTGCGCACCGCCATCGCCCGCCACCTGGGCATGGCGCGCGGCGTGCGTTGCGAGCCGGCCCAGGTGATCATCACCGAGGGCGCGCAAGAAGCGCTGCTGCTGTGCGCACGCTTGTTGAGCAATCCGGGCGATACCGGCTGGATCGAGGATCCTGGCTATCGCGGCGCCAAGGCCGCCATGCATGCGGGCGACCTGCGCATAGTCCCCATGCGGGTCGATGCGGAAGGCCTGGCCGCAACGGCAGAGGATTGGACATCGCGGCCGCCGCGCCTGATCTACACCACGCCCTCGCACCAATATCCGGCCGGCGCCGTGTTGACCGTGGCGCGCCGCCTGGACCTGATCGCGCAAGCGCGCCGCCACCACGCCTGGATCATCGAAGACGACTACGACAGCGAATTCCGCCATGCCGGCGAATCCATAGGTGCCATGCAGGGGCTGGTGGAGCAGGCGCCGGTGCTGTACGTCGGCACTTTCAGCAAGACCATGTTCCCGTCCTTGCGGCTGGGCTTCCTGGTGCTGCCGGCCCAGCTGCTGGCCGGATTGCAGACGCCGCTGGAAGAAATGCTGCGCGGCGGCCACCGCTATGAACAGCTGGCGCTGGCGGAATTCATCGAGAGCGGCCAGTTCAGCCGCCACCTGGGACGCATGCGGCGCCTCTACCGCGATCGCCAGCAGGCGCTGCGGGACGCCTTGGGCCGGCAGCTGCGCGTGCCGCACGCCATCGAAGGTGGCTATTGCGGCCTGCACCTCACGGTACGATTGCCGGCATGCTATCCGGATCGCAAGATCGCAGAGGCGGCCCGGTGCTACGGCATCGCGCCCAGCCCGCTATCCGGTTTTGCCTTGCAACCCATGCCCGAGGATAACGGCTTGGTGCTGGGATACGGTAATACGGCGGCGGAACTGTTTGAGCCCTTGGTCAAGCGTTTGTCGCTGCTGATCCGCGCGGCAGAAATTTCCTAGCTGGCTACACAGCGCCGCTTGCAGATTCGACCGTGCCGGCGCTATTGGTCCAACTCATGATGCTTCAGGTACTCCATGTCTTGCAACGGTGAGGCGCCGAACAACCTGCGATATTCCCGGCTAAACTGCGACGGGCTTTCATAGCCCACCTTGAAAGCGACGGTGGCAGCTTCGATGTTGCCGCCCAGGAGCAGCTTGCGCGCTTCCAGCAAGCGTACCTGCTTTTGATATTGCAAGGGACTCATCACAGTGATGGCCTTGAAGCGGTGATGCAGATTGGACACGCTCATGCTGACAGCCTTGGCCAGTTGCTCGACGTGCATCGGTTCGGCGTAGTTGGTCTTGATCCAGTGAATTGCCTGGTTGACGCCTTTTTCCTGATGATGAGCCAGCACCGTCTGGCCCAGCAGGCCGCCATCCCTGGCGCTGATGAGGCGATACAAGATTTCTTGCTTGACCAGGGGCGCCAGGACGGCCAGGTCGCGGGGCTTCTTCAGCAGCCTTGCCAGCCGCAGGAAGGCATCCTGCAACTCGGCATCCGCGGCTTCCACATAAGCGGCGGCTCGCGGCTGGGAGTTTTTGGGAGGCGCAAGCTTGTGTTCAATGATCTGCGCTGCAATTTCGTGGGCATCCAACGCAATCCTTACCCCCAGATAGGGCTCGGCAAGCGAGGCGTCCGAGACCTGACCGGAGACCGGCATATCGATGGCGGAAAGCACATAGCTGCCGCGCCCGTAGTGCGAGATCTCGCTGCCGATGAGGACCTTTTTCCTCCCTTGCAGCACCAGGCACATGGAGGGCTCCAGCATGCCCCTGGTGAGTTCGGTCGGACGGGTAAATCGGATGAACGAGAGATACGGCAGCGCGGTGCGCACATCGCGCTGTGTCTCTGGAACACCTTCGAAATGACTGAGCACCTCGTCGCGCAGGAGATCCAGCGGGTCGAACGGGGATCCTGGTTTGCCGCCGTTATTGTGTAGTTTCATTGCTCGTTTCACCGTGTCCCATGACGGCTTTAGGTTCCAGATAGGCCTCCAGTCCATAGCGGCCATACTCGCGGCCAATGCCAGACTGCTTGAATCCGCCGAACGGCGCGCGCGGTTCATCGTACATGCCGTTGATGAACACGCGGCCGGCGACGATCTGGGCAGCCACCCGGTTCGCCCGTTCCAGGTCGGACGAACTGACGAAGGCATGCAAGCCATAAATCGTGTCGTTTGCCATCTCTATGGCTTCGGCCTCGGTTTTATAGCTCAGGATAACCAGCACCGGTCCGAAAATTTCTTCTCTCGCAATCCGCATATCCATGGTGACGCTGGCGAACACGGTAGGTTGCACAAAATAACCGTGCTCGAGACCGGCCGGATGGCCGGCGCCGCCGGTCAGCAGTTCCGCGCCTTCTTCTATCCCCAGGTGGATATAGCGCTGCACCCGATCATACTGCGTTTGCGTCACCATCGGCCCGATCGCCGTGGCGCTATCGTGCGGATTACCTACCTGCAGAGCCTGCATCGCTTTTTTCATCAGGCTTTTCACTTCGTCGAGACGGCTTTCCGGCACGATCAGGCGCGTTCCGGCCATGCAGGCCTGGCCGCTATTGACCGTGGCCGCAGCTACGGCGAGCAGAATGGCTTTTTCGAGATCGGCATCGTCCAGGATCAGGTTCGGTGATTTGCCGCCGAGCTCCAGCGTGACCCGTTTCATTGTGTCCACCGCGCCGCGGGCTATGGTTTTCCCGACTTCCGTGGATCCTGTGAATGAAATCTTGGCAATATCGGGATGACGGGTCATCTCTGCGCCTACCGTCGCCCCGCGCCCGGTCACGATATTGATCACACCGGGCGGCAATCCTGCCGCGTGCAGGCACTCGGTCAGCAGCTGGGTCTGGAGAGCGCTCAGCTCGCTGGGCTTGATGACTGCAGTGCTGCCGGCAGCAACCGCCATCGCCAGTTTGCTGCAGATGAAGCTGTAGTTGGCGTTCCAGGGCGTAATCAGGCCGACCACGCCCAACGGTTCCAGCACGACTTTCGAGATGCCGACATGCTGGACGAACTCGAAAGTCTTCAGCAGTTCTCTCGCCAGCAGAAAGCTGTCGGCCGCGCGCTGCGTGCTCGCCTTGCTGATCCGCAGCGGACCGCCGTATTCTTCAATCATGACGTCCAGGAGTTCATCCGAGCGCGCCGCCACGGCGTCGTGCAGGCGCTGCAGATATGCCATGCGCTGTTCTCTGCTGGTATGCGCAAAGCTATTGTAGGCGGCTTTTGCCGCGGCAATCGCTGCTTGCGCATCCTGCTCGTCCGCCAGCGTAACCCGGGCGATGACCGCCCGGGTCGAGGGATTGACGAGTTCGAGCACTTCCTTGCCGTGAGGTTTAATGAAGCTGCCGTTGATATAAATGTGGTCTACCGTTTTCATGGAATCTCCGCTGATGAGTGAAAGCTTGACTTCATCTTAGGCGGGAGGTCGGAAAACGGGGTAGATCAATGCTGTGCGAGGATTGCCTGATTCTGCCGAAATTGAAAAATCCCCGGGCTCTGAAAGTCATTGCCTGAAAGGCAATATGTATCTAGGTCAAGGGCAGCCATCCTTTGCACCGCAAGTCAGCCTGTTGCAAGCATCCGCTGTTTCAGCGCCTGCAATCCATCCCGGTAGATCCCGTGAAACAAGCTGCTGATTTCTTCGTCGCTGACGCCGGCCGGCACGAAGCTGCCGGACCACACCACCAGGCAAGCCTGTCGACCCGCTATTTCTCGCACCTGGAGAGTGGACAGGTAGTGCGTGGCAGGAAAAGGCGCCTGCAGGATCGAGTAACTATAGGAACGGTCTTCTTGGCTGAAGCTTTCCAGGCGCTCGATGATGATCTCGCCCTCGGGCGTTTTCAGGCTGCGCACCCGCCCTCCTTCGCTCAGCTCGCTGTCGAGAATATAGGGCAGCCAGTCCGGCAGCGAATTGAAGCCGCCGATCAGCTGCCATACCCGTTCCGCCGTTGCGGCTATTTCCATGCTTGCGCTTGTGCTGGCCATGCTCTTACTCCTTTGCGCCGGTGACTGGCAGCGGCGCATCAGCCGCCACCAATTTTTCTTGCCGGATCTCTTGCCAGAAAGCGTCCGGGATCGCTGCATTGAGCGCCTGTGCATCTTCAGCAATGCGTTCAGGACGGCTGGCGCCGGGAATCACCGCAGCGACCGCCGGATTGGCCAGCGAGAACTGCAGCGCGGCGGCCTTGATGCTGACCTGGTGACGGTTGGCGATAGCCTTGATGCGCTCGACCCGGGCAATGATCTCGGCCGGCGCCTGCTGATATTCAAAGTGGCTGCCGCCGGTCAGGATGCCCGAGCTGTATGGGCCGCCGACGACAATGTCGACACCGGCTTTGGCCGCCGCCGGCATCAGCCGCTGCAGCGCCCGTTCATGGTCGAGCAGCGTATAGCGACCGGCCAGCAGGAAGCCGTCGGGCTGGGCTTCGCTCAGGTCGAGCGTCAGTTCGCATGGCTCGACCCGGTTGACGCCCAAGCCCCAGGCCTTGATGACGCCTTCGTCGCGCAAGCGGCTCAGCACGCGGAAGGCGCCGGTGCGGGCAATTTCGAACTGGGCCAGCCACTCGTCGCCATAGAAATCCTGGGCGATGTCGTGCACCCAGACGATGTCCAGGCGGTCCGTGTTCAAGCGCTTCAAGCTGTCCTCGATCGAACGCAGCGTGGCATCGGCGCTGTAGTCGTTGATCATCTTGTTGGGACGGCCGAACTCGAACAGGCCGCCCTTCTCGCCCAAGTCCCGCGTCGCCGGGTCTTCCAGCTCATCGAGGATGACGCGGCCGACTTTGGTGCTCAAGACATAGTCGTCGCGGCGGCGCTTGCCCAGTGCATTGCCCAGCCGTATTTCAGCCAGGCCGGCGCCATAGAACGGCGCAGTGTCGAAATAGCGTACGCCATGCTCCCAGGCGGCGTCGACCGTCGCCAAGGCTTCTTCCTCAGGAATGTTGCGGAACATATTGCCCAACGGCGCGGTACCGAAGCCAAGCCTGCCCGGCAGTTTATCTTTGATACTCATGTTTTATCCTTGCTGGTGAATGGGTGGAAAGATGCTTTCTCAAGCAGCGAGAGGAAGTATAGGTTGCACAGTTAATGCAGTCCAAGACATAATAAGACAATTTTAAGTCCCAAAAGGTCTGATATGTTGGACATCCGTCAATTGCATTATTTCGTCGCTGTTGCCGAGGAAGAGAACGTCGGCCGCGCCGCCGAACGCCTGCATATTTCACAATCGCCGCTGAGCCGCCAGATCGCCCAGCTGGAGGAGCGGCTCGGCTTGACCTTGTTCGAGCGCAGCCAGCAGCGCATCCGCCTGACGCGCGATGGTCGTACCTTCCTGGCTGAAGTGCGCGCCTTCCTGACCCATGGCAACCGCCTGGAATCGCTGGCGAAACGGTTGGGACGCGGCGAGGAAGGCGGTCTTTGCCTGGGCTATATCGAAAACGCCATGCATTCCGGTGTGCTGCCGGACGCCCTGCGCAGGTTGCGCGACGGCCGTTCGGCAGTGCATATCGCACTCTATAACATGCACTCGGCCGAACAATTGGAGGGATTGCGCCAGCGCAGTCTCGATGTCGCCCTGGTGTGCGAACCGCCGCTCAAGGACGATCCCGACCTTGATTGCGCCCAGGTGCTGAGCGATGCCATGCTGCTGGCGCTGCCCAGGCAACACGCGCTGGCCGCGCGCGCCGAACTGACGCCGGCTGACCTGGAAGGCCAGGAATGGATCGCCGTGCTGCACAAGGAGAGCGTGCTGAAGCACGACAATTTCGTCGCCGCCTGCGCCCGCGGCGGTTTTACCCCGGACATCAAAATGGAAGCGACCGAGCCCTTGACCGCGCTCGGACTGGTTGCCGCCGGCCTCGGCATGGCCATGATCCAGCACAGCTTGCGCCACCACGCGCCTGCCGGCGTGGTGCTGCGCGAACTGCCCTGGTTCAGCTACCGCACGCCGCTATGGGCTGCCTGGCACCGCATCAACCTGCGGCCGCTGGTGGCGACTTTTCGCGAGACCTTGCTGCAAGGCGTTTAATGCGCCTCGGCGTTGCCAAGGTCAGGCACAGCGCTAGTTCAGCAAAGCGGGAATCCACAGCGAAAACCCGGGCACAAAGGTCACCAGCAGCAAGGTAAACAACAGCGCCAGGTAAAACGGCCAGATGGTGCGCATGATCTGCCCCATGCGGATGCCGCCGATAGTACAGCCGATGATCTGCGCCGCGCCGATAGGCGGGGCATTCAATCCCAGCGAACAGTTAATCAGCAACATCATGCCGAACTGCACCGGCCCCATGCCGAAATGCTCGCAGATCGGCAAGAAAATCGGCGTGCAGATCAGGATGTGCGCGGCCATGTCGAGGAAAGTGCCGAACAGCAGCAAGGCCAGGTTGATCAGCAGGAAAATCACGATCGGATTGCTGCTCACCGCCATCAGCGCCGCGCCGACCGTATCGGCCACGCTGTACAGGCTGATCAGGTAGCCGAAGGCGGAGGAAATGCTGATCAGCATCAGGATCACGCCGGTGGTCTTGACCGATTTGACTGCCGCCTTCAAAAAATCTTCCCAGCTCAGGCTGCGGTACACCAGGGTGGTCAGCAGCAGCGCATAAAACACGGCGATGGCGGCGGATTCCGTGGCCGTAAAGATGCCGGAAGTGATGCCGGCGATGATGATCACCACCACCATCAGCCCCGGCACCGCGCGCAGGACGCTGTGCAAGGCCACCCGCCAGCCGAGGAAAGTACCGGCGGGATAGCCGCGATGCACGGCCACCAGGTAGGCGACGGCGAGGTTGGCCAGGGTCAGGATGGCGGCCGGCAGCAGCCCGGCCAGGATCAGGGTGGTGATGGAAACCCCGCCGCCCGCCACCAGCGCGTAGATGATGATGTTGTGCGAAGTCGGCATCAGCACCCCCACCAGCGAGGAATGGGTGGTGACGTTGACCGCATAGTCGGTGTCGTAGTTCTCCCGCTTCATCATCGGAATCATCACCGCTCCCATGGCCGAGATATCCGCCACCGGCGAGCCGGAAACCCCGCCGAACAAGGTGCAGGCCAGCACATTGGTCATGCCCAGGCCGCCGCGGATATGGCCGACCACGCCGCGCGCGCACTGGATGATGCGGTCGGCGATGCCGCCGTACAGCATCAGTTCGCCGGCAAAGATGAAGAAAGGAATGGTGAGGAAGGAAAATACGCTCATGCCGGCGATCATGCGCTGGAAAATCACGGCTATCGGCAAGCCTTCATAGAAGATGGCGGCAATCGCCGACAGTCCGATGGAAAACGAGATGGGTACGCCCAGCAGCAGCAATACCAGGAAACTAACGGAGAGCAGGGTCAATGCCATGATGGGACAACCTTTGTATGTTGCAGCAAGGCGATGATGTGCTCAACCGAAAACAGGACGATCAGGCAGCCGGACAGTATCAGCGGCCAGTAGGTCAAGCCTTGGGAAAGCCCGAGGTTGGGGATCATGTAGTCCATGATCTGGCGGCCCAGGATCCAGCCGTTCCAGATCATCAGCAGCGCGAACACGATGACCAGCAGATGGATTCCTATCTTCAGCACCACCCTCGCCTTCGGCGGCAAGGCGCCGGTCAGCAGTTCGACGCCCATGTGGCGGTCGTCGCGCACGCAGACGGCGACGCCGATATTGGTCACGTACAGCACCATCAGCAGAGCGAAAGCCTCAGTCCATGAGGGACTGCTGTTGAGGACGTAGCGGCCGAAGATCTGGCCGAACACGGCCAGCGCAATCAGGATCAGGCCGGCTACCGCCAGCCTCATGCACATCAGCGAAAGCCAGGCGTTGCAGCGGGTGAGAAAGGTAAAAGGCGGCAGCAAGGCGGTCGCCACCTTGCCGTCAATTGCATCCGCCGGGATATTGGCATTGGTCATAAGCGGTTCCTGGATGGTTCGGAGGGCGGTTGGCGGCGCTTATTGCGTGTCCTGCATGCGCTTGAGCAAGTCTTTCATGTTTGGCGTGGTGACGAACTTGGCATACACCGGAGCCATGCTGGCCTGGAATTCAGCCTTGTTGGCGGCGGCGATATGCACTCCGGCCTTTTCAGCAATGGCGCGCGAAGAAATTTCCTGCGCGTCCCACAGTTTGCGCATGTAAGGCACGGATGCCTTGGCGCTCTGGCGTATCATTTTCTGGTCGTCGGGCGACAGCTTGTCGAAGATCACTTTCGACACCAGCAGTATTTCCGGCGTCATGTCATGCTCGTCCAGCAGCACGTAAGGGGCGATTTCGAAGTGATGGGCGGTCTGGTAAGTCGGCCAGTTGTTTTCGGCGCCGTCGACGATGCCGCTCTTGATGCCGGTGTAGACCTCGGAAGTCGCCATCGGCGTCGCATTGGCGTGCAGGGCCTGCAGCATGGCCACCGACAGTTCCGACTGCGGCACGCGGATCTTCATGCCTTTCAGGTCAGCCAGGTTCTTGACCAGCTTCTTGGTATAGAAAAAGCGCGCGCCGGAGTCGTAGAACGCCAGGCCGACCAGGCCGTGGGCCTCGCAGGAACGCAGGATTTCGTCGCCGATCGGGCCGTCCAGCACATGCCGCATATGCTCTTTGCTGCGGAACACGAACGGCAAGGAAGGCAGCATCGTTTCCGGGCAGATGGCGTTGAGCACGCTGGCATGGGTACGGGTAAATTCAATCGCCCCCAGCTTGACCTGCTCGACAGTGTCCGGCTCGCTGCCCAATTGGCTGTTCGGATACACCTTGATGCTGTATTTGCCCTGGCTGCGCTGCTTCATCAGGTCAGACATGTAGTTGACGGCGGCGACGGTCGGATAATCAGCCGGCTGGACATCGGCGTCGCGGAACTCCCTGGCATGGCCGGGCACGGCGCTCAGCGCCAGCGACGCCACGCAGGCGGCGCACAGCGCGGAAATAGCTTGCTTCATTGGTTTGTCTCCTGGTTTTTTATGTATTCACAACCGCTAGCTGACTCGTGGCAAAAGCGATTTAGTGATACGTTATCGTACAACGTTAATTTCAGCTGTGCAATCACTTAAATAGTGGCGTCGCCAATTACATATATTTCTATCGCGACAGGTTTAGAGTTATTTGGCGGGAAATGCCTCAAGAAGCAAGATCGTTAAACAACTTGTATGACGTCACATAACACTGGCATTGGTTGTTTTGTATCGCGGAAAGGCGCGGCGTCCATTATTTTCACTATGGACCGGGTGTTTTTCTCGTCGCCGGCCATGCACACGAACGGCTGTTGGGGGCAGCAACTAATCTTCAAGTGAAATATTAAAAGTAAAATATCATTATCGATATATAAATGAATATAATCATGTAGTTATATTTTATTTTTAATAATTTACTTTAATATAAATAGAAGTCCACTGCTGCCCTGCCCGGGGTTCGGCCAGACAGGACAACTCCCCCGCCTGCGCCGCGGCGCCTGCGAGCACAAAATTCTTGACAAACGCGCCGCCGGACAGATACTTCGAGTTAGCCTCGGCCGAGGCGCCAGCTTCCGTCACAAACTACAAATGCAATGCCTTGTGCACTCCCATAACATCCAGCTGCAGTGAATAGCCTGATATAGATCTTTACGCTCAACACGCCCGAAGAACGACACAAAACAATGGGCGCGGTAATTTTTCATCATTTCGATTGAAAGGTTCAATCATGAAAAGACGCGCCATCATCCTTGCCGCAATCTTCAGCGGCGCCCTATTCAGCAATGTCTCGCTGGCCGCAGAGCCGGCAATGCCGGCGGGATTCCAGGCGCGTACCGTCGCCACGCCGGATGGCGTGAACATCTTTGTCCGCTCCGGCGGCGCCGGCCCGGCGGTAGTGCTGATACACGGCTTTGGCGACACCGGCGACATGTGGGGGCCGCTGGCGAAGGAGCTGGCCAAGACCCATACCGTGATCGTCCCCGATCTGCGCGGAATGGGGATGTCTTCCAGACCTGCCGGCGGCTACGACAAGATGACGCAGGCCGTCGACATTCGGGCGGTGGTCGTGAAACTCGGCCAGGATCATGCCGCGGTAGTCGGCCACGATATCGGCACCATGGTTGCGTATGCCTATGCGGCAAGATACCCGGACAAAGTAGACAAGCTGGTTGTGATGGACGCCCCTGTTCCCGGCGTCGCGCCCTGGGACCAGATCATTCTCAGCCCGCAGCTGTGGCATTTCAATTTCGGCGGCCCGGATGCCGAGCGCCTGGTGGCCGGCCGCGAGCGCATCTATCTCGACCGTTTCTGAAACGAGTTCGCGGGCGACCCCATCCAAAGTGGATGAAGCAACGCGGGCCTATTACGCCAGGCTGTATGCCCAGCCCGGCGCCATGCGCGCCGCCTTTGCGCAATTCAATTCGATCGCCGCCAAGGACGTTGCTGACAATCGGATCGCCTCGCAGACAAAACTCGCCATGCCTGTGCTCGCCATCGGTGGTGAAAAATCGTTCGGCGCCACCATGGCCGTTGTCATGCGCAACGCCGCCAGCAACGTGCAGGAAGCGGTAGTACCCAAGGCCGGTCACTGGCTGATGGAAGAAAGTCCCGATGCGACCATCGCGCTTATAGTGAATTTCCTTGGCAGCGGGCGCTAGATGCCGGCAGCCTGCCAATATGATTGCGGACGTTTTATGAATGCAGGCTCAGGCGACTTATCGTCGGCTCGGCTCCCTGTATTGCGGGTATTCAAGGATTTCTTCAACGGACTGATGCCGGGGGGGGGTGCATCGACTTGGCAACGACTTGCCATCGATTTGAATCGCCCGATCGATGATGCTAGGATATGTTCCTCGCTAGTCCGGCTTGGAGAGATGCATGAATACTGCAGATCAGAAAATCAACGAAGCGCGCCGCTTGCACGACCTGGCAAAAAGCAAATATATTGCGGAACTCTCCAGCGAGCAGCGAGATCCCGCCGTGGTCAGCAAATTGCGGTTTGAGATGGACGCCGCGCTCAAGCATTTTGTCGATTCGACCAATGACACCGATCCGCATCACCTTCTGAGGTGAGCTGTCAGCCAGCAAGCCTGCGCTCACGGCGCGGGCGCCCATCTTGCAACGCGATTCCGGCAACGTGGCGCCGGAACGCCAGCTTGCAACTCCTGTCATCCCGCGCATGCCGGGCTAAAGCAGGAAATATTTCCACACGACATTTATTCCCAGTTCGACAAGTCATTGCACTGTAACAATTTCCCGTTAATATTTTTCAATTCTTTTTGAATTGAGTGGAAAGCAACTCGCAGAAACTCATCCGTCATCAAATAGGGTGCTTGCGGCGCCTGCTCATCAGGTGCTCAACTGAACCAGGAGAGTCGCAATGGCGTCTGTCACAGAGCAATCGAAGCTGCTGTCCGTTACCGCCTACATCGGGGATTGCAAGACCCTGCTGGCATTCAATCTTTTCGATGCGCAAAGCGCCGTCAAGCTGGCGGGTTTCACCATCCAATGCCAGCCCAAGGGTCTGCCACCCTATTACCTGTACAACACCCTGCAGTTCGAGACCCCCGCCAGCCATGCCCAGGATCCGCAGGAACCGCCGAATTCAAGCGTGAACGCGCCGGTGCACAAGTTTCGCTGGCTGCATGTGCCGGGCTCCAATCATCAGCGCACGGATCCGTTCTTCGGCGAGTACACCTATACCGTTACCCCGCGCTATTTTGACGACAAGCAGTCGCTGACCGCTCTCGATCCCGCGCAAGGAGTCGCGCTCAAGGTCTACGTAGGGCCGTTTGTAAAGAACAAGTTCAGTCTCGGCTTTACTCGCGGCTACACGCAGTCGCAGGCGTTTACCCGCCATTTCGGCGTCAACGCCCTGATCCGCCCCAAGAGCGATGAACTGCTGTTCGATACCGCGCAGGTGTCCGGCAGCGATCCCTCCGGTGCGCAGTACACCTTTGCCGATGAATACGCCTGGCTGGGCCTGACGGCGCGCACGCAGATTTTTGCGCTGCTCAACGAGGTGCTGCAGGATCCGTCGCAATATCTCGATGTGTTCGCCTACGACCTCAACGAACCGGACATCTGCAAGATCCTGCTGGAGCTGGCCAGGCAAGGCCGCGTGCGCATCATCCTGGACAATGCGGCGCTTCACCATTCGGTGGCGAAGCCGACGCCCGAAGACGAATTCGAGACGCAGTTCCGAGCGGTCGCCAAAAGCCCTGCCGACATCCTGCGCGGTCATTTCAAGCGCTACGCCCACGACAAGGTATTCGTCAGCTTCAACAAGGATAGCGCACTGAAGGTACTGACCGGCTCGACCAATTTCTCGGTCACCGGCCTGTACGTCAATTCCAACCATGTGCTGGTATTCGACGACCCCGTCGTCGCCGCCGAATACGGGCAGCTGTTCGAAACGGTATGGCAAGGCGGCGTCAAGCTCACGCCCTACCTGCAATCGCCGTTTTCTTCGGCCACCTTCTCGGTGCCCCAAGGCGCATCGCCCGAGGCCGACATCACTTTCGCCCCGCACACGGCCGAGTTTGTCACCAAGAATCTGGGCGAGATCGCCACCCGCATCCAGCAG
This sequence comes from Collimonas sp. PA-H2, assembly GCF_002564105.1. Classification (NCBI taxonomy): domain Bacteria; kingdom Pseudomonadati; phylum Pseudomonadota; class Betaproteobacteria; order Burkholderiales; family Oxalobacteraceae; genus Collimonas; species Collimonas sp. PA-H2. The sequence continues at coordinate 5,348,104 of NZ_PDBX01000001.1, forward strand.
GAAGGATCGAAATCGGCAAAACAGGCTAGCGTGCTGTTTGCCGTCATGGAAATCGACAACGGCACCAGCCCGGTCTACACCGCTCTGAAAAACCTGCACGCCGATGAACACATCTTCAGCTATGGCATTTCAGACAGCAGCAGCGGCATTTCGCTGTATGCGCCAGGCAAGAAGACCGGCGTGCTGGTGACCGGCAAGCCCGGGAAGGCGATTCTGCCGCCGCCGTTCGACCAGGTGCGCAGCATCGGCGGCATCGGCCATCAGATCCACCACAAGTTCGTGGTATGCGACTTCAACGGCAGCGATCCTGTGGTTTACTGCGGCTCGTCCAACCTCGCTCTGGGCGGCGAGCAGGCCAATGGCGACAACCTGCTGGCGATCTACGATGGCGACGTCGCCACGGTATTCGCAATTGAAGCGGCGGGACTGGTGGATCATTTCCAGTTCCTGGACCGGATGGCAAGCGTATCACCACCGACTGCAGCTAAAATGCCTGTATCCAAGCAACAGGCTGCGGTCGCCGCAGGCTGGTTCTTGTCTACCACGGATAACTGGGCCAAGCCCTATTTCAATCCCGGCGATTTTCACTACACCGACCGCTTGCTGTTTGCTTGAGCAAACCACGGGGACGGCGGCTGTAGCGGCGTGGCCAGGATACATAAACCTTTCAAGGAGTCTGCATGCCGCTCGTCACAATCACTGTCCGCAAACCGAAATCCGCTGAATTCAAGGCCGGCATTCTCGATGCGGTACACGCCGCGCTGGTTTCAAGCGGGGTACCGGCGACCGATAAATTCCAGCGCGTCATCGAACTCGACGCCGAGGACTTCCGCTACGATCCCGGCTATCCGGACCTGAAATCGGCGCGTAGCGATAATTTCGTCCTGATCGAAATCCTCTGGTCGGTCGGCCGCAGCGTCAAAATCAAGCGCAAGCTGCTGGAAGAACTGATGGCCACCCTGTCCGGCCAAGGCCTGAATACCGAAGAAGTGATGGTGTGTTTCAAGGAAACCACCTGGGAAAACTGGTCGTTTGGCGGCGGCCGCCTGATTCACGTGTAACTGGCAGCCCCCGGCAGGTCCAACAGACCCGCGGGCAGGCTGCTCGCCGGAATGCCCAGCGCTTAGCCCGACCGGACAAAACCGCGAGCGTAGCCGGCCTGCTCAGTGCACCTGGTCAGTCGCCGCTAGCTTGCGCGGGTTTGACATAGCGCCGGTTTTTCACCCACAGGAAGCGCGAAAACTGGTCGATCCGGCCAGTCGCCTTGCCGACGGTGAAATCCGCGGCAACCATGTTCTGATACTGCTGCGGCAAAAACTCGGCCAAGAACAGGTAGCCGCTCCTCACGGTGGTGGTCGGGGCGCTGTTGCCGGCGCCATCGCTGCCATTGATTCTTCCCGCATAGTCCTGCGGCCCGCGCGTCACCACATCGACAAAGGTATTGGCGAACCTGGTCATCTCGGCGCTGGTGATTGCGTAGCGGCCGGTGGCATAGGCACGGTAGAAACCGGCTATGTCGAGACTGCCGTGGTTATTGTCTTCGCCGCTTTTGTCGGGCAAGGTATAGCCCCAGTCATAGACATCGCTGCCCTTCTTGCTCTTGTACGAAGTCACGCCTGTAGCAAAAAAGGAGACAACGCTGGCGCTGACAATGGCGTTGTATTTGGTGGCGCGGGATGGATCGTCGCCGAGGATCTCGTGGCAGGCCGCCAGGTTCTGCAAGGCGTAGTTGAACATCATCTGCTGGTTCCATGGCACAGGCAGCCCCGACTTGTACGGCGAGGCGTCGGAAAAATAATACAGGTTGTTGTGGCTCAGGTTGAGGAGGGATTTGAAAGTGTGGCGGTCCAGGCTGTAGTCCGCTTCCGTCACATATTTTTTTGCCCGGCTGTAGTAGTCGGCGCCGTAGTTTTTCGGATCGCCGCTGCCGACCTTCAGGTGCCAGATCGACGGCGTGGCCAGGATCAGCCTGGCGCAATAGCCCAGATGCCCGACCGGGTCGCCCTGCTCGCCGCCGGTGCCGATCGGCGCCGTTGTCACATCGTTGGGCCAGACCGGGTCTATCCTGCCGGTCCAGATCTTGTGCTGGCCGACCGGCGCCGGCGCCAAGTCGTTGCGCTCGGACAGCACGTTGTCGCAAAACACCAGCATCTTGTCGAGGATGGCACGGTCGCCGTTGATTTCGTAGACCAGTCCCATCGCCTTGGTCTGTTCACCGCTGGCGCCCTGGGCCCACTGGTTGCCGATGTTGTCGGCCGCCGGAACCAGGGTTTGGATATACGATTTGAAAGAACTGATCTCCTTGCCGGTGACCGGACCGCTGAAGCTGTCGACCACCATGCCGGCGCTCGCGGCGGGATTTGCGGTATTACCTGCTACAGGGAAAATCGCGGCGCATGCAAGCAGGCCGGACAGCATGTTTTTCAGCATCGATTGTTTTCTCCGATAGTCAGCCCGGATCAACGCGACGCCGGCCAAGGGGCCGGTTGTCGTTGCCGGACTGGATTCAGGTTGGGCCGGCCGCATTGGGACGGATCCAACAAATATTTCCATAATGAAATATTATAGCAATATAAATATTGCTTAACGGAATTTTTAAGGAGTTGATGGCAGGAGCTGCGATGCCCCTTGCCCCTTGCCCTTGCCACTTAGCGCTTACGGGCGAGCGAACCTATCAATTCGTCGTGCCGCTCCCTATCGCTCTTATGCAGGTAAATCGCGGTGGTCGAAATATTGGCGTGGCCCGCCGTATCCTGCAGCGCCTTCAGCGAAACATCGTTGTTGGCGTGCATGGTCAGCATGGTATGCCGCAGCCAGTGCGCGGATGCCTGGCGCAAGGCCGATGCGCTATCCGGTTCGGCGGCCGCTTCGGCCAGGACTGCGGCAGCGGAAAACAAGGATTTCATGGCATTGGCAGCGGCCTCGCCGGTGATCGAGGCCGGCGCCGGTCCACGGCTGGACAGCGCCAGCGGCGTGGCATCGTCGCGCGCCGCATGGGCCGGCAGTCCAAACGCCATGCGATATTCACGAAACGCCGCCAGCATGTCCGGCGCCACCGGCAGCCTACGCGGCTTTGCGCCTTTGCCGACGACATCCAGCCACCAGCGCCCATCTCCCTCGGTATACATCGCGCCCATTCTTGCCCCGGTCAGCTCAGACAGCCTGGCGCCGGTGGTGACATAGCCGAGCAGCAAAAAGCGGTCGCGCGCCCTGGCTTTTCTCTTGACGGGGGATGTTGCGGGCAGCTCATCCATCGCGGCGTATATATAGGCTATGGCCTGCATGCTCAGGTAGCGCGTCACTCTCGCATCGCGCGCCGTCTTGACGTTCTTGACCAGGGCGCCGGCATTGCGCCGCAGATACCCGGCGTTCTTGGCAAATTCCAGCAAGGCTTTCACCACGCGGAAAGCCTGCCGCATGCTGGGCTCGGAAAGCGGCCCGGAAAACGGCCGCCAGCGCGCATCCTCGCGCGGCCACTTGGTGGCCGAGATCCAGGTCTCCTCCGGTTGCGGGTCTTTCAGGAAAGCCTTGTAGGCGATCAAGTCTTCGATATGCAGTTGGTACAGCATTTTGCCGTGATGCTGGCACCACAGCAGAAAGCGCCCCAGGTCCTTCTTCGTGCTCTTGATCGAATTTTCGGAGAGTTCACTGCTGTAAAGGAAGGCGCGCGCCAGTTCGGAGTCCGAACGCGCCGCCACCAGCGGTTCGGCCTCGCCGCCGCCGGCAAACAGATCCAGGGTCAACGCCGGGGCTTTGACGGTCCTGTCCGGCCGTTCCAGGTCTATTACCGCTAAGTGATCCATAAACTGCTAACTGTTGCGAAGCTCAATAAAGGATGAAAACGGGAACCTTCTCGGGAGATTGAGCAGAATATCACGATATTTTATTTAATCGAGATTATTGACGTAATCTCGATTAAATATAAGAATACGTAATTATAATTACTTTTAATTTACGTAATTATTATTACTTTATTGCGATTTTTCAGTAAAATTCCAGTATTAAGATCCGTTTCAAGGAAAAATCATGTCCGAACGCCAGAATCTCAGCTGGACCGCCTGCGATACGCTCGCCGCCCAAGGCAAAAAGCCCTCCATCGGCCTGGTGCGAGAATGGACGATTGCAAGCACCGGCGCCAAGAAAGGATCCGACGGCGATGTGCAAAAGGACATCAACGAGTGGTACGCCGATCTGCTCAAGCTCAAACGGGACAAGGGCGTCGCCGGACTTCCCGACGCCGTGGCCACCCTCACCCGCGAGCTATGGCGTTACGCCGTGGAGTCGGCCAACGATACACTCGCCGCCGAACGCACCGTACTTGCCGGTGAAAAAGCGGAAGCGGAAAAGCTGATCGACCTGGCGCAGGAAGACACCCTGGCCGCCATCGACATCGCCAATGAGTTGAAGGGAAAGCTGACCATCGCCCATGCCGACCTGCTAGGCCGCGACCAGCAGATCAAGCGCCTGGAGCAGGCGCTGGCGGAACAGCGCGCTACGCTGCAGGCAAAAGACGAGCGCATCGGCGGCCTGGCCGCCGAACTGGGCCGCAAGGCTGAGGAGCATGCAGGCGGACTGGCCGAACTGGATGGGCTGCGCAAGCACAGCTTGCTGGAAATCGACAGGGCACGCGCCGAATCCAGACAATGGAAAGCCGAATTCACGCGCATCGAGGCCGAAAGCAAATCCGCCGCGCATGCCTATCGCGAAAAAATATCGATGCTCGAGAGCGAATTGTCGGGGGCAAAGGGCCGACTGGGCGCTATCGAGGAATCGCTGGCGACGGCAAACAAGCGCGTGGAAATCGTGGAGGCAGAGTTGTCTGCCGCAAAACTGGCAAGCGGCGTAAGCAGGCAAGGCCTCGGCGGCAGCAAGAAGCCTGGCGCCGGCAGACTGGTCCGGCGACGCTGATTTTAAATACGCAGCCCGGCTCCTGATTTTAAAAGACTCGCTGCGTCAGCAAATCTTAAATGTCCCATCCAAAGGCTCCGGCTCTTCGACATCCTCGATGGTCACATTGCGCACCAGGGCGGCGGGTGGACCTCGCCTTGCCCAAAGGATGATAGCCTCAAGCGCCACCGCCTCGCCATGAACACAGGCTTCCACGGAGCCATCGCGGCGATTGCGCACCCAGCCGGAAAGGCCAAGGGCAAGCGCCTGGTCGGCAAAGGAAACACGATAGCCGACGCCCTGCACCCGCCCTTCGATCATCAGCCGCTTAGCCATCGCCAGTCTCGCTTTGTCGAATTGTCATTACACTCATTTTGACACGCATCGCCTTGCTCCGTCAGCGTGCCGCCAGACAGTCCCGCCGCACGCCAAGCCAGCCAAATGGCGGGCGATGCTGGCTCAAGATGCGCCCCTTGACATACATAACCAATTGGTTATGATTAACTCAGTGAAGCAACACTTCACAGAAATCAAAACGAAGTTCGCATAAGCAAGGATTCACAATGCACACAGAACCGACGGCTGTCCTAAAAACCTTGTCGGATCCAACCCGGCGCGCGATTTTCGAGCGCTTGAGCAGAGACGGTGAAATGACGGTGCATGCCTTGACCGATCCGTCCGGGGTATCGCAACCCGCCATTTCGAAGCACCTCGGCGCGCTCAAACTGGCCGGCCTGGTGCGAGGGCGGCGCGACGGACGCGAGACGTATTACAGCGCCGAACCGAAAGCGCTGGCGCCGCTGATTGACTGGATTGAATTTTATTCGACCTTCTGGAACAGCCGATTTGACCGCTTGGAAACCCTACTGAAGAGGATGGATCAATGATGCAGACCGACGACACCAAAACGCTGATCGTAGAGAGGGAAATGCCGCATTCCCTGGAAAAAGTCTGGCGCGCGCTGACGCAGAGTCCGCTCATTGAAGAATGGCTGATGCAGAACGATTTCAAACCTGTCGTCGGTCACCGTTTCGATCTTCGTGCCGACTGGGGCGTGGTTGAGTGTCAGGTTCTTGCGATTGAGCCGAACAAGGCGCTGTCTTACACGTGGGAAGCTCTGGGTCTCAAGAGTGTCGTCTCCTGGACTCTCACCCCGACCAGCACAGGAACCCACCTGCGCATGGAGCAGTCGGGCTTCCGGCCGGATCAGCAGCAAGCCTACGCCGGCGCCAAGTACGGCTGGCAGAAATTCTTCGCAAGCCTCGAACGCGTGGCGGGAGGCCTGGCGTGAGCCGCGGCCTCGCCTCGCGCTACCAGCCCGTGCTGGTCGCGCTGCACTGGCTGCTCGCGCTGCTGATCATCGGTCTCCTATGCCTCGGCTTCTTCGTCCTTGCGGATATGCCGAATACCAATCCGAAGAAACTCGAGATCCTCGTGTGGCACATGACGGGTGGCATATGTGTGCTCGCATTGATGATCCTGCGCCTCCTCATCCGCATAAGGAGCGCCCGTCCGGCAACCGCAACCAGCGGTTCGCCCCTGCTGGACCGGCTGGCCTCCATGGCGCACTACAGCTTTTATTTGATCGTGTTCCTGATAATCGCCAGTGGCTGGGCCACCGGCTGGTTCATCCGTGGCGTGTTCCAGCATCCCGGCGAACTGCTACCCAACAATTTCACCACCTTCCCCACGTTCCAGGTCCATGCGGTCCTTGCAACCATGCTGGCGACTCTGATCGCCGCCCATATCGCGGCCGCACTGTTCCATCAGTTCGTATTGAAAGACGGTCTTTTCCGCCGCATGTGGTTTGGGCGACGCACCATCGTTCCGGCAGAAAAATAGAAGGAAATGGTCGCTATCTTGCAACGAAATATATCTCCAACTTCCAGGACGAGAACATGAAAACATCGGATACAAGCCAAGACTTGCCGGCATCGGACCTCATCTCAAAAAAAATAGCCGGACTCGGTGACTGGCGCGGCGAAACCCTTGGCAGAATGCGCAAACTCATCAAGGAAGCGGACCCGGATGTCATCGAGGAAATGAAATGGGGGGACACCCCGGTGTGGTCGCGCGACGGCATCATCTGCACTGGTGAATCCTACAAGGATAAGGTGAAACTCACCTTCATCAAAGGCGCGTCGCTGAAGGATCCGGCTCCTCTTTTCAACTCGAGTCTCGACGGAAACGCACGCCGCGCGATCGACATTCATGAAGGAGAAGAAGTCGACGAATCAGCCTTCAAGGCGCTAGTCCACCAGGCGATTGCTCTCAACAGTTCCGGCAAGTCGAAACCTTCGAAAAAAGCGAAGTCTTAGGAAGTTCCGCCATTGAACAGGCCTGACATTGGAGTCGCAGAGGCATGTTTCGCCGGAGCGAACCCGGGCAGGAGATTGCGTCCAGGTTCTCGGCCGTCCGCTTCTGGCGGGATTCAAGCATTCGAGAAAGACCGAATTCCCACAGCGGCCCTTCGTACTACCTGGAAGCGGACATGCAACGAATAGCCGCGATTCCCGGCACTATGAGAATTCGCGTTCATGATAAATTATTGCCTCATCAAGTGAATCAAACCATGAACAACGTTCTCGTGGCGGAACCTCAATAAAAAGCACAGCGAATTGCCTTGCGAATTCATTCGCCGAATACCCATCCAATGGCAATCGATAGAAATCCGCGCTTTGAACGGAAAATTTACCATTTTGCAAATCATTTAGGCACGAATATCGGACAGCCGACACCTTGTCAAGGCGCTTCCAAATCATAATTTCTTTAAAAAATTCACTCATAGCTAGGGATGCCCACAAGATTCGACTGTAGCCCTTGGATTCATTCGGTTTGCCTCAAGGCGGAACCTCACAGCCCATGGCTACCATCAATGTTTCTTTACAAAATCCCCTTCCGCGTCGGAACTCGGATCCTCCAATTCATCAATAAATACGTCGCGAATCTTTATCAATGACTCCGCCGCATCCGTCAAATAGCGAGACTCCATCGCGTTGGCTAAGTGTCGTGCAGCATCTGCAAGAATTGTTCCCCATGCTTTCTCTTCCGGAATGTTCATTGATTCTTGATGCATACCAATCTTCATTGAGCAATGTAGCTTGCGCTCAGCAATCCATACTCGCAGCATCTCCACCGCATCTTCGTCGCGTATTGCGGGTTCAGGGATAGGAAGTTGCTTAAAAATCTTTTCTTCGCTTTTCATTTTGGCCCTGTAATTCCACTGTCATCCCATTTATTTGGAGCGACCTCTTTACGTCGATGCCAAGGATGCACGATTGGCTGCTTGTGGCCGATTACCGACGTCCACGGCGGCGCTTCCATTCGTCCACTACATCACCCATATTCTTCGCAAGTCCGTCACGTATATAGGCCATCAGTTCGCGGTCAAATTTGAAATCCGTCCCACACTGACTGGAGAGAAAGCGTCGAACGTTTTGCGTGTTCTTGTAGTCGGAATCGATTTCAGTTGTGGGCGATATCATCCCACCATGCCAATCAAATTTCATCTTTACACTCCATGGGTATCAAAACGCGAACGGCGACTCCTGGCCGGTTCCAGCTCCTCTGTAAGCGGCGCCCGAGCGGCGCATAGCCGGCAAAACCTACCCGATGACCGCTGCAGTGACCAGGGAAACAATCGTCCAGCCAATCGTCTTATACAGCGCACGACCATCTTCAGTGGCGACAAGTACGCCTATTTTTGATCCGCCGGCAATCGAAACATTGCTCAGTGCTCCCATGACAATCCGCCCCAGTCCCTTTCTTTGATGTTCAGGCTCGGTCACTATTTGGTCAAAGATTGCAAAGCCATTGCTTTGAGCTACACGTCCCCTCGCGGCTAATTGTCCGTCTTTGCTCCTGAGCTCAGCATCGGTGACCGCACTACTTGTGCGAATTGATAGCTGGTAGTCATCGCGTGCAATGATGGCGTCTTTGCGCAATGTCGCAGCCATCAAATACTCAAGCGGCTGAACCGTCCAGATATCACGAAGAAAAGGCGTTACCATTTCTGGGCTGGCGCAGACTTTAAGCCATGTCCCTGGAACCGTTAAGCTGCTGGATAGCTCGCGCAAAGCTTGCGCATCGAAATTGCTTACTACATGGCGCTCGAGGTGGTCGGGCGCGCCTAAGTCAATTTTGCATCCATACGTTTGATTTACGGGACGAGGTTTCCCCCTCGTAAGGGTCCATCCACGCGCCCATGCTTCTGCAGTGGCCATCTGGTTAAACGCGCACTGACCATTTTCCAATGTTGTTCTCCATTTGCAAAAAGACGATCGACCACATTTGGCCGCGATGCGTCGGCCATTCATCAGCTTACAACTTTGCGCCTGGCGTTTTTTTCCCGGAAATAAATGTGACTTTGGCGATTTTTCCATCTTCAACTTCATAAATCGCAATCGCCTCCATGACACCCGGGCCTTCGGGCAGGGTGACGCGAATGCGCTCATGGTCGATGACGGTATCTCCCATGACGATGCGCTTTACGATGACGCAATGCAAAAGCGTATCGCTGAAGCGTACCGTATAGCGCTTGCGCATTTCGTCCTTGCCCTTCGCCGACGGTGTGTTCGGAAATCCGAAAAGCTCGACCTCGTCCGCATACGTGGCAAGGAAAGCATCCATGTCGCGCGCATTGTAGGCAGCGAGTTGTTTCTGGACGATTTCCTCGGCAGAGTTCATCTCGATAGCTGATGCAGACTGAGACATCGTTAAAGCGCGAAAAGTCAATGGGGCGTAGATGAGCGATTTGAATATATTTTTCATGCCAGATTCCTTCTCGGGGTAAGTTGAGCATCAACCGTGGGCTCTGTCGTCACCACTTGGCCGATAACGGTCAATCAAAGCCGCAATGATATCCTGCGACTGGCAACTTTGATGCGAATACGGAGCAATCAGCTGTCCAAGCCTTTCTGCACCTGCCACGACAATGGCAACGTGAACAGCAGGATCGCCGCCAACGTTATCACGGCAACGGGGACTCCAGCGACATCGCCCAGCCGGCCAAACAACACTGGTGATAGCGCCCCGCCGCCTATGGTGCCGGTATAGAACAGCGCGAAAGTCTGCTCGCGCTTACCGGCGCCGGCCAATTCCGGCACCACGCCATACAGTACCGAAGACGTCCCGTTCAAGGCGAGTCCCAGCAGCGGCAGCATTGCCATCATTCCGGCAAGCGGCAGCCACACCGCCAGCAGGATCAGCAGCGATGTGGCGGACTCTGTGAGCCACACCGTTTTCATCATGCCGATGCGCGCCCCCAGATAGCCGCAAAGCAGCTTGCCGAACGCGCCGCCAACAAACAATAGCGACAGCGCCAAACCGATGCCAGCCGTGCCAGCGCCTTTGTTTTTCAACAGGAATGGCAGGAAGGTGAGAAATCCCATCCGGACTGCGCTGTCCAAAGTACCGGTCAGCAGCAGCGCGCGTAGCCCGCTGGCCGAGCCGGTTCCAGTGCTTGCCTTGGCGGCTTTGCTGTTCTCGGATGCCGACTCGAGCCGTGCCGGCATAAGCCACCACAGCAGGCCGGCCGCGGCCAGGCCTAGCAGCCCCATCAACGTAACACTGGTCTGCCAGCTGACGACAACGAGCGACAAGCCCACCAATCCCGGTATCAGCGTCTTGCCAACGTCACCGGCAAAATTGTATTGCGCCAGCGCTTCTTTGACTCCGCCGCCTGCCTCGTGCGTATCGGTGACGATCGAGGACGCCAGCGGGTGCTGGGTACTGGCTCCCAACCCGCCCAGCAAAAGCGCAATCAGCAGTACGGTCAAGCCTCCGGCCTGGCCGGCGATCAGGTATGCGACGCCAGCCAGCGCCGTTCCTCCCACCAGCATGCGTTCTCGCCCCCAGCGCTTTGCCAGCCTGCTCGCGAGCAGCTGGAAGCCGGCCATCATGCCTGAATAGGATCCGCGCAACAGTCCCACCAAGGCGTAGCTGATGGAAAATTGCGTCTGCCAGATCGGCAATAACACATAGATGAGGTCGGTCAGGCCGTCATGTATTGCGTGCGCGCTGCAAGCGGCTATCAGGGAACGGCGGCGGACGGACGTATCGGTGGGGATTGAATCAAGGAAAGTCGCTGCGGTTTTCAGATCGTTCATTGTTCTTGGTGGCGGGAAATCTAGATGCGGCCAGCTTGCTATTGCATGCCGGCCGTCAGCAAAATGTGACCATAACCTGGAGCTAATCTATTTATGTGATTTCAATCGCTGCTTCTAGCCGATTGCCGCCCTTCAAACGCGCTTCGGTCTCAGATAATATCTGGCACCGCATGTACGGTCGAGTCTGAGCCCATGCACATAAAGCAATCGTAGCATCAGCCCTGGCGCTCTTCTATCGCATCAACCCGCCCGGGATAAAAAGCCAGGTAATTCTTGATGCCCTTGACTGCCGCATAGGGAGCCTCGTAAGACCAAACCGCATTGACCGAGCGCTCGCCGCCGGATGGGATGCTGTAGTAAGCGCAGTCGCCCTTGTACGGACAGTAGGTAGCGTGCTCTGTCCGTTCCAGCAGCGTCATGTCGACATCCTCGCGCGGAATGTACTGGACAGCGGGGTAAGCCGCCTCTTGCAGCGTCAAGGCCTTGCGCGTATCGGCAATGACGCGGCCGCCGAGGGTGACGACGACGCGCGCCGCGTTGGGCGTAATCGAGATGGGATGATCGGGGCCAGGAATTTTGACAGCCTTGGACATCATGATTTTTCCTTTTACGTTACGGAATCGAAACCTTGCGCCATCACCGATCTCACTACCGTAGTCGGCGCCCTGCGTGATTAAGAGAATACTAGGAATCCAATAAACGCGCCGGCGCCGCAACGCAGACCAATCAAGCCGTGAATACACAGGCGAAACGCATTCAAGCAGAATCATCGCCGTTCGCAATGCGTATCGCGGCAGCCTGGATGGTTGCCGCAATTTTCTCCGCGACCGCAGGCTCCGGAATCGCGCGCGCCATGGTCACGCCGCCGGCCAGCATGGCCAGCAAAGCCCAGGCGCGGGCGTGACGCTCGGCATCCGTGCCGCCCGCGAGACCTGCGGCAAGCGCCTCGACCACCCCTAGTAAGGCTACTTGATAGGCGGAACGGGCAGACGCCCCTGCTCGCTCGACCTCGGGCGACAGGCTGGGTAGCGTGCAGGCGTCGCCCAGTTCGCAGGTCCGCTTGTAACCCAGATAGAACGCCACGAATGCCGGCAGCCAGCCTGCTCCGTGCTCCGCCCGCAGTATTTCAATGCCGCCACGTAGCTGCTCCAGCCCGGCGACAATGGCAGCCTCGAATGCATCCGACTTGGAACTGAAGTGGCCGTAAAAAGCGCCATGCGTCACCCCCGCTTCGCGCGCCAGGCCATCCACGCCTATACCGCCGTAGCCCTGCTTGCGGAAGCCGCGACCGGCGGCATCGACAATCCGAGCCCTGCTCTCTTCTTTATGCCCGGGGGCGTAGCGCGCCATGACGGCTCCTTTATATGACGATCGAAATATAATTATTGACAGCATTACGATCGTAACATAATCTCCAGGCAGCGGCTGCGAAGCCGAGTAATCCCGGTGTTTTATTCAGCAAAGCCGGCCTTGCAGATAACGGAGCTAAAGGAGGTCAGCCATGCAGTTATCCAACTATCTTTTCTTCACCACGACCTGTGAACAGGCGCTCGACTTTTATACGCAATGCGGGCTGGGAGAAATGACGGAAGTTTCACGCTACGGCTTGAACGGCATTGCGCCGCCAAACGCAGAGATGCATGGCAAGGTCATGCACGCCCGCTTCGAAGGCCCGGGCGTGTTGTTCTACGCCTCCGACAACCACGACGCCGAGCCCATGCGCGGCTCGGCGCACATCCTCATGCTGGATGAGCGCGGGCAGACCGAGACCTTGTTTGCGCTGATGGGCCAAGGCGGCAAGGTGAGCACCCCGCTCGCGGTCCAGCCCTGGGGCGATTTCTACGGCAAGCTGACCGACCGCTTCGGAGTGCAATGGATGTTCAACTGCACGGACCGGACAGCGCTCTGACCGGTCCGCCGCTCAATATCAGGCAACCTCAGGCAGTGACGGTAAACACGACCGGCCCTGCCAGTTGCTCGGCATAGCCGTCGTTGGCGAGGAACCAGGCCTTGTAGGACCCGGCCGCCAGCCCTTGGGTCTTCAGCGTCACCTGGCCGCTAAGCATTGACGCGTATTCATACACGCTATAAGTCTTGTAGCCGGCCTGGTCGGGGACATTGCTGGAGATCGGGAACACGCCGATCCAGTTGCGCGGATTCTGCTTTTGCAGCGCGCTGCTGTAGTTGAATGCAATCGTGCTGCCCTGGCGTATGCTTGGCGTCGGCGTCGACAAGGTTGAAGGCGCAATGACGCCGATCTGCGGATCCGTCCAGCTGCGGGCGGCGCTCTCGACATGGCCGGCGATGCGGCGCAGGAAGCCGGCATCGGAATCCGCCGTCACGCTGAAGTCGTACCAGCCCTTGGCCGCGGCCAGCGGCACCATCAGGCGCAGAGACCTGCCGGCCTCGACCCGATACGGCGCCACAAAGCCGCGCGACGGACCGGCATTGGCGTTCACCGTGAAGGTGCAAGCCTTGGCGCCCGCCTCGTTGAACAAGATCAGGACGATGGCGTGGCGCTCATAGTCGTCGCGCACCAGGATTTCCGGCCGTGCCGCGGCGGCGCTGGCGGCGGCCGCAAAGCTGCCTTTGATTTCCCTGAGAAAACCGTTCGGGCCATGCACCCGCAATTCATATTGATCGCTGCTCCAGTTGCCCAGCTTGACGTCGCGCAGCGCTTTCCCTGCTTCCACCGCGTAATGCCATGGCCCGTCCTGGCGCAAATTCGAATAGGCGATGAAAGCAGCGCCGGCCTTGCCGGTATTGCCTAGGCTCAGCGTCAGTTCGCGATGGCCGGACTGGGCGGCGGCGCGGGCGTCGACATGGAATTGGTACGGCAAGTGACAAGCCGGGCGCGGTTCACGGTTCGACTCTTGCAGCGGAAAAACCTGCTGCGCCGGCGGTGTGGCGCTGACCGGCGAATCGACCTTTTGGTAAGGCGGCGCCGGCGTGATCTGCGGCCAGGCTTTGTTGGGAGTCTTGAAATCGAAGGCGGACGTGAGGTCGCCGCATACCGCGCGGCGCCATGGCGAGATATTCTTGCAAGTGACCTTGTCGCGATCCAGGCCCTTGCCTGTCGACAGCCATTCCTCCAGGAAGCGCAACACCGAAGTATGGTCGAACAACTGGGAACAGACCCGGCCGCCGCGGCTCCACGGCGAAATCACCAGCATCGGCACACGCGGCCCCAGACCCTTCGGCTGCTGCTGGTAAACCTCGCCAATGCTCGGGTCGGCCAGGGTGGTCATTCCCTTGTCGACGCTCAGTGGCGGCACATTGGACGGCATGTGATCGAAAAAACCGTCGTTTTCATCATAGTTGATCAGGAACACGGTTTTCGACCAGACCTCCGGATTGCTGGCCAGCGCACCCAGCAGCCTGGATGCAATGTCTTCGCCGGCGTTGGGCGATGCTTCCGGATGCTCGCAATATTCGTAAGGCGCAAAAATCCATGAAACCTGCGGCAAGGCGGTCTTGCCGTCGACGCCGTCGATATCGCGCTTGAAGGCCTTGATCAGCAAATCGCCCTTGGTGCCGGCGGCATTGTCTTTAGTGGAACCGTCTGCCAGCGCCCTGCCCTTTAAATACAAAGGCGAGCTGGTCTTGAGACGGCTGCCGTCGCTTTCAACCCGGAAGTTCCTGAAATAGGCCAGGTAGTTGTCGCCATAGTTGTCGAACTCCTGGTAAGCCTTCCAGCTGACACTATTGGCTTCCAAGACTTCGGCGTAGGTCTTCCAGTTTGGCGCCGCGGCCGTGGTGGCGGCGCTGATGTCGTCGTTGTTGAGGTCGCCGTTATAGATAGGGTTGGCGTTGTACAGGTTGCCGTCGTTGAGCCCGGTGATATTCTCGCCGGCGCTGCCGGACAAGGCATAGAAGCGGTTGGGATCGGTCGGGCCGAAAATCGAGCAGTGATAGGCGTCGCAGATGGTGAATGCGTCTGCCACCGCGTAGTAGAACGGCAGGTCGCCGCGGTCGAAATAGCCCATGGTATAGGCCGTCTTCTTGGGTACCCAGGCGTCCCAGTTTTTCCAGGTATCTTCAGAGCCTTTCCAGCTGTGGTTCAAGCCGACGCGCGTGGCGTTGCTGCCTTTCGCATCGAAATGATATGGCAGCACATAGGAGCCGCCGTTCGGCTGGTACCACACTGACTGCCCGCTGGGCAGCGAGATGGCGCGCGGATCGCCGAAGCCGCGCACGCCGGCCAGCTTGCCGAAGTAATGATCGAAAGAGCGGTTTTCCTGCATGAAAATCACGACGTGCTCGACGTCTGCAATGGTGCCGGTCTTGCAGTTGGCGGGGACGGCCAGCGCTTGCCGGATGGTGTCGGGAAAGACGCCTGCGGCGGCAGCCGCGGCTGCGGTTTTTGCCGTCAGGGCCAGGAAATCACGCCTGCTCTTTTGTGTCATGTGCTTATCTCCGGAAAATACATGGTGATGGTTGAATGCGACCGACAGGCTATAGCGCTTATATGACGCCCTCATGACGCTGCGGCATGCAGCGGCGCTGGCGTACGACATGCTTGCCAAGCTAGCATTCGGACGGAGGGGAAACTTGTGATGAGGCGACAGGGATCAGCCGCATTGCGTCTGCGGCGCGCACTTTGCCGATCTGGTTGGGAATCTTATCCGGCGGTGGGATTGAGCAAACTCAGCCGGTAAGCATACGGCGCCTGCCCGCTCCAGCGCCGGAATGCGCGGGTAAACGCGCTCTGCTCGGAATAGCCCAGCAACTGGGCGATTTCAGCCAGCTGCAGGCGCGGGTCGGCCAGGTAGTCTTCGGCCAGGCGCTGGCGGATACTCTCGCGCAATTCCCGGAAGTTGATGCCGGCGGCGGCCAGCCGGCGATGCAAGGTGCGCGCCGAAACGTGCAGCTCGTTGGCGACCAGCTCCAGCTCGGGCTGGCCTTCGCGCACCAGGCGGGCGATGCAGCGCCGCACCGCCTGTTCGAAATCGTCGCTGGGCGGCAATTGCGCCAGCAAGTCATCGGCCTGTCGTTCCAGCACATTCAGCAAGACCGTATCCGGCTGCCGCAGCGGCAATGCCAGCAGCGCTTGCGGAAAGCGGATCGAGGTTTCCGGCTGGTCGAACAATACCGGGCAGCCGAACCAGTCACGATATGGCTGGATGTCGGCCGGCGCCGGATTGACGAAGCGGATTTCGGTGGCCACGATGCGGCGGCCGGTGGCGTTGTGGGTCAGCTGTAGCAGCGCGGTGATGGCGCATTCGTCCACCAGCGCTCCGGGACGGCCCTGGTCGACGCCCCATTCCAGCAGCAGCTCGCTGCCCTCCACGCTGCTGCGCATGGGATTGACGTCGTACAGCAGACGCTGGTATTGCAAGGTGCGGGCCAGCGCCGCACCGAGGTTAGGACAAGCCAGCAGCACATAGCCCATCACGCCGAAATGCGCCGGCGTAATGGTCTGGCCCAGGTGCAGGCCGAGCAAGGGGTCATGCAGGTGTTCGGCGGCGCGCTGCAGCAAGGCACGCCAGGCAGCCACCGGATAACGCAGCGAGCCGCGGTCGGCTGCTTCCGGCGCGGCGACACCCAGCAAGGCGGCCGCAGCCACACCCCGCTTTTCAAGATACTCATACAGCAGCCGCACATAGGTGCTGGGGACCACGCCCCGGGGCGGCTGTTCCACTATGGTCTGGTGCATGGCGAGAATTGTCAAATAATTGTCTGTAGCGGTCAAGCCTTTATATCAGGCCCGGGGCTAAAATCCAACGCATCGACTAAGCGCATGGAGCAGTACATCATGATGGATCTGATTGCCTGGATGGAGGCCACTTTCGGTTCTCATATAGAGTGGAAACAGGTGGTGCTGATCGGCATGACACCCTTGTTCCTGGTCGGCTTTGCCATCGAATGGCAGGTCATGCGCAAGCGCGGCGCGCGCCAGCAGTTCTATTGGAAAGACATCCTCACCAACCTCACCCTCGGCAGCAGCTACCAGCTGTTCGAACTGGCGGTGCACGTGCTATTCGTCGGCGCCGCCATATTCTGGTTCTGGCACCATCACTTGTTGACGATCCCGATCAACGGCTGGACCCTGCTGCCGATCTTCCTCGGCGTCGAATTCTGCTACTACTGGTTCCATCGCAGCAGCCACCGCGTGCGCTGGTTCTGGACCGCCCACGTGGTGCACCATAGCGGCGAGCACATGAACATGACGACCGCCATGCGGCAGTCGATGCTCTACCCGATCACTGGCTGGTGGCTGTTCTTCATGCCGCTGGTGCTGCTGGGCGTGCATCCGGCGGTGGTGTTCATCCTGTACGCCTGCGACCTGGTGTACCAGTTCTTCATCCACACCGAAAGCGTCGGCAAGCTGCACCCTGTGCTGGAGTACCTGTTCGACACCCCCAGCAACCACCGCGCCCATCACGGCCGCAACGACTGCTATATCGACCGGAACTACGGCGGCGTGCTGATCATTTTCGACCGCCTGTTCGGTACTTATGTGGAAGAGCAGGAAGCCGTGGATTACGGCATCAAGCGCCAGGTCTACAGCCACAATGCGCTGATCCTCAACTTCCACGAATTCATCGCGATGTGGCGCGACGTCGCACAGCCGGGCAACCTGCCGCAGCGCCTGAAGCATCTGTGGGCGCCGCCCGAATACGAGCGCGCGCCCTTGCCTTGAGCGGCGCCTATTTCTGCATCTGGATGTAACGCTTGACGTCGTCGAAGCTCACCTTGCCGCGCTTGGCGGTATCGATCTTGCTGAAGTTGTTGCTGACAAAACCCAGGCCGGCTTTCTGCGCCTGCTCCTTGGTCAAGACACCCTTCTTGTCGACATCGGCGGCGTCGAAATCCGCTTTCAGGCCCTGATCCACTTGCTGCTGCAGATCGGCGCCTTTGCTGATCGGCGTTGGCGCCGGCAACGGCGCTCCCGGCGGCAGCAGCGGTCCTTCCGTGCCTGCCTGGGCGATGCTCATGGCGCTGCTGAGGCCGGCGGCGCACAGCACCGCGCTGATTGAATGCCAAGATTTTTTCATGCTCGCTTCCTTTTCATCCGCATAGTTCATCATAGACGCTTTTAGCGCAGCGTTATGGCTTTCAGGCTGCTAGCGGCCGGCGTGGTGTTGTCCGGCCACGGATCCGGCAGGTCGGCAAAGCCCATGGCGCCGGCAATCGGCGTCCCTTTGTAAAAACTTGCCAGATCGGCCTTGATCAGCGGCCGCGAATCGTTGTCCAGATAAGTCATATGGCCGCCGTTGTAGTGGGTCAGCTGGATATTGGGCGGATTTTGCTGCAGGCTGGCGAGGGTTTTCAGGCGCCCCAGGTCCTTTTCGGTGGCAAAGAAAGGCGTCACAAAATCATGATAGCCGTTGATCGAAAATATCTTGATTTTCGGGTTCAGTGCAATCTCTTGGGCGAGGTCGGGGATGGTATCCGGATAAGCCTTGCCGCCGTGGCTGAAATCCCAGGTCCAGCCGGGCGACCGGCCTGAGGAATAGCTGGTGTTGGGCGCGCTGTACTTGAGGTAATTGGGCAGCACCTGCTGGCTCTGGATATTGAAGAAACTGCTCACCAGCGAACTGGACGGATCGCCGCCCTGCGCCATGGCGCTGCCGTTGGCGGCGGCGACACGGCCATCATAGGATCCGATCAGGAAACCGGGCTTGAGCTGGTCGCCGTAGCTGTTGCTGTTGGTGGCGACAGCAGTGCCGAAATACAGCTTGAGCGCCTCATTAGCCAGGCCCGACAGGCTGGCCAGGGTCGCGAACGATTGCGCCTGGCTGGCGCTGGGCGGGTCGCCGTAGGTGTAATTGGCATCGTCGGTGAAGGAGGCGTACTGCTGCAGCACCACGCCGCGCATGGTCGCCATGTAGCCGGGCGTGCTGGCTGGCGCCGGCGCCACCTTGTTGTAATACGCCGCCACTGCGCCGAAAGTCGGCAAGGATGAGGCGTACTGGTCGCCGTTGCGGCCCATGTCGTTGTAATCAAGGATAGAAGAATTGAGGACGATCCCGCTCAGATGCACGCCGGCGCTTTCCAGCAGATGCGACAGCACCGCCGTGCGCGGCGTGCCGTACGACTCGCCATACAGATAGATAGGCGACGCCGAACGCTGGTTGGCCGTGATATAGCGCTGGATAAAGTCGCGCATCACGCCGGCATCCTGGTCCACGCCCCAGAACGAGGCATTGGTGTTGGGCGCGATCGCTTCGGAATAGCCGGTGCCGGGCGGATCGATAAACACCAGGTCGGTGGTGTCGATCAGGCTCTCCTGGTTGTCGACCAGCGGAAAATTCGGATAGCCGGTCCCTTGCGGATCGGCGGTATCGACGCGGGTCGGGGCGAACGAGCCCAGCCGCAGATAGATCGCCGGGCTGCCTGGTCCGCCGTTATAGAAAAATGTCACAGGCCGGGTCTTGGCGTCCTGGCCGTCCGCAGTGTAGGCGACATAGAAAAACGAGGCTTCCGGGTTGCCCTTGGCGTCGCTGGCGGTCAGATGCCCGGTCGTGGTCGTATAGGCAATATTACTGCCCGCCAGGGCAAGGGTGTGGTGCGTAACGGCGGCATTTTCGCTGGCGCTCGGCAAGGAATCTTTCGGATTGACTGAATAAGCGACCGGATCGGTATATGGCTGATCCACTGCCGCATTGGCTGCGGCATTACCGCCGCCGGAATCACTGCCGCCGCCACAGCCGGCCAGCAGCGCTACCGCGCATATGCTTACGACCGCCAGTTTCAATCGCCGATGAAGACTACCCATGAATTTCTCCCAGATATTTCCGTCGTGGATATTGACCCGTATGACCAACCTGCGCGGGTAATTGTATAGCTCTCACAGGATATGCCCGCCGAAACCGAAAAAAGGGCCATCGCCGTGTCAGGCGATCTCGCTCAAAATCGCCTTGACGCGGTCCAGCGCCGGCGCGATATCCAGGGTTTCTATCGCGCCATAGCCGAAGAACAGGCCCTGCAGCGGCGGCTGCGCATGATAAAAGACGTCGATCGGATACAGGCCGACGTCGACCCGTCGCGCCAGCTTGAGCAGCAAGGGAATATCGATCTCGCGCTTGGTCAGCGCAGTCATGTGGAAGCCGGCGGTAGCGGCGATCGGCTGCAGCCAGGGCGCCAGGTCGGTGGCAAAGCGCGCCAGCATCTGCTCGCGGCGGCTGCCGTAGATCGCATGGCAGCGCCGGATGTGCTTTTGCAGATAGCCGTCGTCGATGAACTTGGCCAGCGCCCATTGCATCATGGTGGGCGCATGCCAGTCGGACAGATGCTTGGCGATGGCCACCGCCGCGCGGATGGCGGGCGGCGCAATCAGGTAGCCGATGCGCAGCTCCGGCTGCATGACCTTGGAAAAAGTGCCGACAAAGGCGACCAGCCCTTCCGTATCCATGCTTTGCAAGGAATCTGTGGGCCGCCCTTGGTAGCGGAATTCACTGTCGTAATCGTCTTCGATGATGATCGCGCCCAATTCGCCGGCACGCTTCAGCAGCGCCTTGCGGCGCGCCAGGCTCATCGGCATGCCAAGCGGGAACTGGTGCGCGGGCGTGACATAGATCAGGCGCGTCTGCTCAGGGATCTGTTCCACCATCATGCCTTCGGCATCCACCGGAATGCAGGCAATATGGGCGCCCTGGCTGGCGAATGCGATACGTGCCGACGGATAGCCCGGATCCTCGACAGCCACGGTGCAGCCCGGTTCAAGCAGAACGCGGGCGATCAGGTCGATGGCCTGCTGGGCGCCGTTGGTGACCAGCACATCCGCCGCCACGCAGCGTACGCCGCGCGCAAACGAGGTATGGCGGGCGATGGCCTCGCGCAATACCGGCAAGCCTTCCGGATAGGAGTAGAAGCCGCGGTCGGCCTGGCTCTTGCGCAAGCCGTGCAGCACGCACTGGCGCCATTCACTGATAGGAAAATGGCTCTTGGTGCCGCCACCGCCGACAAAGTCATAGCCTGAGCGGCGGTCCGGTCCGGGCGCCGGCAAGGGAATCGAGCGCCCCAGCCAGGTTTTAAGGGTAGCGCCGCCGGCCAGGTCCTTGCCAGCAAACTGGCGCGGACGCGGCTGCGTTGTCGCATTGACAAAAGTGCCGCTGCCGACCTTCCCCACCAGAAGTTGGTCGATGGTCAGGCGGGCGTAGGCTTCCGACACGGTCTTGCGCGACACCCGCAGCTGCTGCGCCAGCAGGCGCGAAGGCGGCACCTGTTCGCCGGCCGCCAGGCGCCCGGACTGGATCGCTTCCCTGATCTGTCGATAGACCTGTCCCGCCAGGTCCTTTTCGCCGTCGATGACCACATGCAACTCCATAAGCACTCCACATACGATAGATAAAACAGGCAAGAACCTGTTGTGCTTGATGCAACCCAGCGTTTTAGCATGTCCCTGCAGCCAGTGCAAACGCGCCCAGTGGCCTCCTGTTTTTTAGCGGAATTGGTTATCCGCGGATGTCTTTGGCTCCCCTATCATGCAGTCTCTTACCCACTCACAGGAGAATATCTTGGAAGCACGTATCGATTTCTACACTGCCTCGCCGGAAGTAATGAAAGCCATGATTGCGCTGGAAGGCGCCGTCAACAAGCTGGGCCTCGAACCATCGCTGCTGGAGCTGGTCAAGCTGCGCGCATCGCAGCTCAACGGCTGCGCCTTTTGCATCGACATGCACACCGCCGATGCCCGCAAGGCCGGCGAAACCGAGCGCCGTCTGTATGCCGTCACTGCCTGGCGCGAAGCGCCCTTCTTCAGCGATCGCGAACGCGCCGCCCTGGCCTGGACCGAAGCCGTGACGCTGATCGCCCAGACCCACGCGCCGGACGCCGACTACGCGCTGCTGCGCGCCCAGTTCAACGACGCCGAAATGGTCAACCTGACCCTGGCCATCAACACGATCAACAGCTGGAACCGGCTGGCGGTCGGCTTCCGCAAGATGCCGGCTGCGTAAATATCCGGCTGGCGTCCCGCGCCGGGGGTACGGCGGATGAAGCTGCCGCAACACCCCCAATCCGCTGAACCCTGCTCGCAGCCGCTCTCGTCAAAAAAGAGACTAGAGAATACTCCTGGTCTCTGTTACTGTTTCGCAGCAATGACAGTTTACACACGACCATCGCCTGAAAATATCCATGAGCACAGACACAGCACGCGCCAGGGCCCTGGAACTGGCGGATTACCTGGCCCCTCTCGGGCAGATTACCGTATCGCGCTTTTTTGGCGGCGCCGGGCTCAGCATCAACCAGCTGCAGTTCGGATTCGTCATCAAGGGTACGCTCTACCTGCGGGTAGACGACAAGAGCCGGCCGGTCTTCGAAGCGCTGGGTTGCGAGCCGTTTCGCTACGCTACCAAGGCCAAGACGGTGACGGTCGCCAGCTACTATCAGGTGCCGGCCGCGATGGAGGACGACCCTGACGCACTGCTGGACTGGGTGGACCGCCTGCGCCGCGGCGCCCTCTCCTGAGTCTGAGCCGCCTGCAGATCGATGCAGCCGCACCGGATCACTTGGCCTCCGGCCTGATCGCCGCTCCCTTGGATGACGCCATGCCGGCCACCGGGATACCAGGGCTCAGACTAAAACGCAAGCGGCCGCCGGCCATGCGCACGCGCAGCTGACGATACTTTATCAGGTAGTGGATGCCGACCCACGCTGCCGCAAAGCCGGAAGCGGCGCCGACGCCCATTGCCCAGCGCGGGCCGAAGGTATCGGCGACCCAGCCGACCACCGGCGCGCCAAGCGGTGTGCCGCCCAAGGCCAGCGCCAGCAGGATCGCCATCACCCGGCCGCGCATGGCGGGCTCGGTCGAGAGCTGCACCATGCTGTTCGCCGTGGTGGTGAATGTCTGGGCAGCGACGCCGATCAGCACCAGCGCAATCGCAAACAGCCAGTAGCCCGGCATCAGCGCCGCCAGCGCCAGGCCGCCGCCGAAGACGCCGGCGCCGCTCAGCAGCCAGGTCATGCGCGGCTTCTCGCGGCGCGCAGCAAGCAGCGCGCCGGTCACCGATCCGAGCGCCATAATCGACGACAGGAAGCCATATTGGTGCGCGCCGGCGTGGAAGACGCTGACCGACATGGTTGAAATGAAGATGGGAAAATTCAGCCCGAAGGTGCCGATCAGGAAAAACATCAGCAGGATGGCTTTCAGGTCGGGCCGCCCCCATATATAGCGAAAACCCGCCACCAGGCTGCCGCGTACAGGGGCAGCGCGGGCGCGCAGATGCAGCTCGTCAAGCCGCAGCAGGCTGAGCGAGGCCAGCACCGCGGCGAACGAAACGGCGTTGAGCAGGAACACCCAGCCGGCGCCGATCACCGCGATGAGGACGCCGGCGATGGCGGGTCCGATCATGCGCGCGGCATTGAAGGAGGTCGAATTCAATGCCACCGCATTCGAAAGCTCGTGTTCCTCCACCAGTTCCGAAACGAAAGTCTGGCGCGCCGGCGCATCGAATGCGGTGACACAGCCAAGCAGCAAGGCGAACAGATAGACGTGCCACAGCTGCACTACGCCAGCTACGGTAAGGATCCCCAGCCCTAGCGCCAGCACTCCCATCGCAGCCTGGGTGACGATCAGCAGCTTGCGGCGGTCGAAATGATCGGCGGCATAGCCGGTCAGCGGCAGTAGCAGCGCCTGCGGCCCGAACTGCAGCGCCATCACTATGCCGACGGCAGTCGCGTTATTGTGGGTCAGCTGGGTCAGCACGATCCAGTCCTGGGCGGTGCGCTGCATCCAGGTGCCGACATTCGAAACCAGCGCGCCGCCGGCCCATAGCCGGTAGTTGAAATTGTTCAGCGAGCGGAATGTAGCCGTCAGCACAGCGTGCTCCCGCTTGCCATCTGCATGGCCGGCAGGTTCATGGAAAGCGGCTATCCAGCAGAGCGATGATCTGCTGGCTGCTGCCGCTCTCGCCCAGGCGTGGGAAGATCCGGGTGGCGCTGTTGTCGTGCGCTTCGGCGCTGGTGTCGGTCATGGCATCCAGCGCCAGTGTGACATTGAATCCGAGCTCGTGCGCCTGGCGTGCCGTCGACTCGACGCCGATGCTGGTGGAGACGCCGGCCAGCACCAGCTGCGTGACGCCCAGTTTTTTCAGCTGCGCATCGAGCCCGGTGCCGGTGAATGCGCCCCAGGTCCGCTTGCTGACCAGGTGATCTTGCGGCTGCTGCTTCAGTTCCGGCACCAGGTCGGCCCAGCCGGCCGGCAGCGCATCGAGCTTGCGCCCCTGTTCCGCCCGCCCCGGCGCTCCGCCGGTGACGTTGACCAGCACCACCGGCAAACCATGCCGGCGGAAGGCTTCAGCCAGCGTTGCAGCGTGCTTCACCACCTGGCCGGCCGGGTGTACGGTGGGATAGGCGACGATGCCTTGTTGCAGATCGATGACGACTAGTGCGGTGTTCGGATCCAGCGTGCTTACAGTCATGGAATGCTTTCTGTTATTCAGGTTAGGCGCAGGATGGTTCAGGCATCGGCCAGCCGTTTCAGCAGTTGAACGCTGGCCGCCAGCTGGTCCAGCTCGTGCGCCGCGAACTCGGTCCGGATTGCGCGCAGCAGCCAGTCTTCTCTTGCCGCCCGGCTGGCCCGTATCATTTCCCGGCAGGCGTCTGTCAGCGACAATATGGTTTGCCGGCCATCGGCCGGATCCGCCGCACCGGCCACCAGCCCGGCGGCCTCCAGCACCGCAATGGTGGCGCCCATCGATTGCGGCCGCACCCCTTCCGCCTTGGCCAGGCCGGTGACTGTCGCCGGGCCGTCGCGCTCCAGCCGGATCAGCACCGATTTTTGCGAACCGGTGAAATCCCCCGCATGGGCCTGTTCGCGCAGCCGCCGGCTGAGGCGGCCGAGCACGACTCGCAGCTCTCCTGCCATGGCCGATGCGTGGGCGATATCGGGATCGTTTTGTTCACTCATGTTCTATAGTTTAGTACATACGAAGATAAACTACAAAGTTTTCCTTCATATAGTGTTTCAGACCTTTTCGCTTGCCGCCTGATCGCCTAAATTGATACATGCCTCTGCAATTGCAACTGTAGCTATAATTGCAACTCCACCCACCCCATCTAAAGGAACAGTCAAATGTCAGCTAACCAGCCAAAATTCGTGTGGTACGACGTCATGACCAGCGACACCAAGGCCGCCGAGGCTTTCTACAGCAGCGTGGTCGGCTGGAAGATGCAGGATGCCGGCATGGGCGGACCCGCCTACACTATCCTGTCAGCGGGCGACATCATGGTGGGCGGCCTGATGGCGATTCCGGAGGAGGCGCGCGCCATGGGCGCCAAGCCTTGCTGGATGGGTTATATCGCGGTCAGCGATGTTGACGGCTACGCCGCGCGGGTAACAGCCGCAGGCGGCTCGATCCGGCGCGCGCCGGCCGACATTCCCGGCGTCGGCCGTTTTGCCGTGGCGGCCGATCCGCATGGCGCAGGCTTCATCCTGTTCAAAGGCAATAGCGAGGCCCAGCCGGCGCCGCCAACTCCCGGCACGCCCGGCCACTTCGGCTGGCATGAACTGCATGCCGGCGATCTCGACAGCGCCTTTGCCTTCTATGCCGGCCTGTTCGGCTGGACCAAGGCCGAAGCCATCGACATGGGGCCGATGGGCGTCTACCAGACCTTCGCCACCGGCGGCGCGCCGCTCGGCGGCATGATGACCAAGACCGCCGACATGCCAGTGCCTTGCTGGCTGTACTACATCAATGTAGAAGCCATCGACGCCGCGGTTGAGCGCGTGAACGCCGGTGGCGGCAAGATCGTCATGGGGCCGCACCAGGTCCCGGGCGGCAGCTGGATACTGCAGGGCTTTGACCCGCAAGGCGCGCTGTTCTGCCTGGTGGCACCAAAACGCTAACAACAAGTCCCGGGCCAGGCCGCCGGCGCGCAACACATATGGATATGAGAATCCATTATTTGCGGCAGCCAGGCTTAAGCGGGTGTAATGTTGTTTTTGACAGGCGCCGCCTGCGAAAACCATGCACCCGCTCCGTTACCAAAGCCATCTTATGTCTATTGCCATCGATACAGCCGTTCCGCCGGGCATTTCCTCCCAGGCATTCCAGATCACGCCGATCAGCGGCCCGCTGGGTGCGGAAATCACCGGCCTCGACCTCAAGCTGCCGCTGTCCGGGCCGGATCTGGCGCGCTTACGCACGGCCCTGGTCAAGCATGGCCTGCTGGTGTTCCGCGAGCAGCGCATCACTCCCGAGCAGCAGGTGGCTTTCAGCCGCCGCTTCGGCCCGCTGCAAATCCATGTGCTGAATCGCTTCCACCTGCCCGGCCACCCGGAAATCCTGATCGTTTCCAATGTCATCGAAAACGGCAAGCCGATCGGCTTGGTGGATGCCGGCGCCGACTGGCATTCCGATTTGTCGTACATGCCCAGGCCCAGCTTGGGCTCGCTGCTGCACGCGCAGGAATTGCCGGCGGAACAAGGCGACACCTTGTTCGCCAACATGTTCAATGCCTACGACACCCTGCCGGCCGATGTCAGGCAGACGCTGGAAGGCCTGCGCGCGGTGCATTCCTATGTGTACCGCTACCGGCGCCTGCAAAAGCTGTCGCCCTGGCGCGCCGACCTGACGCAAAAGCAGATCGATGAGGTGCCGGAAGTCGAACATCCGGTGATCCGCGTCCATCCGGAAAGCGGCCGCAAGGCGCTCTTCGTCAGCGAAGGATTCACCTCGCACATCGTCGGCCTGCCGCCGGACGAAAGCGCGGCGCTGCTGCGTTTCCTGCATGAACACACGATACGCGCCGAGAACGTCTATCGCCATCAATGGCGCGCCCATGACATGGTGTTCTGGGATAACCGCAGCACCGTGCACTATGCCGCCATCACGCCGCAGCATCTGCGGCGCACCCTGTACCGGACTACGGTTGAAGGCGACGTGCCGGTCTGAGATTGACGGCTCCTGCCATGCAGGGCTAGGCATTTGCAACGAGTGATTCGCGTATGCGAAGATGCGTTGCTCCATGTAAGTCGTCATGATCGACTTCAAGCACTCCGCACAGCATGTGTGTCTGGTGCGCATTGTGTGTCGATTTTCCGAAAGAGACTGATTTCGACCACATTATTCGTAGCTATAATGAGTACGAGCTGTTGGTTATTTAGCCGTAAGCCTTGTCCGCTGCTGCGACAATCATTGAACCGAGACGGCATTACAATATATTCAGCACATGAAGAAAGCGGCAATCAGGCGATGAGAAAACTCTACGGATTCGTGCTGGCACTCTCCTGCCTTACCTGTACAGCCAGCTACGCTGACATTACACGTGGCGCAACAGCCTATTCAAAGGGCGATTACACATTAGCCTACAAAGAATGGCTGGACTCTGCGCAACAAGGAGAAGTGATCGCGCAATTTGATGTCGGGACTCTATATTTAAGCGGAAAGGGAGTAGCGGCTGACCCAGTCGAGGCGCGCGCATGGTTTGCCAAGGCAGCCGAGCAAGGCCACGCTAAATCGCAATTCAATCTTGCAGACGCTTTGCGGGTTGGGGTAGGAGGCCCGCGAGATCCCGTTGCGGCAAGGGCATGGTATCGCAAGGCGGCCGATCAGGGTTTGGGAATCGCGCAGTGTTATGTCGGCATAGGTTATGAATCCGGGGACGGACAAGCTGTCGATCTGGCTGAAGCGATAGCCTTATATAGAAAATCAGCGGAACAAGGAACACCATGCGGGCAAGAACGCTTGGCTCGCTTGTTATTTGTCGGCAAAGGACTTGAGAAATCCGAAAGCCAGGCAATTGCCTTGTACCACAGAGCGGCTGAGAAAGGGTTGCCGGAAGCGCAATCCAACCTCGGCTATCTCTACATGACCGGGCACGGCGTAGCGCAAAGCAGCACATTGGCATTGTCGCTTCTCAAAAAGGCAGCACAACAAGGCGATGCGCCGGCTTTTGCAAACCTTGCCGTCATGTATTCCAGTAATCGAGATATAGAAAAAAATCTGACGCTTGCGTTTGCCTATATCTCTATCGCACAATCCTTTGCCGAAACAGATCAAGCCCGGACCATATTAAGCGCAGATCGCGATGGCATGGCTAAGCTTCTGTCCAAGGACGAACTGTCGAAGGCGAATGTAATTGCGACCAATTGGCACATAGGCGACCCTGTGCCCAGCGATTAACTTTTTTCTAGATTTTTTCCGCATCCGCGGAGCCTCGATGCCAAGGCCGCAAAGGGAACATGACTATCGAATTGAATATTGGCCGGCTCCGCGGTTTCGTTACCGCGTTCGCTGAGCTACTCGAAGGCAATCCGCCAGAAGCGAAAGTCCTGTGCGACGGCGGCGCCCTGCTGCAGCAGCTCGTCGCGGTTGACGATTGGCTGCCAGACACTTACGCGCTGGCCAGGCCGGAACGCTACCAGCAATACTTGCTGCATGCCGATTCCGCCGAACGCTTTTCAATCGTCAGCTTCGTCTGGGGTCCGGGGCAGGCAACGCCCATCCATGACCATACGGTATGGGGCCTGGTCGGCATGCTGCGCGGCGCTGAATACTCGCAGGCATACAAGGCTGGAGCCGATGGCTGCCTGCGGCCGGACGGCGCGGCGGTCAAGCTGCTGCCAGGCATGGTCGAGGCGGTATCGCCTAGCGTCGGCGACATCCACAAGGTCTGCAATGCTTTCCCGGACCAGGCTTCGGTCAGCATCCACGTGTACGGCGCCAACATCGGCGCGGTCAGACGCTCTGTGTATGCAGAGGACGGCAGCAGCAAACCTTTCATTTCCGGCTATTCCAACTCCCAGCTGCCGAATATCTGGGATCTTTCCAGCGAACTCAAGAATACATGACAGCCGATATTGCCAGCCATCCCACAACAGCCATCCCCACTCTCTCGTTCCAGCAAATCCGTGCCGCACTGCTGGCGCGGCAAGAACTGGCCTTGCTGGACGTGCGCGAAGAAGCGCCGTTCGCCGAAGCGCATCCCCTGTTCGCCGCCAACCTGCCGCTGGGCCGCATCGAGCTGGAATCCTATGCCCGCATTCCGCGCCGCGACACCACCATCGTTGTCTATGACGACTGCGAAGGACTGGCTTTGCCGGCGGCGCGGCGCCTGCTGCAGCTAGGCTATAGCGCGGTGCATTTGCTGGAGGGCGGCTTGCAAGGCTGGCGCGCCGCCGGAGGCGAGATTTTCCGCGACGTCAATTCCGCCAGCAAGGCCTTCGGCGAACTGGTCGAATCGCAACGCCATACGCCATCCTTGTCGGCACCGGAAGTGAAAGCCCTGCTGGATGCCAAGGCCGACGTGGTCGTGCTCGATGCCCGCCGTTTCGACGAATACCACACCATGAGCATCCCCGGCGGCATCAGCGTGCCGGGCGCCGAACTGGTGCTGCGCGTGCGGGCGCTGGCGCCGCGCGCCGAAACCCGGGTCATCGTCAACTGCGCCGGCCGCACCCGCAGCATCATCGGCAGCCAGTCGCTGATCAACGCCGGCATTCCGAATCCGGTCAGCGCCCTGCGCAACGGCACGATCGGCTGGACCCTGGCTGGCCTGCAGCTGGAACACGGAAAAAAGCAGAGATTCTCGGACCATGCCGATGCGTTGAACACAGCCGGACAGCACGAACAGGCGAAGGCTGCCAGCCGGAACGTTGCGGACCGCGCCAGAGTCGGCCGCGTCAGCCTGGCGCTGCTGCAAGGCTGGCAACAGGAAAACGGTCGCACCACTTACCGCCTGGATGTGCGCACGCCGGAAGAATATATTGCCGGTCATCTGCCCGGCTTCAGCTGCGCGCCGGGCGGCCAGCTGGTGCAGGAAACCGATCATGTTGCGCCGGTGCGCGGCGCCCGCATCGTGCTCGCGGACGACGACGGCGTGCGCGCCAACATGACGGCCTCGTGGCTGGCGCAGATGGGATGGGATGTCCATGTGCTGGACGGATTGCAGAAAGCCGATTTCAGCGAGGCCGGCCAGCCGCAACTGACGCTGCCGCCCTTGCCTCCTTTCGCATCGGTATCTGCCGCAGAGCTTGCCCAATGGCTGGAGGATTCCAGCAATCCGGCAACCGTGCTGCTCGATTTCAGCAGCAGCGCCAGCTATGTCAGGCAGCACATTCCCGGCGCCCGTTTCGCCTTGCGCTCGCAACTGGCAGCGGTATTACAGCAAACGCCAGGCGCGGCACGCTATGTCCTCGCCAGCGGCGACAGCCTGTTGGCGAGTTATGCCGCAGGCGATCTGCAGCAGCTGACGGAGCGCCCTGTATTTGTGCTGGCCGGCGGCACGGCCGCATGGATCGCCGCCGGGTTGCCCGCGCAATCAGGCGAGACCGCGCTGGCCTCGCCCCGCATCGACCGTTATCGCCGCCCATATGAAGGCACCGACAATCCGGCCGCCGCCATGCAGGCCTACCTGGACTGGGAATACGGCCTGGTAGCGCAGCTGGCGGCGGACGGCACGCACGGTTTTTTCGTGATTTGATCAGCCTTGATCAGCCTTGATCAGCCTTGATCAGCCACGGAAATAGCGCGCCGGCGTAAACGGCATGGCAGCCACTTCCACCGGCACTGCCTTGCCGCGCACCATCGCATGCAGCTGGGTGCCGGTCTTGGCGAATGCAATCTCGACATAAGCCATCGCTACCGGCTTATCCAGCGTCGGCCCGAAACCGCCGCTGGTGACCTTGCCGATCACCTTGCCGTCGGCATCGACCAGTTCGGCGCCTTCGCGCACCGGCATGCGTTCCAGCGGCAGCAGCCCTACCCGCTTGCGGCTGACGCCTTGTTCCAGGTGCTGCTCGATCTGCGTAGCGCCAGGATAAGCGCCGGCACGGGCGCCGCCGGGACGCCGTACCTTGGACAGCGCCCAGGTCAGGCTGGCCTCGACCGGCGTGGTGGAGCCGTCCATATCGTGCCCATACAGGCACAGGCCAGCTTCCAGCCGCAGCGAATCGCGGGCGCCGAGGCCGATCGGCGCCACTTCTTCTTGCGCCAGCAACAGGCGCGCCAGCGCTTCCGCTTGCGCATTCGGCACGGAGATTTCAAAACCGTCTTCGCCGGTATAGCCGGAACGGCTGATGAAGCATTCGGCGCCGGTCAGCGTGACTTTGCCGGTCTGCATGAAAACCATCTGCGCCGTTTCCGGCGCCAGGCGCGCCAGCACCGCAGCGGCCGCAGGCCCCTGCAAGGCCAGCAGGGAGCGGTCGCTCAGTTCTTCGATCTGGCAACGGCCGGCAAGATGCTGGCGCAGGTGCGCGGTATCCTGCTGCTTGCAGGCAGCGTTCACCACCAGGAACAAGTGGTCGCCGCCATTGCTGACCATCAGGTCGTCCAGGATGCCGCCTTGCGGATTGGTAAACACGGCGTAGCGCTGGCGGTTGGCCGGCAGGTCGATGATATCGACCGGCACCAGCGATTCCAGCGCAGCCGCGGCGTCCGGGCCGCTCAGGCGCAGCTGGCCCATGTGCGAAACGTCGAACAGGCCGGCCTGGGCGCGGGTGTGCTTATGTTCCTTGAGGATGCCGCTCGGATATTGCAGCGGCATGTCGTAGCCGGCGAACGGCACCATCTTGGCGCCGAGTTCGATATGCAGGTCGTAGAGTGCGGTGCGCGCTGAAGCGGTAGCGCTACTGGTATCAGACATGGGATGTGTCCTTTTCATTTATACATGCGCATGATGCGCGAAAGATAGAGGGCAGATCGATAGCCCAGTGCAAACGGCCAGCGGGTCCGCCTGAGCGGCTCCGCTGGTTGCACTGCGCTATCTCGAACCTGGCCTCTTACTCGTAATCCGACATCGGCGGGCAGGAACAGACCAGGTTGCGGTCGCCATAAACGTTGTCGATACGGCCGACCGGCGGCCAGTACTTGTCCTTGCGCAGCGATTTCAGCGGATACACCGCCTGCTCGCGCGTATAGGCCCTCGTCCACTCGTCCGTCAGGTCCTGCGCGGTATGCGGCGCATGGCGCAAGGCTGTCTGTTCGGCCTGGATGTCGCCGTTCTCGACCGCCCGGATCTCTTCCCGGATGGCGATCATGGCGTCGCAGAAGCGGTCCAGTTCTTCCTTGGATTCGCTTTCGGTCGGCTCGATCATCAAGGTGCCGGCCACCGGGAACGACATGGTCGGGGCATGGAAGCCGTAGTCGATCAGGCGCTTGGCGACATCTTCCACCGTGATGCCGATCTTGTCCTTCAGCGGCCGCAGGTCGATGATGCCTTCATGCGCCACCAGGCCGTTGCTGCCGGTGTACAGGATCGGGTAATGCGGCGCCAGCCGGTGCACGATGTAGTTGGCGTTGAGGATGGCGATCTCGCTGGCCTGCTGCAAGCCCTTGGCGCCCATCAGGGTGATGTAAGCCCAGGTGATAGGCAGGATGCTGGCGCTGCCCCAAGGCGCGGCGGAGACCGGCGCGATGCCGTTTTCCAGCATGCGATGGCCTGGCAGGAACGGCGCCAGGTGGCTCTTGACGCCGATCGGACCGACGCCCGGACCGCCGCCGCCATGCGGAATGCAGAAGGTCTTGTGCAGGTTCAAGTGCGAAACGTCGCCGCCGAACTTGCCCGGTGCACACAGCCCCACCATGGCGTTCATGTTGGCGCCATCGATGTACACCTGGCCGCCGTGGGCATGGACGATTTCGCAGATTTCGCCGATCGCTTCCTCGAACACGCCATGGGTCGACGGATAGGTAATCATCAGCGCCGCCAGGTCGCCGGCGTGCTCGTCAGCCTTGGCGCGCAGGTCGCCGACATTGACGTTGCCTTGCTCGTCGCATTGCACCACCACCACCTGCATGCCGGCCATGTGGGCGGTGGCAGGATTGGTGCCGTGGGCCGAGCTCGGGATCAGGCAGATATTGCGCTGGCCTTCGCCGCGGCTCTGATGGTAGGCGCGGATCGCCAGCAAGCCGGCGTACTCGCCTTGCGAACCGGCATTCGGCTGCAGCGACACGGCATCGTAGCCGGTGCAGACGCACAGCATCTGCTCCAGGTCAGTCACCAGCTGCTGGTAGCCCTGGGCTTGGTTAAGCGGCGCAAACGGATGCAGCGAGCCGAATTCGGGCCAGGTCACCGGGATCATTTCAGTGGTGGCGTTGAGCTTCATGGTGCAGGAGCCGAGCGGAATCATGCTGCGGTCCAGCGCCAGGTCCTTGTCCGCCAGTGCACGCAGGTAGCGCAGCATTTGGGTTTCGGAGTGATGGCTGTTGAATACCGGATGCGTCAGATAGGCGCTGCTGCGCGCCAGCGAGGCCGGGATCCGCTCTGCCGCTTCGGCTTCCAGCTGGTCAAACGCCGGCAGCGCCTTGCCGACGGCAAAAATGCCCCACAGCGCCTCGACATCGGCGCGCGTGCTGGTTTCGTCGAGCGCGATGCCGATGCTGCCGTCGTCGATCGGCCGCAGGTTGATCATTTGGCTGCGGGCTGCCGCATGGATGTCCTGGGTGTGGCCGCCGGTATGCACGGTAACGGTATCGAAGAAGCTGGCGGTCGGCACAGCATGATGCAGCTGGCGCAGGCCTTCTGCCAGGATCGCGGTCAGGCGGTGCACGCGCTGGGCAATCGTCTTCAGGCCTTGCGGGCCGTGATACACCGCATACATGCTGGCGATATTGGCCAGCAGTACTTGCGCGGTGCAGACATTGCTGGTGGCTTTTTCGCGGCGGATATGCTGTTCGCGGGTTTGCATCGCCAGGCGGTAAGCGGGTTCGCCGCGGCTATCGATGGAAACGCCGACCAGCCGTCCAGGCATCACTCGCTTGTGCGCGTCGAGGGTGGCGAAATACGCTGCGTGCGGGCCGCCGTAACCGAGCGGGACGCCAAAGCGCTGGGCGCTGCCGATGACGACATCGGCGCCGAACTCTCCCGGCGGCGTCAGCAGGGTCAGCGCCAGCAGGTCGGCTGCGACCACTACCAGCGCTTGCTTGCCATGCGCTACACGCACGGTTTCGGCATAGTCGTGGATCTCGCCGCTCAGGGTTGGATATTGCAGCAGCACGCCGAAGCAGTCGAGCCGCTCCAGGTCCTTGTGGTGATCGCCGACCACCACCTCGACGCCGATCGGCGCGGCGCGGGTGCGCAGCACGTCGATGGTTTGCGGATAGCAGTCTTGCGAAACGAAGAAGATGTTGCTCTTGCTCTTGGACAGGCGCTGGCAGAAGGTCATCGCCTCGGCCGCCGCGGTCGCCTCGTCCAGCAGGGACGCATTGGCGATTTCCATGCCGGTGAGGTCGGTAATCATGGTCTGGAAGTTCAGCAGCGCTTCCAGCCGCCCCTGCGATATCTCAGGCTGGTACGGCGTGTAAGCGGTATACCAGGCTGGGTTTTCCAGCAGGTTGCGCAGGATGACGGTCGGCGTATGGCAGTTGTAATAACCCATGCCGATATGCGACTTGAACATCTGGTTCTTGCCGGCGATCTGGCGCAATGCCGCCAGTGTTTCGGCTTCGCTGCGAGGGGAGCCAAGAGCAAGTGCCTGTTTTTCCAGGATGGCGCTGGGGACTACCTTGTGTATCAATGCTTCGATAGAATCGAAACCGAGTACCGTCAGCATGGCCTTTTGTTGGGTTTGATCCGGGCCGATGTGGCGTTCAATAAAATCGGCGTGTTGCGCCAGATCTTCAAGAGCAGGCCGTGATTGTGTCATGGATGCTTTTCCTTCATGTGTGAACAGTAAAATTGCGCGACGCTTAAGCCTGGCCCTTGATCATGGCAGCATAAGCCGCTTCATCCATCAGACTGTTCAACTCAGTTGCATCGCTGACTTTCATCTTGAAGAACCAGCCAGCGCCCAGCGGATCTTCATTGATCTGTTCCGGCGCATCGGCCAGCGTTTCATTGATCTCGGTGACCGTGCCGGCGACCGGCATCATGATTTCACTGGCGGCCTTGACCGATTCGATCACTGCCGCTTCGTCGCCCTTGGCGAGCGCGGCGCCGACTTCAGGCAATTGCACGAATACCAGGTCGCCCAGGTGACCTTGGGCGAAGTCGGTAATGCCGACCGTCACCACGCCATCGGCCTCAACGCGCAGCCATTCATGCTCAACCGTATATTTCACCTGACTCATGCTATCTCCTGTTAACTACAAAAAATTATTAAAATCTACACAAACCGGCAGCCATCCGGCGCCGGAAAATTCGGGTAGAAAACGCCTCTACAGCCCGCTATTCGACCATAAGTTCGACCACTGCAACAGCGTATTTTCCCACGCCTCCGCCCGCTTTTTACAAGCTTATGATTTTAATCAGGATTTTGACCTTTCCATGGCCCTCCATGGCTTTTAATCTTTCATTTTCCGCAAGAAAACAAACGCTCAGCCATGCTTTTTGCAGATTGAAATGCAATCTTAATTCAAGCTTCTTTCTCATTCTTCGCCGGCACCTACGTCGAGTTAACTTACAAAAAAACCACCTCAATCTTGTTTACATTAAGAAATATCTGCCATATGATCGATTTAAACCAAATATACAGACCTGTCTGTTTTTATCCGTGCATTCATTTTTTGCGCTCCGACTGAAGCAATTCGCGTGCAAAGTTATCTGACTTGCAGGAGATCGGAAATTGATGGAACTGGAATCAATGGTCGACGCTAGATAGTGGAAGTCTAAGGCCCTGTATTTTATCAATCTGGAATTGGATCATCGGAACATGCAAACCTTGGCTCAGGAAGTTGATGTAAATCCGGCGCGTTCTTTTTCACTGAATTCGCTGTTGCTGGTCACTGCTCAACCCGTCCTTCATCGCTTAGCCTCCTACGGCGCGCTGCCGCGGCAGCTGATCCAGATCATCTCGCGCGCTTCGGTGCGGCTGCAGGATTCGGATATGCTGATTTCGCAGACGCCGCACAGTTACGAGCGCAGCGAAGATATCCGCAGGCCTTCAGTGGTCCTGGCGCATCAGGAACATGCGATGGCCGAAAGCATGCTGGAACTGATCCGCCAAGAAGGCCTCGCGCCGCACTACAAATCCTTCATGCAGACTTTTGCCCGCATCCTGTTTTCGCTGTTCCTGACGCCCGGCCAGTACGACCGCGCCGGCGCCTGCATCGACAGCGGCAACAACCTGCACTTCCTGATGAGCGATGGCGGCGAGCCGACCTTGAGCAGCTGGCGCACCGTGGCGCAGCCGGAAGGCGACGGCTTCAAGCTGCATATCGACAAGGTATGGGGCACGCATGCCAACCTGGACGGCATGGCAATCGTGGTGGCCCGTACTCTCGGCGCCTTCTTCCCTTCCGCCTACCTGGTCTGGCCGGAGCAATACGCAACCCTCAAGCGGTCTGCCTGCGGCGTCCCCTTTCTGGATGACGTGGTCCAGTTGGGCAACGTCAAGGGCACGGTCCAAGTGGCGCAAGGCGACCGCCTGCAAGCCGGCGGCCCCGCGGTGCTCAACAAATATTTGACCACGGTTCGCCCGCTCCTGGTGCGCGCGCTGATGGCACATGTCGAATGGCTGGCGACCCAGGGCCGCGTCGAACTGACCATGGAAGAATGTGCCGCACGGGACTTCATTGCCGCCGCCGCGCGCGCCGAGACCCAGTCCGGCCGCTACGACAGCAAAGACGTGCACCGCGTGCTGGCGCTGAAATTTGCTGCCAATGAATTACTGCTGCACTTGGTCAGCCGCGGCGCAGTCAGGGGATTTTCCGATCAGCGCGATCTTTTGGCATTCACGAAAATGGAAGGCAGCTCATACCGTTGTTACCACGAATTGCGCGCAAGCATGCGCGTTAGCAAGGCCGGTTTTCTACCAGGATTTGCCAGTGGAGTTGCGAGATGAAAATCCGCCGGGTTTGTGGCGTGCCAGAGGCGGATAACGCACAAGGCCGTCAACCAGAAACTGGATTGACGGCCTTGCCTGCTGCAGATCCTGGCTTCGCCGGTCAGGCCTTGTCTGCTGCCGATGCATGCGTTTGCAGCATGCCAAGCAATGCATCGTAATAATCCTGGCAAGTATTCAGGCGCAACATGGCGCCCTGCAGGATTTCTCCGCGCGCTTCGGGATATTTTGCGTCAAGCGGCACGATTACGTTTTCCAGCCAGCCCTGGGCATGAACGACATCGATACTGATATGCTCCTTGTAGTAATCGACTTCGCCTTCCTTGCCCAGGCCGATACGGTGGCAGCCATGCACCAGCTTTTCATATTGGCGCGGGTCCAGCAGCTCAGTGATCGCCATGATGCCGATCGCCTTGAAGTAATGCTTGCGCTGCAGACAGGTCAGCATGAACAGATTGTGTCCTGCCAGACCTTGCCAGCCGAGCGACGAGGCATGATTGTCTTCGGCATTATCAGCGCCGACCATGTCCAGCAGCTGGCGGAACAGATTGACGTGGCTTCGAGCGGAGTTACCGTTGCCCGATTCATCCCACAGATTCTGCACCAGTTCCTTGCGGGTGATTTCGTCCGAGCCGACCAGTATCAATGCGATCAGGTCGAAGAAACGGATGTTCAGCGCCGCGTCGCTGCGGAAAAATTCAATGAACTGACCGTGCGTGGCCGTGGTTTCCAGGTAGTCGAACAAAGGATGGTTGGAGACGCTATGCTCGCTCCAGAGAAGGCGCAAGGCATCGGTGAGCGGCATGTCGGCGCTGATGCGCGCCAGCGGCGAGGAGTCGCCGGACGCCAGCCAGGCTCTTTCGATTTCATTACGCATCTGCTGCAGGTAATGATTGGATTGATTAGCTGCGGCGAAACTGGTCGCCGACGCCACATGCATATCCAGCAGGATGAAAAGTGTCCGGTGCACCAGGCACAACGCTTCATCGTCATCTGTCGCCAGGGCCTTGGCCAGCGTCGAGCGAACCTTGTTCATCAACAGCTCGAACAGCTCGCGGTCACTGTCGAAACGGCTTTCCAGCTCTGGATCGGCGACCAGCATGGACACGATGGTATCAAGGGGAAACTCGGAATATGGCTCTCGCAGACTTTCGTAGACGTCCGGGTGAAGATCCACTGCATGAAACAATTCTGTGACTTGCGAATTCGCTACGGTCGAATAACTCATGTAACTTCCTCAAAATAGTGTTTAAACCGTGACTGCCATTGCCACCCTTAATTTTTATGCAAGCGGCAGAATTGCCCCCTGTAAATTTTTTATAATATCCTAAATTTAAACAGACAGGTCTGTCATAATATTGAAATATTAGAGTCAGGCGCGAGTCTGATGACAGCTGTACAACGCCGTTTTACAACGCTTTCCAGCCAGTTTTCGCTGCCGATCACTAACTTGTATCGGCGACAACAAATATTGAGATAATATACCGTGCTGTACACAGTACCGATTTCAGCAGATCATGTCCGGCAGTCGCTTTGCCATGTTTGCGCTACCGGCCTATCGCATGTTTAACTATGTAACTTACACCTAATCAATGACGCGTATGAAAGAAAAACGACAGATACTTATCGATACGGCAACGCGGCTCTTTTCCCAGGACGGTTACCATGCGGTAGGCATAGACCGCATTCTGGCGGAAGCGGGTGTCGCCAAGATGACACTGTATAAATATTTTCCATCGAAAAAAGAGCTGGTGGTGGAAGTACTGGAAGAACGCATGGCGATGTGTGCAAATTCGCTCTCCCTGTTTCTCGAAAAATTCGAGACGCCGATAGACAAGCTGCATGGCGTCTTCATGTGGCACGACAAGTGGTTCCGCGAGGTGAATTTCACCGGCTGCATGTTTGCAGCGGCAGCGGCGGAATTCCACGGCACCGATAACGCCATCCTGCGTACGGCCGCCAGCCAGAAGAAAGGCCTGACCGACCTTGTCAAGAATATACTGGAACCCTTGGTAGGAAAAAGCGTTGCCACCAAACTGGCGCGGCAAGTGGTCATGCTGCTAGACGGCGCCACCCTCGCCGCCCATGTCGCCGGTCGCAAGAATGCCGCCAACGATGCCTGGAGCGTTGCCCAGGAAATTGTCCTGCTGGAACACTCGAAACTGCAGACTGCCTAGCTGACCCCGTTCACAGAGAGCCGATCCGAAATCATCTGGCCGGCTCTCTGTTTAGCTCCACCTTAAATACATAGCCTTGCCATCGCCGCAAGAAAGCTATTTTGCATTTCCAACAATTTTAATGCTGCCCTTGAAGTGCACAAACTTGCCGTCGGGATAGGCTACGTTGGTATGCACCGTACCATGCTCGAAATCCTCCACGTGCACCACGTTCAGCTTGGAGTCCGGTTCATGCCAGTACACCATGTAGACCTGCGGACGAATCTTGACCGCCGTGTACTGCACTGTTTCGGTAATGCCCTTGAAGATGCCGGAGCGGCAGTAAATTGACAAGGTATTAAGATCCCTGAAATTCAGGTCGATGATGGCGTCGCCAAATACCACTTCCACCGCCTTGCCCGCCGCCGGAAAATCCGCCGCGCTAGGACCAACGGCGCTGTCACTCACGGCGGCTGGCGCCATCGTTTGAGCAGCCTCCTGGGCCGATGCCTGCATTAGCAGCCCCAGTTGTAATGCAGAAAAAAGTGCAGTTTTTACAATTGATTTCAACAACATTTAATCCCCCGGTTTGATTGTTATGAGATGTCAGGTCAAATGAGACCGAGGGAAGTATATCCAGAAACAATATTGGGATTGGGCAAAAATTTAACCGTAAGGGATGCTATTGCCACCCGGCCCGGGCCAAAAACAGCAATCAAAGACCGCGGCGGCCGGCAACTGGTTCCTGGCACAAGCACAAACAATGAGCACAGACAGGCGCTCCCGGAACCGAAAGGCGGCCGGTTCCGGGGCCTGTTTAGGCAGCCGCTGAACTCAAATCACCTTTTCCTCGCGCAGCATGGCGATGTAGTCCTTGCCATAACCGAGTTGCGCCAACACTTCTTCGGTATGCTCACCCAGCAGCGGCGAGCGGGTCACCTCGGTCGGACTGTCGGACATCTTGATCGGATTGCCTACCGTCAGGTACTTGCCGCGAGTCGGATGGTCGACTTCGACTATGGTGCCGCTCTCGCGCAGTGAGGGCTCCTCGGCGATTTCCTTCATCGACAGGATCGGACCGCAGGGAATATCGTACTGGTTGAGGATATCCATCGCCTCGAACTTGGTCTTGCTCATGGTCCATTGCTCGATGCGGGCAAAAATCGGCTTCAGATGCAGCAACCGCGCCGCCGGCGTGGCGTACGCTTCGTCCGTGATCCAGCCCTCCTCGCCGATCACCTTGCAGACCGCCG
This sequence comes from Collimonas sp. PA-H2, assembly GCF_002564105.1. Lineage (NCBI taxonomy): Bacteria > Pseudomonadati > Pseudomonadota > Betaproteobacteria > Burkholderiales > Oxalobacteraceae > Collimonas > Collimonas sp. PA-H2. Next base: position 5,388,176 of record NZ_PDBX01000001.1, read on the forward strand.
GCCAGACCGCGCCCTGGGTGATGAAATAGATGTAGGCATTGGGATCGCTTTCCCAACCCTTGCATTTCAGGATGGAGCCCGGCTGGCCGCCGCCGGAAGCGTTGCCAGCGCGCGGCACCGCCTCGCCGAACTTGCTGTCCGGGTATTGCGGATACTCATGCATGGTGCCGGTCCGTTCCAGCCGCTGCTGGTCGCGCAGCTTGACTCGGCACAGATTGAGCACCGCGTCTTGCATCGGCGCCAGCACTTTCTGGCCGCGCCCGCTGCTGTGGCGCTGATACAGCGCACTGACGATGCCGAGCGCCAGGTGCAGGCCGGTGCCGCTGTCGCCGATCTGGGCACCGGTCACCATCGGCGGGCCGTCGTCGAAGCCGGTAGTCGAGGCGGCGCCGCCGGCGCACTGGGCGACGTTTTCATAGACCTTGCAATCTTCGTACTTGCCGGGACCGAAGCCCTTGACGGAAGCAACCACCATGCGCGGATTGAGTTCCTGGATGCGTTCCCAGCTGAAGCCCATGCGGTCCAACGCGCCCGGCGCAAAATTCTCCACCAGCACATCGCAATCCTTGATCAGGGTTTCCAGCACTTCCTTGCCCTTCGGATTCTTGGTGTCGAGCGTGATGGAACGCTTGTTATGGTTAAGCATGGTGAAGTATAAGCTGTCGACCCCGGGAATGTCGCGCAGCTGGCCGCGCGTCGCGTCGCCCTCGCCGGCCCGCTCGACCTTGATGACGTCGGCGCCGAACCAGGCGAGCAGCTGGGTGCAGGTCGGTCCGGACTGGACATGGGTGAAATCGAGAATGCGCACGCCATCCAGTGCTTTGCTCATGAAAATCTCCTGTTTCTATCCTGTTTATATTTATCGTCGTCACCATGTCGCTGGTGCTGCTGTGATCTTAGCTGGATTCAGCCGCCTGCGTCGCCGCCAGTTTGGCCTCCAGCTCTACCAGGCGCTTGCGCAAGGCGCGATCCTCGACAAAGCGGCTGCTTTCGTCGCGGATCACGGCAACAATCGCCGCCACCTCGTTCGCCTGGGTATGCAACAGGGCCACGGTGAATGCAATCGACAAGGCATGGCCGTCCTTGTGTACTGCCGGCACCCGCAGCACCTCGTTGCCATAGCGCGTAATGCCGCTCGTCACGGTCTTTTGATAACCGTCCCAGTGGCGCTGGCGCTGGCGTTCCGGAATGATCAGGTCGAGCGATTTTCCCAGCGCTTCATCCTGGCTGAAGCCAAACATGCGCTCCGCCGCCGGATTCCATAAGGTGATGGCGCCGCGGGCGTCGGAAATCACGATGGCGTCGCCGATTGCCCGTATCAGCTGATCCAGATCGGTTGCGCTAGACATGGCGTTGCTCCTGTTCGTTTATTAAAGCCGTCGTATCCAAGTAAATACGGCGCCCCAGGTGGGCGCCGCTGCTGTGCCGACTATCCAGCTGTCATTGCCGCATGCTCAAACTGCTTGCGCACTGTGCAATTCCGCAATCTGCCCGGCGCTATAACCGAGGCTGGCCAGCACCTCGTCGGTATGCTCACCCAGCAAAGGCGAACCGGTGATTTCCGGCGTCAGGTCGGAGAACTTGATCGGGCTGCCGACCGTGAGGTATTTGCCGCGCTCCTTGTGATCGACTTCGGCGATGGTGCCGCTGGCGCGCAGCGAGGGGTCGTTCGCCAGCTCCTTCATGGTCAGCACCGGCGCGCAAGGAATATCGAACTTGCGCAGGATATCGACGGCCTCGAACTTGGTCTTGTCCTGCAGCCACACTTCGATCGTATCGAAGATCTCGGTGATGTGCGGCTGGCGCGCCTTCGGCGTGTTGTAGGCCGGATCGTCGATCCATTCGTCCTTGCCGATCGCCTTGCAGATCGGCGCCCAGGCATGGCCCTGGATGGTGAAGTAGATATACGCATTGGGATCTTCCTGCCAGCCCTTGCACTTGAGCACCCAGCCCGGCTGGCCGCCGCCGCCGGCGTTGCCGCCGCGCGGCACCACGTCGCTGAAAGTGCCGTGCGGGTACTGCGGATATTCTTCCAGGAAGCCGAGGCGGTCGAGCCGTTGCTGATCGCGCAGCTTGACCCGGCACAGGTTGAGCACGCTATCCTGCATCGACACTGCGACTCGCTGTCCCTTGCCAGTCTTGTCGCGGCCGATCAGCGCCGTCAGGATGCCGATCGCCAGGTGCATGCCGGTATTGCTGTCGCCCAGGGCGGCGGCGCTGACCGTCGGCGGGCCGTCCCAGAAGCCTGTGGTGGAGGCGGCGCCGCCGGCGCACTGGGCGACGTTTTCGTAGACCTTCAGGTCGTCGTAGTGATGGCCGTCGCTGAAACCCTTGACCGACGCCACGATCATCTTCGGATTGAGCTCATTGATGCGCTCCCAGGAAAAACCCATGCGGTCCAGCGCGCCGGGGCCGAAATTCTCCACCAGCACATCGGATTCCTTGATCAGCTTTTCCAGCACCAGCTTACCTTCGGGTTTCTTGGTGTCCAGCGTCAGCGAGCGCTTGTTGCTGTTCAACATGGTGAAGTACAAGGCGTCGACATCCGGGATGTCGCGCAGCTGGGAACGGGTGACGTCGCCCGAGCCTGGGCGCTCAACCTTGATCACATCGGCGCCGAACCATGCCAGCAATTGCGTGCACGCCGGGCCGGCCTGGACATGGGTGAAGTCGATGATACGAATGCCGTCTAGTGGTTTGCTCATTTCAAACTCCTGTTCAATTGGTCTAATGCGTGTGCTCGCCTGCAGCAGTCCGGCTTATTTGTACATGGTTTGCGCCATGGTTCCCGGTGCATACACGGCAGGATCGACCCAGATGTTCACCACCGCGCAGCGACGCGTCTTGCGCACTGCTTCGCGTGCCCTTTGCAAGGCGCCGGCAATCTGCGCCGGATCGCGCACTTCTTCGCCATAGCCGCCTAGCATCTCGGCGAATTTTCCGTAAGGGATATCGCTCAGCAGATTGCCGACATTGCCGCGTTCTTCGCCGTACTTGGCCAGCTGGCCGTAGCGGATCTGGTTCATCGCAGAGTTATTACCAATCACGGCGATATACGGCACGCCGAAACGATTGGCGGTCTCCATGTCAAAGGAAGTCATGCTGAAAGCGCCGTCGCCGTAGTAGCACATCACTTCCTTTTCCGGATTGGCCAGGCCGGCGGCGATCGCAAAACCGGTGCCGACACCCAAGCTGCCGAGCGCGCCCGGATCCATCCACTGGCCCGGATTGCGCGGACGCACTGCCTGCGCCGAGATGGTGACGACGTCGCCGCCGTCGCCGATGTAGATGGTGTCGTCGTTCAGGAACTCGTTGATTTCATAAGCGACGCGATAGGGATGGATAGGCGAGCTGTTCGATTTAAACAAAGGCATCAGCTTTTCCGTGGCGATGGCTTCCTGCAGCTGCAACTGCTTCATCCAGACGCGCCGCTTTTCATGGGCGCCCTTGTTGATGCGGCCGCTGGCGGCTTGCAGCACGGCGCCCAGGATAGTGCCAGGATCGCCCACCAGGCCGAGCGTGATGTCGCGGTTCTTGCCGACGGTGCGGTAATCCTGGTCGATCTGGATCACCTTGGCGTTGAGGCCGAGGCGCTTGCCGTAGCCCATGCGGAAGTCGAACGGCGTGCCGACGATCAGGATGACGTCGGCCTTGTCGAAGCCTTCGCGGCGGGTACGGTCGAAATGATGCGGATCGCCCGGCGGCAGCAGGCCGCGCGACGCGCCGTTGAAGTAAGCCGGAATATCCAGGCCGCGCACCAGATCGATCGCTTCCTTGTGCCCGCGCGAGGACCAGACCTGGCCGCCGTACAGCACTACCGGTCGTTCCGCCTGCACCAGGATGTCGGCCAGCTTTTCGATGTCGGCAACATCGCCCAATGATTTCACTGAAGCGCGATACTGCCCGGCGGCCGGGATCACGGCCTTGCTGATCTCGATTTCGCGGTCCAGCACGTCGCGCGGGATTTCCAGGTAAGCCGGGCCGGGAGCGCCGGCGAAGCAGGCGCGGATCGCCATCGACACCATGTCGGCCACGCGTTCGGTGGAACGCACGCCTTCGGAAAACTTGGTGATCGGCCGCATCATTTCGGTATGCGGCAAGTCTTGCAGCGAACCCATCATGTGCTGGGTAATGCCGCCTTGGCCACCGATATGCAGTACCGGACTTTCCGAGCGGAAGGCGGTGGCGATGCCGGTGACGGCGTTGGTGCAGCCCGGGCCGGCGGTAGTGACCACCACACCCAGTTTGCCGGTCTGGCGCGCATAGCCGTCTGCCGCGTGGGCGGCGACCTGCTCGTGGCGGACGTCGATGATACGGATGCCCTCGTCGATGCAGCCATCGTAGATATCGATGATATGGCCGCCGCACAGAGTGAAGATGGTATCCACGCCTTCATTCTTCAACGCCCGCGCCACCAGATGGCCGCCCGAGACCACGCCGGCTTCCCGGCTCTTGCGCTTGAGCGTATCGTCAGCGGTTGTACTAGTTGCCACTTTCGGCTCGGATATCACTGCTGCCATCATTCCTCCTGTTGTCGGTTGTCTCTAGGGTTTTCTTGTTGCCTTGCTTGATGCCATATTAGCTAGGGCTACCCTGGCTCTTCATTGACCTCGGTCAAGTTTTGCCGCATCATCTTCGGGCGCTGTCGACTATTACTAAATCGCTTACATGAGCCTCATAGAAAACCATCCAGAGAAAAACATCATTCGCGTCCAACTGCGTCAAAATAATGTTTTAAAGGGTTTGAGCGAAAGTGACATGCTCGAGCTGGAATCCCACCTGGTGGTGGTGGACGGCGGCAAGGGTGAAATCCTGCTGCACCAGGGCGTGCATGAAATGGAGCAATATTTCATCCTGGACGGCATCCTCAAGCGCGTGGTCACCAACCAGCAAGCCAAGGAAATGATCTTGCGCTTCGCCGACGAGCGCGACATGGAGACCAGCTATGCCGCCTGGCGCCTGAAAACGCCGGCGCCATACAGCATCGTTTGCGTTTCCAAGGCGCGGGTTGCCAAATTGCCATTGCAGCAATGGGCGGCCTTCATGGAGCGCCACCCGCAGCTGAAGCAAACCTTTGAATATGAAGTGATGCGACTGATGAGCGAGATCATGGCGCACACCATCACCCTGCATCTGCTGGATGCGCCAGGGCGCGTGCACAGGTTCCTGCGCAAGCACGCCGAGCTGTACGACCGCATTCCTAAAAAGGAACTGGCGACCTATCTGAACATTTCCGCGGAAACCTTGAGCCGTTTGAAGCATCAGGGAAAAATCTAGGCATCGCCGCCTTGCTTCCCGTGCTATCACGCTGTCAACTCTGACAGCTGTTTTTACCTTCCCCATCGTCCTAGATTGGTACGAGCACTGCCATCTTGCACATCACTTGCATCCCGTCGGGGTGCCTGAGCCGGGCAGCGCCTTTCCGCGAAACTTCTCGATCACGATCTAAGGGGAAATCAAAGATGCATGCTAAACCAATCGTCCAGGCTCTCTTATTCAGCGCCGCCGTGCTGGCCATGAGCGCTCCGCTGCACGCGCAATCAAACGCTGCGCGAACCCCGCAGCTACTCCAGCAAAGCGAAGGCAACGATGCCAGCGCCGCCGCCGCCCGCGGTTTCACCGAGTTTGTACAAAGCCAGATGCAGGCCCATGCCGGCACGCTGCCCGATGGCTTCCCGCTCGATGTGGCTGACGTCCAGGACCTGAAGGATGCCCGCATCGCCTACGGTTTCCCGGTATATACGGTCGATCCGAAAGACATCGTGGCGGGCCGCGGCGACTTCAGCGCTATGGCGAAACCGACCGGTGTCTGGCGTTTCCTGATCAGCCGCGATAACCGTCCGATCGGACTGGCGACCGTGGAAAAACTCAACGGCACATGGCAAACCATTGCCTATGGCGGCGCCGGCTTGTCCAAGGATGTCGATGCCCTGATGCAATTCCATGGCAATGCCGACCATTCCAACCTGCGCTTTATCCGCGTCTTCCAGGCCCAGTCCGATTTTCTGGAAGTCGCTTCGGCCAACGGCGCCGCGCCCCGTTTCGCACCGCTGCAATCGGCGCGCGAATCGCTGTTGCTGCAGCAGCGCGCAAAGAAAACCGGCAGCGCCGCCGATAACGCCGCCAACGGCCTGATGGATGCCAGCCAGTTCGCTGAATCCTTGCGCGCCGCCGTCAAGGCGAATATCGCCAACTTCCGCTGATCTTCAACCTACTCCAGGAGTGAACGTGAATAAGACACTACGCCGCATGATTGCGGGCGCCAGCCTTGTGCTGATGACGCCGATGGCATTGGCCGCTTCGAAAACCTTGAATGTGCCGCTGGTCACGCAGGAGCACAGCGAATGGTGCTGGGCAGGTTCCAGCAAGGCGGTATTGAATTTCTACAAGAAGGCGCCGAGCCAGTGCGGGATAGTCAACTGGGCGTTTGGCATCAACTACGCCTGCGGCAACAGCAGCTTTAACTGGAACAGCCAGGCCAACCAGCCCAACGGCATGTATGGCGGCAACGGCAGCGTGCAAGACATCCTGGGCTACTGGGGTGTGCCGAATACCGCCGTCAACAACTACCTGTCCTGGGCGCATGTGGTCAGCGACATCAACGCCAACCGGCCGTTTGTCGTGCGTTACGGCTGGACCAACGGCGGCGGCCATATCATGGTCGGGCGCGGATATGAAACCGTGAACGGCGTGAATTACCTGTACATCATGAATCCCTGGCCCGGCGAAGGCATGACTTATGGCAGCTACGATTCAACCGTGTCTGACTACGACCACCAATGGACCCATACGCAACGCATGAACATCAGCGGATAGGCTGCCGGCTGGGGCGCATCGGCCGCATCCCCGGCCGATTAAATTGCCGATATGGAATTATTCAAAAGCAGCCATGCTGTTGTTTCGATGAGACACCGTCAAAAGACAGAAATGTTGTTGTATTCCGGGCCTGTCCGTCTATATTGCAGCGCAAGATATTGACAAGTGACATACCTGTTATCGGATAATGTCATTAGAAGAAGCAATATTCAATCTCTATAATGCAAAGCAGCAAAAGAAGATTTCTACTTTGACAGGAGCATCACCATGACTACAGCAACCAATAGCTTCACCCCGGCGAACAGCACAGGTTTTTCCGCAAAAGTGGCAGGCGTTGCGTATGCCGTGGCTGCTACCGTATTCGGCATCAACCTGCGCGAATCGCTTGATGTGGAAAGCAGCAGCGACAAGGCTGACGCCGCCTACACCTGGGGCATGTAATTCCAACCAGCGCCGCCAAGGTGGCGCCGGTAAAACGCAGTGCAAGACAGCCAATCTTCGATTGGCTGTCTTTATTTGTGCTGGAGGATTTGATGCACTTCCCAAGAGCCCTTTTGGGGCCGCAACTGCCGTGCCGCAGCATAATTTAGTTATGCCAATTTCTTATATCAATTGAGAAAGGCGGGAAAACGCTGTGAAGATATGGGAGTGGGTTTGGAGTCGATCTGGAGTGGCGCGGACCGCCACTCCCTGGCTTGCTTATACCGAGTGTTCAATCGCCGCCGACGCGCCGCCGCCATGCGACTCGGCAGCTTGCGCGGCTACAGGCGGCGCTGGTCTTTCCACCCAGCGCTTGCGCATAGGGGCCAGCACGAACTTGGCGGCAAGGCCGGCAGCGATGGTGATCGCTGCGGCTGCAATGAAGACCCGGTTCCAGGCGCCGCCGGCCGACAGCACCGAAGTGAGCGGCACCAGCAAGGCGGCGGTTCCTTTCGCCGTGTACAGCGTACCGGCGTTCCCCGAGGCGAACTTGCTGCCGAAGGTATCGGCGCAGATCGCTGGGAAAATGGAAAATATCTCGCCCCAGAACAGGAATATCAAAGCGGCAAACGCCATGAATGCATAAGGATTGTGGCCGTACTGCATCAGCCCCAGCAAGGCCACGCCTTCGCCGATAAAGACGATGAACATGGTGTTTTCGCGGCCGATCTTGTCGGAAATGAAGCCACATAGAGGCCGGGTGAAGCCATTGCACAGATTATCGATGGAGAGCGTCATGGTGAGCAGCGGCAAGGTCACGCCGAGCAAGCTGATCGGCAGCTTGGCGATGCCGAAATCCTTGGCGATCGGCGCCAGTTGTGCGGTTGCCATCAGACCTCCGGCCGCGACCGCCACGAACATCGCATACATCACCCAGAACACCGGGGTCCTGATCATCTGCCCGGCCTTGTAATCGATCTTGGTCATGGTCAGCTTCTTCGACACCACAATCCCTTTCGGCGGCACCGGCCGCACCATCAGCATCGCCAGCAGGAAAATGCAAGCGCCCTGCAGGATGCCGAAGAACAGGAAGGCGCGTTCGTAGCCGGAGCTCTGGATCATGTTCGCAATCGGGATCACCGTCACCGCGGCGCCGGCGCCAAAGCCTGCCGCCGTCATGCCGGCCGCCAGGCCGCGCTTGTCGGGAAACCATTTCAAGGCGTTGCCGACGCAGGTGCCGTAGACGCAGCCGGCCCCTACGCCGGCGATGATCGCCGCCGCATACAGCTCGAACAGGCTGGTCGCCATCGAGTTGATCACCCATCCGGCCGCCGCGAAAATGGCGCCTACGGCAATCACCGGACGCGGCCCGAACTTGTCGACCAGCCAGCCCTCGACCGGCACCAGCCAGGTTTCGGTCACGATGAAAATTGAAAACGATAATTGAATCGCCGCCTGTCCCCAATGGTGCTTGGCATCCATAGGTGTCACGAACAGGGTCCATGCATATTGCAGATTGGCGACTAAGCCCATGCAGATGATACCGATAATCAGTTGTATCCACCGATTAGGGGCGCCCTTGGAATTGCTGGTTTCCATGCGTCTTGTCTCCTGATATTTTAGGCTGCTTATATTTTTATCTGTTGCGACAGCTGACGGATTGCGGCGATGCGCACAATGGGTGCGATGCCTGATTCTGGGGCGGTTTTCCTGGCCGTTCCTTGACGCCGGTCAAGATTGTGCACCGCTGGCAAATTTAGTTTTGTACCGGCAGTCAGGCCACCCTTCGCAGCTGCAACTGCCCGCGTTCTTCTTCAAAGGTCTTGGCCAGCAGTTTCACCAGCGCATACACCGTATCCAGTTGCGGCGTCGGCGTGGCGGTCAAGCGGCCCAGTTCGATCACCGATCCCACCAGCGCATCGATCTCCAGCGCCCGTCCGGCCTCCACGTCTTTCAGCATCGAAGTCTTGTGCTTGCCGATTTTTTCGGCGCCGGCGATGCGCTTGTCCAGCGGCACGCGGAAACTGATGCCCAGTTTGTGCGCGATTGTTTGCGCTTCTGTCATCAATGCGGCAGCCAGCTCGCGCGTCAATGGGAACTGGCAGATGTCGACCAGGGTTGAATGGGTCAAGGCGCTGATCGGATTGAAACTCAGGTTGCCCCACAGCTTGAGCCAGATTTCAGCACGGATGTCGTCTAGCACCGGCGCCTTGAAACCAGCCCCCGTGAAGGATGCCGAGATGCGCTGCACGCGTTCGCTGTGAGTGCCGTCGAGTTCGCCCAGCGGAAAGCGTTCGCCTTCGAAATGCCGCACCACGCCAGGCGCGACCAGCTCCGATGCCGGATAGACCACGCAACCGATGACCCGCGCCGGCGGAATCTGCTCCCCCAGCTTGCCGCTCGGATCCACCATCTTCAGGCAGCTGCCTTCCAGGACGCCACCGGTTTTATAAAAATACCAATAAGGAATGCCATTCTGCATGGTGACAATGCTGGTGTCCGGCCCCAGCAAATGATGCAGCTCATGTCCCACGGCTTCCAGCTGGTGCGCCTTGAGCGCCAGTATCACCAGGTCTTGCGGTCCGGTTTGCCGGTAATCGTCGCTAGCCCTGACTTGGCCGGCCACATGTTCCGTGCCGTCCTCCATGATCAGCCGCATGCCGTTGCGCCGGATCGCTTCAAGGTTGGCGCCGCGCACCATGAAACTTACATCCTCTCCGGCCAGCGCCAGTTTGGCGCCGACATAGCCGCCTATGGCCCCCGCCCCCACAATTGCGATTTTCATGCTTGCTCCGTATTTAAAAGTAAGAAATTCAGAAGGCCGGGAAACGCCGCAGCTCTATTCGAAGCGGTTGCTCAGTTTGCCGATGCCCTCGATCTCGATTTCCACCGTACTGCCGGGCTTCATCGAGCCGACGCCGACCGAGGTGCCGCACAAGATGAGATCACCGGGATACAAACTCATGTCCTGGGAAATCAGGCTGACCAGCCGGGCCGGTGAAAACAGCATGTCGCTGACGGGATAGTCTTGCCGCAGCTCGCCGTTCAGCCAGGTCTTGACTCTCAACCCGCGCGGATCGAGCCCGGTTGCCACGACCGGACCGAAAGGACAGAAAGTATCGAAGCCCTTGGCGCGCACCCATTGCGCAAACGTCGGATCGCGGCTCAGGATCTCCGCCGCGGTGACATCGTTGGCGCAGGTGTAGCCGAATATATGGTTGCCGGCATCTTGTTCAGATACCTGGCTGGCAGTCTTGCCGATCACGATGCCCAGCTCCCCTTCGAACACCACTTTGCCGCCGGCCGCCGGCGAACGGATAATCCCGTGCGGCTTCAGGTAGGAGTTAGGCGCCTTGATCAGGTACAGGGGCTCCAGCGGCGGCGCAAGATTCAGCTTGGCGCCCAGCGCGCCGAAGTTGTTCCACAGCGCCAGAATCTTGCTCGGCGCGGTCGGCGTCAATAAATCGACTTGATCCGGGTCCAGATATGTGCTGCTGGGCTGCGCCTTGCCAAACATGGCGCCGTCCCACAGCCGGACACGCCGGCCTTCAAGCGTGCCGAAGCGGAGACTGTCTTGATGCATGAAGCGCAGCCAATGTCGTATCATTTTTTTCTTTCATGGAAAGCGTCGACGATCAGCTATGGCGATGGCCTGCCGGGCTGGTCCGATTGTGCGAGGACTTGTTGCCGGCAGCCTTGACGGCGGTCAAGATTGCCGGTTTTTTAGTCGCTGCAGGCTGCTGGGCCCAAGCAAATAGGGGCTACTATTCAGATACCGATTTCGGCGCGCTGTACTTCCGCCCAGTTGACGTTGAGGCCTGGCCGCGAGCCGCAGGCCACGAGATTTTCCAGGCAGCGAGCCCTCGCGCTTTCAATCGCGCCGATCAGGAAATCCGCATCGTAGGCATTCAGCAAATGCGGTTGATGCAGCTCGACATAAGAGCAGACCAGGTGTTTTCCGGCGCAGCGCGCCAGCAAGGAATGATAGGTATCGAGATCCCAGTGCCAGCTCAGACCGAGTTCGTGGAAGGCAGAGTTATAGGCAAACAGCGAGGTTTCTTCGGATGGGTTGATGAATGCCGGATCGATCGTGATGCTAGCCATGATGCATTTCCTCCAAGTGAGGCGCGTCAGCGCCTGGATTCATCTGCATCGTTGTGCAGAGTTGAATCCATGGTAGGGAAAGCTAATGATTAGAAACAGTTAAAGTTTTTACGAAAGACGATTAGCAATCGCTTATGCATAACCGGGCAGCAAAATGAAAAATGCCACCTTGCGCCAGTTGAAAACCTTTGAAGCGGTAGCGCGCCATCTGAGTTATTCGCGTGCCGCGGAAGAGCTGCACCTGACCCAGCCGGCGGTTTCGCTGCAGGTCAAGCAGCTGGAGGAGCACGCCGGGTTGCCGCTGTTCGAACAGCTTGGCAAGAAAATCTACCTGACTGCCGCAGGCATAGAAATGCTGCGCCATGGCCGCATGATCATCCAGCAGTTCCGCGAAACCGAAGACGCCATGGCGCAATTGCAGGGTGTTGCCGGCGGCAGGCTGAATGTCGCGGTGATCAGCGCAGGCGATTATTTTTTCCCACGCCTGCTGGCGGAGTTCCAACGCAGCCATGACAATGTCAGCCTCAAGCTGACCGTCCACAACCGCGAAGAATTGCTGCGCAGCCTGCACGATAACCTGACCGACCTGGCGATCATGGTGCGGCCGCCGGAAGACGCTGGCATGATACGCCAGGCGTTCGCGCCCCACCCTTATGTCATCGTAGCGTCGCCCCAGCATCCGCTAGCGCGCAAGAAAAATATTTCCAGGACACGTTTGCTGCGCGAACCATTCATTGTGCGGGAACGCGGTTCCGACACCTGGCTGTCGATGCAGGAAAGTTTTGGCGAACAAGTGGCGCAGATCAACGTAGCCATGGAAATCAAGAGTTTTGAAACTATCAAGCAGGCAGTGATCGCCGGCATGGGAATCAGTTTCTTGTCAGTCCATACCATCAGCCTGGAACTGCAGGTCGGCAATCTGGTGGTGCTGGATGTGGAGGGATTTCCGGCGATGCTGAACTGGTACGTGGTGCACCGTCAGAACAAGCAGCTGCCGCCGGTAGCGATCGCCTTCGAGAATTTCCTGCTGAGCGACGGCGCCGCCTTGATCGAAAAATTCACCCGCTACAAGCTGCAGACTTGAGGAAGCGTTCAGGCCGCGCTCAGCTCCTTATTCTTTCTGGGACGGCCGCCCAGCTTGCCGTTTTCACGTGCCGCCTTAGTTTTCGCCTCGCTGGATGCCTTGCCGCCGATTTTGCCGATCTCGGACGCCATCCAGCGCTTCGAACCCAGGAAACCTTCCAGCAATGCCGGCAAGTAGAGATCGGCATCCAGATGCGGGAAGTGGATGCCAAGGCCTGAGGGCGAAATTTCAGCGTCAGCCAGTTCGGCAGGATGCGCGTGCTCCAGTCCCTGCGCGTGCTTGGGAGAAAATGCCAGCTCCAGCCCGGAGGCCAGCACGATAACGACACGGGCTACGCGGCGGTCATAGCGGACCGACACCACGCTCGGGAATATGGTTTTTTTGTCCGCGGCCCGCTGATTGGCTGCTTCAAATTGGCTGTCAGTAATGTCCATGCAGTTGCCTCCATTCGTGGCAAAGAAGGGCCAGGCTGGCATCAAGCCTGTTCGCTATCCTGGCAACTTCTTTCCGAGAAAATCCGAAATTCTCTCGCAATTCTGACGGGCCATGGGGGCAATGCAAGTTGAACACTGCTTCACAACCGTTACCTATGACATGGACATGCGCTGGACGATGGTCATTCGGGTAAACCACTACGCGTAGTCCGAAAATTGCAAGTATAGTCGGCATTATAGCACAAACCCAAGCAAGTTGGGTTATTCACAGTCAAGACAAGGTTGAACCTTACCCTAAGCCGATATAAGCAAAATCCCTAAAACCGCCGGATCGCAACGCAGCAAGTCCGTATTTACGGCAGTTACCACCAACAACAAGCAATATCAGGCATCAAAACGGCCATGGCGCCCCGCTCCAAGCGTGAACCTGGACGCGCCGTCCTCGCCTTCGCCAAACACGATCGGCACTCCATGCGCGCCTTCGCGCCGCAACGCCTCGGCCAATGGCAAATCCCATTGTTCATAAGCGGAGCTGCGATCGGTCAGCATGCATTGCTGGGGAAAGCCGGCGATCTGCCGCGCCAGATCCTGCGCCACCAGCAAGGCGCCGCCGGGCGGCGTGCTGCGGTTGATCAAGCCCATCGCCAACGCTTCGGCGGCGGCAACCGGGCGTCCCGTCAGGATCAAGTCCAGCGCCCGACCCATGCCGATCAGGCGCGGCAGCCTGACCGTGCCGCCATCGATCAAGGGCACGCCCCAGCGCCGGCAAAACACGCCGAACACGGCATCCTCGTCGGCCACCCGCAGATCTGCCAGCAACGCCAGTTCCAGTCCGCCGGCAACGGCACAGCCATTGATGGCTGCCACCAGCGGCTTGGACAGCGCCATGCGGGTCGGGCCCATCGGGCCGCTGCCGCCGCCTTCGGCGTCGAGCTCATTGCGCAAGGCAGGATCGCCGATGGCGGTGAGGTCGGCGCCGGCGCAGAAGTTGTCCCCGGCGCCGGTCAGCACCGCCACCCGCAGCGAGGCATCGCTTTCGAACCGTTCAAACGCCAGATGCAGCTCATCGGCCATCAAGCGGTCGACCGCATTGCGTTTGTGCGGCCGGTTCATCGTGATGGTGCAGATACTGCCGTCGGTCTCGAACAAAATGGAGGGCATGGCGCCGCCTTTCTATTTGCCAGTCGGCACTGGGCGGCGCAAGGAGCGGCACAGCAAGATAAGCTGCGCGGCTCCCACGCCTCCCAGGTGTTTCAGTTAGTCGCGGCGTCGATCGCCCGCATTTCCCGCGCCGCCACCGACAGCATGGCGAGATCCACGTTGCCGCCCATCTGGAAATCGGTCAGCAGGCGGCGATAGCGCTCCAGCGGCGTCCGGCTGGCAGTCTGCCAGACGTCGATCATTTCCTGCGACTTGTCCAGCGCCGGCGACAGCTGGATCACCTTGGCTGTCAAGGCGCGCTGCAGGCCGGTCAGGTCGCTCTGCAAGGCGGTCCGCGCCAGCGTCTGCCAATGCGAATCCACCGGTAAGGCGCTGGTCCGCTCGCGCATCCAGCCGAAATTCAGATTCAGGTCGAGCGCAAAATATACCGCCGCCACCAGCTCCAGGCTGCGGCCGGTGGATGCCGCCACCTCGGCGATATCCAGCACCGCACCGATCAGCTCGGCGCTGGCGACCCGCCGCGCCAGCTGTTCGGAGACGCCGGCCTGGATCAGAGCATCGCGTTTGGCCTTGAGCGCTTCGGCGTCGGTAGCAGCCAGTAGCGAAACCAGTTGCGGCCCGAGCTGGTCGGCCGCCTGGCGGAAACGCGCCACCGTAGCTTCGATCGAGGCTTCCTGCACATGGCGATGCAGGAACCAGAAACTGGCGTGTTCGATCAAACCGCCGACATCAACGAACATCTGCGCCTGAAGGGCATCCGGCACCAGGTTGTCGAGAGCATCGATGTCTTGCCAGATTTCCTCGAAACCGAAGACTTCGCGCGCTATCACGGTGGCACGGACGACATCGGCCGGACTGGCGCCGCTTTCATCCGCCAGCTGATAGACGAAAGTAGCGCCGACCCGGTTGGTCAAGGTATTGACCAGATAGGTGGCGATGATTTCGCGCGCCAGCGGATGGCGCCGCATGGCGTCCGGATAACGCTCGCGCAACGGCTGCGGGAAGTAAGCCGGCAGCGAAGCGGCAATGAAGGGATCCGCCAGCAGATCCGAAGCCAGCAATTCCTCATACAGCCACATCTTGTTGTAAGCCATCAGCACGGCACGCTCCGGCGCAGCCAGGCCTTGCTTGGCGGTCTTGCGCTCGGCGCACTCCTCTTCGGACGGCAGGAACTCAACCGCACGGTCAAGCCGGCCGGCCCGCTCCAGGCTGCGGATCAGGCGCGCTTCCGGCTCCAGCAGGCTGGCGGCGCGGCGTCCCGCCACCGACAGCGACTGCGTCTGGTAGTAGTTGTCGGTCAGCACCTGCAAGCCAACTTCTTCCGTCATTTCCGCCAACAGTTTGTTGCGCTGTTTCTCGGTCATCTCGCCATCGCCGACAATCAGACCGAGCATGATCTTGATATTCACTTCATGATCGGAGCAGTCGACGCCGGCTGAATTATCGATCGCATCGGTACAAATCCGGCCGCCCTTTTGCGCAAACTCGATGCGGCCGAACTGGGTGGCGCCGAGATTGCCGCCCTCTGCCACCACCTTGCAGTTGAGTTCGGCGCCGTTGACGCGGATCGCGTCGTTGGCGCGGTCGCCGACCTGGGCATGGGTTTCGCGGGTGGCCTTGATATAGGTGCCGATGCCGCCGTTATAGAGCAGGTCGACCGGCGCCAGCAGGATCGCCCGTATCAGTTCGGTCGGCGCCAGCTCGCTGGCGGTAACGCCCAGCATGGCTTGCACCTGCGGCGTCAGGGGGATGGTCTTGAGGCTGCGCGCATAGACTCCGCCGCCGCTGGAAATCAGGTCGCTGTTGTAGTCCGCCCAGCTGGAGCGCGGCAAGGCGAACAGACGTTCGCGTTCGGCAAAGCTGGCGGCCGGATCGGGCGCCGGATCAAGGAAAATGTGGCGATGATCAAAGCCTGCCAGCAGCTTGATATGGCGCGACAGCAGCATGCCGTTGCCGAACACGTCGCCCGACATGTCGCCGATGCCTACCACCGTGAAATCCTGCTCCTGGGTATTCAGGCCGGTTTCGCGGAAATGGCGCTTGACCGCTTCCCAGGCGCCGCGGGCGGTAATCCCCATCTTCTTGTGGTCATAGCCGACCGAACCGCCGGAAGCAAAGGCGTCGCCCAGCCAGAAACCGTACTCAGCCGACACCGCGTTGGCGTAATCGGAAAAACTGGCGGTGCCTTTATCGGCCGCCACCACCAGGTAAGGATCGTCCGCATCGTAGCGCACCACGTCTGCGGGCGGCACCACCTTGCCATCGACCAGGTTGTCGGTCAGGTCGAGCAGGCCGCGCAGGAAATTCTGGTAGCAGGCCACGCCCTCGCGCAGGTAGGCATCGCGCTCGCTGGCCGGCGGTGCGCTTTTCAGTACGAAGCCGCCCTTGGAGCCGACCGGCACGATCACCGCATTCTTGACCATTTGCGCTTTCACCAGCCCCAGCACCTCGGTGCGAAAATCTTCCCGCCGGTCCGACCAGCGCAAGCCGCCGCGCGCCACCTTGCCGCCGCGTAGGTGAACGCCCTCGAAGCGCGGCGAATACACCCAGATTTCAAACATCGGCTTGGGCGCTGGCAATCCCGGCACCTTGGACGGATCGAACTTGAACGACAGGTAAGGCTTCGGCTGGCCGTCGGCGCCGCGCTGGAAATAATTGCTGCGCAAAGTGGCGCTGATGACGCCGAGGAACTGGCGCAGGATGCGGTCTTCATCCAGGTTCGGCACCTGGTCCATGGCCTCTTCGGTCTGCGCCAGCAGGGCCTTGGTCCTGGCATCCGCGCCAGGGTCTTTGGCATGCGCCGGGTCGAAACGTGCCAGGAACAGCTCAACCAGCTTGCGTGCAATCGCCGGGTTGGCAGTCAGGGCCTGCTCGATGTAGGCGTTGCTGAAGGTCGAGCCCACTTGCCGCAGATAGCGCGCATAAGCGCGCAGAATAGTCACTTCGCGCCAGGTCAGGCGTGCGCGCAGCACCAGGCGGTTGAGATCGTCGTTGTCCGCTTCGCCGCTCCAGACGCGGGCGAAGGCATCTTCGAACACGCCTTTGATGCGGTCAATCTCGACTTCGCTGTCGTCCGCGGTCTGCATGCCGAAATCGTGGATCCAGGCCGGTTCGCCGTCTTGCAGTTCGATGCGGTAAGGCCGCTCCTCGTTCACTTTCACGCCCATGTGCTCCAGCATGGGCAGGCTTTGCGACAGCGCCATCGGCTTACCGGCGCGGTATATCTTCAGCCGCAGCGACGCCGGCGCGGCTTCGATCGGACGGTACAAGCTCATCGCCAGGCCGGCATTTTTTTGCGCATCTTCCAGCAAGGCGATGTCGTGCACCGCGGCGCGCGCGGCGTAGTCCTCGCGGAAACCGGCCGGGAAAGAACCGGCATAACGCCGCAGCAGCCGTGTGCCCTGCTCTTCGCCGCGCTGCTCCAGCAAGGCCTCCGCCATGTCGTCCTGCCAGCGCCGGGTAGCCTGGACTATGCGCGCTTCCAGTTGCTCGACGTCGATCTCGCTGACGGTGCCAGGCTCGGTGCGGACAGTGAACTGGATGCGCGCCAGCATCGATTCCGACAGCAAGGGAGTGAATTCGATGCCGGTACCCTTGAAGGCCTCCAGCAGCAAGACCTGGATGCGTTCGCGCAACTCGGTATTGAAGCGGTCGCGCGGCACGAACACCAGGCAGGAAACATAGCGGCCGAAAGCGTCGCGACGCACGAACAGGCGCGTGCGCTGGCGTTCTTCCAGACGCAGGATGCCGCTGGCGGTATCGAACAGTTCATCTTCGTCGATCTGAAACAGTTCATCGCGCGGGAACTGCTCCAGGATGGTGGCCAGGGTCTTGGACAAATGCCCTTTCGGAACGAAGCCGGCGCGCTCCAGCACCTTGGCTACTTTGCGCCGCACCAGCGGGATTTCATTGGTCGGCACCATATACGCCGTGGATGTATACAAGCCGACGATACGGCGCTCGCCGATCACCTTGCCGGTGCTGTCGTAGCGCTTGACGCCGACATAATCGAGATAGCCGGTGCGATGCACGGTGGCGCGCGAATTGGCCTTGGTAATGAAAATCGGCGACTGCGCGTCGATGATGCCTTGCGCGCTGATCGGCAGCTTGGTCATGTCGGCGCTGTCCGAGGTGCGCAGGGAATCGCGCAAAATGCCCAGGCCGGAACCGGGCACGCCTTGCAGATAATTTTCGCCGGCGTTGACGATCAGTTCGTAATCGCGATAGCCGAGGAAGGTGAAATGGTCGTCCACCATCCATTCCAGGAAGGCGCGCGCTTCAGCCACCTCGCTCTTCAATGCGGTGTCCGCGCCATCCTGCTTTTTCAGGTCATCGATGGCGCCGCTGGCCGCTGCCATCATCTGCCGCCAGTCTTCCACCGCGGCACGCACGTCGCCCAGCACCTTGAGCACGCCGGCCTGGATTTCCTCCATCCGCGCGGCTTCGGTGCAGCGGTCGATTTCGATGTGGATATTGGATTCCAGCCGGGCCTGTTCGCCATCCTTGCCGGCCGCTTCGCTGGCGCGTTGGATTTTTTCAACCTGGCCGCCGGCATCGCGCCAGACGCGGAACACCGGATGAATCACCGCATGCAAGGTCAGGCCGAGGCGGTTGATTTCGGTGCTGACCGAATCCACCAGGAACGGCATGTCGTCATTGACGATCTCGATCACGCTGTGGCCGGATTGCCAGCCATGCTCGTCGATGCGCGGATTATAGATCCGCACGCGCGGCGTGCCCGAGATGAAATGGCGGCCAAATTGCCAGTGCGCCATCGCGGCGCCATACAGATCGGCGCTGTCGCGGCTCAGAATCTGTTCTTCCCCCACCTGTGAGTAATATTCGGCCAGGAATGGTTGCATGGTTGCAAACACATCCGGTGGCAAACGATCACGCGCAAATTCGACCATCTCTGCCAGCTTCTGCTGTTTTCCTGCTATTGCGGCGTTATGCATGATTTTCCTTCGAATAGCTAAATGGTTAACTTCTTCCGAACTCTACTCTGCTTAGATTCTACCTATCGCGGGCGCAAAACCACAGGCTTTTTAAAAAAACAACCTGACGCCGGACTCCTGTCATTCTGCGGTAAAACGTTTGTGATAACTTGCCCGCCTTGAAGAAACCAAAACACCGCCAGCCATCAGCCGGACGGCGCATCATCCGCAACGAGGAAAAGCAATGTCGCAACGATTTCATAATCCGGTCGCAATCCATTTCGGCAACGGCTGCCTGCAAGACCTGCCGCAGCTGCTTGGCGCCGGCAAGGTGGTCCTGGTGACATTTCCGGAAGCGCGGGCGCTCGGCCTGGTGAGCCGGATGGAACAACTGCTGGGCGACCGTATCTCGTATGTCATCGACGATATCCAGCCAAATCCAGATGTCGCCGCCTTGCGTGCCATGTATGAACAATTCTGGCGGCGGGAGCAGACCTGCGACACCTTGGTCGCACTGGGCGGCGGCAGCGTCATCGATACCGCCAAGGCTTTGCTGGTGGGCACCGCCAGCGGCAGTTTCGCGGAATTGCTGGCATTGCTGGCCGACGGCAAGCCGTTCACGCCGCCGCGGACGAAAAACCTGATCGCTATACCGACCACGGCCGGCACCGGCAGCGAGGTCACGCCCTGGGCAACCATCTGGGATGCCGCCAGCAAGAAGAAATATTCCCTGCATCTGGATTGCACCTGGCCTATCGCGGCGCTGGTAGACCCCGCGCTGATGCTGAGCCTGCCGCGCCAGGTGACTATTTCCACTGGCCTGGACGCGCTGTCGCACGCGCTGGAATCGATCTGGAACGTCAACGCCAACCCTATCTCGGACACTTACGCAGCCTCTGCAATCCAGGACATCCTGGCTTGTCTGCCGGCGCTGGCCGACGATCTGGGCAACCCTGCGCTGCGCTCGGCGATGGCGCTGGCGGCCCTGAAAGCCGGGCTGGCGTTTTCCAACACCAAGACTGCGCTGGCGCACTCGATCTCCTACGAAATGACGCTGAGCCACGGACTGCCGCACGGCATCGCCTGCTCCTTCACGCTGCCGATGGTGCTGCGCATGGCCTGGGGCGCGCAGGCGGAACGCGACGCCACGCTGCAGCGCGTGTTCGGCGCCGGCCGCGAAGAGGCGGAACAGCGTTTGCGCGATTTCCTGCATCGGCTGGACGTCAAGACCGATTTTTCCGATTATGGCGTTTCCCTCCAGGACGCCCGGCAGATGGTGAGCCAGGCGATGCAAGGCGCGCGCGGTAAAAATTTTATCGGCAAGGATAAGGTCTTCTCCTTTACCTGAGCACCCACCCTGAGGCGTCAAGGCCTCCCCCCTGGGATAAAGCACCCGGCAGCTATCCGCCTCGCCGAATTACTCCCGCACATTCATACATTTAGATCCCTAGGGGACAAAGCCCGCAGCTCTCGCCGGCGGCGGCGCTATATTTTTCGGAATATATTTCAGAACATCAAATTCATTAAATTCGTTTTAATCATTGAATTTAATGGCTAGTCGACTTATGATGACTCATACGTTGCCGAAAATTATTTTCCACCGCGCGCGCCGCCAATCCATCGAGATCACCGGAATCCCCGGCCGATGCCGCGCCCGGACGGCCACCGGTCGCCCTTGCCGGGCGTTAGCGGCGCATGCGGCATGCATGATCGCCAATGCAATCAAATGCCTTCTTTTGGACGCTTTCCCTAAAAACCATGGCAAGCTCAAAATCCCTGATACTTTTCGAACGAGTGCTCACCTTCGAATTGCCGCAATGGCTGGTAGATGCACTGATCCTGTGCGCTACCGCCCAGCTGGCCGGCCACTTCCATTTCAATTCGGCCATGACCACCACCGCGCCGATTCATTCGCTGCTCTTGTATTTCTGTTGTGCGTTTGGCGTGCTGACATTTTCCAAACTGAACTTATATACATCCTGGCAAGAATGGCCGATGCCGGCGATCTTCACCCGGCTCGCCTGCGCCTGGGGCGCCATATTGCTGGCGGGGTATGCTCTCAGCGTCATGGTGCATGGGGTCGGCGCTTTGTCGCGCCGCTGGCTGGTGTACTGGTATCTGATCAGCCTGGTCTTTCTGGCCCTGTACCGCTTTCTCATCTATGCCTCGGCCTGTCACTTGCGCAAGCGCGGCATCAACACCCGGCGCATTGTGATTGTCGGCTATGGCCCCACCGGGCAGGAAATGCACAAGCGCGCGCTGCACAATGCCGCCGCGGTCTATGACGTACGCGCCGTGGCCGTCGTCGGCGAACAGGCGCACAAACTGCAAGATCCTGCCATCGATCACATCGGTAGCTACGATGATATCCATCACTACGTGGTGCAGCACGAGATCCATGAAATCTGGATCACCCTGCCGATGAGCGCCGCGCCACAGCTGAAACAGCTGCAGCATTGCCTGCGCAATACCCTGGTCGACATCCGCTGGGTGCCAGATACTTCAGGCATACAGATGTTGAGCAACCTGGCCGTCAATTTTCTCGGCATCCCGGCGGTAGAACTGAACCGCCCCGCCCCCAGCGGCATCCACGCCATCGTCAAGCACCTGCTGGACAAGCTGTTCGCCCTGGCGGCGCTGACGCTGCTGGCACCCTTGTTTGCGGTGATCGCCGTCTGCATCAAATACTCGTCGCCCGGCCCGGTGTTCTTCAAGCAGGCCAGGCTGGGGCTCAACGGCAAGAAATTCATGGTCTACAAATTCCGCACCATGAAACTGCACCAGGAACACAAGAAACTGACCCAGGCCACGCAACATGATCCGCGCATCACCCGGGTCGGGCAATTCCTGCGGCGCACCAGCCTGGATGAACTGCCGCAGTTCCTCAATGTGCTGATCGGCGACATGTCCGTGATCGGCCCCAGGCCGCATGCGCTGGAACATAACGAGCTCTACGAAAAGCTGCTGGAGATGTATATGGTGCGGCACCGGGTCAAGCCCGGCATCACCGGCTGGGCGCAAATCCACGGCCACCGGGGTGAAACCGATACCGTGGATAAAATGGAGAAACGCGTACAGTTCGACCTGTACTACATCCAGCACTGGTCGTTCCTGATGGATTTCCGCATCCTGGTATGGACAGCCTTCAAGGGCTGGACCGGCAGCGCCGCCTATTAGGGCGGCCGCCGCAGTTTAATAGTAAAGCGTGACAGCCAGCGGCGCCTGACCGGCCCTCAGCTCCACCGTGCCGCCGCTACCGGGACACGCTGTATCGGTCTGCACAGGAAGAAAGCGGCTGATAGCGCAAGCCTTGGCGCCGTTCCTGGAAAATTGATAAGTCGCCCCGGAACCGGCGGCGCTGCTCCAGACTACATAAACCGTGCGTTTATCCTTGGCCGCCGCCTGGCTGCCCAGGGTCAACTGATAGTCGCTGGCACTTGCCTTGGCCGATACAAGCTGTGTCTGGCTAAGCCTGGAAAATAAATGCTGCAAGGCCAGCAATGCTGGCTTCGGCTGACCGTTCATATCAACCAGACCATAATTTTCCTCGATTGCAGCGGGATCGCCGCCGGTATCCTTCCATGCATAGATATTCAGCAAGGACAGCCGCACAAACACGCTGGACAGATACTCCCGCACAACCAGCAGCGCCTGGCCGTCCAGGTCGCGAGTCGGAGAAAAGCTTGAATATCCCCACTCTGAAGCAATCACAGGTGCGCTGCTCTTCTCGTATTTACTCATTACCTGGCGGACTTCGGCGAAATCGCTGATCAGCGTTTCCGGCTTCTCGCGATAGGGATGTACAGAGATGCCGCTGAGGCAGGTTTTTAGAGAAACGTCGAGCAACTCGTCGTAGGGCGAACTGGAGAAAGCGCGCGGCATTTTGGAAAAACCGAAACCGAACACCTTGTACGTTTTAGAGCCGGACTGGCTTTGCAGAGCGCTGCAGATTTTCTGTACCGACGGCACCAGGCCCGGACGCAACAGTTCCGGTTTCAAGAAAGTCGGGATTTCCGGCTCGTTCCACAGCTCCCATAAAATGTCGGGGTCGCGATGCTGATCCATGAAGCCGAGCGCAAAATTGGCAAAATCGCTGGCAGACTGGCTTGCCATCTGGCGGCTGGTGACATTCGCCTTCCTCTCGCCCCATACGTCTGGCCCGCCGAACAATGTCAGGACCGGCTTTAACTGCAGGGCGCGCAGTTGCGTCAGCAATCCCGCGTAATCCGCTTTTTTCCCGGCCACGGCGGCA
The DNA here is from genome assembly GCF_002564105.1 of Collimonas sp. PA-H2. NCBI lineage: Bacteria > Pseudomonadati > Pseudomonadota > Betaproteobacteria > Burkholderiales > Oxalobacteraceae > Collimonas > Collimonas sp. PA-H2. The sequence continues at coordinate 5,411,381 of NZ_PDBX01000001.1, forward strand.
ATTTCCGGACGCACGCCAAAGCGCACGTATTCAAAACCGGCCTTCTTTATCAGCCGCAGATCCTTTTCCGAAATCTTGACGGGATCGATCTGGATGCTCGCAGCGGTAGGATAAATCGAGGGGATGCCATCTTGTTCCAGCGCTTTCGCCTGGGAACCACCCAGCGTGCAGAACACAAGCAACGGCAGGGAAACGCCAATACGCATTTTCATGCAAGCTCCTGATTATAAAATGGCAACTGAGTAGCAACTGCGTGGCAACCGTGCGGCATGCAGCGCGCAACAAGTCAGATAGAGCCGCGCAACTGTCCGAACAGCTTCTGGTAACTGACAACGAATTGCGCCGGCGAGAACTTCTCCAGGTAAGAACGGCGCCCGGCGCGGCCGTAACTGCGCAAGATATCAAGGTCCATGCCATGCAATTTCTCGGCAAGGTCGGCAGCCGTGCAATTGAAGACCAGGCCATTGACCGCATGCTCGACCAGCTCGGGCAAGGCGCCGCGGTCGCTGGCGATCACCGGCACCGAACTGCGGAACGCCTCCAGCACGGTCAAACCGAATCCTTCATTGCGTGAAGGTACGATGAACACATCGGCACGATCATAAAAACGATCGATCTCAGCATGATCGATCCAGCCGTAGTAATGCACGTTGTCGGCAACGATTTTCTCGATCTTGAGATTGCCGAGCACCGCATCGCCGACGATATGGTAGACAAAATCCGGCCTGCTCTTTTGCAGGATATGGATCGCTTCGACCAGGATGTCATAGCCCTTTTCCCAATCCAGGCGGGCCGCAAAGAGGATGTGCAGCCGTTGATCGTCCTGGCGCTGCGCCTTCAGCCGGCTATCGCGATCAAGCACGGTGCTCTGGATCAGTACGTTTCTCTTTGAAAAACCGTGTATGCGGTTGATTTCATGCTCATGGCGGGAAATATTCACCACCGCATCGGGTATATAGGACATGCCTCTTTCTATAATCCGGCTCAGCAGTATCACCAGCTTGCTGCGATCGCGGAAGCTGGCCCAGCCGTGCGCGCAATACATGGTTTTGGTGCCTCGGCATAACCACGGTTTGGCCAGGCACAGGGCGACGCCGGCAAACGTGCTGTGCGCGTACACCACATCCGGCTTGCTCTGCCGCGCCAGTCGCACGATGGCCGCCGCCAGCCGCAACGGACCTATGCCTTTCCGCGAGTAGGCATGCGGCTCGATTTGCCTGGAAGCGATCTGATCTATTTGCGCGGCCGGGATCAGATATTCGAAATGGCAGTTGAAATCGCGGCTGTAATGCTCCAGCGTATCGAGATAGGTCGCTATCCCGCCCTTGATAGTCTCCGCCACGTTCAGGATGTGCAACGGTCGCGCGCGATTCATTCAGATCTCCTCGTCAAGGCGGTTTAATCCGGCTGTCATCAATTCCTGCGGCTCCCCCTCTTCGTCCGGGACGATGTAGCGGATCCCGAATACGCAAAAGGCGTAAGCGCTCAAATGGCGGAAGAACGAACCCAGATCGGGTTCAAAGAAAGTCTGGACAACAAAATTTGCAGCCAGCAGCAAAAACAAAGGATCGCCATAGTTGCGTCTTTTGAACAAGACCAGGGTGAGAAACCACAGCGTTGAGGAAAGGAACAGTTCCTGCACCCGCAAGGAGAACAAGGGTGCAAAATAAAAACGGACGGCGGCAAACAGCGCGTTCGGGACAACGGTAAGCACGCCGCTGGGCGCCAGCAGATTCGTGAACATGGTTTTGGAATCGGACAAGCCCTCGCGGTTGGCGTTGGCGACATCGCGTGCCTGCTGCAGCTGATCCCAGAAGTCGCCCGGTATCGCGCAGCACAGCAGCAACATGCCGGCCACAAGCCAGAGGCGCAACTTGCCGCGGCTGCCGGCGATCACATACAAGGCCAGCATCAGGGCCGCGATGACGGCGTAGTACACGCGAAATTTCCACGCATACAGTAGATAAAGAACGGTCACGATCGCGATTTTCTTGCGATTCGACAGCTGCGTGGCGCACACCGCGCAAGCGATCAGATTCAATATGATGACGATCACTTCTTTTGATAATTTGAGGTTGAACAGCGCAAACGACAGCATCAGGAGAAAGGCAAACAGCAGGTCGATCAGCCGGTAGGATTTTTTGCAGACGTAGACGATCACCGCCGCCGTTGCCAGCAGCAGCAGGATCTGCGACCATTCCGGTCCGATCAGGGCATATACCATCGCGGTGTTGGTAAATGAATCCTGCAGCGAAATATCGAGGTCGGTGTATCTGATCAGGTCGGTAATCGTCTTTTCATCGATGAAAAAATAATCCGGAAGAAAGACCCGCTGATAGAAATAGATCAAACCGCTCAGCAACAGCATGAATATCGCGCTGACAACCCGCATTTCGGGGTTGATGCGGGTCCTATACAATGTTTTCATAATCGACGTTGCCGCCTATCCAGCGCCGCGTTCCCGCGGTAGAGCCCTGCTGAACGGATGATTCCAGCAGCGCCGACACTTCTTTTTTCAGCCTCAGCGTCAGGCGCGATTTTTCCGTCCCGCACGATGCCCGCGCGTGATTAAGCAGATCAAGCGTGTGTTCCACGTCCGGTATCGGCGATGGAATGAAAAACCGGCTGCGGCCTATCAGTTCAAAGAACGACTTGACCTTGACATCCCAGTTGAGCCCGATGGCAGGTATATCCAGGGCGTAGGCAACGATGCTGGCATGCAGCCGATGGGCAATGATGTAGTCGCAAGCGCGGATGTTTTCCACCAGCTGCGCGGGCGCAGCGGCCCTTGGCACATTGACTATGCAATGGCTGTTCAGCCTCGCTGCCAGCGCATCTTTAAATACCTCGTCTTCCGGGGCGCCGTTGGTAAAGAACTTGACGACATACCCCACTGCTATCGCCTGCAGCGCCAGGTTCTCGAAAAATTCGGAAATTTTCGATTCGTAGGCCGGCCCGCTTGTGACGCCGTGGTTGACTTCAAGCGGACAGGAGATGCAGATGCCGAGCACATTTCCGCCGTGCGCAGCGGGAGTATCCTGCGCATAAGTCTGTTGCGAATAAATCGCCGGGTCAGGAGTGATGCAGACATCGCCCTCGATCGCCAGGTATTTTTTCATGTGCTGCGCCGACAGCATGTCGCGCGCACTGATACGCACCGGCGCCATATTCTTTAAGGCGCGCCGGAACAGATTGGCGCCGACGCCGGACATCAGTTTTGACGCGCCCACGGAAAAAATGGCAACCTTGCCGGACTTGCCGATCGCTTTGATGGTCCTGGAAAGCAAAAACAGCTTGATGGGAAAATTTAGATGGGCGTCCATGAAAAGCTGCCCGCCGCCGATCACGATGAGATCGGCGTCTGCCAGCTGTTCCGCCCATTTATGACGCCAGCGCCACCAGTACTGCAGACAGAAATAGGCGCACACAACCGATGGCCGCAGCCGTCCCGGCACCCGGTTTATCAAAGGCTTCCTGGAAACGCTGGAAGCGTCATAGCCATCGCGGCCGGCGATGTCGAGTGCGCTTATCTGCGCGGCCGGCGCGAGCTCTGTCAGCAGCTGCCTGAGATTTTCATAGATGACGCCGTCGCCCAGGTTCGGGCTATACGGAACAGCGCAAATCACAATTTTCATAGATAAATAGCCTTTAGACTTTTCTTGATCTGGTAAAACATGATGACGGCCGCCGCTCCCAGGCCGAATACCGTGGGTATCAATACGCTGTTGATGGAACCGTGGCCGTTGAGGGAAAATGCGAGCAGGAAAAACAGAAAGCCGACGGTGACCGCCCAGCTTGCATAGTGGGTAAGCCTGAGCGCCTTCAAGACTGTCCGGCCGCCCTGGATGGCGGCGAAGACAAATGGAAACAGGATGTAGTCGCGCATGTTCAGGCCGGCGTATTTGGCGCCGAACAGCATGCCGACCAGCGACCCTCCTGCCATCCACAGCAGCAGGCTGTATAAAAGACTGAGTCCCAGCGTGACCAGGATGAAGGTGCGCGCCATCGCCGAAAATTGCGTCGAGCGCTCCTCCGCCAGACGCGCAAGCTTGGGCAGCTGATAATTGGAAATGGCGATATTCAGGTATTGCGCCGGCAAGACCAGCGTCATCACGACACGGAAATTGGCCGCCAGGTCGGCCTGCTGGCGCGACATGTAGAAAATCACCAGACCATGGGTCATGGCCCACACCAGGATCTGGCTGAACGTATTGTTCAAGCCGAAGCTCAGCCAGGGAGGGCGTTCCAGAGGCGTGCCGCTGACCTCCCCTGCCTTGGGCGGCGCGCCCCTGGAGATCAGGGCGCTGGTAAGCAGCAGCGGCAATCCGATGAAAATCAGTACTTCATTCAGCTGATACGGACTATCCTTCGGGATCAGGGTAATCGCCAGGCAGACCCCGGCAAACTGCGACAAGGCAGGGAGCGCCGACTTCAGGCTCTTGTTTTCAAGAATGGCAATGGAACGCACCGTCCAGTAGACGATGAAACCGGCCAGTGCAAACACCAGCGCCAGGACGAAGTACGGCGGCGCGTTGGGAATATGCGCCACCAGGTAGATGGTCACGGGGATACTCGCCAGGGCCAGCGGCGCGTGCAACTGCATCAGCAAAGGCTTGCTGATGCCATGATCTGATTTGGAAAATACCAGCAGCGGTTCCATCACGGTGCAGCCATGGATGATGTTTAACAGAATCACCGCCGAGTACACCGCCGAAAATGACGCGAAACCTGCCACGCTCAAATACCTGGCCAGCAAGGCTTGCGTGGAAAAAAACGACAAGGTAAAGATCGCCTGTTCAACGATGACTTGAGATAAAGCGCTGAATTTTTTCATGGCTCGGAGCTTCATTGGGTACCCACCGGTAAAGACCAGGAAGCAAGAATCGCAAATGGCGACCTGCCCTCGCGCATCTCAGGTCGTGTTCAGGTCGTTAAGCGTTTGTTTTTCTCATAGGAATAGGCGGTGTAGCGATAGCCGCCGTACTTGGAGCCGTAGCCATATCTGCTCACATTGGGATCGAGGCCATTGAACAGCACGCCTTTCGGATGCGCGCCGTTGTGCGCCAGACGCCTTGCCGATTCGATGATTTCGCCGATTTTCGTGAGGCCGGAGCGGGCTACCAGGAAGGTGGTGCCGGAAAATTCCGCCAGGATGGCAGGATCCGCCACGGCCAGTACCGGCGGCGAATCGACAATCACGATGTCGTACTGCTCCGCCACGGTTTTCAGCACTTCGCCAACGCTGCGCGCCATCAGCAGCTCGGCCGGGTTCGGCGGCAATTTGCCGGTCGCCATGAAATCCAGGCCCGGGACCACCTCCCGGTGGATCGCGGCAGCCGCTTTCAGCGAACCGGATACCAGCTCAGACAGGCCGCCGTCACGCCCGAAACCGAAATACTCGTTGAGATGACCCTTGCGCAAGTCGGCGTCAATCAGCAGCACGCGTTTGCCCGACGACGCCACCACCGCCGCCAGATTGGCCGCGATAAAGGATTTCCCGACGGCGGGCGACGGCCCGGTCAGCAACACGATATTATTCTTCGCCTCCAGCATGGCGAACTGCAGCGCGGTGCGCAGGCTGCGCATGCTCTCGATCGCAAGGTCGTTCGATTGCGTCACGGCCAGCAGCGAGACTTCGTGCGCTTTGGTCCTTACCTGCCTGCTGAGCGCCAGCTGGGCATCGCTGCGCGGGATGGTCGAATAGACGCTCAAGCCGGTGTGCTGCTCGATTTCGCCGGCGTCGGTAACCCCGCTGAACAGCATGTTGCGGACAAAGGCTGCCGTGACGCTGAAGAACAAGCCCAGCAGCAGCGAGACCGGCAGCACGATCAGTTTTTTCGGCTTGACCGGAATTTCCGGCAAGGCGGCGACATCCACCAGCCGCACATTACCGATCTTGCCGGCTTTCACCAGCTTCAATTGTTCTATATTGGTCAACAGCCCGGTATACAAGGCGGTGTTGACGGTGACATCGCGAGTCAGCCGCAGCAAATCCTGCTCGTTATTCGGGAAGCGCTTGATCAGGCCGTTGACTTTCCCCTGCTCGCCATACAAGGCGCGGATTTGCTCATCGACCGCTTTCAGCGACGGGTGCGAGTCCGAAAAGCGCATCGCCAGGTCCTTGCGCTTCTGCTTCAGTTCCAGCAACTGGGTCTGCGTATCCACCGCTTTTTGCAGCACCATTGCGCCTTCGTCGCTCATGCTGATGCTGCCGAGCTTGTTGCGTAAGGCATTGAGGAGATTTTCCGCCTGCTCCAGCTCGCTCTTCAGCTGCGGTATCTGATCATTCAGGAAATCCAGCGATTTGGCGGCCTCGGCGGACTTGCGCTCAATGTTCTGCCGCACGTATTGCTGGCCGATCTGATTCAAGGTCTCGCTCACAATCCGTGCATCCGGGCTTTGCCAGGTAGCGCCGATCACCCCCGACTGCTTACCCTTCTCGACGATCACCAGCTGGTCTTGCAGATCGAGGATGGTTTTCAATCTGGAATTGCGGATCAATGTGAAGACGGTCCCGGGCCTGGCGTCGACCTTGGTCAATCTCAGTTCAAGATTGCCGTCCGCCACCGCAAATTTTTTTAGTTTGCCGACGCTGCCTTCGAACACTTCATCGAATTCTCCGCTGCTGAGGCGATAGCGCCCGTGCTCCAGCAGCAGCAGTCTGAATTTCTTTTCTTCGAGCTCCTGCGGCACGTTGAAAATATCCGCGTCCATGCTTTCATTGCCCCAGGCATAGCCGCCATAGCCAAGCAATCCCGGCGCAGACAATTTTTTATTGTGGCGCGCAATCCAGCCGCCGATCAAAGGGAAATATTTTGGATTTTGCTCGATATACAGGTGCAAGGCGTCGACTGAACGCGAAACCACCAGCCGCGACCCGAGTATTTCAATTTCGGCTGCGGCGGTTGATTTCACATCAAACATGGATGACATGTCGGCCAGCATGTTGCTGGCGGCGGCGCTGGCGGAGTTGTCCTCGACCTGGACCAGGATGTCGGCCTGGTACACCGGCGTTCCCAGAAATGCATATAGCGTTCCCAGCACAAAGCAGGCAATCGTGACCATGCCTATCATCTTGCGGTTGCCCATAAGTACATCGAGCAAGGCTGTCAGATTCAGCTCTTCATCCCTGCCTGCCGACATATGCAGCGGCTGCGTAAGTTTTGTCATCCTAGGATCGGCGCCTTCATTGCGTTATCTGGACCAGCTCATGTGTTGCTTTGGGCGGCGGCGATCCGCTCGCCGCTATGCGCGCCGTCCAATCGTCGACACCCTGTTCGATCAGCGCCAGGCAGCGCTCAAAATCGCTGCGCCCCCTTTGGTGAGGGTCGAAAATATCGAAGCGGCCATATTCTCCGAGACGGAACAATTTGCCGCGCGTGGTCGGATAATGTTTTTCGATAAACTGCTTCTGCGGCAGATCCATGACCAGGATCAGATCGGCGGATGCACATTGCCAGGCACGCAACTGCTGTCCTCGATGAGCGCTGATATCTATATTGCGCAGGCGCATCAGCTCTATCGCCAAAGGATCGGCCGGCGCCCCGACCACGGCATCGATCCCGGCCGAGTTCAGCTGCACCCCTGGCAGCTTCCGGGCGAACAGCCCCAACGCCATGGGACAGCGGCAAATATTGCCTATGCAAACGATTAAGATGGATTTGATCAATTCTTCTTGTCCACGGCATTGCGGTAATTGACCGCATTGGTCGAACTGCCTAAGAAGAGCGCCATGATGCGGCTGAAGCGCACCAGCCCCGGAGCATCGACATAGACAACATCCTTGGCCTTCAGCTCGAAGTTTTCCGCCAGCGCCAGGCCGAGCGGCGACTTGCTGTCCAGATGAAAAATTTCCGGCATGGTGCCCTCAGGCGCCGCGCGCACCACATAGATCGCGCTCGGATCGCTGGTTTCCGCCAGCACGCCGCCCACCTGGCTCAGCGCATCGCTCAAGGTGAGTCGGCCGTTGCTGCGCAGAGGCACGCCGCGCGGGTCCCGCACTTCGCCAGCCACCACGATCTGATTGTCGGCAAGCGGCGTAATCCGCAGCTGGTCTTCGCTCTGCAAGATCACTTTGGACGGACTGATGCCGTGTTCCGCCAGTTCGGGAATGCTGATCCGGTAGTTGCGGGCGCCGCGCGTCAACGTGATGCGGCTGGGATCGCCGGACGGACTGATGCCGCCGGCCTGGTTCAGCGCCTCTGCCAGCGACATCGGCACGTCGGTCATTGGCTTGACGCCGGCGCTGCGCACCTCGCCATCCACGTAAACCTTGCGGCTGCGATAGCCGATCACGCGCAAGGTAATCTGCGGATCGCGGATATATTTCTTCAGCAGCGTCACCAGCTGCTGCTGCGCATCGAGCTCCGTCAGGCCGCCCGCCTTGAACCTGCCGACATAGGGAAACTGCACATTGCCGTCGCTGCCGACGGCGTATCCCGGCAGCGTCTGCGCGGCCAGGCCGACGTTGGATATTTCAGCGCCGCTGGCGCCGATGGTATAGGTCAGGTTCGGCACCACCAGTTCCGGGTGATCCCAGACGATGATCGACAATACGTCCGCCACGCCGATCCGGTAAGGCTCGGGCTGTGTCAGCAATTCCTGGTAATACGACATGCTGGCCTGTGCTTGCTGCAGGCGTTCGGCTCGCTCTTGCTGCACCAGCTTGAGGGTGATCGGCTTGACCACCGGCCTGGATGCGGGATCGCTGGCATCGACCGTCCCCTGCGGATCGAATCTCATCCCCGGCGCAAGCGCGCAGCCGCCCAGCGCCAGAGACAGGATTAACAGCACGATTGTTTTTTTCAAGTTAACTCACACGTAAAAATCATCCAGCCATGGCTGGAAAAAATGCAGGCCCAGTTAAAACCGCGCCCTCGCAGTGCATGCCCCTTGGATTGCCGGCCCCTGGCCAAACCGGCTGGCAGTTCAGTTGAGAAAATATGAAATCAATAAAAACAGTAAATTCATTACATTGTTAAATATAACAAATTAAAATTGATTTTAATAGAGATTTTTGATTGCGCTGCAGCAAAGCACCTTTAAAATGTGCATGGACGCTCGTGCGCCGTCTCTTGAGGGCGCCAATAAGGCTGTTGCCGTGGCTGCGGAAGACTTACTATGCGCAGGCGGGGGATGAAATCAGGTATCGGCGCAGGAACAATCTTGGTTGCAGCCGCTTCAAAGCCGTTGGCGCTATGAATGATCTGCATTTCATAGTTTGATAAAATACTTAACTGAACCAATTACCCGATGCCAGCAGTGAAACTCAATCAAAGCGATGTCACTACCCAAGAAGCTGCCCGCCTGCTGGGGATTTCCGTCACGTCGGTCCAGCAGCTTGTAGAACGCGGGATCCTGGTTGCCTGGAAAACCCAGGGCGGGCACCGGCGCATTCCGCGCGAGGCGGTTGAGGCGCTGAAAGCGGAACGCAGCGATCTGCTGGAGGAAAAAGGCTCTTTGTCGTCGACATTAAGCGCCCTGATCGTTGAAGACAACGCTCTGCAGCGCAAGGTGTATGAGAAACAGATCTCATCCTGGAATATCCCGCTGGACATCAGCTTTTGCGAAAACGGCTATCAGGCGCTGATGGAAATCGCCCAGCGCAAGTACGACATCCTACTGCTCGATATCGTGATGGAAGGCATTGACGGCTATGAGATCGTCAAGACGGTGCTCGCCAAGCCGGAACTCAGGCATATCGACATCGCCATCCTGACCACGCTTGGCAAAGATGCGCTGGAAGCCCGTGGCGGCTTGCCTGACGAGGTGCTGTATTTTCAAAAACCTATCGTGTTCGAGGAATTGCGCGGCTTCTTGCGCGGCTGTGCCGCCCGCAAGGCGCGCCAGGCCCGGCTCAGTGCAGGCGCTTGAATCGGCACTGCATAATATGGCGGGTGCGGTGCACGCCGGCCGGATTCTTGTCGTCAGGGGCAGGCGTTTACCACCACATTTCAGGTACCGGTTCCTATGCTTTCATGGATGCAAATCAGTAAAATCGGCAGCAGCAACGTCATGCTTCCGGCCGCCGTCGCCATTGCAATCTGGCTGACAGCCGGAGCGGCGCGCCGCCTGTTCTTGTCTTGGTGCCTGCTGTTTGCCGGCGGACTCATGCTGGTCGCGGCGTCGAAGATTGCTTTCGTCGGCTGGGGCATCGGCATAGAGGCGATTGATTTCACCGGCTTCAGCGGCCACGCCATGCGTTCCGCCGCGATTCTCCCGACGTTCTTCTATCTCATTTTCCGGCAGCAGGTATTTGCGCTGCGCTGGTCGGCCGCGATGTCAGGAGCCGGCCTGGCGGCGCTGATCAGCCTGTCGCGGGTGCAGCTGCATTTCCATTCGGTGTCGGAAGCGCTGAGCGGCTTCCTGCTTGGCCTGGCGGTCGGCCTGTGCTTTATCTGGCATGCGGAAAATTCGCCGAAGCCGAGCTTGAACCGCTCATTGGTGGTTGCCAGTTTTGTGGCGCTGCTGGTTGCCTCGTTCGCTAAACCCGTCCCGACCCAGAAGCTGATCGAAGGCACGGCGCTCTGGCTTTCCGGCCACCCTGCGGCAATCGCCGAACATCGGCTTCAAAGCGATACCAGCGTTTTGCAGATCAACTGAAAACCGGCGCCAAGGCCACCTTCAGCACCGAACAGCCGACTCTTCGCTATCCGCAAGAAAGCGCCGTACTTCTTGCATCGTCAGCTCAATTTCGACTTGCAGCTTTGAAAAACTGTCGCCCCCCCACGGCAATTTTTGCCGTTTGAACTCTGCGTCGATCTGATCCAGCATCCTTACCGCAGCATGCGCTCCGGCGATCAGCAAAGAGCCTTTCAGGGCGTGGCATTCGTGTCTCGCCACAACTACATTCTGCGCCCGGACGGCAGCCTCCAGCCTGCCGAACTGCTCGCCGGCGACCAGCAGAAACAGCGCACACAATTCGGCACAGACGGCCTTGTCTTGATAGGCATGCCTCAAAAATGTCTGAGGGCTGAAGTGATCGCAGGTCTGGAGTTGCATGTCCGGATTGATTGACCTTTTCATGTAGTCTGCGGAATATCACTAATATGATCCATCGGGATCCACCGCCGCCAGAATCTGCCGGCGCGAGGCCGGCTTGACCACGATGGCATCGAAACCGGCGGCCCTGAACGAAGCCAGCTCCCCCTCCATCGCGTACGCGGTATACGCCACTACGCGCGGCGCGAATGTATTCAGACGGCTCTTGACGATGTGGCAGAACTCTTTGCCGTTGATATCCCGCATGCCGATGTCAGTCAGTATGACATCGACCGGGTTCTTGTTCAGGTAGTGCAAAGCATCGGAAGCGCAAGTGAGAACCTGCACCGAATACCCCGCCCGGGTCAGGATGACCTTGGCAAGGTTGCTGTTCAGAGGATTGTCATCCACTACCAGTATGAGCTTCATCGCACCTTCTTATCCGTGCCCGCCTTGGAGACCGGCAGCGTAAAAGTGAATATGGAGCCGCGCTCAAGCCGCGACTGAACGCCTATCGCGCCGCCCATGCATTTCACCAGCTCCTTAGCCAACGCCAGCCCCATGCCGCTACCCGCCTGCGCGCGCAGGTCTGATCCGTCCACCTGCGTGAATTTTTCAAAAATGGCGTCCCGAAAACTGGCAGGAATGCCTTCGCCGGTATCGATCACCTTGAATATCAAACTGCCGTTGCCATGAAAAATCCGTACGGTTACCGCGCCCTGATTAGTATATTTCACTGCGTTATGAATCAAATTATTCAGCACCCTCACCAGCTTGCTGCGGTCACAGGCAATTTCGACCGGCAATCCAGGGTTCAACGCCAGGCGCAGGCCGATCTTCTTGCGCATTGCCGTCGATGCATGTCCCGCGACAATCTGCTGCATCAGGTCACGCAGATTTTCCACGGCCAGGAACACTTCCATTTTTCCAGCAGCGATGCGCTCCAGGTCCAGCACTGAATTGACCAGCAGCAGCAGATGCGTGCCGCTATCATGGATCGCTTGGGCAAAATGCCAGGCGTCGGTGCCGGCCAGGTCCTCCCGCAACAGTTCGGCGTAACCCAGGATGCCATTCAAAGGCGTTCTCAGTTCATGCGACACATTGGCCAGAAACTGCGATTTCGCCTGATTGGAGAATGCTGCCGCACGCCGCGTTTTTATCAAGCCGTTAGCCAGGAACAAAATGAACATGGCAAGCATCAGCACCACCACCGTCGCAAACATCGCCAGCGCATAGGCCCGCCGCTTATGCATCTGCGCATGGCCGGCGCCAAGCGGCGCATCGAGCATCGTAATCTGGTCCGCGTAGAGCAGATCGGCTTGCGCGTCCAGAATAAAAGCCCGTTGCCCGCTCTCTCGCTCAGCTCCGTCATAGAGAGTCACCACCCATATGCAGGCGATCAAGGCGCCGGCAAAAAGAAAGATCGCCATGCGGATGCCCGACTTGCGCGGCGCAACAATTGCATCAGATGACCTGGTTATTTTTTTCAGTACGGTTGTAAAACTAAAAACGGCCACTGAAATTCATTTTCATAAGGAATGAAGCTTGCGCTTCCAAACGATGGCGTCACTGCGCTGGCATGCTCTGCCCTCGGAGGTCGCCGCCCGGCGGCTGATCAAGTTCAGGATCCGCTATTAAATGCTATGCTTGAGAAAATTAAATTTCCGCAATGCAATATTAGTGCAGTAATCCGTCTTTTTGTACTGTCAGATTTGCCAGTCGCCAGTCGCGATCCGCGCCGCCGACGAAGAGGCTTGCAATTCGAATACGAACGCGCTACTTTCTTACTAAAGTACGGCTGGAAATATTGATGCAACCACAGGCTTGTCTGAAAGGACCGCAGATGAAAAGCGTCGCACAAATTCTTAAGACCAAGCAAAACCAGGCCGTCTACACCATTTCGCCGGCGGCCAAGGTATTCGACGCCATAAAGATGATGTCCGATCAAAGCGTCGGCGCCTTGCTGGTGACGGAGGGAGACGTCATTGTCGGCATCGTCACAGAGCGCGACTATGCCCGGAAAATGATACTCAAGGGCCGCTCGTCGACAGACACCTCCGTGCGCGACATCATGACCTCCTCCGTCATGTACGTGCGTCCGGAAGACACCAATGAGCAGTGCATGGCGCTGATGACCGAGAATCGCCTGCGCCACCTGCCGATCCTGGATAACGGCAAGCTGATCGGCATCATTTCCATCGGCGACCTGGTGAAAGATATCATTTCCGAGCAGCAGTTCATCATCCAGCAGCTCGAGCACTACATCATGGGCCGCCCCCCGGCTTGAGCAAATCGGGTATATATTAGGTGAATACGGCAGTACGTCGTCTCGAAACGGCATTTTTCGACATGGTGGCCGCAGATGAAAAACTGGGTAGTCCTGCCTTTCTGCATCATGCTCGCCGCCTGCGTCTCTGCACCGCAGGCGCCGCGGGCGGATAATCTGTTCAACGATCAATTGTTCGCGCCGCCCTCGCAACGCATCAGCGCCGATGACGTATTTGCGCTCAGCCCACCCATGCAGCAATACCTGCACAGTGAGGAAATCGCCTATCAGATGCATGCCAAAGGCATGCAACAAGGCTTGTTCGATGCCTTGTACAACAAGAAACAGCTGAAACTGGACTACAACTCAGAACATACCCGCAATGCCGCGCAAACCTTTGCCGCTCGTTCCGGAAACTGCCTGTCTCTGGTGATCATGACTGCCGCTTTCGCCAAGCAGCTGGGACTACCGATCGAATACCAGACAGTATTGATCGATCAGTCCTGGACCCGCAACGACGACATCTATTTTGCCAGCGGACACGTCAACATCACACTCGGTAAAAAACTGAGCGACGTCCGCACCCGGTTCGACCAGGCCAGCCTGCTGACCATCGACTTCCTGCCGCCGGAAGAGATCAGTGGGCAGAGTCGCCTGGATATCCGCGAAAATACGGTCGTCGCCATGTACATGAACAACCAGGCCGCGGAAGCGCTGGCCGCGCATCAGCAGGACGACGCCTATTGGTGGGTGCGCGAAGCCATCAGGCAAGATCCCGGATTCCTGGCTTCGTACAATACGCTGGGCGTGATCTACCGGCGTCACGGCAATCCGCAGCAAGCCGAACGTGCATTCACGCAAGTGCTTGAGAGCGAGCCCGACAACACCGTCGTCATATTCAATCTGATCGACGTTCTCAACGAACTTGGCCAGACGGTGCGTGCCACGGCATTGGGCGCCAGGCTCGCGCAATTGCAGCCGGTAGCGCCGTTCCAGGCATTCAACCAGGGCATGGCGGCAATGCGGGCGGGAGATTACAAGACTGCCAAGCTGCAATTCACCAAAGAAATCGCACGCGATCCTTACTATCACGAATTCCAGTACTGGCTCGGCATCGCCTGCCTGCGGCTGGGAGAAATCGATCAGGCAGTACAGCACCTGAGCATCGCCTTGGAGAGCAGCACTACCCGCAGCGATCATGACCTGTACGCCGCCAAGCTTGACCGCGTGAAATCTTACCGCGCGCCGCTGCTGGTGCACTGACCAGCACGGCGCTGGCTGGATCAACGCCATTTTCAATAAAATTTACGAAGGCAACGCCGCCGTAAATCCGGGCCGGGAATTCGCGCATCCGCGCATCAATCGCATGCTTGTGTGCGGTAGGTAGCTTGCGTTTTACGAAGACGTTCTTCGCTATTGAGACATTGTTGTTCTATGTAAATATACGCGTGGAAATCGCGCAACAATATAGTTAAATGATGTCAAATATTCGCTTTAATTGTAGAGAACGATTTAAGATCAAATCGTCTCCATACGAAAGAGGTGCCGACATGGGATGGCTGAACAGATTGGCGACGAAATATATCCTGACGCCGGAAAAGCTGGCTGAAAACGAACTGCGCGACACCCGCCTGGCCTTATATCAAGCGGAGCGACAGTTGCTCGAAGCAGAAATGCGGGTGGATTACTATCGCAACGTCTTGTCTTTCCTCGAGGCCATCGCCGCCGACGGCGTCGAAAAAGTGGCCGACACGCAAAGACAAAAACCATCTATCCAGCTGCAGGGACCGCAAAGACTTACCCCGGAGCTCAGCTCTTATCGCGGGGCAGCCTGAGGCCTGTTAAAAGATAGACCGCAGCGCTGCCGATGATTGCGCACAGCCGCTATTTACGCTCGCGACTGGCGTGAACATCGCGCCGCTGGTCTAGCGCCGTCAATACCTGGTGCGGATCGGTGGGCTGTTGCATTGCTTCGGCTTCCGGGTCGTGGCGATCTTTTACCATCGGCAGATCACGCCGCAATTCCTCGATCAGATTGATCAGCTTGGTGGTCTTTTGCTCGGTCAGCAAATTCACCTGCAGTTCCAGGTGCTGGCGTTGCTCCTCAAATCTGGCGAGACGGTTTTGCTTGATCAGGACCACCGTCGTAATCAACAGGGCGCACAGGCTGACTATGCCCTGCAGCCAGAAAAAAGGCGGCGGATCGAAGTGGTGCCAGCCAGCGGCCCGCCCGACCAGGCTGAGCAATATCCACAGCGCGACAAACAGCAATATCACACTTAAAAAATAAGGCCGTCCGACGAAACTGCTGACATATTCAAGCAGACGTTGCGAATGGCTGAGCTTTTGCTCTTCCTGCTGATAGAACGCCAGAATACTTTCGATATTCTGGCCGATCTGAGCCGCCGGTTCGGCCTGGTCCTGGTTATCCATGGCAAACTCCATTGTTCCGAGGCATGCGGTCCGTTCCATGCACCGCCTCTTATCTTATACCCTACTCGCCTGGCGTTGCCCTTGCAATTTCACAGGCAAACCGCACTTGCCTGTAACGTCATTCTGGCTGACAAGATACTCATGTCGACATGTGACAGAATAGCGAAATCCCGCCGCTTCGGCGCATAGTTGAAAATCACCGGCCATGCCATCCTCCGCAATCGGTAAGCAAGGATGGCCACCGGCACAACCCGCACGCCCAAGGACCGCCATGGCAGCAATGGATAAAGTAGTGTTTCTGCTGGACGTAGACAACACTATGTTCGACAACGATCGCCTGATCGCCGACCTGATGCGGCATCTGGCGCAAGGGTTCGGCTCCGCCAGACGCGACAGCTACCAGGCTATCCTGGAGCAGCTGCGCGCGGAACTCGGTTATGTCGATTATCTCGGCGCCATGCAGCGCTTCCGGCTGGCCAATATGCACGATACGAAAACGCTGCTGATGTCGGCATTCCTGATCGATTATCCGTTTGCCGACCTGATCTATCCGGGCGTGGCGGCGGCCGTCGCCCATCTCAGACAATGGGGCCGCACTGTGATCCTGTCCGACGGCGACGTCGTCTTCCAGCCGCGCAAGATCCAGCGCTCCGGCCTGTGGCAGTTGGTCGACGGCCAGGTGCTGATCTATGTCCACAAGGAACAGATGCTGAACGATGTAGCGCGGCTGTATCCGGCCCGCCATTACGTCATGGTGGACGACAAGCTGAGTATCCTGAGCGCCATGAAGAATGCCTGGGGAACGCAACTCACCACGGTGTTTCCCCGCCAGGGCCACTATGCGCTGGATCCGGGAAATATCGCCGCCTATCCGCCAGCCGACGTCACAGTGGAACATTTTAGCGACCTGCTGAAACAGGATTTTTCCGCGCTGGCCAGATCAAGTGCCGGGTGATGCGGCGCGGATACGGCCAGGTACAGTTTCATGTTTACTTCGGCGCGGCTGCTGCCGGCGCCGGCGGCACGAATTTCGTGATGATATAGCCGACTGGTATCCATTTATCGCCGGCCTGCACCAGCGACACCTTTTCTACCGTCGGCGCATTGGCGAAACGCGAGACAAAAGCGATATTCAGGTACTCGCCGGGCGGCAGATCAGGCGGGTTGGTGGCATGGGCGATCTGCTCCCAGCGGCGGCTGGTCAGCGCTCCCAGTTCCGTCTTCACTGCGGCCAGGTATTTCTGCCAGTCTTCCTTGCTGGTGCTTTTTTGCATGGTGGGGCTGCTCAAGGACCACATGCGGTCGGCCTGATTGCTGTCGGCCAGCGCAACCCATTGTGAAGCCGTGGCAACCGCGCTGTCGATCGATGCGGTTGACTGGGCCAATGCCGGATTGGCGGCCAGCAAGCCAGCCACGGCAAATCCAGCGGCGCCGGAGATTTTTTTTAGCGATAGCAATGCAGTCATTTTTCTCTTTCCAATAGGCAAAATACAGATTCGGAAACGGGCATGCGTCCTTATCATAAACGAAATTATTCCTTATCCAATCTCGCCAAGTGCTGTTGCAGGCAGGGTTATCCGGGCCTAGCCTCGCCAGAGCGTACTCCCGCGGACGGAAAAAACGGCCCAACAGGGCCGTTTCTGATGCTTGCTAAATCGGCGATCATTCGGCGGTAATCGCCACTTCCACCCTGCGGTTAGGCTGCAGGCACGCCAGCAAGGCAGGCCGCGGCTTGACGCCGGCGCACGCCACCAGCTGATCCTGCAGGCCGCGTCCTTCCACGCCGATCGGCGCCGTCACGCCATGGTCCTGCAGATAGCGCTTCACGGTATTGGCGCGCGCCAGGCTCAAACGCTGGTTGTATGCAGCACTGCCCAGGCGGTCGGTATAGCCGGTGACCTTGATGGCGGTAATGGTTACCTTGCGCGTCGCCAGTTTCAGCGCCAGATCGTCCAGTTCGGCGCGGCCTTTCGGCAGCAGGTCCTTGCTGTCTGATTTATCGAACTGGAACAAGGCATCTGCCGACAGCGTGATTTTCTCCGGTTGCACCGGCGGCGTCACCAGCTTGACCGGCGCACCGCAATTTGCCGCCGATTTTTCCGCACCGCCGGCCAGGTCTTCCGCAATCTGTACATAAGGCTTGGCGTGGCGCCAGCCGGCGTCATGAATTTCATTGCCGGCGTGGACCAGTTCTACCTCGCCGCAAGCGGTCTGCTGGCCCGCGCAGGAGAATCCGGCCGACTGCTTCAGCGCGTCGTACCTGGTCCACAGATCGGGCCGCAATTTTTCCGCATGATTGACCAGCGGCGTAGCCCAGCCGGCATCTTGCCCGGCTTCCAGGGCGCCGATGATACGCTGGCTTTCGCTCAGGGCAGCTTGCGGAAAGCCGCCGCGATCGTTGCGGCTGTATTCGTGGAAGGAGACGTCCAGCCAGCACTGCGCCTTGGACAACTGATAGTCCGCCACTCTGCGGCCGCCGTCGTTGAGCGTCTTGATGCGTTGCTGCGTCGCGCTATATACACCGTAGTCGCGATCGATGACGCCGTCGCTGATGCGGTCTTGCTGGGACGCCAGGGCGCCTGGCGCGGGCGGATTCGGCGCCATATGGACGCATGCGGCCAGCGTCAACGCGATCAGGGCAGCGGCTGCGGAACGGCTTGGAATGGGCGTCAACTTCATGGTGTTCCTTTCTGTGTTGAGCTCGTGTTTAAGCGCATGTTCAAGCTCGTATCCGGATCTGCAAACCGAGGCATCATTTGTCGCGCGCCAGCGCCGGATTGACGGCGGCGTTCTTGCTGCCGAACAGATCTTCGTCAAACTTGAAGCGCACCCGCAGATAAATGCCGCGATTGGTGTAGTCCGAGCCGCTCAGGTCGCTGGCGCTGAAGCCGCGCCAGTTGAATCCGGCCGACAGCCATAGATTGTCCTGTAGCTGGTAGCCTGCCTCGAAGCCTTGCGCATATTGCTTGCTGCTGCCTTGCGGACTGTACAGCACCGAGCTCAGGGCGCTAATGTCCCAGCGCTTGGAAATGTCGTAAGTGACGCGCCCGCTCAGCAGATAGGCTTGGTAAGTGTTGTTGGTGCCGTCGAAATAATCGCGCCGCCACTCCGCCGCGGCACGGCCATCCAGCCACCATGGGCGGCTCGGATGATAATCCGCGTGCATCGAAATGATGTGCTTGTCGAAGCCCTGGCTGGCGTTCTCGTCGCTGCCGCCGATGCCGCCCAGGCTGTCTGTAGTACTGGGTGGCACGTACTGGTTCAAGCCGCTCTTGTCGCGCTGCAGCCAGTATTCGTAACGCGCCAGTACATTCAGGCGATTGGTGTCGGTGTCGCGGAAGGCGATGCCGGTCTGCAGGCGGTTTTCCCATAGATTGCCGGTGTGGCCGCGATTGTCGGTGTAGAGGAAATAATTGCGGCCCAGGAAAGTCCAGTCGCGGCTGATCTTGCGCGCCGCCGTCAGGGTCGACAGATAGGTATCGTTGCCGGCCAGGAAAGAGGTGGCCGGCGCCACCTGCGTATTGGCGGTATTGACCACGGTGTAGGTCAGGTCTTGCGTGCGCCGCCATTCCAGCCTGCCGCCCAGCAGCCACAGCTCGCTGGGCCGCCATTCGACGCCGCCGGTCAAGGCATACGCGCTCTGAGTCTGGCCGCGCATGGCGTTCAGGTATTCGGCCGAGGTGGTGAGCTTGAGCGTGTCGCTTATGTCCCAGGCATTGCGCAAGCCGTTGGCCCACTGCAGCTGGTTGCCGTCGATCGCATCGCGCATGCGGTATTCGGAAAACACGCTCTGGTTTTTCATGTATTCGTTATCGATGCCGAATACAAAGGCGTTGCTGTTATAGACGCCGTTGGTGGCTTGCGGCGACGACAGCCCGGTCAGCCATTCGTACTTCGCATACAGGCGGCCCGATTCGGAGAAATGATAGGCGGTGCCAAGCGCGGCGCGATGATAGTTGTTGCCGCCGATGCCGTTTTCGTATTCGCCGGTCAGATCGACTTTCTCCGTCATCTTGTAGGTGCTGCGCAGGCGCAAGCCGGTGCTCTGGTAGCTGACCCCGGCCAGGCCGAAATTGCCGCCGTTGAGGCCGTAGCCGGTCTGCGGATTGAGCACGCTGTAACCGGAACCGAAAGTCGATTGCGGGCTGACCAGCAAGCCGCTGCCGATACCGAGCGGCGTGTTGACGTAGCTGCCGGCATCCTCGCGCGTATGAGTCAAGCCGAGATCGACGTCCAGCTTGGGCGTCACCGCATAGCTGACGCCGGCGGCGCCGGCATCGCGCTGCGCTTCCGCCACCCGGTCCTTGCTATGGGTACCTTCGACATAAGCGCTCCAGCGCTCGTCGATTTTCTTGGTGACCTTGAGCGCACCCTCTTCCCGCCCTTGCGCCAGCGACGCCGCAGGATTGTTGAAATAAGGATCGCTGCGGCCGAAGTAGGCACGCGCCTGCAAGTCATCGGTCTGGTGCAAGGCTTCGACCCGCCAGGCATTGCCGGTAACGTCTCGCAGCAAGCCGCCGGCGGCGGCACCGGACTGGCCCGCGGCCGGCTGCAGGCTGAAGGGATTGCCCAGCAGGCTGGAACCGACATCGCTGCCCAGCACGCTTTTGCTGCGTGCATACTCAGCCACGATCGCGGTGTTTTCGCCCAGCTTGACGGTGGCATTCCCGCTCATCAGGGTATACGGGGTGTAGGGATTCTTGTCTTTAACGTAGCTGCCGCCGACTTCCAGCATCTTGCCCAGCTTGAACTGGCCATCCAGGCCATACACCCAGAAAGTCTCGCCGCCGGCATCGACTTCATAAGTGATGCGCAGCGAATTAGGATTGCCGTTGGCATCCACCGAGGGCACCGGCTGGTTCAGCAGGATACGCCCTGAGAACGGTTCGAAAGTATAGTCGGCATAACGCTGCAAAGGCTGCACCATCAGGATCACGGCCGGCTGATAGCGGTCACGGGTGACGATCTCGACCTTTTCCGAGCCCACCACGGCGTTCGCCTTGGCCACCGAAAACGGTCCGGAGGTGCCCTGCGCCGCGAACTCCTGCACCAGTTGCACCAGCGTGTCCTTGGTGACAAAGGCGTTAGCCAGAATGCCGTCCTTATCGTAATGGCCGCGGGCGCCGTTGATGCTGCGGCTGTAATTGCCCAGGTCGCGCTTGCGCAGATTGGCGACGCTGCCGCCGCCGGTTTGCTGGCTGAAACCGTCGCCGGTGTTGAAATCGCCGTACAGCAAATACGATTTATCTTTATCTATCCGCACATACAGCTTGGAAACCGACTGTGCATCGAAGCCCTTGATTGAAGCGTCGCCATATACCGGATAATAGGCATCCGGCCGGATATCCCTGAACAGCCTGGCGCTGGTGTCCTTGTCGGAATCGTAGGCCATGGTCAGCAACGCATCGCCCTTGATTTTCCCTTTCAGGAAAAAGGCCGTGCGCAAGGCGCCATAGCGCTTGCCGTCGCCGCTGCTGCGGGCCCAGCTGTTTATCTCTTGTTCGAAACCGTCGCCGCGCTGGCTGCCGGAAAGCTGCAGCGGCGACTTGCTGTCAAAGTGAATGATGCCTTCGATCAGGCCGACCCCGAGCATTTCACGCAATTCCGGCACGAAGCTGATCACGCCCTGCGCCTGGGCGCGGCCGGCGCTGATGCGCACCGTGACGTCCTGCGGCTGGTACGGCGCCAGCAACAGCACTTCGGCCTTGCCGTCCGTTACCTTGACCTGGGTGCCGGGGGTGATGCGGTCGCGGTCGGTGCGGCCCGGGCCGAACTCGTCGGTGCTGGCCCCGGGCAGCTGGATACGGCCGCCGGACGCTTCCACCGTAATGGTGGTCTCGCCAGTGATCAGCTGCCCCTTGTAATCCAGCACGCTGATGCTCAGATGCGCAGGTGTCTGGCCGTCGGCCGGCAAGCTGTCCTGGTCGACTTCGACCCGGATCAGGCCGACCTTGCGGTTGGCGCCATAGTTAGCGCCCTCAATCCGGTCCGGGTAGACTTGCGGGCCGCTAGTCAGGTTGCTGTTGCCGCCGTTTAGCGCCGGCAGGTTCAGGCCGTTCTGATAGAAATGGCTATCGGTATTGAACTGGCTTGCCGGCGGGCCGAAATCCTTGCGCGCGCCGTCCGCATCCTGTGCCCAGAGCGGCCAGGCATGCATCAACGCCAGGGTCAGCACGCTCAATCTGGTGCGGCGCATGTGCATGGCTGTCCGGCGCTGGCCGGCAATAGCGTGCTTATTGCCCATGACGGCCTCCCTGGCTGCTCTCTTGTTGCTGCATTTCCAGCTGCTGCAAAGGCGTGTCGCGTTCACTGCGGGTGTCCGGCACCGGCGGCGGATCGCCAACACCGCTGGCGCGCGGCTTGACGATGCTCTGGTTAGCGCTGTCAGTTCCTTGCTGCGGATAGTCCGGGGCTCTGCCTTCGAACTTGAGCACGGCGCCGCGCTTTTTCTCGCTCTGCGGGGCATCGATTTCGCCCTGGCTGCGGCGTGCCTTGACTTGTTCCATGACCGGATTCGAGCATGAACCTTCGATAAAGTCGGCACGCTGCAATTCACCGTTCTTCAAGTCCAGGAACAGACTGTTGGCGTCGCCGGCATTGCGGTTGCTGCTGACCACCAGGCGGCTGCCGCGCGGCAAGGTGGTCTGGTCCACTTTCAGCACGTGGGTACGCGGCGACAAGCCGCAGAAGCTGTATTTGCCTTCGACGTCGCTAACCAGGAAAGTGCCGTCCTCGACATACAGGCGTACGCCGGGAATCCCAAGCTCTTCCTTGTCCTTGATCTGGTTACCGTTGCAATCGACGAAGATCATCCCTACCACGCAAGCATCGTTGGTGAAGACGCCGCCAGTGACTCTCACTTTGAACTGAGACTGGTTGGCGCAGTTGACCTTGCTATTGCCCGGACAGGTCGCGGTAGCGCGACTGATGCCGTCGCCGTTCATGGCGCCCACTCCCAGCCGCACACGGGTGGTGACAGTCACGCTGGCGTGGGGATTGATGACATCCACCACCGTGGTCAGCGCCGGACCGGGACCGCCATCCTGCTTGACCAGGGTAGCGCCGGTGACATGGGTGCTTTTGTCGATGGCACGGAAGCCATTCGGCAAGTCGAGCACGATATTCGGCTTGGGCACCGCGGCGTCGCCGGTATTGGTCACATTGGTGGTGTAGGTGACCAGGTCTCCCAGTTCGGCTTCCTTCTTGTTGGCGGTCTCGACCACCACCAGCACCGTTGCGCTGACGATGCTAGTGGCGTCGCTGCTGCAGTGATCGCTGTCGTTGCACGATGTTCCCGGCGTCAGCGGCACGAACGGATCGCCGCCACCGGAGACGCTGGCGTAATTGGTCAGCGTACCGTTCGCGGTGGCTGCCACATTCACAGCGTAAGTCAGGCTGACGCTGGCGCCGACTGCCAGCGGCGCCGACGGCGTAAAGTCGAAGTTCACACTCTGGCCGCTGGCAGTGACGTTGCTGACGCTGCCGCCGGTGCTGGCGACCGAAGCGGGAAGCAGGCTCATGCCGGCCGGAAGCAGATCCTGCACATGGATGGCGCCGCTGCTGGGACCGCCCTTCTGGTTGCTGATGGTGACGGTATACGTGCCGCTGGCGCCGGCGGAAAAACTGCCGAGATGGCTCTTGACCAGTTTCAGCGATGACGCCGGCGCTGCAATCGCAGCGGCGTCGCTGCTGCAGCGGCTGGCGTCGCTGCAAGCGGCTCCCGGCGTCTGCGGCGCCGTCGGATCGCCGCCGCCGGAAACGCTGGCGTAGTTGGTCAGGCTGCCGCCGGCACTGGCGGCGACGCTGACGCCGTATGTCACGGCGACCGAGCCTTTGGCCGGAATCGGCGTGGCCGGGGTCAGGTCGAAGTTCACGCTCTGGCCGCTGCTGGCGATATTGCTGATCGCGCCGGCGCTGCTGGCGATGGAATTAGGCAGCAGGCTGAAACCAGCCGGCAGCAGGTCACCAAGGTGGATCACGCCGCTGGTGGCGACGTCGCCGCTGTTGCTGATGGTGAGCGTGTAATTGCCGTTGGCGCCGGCCACGATATTGCCGGTGTGGCTCTTGACCAGCTTGAGCGCCGGCGCGTCGGTAATGACGGTGGTGTCGCTGCTGCAATGCATGCTGTCGCCGCAGCCGGCTCCCGGCGGCAGGCGGCTGCTGAAACCGTCGCCGCCGTTCATGCTGACGTAGTTGGTGAGCGAACCGGCGGCGCCGGCCGCCACGTTCACGCCATAGGTTAGGCTAACATTGCCGGTGGACGGAATCGGTACCGCGGGCGTAAAGTCGAAAGTCAACAGCTGGCCGCTCAGCACGATATTGCTGACGGCGCCGTTGCTGCTGCTGATCGAATTAGCCTGCAAGCTGATTCCGGCCGGCAGCAGGTCGCTGATGTGGATCACGCCGGTGCTGGGAGCCAGGCCGTCGTTGCTGATGGCCAGGCTGTAGCTTCCGCTGCCGCCGACGGTGAAATTACCGCTATGGGTTTTTGTGATCTTCAGGCTGGGTGCGGCGATCGGATTGACCACCGGATTGCAGACGTTAGGATCGAGCAGCTCGGCCGGGGTTTCCTTGAGCGGGTCTACCGGCAGCCGGCAGTTGGCGTTAGGCGGACTGAAGTTGCACGCCACGCTGTTCGACGGGCTGCAGCTGGACGTGGTCGGCGTGGTAGCTACATTCACCAGGCTTTCCGTGGCCGGATTGTTGACCTTGACGTTCAATATCAGCGTGATGAATTCCGAACGCTTCAGGGTGCGGGCCGACGTGGTCAGGTCCCAGATTACCTTGTTGCCGCTCAAGACGCCCGGCACATCGCTGCCCGTAGTGGAAACAAAGGTGGCGCCGGCAGGCAGCGCATCGCTTACTTGCTTGACGTCGGTCGCCAGCACCAGCGGCAGGTAGCCGGGATTGGACAGCTTGATGCTATATGTCAGGTTATCCCCGGCAGCGACCGCCTGCCCTTGCAGGGAGGCCGTGCTGCCGGTTTTCGCGACGTCCTTGTTGAGCGCCGAAATCGGCGTGATGCCCAGCACCGTGAGGGTGGCGCTAGCCGGCTGGGCGTTGCTCACCCCTTGCGTGGTCTGGATCGCATTGGCGGGAATCGTATTGATCTGGTTGCCCTTGGCCGTGCCGATCACGTCGACCGTCACCACGCAGCTGTTACCGAAGGCAACGGTGGCGTTGCTGATGTTGATGGTTTGCGCGCCGGCAGCCGCGGTGACTGTCGGCGAACCGCAATTGAGCCTGGTTACATTCGGCACGAACGCCACCACCACTCCGGCCGGCAAGGCGTCGCTCAGGCTAAGGCCGGTGAAGTTGCCTGCGCTACTGGAGTTGGGATTGATGATCTGCAGGGTAAGGGTCGACAGCTCGCCGACGCCGGTGCCTTGGATATTGCTGTCTATCCTGCCGTTGCCGTTTTCCTGGAACACCACGATAGGGTTGAATCCCTTGGATACCTGCGGCTGCGATACATTGGCCTTGAAAGTCAGATTGGCGTCGACCGGACGCACATTAGTGGCGCTGGCGTCCGGATTGCCGCCGGCGTCGGTGGCGGTGACAGCATTGGCCGGGATAGTGTTGGTGGCGGTGGCGCCGGCCACCGCCAGCGGACTGGATAGATCGGCCACCACATCGAAGGTGATCGTGCATTGCGGCGCCGTGGTCGTACTGTTGAAGCCGACCAGCTGCGTCGCCTTGAACGTGAGGGTCTTGCCGCTGACCAGGAAACTCGGCGTGCCGCCGGGATTGTTGGCGCACGATACCGCCGCATTCAGGGGCGTGCTGAACATCAGCCCGCCCGGCAAGGTATCCACCGCCTGCACATTGAAGCGCGTGGTTGCCGCCGGATTCTGGATCGTGATGCTGGCCTTGGTGACGCCGTTCAGCGGCAGCGAGGTCGGATTGAAGGACTTGGCCGGGAACAGCGGCGGCGAACCGACCACCAGCGCATTGGCGGTTGCGGTCTGGCTGCCGGCCGTGCATGGCCCGGCGCCGGTACAGGCGACCACGGTATTGCTCTGCGGCGTGCCGAGCGCCGGCGGCACAAAGTTATTGTCGGCTTTCAGGCGCACTTTGATGACGCAGTTGCTGGCCCCGCCCTGGGCGATCAAGCCATTGTTGAGCGTCATGGTCTGCGCACCCGCAACAGCGGTCACAGTGCCGCCGCAGGAATTGCTCTGCAGCGCGAAAACGCGCAGGTTCGGCGCGGTTGCCGACCAGTCGTCGGCAAAGAACAAGGGCTTCAGGTCAGTGTCGACGCCGCCGCTGGGGACTATTTTATTCAGCTGTATCGTCATGTCGATCAAGCCGCCAGTCACCGTGCCTGGCGGGTGCCCCGGCGGCAATGGCGATGCTTGCGTCAGCGCCGCTTCAGTCACCAGCTGCACATAGTTTTTGGCAACGCTGATCAGGGTCGGCACCTGGCCGGGACCGGGATTTTGCAGGATGACGGTGGCGCTGGCGGCGTTATGCACTACCGGCACGCCATTCGCGACCATCGAATTGGCCGGAATGGTGTTGGTAAACGGCTGGCCGTTGGCGGCGGCCGGAACGATCACTTTGGCGGTGACCGTGCAGCTTTGGCCGGCGGCCAGGGTGGCGTTCGCCAGCCGCACCGTATTAGCGGCGGGGGAACTCACCGCGCCGCCGCTGCAGGTGGTGGAGAATCCCGGCGCGGTTGCATACACTGTCATATTCCCCGGCAGCACATCGCTCACGCCGAGTCCGGTCCAGGCTGCGCCGGTGTCGTTGAAAAGCGTCCATGTCATCGAAAATGCCTGGCCGACAAAGGCATTGACGAGTGAAAAGGATTTGGTCAGGCGGTCGGTCGGTTGCGGCGACACCGCCAGGGTGCCGGTGGTGGCTCCGGTATTCGCCAGCGGCGGCGTGACCTGGCCGTTAAGCGAGGTCAGGTCGCCAGCCCTGATGGTGTTCGACAAGTTGATGGTGCCGGCAGAAGTAGAATTGCCAACCACTTGCATGGTCACGGTACAGGTGCCGCTGGCCGGAATGGTGGCGCCGCTCAGCGAGAACTGGCTGGCGCCGGGCGCCGCGTTCAATGTGCCATTACAGGTAGTGCTGGCGCCGGCGTTGGCGACGGTCATGCCGGCCGGGAAGATGTCGTTCAGATTGGTATTGGTCAGCGGCAGGATATTCGTATTATTCAGCGTGATCGTCATCTGCGAGATCTGGCCGGAGACGATATTGTTAGGCACGAAGGTCTTGGCGCTGACTTGCGGCTGCGCCGTGTCGCGCCGGATGACTGTGAGCGACGCGCTGGCGGCTTGCGGAATGATCTCGCCATCGGCCAGGGGACCGCCAGCCGGGATCGTGTTGGTATAGATGGCGGCAGTAGTCGATACCACGTCAACCTGGAAAGTGCAGATATCGCCGAACTGGGCCGAGCCGCCGCCCACGGTCACCAGGGTGGCGCCAGGCGTGGCTGAAAGCGTGGCGCCGCACGCATTGACGATATTCGGATTGGCCGCCACCGTCACGCCGCTGGGCAGGTTGTCGGTAAGGTTGAAATTGGTGAGCGTCTTGCCGGGGGTCTGGTTGGCAATGACGATGTTCAGGTGGCTAATGTTAAATGGCGCGCGGTCTTGTATCTGCACCGGGTTGAAAGACTTGTTGACGCCGCTGACTTGGCCAAATGCTGCCGCACTCCATAAAACACTGCTGAGCGCGACCAGAATCGAAATGAACAAAGAACCACATCTGCTTTGCAGTGCAATCATTGTTGTCCTCAGTGTATTTAAATTGAGTCCGTACGCAGCGACTCATCTTATGCATACATAAACTTTCCCGTAAGCAATGCTATTTAATTTACCGACTTGGTGCAACAATAATTAACATTCATTGTGGCAAAAATGAAAAAAGCGGCTCGCAATGAGCCGCTTTGATTTACAAGACAACAAGCAGACAGCTTATTTAGCTGCAGTCGCTTCGCCGGTAAAACTGAGCGAAGGCAATTCCTTGCTGGCCAGTTCCGGCGTTTCCAAAGTTGGATTGATGCGGCCGGCAAGCACACCGAACGAAACGGCTGTCCGCACGTACTTGGTTTCACCCGCGTCCAGTGAAAAGCTCAAGGTCTTTTCAGTTTCAGTGGAGCTGGCGGCGCTGTATTGGCCGGCTGGCCGGTCAACATAGAAGAATCCGCCCGGTTGCGACTTGCCGACAACCTTATCATTCAGACGGATTTCCGGTTGAATCGCGGCGCCCATCATGGACGACGAACGGAAGAAGTAAATGCGGCCTTCGTCTGCCTTCAAGGTCGGAATGGAACTGGCCATTTCCGAATACTTTGCACCGCTGGCGCAACCGCTCAATACCGCTGCCAGTGCGACAGCTGCGAACAAGGGGCGAGACAATTTAATCATTTGAGACGTTTCCTATAGTTAAAAGTACACGGTTGGATAAAGCAGAATAATTTGACTCTCCCGGCAGATAGAATCCCACCAGCGCGGCATCGGAGATCACCAGGTAGGCTTCATGCACTTGTCTGCCTTCAATCGTGAATACGCTTTTGACAGGACGGAAAACCTGTCCTTGCGGCACATCGCCGGCGTAGCGCCAGATCGAATCGAGCGGAATGTCCCGCTGATAGCCGGTGTCGAGGGTGACGTGCGCCATCTTCAATATGCGGATCTGCCTGGCTGGCTGGGTTTGCGCCGTCAATGCAATTTTCGCCGGCGCGGTCGCCACCATCGGCGCGCAAGCTGTTAGCGCAAGGCTACTGGCTGCAATTAATGCAACTGAAAATTTTCTTATCATGTACGCCTTTCAATGAGCCATTGGATTATCAGGTTTTCAACTTGTATCTAAATGTATCAAACAAATAATACTGAAAATAGTGCAATTGAGCAAACAAATCCCTGGTCATATGAAGAACCGCTGCCAGAGTTGCTGCGTTATCATTGAACCATGTACCCAATTTCATCCCGCTACCTGAAACCCGAGCAATGGGCGGTGACCGCCATGCGCGCCGTGAGCAGCTGGTGGTCCATGCTGTACCTGGCCGGCATCGCGCTGGCCATGGGGTTTTCGCCATCCACCTACCATCGCGCCAACCGCAGCACCACCTATAGATACATCTACGCCAGCACCTGGCAAATCCTGCCCTGGTTCACCCTGCTCTCGACTTTGCTGAGCCTGGTGCTGATCCGCATCGTGATCATCACCGCCCTCAGCTACGGCCTGTCGCGCTATGCGCTGGAAATGGTGGTGCGGGTGCTGGTGCTGGAACTGATTCCGCTGTCTGCCGCGCTGTTCGTGGCGCTGCGCGCCGGGCTGGCCTTCAATTCCGCGGGCTCGCCGCTGAGCGCCGCGATGGCCGCGCAAAACTCGGCGCAATTCGAAATCGCGCAACTGCAGCTGGACCTGGTCCCTCGCGTGATTGCCAGCGCCTTCTCGGTAGCGACCCTGGCCACGGTCAGCGGCGTGATCGTGCTGCTGCTGGCGTATGTGAACGTATATGGCCTGAGTCCCTGGGGCCTGCTCGACTACACCCGCACTGTCGGCCGCGTCTTCGACCCGGTGGTCACCATCGGCTTTGCGCTGAAAACCCTGCTGTTCGGGCTGGCGGTGGCCGTGATCCCGGTGGCCGCCATCCTCGAAGCCGCGCGCCGGAAAGTCAATCTCTCTTCCACTTTGCAGCCAGGCGCAACCCGCTTGCTGTTCGTGCTGGTCCTGATCGAGGTCGGGGCGCTGGCAGTGAAATACATTTAACTGAAAAACCATGACACCTGCCCCTGAATCCCCTGCTCCCGCCCCACCGCCGCCGGCCCACGTCGAGTTCAAGGCGCTGCTGCTGCTGATCCTGATGGGCGCCCTGGTCGCCGGCTTTGTCTTGTATGTGATGTATGCGCGCGGCGTCTTCGAAAGTACCCAGCGGCTGGTGCTGATTTCGGATGACTCCGAGGGCGTGCTGGTAGGCATGGACCTGACCTTCTCCGGTTTTCCGATCGGCCGCGTGCAGCGCATCGACCTTGGCAAGGATGGCAAGGCCCGCATCTTGATCGACGTGCCGCGCAAAGACGCCAACTGGCTGCGCACTTCCAGCGTGTTCACGCTGGAGCGCGGCCTGGTCGGCGACACCCGCATCCGCGCCTTCACCGGCGTGCTGGACGATCCGCTGCTGCCGCCGGATTCGGAGCGCGCAGTACTGCGCGGCGACACCGCCGCGGAAATTCCGCGACTGGTGGCGACTGCCCGTGAATTACTGGAAAACCTGCAAACCATCACCGCCGCCGATTCCAGCCTGAGCACCAGCCTGGCCAACGTGCAAGCCGTGACCGGACGCCTCAACGGCCAGTACGGCGTGCTGGGCGGCGCACTGGGCGGCGATGAAAACGCCAAGAAAATCATCGCCACCCTGGACCGCGTCAACGCCCTGCTGGCCAAGGCTGACCAGCGCGTGTTTGGCCAGCCCGGCGGCAAGCCTGGCGTGATGGACGACGCGCAAGCGGCGATTATCCAGCTCAACGGCGTCTTGAGCGACGCCCGCAACAGCCTGAAGAAAGTCGACGCCGTGCTGGCGGAAGCACAGGCGGTCGGCAGCAATGTCCGCATCGCCAGCAATGACCTGGGCGCCCTGCGCGCCGAAGTGGATGCGAGCTTGCGCAAAGTGACGCAGCTGGTGGATGAAATCAACCGCAAATGGCCCTTCGCCCGCGATACGGAACTCAAACTGCCATGAAAAAACCATCCCCTTGCCGGTCCGCCCTGCTCGGCCTGCTCACCGTGACGCTGGCCGCCTGCAGCAGCAAGCCGCCGCAACCTGACTGGCAAGGCAATGCCTACAGTTCCCTGCAGAGTTTTTCTTCGGCCTACCTGAGCGGCGACACACGGGTTGCCGAGGTCGAGTTTGCCCGCGCCCGCGACGCGGTCGCCAGCACCGGCCGTCCAGACCTGGTGGCGCGCGCCGAGCTGATGCGTTGCGCCGCGCGCGTCGCCAGCCTTGAATTCGACAACTGCGCCGGCTTCCAGCCGCTGGCGCCGGATGCCGATGCAGCAGAACGCAGCTATGCGGCCTATCTGAACGGTCAATGGCAGGGGCTGGACAGCAGCTTGCTGCCGGCCCAGCACCGGAGTGTTGTCAGCAGCGGCCAGCTGGGCGAGATCCAGGACCCGCTGGCGCGGCTGGTGGCCGCCGGCGCACTGTTAAAAAGCGGGCGCTTGACGCCAGCCGATATCGCGACCGCGACCGAGACCGCCTCTGCCCAAGGCTGGCGCCGGCCCTTGCTGGCCTGGCTGGGAGTACAGTCGCAGCGCGCCAAAGCCGCCGGCGACGCCGATGCACAGGCGCGCCTGCAACGGCGCATGGATCTGGTGGCCAAGCCGCTGTCTAAGCCAAACAATTAGCTAAGTTTGCGGCATGGATCAAGCCTGCATGAACCCATGCCGCCGATCCTGCGCAAGCTCAGGGCGGCGGCGTCAGCGCGGCGCAATTCGAGGTGATCGGCTGGCCGGCAAACAGTTTCTGCACGAAGGGCTTGGAATCCACCAGCGAAGCCAGCACCGTGCCGTCATGGTCCTGGCCGGCGTAATAATGCTGCTCGACCGTGCTGCCGGCGGCGCAGGCATCCTTGGCGAACAAGTATTGGACAACCGTCGGGATATCCGTATCCAGGGTGCCGGTGCCGACGAACATCGGGCCGGCGAACTTGACCGTCGGATAATTTGAATATTGCAGCACCTGGGTTGCCCAGGCGGTGACGTCAGCGCTGAATACATCCGAGGTGACCAGCTTGTTCTGGTTGATGTAGTCCACGATCGGCCCCA
Source organism: Collimonas sp. PA-H2 (assembly GCF_002564105.1). NCBI lineage: Bacteria > Pseudomonadati > Pseudomonadota > Betaproteobacteria > Burkholderiales > Oxalobacteraceae > Collimonas > Collimonas sp. PA-H2. The sequence goes on from NZ_PDBX01000001.1 coordinate 5,442,843, forward strand.
GGCACTGGGTCGCCACCACTGAATAAAACGCCTTGCCCTTGGCGGTCAAGTGATCCGACAGCAGGAAATTCGGAATCACCCTTTCCGCAGTGCCGTAACCAAGCCAGGCGTAGGATTCGAGCGTCCCCAGCACCGCGGTGAAGCCGGTGGTCGGCACCTGCGCCGTCAGCGCATTCAGGTAGGCCAGCACGCTTTGCAGCTGATAAGGCACGCCGGTGGCGACAGTCCCCAGCAATTTCAGTTCCGGCGCATAAGTCGGCGCATAGCCGGCCGTGGCGATGGCTCCCTGCGCGCCCTGCGACTGGCCGACGATCACTACCGAACTGGAAAGCTGCGGGAAATTCTTGATGGCGGCGCGGACACCGTCCAGCACGCTGTAGGCTTCCGCCCGCGAGTGCAGATACGGATGCAGGCTGGGCGTGCCGAGCCCCTGGTAGTCGGATGACACCACGGCATAGCCTTGCGCCAGCCAGGCATCCAGATAGTCGACATCGCGCGGGTCGCGCGTGGTCCAGGACGGCGCGCAAATATCGGCTACGCCGACAGTGCCGTGTGCCCAGGCGATCACCGGCCAGCCGCCGGCCGGCGGCGTCCCCTTGGGCAGCTGCAGATCGCCGGAAACATAGTTGGCGGTCTTGCCGTCGTCGCCATCGGTGGAACTGTAGAGAATGCGGATCCCTTGCGCAGCATTGGGCAGCACCAGTGCGGCAGGCATTGCTTCCTGCTGCAGCAATACGCCAGGTGTCGCCGGAATTATTCCATCCCATCGGTAAAAGGCAGAGACGCCGCCGTCGGCTGTGAAGGTCTTCGATTGCGGCGTCAGTCCATCGCCGCTGCCGCCGCCGCAGGCGGCAAGCAGGAAGCACAGCAAGGTGGCGGCAAGGAATTGCGAAGGCTGCTTGAGTCCGGTAACGCGCATGGGTGTCTCCTCATTGATTTATTTTTTAATCTGATCTGAGTCCAAAACGGCCGCAACCATTATGCATCACTATCTGCACGGCTAGTTACAAACGGATCAGCGCCGCGCTTCCTGCTGCAGCCAATCGCAGAAATGCCTGATCAGCGGCGATTCAGCCTGATGCCGCGCCACGATCCACCAGTAGCTTCTGGTGCGGATCACCGGTTCGGCCAGCGGCGTCACCAGGCGGCCGCTGGCCAGCTCGTCGGTAATCAGCGGCAACGGCCCGAGCGCTACCCCGAGACCGTCGATGGCGGCCTGCAAAGCCAGGTAAAAATGGTCGAAGGATTGTTTTTTCCTGCACTGGGCCGGCGCCACGTCGGCGGCTGTCAGCCAGTTCGGCCAGGCGTCCGGCCGCGTATCCGAATGCAATAGTGTATGCGCGGCGAGATCGCTGGCGACCCGGATCGGCGCCCGCGCCAGCAATGCCGGGCTGCACACCGGCAGTTCGCTCTCTTCCAGGAATTCTCCGTATTCGCAGTTCGGCCAGTGGCCGGGACCACGGCGGATCGCGACGTCGAAACGCTCTCCCGCCTCGCCCAGCGGCTGCTGTGAGGTGGAAGTAGACAACTTCAGCTCCACTCCCGGATACAGGCGCTGGAAGCCGCTCAGGCGCGGCAGCAGCCAACGCATCGCAAACGTCGACAAGGCATTAATGTGCAGCACGCGCACCGTGCCGGATTCGCGCAGCAGCCTGGTGGCGGCGGCGATATTATCGAAGGCCGCTTGCACCGTGAGCAGGTAGCGGCGGCCGTCGTCGGTCAGCTGCACGCGCTTGCCGATGCGATGGAATACCGGCATGCCCAGCCATGCTTCCAGCGCTGCCACCTGGCGGCTGACCGCGCCATGCGTCACATGCAGCTCTTCGGCAGCGGCCGAGAGATTTTCAAAGCGGGCAGCGGCTTCAAACGCGCGCAACGCTTGCAAGGGGGGAAGTTTTCTAGACATGCTTGTGATTATAAGTCACAAGTCAACGGCAAAAAAGTCGATTTGTAGAAGTCTGGATTGTCTGTAACATGCGTCTATCGAATCAGTATTTACCGGCGCTTCAGGCATAAACGGCGATTCCGCCCGAGATCGGACAAGATAGACCCTGACAACCAAGCTTGTGATAAATCCTAGGAGAAAACATGAAAATCGCCAACGATATTTGGGATGCAAAACAATATATGCTCTTCGGCAATGAGCGGCTGCGCCCTGCACTCGATCTGCTGGCCTACGTGCCAGAACAGGAGCCCCGGCAGGTAGTCGACCTTGGCTGCGGCACCGGCAATGTCTCGGCGCTGTTGAAAGCGCGCTGGCCGGCGGCTGACGTGCTGGGCGTCGACAGCTCCGCCAATATGCTGGAAGCCGCTGAGGCAGCGGTGCCAGAGTGCCGCTTCCTGCGCGCCGACCTCAGCCAGTGGCAGGCCGACGGCTTGCTGGACGTGATCTATTCGAACGCCACCCTGCAATGGCTGCCCGACCACTCCACCCTGATTCCGCGCCTGCTGTCATTCCTACGGCCTGGCGGCTGGCTGGCGCTGCAGATGCCGGCCATGCAGGATACGCCACTGCGCCAGGTGCAAGCGGAACTGGCCGGCTCGCCGACGTTTGCGCCCTACATGGGCAAGTTAAAGCCGCAGCCGGGCATCCTCAGTGCGGAAAGCTACTACGACCTGCTGCGCCCGCACAGCGCCACGCTGGATATCTGGGAAACCACTTATCTGCACACCTTAAGCGGCGAAGATGCGGTCGCCAACTGGGCTGCCGGCACCAGCTTGCGGCCATATCTGGACGCCTTGCCCGAAGAACAGCGCGAGAACTTCCGCGCCGCATATGCGGTGGCGATGCGCGAAGCCTATCCGCAACGTGAAAACGGCATCACTCTGCTGCCTTTCAAGCGCCTGTTTATCGTCGCCCACGTATAAGCTATCCTGACGCCGACAATGACTACAGAAACAATCCTCAGCGACAAAGACGCCCTCAGCGCAACGCCCACCACGCGCGAATTATTCGCCGGCTTTCTCTCGCTCAGCCTGATCGGCTTCGGCGGCGTGCTGCCGCTGGCGAGGCGCATGATTGTGGAGCAACGGCGCTGGCTGGATGCCGGACAATTCACTGAAATGCTCGGTCTCTGCCAGTTCCTCCCCGGCGGCAACATCATCAACCTGGCGGTAGCGATCGGCATGCAGTTCCGCGGCCTGTCCGGGGCCCTTGCCTCGCTGCTGGGCCTGATAGCCGCGCCTTCGGCGATCGTGATCGGCCTCGGCGTGGTCTACCAGCACTTCCAGCACGACGCCCAGATCCAGCATCTGTTTGCCAGCCTGGCGGCAGCCGCTTCCGGCCTGCTGATCTCGATGGCCTTGAAGATGCTGCTGCCGCTCTTGAAGAAGCCGGTGCCGCTGCTCATCGCCGCCCTGTTTTTCCTTGCCATTGCGCTGCTGCGGCTACCCTTGCTGCCGACCATGCTGGTGCTGGCCCCGCTCAGTGTGCTGCTAACCTGGAAGCTGCCGTCATGAGCGCCACCTTGATTTCCCTGGCGGCGATTTTCAGCCAGCTGTCGCTATTGGCGTTCGGCGGCGGCAACACCATCCTGCCGGAAATGCAAAGGCAGGTGGTCGATATCCATCATTGGATGTCGGCCCAGGACTTCAGCGCCATGTTCGCCCTGGCGCAGGCGGCGCCGGGGCCGAACATGATGGTGGTGACACTGGTGGGCTGGCATGTAGCCGGCTGGCCTGGGGTGCTGGTGACGACGCTGGCCAAGTTCGGTCCATCTTCGATCCTGACCGCCATCGTGCTGCATCTGTGGCAACGTTTCAAGGACAAGCCCTGGCGCGCCATCGTCCAGGCCGGGCTGGTGCCGATGACAGTCGGCCTGGTGGCGGCCAGCGCCGCATTGATCACCGAAGCCTCGGCGCGCACCTGGGGCCTGGCCGCGATCGCCGGCGGCTGTGCGCTGATCACCTTCAGGAGCAAGGTCCATCCGTTGTGGGTGCTGGCGGCCGGCGCGTTGCTGGGCCTGAGCGGCATCGGGCAGTATTGAGCGCATGCCGCCGGGATGGTCTCAAGGTATAGTTACGCCACCACGGCTAACTAAATCTTGACCCCACATGCACATCTCCGGCATCCATCACGTCGCCATCATCGCCTCGGATTACCAGCGCTCCAAGCGTTTTTATACCGAGCTGCTGGGCCTGGCGATCGTCGCCGAAACTTACCGTGCCGAGCGCGACTCCTATAAACTCGACCTGCGCACGCCGGACGGCGTCCAGCTCGAGCTGTTTTCATTTCCCGCGCCGCCGCCGCGTCCAAGCCGGCCGGAAGCCTGCGGCTTGCGCCACCTGGCGTTCCGAGTGCCGGATGTCGAGGCCGCCGCACAGGAATTGCGCGACAAGGAGATCGTCGTAGAAGCCATCCGTATCGACGAGCTCACAGGCAAGCGTTTTACGTTTTTCGCCGACCCTGACGGCTTGCCGCTTGAGCTGTACGAGCAGTAGTTATTTAACAAGTAGCGCTGCGGCGCTGGCCCTATGCCGGCCCAGCTGTTAGACTTGCCTCCCTTTTAAGCAGGCGACCTTCATGAAAACCACCTCATTCTCCAATCTTCCGCTGGCGCCGGCGCTACTCAGCAACCTCGATAGCCTCGGCTATCACGAGATGACCACGATCCAGGCGCAGAGCCTGCCGGTGATCCTGGAGCGGCGCGACCTGATCGCCCAGGCCAAGACCGGCAGCGGCAAGACCGCCGCCTTCGGCATCGGTATCCTGCACAAGCTCAATCCCAGTTATTTCGCGATCCAGGCGCTGGTGCTGTGCCCGACGCGCGAGCTGGCCGACCAGGTGGCGAAAGAACTGCGCCGGCTGGCGCGCTTCGCCGACAACGTCAAGATCCTGACCCTGTGCGGCGGCACGCCGATGGGGCCGCAGATCGGTTCGCTGGAGCATGGCGCGCATATCATCGTCGGCACCCCGGGCCGCATCCGCGACCATATCGGCCGCGGCAGCATCAATCTCGGCACGGTGCAGACGCTGGTGCTGGACGAAGCCGACCGCATGGTCGACATGGGCTTCTACGAAGAAATCGCGGGCATCGTCAGCGCCTGCCCTGCACGCCGCCAGACCCTGCTGTTTTCCGCCACCTATCCGGACGATATCCGCAAGGCCAGCGCTGAATTCCTGCGCGATCCGGCGCAAGTCAAGGTCGAGGCGCAGCATGACGAAGGCCGCATCGAGCAGCGCTTCTACGAAGTTAGCTACGAAGGCCGCAACGCCGCCGTGGCGCAGCTGCTGAACCATTACAAGCCAGTCTCGACCATCGCCTTTTGCAACACCAAGATCCATTGCCGCGAACTGGCCGACGAATTGCGCGCCCAGGGCTTCAGCGCGCTGGCGCTGTATGGCGAGCTGGAGCAGCGCGAGCGCGACGAAATCCTGGTGCGCTTCGCCAACCAGAGCTGCTCGGTGCTGGTGGCGACCGACGTCGCCGCCCGCGGCCTGGATATCCAGACCCTCGGTGCGGTAATCAACGTCGACGTTTCCAAGGACACCGAAGTCCATATCCATCGCATCGGCCGTACCGGCCGCGGCCAGGAGCGCGGACTGGCGCTGAGCTTGTGCGCGCCGAATGAAAAGAAATGGGTCAAGCTGATCGAGGACTACCAGCGGGGACCGGTCAGCTGGTTCGACCTGGCGGAGCTGGAACCGGGCTATGGCGAGCCGCTGACCGCGCCGATGCTGACCTTGTGCATCATGGGCGGCAAGAAGGACAAGCTGCGTCCTGGCGATTTGCTGGGTGCCCTGACCGGCGATGTCGGCCTGAGCAAGGAACAGGTCGGCAAGATCAGCGTCTTTGAATTCGTCACCTATGTCGCGCTGGACCGCCGCATCGCAAAACAAGCGTTCGGCAAGCTCAGCAACGGCAATATCAAAGGCAAGACTTTCAAGATGCGTTTTATCTGATTTCAGGCGCCGGCGACAGCGGCGATCCGGCCCATTCAGGGCTGATGTGGACATATCAACAATATTATTCGAATGTGCACTCGATTATTTGTCTATGTCCGTCATAGTAAAAGTGTGTTAAATTTCTAAATGGAAACTTTTTTGCGGACGCGGAAATCCGAGGCCCGTGTACCGCAACTGACGCCAAAAAAAGGCATCCAAATGCTAGCTGAAGTGATGTTGCTGCGCCGTTTTCCAGCCCGCGATCGATATAAGCATTAAACCTTATCCGATCGGGACTGCTGCCGGCGCTGCGGCATGAGAAAAGACTTTCCTTCCATGAAAAACACACATTTTTTACGGGAGTGCAGGTATGGTTGATTGGCAAGAACAACAAATGCAGTCACTGTTGAGCGCGAAATCCGCGCCCATTCTATTTGATTCACTATCAGAAATCGTCAAGCGACTGGGTTTCGATTACTGCGCTTACGATATGCGCCTGCCGTGGCCTGTGGCCCAGCCGAAGGTGATTAGTTTGAATAACTATTCTCCGGGCTGGCAACAGCGCTACAACCAGGAGCACTATGAAAGGATAGACCCCACTGTCAGCCATGGCAGGAATTCCTCCTTGCCGATGATCTGGTCCGACCAGAACGTCGCCAGCAACCGGCCGTTCTGGGAAGATGCCCGCTCGCATGGCTTGCACGCCGGATGGGCGCAATCCCGCCACGACGCCAAAGGGATATGCGGCTTGCTCAATCTGTCGCGCTCGAACGACCATGTGTCTCAAAAGGAATTGCGTGAAATTTCTCACCAGCTGTCCTGGCTGGTGGATGTGGCGCACGAGGGGCTGTCGCTGCTGCTGATCGAGAAGCACATGCCGGAAGCCGCCAGCCAATTGACCGCGCGGGAAATCGAGGTGCTGCGCTGGACGGCCGACGGCAAGACTTCGGGCGAGGTTAGCGAGATCATGAATATTTCCGACCGCACGGTCAATTTCCATATCTCGAACACCTTGAAAAAACTCAACGCCACCAACAAGACGGCGGCGGCGATCAAGGCCGCCATGCTCGGCATCTTGTAGTCACGAGCCGGGCAAGCGCATCACCACACAATCCGGCCCCGGCCGGATTTTTTTCGTCTGGCTACTGTGTCGGCAGCTTGCCTCTTGTACAAGGCAGGCAAGCATGCCTGCACCCGTATTGCCTGTCCGCGCAACTGTAAACCTTTACAGTTACGCCGAGCCCCTATGACATCCCAAAATTAACAAATACGCACTCTTATGAAAGACATCAGCGATGAAAATCATTTCCGGGGCCGCCGATGAGCTGTCAAATGAACTTTTTTCCAAAATATGCCGCTACCGCCACAAGGTCTTCGTCGAAACCCTGGGCTGGGAACTGGATACCAAAGAAGGCGTCGAACTGGACCAGTTTGATCATGCCGGCACCATCTACGTAGTAGCACAGGACCAGGACGGCGAAGTGATCGGCTGCGGCCGCCTGCTACCGACCCGCCAGCCGTATCTGCTGAGCGAAGTGTTCCCCCAACTGTTGAAAGGCGCGGCGCCGCCATGTCATCCTGAGATCTGGGAATTGTCGCGCTTTGCCGCCATGGATTTCAACAAGAAGAGCGACACCGCGCTGGACCAGGTGTCGTCGTCGATCGCCGTCAAGCTGCTGCAGGGTTCGATTGCCTGCGCCGCCCGCCTCGGCGCCAAGCGCCTGGTGACGGTCTCGCCGATAGGCATGGAACGCTGGCTGCGGCGCGGCGGCTTTACGATCCAACGGCTGGCGCCGCCGATGAAGGTGGATGGCCACGCCTTGTTTGCCTGCCTGATCGAAGTGCAGAAAAGCCCCCCATCCTGGTCGGCGAGCAACCGTTTATCAATAGCCAGCCGGTCGTCCGCAAGCTGGAGCAGCCGCGCTGGCACACCGTGCAGAGTGCACAATCGGCCTTGTCGGAGGCTTGATCGGGAATGGTCCGCGGTAATTGACACGCGGCCGAAGCATCCTTTATTGTGAAAGGCGAGTGCAGTAGCCGGCGCCTGACAATAAAAGGAAATAGCGATGAATATCTGGGGTGAAGCCAACCTGCTGCGGGCGCGCGACGGCCACGAAGCCAAGGTGTTGTCGGTCGAACTGTTCTTCGACCTGGTCTATGTCTTTGCCGTCACCCAACTGTCCCATCACTTGCTGGAAAACCTCACCCCGCTAGGAGCCCTGCAAACGCTGGTGCTGTGGTTCGCGGTCTGGCTGGTCTGGCAATATACCTGCTGGGTGACCAACTGGTTCGATCCCGACACCCTGCCGATCCGCCTGATGCTGTTCACCGTCATGCTGGTCGGCCTGGTAATGTCGGCGGTATTGCCGGCTGCATTTGGCGAACGCGGGATGATTTTTGCGGTGTGCTACGCCGCCATGCAGATCGGCCGTACGCTGTTCGTGGTGCTGCATCTGGGGAACAACCACGCCCTCAGCAAGAATTTCCAGCGCATGCTTGGCTGGCTGTGCATCTCGGGGGCGCTGTGGATCGCTGGCGGTTTGTCCAGCGCCGAATACCGGCTGCTGTTCTGGATGGCAGCAGTGGCTTGCGAATACTTTTCGCCGATGATCGGCCTGTGGCTGCCCGGCATGGGCCGCTCCCAGACGCAAGAGTGGACCATCGAGGGCGGCCACCTGGCCGAGCGCTGCCAGCTGTTCGTGATCGTGGCGCTGGGCGAATCGATCCTGGTGACCGGCGCCACCATCGGCCACATGGCCAGCTGGGAAATGCCGACCCTGATTGCCTTCCTGGTCGCTTTCCTGGGCAGCCTGGCGATGTGGTGGATCTACTTCGACACTAGCAGCCAGGCCGGCACCGAAGCTATCGTCACCTCCAACGATCCGGGGCGCATCGGCGCTTATTTTCACTACACCCACGTGATCATCGTCGCCGGCGTGATCATTACCGCGGTCGGCAACGAACTGGCGATTGCGCATCCGGCCGGCCATATCGACACCAAATCGTTGGCAGTGCTGATCGGCGGCCCCATGACTTACCTGCTCGGCAACGGTATCTACAAGACCGTGGTGTACCGCCGCTTCCCGTTCTCCCACATGATCGGGCTGGCATTGCTGGCGATCCTGATCCCGTTCGCCTACCTCACCGACCAGCTGATGATTGCCGGCCTGACCACCGTGATACTGATCGTGGCGGCAATACAGGAAGCCGTTTCACGCCGCAGCGGCGTCAGGCAGCACGCGGCCAGGCACGCCGAATAAGGCGGCGGCCCAGCCTGCCCTAGGCTGGACTGACCCCGGCTTGGCCGGCGCTACGCAAGCGGGCGGCGTCGCGCGCGGGTGGCGCGCCGAACATGCGGTTGTACTCGCGGCTGAACTGCGAGGGACTTTCGTAACCGACCAGATGACCCGCAGTCGCGGCGTCGCCGACCTCGGTGAACAACAGCCGGCGCGCCTCCTGCAGCCGCAGCTGCTTCTGGAATTGCAGCGGCGTCATGGCGGTGACCGCCTTGAAATGCTGATGCAGCGAGGAAGAACTCATATTGGCTTCGCGCGCCAGGCTTTCAATGCGCAGCGGCAGCCGGTAATCGCGCTTGATCAGCTCGATGGCCTTGACCACGTGCTGCGCCTGGCTGTCGGACATGGCGATCTGCTGCAGCATGCTGCCCTGCTCTTCCTGCAGCAGGCGGTACAGGATTTCGCGCATCGCCAGCGGCGCCAGCACCGGGATATCCTGCGGCGCAGCCAGCAATTGCATCAGGCGCAGCACAGCATCCAGCAAACTGGTCGTGGCTTTGCTGACAAACATGCCGCGCGCCGGCGCATCGCCCTTCTTTGCCCGCAGTTCAGTGGCCATCATCAGGTCGCCGATTTCTTTCGGGTCAAGATCCAGCCGCAGGCACAGATACGGCAGTTCCGGCGAGGCTTGCGTGACCTGCCCGGTGACCGGCAAATCGACCGACACCACCAGGTAGCTCGCGGAGTTATAGACATACACTTCGTCGGCCAGTATCGCCCGCTTCTGGCCCTGGGCGATGATGCACAAGGCCGGCTTGTGCAAGGCGTGCACCGGGACCGACGGCTGCGACATGCGCACCACGTTGAGCGGCGCGATCGCCGTCTGGTGTACGCCGTCGGTGGCGGCGTATTGCGCAATCAGGCGCGCCAGCTCGATTTGTTGCAGCGACACCGCGCGTTCTGCCGAAATTGCTTCTGGATCTGTCATTTTCTGCCTCATTTCCTGCCGTTTGCAAGCTTAGCCCGAGTCTACTATTTTTCGATCTGCGGCGCCGCTGCCCACCCCCACATTTGGAGGATCGTGCAAGAAGTTGCGGGGATCCGGCTATCTGCGCCTGGCCGCCGCGCCCTACAGTGCAGGCATGCCCGGCGCCTCCCGCCCCGGGTTCACAAGGAGAGATACATGTCTGGAATCAAAGATAAGGTTGTTGTCATCACCGGCGCCAGCAGCGGCATTGGCGAAGCCACCGCCCGCATACTGGCGGTACATGGCGCACGGGTAGTGCTGGGCGCGCGCCGCACCGAGCGCCTGGAAACCCTGGCGGCATTGATCCGCACGGCTGGCGGCATAGCAGAATATCAAGCCCTCGATGTCACCAAACGCAGCCAGCTTGAGGATATCGTGGCGCTCGCCAAAAGCCGTTTCGGCCGGGTCGACGTCATCGTCAACAATGCCGGCGTCATGCCGCTGTCGATGCTGGATCAGTTGAAGGTAGACGAATGGGAGCGCATGGTGGATGTCAATATCAAGGGCGTGCTGTACGGCATTGCTGCCGTCTTGCCAGTCATGCAAGCCCAGGGCAGCGGCCAGATCATCAACCTGGCGTCCACCGGCGGCCATAGGGTCTCGCCCAGCGCGGCGGTGTATTGCGCCACCAAGTTTGCGGTACGGGCGATTTCGGAAGGCTTGCGCCAGGAAGTCGACAACATCCGGGTCACCATCATTTCGCCCGGCGTTACCGAATCGGAGCTGGCCGACAGCATCAGCGATCCGGACGCCAGGCTGAGAATGGAAGCATTCCGCAAGATTTCGATCTCGGCCGAGGCGGTCGCGCGGACAGTGCTGTTTGCCATCGAACAGCCGGCCGACGTTGACATCAACGAGATCCTGGTGCGCCCTACCGCCAGCCCGCACTAAGACAGGGAAAACCGCAGGCCAGCCAGGACCAGCCTGCGCCTATGCCCGTCCCTCCCACGGCACGTATTTGCGCTGCAGCCGGCGCAAGCCATATTCGAATGTCGAGGCAATCAGGGCAATCACCAGGATGCCCATGATGACGACGTCGGTCACCAGGAACTGTGCCGCCGACTGGATCATGAAACCTAGCCCGCGGGTGGCGGCGATCAGTTCTGCCGCAACCAGGGTCGACCAGCCCACGCCCAGGCCGATGCGGACGCCGGTCAAGATATCGGGCACGGCCGACGGCAGGATCACGAAGCGCACCAGCTGCCAGCGGGTGGCGCCGAGCGTCTGCGCCGCCCGCAAGCGGTTCTGCTCGACCCGGCGCACGCCGTGCAAGGTGGCGATCGCCAGCGGCGCAAAGATCGCCAGGTAGATCAGCAGCACTTTCGACAGCTCGCCGATGCCGAACCAGATCACGATCAGCGGCAGGTAAGCCAGCGGCGGAATCGGCCGGTAGAACTCGATCAGGGGATCGAACACCGCCCTGGCGCGCCGGCTCAGTCCGATCAGGATGCCGACCGGAACCGCACTGACAATCGCCAGCAGCAGCGCCGCAAACACGCGGGCGACGCTGGTTGCCGCATGCTGCCATAAGGTGGCGTCGACAAAGCCTTCGAGCGCCACCGTCTTGAATTTTTGCAGCACCGCCAGCGGCGACGGCAGGAACAGCGGCGGCACCAGCGCCAGCGCGCTCACCAGCCACCAGAGACCAAGCAAACCCAGCACGGTCAGCAGCGTGATGCTGCCATCGGAAACGACAAACCCTGCTTTGGACCTGGCCATCGCTGGCTCACGGCGGCTGGTTTGCCAGGCGGCCGGATACGGCGCCAGCATCTGCGCTACCGGATCGTGCGGCAGCTCAAGCGGCGCCAGGGTAACGGACAATTCGCTCATGCATATGCCTCCTCTGAGACGCCGTCCGCCCGCGGATGCAAAAGCTGCTCCAGGATTTCTTCGCGCAAGCTGACAAAACGCGGATCGGACTTGATGCTGCGGGCCGCTTCGCCGGCAGCAAAGCGCTCGCCGAAATGCAGCCGGCGCACGCTCTCGACCCGCCCCGGCCGCGCCCGCAGCAACACCAGGTCGGTCGCCAGGAACAGGGCTTCCTCGACGCTATGGGTAATCATGAAAATGCCTTTGCCGGTGGTTTTCCATACCTGCAGCAAGTGCTCTTGCATCTGTTCCCTAGTCAGGGCGTCCAGCGCCCCCAGCGGCTCGTCCAGCAGCAGGAAGCGCGGATCGACCGCCAGGGCCCGCGCCAGGCTGACGCGCTGGCGCATGCCGCCCGAGAGTTCCCAGATGGCGGCATCAGCATAATCCAGCAGGCCGGTAAGCGCCAGGTACTCGCGCGCCTTGGCCTGGCGCTGTTGCGGCGACTGCCCGGCCAGGCGCAGGCCGAAGGCGACGTTTTCCTGCACGCTTTGCCATGGCAACAAGGTGTCGCTCTGGAACACCACGCCGCGTTCGGCGCCGGGACCGCTGATCGGCTGGCCGTCGATGCTGACGCTGCCCGCGGTCGGCAGCAGAAAGCCGGCGATCAGGTTGAGCAGAGTGGTTTTGCCGCAGCCGGAGGCGCCGATCACCACGGTAAAGCGGCCATCGTGCAAATCCAGCGAAAGGTCGCGCAAGACCGGCCACGGCGCCGACGGATAGCTCACGCTGGCTGCTTGCAAACGGATCATGTCAGCTCCTTATTGCGCCGCGGCCTGCCTGGCGAATGCCGGATTCACATACGGCTGGTAGTCAGGCAGCACGCGCTCGACCTTTTTCTGCTCTTGCAGGAAGCCGGAGGTGGCCGCCAGCGCCTGCACGGTGGGACCGCTGAGCAGCAACTGCTGTTCGCTCAGCGTCGGAAAACCGCTGCCGGCCAGCAGTTCCGCGATATCGGTCTGCTTGGCAGCCGTCAGGCGGGCAATTTTCTCGAACTGCGCTGAACCGGCTTTCCATTCCGCGCCGTGGGCGCGATAGTCGGCGTAGGCCTGGCCGGTGACTTTGACAAAAGCGGTAACGAAATCAGGATGCTTCTGCGCGAAATCCTTGCGCACGATCCAGGCGTCGAAGGTCGGTGCGCCCCACTTGGCGACTTCGGCCGAGTTGGTCAGGACTTTGCCGCTTTCCTTGACCTTGCCGAGCGCCGGGTCCCAGACATAGGCGGCATCGATATCGCCGCGCTGCCATGCCGCCGTGATTTCCTGCGGCCTCAGGTTCAGGATCTGCACCTTGGCAGCCGGAATGCCCCAATGCTTGAGCGCGGCCAGCAGGCTGTAATGCGTGGTCGAGACGAAAGGCACGGCGATCTTTTTGCCGATCAAGTCTTGCGCACTGGCGATGCCGCTGCCATTGCGCACCACCAGGGCCTCCGCCTGGCCGATCTGCGCTGCGACCAAGATAGTTTCTATCGGCAGTTCGCGCGTCGCCGCGGCTGCCAAGGGGCTGCTGCCGACATAGCCGACCTGGATATCGCCGGATGCCACAGCGGTTATCACATCCGCGCCGCTGTCGAATTTTTTCCAGTTGATTTTCCAGCCGCTGGCTTTTTCATAGGCGCCGTCGGCCTGTGCAATTTTGGCGGGTTCTACCACCGTTTGATAGGCGATGTTGACTTCCTGGCCTGCACCCGATGCCGAACCGGCAGCGGCGACAATTGCGGTAGCTGCGGCCAGAACCGGCAAGCGTTTCAGAATATTTGTAAGCATGCTTTCCCTCGGTGATTGAATGATCAGGCGCTTACAGTGCTGTCAGGACTGTTACCGCTCTGTTATCCACGTTAATCGATTCAAGCGATTTGCAAAACGAAGGTTTTCGGAGATGCTTAGTTGGTTTCTGCGGGGCAGCATCATGTCGGCCGGCAAGCGATGCGGCACAAGAATAGCGAGTGCTTTCCACCTGTGGCAGCCAATAAATAGATATTAAACTATCCTTTTTATATATAAAGATACTAATCTATCTTTTTCATAAAAGAGATACTATACTATCCTTAACTAATCAATAGATAGCTTATTATCCACCATGAAAACCTTGAGCGAACTTTCTTCCATCCTCCGCCATGCCAAGGCCAGGCTGGCGCTGCCGGTAGTCGCCATGAGCCGTGACAGCGGACTGACCGCCGTCACGATACGCGGCGTGCTTTCGGGCAAAAACGATCCCCGCCTCAGCACCTTGATGACGATTGCCGACCAGTTAGGGCTGGAACTGATGCTGCTGCCGAAAACCATGGCATCTTCGATTGCCGCGCAAGCTCCCGCTGAAGACGAGGTGCAAAGCCTGGTCGCTGCCGCGCTGGCGTGGCCAGGGAGTGCTAAATGAACCTGAGCGCACTGGATATTTTCATTGGCGAGCGCCAGGCCGGCATCCTGTTCCAGTATGGCGACATGCTGCGCTTCCAGGTCGATCCCGCCTATGCGCAAGACCCGCAGCGCCCCACGCTGTCGCTCTCGATGCGCGCCGCCACGCCGCAACAAGACATGGCGCTGCTGCTCAATCCGCTGGCGGCAATCTTCAACTCGCCAGGCAAGATGCGGCTGCCGGCCTTCTTCCAGAACCTGTTGCCGGAAGGCGTGCTGCGCAAGCAGATCGCCCTGGAGCGCCAGTGCGCGGAGGACGATCATTTCGAGCTGCTGGCCGCCTGCGGCCGCGATTTGCCGGGCGCGGTGCGCGCCATCCCAGCCAGGCTGACACGGGCGCTGATGACGCGCCTGGTGACCCAGGACAAGGAAGCTATCGAAGAAAGCGTGATGGCAGCGCCGCTGGTCGACGGCGTCTCGATTTCCGGCATGCAGCCTAAGCTGGCCCTGATCCTGGAAGGCGGCCGCTATGTCAGCCGCACCCGCCACAAAGACGCCCACATCATCGGCAAACTGCCAACCGCACAATATGATCACTTGCCGGAAGTAGAACACCTGTCGCTGCAACTGGCGCGCGCCGCCGGCGTGACCGTATGCGAGGCCAGCCTGCAACCGCTGGCAGCGATCATGGCCGAACATGCGGCGGATGAAAATCAGCGGTTTCTGGCGGTACAGCGCTTCGACCGCGACCAGCCGGGGCGACTGCATGTAGAGGACTTTTGCCAGATCCTCGGAGTCGATCCGGACAAAAAATATACCGGCGCCACCTATGCCGACATGGCGCTGGTGATGCAAGCCGTGCCCGAGCTCGGCACGGCAGCCTGCCATGAGCTGCTGCGGCGCATTACAGTCAATGAGCTGATCGGCAATTATGACGCGCACCTGAAAAATTTCGGCATCCGCTACCTGGCCGACGGCCGCATCGAATTCTCGCCCGCCTACGATGTCGTAGCGTATAGCGTGTACCTGAACGGCAGCGGCCATGCGCTCAAGTTTGCCGAGGGCCAGGCCAAGCGCTCCTTCCTGTCGCCGCAAACCCTGCGCGCCTTCGCCAACCGCAGCGGCATGCTGGAGCCGCCGCTGCGCCAGGTGATCGCCGATGTCTGCAAAAAAGCCATGCAAGCATGGCCCGGCCTGATCGCCGCCAGCCAGCTGCTGCCGCATCAAAAGCAGCGCCTGAACGACTATTTCATGGGCCGCGACATTATCGCCGGCTTGCGCAAGCGACAGGCAAGGCTGGCGGCAAAAGCACAATAAAGAGCAGGATTTTTGCCGCCCTGTTCGCAAATGATTGCCAGAATCCGCTAATATCAATCCCCTCCTCCCTTCCCTCGCTCAAGGAAAAGCAATGCCCGTAACTGCAGATCTCGCCCAACCCGGAATCCTACAGCCGCTTCCGCCACTCGGCCGTTCGCTCACATTTCGCTTGGTCGGCCCCGATCCGCGCGCTGCGTTGCTGCGCTTGCGCGACACCTTCGAGGCTGACTGGGGCATCGTCGGCCTGGGTTTGCCGCTGATCCAGGCCTTGGACCAGCATGTCGCAGGCTTGCGGGCCTTCCCCGCGCTTGACGGCGTCGGCTGCAGCGCGCCGTCGACCCAGCAAGCGCTGTGGATCCTGCTGCGCGGCGACGACCGCAGCACGCTGTTCGAACGCAGCGCCCAGTTGGTCGCCCTGCTGGCCGAGGCGCTGGTGCTGGACAATAGCCAGGACACCTTCCGCTATCGCGACAGCCGCGACCTGACCGGCTATGAAGACGGCACCGAAAATCCGCAAGACAACGCCGCAGTAGACGCGGCCTTGGTGGCGGAAGGCGCCGGCCGCCAGGGCGCCAGTTTTGTCGCGGTACAGCGCTGGATCCATGATCTGTCGCGTTTCCGCGGATTTCCGGCAGCGCAGCGCGACGCCACCATCGGCCGCCGCATCAAAGACAATGAAGAAATCGAAGACGCGCCGGAATCGGCCCATGTCAAGCGCAGCGCGCAGGAGAGCTTTACCCCTGAGGCTTATATGGTGAGGCACTCCATGCCTTGGGACAACGGCATGCAGCAAGGCACCGAATTCATCGCTTTCGGCGAATCCAGCGATCGCTATGAAAACGTCCTGCGCCGTATGCTCGGCCATGAAGACAATATCGTCGACGCCCTGTTCAGCTTTTCGCAGCCGGTTACCGGCGGCTACTACTGGTGTCCGCCGCGTCTGGGCCAGCGCCTCGACCTGCAAGCGCTGGCGCTCTAGGAACAGCGCCGGCATGGACACCATCCAGCTCTCGCTGCCGGCAGCGCGCGCCCTGCAGCTGGCGGCTCAAGGATTGCTGAATCCGCCGCGCAGGAAAGCCGTCAAGCAGGACGTGCTGGCCGCCATCCGTCAGATGGGCGTATTGCAGATCGATACTATCCACGTGGTGGCGCGCAGTCCCTACCTGGTGCTGTGGAGCCGCCTCGGCAGTTACCCGCAGAACTGGCTGGAAGAATTGCTGGAAGAGCGCCAGCTGTTCGAATACTGGGCGCACGAAGCCAGCTTCTTGCCGATCGAGGATTACGGCCTGTTCCGGCACCGCATGATCGACCCCGGTTCGATGGGCTGGAAATATTCGGCCAAGTGGATGGACGAGCATCGCGCCACCATTGAAAAGCTGCTGCAGCACATCCGCGAGAACGGCCCGGTGCGCTCCGCCGATTTCAAGCGCACCGACGGCAAGGGCGGCGGCTGGTGGGAATGGAAGCCGGAAAAACGTTCGCTCGAAGTGCTGTTTACCGCCGGCCGGCTGATGATCGCCAAGCGCCACAATTTTCATCGGATCTACGACCTCGCCGAGCGCATCCTGCCGGACTGGGACGATGCCCGCATGCCATCCAACGCCGACACCCTGCGCACGCTGCAGCTGAAAGCGGTGCAGGCGCTGGGCGTGGCCAAAGCCAGCTGGATAGGCGATTATTTTCGCACCGCCAAGAGCCGCCCTGATCCGGATCCGGAAACACTGGTGGCAGACGGCAGCCTGCTGAAAGCCAGCGTGGAAGGCTGGCAGCAGCCTGTCTACATCCATCCGGCCCATCGCCAGCTCGCATTGGACGCCGCCGCCGGCTTGCTGAAACCGACCGCCACCAGCCTGCTGTCGCCGTTCGATCCGCTGGTATGGGACCGCAAACGGGCGCTGGAACTGTTCGATTTCGATTACCGGCTGGAATGCTATACGCCCGAGACCAAGCGCAGCTACGGTTACTTCACGCTGCCGATCCTGCATCGCGGTGCGCTGGTGGGCCGGCTCGACGCCAAAGCGCACCGCAGCCAGGGCATATTCGAAGTCAAGGCGCTGTACCTGGAAGCCGACACGCGGCAAACCCAGCGGCTGGCCAGCGAGCTGGCAACGACCTTGCAGCGCTTCGCTGCCTGGCACGGCACGCCGCAGGTGGCGATCGGCAAATGCACTCCGCGCGCGTTCCGCAGCATGCTGAAAGCTGCGCTGGACTAAGCTTTCATTGCCAGCCTCTAGCTGGCTTTCAGCAGATTCCTGTCGGTGTCTATGCCGAAGGCCTGGGGCCGGCCGATGCCGTAGCCCTGGGCAAAATCCACTCCGATCTCAGTCAGCGTGCCGATGATCCGCTCATTGATGGCAAATTCCGCAATCGTCTGCTTGCCCATCAGATGACCAATCTTGTTGATCGCCTCGACCATGGCATAGTCGGTCGGGCTGTTCAACATGTCTTTCACAAAACCGCCATCGATCTTGATGAAGTCGACCGGCAGGTTTTTCAGATAAGCGAACGAAGACATGCCGGCGCCGAAGTCATCCAGAGCAAAACGGTAGCCGACGCTTCTCAGTTCCTGGATGAAGTGGGCGGCCTTGGCAAAATTGGCGATGGCGCTGGTCTCGGTAATTTCAAAGCAGATGATTTCCGGCGCAATCCCGAATTTCACATGCTGCTCCTGCACGAAATGCAGGAAATTGCTGTCGCCCACGCTGGTGCCGGACAGGTTGATGGCGCAAGTCTGTATATTCAGGCCCTGCCCTTGTTTTTTCATCCGCGCCAGCGTCGCGTAGACGGTAGCGACCACCCAGCGGTCGATGGCCGGCATCAGGTTGTAGCGTTCCGCGGCCGGAATGAAGACCATCGGCAGCACCAGATTGTCGTCCTTGTCCAGCATCCGCAACAGGATCTCGAAATGCACGCCGTGGCTTGGCTTCTGGCCCAAGGCTACGATTTCCTGCGAGAACAGGCAGAATCTTTCGTGCGTGAGGGCTTCGTTGATGCGGGTGATCCATTCCATCTCGCCATGCCGTATCGACAGCTCGCTGTCGTCCAGGCGGTATTCGTGCACCCGGTTGCGACCCTTTTCCTTGGCCAGGTAGCAGGCGGCATCGACCGCGCTCATGATCTGCCCCAGCGTATGCATTTCACCGGCCAGGTTGATCAGGCCGATGCTGACGCCGATGCTGAACGGCTTGTTGGACCAGACAAACTGGAAATCGGCGACGGTCTGCCGCAAGCCTTCGGCAATCCGCAGGGAATGTTCGACTGGGCAGTTTTCCAGCAAGACGCCGAACTCGTCGCCGCCCAGGCGCGCGATGGTGTCGGTATCGCGCAAACGCTGCTTCAGCAACACGCTGACCTGGCGGATCAGTTCGTCGCCGGCGGCATGCCCGCAGGTATCGTTGACCACCTTGAACTGGTCCAGGTCGAGGTACAGCACGGCATGCTGGCGCTGCTGGTCGCGCGAGGTGATCATCGCCACCGTCAGGCGCCGCTCGAACTCGCGGCGATTGATGAGGCCGGTCAGTTCGTCATGGCTGGCCTGGTAGGACAGCTGCGCCGCATATTCGCGGTCCTTGCTGACGTCATGCAGCACCAGCACGGTGCCGATGGTCTCGCCGCTCAGGTTGCGGATCGGTTCGGCCGACAGGTTGACCGCGACTTCGCTGCCGTCGTCGCACACCAGCAGCAGGTTGGAGGCGTTTTCGATCGGCATGCTGTTGTCGAGGATCTGGTGGATCAGGTCTGGCACCCGGTTGCCGGAGGTTTCGCCCACCACGTTCAGGATTTTTTCCAGCGGCAGGCCGCGCGCCGACGCCAAAGTCCACCTGGTGAGGATTTCAGCGGTCGGATTAAGGTATTCGACCAGGCCGTCGGTGCTGAGCGTGATCACCGCCTCGCCTATCGATTCCAGCGTGACCTGGGCCCGTTCCTTGGCAGCGTACAACTGCTCTTCGGCGCGTTTGCGGGCGGTAATGTCGGTAAACGAACCAGCCATGCGCACCGGCTTGCCGGCGGAATTGCTGGTCGACTGCGCACAGGAGCGCACCCAGCGCAATTCGCCCGACTTGGTCACCACGCGGAACTCGATGTCGCACGGCGAATTGTCGTGCAGATGCGAAGTAAGCTTGGCGCGCACCGCATCCAGGTCCGAAGGATAGATGCAGTTCAGGAATTGCAGCGGCGTCGGCTCGTCGTCTTCCAGCGTATAGCCCAGCAACTCCTTCAGGCGCGGCGAATAGTAGATGTTGTCAGCCTGGATGTCCCAGTCCCACAAACCATCGTTGCTGCCCAGCATGGCCAGCTGCAGCCGTTCCTCGCTGATCTTCAGCGCCTCCTTGAACTGGTCGCTCTTGATCAGGATAAAGCGCGAAATCCAGCTGCCGAAAATCATCAGCCCGATGGCGATCGCCAGCGTTGCATACAGCAACAGGCTCTGCACCCGGCGCGAGGATTCACCCAGGCTGGCGGAAAAGCGTAGTTCCAGCGGCGTCAGGCGGGCGTCGATCTCACGGATGCGGGCGATGCTGGCGATCATCGCCACCGGATCGGGATTGCCTGCCGCGATCGCGGCGTGCAAGCGCTGGGCTTCTAGATTGAGTTGCTGGATCAGGCCGTCGCCGGTCTTCCAGTTAGCCAGAGGCTCGCTCAGCAGGCTGAAATTCTTGAAGTTACGATACAGGCTGACGATGCCGTCGATATCGTCCGGATGATTGCCGCCATCGAGAAAACCCTGGCGCACCAGCTGCATGTCCGGCCTAGGCTTGTCCAGTTCATTGCGTGCGCGCTGATCGCCCATCGGCACCGCCAGCGCCTTCAATACTTTCTGATAGTCGGCGTCGGCCTGGGTCACCGCGTACTGGTTCAGGTGGAATACCGCCTCCTTCTGCGCTTTCGACCAGAGGCTCTCGCCGCCGACAAAAGCCCGTACCGAAGACAGGATATTCATGCTGAACGCCAGCAGCCCCACCATCAAGGCGACAATCGCCAGGAACGGCAGGATCACCTTGATCCAGCGCATGCCGCTATCCAACGTCAAAAATTTCTTCAATCGCTGCATCGCAAGACCTCGCTGTAACAGTTAAACCGTTAGAAAGCTTGAGCCGAATGAGAGACCATGCAAAAAAAGAAACTACTTGCTTATCTTGGTACGAATACCCCATCATACGGCCAATAGTTTCTCATTAGCAAGTCGATCGTGAGGGGTCATGAAATGCGTCTTATGTTCAACTGTAAACACGGTAAAACGTCGCTAAAATAAAACGGCTCGCAACAACCTTTTCACTTCCCTAAAATTGTCTGAACGTTACCTATATGCTCCGTGCTAAGATCGACGGTTTGCCATCTTTCACCCAGATTCCTCCATGACCCAGTCTTTGCTCGTCGATAGTGTGGCCGCCAGCAGTTTTTCTACTCATCCCGACATTCTGCACGGAGCCGCACAAGCCGAACTGATACGCAATGAAGTACTGGCCGATTTGCTGGAAGCTACAGCTGCGCGCCTGCCGCGTCAGGCCGCCCTGATATTCGGCGAGCACCAGCTGTCTTATCAAGAACTTAACCAGCGCGCCGACCAGGTCGCTTCCGGCCTGGTCAGCGCCGGGGTGGTTCCCGGCCAGATCGTCGGACTCTGGCTGCCGCGCGGCATCGATCTGCTGGTCATGCAGGCCGGCATCGCCAAGGCTGGCGCCGCCTGGCTGCCGCTGGACGCCGATACGCCGGTCGAACGCATCGCCGTTTGCCTGGAAGACGCCAATTCGCCGGGCATCGTCAGCTGCGCGCAATTCGCGCCGCGCCTGGTCAATCTTGCATGCAAGGTATGGACCGCGGAGCAGCTGCTGGCGCCATCCGCCACGCCGCTGCTGCGCCGCCAGGGAGTTCAGCGCAGCGATCCGGCCTATGTGATCTATACCTCGGGCTCGACCGGCAAGCCGAAGGGCATTGCCATCACCCAGGGCGCCATCTGTCATTTCCTGCGCAGCGAGAATTCGGTGCTGGGCGTAAGCGAGCGCGATCGCGTCTACCAGGGATTTTCAGTCGCCTTCGACATGTCGTTCGAAGAAATCTGGATCAGCTATCTGGTGGGCGCAACGCTGTGGATCGCGCCGAAGGAAATCGCCTCCGATCCGGAAGCCTTGCCGCTGGCGCTGGCCGCCAACGGCGTCACCGTACTGCATGCGGTGCCGACACTGCTAGCCTTGTTCAACCAGGATGTGCCGAGCTTGCGCATCATCAACCTGGGCGGCGAAATGTGCCCGGAATCGCTGGTCAGCCGCTGGGCCAAACCGGAAGCCGGCCGCCATATATTCAACACCTACGGCCCGACCGAAGCCACGGTATCGGCCAGCCTGGCGGAATTGCGCGCCGGCGAGCCCGTCACCATCGGCCGGCCTTTGCCCAACTACGGCCTGCTGGTGATCAACCCGGCCGTCGAGCACGGCTTGACCTTGCTGCCGCGCGGCGAAGTCGGCGAGTTGTGCATTACCGGCCCCGGCGTCGCCGAAGGCTATCTCGGTCGCCCGGAACTGAGCGCCGAAAAATTCCTGGCCAATCCATGGTCCGCCAGCGAGCATGACCGCCGCCTGTACCGTACCGGCGACCTGGCGCGGATCGAAGCCGACGGCCGCGTCCAATGCCTGGGGCGCACCGACGATCAGGTCAAGATCCGTGGCTTCCGCGTCGAACTGGGTGAAATCGAGGAAGTGCTGGCGCGCCAGCCCGGCGTCGGCACCGTCGCCGTGGTGCTGCGCCAGGAAGACGACATCGACCAGCTGATCGCATTCATCGTGCCGGAAAGCGGCGCTGACGTGGCGCCGGCAGCCTTGCGCGCTGCCCTCGGCGAACGCCTGCCGCCCTATATGGTGCCGGGCTTCTTTGAAGCGATGACGGAAATGCCGCGCCTGACCTCCGGCAAGATCGATCGCAAGGCGCTCAAGGCAAGGCCGCTGGCCGCCCCTCTGGCAGCGGGCGGCGACGCCGATGTTCCCGAAACGCCGGCCGAAATCGCCCTGTTCGCGGCATTGAACAAACTATTCCCCGGCCAGCCTATCCTGCACGCCGCCGATTTTTTCAACGATCTTGGCGGCCACTCGCTGTTCGCGGCCAAGCTCGCCTCCGCCCTGCGCGCCGATCCGGCCTTCGCCCATGTGACGGTGCGCGACATCTACATGAACCGCACCATCGGCCGCATCGCCCAGGTACTGGCGGAGCCGCCGCTGGCCGGCATCGGCGTCGACACCAGCTGGACCGCACCCTCCGATTTCAAGCGCTGGATATGCGGCGCGGCGCAAGCCGCCGCCATGCCCTGGCTGGTGGCGATGCGCATGATGCAATGGCTGGCGCCATTCTTTACCTACCACTTCTTCACCGGCGATCCGGGCGATTCGATCGCGCGTGCGATTGCGGTGTCGGTGCTGGTGTTCCTGCTGGCGACCTTGTTCGAATTCGGCATTGCGATCGCCGCCAAATGGCTGATCGCCGGCCGCCTGAAACCCGGCCGCTATCCGCTCTGGGGCATGACCTACTACCGCTGGTGGCTGGCGGACCGCCTGATCGAAGCCGCGCCGGCCTACCTGCTGAGCGGCTCGACGCTGTACAGCTGGTGGCTGCGCGCACTGGGCGCGAAGATCGGTTCGGAAGTAATCATCGGATCCATGACCTTGCGCGCGCACGACCTGCTGGTGATCGAAGACGGCGTCAGCGTCGGCAATGCCGTCAATTTTGAAAACGCCCGGGTCGAACATGGCGAGCTGCTGCTCGGCAGCATCACCCTGGAGCGGGAAAGCTGCGTCGGCTCGTATGTGGTGCTGGAAGGCGATACCCGGGTCGGCGCTTTCGGCCACCTGGAAGGCCAGACCGCCCTGAGCGAAGGCCAGTCGGTTCCCGCCAGGCGCATCTGGACCGGCTCGCCGGCGCGCGATGCCGGCGCCTTCGATCCGGACAGCAAACAGCCGCGGCCGCCGGTCACGCGCCTGCGTCAGATGGGTGAGTCAGCCTTCTTCCTGTTCGGCGCCCTGCTGATCACTACCCTATTTTTTATGCCGGTATTCCCCAGCTTCATCCTGATCGACTGGCTGGACGATACCGAGATGTTCCCCTGGCTGCAAAGCAACAATGTCGCCTTCCAGCTGGCCAAATACTTTGTGCTGGCTTTCCCGGCGACCGCCATCCTGATCGTCTGCACCGCCCTGCTCTCGGCCGGCATCCGCTGGAGCCTGCTGCCGCGCATGCGGGCCGGCAGTTGGCCGGTGCGCAGCAATGTGTATTGCAGTAAATGGCTGGTCAACCAGATCCAGGAATCCAGCCTGAGCGTATTGCATGGCGTGTATGCGACGGTGTATGCGCCGCTCTGGTACCGCCTGCTGGGCGCGAAAATCGGCCGCCATGCCGAAATCTCGACCGCGCTCGGCGTAGTGCCTGACATGCTGACTCTGGGCGACGATACTTTCATCGCCGACGCCGTCTTGCTGGGCGACGAACAGATCGACGGCGGCTGGATCACCATGAAGCCCACCGTGATCTCGCGCCGCAGCTTCGTCGGCAACGGCGCTTACGTGCCGGATGGCACCATCCTGCCTGAAAACGTCTTGATCGGCGTGCACTCGCGGGTGCCTGACAACAACCGCATGCAGCCGGGCGACACCTGGCTCGGCTCGCCGCCGATCAACCTGCCGGCGCGCGAGGAAACCAGCGGCTTCCCCGAGCACCTGACTTTCCGGCCGTCGCGCCGGCGGCGCTTGGGACGCGCGCTGGTCGAGGGCTTCCGCATTGTTTCGCCGCATGCAATCGTGATCGCGGTCGGCTATACCGTGGTGCTGAACCTGATGCCGCTGGCCGGCGCCGGCCAGTGGGGCGAAGTGATTTCATTGCTGACCAGCGCCGGGCTGCTGTACGGCATCGGCACGTTCATCTTCATCGCCGCCCTCAAATGGCTGCTGCTGGGACGTTACAAGAAACGCAGCGTGCCGATGTGGACGCCGTTCGTCTGGCTGTCGGAAGGCGTGACCAATCTGTATGAAGGGATTGCCATTCCAAATTTCATGAACTATCTGCGCGGCACGCCATGGCTGCCGCTGGCGTTCAACCTGCTGGGCTGCCGCATCGGCCGCGGTGTGTATATGAACACCACTGACATTACCGAGTTCGATTGCGTCAGCATCGGCGATTACAGCGAACTGAATGCCCAGGCTTGTCCGCAGACCCACCTGTTCGAAGACCGGGTCATGAAAGTCGACCACGTCACTATCGGCAGCCGCGTCTACATGGGACCGCGCAGCTTCGTGCTGTATGGCGCCACGGTGGGCGACAATGCCAAGCTGGGGGCGCTGACCCTGGTGATGAAGGGCGAATCGATTCCAGCCGGCTCCAACTGGCGCGGCTGCCCGGCGGCCCCGGCCCGCGCCTGAAACCTGCCGATAAGGATGACGAGCATGGAAATACGCTTGGCCCGTAGCGAGGATTACCCGGAAATAGTCAGGTTGCAACTGCAAAACACCCCGGACCGGCTCACCGAAACCGAGCGGCAGCAAGGCTTCGTGGTTTCCAGCATGGACGAGCAGCAGCTGGCCGCCATCAACCAGGCTCTCGGCATTGTCGTGGCGGTGGATGGCGAGCAACTGGCAGGTTTCGTCTGCATGGCGCCGAGCCAGACGCAACCGCGTCATCCAGTGGTGGAAGCCATGCTCGCCAGCTTCGGCCAGCAACAGTTCAACGGCCAGCCCTTACAGCAGCAGCGAGTGTTTGTATATGGCCCGGTATGCATCGGCAGGCAGTGGCGCGGCCAGGGTATTTTGCAAAAATTGTTGGCTGCCGTGAAAGACCATGTCCGCGGCCGCTACGAACTGGGCGCCGCATTCATCGACGAGCGCAATCCGCATTCTCTGGCAGCGCACGTCCAGGGCTTGAAAATGACCGCCCTGGCGCCCTTCAGCTGCCAGCAGCAACGCTATCAGCTGGTGGTATTTTCTACCGCAGCCTGATCTCGGGACGGCGCTTGCTCGCGCTCGCGCAGCAAGCGTTCCAGCAGGCGATCGCGGGCGTGACGACGGCGCTCCAGCGTATCGGCTTCATCGCCTAAAGCCCGGAACAGGCTCACGCACATCAGCAGCATGATGATCATGAACGGCAAGGCAATCACGATCGAGGTTGTCTGCAAGCCCTTCAACCCGCCCGCCATCAACAGCACCCCCGCAATCAAGGCAGTCAGCACGCCCCATACCAGCTTGATCCTGGCCGGCGGCGTCGGGCTGCCATGGCTGCTCATCATGCCGAGCACGAAGGTAGCCGAGTCGGCCGAGGTGATGAAAAACACCGACACCAGCACAATCGCGATCAGTGAAGTCAAGGTAGTCCATGGCAGATGATCGAGCAAGGCGAACAGGGCCAGCGAACTATCCTGCTTGACGACATCCACCAGCGGCAGATGCTCGAACATGATGCCGTGCAGCGCTGCGCCGCCGAAGGTGGCAAACCAGATGAAACTGATCAGCGACGGCACCAGCAGCACGCCGGTGACGAACTCGCGGATGGTGCGGCCGCGCGAAATGCGCGCAATGAAGGTGCCGACGAACGGCGCCCAGGTGACCCACCAGGCCCAGTAGAACAAGGTCCAGTCTGCAATCCAGGTGCCTTTGGAAAACGGCGTCATGCGCATGCTCATGCTGATCAGGTTGTCCAGGTAGTCGCCAAGCGTGGTGGTCAGCGAATCCATGATGAACAGGGTCGGCCCCAATATCAGGACGAACAGCATGAGCAGCAGCGCCAGCACCATGTTCAGGTTGCTGAGGATCTTGACGCCGCGGTCGAGGCCGCTCAGCGACGACGCCAGGTAGAGCACCGCCGCTACTGCAATCACCGACAGCTGCAGGCCGATGCCGTTGTCGAGGCCGAACACTTTATGCAAGCCACTGCTGATCTGCAGCGTGCCGAAACCAAGCGAGGTAGCGACGCCGATGGCGGTGGCGATGACCGCCAGGATATCGATGGCCTGGCCGAGCGGACCCTGGGCGTATTTGCCGATCAGCGGTTCGAAGGTGGTGCTCATCAGCATCGGGCGATTGCGGTTGAACTGGAAAAACGCCAGGGCCAGCGCCACCACGCAGTAGGCCGCCCACGGATGCAGGCCCCAATGGAAAAATGCATAGCGCAAGCCGATGCGGGCCGCCTCGGGACCGCCGGCCGGACCGCTGGGCGGCGTCGCGAAATGCGAAACCGGTTCCGCCACGCCCCAGAACACCAGCCCGATGCCCATGCCTGCGGCAAACAGCATGGCAAACCAGCTATGCCTGCTGAAATCAGGTTCGGCATCCTCTCCGCCCAGCCGGATCGCACCAAAACGGCCAAACGCCAGATACAGCGCAAACACCAGGAAGCTGAACATCGAAAGCAGATAGAACCAGCCGAAATTGACGATCGTGCTGCCCAGCGCCGATTGCATCACGGCGGCCAGGCCCAGCGGCGACAGCGCGCCCCACAGCACAAACAGAGAAAGCAGCGCGAGCGACGCGATAAAAACCATGGGCAGTCCCGAATTTGTTGTGGTTTTTACATATTACGACAAAGCTCTCCAGCACAGCTTCATAAAATGCGCCAAATTTGCATCGCGAATGAGGCACAAAAGCACGTCGGAAAACAAAAAAACCGCATAAACATGACTGTTTATGCGGTTTCTCTACACTTCTCACACCAGTTACCTGGTGCCCACGGAGGGACTCGAACCCCCACACCTTGCGGCACATGGACCTGAACCATGCGCGTCTACCAATTCCGCCACGTGGGCTTAACTGCGAAGCCCCGTAAGACTTGCTGCAATCGCGAAGACAGAATCATAAGACAACTGATAGCCTTGGTCAATCAAAGTTTGCAAAATTATTTGATCACAGCAACAAAATAATTGGGGTCAGAGTCGAATTAGCTCCTCCCCTTCCTCGCAATCCTTTCCCTTTCCTCATTTGGCCAGCATCCACTCATGCGCCGGATCGTTTTTGAAATGCCATTCGCGCTTGGGACCCGCCATCACGTTAAGGTAATAACTGTCGTAACCATGCGGCGCGACGACCGGATGGTAACCGCGCGGCACCATGACCACATCGTGGTTCTCGACCGCCATCGCTTCGTCCAGCGAGCGGTCGTCGGTATATACCCGCTGGAAGGCGAATCCTTGCGATGGATTAAGGCGATGGTAGTAAGTCTCTTCGAGGAAGCTTTCCTGCGGCAGGTTATCGGTATCGTGCTTGTGCGGCGGATAGCTGGAGGAATGCCCGGCCGGCGTCACCACCTCCACCACCAGCAGATGATCTGCTACTTCCGTTTGCGGCAGGATATCGCAGACATAGCGCGTGTTGCTGCCGCGCCCGCGTACCGAACGCCCAGTCATACCCGGCTCGATCAGGCGCGCATTCAGGTCGCTGTTTCCCGGCGCGCTGCAGACGGCGATTTCAGCATCCTTATGCGCGCTGACAGTCACCGCATGATGGTGCGGCACGTACACCGAATAAGGAGAAACCTGGTCGAACACGCTATCGCGTTCGCCGATCTCCTTCCAGACATGGTCGCCGGCCTGCACGCTGACTACGCCACGCAAAACCACGATGCATACCTCACGCTCAGCGGTATCGAAACGGATCCGCTCTTCCGGCGCCAGCCGGTAGGCAGCGAAGCCGACGAATTTCCAGTTCGCCGATTGCGGCGTGACGCTGACGATTTCCCGCCCTTGCGCTTGTCCCTTGACCAGCAATCTCATGCGGCCTCCTGCTGCCGTCCAGCGCCAGCTTCGATCTCGCGCACCAGTGCGGCCAGATGGCGATAGCCCATGTCGGCGTATTGATAGCTTGGCGCTACCGCTGGATCCTGCTCTGCCTCCACCACCAGCCAGCCTTGATAATCATGCTGATGCAGTATACGCAGCAGGCCGCGGAAATCGATGGCGCCATCGCCCGGCACCGTGAAGGCGCCGTTGATCACGGCTTGCAAAAAGCTCCAGTTACCGTTGCGCGCCATCTTCACTACTGCCGGCCGCACGTCCTTGCAATGTACATGCGACACGCGCTGTATATGTTTTTCCAGGACCGCCAGCGGGTCGCCGCCGGCAAAGGTGATGTGGCCGCTGTCGAACAACAAGCCAACCTCAGGACCGGTCAGCGCCATCAAACGGTCGACATCGGCAGGCGTCTCGACGTAGGCGCCCATGTGATGGTGGTAAGACAGGCGCACCCCATGCGACAAGGTAAAGCGCGCAAACGCCGTCAGCTTGTCGGCATATTGCTGCCACTCCAGCTCGCTCAGGAAGCGCGGGCGCTTGTACAGCGGATCCGGCCGCCCCTGGATGGCGTTGGCGACTTCGCCATACACCATCACCTTGGAACCGTTTTCCGCCAGCAGACGCAAATGCGGCCCGACCGCGGCGATTTCATCTTCCACGGTGCCGGTCGCCAGGCGGCCTGAATACCAGCCCGAGACGCAGTCCAGATTATATTTTCCCAGTACCGCCGCCAGCGCCGCCGGCTCCTTGGGAAACTTGTTGCCCAGCTCGAAGCCGCGATAGCCGATCTGCGCGCCTTCGGATAAAGCCGTTTCCAGCAGCGTCTCGCCGCCCAGCGACGGCAAATCGTCGTTCATCCAGGAAATCGGGTTGATGCCGATCTTTACGTTAAATGGTTTTGTCATCGTCTTCTTTCGCTGATCGCTACACTTTTACTGCTACACTTTTTGCCGCTGCCGGGCCTGCTCGTACTCCGCCCGTGCCGCCTGCACCTGCTGGCGTTGCGACACTTCCGGCACCGCCACTTCCCACCAGCAGCCGCCCTCTTCGGTGGTACGCGTGGGATCGGTATCGATGCACACCAGATAGGTGCGATCGGCGGCGCGCGCCCTTTGCATGGCGGCCTCCAGCTGGGCGATGGTCTTGACGTTTTCAGCCTGCGCCCCGAGCGAACGGGCGTGCGCGGCGAAATCGATGACCGGCGCACCGAGCGGGCCTTGCAGGCAATCTTCCAGCATATTGTTGAACGGCGCGCCGCCGCAGGCTTGCTGCAGGCGGTTGATGCAGCCGTAGCCGCGGTTGTCCAGCACCACGATGATCAGCTTGCGGTCCAGCATGACCGAAGTGGCTATTTCCGAATTCATCATCAGGTAGCTGCCGTCGCCCACCATCACGATCACATCGCGGTCCGGCTGCGCCAGCTTGACACCGAGGCCGCCGGCAATTTCATAACCCATGCAGGAATAGCCGTACTCGACGTGATAGCCGCCCGGCGTCGAGGTGCGCCACAGCTTGTGCAGCTCGGCCGGCAAGGTGCCGGCGGCGCACACCACGATGTCATGCACGGTGGAATCGATGCTGGAACGCTGCACTGCGCCGATCACCTCGCCATCGTAGGGCAGCGCAGGCGCGCTGACTTCGCGCTGGCTAGTGATCCAGTCGACCGTGCTGCGCCAGCTGTTGGCCTGTTCCAGCGCCAGCGCATGCCAGGCGGTGCTGGCGCGCCAGTCCTGCAAACCTTGCGACAAGGCCGCCAGACCCAGACGCGCATCCGACAGCATCGGCGTGCCTTGCCACTTGATGGCGTCCACCGCGTTGACGTTAATGCTGAGCAGCTTGGCCTGGCCGAACAGCGAGTGCGAGCCGGTGGTGAAATCCTGCAGCCGCGTGCCTATTGCAATCACCACATCGGCCTTGCCGGCCAGCAGATTGGCCGCGGGTGAGCCGGTAACGCCAAGCGCGCCCAGCTGCAAGGGATGACGCCAAGCCAGGGCGCCCTTGCCGGCCTGGGTTTCCGCCACCGGCACCGCATGTTTTTCCGCAAAGCTGCGCAAGGCTTCCGTTGCTTCGCCGTACAGCACGCCGCCGCCGGCGACGATCAGCGGCTGGCGGGCGTTCTTCAACAACGCCAGCGCGGCCTGCAGCTCGTCCGCCGCCGGCGCCTGGGCACGAAACTTGACGGTCTGCGGCGCAAAGAATTCCACCGGATAATCGTAAGCCATGGTCTGGACGTCCTGCGGCAAAGCCAATGTCACCGGTCCGCACTGGGCGGCATCGGTCAGCACCTGGATCGCGCGCGGTAATGCGCTCAACAACTGCTCCGGATAATAGATGCGGTCGAAATAACGCGACAGCGGCTTGAAGGCGTCGTTGGCGGAAATGCCGCCATCCTGGAAATTTTCAATCTGCTGCAGCACCGGATCCGGGCGCCGCGAGACAAAGATATCGCCCGGCAGCAGCAACACCGGCAAGCGGTTGACGTGCGCCAGCGCCGCCGCGGTCAGCAGGTTGGTGGCGCCCGGCCCGATCGAGCTGGTGACCGCCATCATGCGCCGCCGCATATGCGCCTTGGCGTAGGCGATGGCGGCATGCGCCATGGCCTGTTCGTTGTGCGCCCGATAGGTCGGCAATTGTTCACGATACTGATACAAGGCTTCGCCCAGGCCCGCCACATTGCCATGGCCGAAAATCGAGAAGACGCCACCGAACAGCGCTGCTTCGCCGTCGGCGCTGTCGACGCGCAAGGCGGCCAGGTAACGGACCAGCGCTTGCGCCATGGTAAGGCGGATGGTTTTACCGGAAGTACTCATGCGGCCCGCTCCTGTTCGCTGTTGTTGCTACTATCACTGCGGCTTTCGCGCCAGACGCCGATCAACCGCTCGAATGTGGTCCTCACCTGCTGAGTCAGGGTGGCGTCGTCGATCTGTCCCTGCAACCAGAGTTTAGACGGCTCATGGAAAATCGTCCGGCCGACCATGAAGCCGCGGCAAGTCTTGCTGTGCCGCGAAGCGCGGAAACCGCCAGCCAGCTCTTCAACCGGCGCCGCTAGTCCGAGCAGCACCACGCCGCGGCAATACGGATCGCGCTCCGCGATCAGGCGGTCGATCGCATCCCATTGCCCTTCCGACATCGATTCCAGTTTCCACCACTCCGGATAAATGCCCAGGTTATACAAGCGCTTGATGGCGCGCAGCACTGTGTCATCCGCTTTCGGCAAATCCTTGGGTGGGATAATTTCCAGCAACAGCTCATGGCCGCTGACCTGCACCGCGTTGTACAGTGCGCGGATTTGCGCTTCCTGTTCCAGGCGCTTTTCAACCACATCGTCCGGATGGAACTGCACCAGACATTTAACTACATGTTCCTTGGGCCAGCTCAGCAGATGCGAACCTATCGACCGGCCGTAATCGAATTCGAGCGGATTGGAAAGCGGCAGCTCGACCGCATGGCCGACCCACCAGCCGCGTCCGCTGGCGGCATTCAAGGCGTCCTGGCCATAGCGGTCGTCCGCCAATATGCCTATTTTCCCCTGCAAGCCCAGCGCTTGCTCGGTGGCTGCCACCGCTTGCACCAATAACTGCTTCAGCTGCGGCAGACGCGCTTCGCTGGCGCCAGATTCGCGCGCCAGCTCGAAGAATTGATTGCGATGATCGAAGGCG
The DNA here is from genome assembly GCF_002564105.1 of Collimonas sp. PA-H2. NCBI lineage: Bacteria > Pseudomonadati > Pseudomonadota > Betaproteobacteria > Burkholderiales > Oxalobacteraceae > Collimonas > Collimonas sp. PA-H2. The sequence goes on from NZ_PDBX01000001.1 coordinate 5,474,937, forward strand.
AATACGTTGACCTCGTTCCAGACCTTGCGCGGCACGGTCACCCGGTGTAAGCGCTGCAGATGCGCATCCTGGTCCGGCCGCTGCATGCGCTCGGCGTGTTCCAGGAAATAGGCCAGCTCGACCGGCGTCGGCATCGCCGGCGCACAGGCATGGCGCGACACCACCAGCGCACCGCAAGCGTTGGCATAGCGGCAGCAGCTTTCGTCATCTTCGTTATTCAGCCAGCCTTTCAAAAAGCCGGAAAGGAAAGCGTCGCCGGCGCCCAGCACGTTCAGCACTTCGACCTGCACGCCCTTGTAATTAAATGCCTGGTCTAGCGACGGCGGGATCGCGCCATGGATCACGGCGCAGCCGAGCGGCCCGCGCTTGACCACCAGCGTCGCCTGGCTGAGCGCACGCACCGCCAGCAGCGAGGCGACGATGTCCTGGCCGCCGCCGGCGATCATGAACTCTTCCTCGGTGCCGACCACCAGGTCGAATTTCGGCAAGATGCCTTGCAAATGCGCAGTGACGCCGCCGTTGGCGATAAAGCGGGTTTCGCCGTCGCCCTTTTGCGTCAGCCCCCACAGCACCGGGCGATAGTCGATATCCAACACGGTACGGACGTTGTGGCGGCGGGCGTACTCGAGCGCCAGGCTGGCGCTGCGGTGCACCTGCCCGGTGGAGAAATGGGTGCCGGTAATCAGCAGCGCCTTGCTGGAAGCGATAAATGCCTCGTCGATGTCTTCTTCCGCCAGCGCCATGTCGGCGCAGTTATCACGATAGAAAATCAAGGGGAAGGTGTCTTTGTCCTTCAGGCCCAGCATCACCAGCGCCGTCAGCCGTTCCGGATCGACCGTGACATGGCTGACATCGCAACCTTCCGCCGCCAGCGCCGCCGTCAGGAACTGGCCGTTGTGTTCATTGCCGACCCGCGCCAGCATCGCCGATTTCAAGCCCAGCCGGGCGCAGCCGAAGGCGATGTTGGCGGACGAGCCGCCCAGGTACTTGGCAAAACTGGTGACGTCAGCCAGCGGCGCGCCGATCTGCTGCGCATACAGGTCGACCGCCAGGCGGCCGATGCAGATGACGTCGAGCTTGCGGTCTGCGGCAAATTTGTTGTTGGTATGTTGCATGTGGTATTCCTTTAAACCTGGATGCCTTCTAACTGATTCATCAGCGTCTGCATTTCTGCGCCGCCGGCCATCATGTCCAGCACTTCGTCCTTGCTGACATTGTCCTTGGTGAAGGTCCCCATCGATTTGCCGCGATTCAGTAAGGTGAAAGAATCGCCGATCGGATAGGCGTGATGCACATTGTGGGTGATGAAAATCACCGAAATGCCGCGTTCGCGCGCCTTGTGGATCAGCTTTAGCACGTTGAAGGATTGCTTGACCCCGAGCGCCGCGGTCGGCTCATCGAGAATCAGCACACGGGCGCCGAAATGGATGGCGCGGGCGATCGCCAGGCATTGCTTTTCGCCGCCGGACATGGTGCCGATGGCGTGATGCGGGTCGCGCACCATGATGCCCATTTCCGCCAGCTTGGCGCGCGCCGTCTCCGCCGCGTAGCTGATATCCATGACGGTGATGCCGAACACTTTCTTGGTCGGCTCGCGGCCCATGAAGAAATTGCGCGCCACCGACAGCAGGGGCACCAGAGCCAGGTCCTGGTAGACCGTAGCGACGCCGACATCCAGCGCCTCCTTCGGCGAATTGAAGGAGACCGGCTGGCCGTCGACCAGATACTGGCCTTCGGACGGCTTGTGGACTCCGGCCAGGGTCTTGATCAGGGTCGATTTGCCGGCGCCGTTGTCGCCCAGCAGGCAATGCACCTCGCCTTTCCTGAGCCGCAAGGTGACATTCTGCAAAGCGATCACCGAGCCGAAATACTTGCTGACATTTTCCAGCGCCAGAATAGTGTCATCCATGATTACCTCGCTTCCGTCACGCGGCGACGGACATAATTATTGAACAGCACGGCCACCAGCAGCATGACGCCGAGGAAGACGCGGAACCAGTCGGAATTGAGATTGGTGTAGGTAATGCCGATCTGCACCACGCCGAAGATCAGCGCGCCGAAGCAGGCGCCGATCACCGAACCGTAGCCGCCGGTCAGCAAGGCGCCGCCGATGACTGCGGCGATGATGGCTTCGAATTCCTTTTGCAGGCCGCGGTCAGCCGCAGCGGAGCCGACATCGGCCACCTGCAGCACCGCAAACAGGCAGGCGCAGAAGGCGGTAAATACGAACAACGAGGTCTTGACGCGTTTGACCGGCACGCCGACGTTCTTGGCGGCATTGGCGTCGCCGCCGACAGCGAAGATCCAGTTGCCGAAGCGGGTGCGCGCCAGCACGAAGCTTGCCCCTAGCGCCAGCACCAGCCACCAGACGATCACCTTGGGAATGCCGCCGACCAGCGGCTGGCCGTTGGCGGCCGTGGCAATCCAGCCATGGCCGGCCATCCAGTGGAACAGGCCGCTGCCGAGGTTGCCGGTGAACAGCCAGCTGCCCAGCCAGTCCTGCGCTGCCAGGTCGCCGACGCCGCTGACGATGGTGCGGTTGGCGAACATGATCGACAGCGCCAGCGTCAGGCCGCGCAGAATGAACATGAAGGCCAGCGTCACGATGAAAGACGGCAGCCGGGTCTTGACCACCAGGTAACCATTCAGCCAGCCCAGCGCCATCGAACCGGCAAAGGCGAACATCACCGCCAGCCAGAACGGCCAGTGGAAATACACGGTAGGAATCGCCACCATCATGCCGGCGAAGCCGATCATCGAGCCGATCGACAGATCGAACTCGCCAGCGATCATCAGCACGCAGGCGCCGATCGAGATCAGGCCGAGGTAGGCCGCCACCTGCATCCAGTTGATCACGCCGTCGAGGTTGAACATGCCGGAATCGCCGGCGGCAAAACCGAAAACGATGAACACCAGGATGGCGCCGGCCAGCGAGGCAAATTCAGGCCGCCCCAGGAAGCGCTTCAAGGAACCTTCCTTGCGGACCCGCTCGTCTTGCGGGGCGATATTCTGCTGCGCTGGACCATGGCCTTCGCCATGCAGCTTGTCAGCGTGCGCACTGCTTGAATTCATGACTATATCTCCTGCTTGTTTTGGCCAGTAGTGAAACCTCAGACTGGCGGCTTTTGTGGGGTGTTGCGAGATTCTGCGGGCGCAGTTGCGCCCGGGGCCGGCCGCCCCAGGATTACTGCCTGGCCGCCCTGGGGCAGCCAGACAGGAAACGCGATAGATTGGCTTGGCTAGCGAGATTGATTAACGATATTGGCCTGCGTATTTCAATACTTTATCTAGATTGTCCTTGGTGATGTAGCCGGGGCCGGAACTGATGTGGCGCGGACCGTAGATCGGCGCCAGGCCATATTCAGCCAGGCGCGCCTGGAATTTCGGATTGGCTTTCAGCTTGGCCTGGATCGCAGCGACATCGGTGATCTTGTCTTGCGTCATGATGGCCAGCACCGCGACCGGGATATAGCCTTGCAGGTAGGGTTGCTGGTCGATGGCGAACTGCACCGAGCCATCCTTGATGCCCTTGGAGATTTCTTCGGAGAGGTCGAAGGTGGCGAACCACATCTTGCCTTTCAGACCCATTTTTTGCAGCGCGCGCAAGCTTGGCGAGGCGGAATCAGGTCCCAGCGCCAGCACCGCCTGGGTGCCAGGGTTGTTGCGCAGATAAGCGCTGACCTTGCTTTCGATGCCGGTCGGATCCTGGCCGGCATCCAGCGTGGCTTTCTTGTAGTCGACGCCGATGGCGTCGGCAAAGCCGCGGCAGCGTTCGAAGGAAGACGGGTTAGTCGCGTAGTGATTGACGCACAGGAAAGATTTAATGCCCGCCGCCTTGGCTTTTTCTCCGGCGCCATGGCCCGCATCGTATTCCGGCTGGCCGACATGCATGATGGCGCCCAGCTCTTCGCTCTGCTTCTGGGTGCCGGAATTGATGGTCACCAACGGGATTTTCTTGGCCGTGACGTTTTCCATGGCCTTTTTCAGCACGCTGAAATCGGCGATGCTGGCAACCACGCCATCGTAATGGCGGGCGGCAGCCTGCTCGATCAGGCGCGACATGTCAGCCAGGTCGCCGTTAGGTGGATTGCGGTAGTCGACCGTAACGTTGAAATCCTCACCGGCCTGCTTGATGGCATTCTTGATGGTGTTCCACCAGGAATCGGAGTCCGGCGCATGGCTGATCAGGACAAATTTTTCATTCGCTGCATAACTGCTGCTCATCGCGCCAAAGCCCATCGCCAGCGCCGCCACCATCAGGACCTTGGACAGGCCCTTGCATCCTAGTCGTTGCATAGTTATCTCCATTGTTGTTTTATCTACGGTGAATCTAAGGTGATTCCGGCCGATCTCTGACGTCGGCAATAAACAATAGAACAAGCGGATTCAACATGCAACATTTTTTTCAATTAAATTTAATTTAGAATTTTATTTTCATGTTTTGGCTTCGCTACATGAAATAACTTTATAATTGCCACACAATACATATACAGAAAGTAAGCCATGGCAGACACCCCGACTGTCGACCAGTTGATGTTGCAGATCGCAGAACAATATGCGACGCTTTCGCGCCAGTTGAAGATCATCGCCACCTACGTAGAGCAGCATCGCAGCAGCCTGATGCTGGAACGGATCAGCGACATTGCCGAGCATTGCCAGGTGCAACCCTCTGCCATCGTACGCTTTGCCAAGCAGTTCGGCTTCAGCGGCTTCAGCGAGATGCAGGCGGTTTTCCGCGATGCCTACACGGCGCAGGCGATTCCATCGCAGAACTATCAGCAGCGCATACGCAAGCTGATCGACGCCAAGCCGACACCGCTCACCAGCGGCTCGATGGCGCGCGAATTCATCGCCGCCAGCCGCAGCGGACTGGACGAACTGCTGAACGGCATGGACGACACGCAGTTCGATGCTGCGGTAAAACTGCTGCAGAAGGCGGAAAACATCTATGTGATCGGGGTGCGGCGCTCGTTCCCGATCGCCAGCTACATCGTGTACGCCTTGCAGCACACTAACAAGCGCGTCCACCTGCTGTCCGGACTGGGCGGCATGATCCGCGAACAGATCCGCAGCATCGGCAAGAATGACGTGGTGATTGCTATCAGCTTTACGCCCTATGGCAAGGAAACCCAGGCTTGCGTGCGGCTGGCCCACCATCACCAGGCCAAGTCGCTGGTGATTACCGACAGCCAGCTGAGCCCGCTGGCCCGCCATGCTTCGGTATTGCTGACAGTCAAGGAAGGCAGCGCATTTGCTTTCCGCTCGCTAACCAACGCCATGTGCCTGTGCCAGGCCCTGTTTATTGCACTGGCTTATAGGCTCGAGCTTAATGTAGAGGAAACTGGCGCAATCGAAGGTTACGATGAGTAAATGACAAGATAATTACAGTACAATTTCCCATCTGCAGTCGCCGTAAGCCGGCAGCACGGATTGGGGAAAACATGGCGGAACTTAAGCATATCGAAAGCAAGAGCAGTACGCGACGGAACGAGAAATCCGGGCTTGCCTCGGGTGGACGCGGCGGCTATGATGATGCCATGGAAGCAAGAGTCAACAAACTTGAAGAATTTGCGATCGACACGCGCGAACGCCTTTCTCGCATAGAGACAAGGCTGGATGCCTGCGCCACCAAATCCGACCTGAAGAACCTTGAAGCGACAATGCACAAGGAATTCGCCTCCATGCATCAGGAGTTGCATGGACTGACCTGGAAACTGATTGGCGCGGCCAGCGTATTGGTGTCCATCGTCTACTTCATCGCCACGCAAGTAAAACCCTGATCCCGCCTGCCTCACTTTTTTTCAACTCCCCCGCCAGACAGCCGTCTTGCCTGGTCGGATACCGCTGCCAGCATTGCCGGCAGCGGCAATCACAACAGCACCGGCTGCTTTGACAGCAGTGATTCGCGCAAGGCAATGCCGATCCGGGTCGCCTCGGTGGCGTCGGCCAATGTCAGGCCGAGCTTGCGCTGCTGCCGTATCGTCTCCACGAAGCTGGTGATCTCGGTCAGGAACGCATCTTCAAAGCGCTCAAAGAAGCTGGGCAGGCATTCATTGCGGACGCCATGCGCATCGGCGATTTCCAGGCGGTTCCTGCGTGGATTGCTACCCACGGTCAAGCGCCCTGCCGTGCCGGTGATTTCGGTCATGGTGTCATGCCCGTGCGCCATGGTGCGCGACGCATAGAAGGTGGCCAGCTTGCCGTTGTCGAATTCGCAGATGGCGACGCCATTGTCGACATCCTGGAACTGTTGCAGATCGTGATGGATGGCGCGGGTGCCGCTGGCGTATACCCGGACCGGCTGCGGATTGCCGAGTAGCCAGCGCGCCAGGTCGATATCGTGCACGCTGCAGTCGAGGAATATGCCGCCGCTGGTCGCCGCGAACTTGACGAAGAAACCATCCGGATCATGCTGGTCGCAGGTTTGCGAATACACCATGAACGGCGAGCCGATGACTCCTTGCTGGATTTTCTTGTAAGCATCCTGATAGCTGGCGTCGAAGCGCCGCACAAAGCCGATCATGACCTGCAGCTGCGGATGCCGCGCCGCTTCAGCGCTGACGCGGCGGCAGTCCTCCAGGTCGAGCGACAGCGGCTTTTCACAAAATACATGCTTGCCGGCCTGCAGAGCCTGGATGATCTGCTGCGGATGCAGGGATGTCGGCGTTACCAGGAACACGGCATCCAGACCGTCATGCGCCAGCAACGCTGCATAGTCTTCATACAGGTGAGGCACTTGCAAGGTATCACGGGCCCATTCCAGCTCGCTTTGCAGCGGGCTGCAGGCCGCAACCAGGGTAGCGCCGGCGACGCGCGACATGAGGTTTTCGGCATGGCGGCGCCCTAGCCTGCCGAGGCCGACGATGCCGACCTTCAGTATTGGCGCATAGTGCGGTGATGGACTCATTTGCTCAGCTCGATGGTACGGTTTTCACGCCAGGACAGCGTCGCCGCCTCCGCCAGTTCCAGCGCCTTGACGCCGTCTTCGATGGTGGTGCGAACCGCAACCTTGTTGACCACAGCATCGAAGAAATGCGCAATCTCGCGGGCATAGGCTGCGCGATAGCGTTCCAGGAAGAAGTGCTCCGGCTTGTCCTGGCTCACGTGATGGCCGCTGGAGGCGATCACCTCGGTCGGCTTGTGATTGCCAGCCTGCAGCATGCCTTTGCTACCCAGCACTTCAAAGCGCTGATCGTAGCCATAGGCGGCGCGGCGGCTGGTGTTGATCTGGCACAAACGGCCACGGCGGCTGCGGATGGTGACGGCAGCGCAATCGATATCACCGGCTTCGGCGATCGCAGGATCGGTCAGGCAACTGCCGGTAGCGGAAATGCTGACCGCTTCGTCGTCCAGTATCCAGCGGAAAATATCGAAATCGTGGATCAGCATGTCCTTGAAAATGCCGCCCGAACTTTTGATATAGGAGACTGGCGGTGCGCCAGGATCGCGGCTAGTGACGATCAGCATTTCCGGATCGCCGATTTCGCCTGCTGCCAGACGCGTCTTCAGTGCATCGAAGGTAGGATCGAAACGGCGCTGGAAACCGATCATGCAAGTGACCTTCGCAGCGGCAACCGCGCTGGCGCAAGCCTTGGCCCGCTCCAGCGTCAGGTCGACCGGCTTCTCGCAAAAAATCGCCTTGCCGGCAGCGGCGGCGCGCAGGATCAGTTCTGCATGGGTGTCCGTGCTGGAGGCAATCAGCACCGCGCCGATGCTCGGATCCGCCAGCGCACTGTCGATGTCGCATATCTGCGCTCCGTGCTGCGCCGCCAGCTCCTGTGCCGCCTGTGCATTCACGTCGCTCACATATTTCAGCTTGGCGCCGGGCTGCAGCACCAGATTGCCAGCATGGATCTTGCCGATACGGCCGGCGCCGAATACCGCTACATTAATCATGTCTTATCTCCGTTTATGTAGATGCTGCTACTTTTCTCTTTCCTTATTGTAGACATGAATCGGATAATTTAGAAACATTTTTCCGTTTATTTTTTTAATCGAATATTTTTTGCATGACAGACAAGCAGCCTTGCCTGTCATGCATGAGCACCGGCCGAGCCGCTTGCCCGCGACGGATGGGCCAGACAGGCTTAATACGGCGGATTAGCGCAGGCGCAGCTTGTAACGCGCAGCCAGCGTCGCCAGCACGCTCAGCATGGCGCCGCCGATCACATAAAAAGTCACCGCCAGCTTGTTGTCGGTAACAGCTATCAGCCAGGTGATCGTCATGCCGGCGAAACCGCCGAAAATCATCACGGCAATGTTGTAGCTGAGAGACATGCCGGTGCCACGCGTCTGCACCGGGAAGATATCGGACAATAGCGCCGGCATCGAGGCAAAATACATGGTCATCAGCAAGCCGATGACGCCTTGCACCAGCAGCAGGTTGACAAAGCCTGGATTGAACGACAGCCAGGAAAACAGCGGATAGCTCAGCAAGACGAACAGGATGCTGCTGACCAGCATGAACGGCGTGCGGCCGTATTTATCGGACCACTGCCCCACCAGCGGCGAGAACAGCAGCATGATCAGGCCGGCCAGGATGGTGGCGCTGAACGCCGCGGTAGACGACATGCCCAGCTGCTTGACCGCATAAGTCGGCATGTAGACCACCAGGTAAACCGAGACTGTGGCCATGATGACGCTGCCGGCGCCGATCAGCAGGCGCAGCTTCTGCTCTGCCATGATGTCGCGTAGCGGCGTGCGCGTGGCGTCGGCCTGGGCAAACTCGGGCGACTCTTCCAGGTTGCGGCGGATGTAGTAGCCGGCCGGGCCGATCAGCAGGCCGAAAAAGAACGGCAAGCGCCAGCCCCAGGATTCCAGCTGCGCGGTCGACAACTGCGATGACAGGATAGCGCCGAACAAGGCCGCCAGCACTATGCTCATGCCCTGGCTGGCAACCTGCCAGCTGGAAAAAAATCCACGCCGGTGCGGTGCATGTTCTACCAGGAACGCGGTCGAACTGCCGAATTCGCCACCAGCGGAAAAGCCCTGCAGCAGGCGCGCCACGACGATGCCGGCCGGCGCCCACAAGCCAATTTGTGCGTAAGTCGGCATGATGGCGATCAGCAAGGTGCCGATCATCATCAGCAGGATGGAGAGCGTCAACGCAGCTTTGCGGCCGACCCGGTCGGAATAGGCGCCGATGACAACTGCGCCGAGTGGGCGCATGAAAAACGAGACGCCGAAAGTGGCAAAGGTAATCAGCAAGGAAACCGTCTGGTTCTCGGCCGGAAAAAACAGCTTGGCGATGGTGACCGCCATGGCGCTGTAGATCAGGACATCGAACCATTCCAGGGCATTGCCGATGGAGGATGAAATGACCGCACGCCAGGTTTGCGGATGCTGCTTGAATGATGTTTCGGTGTTGCCACTGCTCCCCGTGCCGTCCATAGATATATCCTTTTATATTGTTTGAGAAAAATTAACCCCGGCCATCACAGACAAATTCGAACTGCGATGTAAAACAACATCCGACGCCGTTTTACGGCGCTTCCATTTTTGACTTTCCAGGACAACCTTACCCTCGAACTCCCATCCGCAGCCATTTTTTATTACAGGGGTAAACGTAAAAAAGCCCCGTTGTATTATCAACGAGGCTATTTTGACTTACGCACGGCACGTAAAAATGCTGGTCGGATTAATGCGGAATAATCCATCCGTCATCTCAAATATCTTATCTGGAAATGCCTTTTCTACTCCAGGCTTCCAGCTGATGCGGACGCAGGCTGTCGTACTCTTCGAACGGCTGGTGTATCCACGGATTGGTCGGCAGGTAGTCGACGTAGTAATCCGGTTTCAGCGAAGAACATGCCTTCCACCAGATCACGGCCGATTTCACCTCGGTCACCGGCGCATAGTTTTCTTTCAGGTGATGCAATACCTTGTCTAGCGTGACGCCGGAATCAACCAGGTCGTCCACCACCAGCACGCGGCCCGCCAAGGCGCCGCGGCTCATGGTGATGTGCTTGCCGATATCCAGCTCGCTGCGCACCGTGCCGGCATCTTCGCGGTAGGAGCTGGTCGACAGAATCGCCAGCGGCACGTCGAAAATGCGCGAGAACACGTCCCCCGGACGCAGGCCGCCGCGCGCCAGGCACAGCACCTGGTCAAACTGCCAACCGGAGGCATGGACGTTCAGGACCAGTTTTTCAATGATGCGGTGATATTCATCCCACGACACCCACAGGTGCTTGTCATCAGATTTATTCATGTTGTTTTTATTTAAATGGGTGGCGCAAAACGATGGTTTCCTCACGGTCGGGACCGGTTGAAACCATATCGATAGGCACGCCTACCAATTCTTCGATACGTTTGATGTAGGCACGGGCCGTGGCCGGCAAGGCATCCATCGATTTGGCGCCGACCGTCGACTCGCTCCAGCCTGGCATTTCTTCGTAGATAGGCTGGCACAGCGCCGCTTCTTCAGCGCCGACCGGGAAAATATCCACGGTCTTGCCGTTGAGCGTGTAGCCGGTACACAGCTTCAGTGTCTCCAGGCCATCCAGCACATCCAGCTTGGTCAGGCACATGCCGGAAACGCCATTGATCTGCACCGAACGCTTCAGCAAGGCGGCATCGAACCAGCCGCAACGACGGGCGCGGCCGGTGACGGTGCCAAACTCGTGGCCGACGCTGGCCAGGTGCTTGCCGACGCCCTGGTCGGTCGGCAGTTCGGACGGGAACGGGCCGGAACCGACGCGCGTGGTGTAAGCCTTGGTGATGCCCAGGATGTAGTGCAGCATGTTCGGGCCGACGCCGCTGCCGGCAGCGGCATTGCCTGCCACGCAGTTGCTCGATGTGACGAACGGATAGGTGCCGTGGTCGACGTCCAGCAGGCTGCCTTGCGCGCCTTCGAACAGCAGGCTGGCGCCGTTGTTGTGGGCCGCGTACAGGTCGCTCGACACGTCAGCCACCATCGGCCGCAGGCGCTCTACCGTTGCCAGGGCGTCGTCCAGTGTCTTTTGATAGTCGACAGCCGGCGCCTTCAGGTAATTGGTGAGAACGAAATTATGGTATTCCAGATTGGCTTTCAGCTTTTCTGCAAAACGCTCTTCGTTGAGCAGGTCGGCCACGCGGATCGCGCGGCGTGCAACCTTGTCTTCATAGGCCGGGCCGATGCCCTTGCCGGTGGTGCCGATCTTGGCATCGCCGCGCGCCGCTTCGCGCGCCGCATCGAGTGCGGTGTGGTAAGGCAGGATGATCGGGCAGGCCTCGGAGATCTTCAGGCGCGACGCCACTTCGACGCCGGCGGCTTGCAGTTTGTCGATCTCGCGCAGCAGGTCAGGCACCGACAGCACCACGCCATTGCCGATGTAACAGGCGACGCCTGGGCGCATGATGCCGGACGGGATCAGCTGCAGTGCTGTCTTGTGACCGCCGATGACCAATGTATGGCCAGCGTTATGGCCGCCCTGAAAACGCACAACTGCTTGTGCGTGATCCGTCAGCCAGTCAACGATCTTGCCTTTTCCTTCGTCGCCCCATTGGGTGCCAATCACAACGACGTTTTTTGCGGTGCTTTTCTGTAACATCACTTAGTCCAAATTTTTGATAATCCAGTTTCCATTTTCGAGTACGACCGCGCGGTCGCAATCGAACTCGTCTTGATCGTTTTCATGGCCGGGCAGACTCTGGATCACAACTTCCCCAGCCTTGCGCAATTCAACGATCTTTTCTTTCAAACCTGCTTCAATTCCCCAAGGCGCATGGATCGCGCGTTTGCGGATTGCTACCGGAATCAGTCTTGCCAGCTCTCGCAAATCCATCGAGAAGCCGGTCGCCGGCCGCGAACGGCCGAATGCAGCGCCAACGTCGTAGCGACCGCCGCGCAGTATCGCGTTCGGCAAACCGGGTACATAGGCGGCGAAAATCAAACCACTTTCGTAATGATACCCGCGTAAATCGGCTAAATCGACGGTTACGCAATCTTTCCCGGCAGCTTCCGCCAGGGTTTCCAGTTCGTCAAGCGCTTTGGCGATGGCCGGCAAGGCAGGCAGCACCTGCCGCGCCTGCTGCAGCACGCTGGCGTCGCCGTATAAGCCAGGCAAAGCCAGCAAGGCGGCGCGGGTGGCAGGCTTGTAGTCGACGCTGATGGTGCGCAAACCGGGTAAATCCTTGGCTTCCAGCAACGCTACCAACGCGCTTTCATCCACCTTGGCTGCATGATCGCCGCCAATGATGGTGCGCAAGATGCCAACATGGCACAAATCCAGGCGCACCTGGGTAATCCCGGCCAGGGCCAGGGTCGCCAGCGCCAGTTCCTGGATCTCGGCATCGGCTTCGAGGCCGAGGTGGCCGTAAATTTCAGCGCCGATCTGCAAAGGCTCGCGGGTGGCATGCAAGCCGATCTGACGCGTATGCAGCACGCTGCCGACGTAACACAGGCGGGTCACCGACTCGCGGTTCAGCAAATGCGCGTCGATGCGCGCCACCTGGGTGGTCATGTCGGCGCGGATGCCGAGTGTGCGGCCGGACAGCTGGTCGACCAGCTTGAAGGTGCGCAGATCGGTATCCTGGCCGGCGCCGGCCAGCAGCGATTCCAGGTATTCCAGCATCGGCGGCATGACCAACTCGTAGCCGTACAGACGGAAGTTGTCCAGGATCAGGCGGCGCAGATCTTCTATCTTGCGCGCCTCGGACGGCAGGACGTCGGCGATATTTTCAGGGAGAAGCCAATTTGGCATAGGAAAAATGAATCTAAGGAAGGTTACTTTTCACTGGACAGCGGACATCCGCTTGCCAGCAAAACAACATCATTAACTTTAATGGGCCTGGATCTTTGCAAGAACCGTTGCTACGAATCACTGCAAGTATGCCGTCGCCGAAAATAAGGAATGGCGCCTCTATCGAGGGCGCCATTCCCAGACTACTTCATCCTTGCAGCGGCTGGCTTATTTTTTGGCTGGCGCTGCCGCCCCGCCACCGGCCGGACTGCGGAAATATTTAAAGAATTCCGAGTTCGGATCAATCACCATCAAGTCCTGGCGGGTCTTGAAGCTGGCACGATAAGCTTCAAGGCTGCGATAGAACTTGTAAAACTCCGGATTCTGGCCGAATGCCTGGGCATAGATCTGCGAAGCCTTGGCGTCGCCCTCGCCGCGCATCTTTTCAGCATCGCGATAAGCCTCCGCCAGAATCACCGTGCGCTGCTTGTCGGCATCGGCACGAATCTTTTCAGAATCGGCTGAACCGGTGGAACGCAATTCATTGGCGACCCGCAAACGCTCGGATTTCATCCGGTCATAGACGGAAGCATTGATCTGGTCGACATAGTCCACACGCTTGAGGCGGACATCGATGATATCGACGCCGATCTGCTTGGCTTCTTCCGCCACCTTGGTGCGAATCGAATCCATGACCTTGCCGCGCTGGCCGGAAATCACTTCGCGCACGGTGCGCTTGGTAATTTCATCGTTCAAAGCTGCCTTGACGATTTGCGACATGCGGTCTTGCGCGCGCTTTTCATCGCCGCCGAAACTGACGAAATACAGTTTCGGATCGGTAATCCGCCATTTTACAAAGGCGTCGATCAGGATGTTCATTTTTTCCGCAGTGATGAAACGGTCGGTATCCGGCGGATCGATGGTCAGGATGCGCTTGTCCAGGAACAGCACGTTCTGGAACGGCGGCGGCAGCTTGAAATGCAGGCCAGGCTGGTTGATCACCTGCTTGACTTCACCGAAAGCGAACAGGATCGCATACTGGCGCTGATCGACCACGAAGATCGTCGAAAACAGCAGCCATAGCGCCAGGAAAATGCATATCAGCAATGAGATAAGGCGATTCATTATCTGCCCTCCCGATCGCGGGAGTCGCGGCTATCACGCGACCGCTCATCCGACTGCGGTCGCTGTTCTACCGTGCTGGCGCCGTCTTTCATCGACGTCGACGGGATCGTGCCGGTGCTTGTGCTGCCGGCGCCGGCGGCAGGTGCGGTGGCGCCAGACACTGACTGCGAAATCAGTTTATCCAATGGCAAATACAATAAATTACTCCCGCTTTTAGCATCAACCATTACTTTTGTCGTATTCGCAAAAATCTGTTGCATCGTGTCCAGATACATCCGGTCCCGCGTCACTGCCGGCGCTTTCTGGTATTCGGCCAGCACCTGCTTGAAGCGTGAGGCATCGCCTTCGGCATTGGCGGTAACCCGCGCACTGTAAGCTTCCGCTTCCTGCAGCAAGCGCGATGCCGCGCCGCGCGCCTTTGGAATCACGTCGTTGGCGTAGGCCTGGCCTTCATTCTTTTGACGCTCACGATCCTGACTGGCCTTGACCGCATCATCGAACGCAGCCTGCACCTGCTCCGGCGGTTGCACGCCTTGCATGGTGACATTGGTTATCTGCACGCCAACCTTATAGCGATCCAGAATCTGCTGCATCAGCTGGCTGGTATCGAGCGCCACTTTTTCGCGGCCCTCATACAGCACGAAATCCATCTTGCTCTTGCCGACGACTTCACGAATCGAAGTTTCCGCCACCTGGCGTACGGTCTCTTCCGGATCGCGCACATTGAAAATCCAGTCCGATGCGCTCTTCAGCGTGTACTGCACGGCAAACTGGATGTCGATGATGTTTTCATCATCGGTCAGCATCAGGGCTTCTTTCGGCTGCTTGTTCTTGGCGTTGGCGCGATAACCCACTTCCACCGTGCGCACCTGGGAAACATTGACGATTTCATGGCTTTGGATCGGATAAGGCCAGCGCCAGTTGAAACCTGGCGTGGTCGCATGGTTGTACTTGCCGAATGTCATCACAACGCCGGTCTGGCCTTCTTGCACGGTAAAGAAACCGCTGGCCAGCCACAGCAAGGCCACTACCACGGCAATCGCACCGACGCCGACGCCGGCGCCCTTCATGCCTGGATTGAAGCCGCCGCCGCTGGAATCACCGCCTCCACCGCCGCTTTTACTGCCAAGCAGGCGGGTCAAACGCTGGTTGAAGTCTTGCCACAGCTTGTCCAGATCCGGAGGGCCGTTGTTTGGCTTTTTGCCATCGTTGTTTTGCTTGTTGTCATTTTGCGAATTGCGACCCCATTGCGGGTCGTTCAGCGAAAATTTCAAACCAAGTTTTTTGAATAGGGTACCAAGCATTCGATCGTTATCTTTAAGTAAATAAAACAAATAGGTTGGAATGCTCGTGAGAGGCGCTTGATTAACGTTGCTTACTTACAATTACCTTTACAGTTACCTTATAAGAACTTGTAAGAATTTGTTTAAAACCGCTTCACACCTGTTTAATGTGGTTATCCTCAAGACCCGCAGCCGGCGCCGGATAGGCCGTTGCTATTGGTACCCTGGTAACAAATTCTGTAATGGCCTGGCGCAATAAGTCCAGGCCTATGCCTTTTTGCGCGCTGATAAAAACTCGCTGAATTTTATCATACTCATCACGCTCGACCGAAGGCTCCAGTTCCGCTGCATCGATCTTATTCCACACCAGAATCTGCGGAATATGATCGGCGCCGATTTCCTTCAACACCAGGTTTACCTGCTCGATCTGCTCCATGCGCGCCGGACTTGCCGCATCGACCACATGCAACAGCAGATCGGCATGAATGGTTTCTTCCAAGGTGGCGCGGAATGCCGCCACCAGCTGATGCGGCAATTCACGAATGAAACCAACCGTATCGGAAATCACCACACTGCCCGCCTCGCCCAGGTAAACCCGCCTG
Source organism: Collimonas sp. PA-H2 (assembly GCF_002564105.1). Classification (NCBI taxonomy): domain Bacteria; kingdom Pseudomonadati; phylum Pseudomonadota; class Betaproteobacteria; order Burkholderiales; family Oxalobacteraceae; genus Collimonas; species Collimonas sp. PA-H2. The sequence continues at coordinate 5,490,609 of NZ_PDBX01000001.1, forward strand.
GAAGTGGTGTCCAGCGTTGCAAACAGCTGGTCCGCGGCATATACGCCGGCCTTGGCCAGTGCATTGAACAGGGTTGACTTGCCGGCGTTGGTATAACCCACCAGCGAAATCGAAACCGTAGCGCTACGGCCGCGCGCCCGCCTTTGCGTTGCATGCTGCTTGTGCAGCTTGTCCAGCCGCGCGCGCAAAGCCTTGACCCGGTCGCCCAGCAAGCGGCGGTCGGTTTCGAGCTGGGTTTCACCCGGGCCGCGCAGGCCGATACCGCCTTTTTGCCGTTCCAAGTGGGTCCAGCCGCGGATCAGGCGCGTCGCCAGATGTTGCAATTGCGCAAGTTCAACCTGCACCTTACCTTCATGGCTTTTGGCTCTTTGGGCAAAGATGTCGAGAATCAGGCTGGTGCGGTCCAGGACTCTGACTTTGAGTACACGCTCAAGATTGCGCTGCTGGGCTGGCGACAGGGCGTGGTTGAAAATGACGATTTCAAGTTCATCATCAAACACGGCGTCGGCGATTTCCTGTGCCTTGCCGGAGCCGACAAACAAGGCGGCGTCCGGGCTGCTGCGCTTGCCGGTGATGGTGACAAACGGCAGCGCGCCGGCAGACTTGGCCAGCAAGGAAAGCTCTTCAAGACTGGCGGCAAAGTCACCTTTGCCGAAGTCCACTCCGACTAGCGCTGCGCGCATAGGAACAATCGAGTAGCCGCCCTGCTTTGTGATAAAGCGGCCGGCAAATGGTTATTCTGCTTCAGATTCAAGATTCAGATTGACAGCGCGTGCAGGAACTACGGTTGAGATGGCGTGTTTGTATACCATTTGAGTAACGGTATTACGCAGTAAAACGACGTATTGGTCGAAGGATTCGATATGGCCTTGCAGTTTGATGCCGTTGACCAGATAGATCGAAACCGGAACATGTTCTTTGCGCAAGGCATTCAAAAACGGGTCTTGTAACAATTGCCCTTTATTACTCATGGCTACTCCACTGTGTTGTTGTGATTAGAAGTCAAATGCAAATGCATATAGAACCAATATGATTCTAAGTGAATGACTCGGTGGGTGTTTTACGAATGTAAACGATTTTCAGATTTACTGCTTAGAAAAAAGTATTTTTAAAAAATTATTTTTCCTGGCGCGCGTATGGATTCCGGCTAGATCTGAATTCGATACGTAATGGAGTCCCAACCAGCGAAAAAGTTTCGCGGAAATGTTTTTCCAGATAACGTTTATAGTTATCCTCGATCGATTCCAAGGCATTGCCGTGGATGACGACGATAGGCGGGTTCATGCCGCCCTGGTGGGCATAACGCAGTTTCGGACGGATCGAACCCTTGCGCCGCGGTTGCTGGTGCTCCACCGCTTCGATCAGGGCGCGCGTCAGTTTTGGCGTGGTCAGGTTGGACATGGCTGCCGCATAGGCGGAATCGATAGACTTCATCAACGGCGTGATGCCGGTCGACTTCAATGCGGAAATGAAGTGGAATTTCGCAAACGACAGGAAATTCAGCTTGCGGTCCATGTCCATCTTGATTTCATCGCGACGGTCACTGGTCAGGCCATCCCATTTGTTGACGCCGACCACCAGCGCACGGCCGGTTTCCAGCACGAAGCCGGCAATATGGGCGTCCTGCTCCGAAATATCCTGCTGCGCATCCAGCAGCAGCAGGACCACATTGGCTTCCGAAATCGACTGCAAGGTCTTGACCACCGAAAATTTCTCGATGGCTTCAAATACCTTGCCGCGGCGACGGATGCCGGCAGTGTCGATCAAGGTGTATTTCTTGCCGTCGCGCTCGAACGGAATCTCGATCGAATCGCGGGTCGTGCCCGGCATGTCGAACGCGATCACGCGCTCTTCGCCCAGCAAGGTGTTGACCAGAGTCGACTTGCCGACATTCGGCCGGCCGACGATGGCGATCTTGATGCCGCGATCTTCCTTGCCTTCCGGCTCTTCCACTTCCGGCGGACGCTGCGCGAACGCCAGGTCCAGCGACTCTTCCACCAGGTCGGTGACGCCGTCGCCGTGCGCAGCCGAAATGACATACGGATCGCCCATGCCGAGTTCGTAGAATTCGGCGGTGACCGAGGTGTACTTCATCCCTTCTGACTTGTTCACCACCAGCATCACCGAGCGGCCCGATTTGCGCAGGAAGTCGGTGATGGTCTTGTCATGCGGCGTCAGGCCCTGGCGGCCGTCGACGATAAAGATCACGACGTCAGCCTCAGCCACGGCCTGCTTGGTCTGCTTGGCCATTTCGTGCATGATGCCTTCTTTGGCCACCGGCTCGAAACCACCAGTATCAATCACCAGGAATGGCCGCTCGCCGACCCGCCCTTCGCCATAGTGGCGATCGCGAGTCAGGCCGGGCAAATCGGCGACCAACGCGTCACGGGAACGCGTCAGGCGATTAAATAACGTCGATTTGCCGACATTGGGACGTCCTACAAGTGCTATTACTGGCTTCATTAAAATCTTACTCTGTCGCAATAGCGATCAATGTTCCTGCTTTGGTTTGAAAAATCACATTAGAGCCAGCCACTACCGGGTTCGGCAGTACTGCGCTGCTATCTGCACGGATCCGTGCTTTCAGTGCGCCGTCTTCACGCGACAAGAAGTGAATATACCCTTCATAATCGCCGACAACCACTGTATTGCCCAATACTACCGGAGTAGTCAGGACACGATTGGCCAACTGCTTGTTTTGCCATACTACCGCACCGCTGTCCAGAGTGAACGCGGAGATTGCGCCGCGTTCGTCAACCGCATAGATGTTGTGGCCATCGCTGCCGACGCCAACGTCGCTGGAGAACGGCTTGACCCAGTGCGCGTTGCCGCTGCCGGCATCGAAACAGCCGACCCGGCCTTGGTAGGCGACGGCGCAAACGTCACGGCCGACGATCACCGGCATGCCGGAAGCGTCTGCAACCCGTTCCAGCTCGGTAGTGCCGCGCGGATCGCCGATCGCCATTTCCCACCATGGGCCGCCGTTAGTCAGATTCAAGGCCGACAAGCGGCCACCCGGCAAGGACAGGAATGTTGCCTGTGGCACAACCAGGATACCAGGCGCCGAACGCAGTGTCAGCGTCGGCAAGGTGCGCAGCACGGTCCAGCGGCGTTCGCCGGTTTCGGCATCGAATGCGGAAATGCGATTGTCCTGGCTACGGACGACCACCAGTCCCTGGCCTACCGCCGGCGCAGACAGGATCTCGCTGCTTGCCTGTGCCTGCCAACGCTTCTTGCCTGCGGCGTCAAACGCCAGCAGCATGCCCTTGTCGCCAGCCACCGCGACAGTCGTGCCGTCAGTACCGACACCGCCGGTCAGCTTGCTGCCGGCGCTGATCTTCCAGGCCACCGCACCGGTAACGGCGTCGATGCGGACCACGGTGCCGTCAGTCGCGGCTGCGTACACGCTGCTGCCGGCAACCGCCGGCGAGAATGTAAAGATGGAAGCGCTGCCTATCGATTGCGTCCAGGCTGGATGCACTTTCAGGCTTTGCGTAAACTCGACCAAAGGTGCCGGCGGATTACTTGGCGCCTTGCCGCTGAACAAGGAACAGCCGCCCAATATCAGCAGAGCACCCGCACAGGCAACCGCTCGCATAGTCATAACACGCATATTCTTCCTTTTCGAATTATCAGGCTGCCGCTTTGGCTGGAGCTCCGCCAATCGCATCCAGTTTCAATTGAATCAATTGTTTGCCGGGATTCTTGCTATCCATCTTGTCCAGCGCCAGCTGGTAAGCGGCGCGCGCTTCGTCAAGCTTGTTCTGCGCGACCAGGATGTCGCCCTTGCGGTCAGCGGCGGCGCTGACGAAAGGTGCGGGCAAGTCGGCCGCCAGCACTTTCAAGCCATCGTCATAGGCCTTCTGGTCCAGCAAGATGCCCGCCAGGCGGATTCTGGCCAAGGCTTTGTAATCGGCATCGTGACCGTGGTCGACCACCCATTGCAACTGGTCCTTGGCGGCGTTCAGGTCGTTGGCGTCGAACGCCGTCTTGGCGGCAGACATGGCGGCCATGCCGGCATAGGCGGTGCTGCCGAACTTCTGCTGGATGTCAGCGGCGGCGCGCTGCACCTTGGCGTTGTCTTTCGCCGTCACGGCCTTTTGTTGCTCGTCGTAGAGCTGCGAAGCCTGCAAGGCCTGGCTGCGCTGATAGTAGTTCCAGCCGGACCAGCCGGCATATGCCGCCAGCGCGATGATCAGCACCCAGGTGGTCAGATTGCCGTACTTGTCCCACCAGTTCTTGAGCGTTGCCAGTTGTTCCTGTTCGTCGAGATCGAATGCCATATGATTTTTAGTTGTTGATTTTAGTGATGATAATGAACGTGATCGCCATGGTCGTGACCATGGTCGTCACCTGCTCCGACGATCTGATCAACCAGATAATCGCTTACCGCATCGAAAGGTACGACACTTTGATTGCCGCCACTAGCTTTTTCGCCATCGGCCGCGTGATCATGCCCCGCGTGGCTGTCGGCACGCAAGGTCTTGACGGTCGCGGTATGGTTGGCGACTTCATCGTCGCCGATGATGATGGCGTATGCCGCACCGCTGGCGTCGGCCCGTTTCATCTGCGACTTGAAACTGCCGCCGGCATTGGACGAAGCGCAATGTAGCACAACATCCAGCCCAGCATTGCGCAGACGTTCCGCCAGCACGAACGATTGTAGCTGCGCCGCCTCGCCCTGATGCACCAGGTAGACGTCGCACTCGTTGCGTTGAGCCTGTTCGCCGTTCGCCCGCATCAGTTCCAGCAAGCGCTCCACGCCCATGGCAAAGCCGCAGGCTGGGGTCGGCTTGCCGCCGAACATTTCCACCAGCGGATCGTAGCGGCCGCCGCCACATACCGTACCCTGCGAACCGAGCTGGTCGGTGATCCATTCGAACACGGTGCGGTTGTAGTAGTCCATGCCGCGCACCAGGCGCGGGTTGATGGTGAACGGAATATTGTTGTGATTCAGGATCTTCTGCACGCCTTCGAAATGCGCCAGCGATTCCGCGCCCAGGTAGGACAGCAGCTGCGGCGCGGCGTTGACCATTTCCTGCATCGCGGGATTCTTGGTGTCCAGGATGCGCAGCGGATTGGTGTGCAAGCGGCGCTGGGCATCGGCGTCCAGCAGTTCCTGATGCTGTTCAAAGTAAGCGATCAGGTCAGTGCGGTGACGATTGCGTTCTTCAGCGTCGCCGATCGAATTCAGTTGCAGCTTGACGTCTTGCAAGCCGAGATCGTCCCACAGCCGCTGGCACATCATGATCAGTTCGGCGTCGATATCCGGGCCGGTAAAGCCCAGCGCTTCGGCGCCGACCTGATGGAACTGCCGATAGCGTCCACGCTGCGGCCGCTCGTGTCGGAACATCGGGCCGTTATACCAGAGCCGCTTAGGGCCGTCGTAGGTCAGGTTATGTTCGATGGCGGCGCGCACCACGCCGGCAGTGCTTTCCGGACGCAGGGTCAGGTTGTCGCCGTTCATCGAATCGGTGAAGGAATACATTTCCTTTTCGACGATATCGGTGACCGCGCCGAGGCCGCGCGCAAACAAGGCCGTCGGTTCGACGATAGGCGTGCGGATCTTCTGGAAGCCATAGCTCTTCAGCACCGACTCGACGGTGTTTTCAAACAATTCCCACAAGGCCGCATCGGCCGGCAGGATATCGTTCATTCCTTTTACGCCGACGATTTTTTCGGCTTTCTTATTTTCTGACATTCTTTTTCAATTTACCCGTAGTAATCAATAGTATTGATCAGTTTTTCGTGACTATTGTTTTATTCTTTATTCGGATCAGACTGCTGGCTGGCCGTAATGGCTCTTCACATAATCCAGCACGACTGCCTGGAATTCTTCGGCAATCCGCTCGCCGCGCAGCGTCAATTTCTTCTCGCCATCGATGAATACCGGCGCCGCAGGCGATTCGCCGGTGCCCGGCAAGCTGATGCCGATATTCGCATGCTTGGATTCGCCAGGGCCATTCACGATGCAGCCCATGACCGCCACATTCATGCCTTCAACGCCTGGGTAAGCTTTTTTCCAGACCGGCATCTGATCGCGCAGATAGGTCTGGATCTTGTCAGCCAGGTCCTGGAACACGGTCGACGTAGTGCGGCCGCAGCCAGGGCAAGCAATTACCATCGGTGCGAATTTGCGCAAGCCCATGGTCTGCAGGATTTCCTGGCCAACAATCACTTCGCGGGTGCGGTCGCCGCCCGGTTCCGGCGTCAGCGAAATCCGGATGGTGTCGCCTATACCCTCTTGCAGCAGCACCGACAAGGCCGCGGTCGAAGCGACGATGCCCTTGCTGCCCATGCCCGCTTCGGTCAACCCCAGGTGCAGCGGGTAGTCGCAGCGGCGCGCCAGTTCCCGGTACACGGCGATCAGATCCTGCACGCCGGAGACCTTGCACGACAGGATGATACGGTCGGCAGCCAGACCGAGCTCTTCCGCTCTTTGCGCGTTTTCGATGGCCGAGGTCACCAGCGCTTCGTACATCACGGCCTGCGCCGGCCATGGCTGGCTGCGGGCGGCGTTCTCATCCATGATGCGCGCCAGCAGCGCCTGGTCGAGACTGCCCCAGTTGACGCCGATGCGCACCGGTTTGTCGTACTTGCAAGCGGCTTCAATCATTTGCGCATATTGGGTGTCGCGCTTGGCGCCCTTGCCCACATTGCCCGGATTGATCCGATACTTCGACAAGGCCTGGGCACACTCAGGATAGTCGTTCAGCAAGGTATGGCCGTTGTAGTGGAAATCGCCCACCAGCGGCACATCGATGCCCATCTTGTCCAACTGTTCGCGGATCGCCGGCACAGCCGCGGCTGCTTCCGGATTATTCACGGTAATCCGCACCAGTTCGGAACCGGCACGCGCCAGGTCCTTGACCTGGATCGCGGTGCCGATGGCGTCGGCGGTATCGGTATTGGTCATCGACTGCACCACCACCGGTGCGCCGCCGCCGACCATGATCTTGCGCTCACCGTAGCTGATCACCGCGCCGCGGCTGAGACGTCGTGCAGTAGGGCCTGAGCCGATCGGAAGATTCATGAACGTCTCTCTTTCAAGCTTATTTCAAGGTCAGCCGGGCGACATTGGTCTTGGACCCGGCCTTCAGGTCCAGCGGCGCGCCGCGCAAGGTAGCGTCAACCCCGGCGATATTGCCGATGATGACGCTGACCGGCTGCGACATGTCTACCGTTTCCGTGCTGCCGGCTTTCACCAGGCGCGAAATCAGCACGGTGTTGTCAGCGCGCTTGATATCGACCCACGAATCCTGGCGGAAGTTCAGGCTTAGTTCGCCGCCGGCCGCCGGCCTGGCAGTAGTTACAGTTGCAGTTGCTCCGCCATTGGCCGCTGCCGGGCTGGCCGCTACGGCATTGACGCCGGTGCCAGCTACCGTTGCCCCGTCCGTCGCAGGAGCGGCAGGAGCAGCCGTCAAGGCCGCATTCGCTTCCTTATCGGCGGCCTGGGTATCCGTGCTCGCAGACGACGCGGCAGCAGCCTCTTCGCTAGCTGACTCAGTAGCTGAAGCAGTAGTTGAAGCAGTCGCCGAGGCGGCAGCTTTCTCGCTCAACGACTGCAAGGTATTCTGCACCACCGGCAGCACGTCGAGCCGTATCGCCACCGCCAGCAGCAACAGCGCCACCGCCAGCACGACCAGCCATTTATAGGCAAATTTGCTGCGTCCCATCAAGCTGAAACGGGATTCCGAAAAAGGCGTCGACAACTGGCCATGCGCGGTAGCGCGCACGGGTTGCACCGCGGCTGCGGGTGAAATGGCGGCCAATGCGTCGCTCACGTCGAGGTCCAGCAATTTGGCATAGGAGCGGATAAAACCGCGCGTCATGACCATGGTCGGCAAGGCGGCGTAATTATCCGCTTCCATTGCTTCGATCTGGCGCGGCGCCAGCTTCAGATGGCTGGCGACTTCCGTCACCGACCAGCCAAGCTGCTCGCGCCTGCCGGCCAGCTGGCTGCCGAGCGTGGCGCTCTGCGCTTGCTCAGCCAGATTGTCCAGGTGCAGGACTTCGTCGGCAGCAGCCTGCCTCAACTGTTCTGGCTCACTCATTAAACGCCCCGCGCTGGTAAGCTGCGAATTCCGGGGAGCCGGCAAAACGACGGCGTAATTGCGTCACCAAACTTGCTTCTGCAGCTGTGTCACCCAACTTGCGCTCCACTTTGATTGCTGTCCATAATGCTTCCGCATTTTGCACATCTGTTTTCAATACGAGTCCGATATAAAACCGGGCCCGTTCATAGTCGTTGCGGTCATATGCCAGTTGCGCCAGCTTGGCATTGGTCAGCGGATTGCTGGCGTCAAACTGGAAGGCTTGCAGCAGATAGCGCTCTGCCGCCGCCGTATCGTTCAGCTTGAGGCTGCATACGCCGGCATTGGTCAGGGCCTTGGCCGGCGACTGGTAGGTGCGGCTCTTCAAGGCAGTCTCGAAATGAGTTATCGATTCCTTGACGCGGCCATTCTGGCACAGGAACCAGCCATAATTATTGGCAAAATCCGGATTGTTCGGCGCCAGCCGCAAGGCACGCTGGAAATTTTCGTCGGCCAGCCGGTTCTCCCCCATGTCCATATAAACCAGGCCGCGCACGCTGTAGGCATCGGCCATCTCAGGATCGGCGGCCAGCGCCTGCTTGATCTCGTCCAGAGCGACTTCCAGCTGGCGCTGCTCGTAATAGCCGACTGCCAGCTGCAAACGGATGCCGGCACGGCGTTGCGCCTCGGTCTGGTCGGAGCTGGTCGCCAGCTCGCGGGTGGATCCGCTCTGCTGATCGCTGCTCAGCGGCGGATTGGCGCAGCCGCTCAGGCCTGCCAGTAATGACAAGGCCGTCGCGGCAAACACGATACGGCCACTCCAGCTACCCAGTTTGCTGCTCACTTGATCTGTCACTCAGACACCTCGATGATGCGGCCAAAGTTCTTCCCGAATTTCTGCTGATATTCGGTCATTTTCTGCATGCGTTCCTGCACGCGCGTACGGTCTTGCACTTCCCCCGCCAGCTGGCCGCAGGCGGCATCGATATCGTCGCCGCGCGTCTTGCGCACAGTGGTGACGATGCCGGCGTCCATCAGGATCTGGGCGAAGGCCTTGATGCGCGGATTGTTGGAGCGCTTCAGGCCCGACTCAGGGAAAGGATTAAACGGAATCAGGTTGAATTTGCATGGCACCACCGGACCGCCGCCATGACCCTGCACCAGGGCGATCAGCTCGCGGGCGTGGGCGTCGGTATCGTTGACGTCATCCAGCATGCAGTATTCAAAGGTAATGAAATCGCGCGGCGCGAATTCCAGATAGCGCTTGCAGGCCGCCATCAGCTCACGCAGGGGGTACTTCTTGTTGAGCGGCACCAGGCCATCGCGCAAGGTGTCGTTGGAGGCGTGCAGCGACACCGCCATCGCCACCGCGCAGTCCTGCGACAGCTTGTCGATCATCGGCACCACGCCGCTGGTGGACAGCGTCACGCGGCGGCGCGACAGGCCGTAGGCGTTATCGTCCAGCATCAGCTTCAGCGCGGTCACCGTCGGTTCATAATTCAGCAAAGGCTCGCCCATGCCCATCATCACCACGTTGGTGATCTGGCGCTCGCCTTTGTGGCCCGGCTCGACACCCTTGGACTTGCGCAATTCGAATTCCGCCATCCACAGCTGGCCGATGATTTCGCCGACCGTCAGGTTGCGGCTGAAACCCTGCTTGCCGGTGGAGCAAAAGCGGCAGTTCACGGCGCAGCCGGCCTGGGTCGAAATGCACAGGGTGCCGCGGTTTTCCTCGGGGATGAAGACCGTCTCGACCGCATTGCCCTGGCCGACATCGAGCAGCCACTTGCGGGTGCCGTCGGTCGAGGTGTGATCGCTGATCACGGCGGGAGCGGCGATGATCGCCCGGGTTGCCAGCTTGTCACGCAATGACTTGGCGAGGTCGGTCATTGCATCGAAATCGTGCGCGCCGAATTGATGAATCCAGCGCAATAACTGTTTGGCGCGGAATGGCTTCTCCCCCAACTCGCCGCAATACGCGGTCAGTTGTGCGGGATCCAGATCCAGCAGGTTGGTGAGAGCAGTCATGGCATTTCCAATTTTCTATATTACTCAGGGTGGCAGCGGCATGGTCCTGCCTGCCGCGTCCGCCCTGCTACAACAAAACAACTTTAGTTCAGCTTAGACCGCTGGGAAGAAGTAAGCGATTTCAACCTTGCCAGCTTCAACTGCGTCCGAACCGTGCACTGCGTTAGCGTCGATCGAGTCAGCGAAATCAGCACGGATCGTGCCTTTTTCTGCCTTCTTAGGATCGGTTGCACCCATCAGGTCGCGGTGCTTCAAAACTGCGTTTTCGCCTTCCAGAGCCTGGATCATTACCGGACCGGAGATCATGAAATCAACCAGGTCCTTGAAGAAAGGACGCTCGCTGTGCACAGCGTAGAAGCCTTCGGCTTCAGCGCGTGTCAGGTGCGTCATGCGGGCAGCAACGATTTTCAAGCCAGCGTTTTCGAAACGGGTGTAGATTTGACCGATTACGTTTTTTGCGACTGCGTCTGGTTTGATAATCGACAGGGTGCGTTCAATTGCCATCTGAAAAACTCCAATAGAAAGAAAGGGTTAAAGTGTTTTATGAAAGGATTAAATGAGTGACTGGCCAATAGTTCAATCAACCTTTGATTTTAACACGAAACACCCGTATAGAATCGTCAAAACTAGCCAAAACGCAAGGTGATTACCTCGCAAAACCGGTAAAAAGCGCCAGGAAGCGCTCTGGAACCCGCCGAGAACCACTTTGCCGCTTTACTGTCTGATGTAAAGATGTTGTCAGCAAGTGCTATGATCGCAACAGTTTAATACTTTTGCAATTTTCAAAGGAGTCCTTAATGAACCCAAACCTGCAATCAACCTACTCACCAGGCAGCACCGCGCTCAGCGTTCAGCATCGCGTGCTGCGCAATACGTACTGGCTGCTGGCGCTGTCCATGCTGCCGACGATTGCCGGCGCCTGGCTTGGGGTCCAGATGGATTTCAGCTTCTTCAGGAACAGTCCGCTGATAGGCTTCATGGCCTTCATGGCGGTCGCCTTTGGTTTCTTCTATGCAATTGAAAAGACCAAGAACAGCGGCTGGGGCGTACTGTTGCTGCTTGGCTTCACCTTCTTCATGGGCCTGATGCTGTCGCGCCTGATCGGCCACACGCTGGTCGGCTTCTCCAACGGCGCCACTCTGATCATGATGGCTTTCGGCGGCACCGCCAGCGTATTTGTCGTCATGGCAAGTATTGCCACCGTCAGCAAGCGCGACTTCTCCAACATGGGAAAATGGCTGTTCGCCGGCGTCGTAGTGCTGCTGCTGGCCTCGCTGGCCAATGTTTTCCTGCAGATTCCAGCGCTTTACCTGGCGGTATCAGTGATCGCGATTGCCATTTTCTCGGCCTACATCCTGTATGACGTGCAGCGCATCATCAATGGCGGCGAAACAAATTACATTTCCGCAACATTGAGCCTGTATCTGGATGTCTACAACATCTTTGTCAACCTGCTGTCCTTGCTGGGTATCTTCGGCGGCAACCGAAACTAAGCAAAATCTCGTTTCAGATACAAAAAACCGGCTTCAGAGCCTAATGCTGTTCAGTTAGGGCAGAACGACATGGCGTAGGGTGGGCACTCCGTGCCCACCCAGTATCATGGATATTCGTGTCCCCGACATTCGTGCCCCGGCTATGCGCCCCGGCCCGTGCGCGTGGGCACGGAGTGCCCACCCTACGAGTTCCGCAAATAAAAATGCCGTTCAGTCTTAACTGAACGGCATTAGGCTTCAGGGCCGGTTTTTTCATGGGCTATCCAACTGTATCAAGCCAGCGGATCAAGCAAGCGAACTAAGCGAGATCAAACACTGCAATCGATTCCACGTGAGCGGTGTGCGGGAACATGTTCACCACCCCGGCCTGACTCAGGCGATAGCCGCCGGCGGTCAGCAAGCCGGCATCGCGCGCCAGCGTCGACGGATTGCAAGAGACATAGACAATCCGCTGCGGCATGAAACTCTTGTCGATGGCCGCCAGCCCGACGATCGCTTCGCATACAGCCGCGGCGCCATCGCGCGGCGGGTCGATCAGCATGCGCTCAAACTTGCCCAGGGCGATGAAATCCTGCGCGGTCGCTTCAAACAGGTTGCGGCAGTAAAACGTTGTCTTCTCCGCCAGTTGATTGACCGCGGCATTTTCGCCGGCGCGGTTGATCAGGGCCTGGCTGCCTTCGATGCCGACTACTTCGCGCACCTGAGTCGCCAGCGGCAAGGTGAAATTCCCCAGGCCGCAAAACAGGTCGGCCACGCGGTCCTGCGGTTGCAGGTCCAGCAGGCGCAAGGCGCGCGCCACCAGCACCCGGTTGATCTGGTGGTTGACCTGGGTGAAATCGGTAGGCTTGAACGGCATCCGCACGCCGAATTCTGGCAAGGTGTAATACAAGTCGCCTTGCGCCGGATAAAACGGATAGGCGCTGTCTGGCCCTGCGGTCTGCAGCCACCAGTTGACCTGGTATTCATCCGCAAAGGCCTTCAGCTTGATCTCGTCATCGCCGCTCAAGGCCGCCATGATGCGCAACACCAGCGCCGTCACCTTGCCTTGCGGGCCTTCGCCGACCGCCAGTTCGATCTGCGGAATATGGTCGATCAGGCTGAGCGAAGCGATCAGATGGCGCAAAGGGACCAGCATCGCCGATACATTCGCCGGCAATATGTCGCACTGCTTCATGTCCGTGATGAAAGATGACTTGCGCTCATGGAAGCCGACCAGCACCCCGCCCTTTTTAGGCACATTGCGCACCGATATGCGGGCGCGGTAGCGGTAGCCCCAGGTCGGCCCGTAAATCGGCCGCAGCATGGATTCCGCCTTGACCTTGCCGATATGCCACAGATTATCCTCCAGCACGCGCTGCTTGATCGCCACCTGCGCCGACGGCTCCAGATGCTGCATGGCGCAGCCGCCGCAAATGCCGAACACGGCGCAATGCGGCTTGACCCGCAGCACCGATTCCTTATGCAAGGCGGTCATGCTGGCAGCTTCCCATTTGGCCTTCTTGCGATACGACAAGAAGCTGACGCGCTCGCCTGGCAAGGCGCCTTCGACAAAGATCACCTTGCCCTGGGTACCATCTTCATTTTGCAAATGGCCGATCCCGCGCGCATCCATGTCGAGGGATTTGATATCGATAATGTCTTGTTGCATAGGAAGCAGTAACTTGCCGTCGGATACGACAGCGTCGAAATGGAGTGAAGTCAGCCCATGATTATAGCGCCATGCGGGCCGGCTGAGGTCAGCTTAGCGCAATGCCGGCAGACCAGGCCCTAGAGGAATGAATCCTTGCCAACACCCTTGGCGCCTAGCAAGCGCTTCAGCTTGAGCAAGGCCTCCTGCTGGATTTGCCGCACCCGCTCGCGCGTGACGCCGATTTCGGCAGCCAGCTCTTCCAGGGTGGACGGATCGTCATTATCGAGACCGAACCTGCGCATGATCACATTGCGCTGCTTGTCGGTCAGTTTTTCCAGCCAGACCCGCACCAGGATCGAGGTTTCCTGCTGCTCAGCGCGGGAATCGGGATTTTCTTCGGTGGCGCTGGGCAGCAAGTCCATCAGGCTGGCCAGCGGATCCTGGTCCAGCGGCGCATCCAGCGAAGCTGCATGTTCGGACAGCGCCAGCACGTCTTGCACATCCTCCACCGGCCGGTCCACCAGATGGGCGATATCTTCGGCGCTGGCGTCCTTACCGTCGTGGTGCTGGGCTTCCAGGTGATATTTGGCGCGCAGGATCTGATTCAGCTCGCGCACCATGTGCACCGGCAAACGCACGGTGCGCGCCTGGTTCATGATGGCGCGCTCGATGCTTTGGCGTATCCACCAGGTGGCGTAGGTAGAGAAACGGAAACCGCGTTCCGGCTCGAACTTGTCGATCGCCCGCATCAGGCCGAGATTGCCTTCTTCGATCAGGTCGAGCAAGGCGACGCCGCGGTTGATATAGTGCTTGGCGATCGACACCACCAGCCGCAGGTTGTGCTCGATCATTTTTTGCCGGGCGTCGAAATTGCCCTGCTTGGCGAGGGTGGCGAAATGCACTTCCTCGGTTACCGTCAGCAGCGGCCGGGTGCCGATCTGGTTCAGGTAGTGCTGGGTGGTGTCGGTCGACAGTTCCGCCGCCAGGACCTTCTTCAGCTCCTCGACGCCGTCGACCACCACCACCACGCCGTCGACCACTACCTCGTCGTCGGCATCCTGCTCGCCGGCGATAGCATCAACATCGTCGTCATCGCGCCCATCATCGGCCAGCCGCTCCGATGAGACCTCATGCTCTTCGTCTTGATGATCTGCCGGGCGTTTGCTCATTTAGCGCTCATTTAGCGGTTCGGTAGGAATTTCGATGGATCCACAGGTTTGCCTTGCTGACGAACTTCGAAGTGCAACTTGACCACGTCGCTGTCCGAATTCCCCATTTCGGCAATTTTCTGGCCCTTGCTTACGGTCTGGCCTTCCTTGACCAGAATGGTCTTATTATGCGCGTAAGCGGACAACAAGTTGCTAGTATGTTTGATGATAACCAAATTACCGTAGCCGCGGATACCGCTACCCGCGTACATCACCTTACCGCCGGCTGCCGCCACCACAGATTGCCCTGATTTTCCGGCAATATCGATGCCTTTCTTGCCCTGGTCGAAGGCGCCTATCTGCTTGCCTTCGGCCGGCCACATCCAGTCCACCTTGTCTTCATCGCCAGAGGCCGCCGCTGGCACAGAAGCGGCCGGCGTGCTGGCCGCGACGGCGGCAGCAGACGCCACAACTGCCGGCGCCACCGCCTTCGGCGCATCGCTGGAAGACGCCGCGTCCGGTTTTTGCAATTCTGCCAGCGCCGCCTCCGAATACGGCCGCTTGTCGCCACGCGGTCCGTTCTTGTTAGTAGCGCTGCCGTTGCTTGCGGCCGCCGATGGCGCCGACCCCAGCGAGCGCACTTCGACCCCGGAGCCGGTCCCTACGCTAGCAGCCTGGGCGCCGCCCGAACTGCCATCCGGCTGCACGCGCAATACCTGGCCGACCTTGATGTCATTGGCGTTTTCCAGCTTGTTCCAGGCTACGATGTCACGATAGCTCTGGCCGAACTCCAGCGCGATCCGGTACAAGGTATCGCCTTGCTTGACGGTGTAAGAGCCGCGCCCTTCAACCGCGCGCGGCGCATCGGTTGCGGCCGTGCCGGTGGTGGCGACGCTGCCGCCTGTGCGGCGCTCGACTACCGGAGCGGGGGTACGCGGAGTGGTACACGCTGCCAGCGTAGCGATCATTACTCCCAAAGCGATAAAGCGAGTTTTCTTCATTCTCATTACATTAATATTAGTATGTGCGACTCAGTCGCTGATTGTTCGTCGATTTATTCGTCAATATGTTTCGCCGGCTACGGCACAAGCTATCCTCAAACCGTGCCGGCGCGCAGAGGCACAAAATGACAGTCCTCCAGTGTGGTGCTGGTCCAATCAAATTTACTGGTTCGCTGGATGAGCTGCAGTACCTGATGACGGGAACCGACCGGAGCCACCAGGCGGCCGCCGATCGTCATTTGATCCAATAGCGCCTGCGGCACTTCGAGTCCCGCCGCAGCCAGGATGATACCGTCGAAAGGCGCCACCTGCGGCAGCCCAAGCATACCATCTCCGTAATGCAAACGGATGTTGGCGATCCGCAGCGGACGCAAGTTGCTGCGCGCCAGTTCATGCAAAGGCTTGATGCGCTCGATCGAATACACTTCCTTCGCCACCAGCGACAGCACCGCCGCCTGGTAGCCGCAGCCGGTGCCGATTTCCAGCACTCGGTTGAGGACGCCGCCCTGCTGGTTATCGCGCATGATCTCGATCATCCGCGCCACGATATACGGCTGCGAAATGGTCTGATGATGGCCAATCGGCAGGGAGGCGTCGATATACGCCTGGCTCGACAAGCCGGGTTCCATGAACATATGGCGCGGTACGCTTTCCATTGCCGCCAGCACCCTGGCATCCGTCACGCCCTGTTTGGCGACGCGCGCCACCATGGCTTTGCGCACGCCATCGGACATCATCGAATTCGAGCGCTCGACATGGCTGGCGCTCTCGCCCAGACGCGCCATCGGCTTGCTGGCAGCAGGCGCAGGTTTCGGCGGCTGCGCTGACGGTACGGCGCCGTTACGCGGCGTGTTGCGGGAGTTTTCCCAGGCGGCGTTCTTGGTTGCAGTCTGCGGCGTCGCAACGCTGCGGTTGCTGCGGTCAGCGCTGGGCTTCTTGTCGACTACCGATGACAGCTGCAACGGAAAACGCTTCGCCTTGTCGGTCATGACAGGTCTTTCCTCAGCGCGGCCAACTGGGTCGCATGCGTCAAATCTATCTGCAAAGGCGTGATCGAGACATGGCCGTTGGCGGTAGCGTGGAAGTCGGTGCCCTCGCCGGCATCGCGCGCGCCGCCCGGCGGTCCTATCCAGTAAATGTCGCGGCCATGCGGATCCTGCGCCTTGATCACCGCTTCCGACTCATGCCGCTTGCCGAGCCGCGTCGCCAGGGCCGGCTTGAGCTGATCGTAAGGCAGGTTGGGAATATTGACATTCAGCAGATAAGACTGCGGCAGATTGTCAAAGCGCCGCTCGACGATATCGCGCGCCACCATGGCCGCCGCCTCAAGCTCGTCCCAGCCTTTGTGCAACTGCGAAAAAGCGATCGCCGGAATACCGAAGAGGAAACCCTCGGTGGCGGCCGCCACGGTACCCGAATACAGTGTATCGTCACCCATGTTCTGGCCCTGGTTGATGCCGGAAACGATCAGGTCGGGACGGAAATTCAGCAAGCCGGTCAAGGCCACGTGCACGCAGTCGGATGGCGTGCCGTTAATGAAATAGAAACCGTTTTCGGCGCGCTGGACAGACAAAGGACGATCCAGGGTCAAGGAATTGGACGAGCCGGAACGATTGCTGTCCGGGGCTACCACCACGATTTCCGCAATCGGCGCCAGCGCGTTCGCCAAGGCGATGATGCCCGGCGCCAAGTAACCATCGTCGTTACTGATCAAAATTTTCATACTGGGATTTTACCTGAAGCAATGTTACTGATTTATGAAGATTTGGGAAATTTAACGAACTACCTTTATGAGACACTTTCAGTCACGGATTAGTTGCTTTTACAGCACGAAAACAGGGCAATTGCAAAATTATGTTGCAGCGCCACAAAAAAGCCCCAACTCGGGAATAAAAGCAGGTATTGTTAGCGCTATCAAGACTACTCGGATGAGCACACCGCCGCCTGCCGTCGTCAGACCACCAAGGAGTCACAATGAAATCGTACCGCGTCCGCAATCCTATCGCCAGCAGCCCTGACATTCTCAGCAACCCCGCCGCCTCCATCAACGCATGGACCGACCTGATGCTTCAAACCGGAGAAATGATGAGCGCCTCGGCCCAGGTGATCGGCCACCGCACCGCCCGCATGGCCATGGCTGGACCGGCGCCCAGCCAGCACGACCGCAATGAATTCAACCTGATGAGCCAGGAAAAAATCGAAGCCATCACAGAATCCGCGCACGCCATGGCGATCCGCTTCATGAGCATGCACCAGGAAGCCGCCCGCCTGGCCATCCAGCAAATGCTGAGCGGCGCCGCCAACCTGATGTCGGTCGCAAGCAGCAGCAGCCTGCACCAGTCGGGACATCGGCAAAGCAAGCTGGCGCATGACACCATGCTCAACTCGGCTGAGGCGGTGTCGCAGTTCAATACTTCGTTGGCGGATATTGCGCAGACGGGATTACAGCCGATTCATGCGCGGGCTACTGCGAATGCGAAGCGGTTGAAGAAGCTCTAAACGGATTTGATTGCGAAGCTGCTCGGGAACATTGCCGCTTTCCGCTTCGCATCCGTACTGTTGCTCGCCTCCCCTAGCGTCAACAAACCCACCGCTAGAAATCCCATTTCATTTTCTCTTATGCGACTGGCGGCGCAGCTTATCTCGTTGACGCTTACGGTCGTCTTCGGAATTAGAGAAAGGCAGTTCCAAGATTAGCCACCAAAGAAAATTGAAAAGATAGACCATCGATAGCCCCAAAATTGCAGCAATCCACGGGGAAATCCTGGCGGGCGCGTCATCTGACGGCATTACGGCAAAATAGAAAATAACCGCAAGGATGACCGCACACGTATGCATCAGTATTTTGTGCTCGCCTTCCAGGGTATCAATCGAAAAAATGATTTTTACAAGATCCCTGAAATTGAAAAGCAAGCAAATACTCAATATCATAAGTACGACTAGCAACAGCAAAGTCCAGTTATCACCGCGCCCCTTGTGAATCAAAGCATAAACTCCAAGCGATCCGAGTATCAACGCTATCGTGCGAAGAAGTTTTAAAAATGCTGTTCGCATGAAAGTTCTACCGCTGCTTTTCTTTTGGGTGAAGTTACGGAATTACTGCTTAGAGCAATTAAGCTCTCATGCGTATGCCTTAAAATTTCATCATGATTTAATTCTTTACGACACATCAAATCATAAATTACTTTTTTTTTGCTGGATATTATTCTCCAGCAGAGCTTGACCAGAGTTAAGTCAATTTTACGTCGCTCGTGGAAGACGAAATTTCAGGGGAAGCCCATAAAAGGCCGACTCACATTTTTTGCCATCACTGTTTATTCTTCCGAACATCTCAAGTCATAAATCTCGCCTTTTTTGGGCTGAATATTATTTTCTAGTAGAGCTTGCATAGTCTCGCCGGCACTAAGACTTGTACAGTATCGCCTCTTATCTTTATTAAAAATGGCGCCAACATATACATTCATCCACATGCTGGCTGGCACTTCGGCGTAAATTTTCAATGGAATGGCAAAATCCTTGTAACCATCCTGATTAAGATCGGCAAATTTAATTTGCCCACGAACTTTACACATCCCGTATGACTCAATGTCCTTAACCGACTGATTTGTTAAATCAACGTCAAAAAATTTACATCCATCGTCCTTACCATACTGTGTCGTTATAAAAAATGCTCTTGGCCATTCAACGACCATTTCACACTGGCTTTAGCGATTGCATTTCTCTCTTTTTCTAACTTAAGCAAAGAAATTACCTCGTGGGGAATGACCTTTATTGGCTCTGCGACCAGCTCGTTCTCCGCCGCAAAAATAGCTTGAGAAGCAAGCATTAAAAATAATAAGACAATAATCAGCTTTTCCATTTTTTAATTCTTTTGGAATAAATCTTCATTCAGTATTTTTCGTCCATTCGTATTTTTGATACGAAAATAGTTTCAGCCAATTGGCTACCTTCACTTATCAAATGTAACGAAATATTCCTTTTGGCAATAAGAATCGGGTTGGACAAATTCTGGAAAAAACACTAAATCTCCATCTTTTGCCCAGACCCGATAGGATGTGGTTTTCAGGAAAAATGAGCATTTTTTATCAAAATTATTCTTCATTACTTCTTGGCTGTCTTCGATCAACCTATCGGAGGCTTCATCATTTAGCTTGATCAACCCCGTTACACCCACAGATACACCATCTTTGATAGACGGAGCCAAATCACTCACTAATTTCACTGACGACACTTCTTGTCCTGTGTTTTTTGAAAAATTTTTGACCTCTTTTTCTATATCCGGACTACCAGCACATACCGTGGAGCGAGCAAAGACAACGCTAAGGTAGTCTTTTGTCTCGTATATTTTTTCGAACTTTAGCTCATACCCCCAAGGATGCCCCTGGGCCCAAGATCCACACTTCCTGGCATCGGTCTCGAATTTTTTCGCAGCAGCTTCTAGGTTCTTATTTATATTCTTTTTTTGTGAATTCGCATCGTCCTTCAGCCAATCGACGTTAACCTTTTCTATCAAAATCGTCGCCACCGCATTTTTCTTCTCTGTTTTCTTAAAATTAGTCACCGTATATTTAACAGTTGAACTCGCATCGCTTGCGAAACAAGACGGCAACATCTGCAAAGTCAAGAAAGAAGCTCCACACACAAATTTGAACATCTTCATAGCAAAACCTTTTTGATACGAGTAGTGAAATTTATACGCTCTGGCAAGCCATTCTCGCCGCCGTTGATAGCGTGCGTCACTGCTTTGACGTCATCCTTATCCATAGCCGCCAACGTACCCTTTCTAAGAAGTGTGATGTACCAGCAACCAGCGTCTATACAAGTAAAGCTTGTTGCTAGGATGCGATCAGGATCTGCCACTGGAGGAAAGCGCTTGTGGGCATCATTTTCCCAACCGGTGTCAAAATCCACTCCCTTTTTCAGCCATCCTTTGAACGCCCAATATTCCCCGTAATTATATCGACCAGTCAATTGCTTGAATCCGCGCCCTTTAAATTTTGGCCCATCACCTGGTTGAGTATTTCCAAGCATACGGCTACCTTCGTAGTGTGTGCCTGACGCCAGTTCTAGCATAGAATTTAAGCTACCGCTTTCAACGGCACCTTGGCCAAAAAAATGAGCACAGCGTATTCGGTTATTAACTGCGTATCTAAAACAGCATTTGTTAATATCCAAGCGATATTTTTCTCTAACTTCGTCCGTTGTACCGTGACTTATGGTCTCGTCCTTAGACGATGCTTTCGCAGGATAAATTTGAGCCAACTCATTTTTTGACAGCCACATACACTTTGCCAATTGCTCAACAAATCTTACTGGATGTACATGCCAAACGCTCTTTGCATTTGGCAAGCCTGGTATGTCCTCCCAAAATGCCAAGCGCTCGATGTGCTTAGTTAATTTAGCAAACTGTTCTGGTGTCAATTTTGATGGGCCGAAAGCTTCGTTGGTAACGCGCCCAAAACGTTTAGCAATATCTAGCTTGCTCCATTCGGTAGGATGCTTCGTGACCAAATGACGCAATTTATCCTCATCCTGCGCCAATTTTCCTTTGTTTTTTTCTGCACGATCCTTGTCATAACCATCTAAAAGTTTTTGCAGGCCATCATCATCAATAAAACCATCGTCGCTGAACTGTCCATGCTCTTCAATTTTCTGGAAATCCGGCCAATCTGCATCACTACTAAATTTGATCGTGTTTTTTTCTGCCCAATACAATTTATTCGTATCGGGAGCGAAAACCTGGACCCAGGTTTTCCCTTCATTGATTTCTTCTTGAAATTCACCGGACGCTAGCCATGGATCCATCCACGGTATGACTGGCTTATCCTTAGCTAGAGTGCTTACATTCTTTACGGGATCTTTGACATAGGCGTGAAGCTCTTTATTAAGTGCTTGGTGCTGCGTATGTGCAATTTTTTTTCCTTTGTGCTTGGGGTCAGGAATTTCTATTTCTTCGGTCGCAATCTGATCATCACTTACCCATAATTTCTGCTTTTCAATGTGAATCTTTTTATAGCCATTAGTGCCCTGTTCCTTATCCAAGGTGAGCGGCTTCTTAGGATCGACCTTTACAATTTGTTTGCTCAACAATTCGTCTTGTACTAGTAAAGATTCTGCCAACTGGCATTCCCCCCAAACCAATTTCTCAGAGTTATTTAGAAACTGGACATCTTCGAAGAGAATTTCGAAATGAACACCGCGAGAGGGGGTCGCCATGTTGTCTGGAATACTGCCACAGTACCCAAGAATGTCACCACGTTGCACCCGTTCATAACCCGTCCCGAGGACACACGCACCACTGGTGACAGGAGCCAAAATTTCGACGTGATCCCCCACCATCTTGGGATGCTTTTTCTGATCAAGTACAGGCTTCCCATCTTTATCAGTCAATGCATGCTTGGCGACAAATTTCTTTAAGAAATTTACGGCATCAACGTCCTTTTTATCTTTAACGTCATTCCACGCCTGCAAGTGCATATACAAAGAATAGAAAATTAGTTTACTTGTACCTAACGTCGTTTGCCCCAATTCAGTCTCATGTTTGAGCAATACGAAACTGCGTGAATAAGGAACTTTGTCAAAATATTCGTCTTTGGCATCTGCTTCATCATAGCGATAGGCAACCAGCTCTCCATCAGCGATGGCGCGTATCGGCGCGTTTCTGTCAGCAGGATGGATTGCACTCCACCATGCCAGAACCGGTTCTTCCCCATTGGGAAGGAACCGCTTAGAATTTCACTGTTGTTGTAAACCGGGTCAGGCACAACGCACTGCTCTTTGCCAAGGCTGTAAGGTAGCTGAATGGGGTAGGTGATGATCATCGTTGGTCAGAATGGTCTAGTTAGGCGGAAAAGATAAACGATCCGTCGGGGTCGTGCCCGCCTTGGGTTGGGAGCAATACCTTGCGATCCAAGTTCTTCGGCCCCGGCAGACTATGCGAAGCCGCATGCGCCACATAAGCGCCGTTAGTGCCCTTCTCGATTCCGCCTGCATTGAACTTGGTGTAACTGCCGCCGCCATTGATCACCAGTTCCTCCTTGGCGGTAATGGTGATGCGGTCAGCGGTCTGAGTGATGTTGAGCTTCGCCAGAATATTGATGCTGTCTGTAAGCGCCTGGACGTCGATGTCGCCGGCGGCCGCCACCATCTTGATGCCCGTCTTTTGCACAAACAAACGGAAGGTATTCCTGATGCTGGCGAACCAGCTATCGCCGCTGGCAATGGACAAGCTCTTGCCGGTCGTAATGGCCGTGTGCTGGTCGCTTGCGATATGGGTGCTGCCGCTGGTGGTGGTTTCGATACCGGCAGGACTGGCCAGAACAAGGTGCGGTTGTGACAGCTCCGGGAAACTACCCTCTGCACCTCCGCCCTGCCCCTTGATCGCATCGTTCTGCGCTTTCAAGGTTTGCGCGACATCGGCCTGCTGTCCCTGTTTCTCCTGCGCCCCAGCCTGCTGCGCCGCATCGGCCAGCGACTCGTGCTGGTCGCGCGCAGCGGTCAGCCTTCTGACTGTCTCGCCCATGTCCTTGATGTGCGCAGCAGCGTTGTTTCTGGCCTCGGTAGTGATCAACATCCCCTTGGCCGCACGCGCCACGCCATGACCGTCTGTCCTCAGTTCCCAGCCGTCGCCCCGCGCATCCTTGCGCCCCGCATTGTCTTCGATGCGGCTGATGCTGCCCAGACTCAGCTGGCTATGCTGGTGATCGCTTTTCAGCTGGGCCTGGATTTTGCCGTTGGTGTCGTCCAGCACCAGGTGGTTGCTTCTCCCTCCTGGCTGATTACCGCCGTTGGGCGTCAGCTCACGGCTTCTAAAACCCATCAGCGACTGCTGGGTCGCCAGCTTCCAGGGCGGCATGTTGCGCTGGTTGTAGACGCTGCCGGTGACGATGGGGCGGTCGGGATTGCCATCGAGCCATTGCACCAGGCATTCTGAGCCGACGCGCGGGATAGATTTAGCGCCCAGTTCGCCGCCAGCCCAGGCACTCGCAACCCGCACCCAGGCGGAGCTGCGTTCATCGTTGTTGCCGATGCGGTCCCAGTGGAACTGGACACGGATGCGGCCGTATTCGTCGTATGGACGCTGCCCTGACCGGAAGGACCGACTACCGTGACGGTTTGCGGCGACAGGATCTTGGTGTTGACGCTATGGAAATTACGACCCGGACGCCAGGGGATCGTCTTGCGCAGGCAGGTCAGCTCGTTGCGGTACTCGGCCTTTTGATCTGCCTGCTGCAGATAGTTGTTGCTGGCGATGTGGTGGACCGAGATGATCAGGAATTCATTCTTGCCGGCTTCTTCATGGCTGGCAAACGGGCTGGAAGAGAAATGGCCGGTCAGGCGGTACCAGCGACCAGGCAGCACATAGCGGTTATTACCCGCCGCTTCAAAGTGTTTACCCGCGGCTTCGATCTCTTCCATGTGCAGGCGCGACAGTTTATCTGCATCCTGAGCACCTTTGACGCCGTAAGCGCCGGCATATTCATAGGATTCGACATCGAGCACATTGCCCTGCTTGTTCAGGGTCGGCACGCCGGCATTGATCGGCACCGGGCTCTTGAAGTTGAAACCGGACAGCGACACCGAACCGGGGACGATCTGGCGCACCGGGGAGAACTCGCCAATACCATCTTCTTCGAAGGCGCCGCCATGGCGCTGGAAGCGGATCTCTTCGCCGCCGTCGATCGCTGCGGCCTGGGTGGAGTCATCGGTGATGACCAGCTTGTGGCCCTTGTCCGTGTGCTCGTAGTAGTACAGCAAGCCGGCGGCTTCCAGCCGGCGATGGACATAGTTATGGTCGCTTTCGTCGAACTGGATGGCGTCCGTCATGACAGGATCGGTACCGCTGACGCGATAGTCCCAGTCGGGTAATGTGCCGTAGTCGGCGCAGATGCTGTCGATCTGTTCGCGCAGGGTCTTGCCGTGGAAGATGTAGTTATCCTTGCGCAGACGCAGGTACTGGGTCCAAGGGCCTAGCTTGGCCTGGTAGAAGGTGATATTGCCGTCGGTGCGCGAGAGGCGAAACTCGAAGCAATATCCTGTGAAATGGCGCAGGCTGCCGTCCGCTCTAACTAATTCTACGCAGAACAGCTTGCCTTGCAGATCCTTCAGGGCCAGTTCAGCGTCATCGGACAATAATTCCACGGTGTACTCAAAATCGCGCGACAGGCTTTCGACGGCGTTGAGCTTGTTCACCAGCAGTTGCGCGTGCGGGCCGTCGTCGTGGGGGAAGGACAACCGAAGGATGCGCTTGTTCTGGCGGCCGTTGATAAGGCTTTGCAAAGTCTGGATGACATTATTGCTCATGCGGTATTCCTATGGCAGCACAATATTTCACAAGGGAAATAAACAATGTGATTTTAACAAACTTCTGCGAACTAGGGATTGCTATGTTTCATCGCTAGACACAATGCAATAGCACCTACCCCTGGCACCAATGACAACAATATCATTTAAGCAATAATACTGTCATCATTTTACTGGCGAAGCAACAGCTCGGAACAGGTCTTCTATGTGATTTGCTGATCTTTAAGCGATCAATTGCTGACGCCATGCGCAAGGCGTAGCGCCGTGCAGATGAACCTGCTCGACCGAGGTCAGTTCCTCGCGACTGCAAAGGGAAATCGCGAAACCTTGCTGCGACCAGTTCCGCGCATGCCAGCCAGGTCCTGACTGCAAGCGCAGGCCGCCAACCACAAGCTCAGGCGATACGACATCTGCGCCCTGATTTGACATCAGCTTATACAGCGCTTCCTTAGCGCTCCACAGGGCATAAAACGTCTCTACCCTTTCGGCATCAGGACGCCCGGATAACCAGTTGCTCTCCGCAGAGGAAAAAGCGCTGCGGGCAAGCGCCTCGACGTCGCGCCCGCTATCCAGCGCTTCTATATCGATGCCGACAGGCGTATCGGCGCTGGTCGCACAGGCGACCCAGCCGCGGCTGTGCGACAGACTGAACTGTGGCATCACCGGGCAAGCGACCGGCAAGCGCAGCTGCGGCGCCCTGCCCTGGCGTTCGATGAGCTCGACCGCCTCGAATGCGATGCCGGCCAGCTGTGCGACCGCAAAGCGCAGCAGGATCCGCCCCAGCAGGAATTCGCGCTGGCGCAGCGGCCGCAAAAAGCGCCGGTAGCGCAGCAGTTCGGGCTCGCTCAGGCAGGCCAGAAAGCGGTCGCAGTCGGCATCGGCCAATGCATTCGCATCGAGCAGCCAGATGACGGCGGATCGCACGGCCGACCTCAATCCAGGCGTTTGAAAATCAGCGAAGTGTTGATGCCGCCAAACGCAAAATTGTTCGACATCACATACTCGCATTGCAGCTCGCGGCCCTGGTCGACAATGTAGTCCAGCTCGGCGCATAGCGGGTCGAGCTGCTGCAGGTTGATGGTCGGCGCGAACCAGCCGCTGCGCATCATCTCGATGCTGACCCAGGCTTCCAGCGCGCCGCAGGCGCCCAGCGTGTGGCCGGTGTAGCTCTTCAGCGAACTGATGGCGGTGTTGCCCGCGAACACGGCGGCGGTGGCGTGCGATTCGGCGATGTCGCCCTGCTCGGTGCCGGTGCCATGGGCGTTGATGTAGCCGATGGCCGAGGCCGGCAAGCCGGCATCCGCCAGCGCCAGCGTCATCGCAATCTGCATGGTGTCGGCGTTCGGATGGGTGACGTGGCAGCCGTCGCTATTGGTGCCGAAGCCGACGATTTCGGCATACATCCTGGCGCCTCTGGCGCGCGCATGTTCGAAGTCTTCCAGGATCAGCGTCCCCGCGCCCTCGCCGATCACCAGGCCATCGCGGCTGCGGTCGAACGGGCTCGGCGTCATGGCCGGCGTATCGTTGCGGATGCTGGTGGCAAACAAGGTATCGAACACCGCGGCTTCGGTGGCGCACAATTCCTCGGCGCCGCCGGCCACCATCACTTGCTGGCGGCCGCCGCGTATCGCTTCGTAGGCATAGCCTATGCCCTGGCTGCCGGAGGTGCAGGCGCTGGAAGTGGTGATAACGCGGCCGGTGATGCCGAAAAACACGCCGATATTGACCGGCGCCGTATGCGCCATCATCTTGATATAGGTAGTGGCGTTGATGCCGCGGGTGCTGCGCTCTTCCATCATGCGGCCGAAATCGCCGATCGCCGCCGGGGTGCCGGCGGAAGAACCGTAGGCGACCCCGCAAGCGCCGCTTTTCAGTAGCGGATCGTCGATCAGGCCGGCATCGATCAAGGCCAGCTCGCTGGCGCGGGTAGCCATCAGCGCCACCCGGCCCATGCTGCGGGTAGTCTTGCGGTTATAGCGTTCCGACAGGGAAAACTCGGCGGCAGGCGCACCCAGCTGGGTGTTCAAGCCGTCGTAGTCGGCCCACTCATGCATGCGCACGACGGCGTTGCGATAGCTGCCTAGATGGGCGCGGATGGCATTCCAGTCGTTGCCGATCGGGCTGATGCCGGCCATGCCGGTCACCACCACCCGACGCGCTGTTGAAGCATGCATAATGTCATTCATGCCATGCCCCCATTCACCGAGATCACCTGGCGCGTGATATAGGCTGCATCCGGATGCAGCAGGAAAGCCACGGTCGCCGCCACTTCCTCCGGCTTGCCGACCCGGCGCGCAGGAATCATCTTGAGCGCTTCGTCCAGCGGCACGTCATCGATCATGTCGGTTTCTATCAGCCCCGGCGCCACGCAGTTGACCGTGATGTTGCGCTTGGCCAGCTCGATCGCCAGCGCCTTGGTGGCGCCGATAATGCCGGCTTTGGCGGCGCTGTAGTTAACCTGGCCACGGTTGCCGATCAGTCCGGACACCGAAGCCAGCGTCACGACGCGGCCAGCCGCGCGGCGCTGCACCAGCGGCATCACCAGCGGGTTGAGCACGTTGTAGAAACCGTCCAGGTTGGTCTTCAGCACCAGGTCCCAGTCCTCGCCCGGCATCGCCGGGAACGCATTGTCGCGCGCGACACCGGCATTGCACACCACGCCGTAATAACAACCGTGCTGCTCAATGTCGGCCAGCAGGATATCCGCCGTGGCCTGGCGCTCGCCTATGTCGAACTGCAATACGCGCGCCTGCACGCCCAGCTCGCGCACCGTCTGCGCCACCGCATCGGCGGCGGCGCGCTGCTGATGGCAGTGCAGGACGATATCGTAGCCGTCGCGCGCCAGCCGCAAGGCGATGGCCTTGCCGATGCCGCGGCTTGAACCGGTCACCAGCACGGTTTTATTCAAGCCGGCAAGCGGGGCCACAGCCGGACCTGCGGCAATTTTCAAATCCGACGTCATTCAGTACTTCCTTCTAGAAAAACAGCCGCATCGACCGGCTGGAATACGGTAATCGTGGCGCTCGCCAGTTGCTGCGTACTGGTACTGGCGCGGATATGGCATTCGAACGAGCCGATGCCATTGTCCGCCTGCAGCAGCCTGTGCACCTGCACCTGCAATACGCTGCCTATGG
Source organism: Collimonas sp. PA-H2 (assembly GCF_002564105.1). Taxonomy (NCBI): domain Bacteria; kingdom Pseudomonadati; phylum Pseudomonadota; class Betaproteobacteria; order Burkholderiales; family Oxalobacteraceae; genus Collimonas; species Collimonas sp. PA-H2. The sequence goes on from NZ_PDBX01000001.1 coordinate 5,518,379, forward strand.
CAAACTCGGCGCAGGCGGCTTCGTAGCGCCGGGTGCCCAGCAGGAAGCCGATCTTGACTTCCTCGCCGCGCTGCTGGGCTGTATAGCCGGCATAGGCAGCGATCGCCTGCGCCATATACTCGACGCCGACCCAGGCCGGCACGCCGTGCTGCCGGCAAAACAGGCTGTCGGCGCGGATTGTCACCTCAGCCAGCAGCTCTTCGGCGCCGGCGTGCAGCAGGCGATCCAGCAACACCATGGTGCCGGAATGCGGCAGCAAGGTGCGGATATCCAGGTTTTCAAACGCCGTCAGTTGATCCATCATTCACGTCCCAACAGCAGGCTGGCATTGGCGCCGCCAAAGGCAAAGGAGTTGCTCAGTGCCCAGCGCATGGGCCGGCCTAGCCTGGCCCCCAGCGGCTGCAGATTGAGCTGCGGTAGTTGCGCATCGGCCATGCCGTCCCATAAATGCGGCGGCAGGCAGCCCTGCGGATTACTGTCTTGCATCGCCAGCCAGCACAAGCCCGCCTCCACCGCGCCGGCGGCGCCCAAGGCATGGCCGGTGAATGGCTTGGTCGAACTGAGCGCTACCCGGTCGCCGAACAAGGCGGCGATCACGCGGCCTTCCATGGCGTCGTTCTGCACCGTCGCCGTGCCATGCAAGTTGATGTAGTCGCATTGCGCCGGCGCCAGGCCGGCGCGCGCCAGCGCCTGTTCGATGGCGCTCCTGGCGCCGTTGCCGGACGGATCGGGTGCCGAAATATGATAGCCGTCGGAAGACTCGCCCCAGCCGCGCAGGCTGACCGTCGCCTCTGCCTTGGTCATCAAGAACAGTGCGGCGCCCTCGCCGATATTGATGCCGTTACGATTAGCGCTGAAGGGATTGCAGCGGGCGACGCTGACCGATTCCAGCGCGGCAAAGCCGGCCACGGTGAACGCGCACAGCGAATCGACGCCGCCGCTCAGCACGGCGTCGCAGATGCCCATGTTCAGCAGGCGGGCTGCGCTCGCCATTGCCTTGCTGCTCGATGCACAGGCGCTGGAATGCACATATGCCGGGCCGCTGACGCCCAGTTCGGCGGCCAGCATGGCCGCCGGCGACGCCATTTCCTGCTGCGCATAGCTGAAATCCACAGGAAAGCCGCCGTTTGCCCGGCGATAGTGGAAAGCCGCCTCGGTCTGGGCGATGCCGGAAGTGCTGGTGCCGAGCACGATCGCCACCCGGTGCGCGCCGAAGCGCTGGATGGCGGCGTCGACCTGCGGCCGTATCTGCGCCAGCGCGGCCAACGCCAGCTGGTTATTGCGGCTGCGGTGATGCAGAGGCAGGCTCTCGATATCAGGCAAGATACCTGGCAAAATCGCGTCCACACAACCCAGCGCCAGCTCCCGCTGCGGCGAATGGCGGCGCGTCATGGCGACGCCGCTATCGCCGGCGAACAGGCGGCCGCTGATCCCGGCGTGGGTATCGCCGAGCGCGCAGATCATGCCGAGTTGATTGAGATAAACCATGTCTATGGCGCCGCGGGAGCTGCGTTAGTTGCCGGACTGGCCGGTGCATCGTCGGCCGCGTCGCTGACCGAATCGATCGTCAGGCGATAGTGATAACGCAGATTGTTCAATTCCATCTTGCCGCTCCAGGGCGCCGTCTTGCTGTCCGAACTATAGTTGATGACCATCACCGGCTCACCCTGCAGCGACAGGGTGCGCGTCAAACCTTGCTGCTGGATGTCCCAGCCGGCCGGCAGCGCCGCACGGATTGCCGCCAGCGGCCACAAGGTCAGTTGGCTGTCTTCCAGCACGTCCTCCGCCCGTACCTGGGACGGCAGCATCGGATGACGCCAGGATTGCAAGGTTTCGCCATCATAATGCAAGGTCAGGACGCGCTGGCCGAAAGCCAGTCCGACCATATTGAATTGCTGCTGGTCGATCTCCAGCGCGGCATCCAGCTGGTCGGTACGGCCATTGCGCTCCACCGTCAGATGCTGCTGCAGGCTGATATTGGCGCCCAGCGTCGCCGGCGCCAGCTTCAGTCCAAGCCGGGCCGGCGCCTGGCTGGCCGGCTGCGTCGTACAGGCAGCCAGCAGCAGCGCGCTCAGCGGCAAGCCGAGCCAGCGCCAGCCGGCAAGCTGAAAGCAGCCTAGCTGCATATTTCCTCCAGTGTATTGAGGCGACGCTTGCTCTCCTTGACATACGGATTGCTCTCGTCCCAGGCATAGCCGGCCAGGATGGCGGCGATCATGCGGCGCACCTCCGGCTGCTGACCTTCATAAAAGATCACTTTCTGGAAGCCGCCGGCATACCAGGATTCGACAAAAGTGCGGAAAGCGTCCACGCCCTTTTTCAATGGTATTGCATATTCCTTCTCCCAATCGACGGCTTCGCCGGCAGACTGGCGCTGCAAGGCAGCGGCGGCCAGGCTGGCCGACTTGACGGCGATCGTCACGCCGGAAGAAAACACCGGATCGAGGAACTCGCCGGCATTGCCCAGCAAGGCATAGCCTTTGCCCCACAGGGACTTGACATTGGCTGAATAGCCGACGATCTGGCGCGCCGGCGTATCCCAGCGAGCATTTTTCAGCAACTCGCGCGAGGCCGGGTCCTGCATCACCAGTTCCTGCAGGCGCTCGGTTTCACTGCCCTTGAACTGCTCCAGGAACTTGGTTTCCGCCACCACGCCGATAGAACAGCGGCCGCCGGCAAATGGAATCAGCCAGTACCAGACGTTGCAATGCTCCGGATGGACCGTGATGCGGATCTTGTTGCGGTCGAATCCGCCGGCGGCGACGCCATCCTCGATATGCGTGAAAATCGCGCCGCGCACTGGAAAATTGGACGGCGTTTCCAGTTGCAGCAGTTTCGGCAGAACACGGCCAAAACCGCTGGCGTCCAGCACAAAGCCGGCTTCCACGATGTATTCGCTGCCGTCGACGTGACGTACGGTGACGCGCGGCTTCGCTCCTTCTTGATCGAATGCCGTGACCGTGTGCTGGTAACGCACTTCGGCGCCCTGGCGTTCGGCTTCATTCGCCAATACCTGGTCGAAATGAGCGCGCTGCACCTGGAAGGTGGTGCCCCAGCCGGCTGAATGCTTGTCGCGGAAATCGAAATCGGTATAGCGTTCGCCGCGCACAAAGGCGGCGCCGTTCTTGTACTGGAAACCGGCCTCCACCACTGCCTTCAGCATGCCGGCTTGTTCCAGGTATTCCATGCTTTGCGGCAGCAGGCTTTCGCCGATGCTGAAACGCGGGAATTGTTCGCGCTCCAGCACCAGGACCTGGCGCCCTTGCTTCAACAGCAAGGCTGCCGCCACCGCTCCGGCCGGACCGGCGCCGATGACCAGAACATCACATTGCTCAACTCTTGTATGCATTATTATTTTTCTTCCCTTGGTGAATCTTGGCTAAAACACGGTGCGGTCATCCAGACAACCGCAATTCCGATCAACATCGTAAATCCGAAAGCATGCAGCGGCGGCGTTCCCGACAGCGCCAGCAGGCCGAACGAGAGCAAGGCGCTGGCAGCCGACAGGCCCACCGTCAGCCAGGCGAAGCGATCGCGCTGCATGCTTTGTTCCTGCAGAAAAATGCCGTAGTCGACGCCCAGGCCGAGAATCAGCATAAGCGCCAGCACATGGAACAGCTGCAAGGGCTGGCCGATCACACCTAGCAAGGCCAGGATGGCAATGCTGGCCACGGCCGGCGGCGCCAGCACGCGCCAGGCGGCCAAGCGGTAGCGCGAAAACAGCAGCAGGAAGATCGCGGCGTAGGCGCCGAGCAGGACCCAGCCCATGTATTGCCGATAGTGCCCCAGCACCGAGGATATTTCACTGACCTTGTCGACCCACTGTACGCCGTCGAGCTGCTCGCCAGCCTGCTTCAGCACTGGCAGATTGGCGTAGTTGTTAAGCCCGCGCAAAGCGACGATGCTGGCGTATACGCTGCCCTGCTGGCTGTCCACCTGGCCCAGCCAGAGATGGCGCGAGGGCTCGCTGGCCGCTGTTTTCAGGAACGCTTCAGGAGTCAGCGCCTGACCGCCGTTGGCGCTGGCGGCGCCGCTCAGCGCGCGTTCGCGCATCTGCTTGATCCAGCTGTCGTCCTCGCCCAGCTGTGCCGCCAGCGCCTTCAAGGGACCGTCCGGCGCCAGCAGCGCTTGCGTCACCAGGCTGCGGTTGGCTTGCTGCGCCTGCATCGAAGGCGTCCAGTTAGACATGGCCTGATAACCACTGATGATGTGGCTGGCGACCAGCGGTTCGAGTTTCTGCTTGAGGACTTCCTCGCGCTGCAATACCTGCTCCGCACTGGCGCCGCGCACCAGGTAGAACTGTACCGGGGTGGGCGCATCGAGCAGCTTGCCAAGCTTGATCTGGTCCGCCAGCAGCGCCTTGGGCGGGGTCTGCAATGAGCGTATATCGTCGTTCACTTTCAGGCGCGCAATGCCGCTGAATGCAAATGCAGCGAATAACAGAGCCGCCAGCAAGGTCGCCCGGTTCCACTGCAGCAAGGGCCAATGGCGGCGGGTCTGGCCGAACCAGGCGGCGAAACTGGAACCGTTCAGCGTCGAGGCGCTCACCAGCGCCGGAAACCAGAAAACCACGGTGAGCCAGGCGAACAGCAGGCCGATCACGGAAAACAGCGCCATCTGCCGCAAGCCGGGAAACGGCGTCAGCGCCAGGCCGACATAGCCGATCACGGCAGCCGCCAGCGTCAGCAGCAGACCCGGCATCAGACGCCGCAGCAGCTGCCAGGAATCGAGCTTGCAATCGGCCGCCGTTCTGCTGCATAAAAAGTAGATGCCATAGTCCTGCGCCACGCCGATCAGGCTGGCGCCGAACACCAGCGTCAGCAAGTGCACTTGCCCGAAGATCAGCCAGCACAGCGAGAACGCGGCCAGGCAGCCGCCCGCGATCGACAGCATGATCAGGACTATCGGCCGCAGCGAGCGGAAAGTCAGCCACATCAGCAAGACAATTCCCAGCAGCGAGCCGATGCCGATAGTCGACATTTCACGGCTGGCCTGGGCGCTGCCGGCGCCCGCATGCAGCACCACGCCGGCGCTGACCAGTTCCACTGACGGCACCGCCTGGCGCGCGGCGACGCCGGCCTGCTCCAGCAAGGGCAAGACGGCGCGCTGGGTGGCCATCGAAAACGCAGGCTGCCGCAAGGTCATCAACAGCACAATATAGGGACGGCCCTTATCTTCCACGAACAGGTAGCCATCGCGCGGACGCACCGGGGTTTCCTGCGCGCGCGCCTGCACCCAGCCGCTGAACAATCCAAAGGGATCGTCTTGCCAGGCACCCAGCTTGGGGCCGGAAAACGGGCTGTACAACTGCTGCAATGCGGTGTCGGCCCAATACTTGGCGGGCTGCTGGCGCAGCGCGGCCTGCTGCGCCGGCGTCAGCAGGCTGAGCCGCATCTGCTGCGACGGCGCCAGCCAGTCCTGCTGGCTTTGCTCCGATAGTTGCATGCCGGTTTGCAGCAAAGCTGAATGCTTGGCCAGCACTGCATTATAGGCATCGGCAGCTGTACGGGCATGTACCCAGTCGTCGGCGCCGACCAGCACGATGACGCGCTGCTGGGCAGCGTCGACCATATGCGTGAAAGCTTGCTGCAAGACCGGATCGCGCTGCTGCACCGGCAACAGCGCCATGATATCGGTATCCGGCACCACGCCCTTGCCCAGCCACAGATAGGCGTTATGCGCCAGCAGCAAAGCCACCGCCAGCGCCCACATCAACGCCAAGCGTCTGGACCAGCTGTATGCCGGCTTCGCCCCTGTGCCGGGATTACTCAAGCGCCGCCCCTTCTTCCGCTGTCATGGCGCTACTGCCGCTTTGCAGGCCGGAAAAGCTGATTTCAGTGCGGTCGCCGCTGGCTTCGTTGATGGTGACCGTCTTCACATAAGCGCCGCCGGTCAGCACCAGCGTGCCGATCGCCTTAGCCAGCGCCGGCTGGCGTGCTTTCAAGGCCACGTTCCAGCTATTGCCGGTGACGCTGCCATCCAGCTCAAACAGGGTTTCCAGCTGGCTCAAGTCGCCGGCCAGCAAGGAAAACAGCACGCCGTTGATCATCTTCACCACAGGTTCCTGCTTGGCGTCCATGCGCATGGCGACGCGGTCGCCCTGCATCTGCACGATTTCGTCGCGCTTCAGTCGCAGCGTATTAGGAAACGGCTGCAAGGTACGCCACAACACGCCCTTGCCGTTCACCACGCAGAAACGGCCGTTGGACAGCAGCGGCTTCTTGATACCGACCAGCTGCTTGCTTTGATCGAAACGGCCGCACAGGACCGGCGGCCGCGCCAGCATCGCCTGGATTTTGTCGACCGGAGCGGCGGCATATGCAGAGCACGCCGAAGCCGCCAACAGGACGGCCATGAGAATGTTGCGTGCGCTGTTTACGTTGTTTGCGCTGTTTACGTTCATGCTGGTTCGATTCCTAATTTTTGAAATAACACCGGCGGCGAGGCAAAGCACATTTCACGCGTCGCCATATCCACCGCCACCTGGGTAGTGGTGCCGCGGCTGAGGCGCTGGCCGCTGGCGCTGTCGCTGATCAGGTACTCGATCCGCAAACGGTTTTCCCATTCGATGATGGCGGCGCTGACCTTGATGCGCTGGCCGAAGGTCGCCGGGTGGACATAGCGCAGATGCAGGTCGATGATAGGCCAGCTGTAGCCGGACGCCAGCATTTGCGGATAGTTGTAAGCGATCGTATCGAGCAGCGCGCAACGGGCCACCTCCAGATACTTGACGTAGTTGCCGTGCCAGACGATTTCCATCGGATCGAGATCGTAGAACTGCACCTGCAATTCCACTTCGGCCGACCAGCGGCTGCGCGGTTTGTCGTTGCGTATCGTCATGTTCTTACTCGTACAGCTGCCAGTGCTGCAGGCGCAGGCGTTCCAGCAAGCGGCGCAGATCGGGTTCCAGCATGCGGTCTTCGCGGATGACGTCGATATCCACAGCCAGCAACTCCATCATCTGCTGCAACTTCTGTTGCGGCTGGGCCGCGCCCTCCTGGCGGCTGCGCAGCCAGACGCCCTGGCGCACGCTGATCAGCAAGGCCGCCACCACCTGCTCGGTCAATTGCAGCACGCGCAGGCAATCGCGGGCGGCGATGGTGCCCATGCTGACCTTGTCCTGGTTATGGCATTCGGTGGAACGGGAAAACACCGAAGCCGGCATGGTTTGCTTGAGCGCTTCCGCAGTCCAGGCGGAAGCGCTGATCTGCAAGGCTTTCAAACCGTGGTTGATGCTGGCGCGCGACCCTTCCGCGCCGGACAGGTTAGCCGGCAAGCCGTGGTTGTAGCGGCTGTCGACCAGCAAGGCCATCTGCCGGTCCAGCAGGTCGGCGACATTGGCCACCGCATTCTTCATGCTGTCCATGGCGAAGGCGATGTGGCCGCCGTAGAAATGGCCGCCGTGCAGCACGCGTTCGTTTTCGCCATCGATGATGGGATTGTCGTTGGCGCTGTTGAGTTCGTTTTCAATCGATTCGCGCATCCACGGCAAAGCGTCCGCCAGCACGCCGATCACATGCGGTGCGCAGCGGATCGAATAGCGGTCCTGCAGACGCTTCTGATTGCGCGGGGCATCGCTGGTCGGCAGATCCTGGCGCAGCCAGGCCGCCACCTGCTGCTGGCCGGCATGCGGCTTGACGGCAAACAGGGTTTCGTCAAAGTGATGGGCGTTGCCGTCGAGGGCAAAGCTGGCCATGGCGGTGATGCGGGTGGCGATGCGCACCAGGTATGCGGCGCGGTCATAGGCCAGGCAAGCCAGGGCTGTCATCACCGCGGTGCCGTTCATGATCGCCAGCCCTTCTTTCGGCCGCAGGCGCAGCGGCGTGATGCCGGCCGTGGCCAGGGCTTCGGCGGCAGGCACCTTGGCGCCATCGCGCCAGACTTCGCGCTCGCCGCACAGCACGGCGGCCAGGTAGGACAAGGGCGTCAGGTCGCCGCTGGCGCCGACCGAGCCTTCGGACGGGATCAGCGGCAGCAAGTCTTCTTGCAGCAGATGCGTGATCTGCTCCAGCAAACCAACGCTGACGCCGGAATAACCTTTGCTGAGCGATGCCAGCCGCGCGGCCATGATGGCGCGCGTCTGCGGCGGGTTGAACAGCTCGCCCAGGCCGCAGCCGTGATAGGTGTACAGGTGATGCGGCAGCTCGGGGATCAGTTCGGCCGGCACGTTGACGGTGCAGGAGTCGCCATAACCGGTGGTGACGCCGTAGATGGTGCCGTCCTCGCGCAGCAAGCGGTCCAGGAAATCGGCGCCGCGGGTAATCGCGGCACGGAACGCCGGCGCCTCGGACAGAGTCACCCGCGCCTCGCCTGCGGCGATGGCTACGATATCTTCAATCGTCAGGCGTCCCTGGTCGAAACAGATGGCGCGGCGTCCGTCTGCAGCGGCCGGCAGAGGGAGATCTTTCAGTTCAGCGAGATGCATCTTTATATCCAGATAATTGCCAGAAGTCGTAGAAATTGAACCATTGCAGCGGAGCTCTCAGGCAAAAGTGCTCCAGCCTTGCCGCGTAGGCGGCCGCCAGTTCATTGAGGATCAGGTCGCGCTCCTTGCGCGGCAGCCGGATGGTTTCCCGGAACAGTTCGAAATGGCATTCGGAGTGGCCGTTTTTGGTCATCGAAAACAGCAGATAGACCGGGCATTGCAGCAAGCTGGCGAGCACATAGGGGCCGACCGGAAAGGCTGCGGTTTTACCGAGGAAGGAGGCGCGCGCCACCCGCGGCGCAGCTGATACCGGAATGCGGTCGCCGGCAATGGCGACGAATTCGCCGCGCCCGACCTTTTCCGCCAGGATCATGGCGGTAGCCGGCGTCATCTCGCTGACCTGCATCAAGTTAAGCTGGCTGTCCGGATCGAGTTTGGCCAGCAAGCGGTTGAAGGCTTGCGCGTGCTTGGTGTGCACCAGCACGGTGATCCGCAGCGCCTGCCGCTGCCGGGACAGCACCCGGCACAATTCCAGGTTGCCCAGGTGTGCGCAGATCAGCAGACCACCGCGCTGCGCCTGTATGTTCTCCAGCATCTGTTCGCGGCCGAATGAAACGACCTCGGCAGTCTTGAACAGGCCGCCCCAGAGCAGCATCTTGTCGAGGATGTTTTCAGCAAAGGAAGCGAAATGCTGGAACACGCCGCGCAGGCCTGGCCGGATCCGGTTGATCCGGCCGACCGCCGGATCGAAGGTGCACAAGCGCTGTAAATAAGTCATGGAGGCACGCCGAGCCGCCGGCTTGCTCAGCAAATACCAGCCCAGCACCGGATACAAGGCGATGCGGAAAGGCCAGCGGCCGGCAATGCGGTAAACCCAGAACAGCAGCCGCATGCCGCCGACAAAGCTGGCTTCATTGATCTGCGCCCAATGCTGCTGCGCTTGCTGCGTGCTCATGCCGCACCTCGCCTGGGCAACAGGCGGCGCGCCAGCAAACGCGGTGCGCGCCACAGCATGCCGAAGAACAGCGTCGCATGCAGGCGCGAGATCAGGAGATTGTCGAGGCCGGCGCGGAAATGCGAGACGCCGTCCAGCGGATAGGCAACCCGGGTCGGCAGATTGACGATGGCGACGCCGTCCCAGTACAAGCGCACCAGCACTTCGATATCGAAATTCATGCGTTCACCCAGTTGCCTGCGCTGCGCCAGGCGGATCAGGGACGGCAAGGGATAGACACGGAAGCCGCACATCGAATCCTTGATATCCAGCGACAAGGTGTTGATCCAGACCCATACATGGGTCAGATAGCGGGCATACAAGCGTAGGGTGGGCACGCTGTCGTCGTATTGCGGACAACCGGCGATCAGGCTGTTTGGCGCGGCGGCGGCATGCTGCAGGAAACGCGGGATGTCGTCGGTGCAATGCTGGCCGTCGGCATCGATTTGCAGCGCATGGCTGAAGCCGGCAGCGGCGGCATGCTGGACGCCGGTCAATACCGCCCCGCCCTTGCCGCGGTTGACGGCATGGCGCAGCAAGGTGATGCGCTGCGGATCGGCGCCGGCCAGCGCATCGAGCACCGCGGCGCATGAAGCCGAACTGGCATCGTCCACCAGCACGCACGGCAAGTCGTGGGCCAGCACCGCGGCCACTACCGCGCCGATAGCATGTTCGTGGTTGTACACCGGGATCACGGCGCAAGGCGTGAATTGCCCCGGATCGGCCCCGATACCGGGTTCAGCAAGATATTCAGCCCGAGACATGGGCGCCTCCAAAAGCGATACGGCCGCCGGCATGCTGGCCGGCGGCAGAGAACATGCGGAATGACAAGCTGCTTTTTTGCAGGTCGTGCTGCAGCTCCAGCTGCACCACCATGCCAGGCGTAATCACGCGCTGGAACTTCAGCGCCTGCATGCCCAGGAATTGCGGCGCCAGTGCAAAATATTCGCGGCCGTAGCTGACAGCCCAGTCGACCTGCACCACGCCAGGCAGGATCGGCGCCTCGGCGAAATGGCCGTCGAAGTACAAGAGATCGGCCGGCACTGCCAGCTCCAGCAATACCCTGAGCGGCTCCTGCTCCAGCAGGCGTGTAGCCGGCAAGATGGGCCGCTTGATTGCCACAGGCGCTTCCGGCGATTCCAGCAGCGCCAGCAAATCGGCGCGGGTGGTCTTGCCCTGCGAATTGAACGGCAAGGCTTCCAGATAACGCCAGCTGCGCGGCAGCGCCACCGGCTCGACCGCGTGCGCCATGCCGTCGCGCAGCTGACGGTTCAAGGCCAGCTTGCCTTGCGCCGCCAGAATCTGGCTGCCAAGCGCGGACAGCACCACGAAAGCGGCAATCCGCTGGCGCGGCTGGGATGCCGATTGATCCAGCAGCAGGACTTTGGCATCGGCCACCGCGGCCTGCGCCTTGAGCTGGCGTTCCAGGGCATCCAGGGAAATACGCTTCTCTTCGACTTTGACAATCCGGTCCACTCTTCCCTGCAGACGGAAGCGCCGCTGGTCGAGCGCTTGCACTTGGTCGGCCATTGCATACCATTCCATATCCGGCAGATGCGGCGAACGGATTTCCAGCAGTTCCTGGCCGGCCGCTACGCGCCATGCAATCGCCGGCATCACCTGCCAGCTGTCATCGTCGCTGCTGCGCTGGCGCCAGGCGACGCCGCCGGTTTCCGAACTGCCATACACTTCAATCGGGACCGATCCCAGCAAGCGCCCTGCTTCGGCCGCCACTTCCGGCGGCAGCGGGCCGCCGGAGGAAAAGATGGCGCGCATGGCAGCCAGTGATGAAGCGTTCTGCGTGGAAGCCAGCTCGGCCGGCAGCCGTTTCAGATGGGCCGGGCTGGAAATCAGGACAAACGAACGGCCAGCCGCCTGCAGCTCTTCCAGGTAATTGATCTGCTGCGCATGTATCGCGCGCCGCTGACTCACGGGCCATAGCACCTTGAACAGCAAGCCGTAGATATGCTGGTGCGAGACGGTGGCGAAGATGCCGGCGTCGCCGATGCGTTCGCCGAACAGTTGTTCGAGGGTAGCCACTTCCGTAGCCAGCTGCGACAGGAATTTCGGCACCGCTTGCGGTTCGCCGGTACTGCCGGAGGTGAAGATCATCAATCCTGGAAAATCCGGCTGCAGCGCCTTGAAGCCATGCTTTATGGGCTGCTCGCTTGTGGCGGCGATTGTCAATGGCGCATATTGCGGCGGGAATTCGCCGAGGTAACCGTCCACCAGCGCGTCCAGATTGGCGCAGGTGGCGGGCAGCACGTCGCCCGGCAGATAAACCGTCTTGCCGGCCTGCCAGGCGCCAAACAGGATGCTCGCAAAATGCGCGCTGTCGCTGGAGTACAGGGCGAAGCGGCTGCCAGGCTGGCGCGCCAGCATATCGCGCCAGGCGGCAGCCTGCGCCAGAAAATAATCCCAGCTCAGCGCGCGGCCGTCGCGCCAGGCGAACGGCCGTTCATCAGCGCAGCCAGAGGGCGCGCTCAGCAGTGTCAGCAGATTGCGCGGATCAGACATGCTGGCCGTCCTGCCGCAGGCTGGCTTGCGCTTCAAGCCGGGAATGGCGGCGCTTGACCAGCATGCGCACCAGGTATTCGCCGGCGAACAGGCAGCCCATCAGCACGTAGGCCACTACGCCGTTGTACAAAGACCAGAGTGCGGCCGAAGCCCACAGCGCGGTGGCCAGCGCCAGTCCGCCATTGAGGACAAAAAAGCCGCACCATACCTGGGTCACGCGGCGCGTATAGGCAACCGCATAAGCAGGTAAAGCGGGATCGCTCAGGCGCGCCATGCGTTCGATGATCGATGGCGGCACGTACAGGCTATAGCTGAACAAGGCCAGCATGCCAAGATTGACCAGCACCGGATACAGCTTCAAGGGCAGCAAGGCATTGTTCCAGATCGCCACCGCTGCCAGCAGCAAGGCGCCGGCCAGCCACCAACGGCTGGCGCGGTTGATCTTCAGCGTCGGCAAGCGTGTTGCCGCCGCCAGCACCAGCAGCAGGGCCAGCAGGCGCGGCTCGACATGGCCGTGTCCCAGCCAGATCGCGAGCGGATAGAGCAAGGTGACCAGCACGCTGACGGCGGTCGGCACAAGGCGCCAGAAATTCTGCACGATATTCCTAGTGGGCTGTAACAGCCGAATCGAGAGTGAAGGACGCGTATCCGGCGCGCAGGGCAAGGCGCACAGCGGAGCAATAGCAGGACTATTGCGAGCATGTGCAACGCTGCCATGCGCGTCGGATACGTGGCAGGCGCTCTTGATTTGGCTGTTAGAGTCCACTGGCGCCTTAGCCGGCATCCTCTGCCAGCAAGGCAGCCAATGCATCGACCACGTCTTGCACCGTGCGCACCGCCTTGAACACATCCGGCTGCAAGCGCTTGCCGGTCAGCTGCTTGAGCTTGACCACCAGATCCACGGCATCGATGCTATCGATATCCAGATCGGTATACAGATTGGCTTGCGGCGTTACCTTGTCCTTGTCGATCTCGAACATTTCATGCAGCACATTCACCAGCCACAGGTAGATCTCTTCCTTGCTCATCGAATTGGTCAACATCGTCACACCGTCATTTCTTTCTATTGCTGGCGATCATCGTGGCCAGCGTGCGCACTGAAGCAAAATGATTACGGGTCTCGGTCGAATCCGCCGACAACGAGATGCCGTATCGCTTTTGGATCGCCACGCCGAGTTCCAGCGCATCGATCGAGTCGAGGCCGAGGCCGTCGACGAACAACGGCGCATCGTTAACGATGTCGGCCGGAGTGATATCTTCCAACTGCAGGACATCGATGATGACCTGCTTTACTTCTTCTTCAAGCTGCTGCATGGACTTGGCTTTCTTTCCTAAAATAATCCTGCAAATACGCGGTCAAATGCCTGGCAGCCAATACTTCGCTGCCGGATCTGGCAAGAAACTCGTGAACGTCGATATCGTCTTTTACTTCAATGCTGAAATGCGCGGCGACCGGAGGCACCTGCCACCATTTGGCGCCCTTGCCCAAGGTCGGCGGCAAGCACCGGATCACCACCGGCGTCACGTTCGACAGGCTGCGCACCGCGATGTTGGCAGCGCCGCGCTTCAGATTGATCTGGCCGTCGCCGGCAGTGCGCGTGCCTTCCGGAAAGATGATCAGGTTGCTGCCGCGCCGCAAGGAAGTGATGCAGCTTTCCACCAGGCCATTGCCGTCGTCGTTGCTGATGTAGCCGGCGGCGTTCACCGGTCCGCGCGTGAACGGGTTGTCCCACAGCCGTCCCTTGACGATGCAGTCGGCGCGCTTGACGAAGGCCATCAGGAATACCGTATCGATCAAGGTCGGATGATTGGCCAGGATCAGCAAACCTTGCCGCTCCAGGCGTTCCAGGCCGCTGATATCGTAATTCAGCACGCCGAGCCAGCGCATGAGGCCGACAAAGCCGCGGAACACCCAGCGAATCACCCGGCGCGCGATCAGCCGGCGCAACTGGTGTTCCCAGATGATCAGATTCAGCAGTGGAAACACCAAAGCGCGCAAGATCAGGCCGCCGATGGCGAACACCACGAAACTGGCGCCGGTGGCCAGCACCCGCCAATAGCGGTTGAGGCGCTTAAGCATGCTGTCCCCGCAGCCGCTGCCAGCGCCAGCGTTGCTTATCCACAGTACGCAGCAGTTCGGCTTGCCGGCGCAGATAAAATGCCAGCAACTCCAGGCCGGCTGGTTGGCGCGCGCCCTCAGCATCTTCGCTGCCTGACCCGGCCGTGTTTGACTCTTTGCTTGACTCTTGTTGCATGGCGTTTGCATCATCCTCGTCCCGGTTCCCCCAGGACAGCGCGATCACATCGCTGGATTCCGTGGTCACCGCCTGCACCAGCCAGGCCCAGGCAAAGGGCTGCTCTTGGCAATCTTGAAATTCGTGAAACAACGCTGGCAACACACCGTCGTAGATCACCAGCAGCACCTCGGAAGCGCCGTCCGCCAGCAAGCCGCAGGCTTCGATCACCGCGTGTTCGACGCCTGCATGCCCGGCTGCCAGGGCAGCATGGCTGGCCTGGTCCTGGCGCGCGATCGAAAACAGGCCGGCAGCGGCGTTGTGGACGGACAGGCTGAAAGAAGCGGGAGACAAAGGCTGGCCATCCGCGAGATCGGCAAGCAGCTCGACCGAACGTATGCACTCGCCATGGCGCGAACAAAACACGGTCGGCACACCAACCCGGCCATCGAGGCAGCGATAAGCGGTTTCCAGCGCCATTCTGCCGGTGAAGCCAGCGCGCCGGCGCAGCATGGCAGGCATCGCCGCGACCGCGGCTTCGCGCTCGCCTGCAATGACATACGGCTGCTCAGCCCATGCCGCCCAGGCAGCGGCCGTGTCTAGCCCCGGCGCCCATGCAGCATGCGACGCGATTGAAAATCTAACTCCCCCGAGTTCCATCTACCACTCCCCGACAACCATTGAATCGATTTTATTTTTTGCCGGCAGCCCAGGGAGCCGAACCGACGGCAATTTATCTATTTTGCGCGGCATTATAATCTATATGCCACAGAGAAATATTACTAATTGCCCAATATCACAAACTTTAACCATTGTTTGCAATTATTCATGACTCTGCCTGTTTTTGCGGCAAAATATACAGTAAGTTACAGTTGGTTATACGCTTAACTTGAGCGTCACAATACGCAAGAAATTGAACAAAACTGAGCAAGACGGATAAATAGTCATCATTGTGACGACCAAAAACAACACTATGATTTTCTGTGGCATGACAAACAACACAAACACCGGGCCTGGCACAAGACGGGCGGCGACAAAAGATGCATTCAAGCCGCAGGGTAGCCGTAAGCGCCCTGGTTAGCGCATCAGCCCTGGCGGCGCGGATAACCCTCGGCGGTAATCCGCTGCCAGACCTTGTTTTTTTCTTCCTCGGTCATGAAAACCCAGTGCGCCACCTCATTCACGGTGCGGCCACAACCGCGACAGACATCGTCGAAGGTGGTCGAACAGACCGCTACACAAGGGGTGTCGGGACGTTGCGGGGGAGAATCTGACATGCTGACCTTTATAAAAATAAAACGCGGGAACGCTTGCCATCAAGCGCCGCCCTGCCCCTCATTTTATAACAGCGCCTGTCCGCGCGACCCCTATTTCAGGTTCGATGGCAGCCGCGGCAGGAAGTTCGGAGCGGATAAAATAAATGCTATTACTATCATTTCAGCAATGCATCTACGACGATAGGCACGAAGCAATATACAATCTTTGCTGAGCCAATTTATCAATCTGGTAAAACGGCATTGCGGACAGAACATCAGAAAGAAAACAAGTCATGGAGCAAAAGGCGCCACGTCGCACCCGCGAAAAAATCATGGATCTGTCGTTGCGGCTCTTCAATGAGTTCGGCGAACCCAACATCACCACCACCATCATCGCCGACGAGATGAAAATCTCGCCGGGCAATCTGTATTACCATTTCCGCAACAAGGACGATATCGTCAATTCGATTTTCGTCACCTTCGAGGAAGAAATCAGCCGCATGCTGGCCATGACGCAGGGGCAGCGCCCCACCATGCATGACGTCTGGCACTATCTGCATCATATGTTCCAGCTGATCTGGCGCTACCGCTTCTTTTACCGCGACCTGAACGATCTGCTGTCGCGCAACCGCACCCTGGAGCTGCACTTCAAGGAAATCTTCGGCCACAAGATCGCCGTCGTCCGCGAACTGTGCCAGGGCTTGCACGAAGACCAGGCGCTGGATGCCAGCCCAGCCGAGATCGATGCGCTGTCGTCCAACATGGTGGTGGTGGCCAGTTACTGGCTGTCTTACCAGTATGTCCTGAATCCGCGCCAGTACACTGAACAGCCGGTGGTGGACCATGCGCTGGCCAGCGGCTGCTATCAGGTGCTGGCGCTGATGCAACCCTATCTGCGCGGCGAAACGCTGACCCATTTCGAAGAATTGAAAACCAAATACCTGCAAAGCAACGCCTGATCGGCGGCTCAACAAATACCGGCCTGAATACCACCATGAAATCTCTCTGCATCTATTGCGGCTCTTCTCCCGGCGCCACGCCGGTCTACGCGCAGGCGGCGCGCAGCCTGGCGCAAACCATGGTCAAGCAGGAAATCGCGCTGGTCTACGGCGGCGGCAATGTCGGTCTGATGGGCGTCATTGCCGACGAAGTGATGCGCTTGGGCGGCAAGGCCACCGGCGTCATTCCCGAGGCGCTGCTGAACAAGGAACTGGGCCACAAGGGCTTGACGCAACTGCATATCGTCAAGGACATGCATGAGCGCAAGGCGATGATGGCGGAGCTGTCGGACGGCTTTATCGCCATGCCTGGCGGGATCGGCACGCTGGAAGAATTATTCGAGGTATTTACCTGGGCGCAGCTGGGCTTTCACCAGAAGCCGATCGGCCTGCTGAACGTCGATGGCTTTTATGACGGTCTGCTGCAATTCATCCAGCACATGGTGTCGCAGCGCTTCCTCAAGGGCGAACAGGCTGGGCTGCTGATGGCGGAAGCGCAACCTGAAGCGCTGCTGCAACGCTTCAGGTCGTTCGTGCCGCTGCACGTGCCGAAGTGGCTGGACCGCACCACCATCTGAAATGCAAACGGGGCGGCTGCCTGGCAACCGCCCCGCTCTAATCTTCCCAACCGCAGCCGGCTCAGGCCTGCAGCGCCTGCTTGAAATCCGCCACCAGGTCGGCCGTGTCTTCGATCCCGATCGAGACCCGGATCAGCGATTCGCTGATGCCCATGGCAGCGCGCCGCTCTGCTCCCATCTCGTAGAAAATGGTGTGCGCCACGGCAATCACCAGCGTCCGGTTGTCGCCCAGGTGGGTGCCGGAAATCGCCAGCTTCAAACGGTTCAGATAGTCGAAGCAATCGATTTCCGGCTTCAATTCAAAGCTGAACAGATAGCTGTTGCTGCGGAACAGCTTAGCCGCCAAGGCATGCTGCGGGTGCGACTCCAGGCCGGGGTAATGCACGGCGGCGACGCGCGGGTCGGCTTCCAGCATTTTAGCCACGGCCAGCGCGCTGGCGCTGCTGCGCTCCATGCGCAAGGCGATGGTCTCTGCGCCGACAGCAATGTGATGCGCCGCCTCGGGGCCGAGCGACGCGCCGAAATCGCGCAGGCTCTTGGCGCGGATCTGCGCCAAGGCCCACTGCGCTTCCGGATTGCGCTTATAGGCATCGTAGATATTAGGGAAACGAGTCCAGTCAAACAAACCAGTATCGGTCAGCGCGCCGCCCAGGGCATTGCCATGGCCGCCGATCGACTTGGTCAGCGAGTTGACCACCAGGCCGGCGCCGACCGCTTTCGGCTGGAACAGATAAGGCGAAGTCATGGTGTTGTCGACCACGAACAGGATCCCGCGCGCGCGGCACAGCTCGCCGATGCGCTTGAGGTCCGCAACCTGGGTGCGCGGATTGGCGATGGTTTCGACGAACACCATGCGGGTCGCCGGCGTCAGCGCCGCTTCCACCTGCGCCACATCGGTGGCGTCGACCATACTCACCTTGCCGCCCTGGCCGCCGAAAGTTTGCCACATGCTGGCGGTATTTCCGAACAAGAACACCGACGACACCACGTGATCGCCCTCGCGCAACAAGGCCTGGATCAGCGCGCCGATGGCCGCCATGCCGGAAGCGAAACAGATGGTGGCAAGGCCGCCTTCCATTTTAGTGACCTTGTCTTCCAGCGCTGCAACCGTAGGATTGCCCTGGCGGCCGTAGCGATAGCCCGACTGCTTGCCCTGGAATACCTCGGCCAGCTGGCGCGCATCGCTATAGCCCCAGGTGACCGAGGTGTGGATCGGCTTGTGCGGGGCGCCATGCTCAATGGTCTTCTGACGGTCGCTGTGCAGGATGGTGGTGGTGAAGCCGTATTTTTGCGTCATATTGGATTTTTACCTGTCATGCCTTTGTCCGCGAAAAACGCGAAAGGCACGAAAACCAGCCGAATGAGGGAAATCATTAACGGGTATATTCGTGCCTTTCGTACTTTTTACAGATCAGGTTTTTAAGCTGAATATTGCATACGTTCAGAAAACAAGATCAGTCGACTTGCGCCAAGCTCAAATTCAGCTGCGAACGCACCGCATCTTCGCTTTCCGGCTTCGGATTGTTGCGGGCAAACTCGATGCGGTCGAGGTAGTCGCGCGAAATATCGCCGGTGATGTAGTTGCCGTCAAAGCAGGATGCCTCGAAATTCCTCAGCAATGGATTGACATCGGAAATCGAACGCTTGAGGGCGTCGATATCCTGGTACACCAGCGCGTCGGCGGTGATCTCGCGGCACACTTCTTCATCGCTGCGGCCGTAGGCGATCAGCTCGCCGCGGGTCGGCATGTCGATGCCGTAGACGTTCGGGAACTTGACCGGCGGCGCCGCCGAAGCGAAGATCACGCGCTTGGCGCCGGAGTCGCGCGCCATCTGCACGATTTCACGGCTGGTGGTGCCGCGCACGATCGAATCGTCGACCAGCAGCACGGTCTTGCCCTTGAATTCGGAGCCGATGGCGTTCAATTTCTGGCGTACCGACTTCTTGCGGATCGCCTGCCCCGGCATCAGGAAGGTGCGGCCGATGTAGCGGTTCTTGATGAAGCCTTCGCGGTATTCGATGTTCAGCTTGAGCGCCAACTGGATGGCGGCCGGACGCGACGAGTCGGGAATCGGCATGACCACGTCGATGTCGCCGCTGGAGAATTCGCGCTTGATCTTGTCGGCCAGGTACTCGCCCATTTTCAGGCGGGTGGCGTACACCGAAGCGCCGTCGATGATCGAATCCGGACGGGCCAGGTAGACGAACTCGAACGCGCATGGATTCAGGGTCGGATTGTCAGCGCATTGCTGGTTATACATCTGGCCATCGATATCAATGAAAATCGCTTCGCCCGGCATGACGTCGCGCAGGAAGCGGAAGCCCAGGCCTTCCAATGCGACCGACTCGCTGGCGATGACGTATTCAGTACCCTTGTCGGTTTCGTTGGCGCCGATGCACAGCGGACGGATGCCGTAAGGATCGCGGAAAGCCAGCAAACCGTGGCCGGCGATCTGCGCCACCACGGCGTAGGAACCGCGCACCCGCTTGTGGACATTGGCGACCGCCTTGAACAGCACGCCCGGATCGAGCGAATAGCCAATCGTGGCTTGCTGGATTTCATGCGCCAGGACGTTCAGCAGCACTTCGGTATCGGAATCGGTATTGATGTGCCTGCGATCGTTCTTGAACATCTCGATCTTCAGCTGCTCGGCGTTGGTCAGGTTGCCGTTATGCGCCAGGATGATGCCGAACGGGGCATTGACGTAGAACGGTTGCGCTTCTTCTGCGCTGGCGGTGCCTGCGGTCGGGTAGCGCACCTGGCCGATGCCGAAATTGCCCGGCAGCGAACGCATGTTGCGGGTACGGAAGACGTCGCGCACCAGGCCGTTGGCCTTGTGCATGAAAAATCCGTTGCCATGGTTGGTTGCAATGCCCGCTGCATCCTGGCCGCGATGTTGCAAAAGCAACAAGGCGTCATAAATGAGTTGATTGGCGGGGTTGTGGGAAGCGATGCCGACTATGCCACACATGGTGGACTCCTAAACAATAAACAATCCGATACGGCTCAATGGCACTTGCGCGCAAGCCATGGGCGCAGGCAAGTCCAGTACAGCAAATTCAAAACTTCAAATGGCTCGCAAACTCCCCCGGCAAATAGGGGATGGCAGTTCGCGCGGCGGTTTCCGCCAGTGGGCTCAGCATCGCATCGCGCCAGAAAGGCTGTTGCGGAATTGCCGTAGCACCACACACCAGGACCGCCGCCAGCACGATCACCAGGCCGCGCGCCAGTCCGAACACCACACCCAGCCCATGATCCACCAGCCCCAGGCCACTGGCCTTGATCAAGGCGTCGAGCGCCATGCTCAACAACATCATTAATAACCTTACGCCAATAAACAGCGCCAGGAAAGCTACGATTAACCGCGTTACATTCCCTGGAATCGCGTCGGGGAGCAATTCTGCCAGATTTTGGCCGTACGCGTTGGCAACAATCAAGGCGATCACCCAGCTTGCCAGGGACAGGATTTCCTTCACCAGACCGCGCAAGGTGCTGATCACCACCGAGCAGATCAGCACGAACAACACCAGATAATCGAAAATTGTCACGCGGCTCGAGGGTTTCTGATCAGTAGTCTATATGGCGCAAATGACGCGGAAATCAAGCTGCCTGTATCAAGCTATATCTATTTAGCCCGGAATCAAACTGCCGTTAAGACCCAGCTTGGCCAGCTTGGCGCGTGCCTTCTCTGCCTCTTCCTTGCTGCTGAACGGACCGACCCGGATGCGGATGCGCTCGCCGGCCGCGGTCGGGACTTTTTGCGTATAAGAATGGATGCCGGCGTCTTTCAGCTTGCCCTGCAGTTCATTGACCTTGTCCTGCGACGCCAGCGCGGCGACCTGCAGCACGAACTTGCCCGGCTTTTTCTCGGGCGCCGGCGCGGCGTCGCTGCGGCCATCCAGGATCGCCAGCGCACGCGCGGAATCATCATTCTTGTCGGCCGCCGGCTCCGGCTTCGGCTTCGCTTCCACTTTCGGCTTGGCTTCCGGCTTCGGCTTCGCTTCAGGTTTAGCTGTGGCCGCAGGCGCTACTGGCTTCGGCGCCGGCATTGGCGGTGTCACAACGGCAAGACTGTCGGGCGCCGCAGGCTTGACGGCGGCAGTTGCCGGCGCCGTTGCAGCCGGAGTTGCAGCTGCCGGCGGTTTGACGGCCACCACAGGGGGAGTACTGCTGGCAGGATCGACTATTTCTTCCTGCTTATCGAGACCGCTGCTATTGACGGAGGCTGCCGCACTGGCAGAAGCGCTAGCCGCTTGCGTGTCGCGCGAAGGAATCTGGATCGCAATATCATCCACCAGCGGCTTCGGTTCGGAATCGAGGATCATCGGCAGTACGATTACGACCGCCAGCACCAATGCTATTGCACCCACCAGACGGCGACGGGCGCGCTTCTTTTCCGGCAGGACCGGATCCACCGCTTCGTTCTGCTGATTGGCCGCCTTACCAGTCCTGGCTTTGCGCGCGCGTAGGGGCAATTCCGCCTGTTCGGCATCGGGACCGACTCCAGTATCGGCCTTGGAACGATAAACACCCTGGTCGGGGTCGGTTTGCTGCTTGTTTTTGCGAAGAAAAGAGAACAAACCCATGCGATATATTTTGCTAGCTAGTCAGCGGCCAGAAACCATGGCCGCCGATAAATCGTCAGTGAAATCCGGACTTTCTCGCCGCCATTACGCCAGCTACAGTCAGGAACGATCCGAAAACCACAATTCTATCATTCTCACCTGCCCTGCCTAAGGCATTTGCATAGGCTTCCGCGGGAGAATCGAAACTGCTGATGCTGGATTGCGCATCCGGTCCGGCCTCGGGATGGACACCCGCTTCCAGCAAACGTTCTTGCAATTGCTCGCCGCTGGCGGCGCGCGGCAGCGGCAAGGCGGTCAGGCACCAATGGTCGATGCGGGTCTTCAGTTGCCCGACGATGCCTTCGATATCCTTGTCCAGCATGGCGCCGAACACCGCATAGGTGTAAGGGTGAAAGCCCATATTGTCGAGATTTTGCGCCAGCGTTGCAGCCGCGTGCGGGTTATGCGCCACATCCAGGATCACCAGCGGCTGGCCAGGCAACACCTGGAAACGGCCCGGCAGATCCATCATGACGAAGCCGCTGCGCACCTCCTGTGCGCTGACCGGCAATTGCTGCCGCAGCGCCTCTAAAGCCGCCAGCGCCGCCGAAGCGTTCAGCAGCTGATTGGCGCCGCGCAGGCTGGGATAGCCCAGCGCATTGCGGCGCTGGCCGCGGCCGCCGTAGTTCCACTGTTGCTTGTCGCCGGTATAGTTGAAATCGCGCCCCAGCAGCCAGAGATCGGCGCCGATCGCGTTGGCGTGGTCGATCAGAGATTGCGGCGGCACCGGATCGCTGCAGATGGCAGCTTTGCCCGGACGGAAAATGCCGGCCTTTTCAAAGCCGATTTTCTCGCGCGTATCGCCCAGGTATTCGGTGTGGTCGATATCCACGCTGGTGACGATGGAAACGTCGGCATCGACAATATTGACGGCGTCGAGACGGCCGCCGAGGCCGACTTCCAGGATCACCACATCAAGTTTGGCCTCTGCCAGCAGGTGCATGATGGCCAGGGTGGTGAATTCAAAGTAAGTCAGGGAAATCTCGCCGCGCTGCGCTTCCACCGCTTCAAAGCTGGCGATCAGGGCGGCGTCCGAGGCCGATTCGCCGCCGATGCGGGCGCGCTCGTTGAAGTCGAGGAAATGCGGCTTGATGTACAGACCGACCTTGTAGCCGGCGCGCAGCAGTATCGATTCCAGCATGGCGCAGGTCGAGCCCTTGCCGTTGGTGCCGGCCACCATGATCACCGGGCAGGCAAATTGCAGCTGCAGTCTTTCCTTCACCTGCACTACCCGGTCCAGGCCCATGTCTACGGTTTTGAAATGGCGCGACTCCAGCAGCGCGAGCCAGTCGGCAAGCGTCACAGGCTTGGCGGAAATATTTGACATTTTGACATCCAGCTAAAAACAAAAGGCCTGAACCGGCGACAGTTCAGGCCTTGGAACAGGCTTTACATCAGGCGATGGATTCGGCCGGCTGATCTTGCAACAACGCCAACAAGCGGGCGATTTCTTCACGCATTTTGCGGCGGTCGACAATCATGTCGACGGCGCCCTTGGTGACCAGGAATTCGGCGCGCTGGAAGCCCTCAGGCAGCTTTTCACGCACGGTGTTCTCGATCACGCGCGGACCGGCAAAACCGATCAGCGCTTTCGGCTCGGCGATCACGACATCGCCCATGAAGGCGAACGAAGCGGAGACGCCGCCCATGGTCGGGTCGGTCAGGACGCTGATGAACGGCAGCTTCTTTTCCGACAGCTTGGTCAGCATGGAAGTGGTCTTGGCCATCTGCATCAGCGACAGCAAGCCTTCCTGCATGCGCGCGCCGCCGGTGGCGGTAATGCAGATGAACGGTACTTTCTGCTCCAGCGCAACCTGGGCGCCGCGCACAAAACGTTCGCCGACAACCGAGCCCATGGAGCCGCCCATGAATTCGAATTCAAACGCTGCCACCACTACCGGCAGGGTCATGATCGAACCGCCGAGCACGATCAGGGCATCGGTTTCGCCGGTGGCGTCCATCGCTGCCTTGAGGCGGTCAGGGTATTTTTTGCTGTCTTTGAATTTGAGCGTGTCGATCGGCAGCGTTTCCTGGCCGATTTCATAGCGGCCGCCTGCATCCAGCAGCGCGTCCAGGCGTTCACGCGCGCGTATCCGCATGTGGTGATCGCACTTCGGGCAGACATGGATGTTCGATTCCAGGTCGGTGCGATACAGCACCGCTTCGCAGGATGGGCACTTGACCCACAGGCCTTCAGGGATGGACTTGCGGGTAGCCGAGTCACTGCGCTGAATGCGCGGGGGTAGTAATTTTTCTAGCCAGCTCATGGAGCGACCTCCTTCAGATTTTTTTCTTGCCGAATTTTACCTTTATCCCTGCATCAGCGAAATAGCTAATCAAAGATAGATTACATGTCATTAATGCACCAAAAGATGTCAAAAATCACTCATCCAGCGCTTTTCTGATTCCTGACAAGAAACTTTCCACTGCTGCGACAGCCTGTGCAGGCGGCGTATTCTCCAGTTCCTGGATGATACGGCTGCCGATGACAATGGCGTCCGATACCTGCGCCACGGCCTTGGCAGTGGCGGCGTCGCGGATGCCGAAACCGACGCCGATTGGCAGTTTGACATGCTTGCGGATGGCTGCTACGCGCGCCGCCACCTCTGCCGTGTCGATATTGGCGGCGCCGGTTACACCCTTCAATGACACATAATACGTGAATCCGCCGCCGACCTTGGCAACCTGCTTAATCCGCTCTTCGGTCGAGGTCGGCGCCAGCAGGAAAATCGGATCCATGCCGTTGGCCTGCATTTTCTCAGCGAATTCTTCGCACTCTTCCGGCGGATAGTCGACCACGATACTGCCGTCGACGCCAGCTTCTTTCGCAGCGGCAATGAAAGCATCGACGCCCATCCGCTCCAGCGGATTGGCATAGCCCATCAATACTACCGGCGTGCTGCTGTTGGTCTGGCGGAACTCGCGTACGTAGCCCAAGACGTCATGCAGGCTGACGCCAAACTTGAGCGCTCGCTCGCAAGCGCGCTGAATCACTGGCCCTTCCGCCATTGGATCGGAAAACGGCACACCCAGTTCCAGGATGTCGGCGCCGCCCCTGACCAGCGCGTGCATCAGCGGCACGGTCAGTTCCGGCGCCGGATCGCCGGCGGTGATGAATGGGATCAAGCCTTTTTTATTGGCGGCCGCGAGTGCGGCCAAGGTAGTCTGGATTCGGGACATAGGATTTATCGAAATTTATCGAAATGGATTGCGTTGTGGGGAGCTTGCGCGCTTGTGCCGGGCCGCGGCGCTGCCGGCCCGGACCTGGTCACGGATCAGGCCAGTTTCAAGCGTTCGGCAACAGTGTGCATGTCCTTGTCGCCGCGGCCGGACAAATTGGCCAGGATGATCTTATCCTTCGGCAAGGTCGCCGCCAGCCGCGCCGCATACGCCAGCGCATGGCTGGATTCTAGCGCCGGGATGATCCCTTCGATACGGCAGCAGGTATGGAAGGCCGCCAGCGCTTCGTCGTCGGTCACGGTTTCGTAAGTTGCGCGGCCGGAATCCTTGAGCCAGGCATGCTCGGGACCCACGCCCGGATAATCCAGCCCGGCGGAAACCGAATGGGTCTCGATGATCTGGCCGTTTTCATCTTGCAGCAGATAGGTGCGGTTGCCGTGCAGCACGCCCGGCGAACCCAGCGTCAGCGAAGCGGAGTGCTTGCCGCTGGCCAGTCCCTCGCCCGCGGCTTCCACCCCGACCAGCGCGACATCGTGGTGATCGATATACGGATAGAAAATCCCCATCGCATTCGAACCGCCGCCAACGCAGGCGACCACATGGTCAGGCTGGCGCCCGGCCATTTCCGGCATCTGCGTCAGGCACTCGTTGCCGATCACCGACTGGAAATCGCGCACCATCATCGGATAAGGATGCGGGCCTGCCACCGTGCCGATGATGTAGAAAGTGTCTTCGACATTGGTGACCCAGTCGCGCATGGCTTCGTTGAGCGCGTCTTTCAGGGTCTTGGAGCCGGATTCCACCGGCACCACCTTGGCGCCCAGCAGATTCATGCGGTAGACGTTCTGCATCTGCCGCTTGACGTCTTCGCTGCCCATATAGACCACGCATTCAAGGCCGAAGCGGGCGCAGATGGTGGCGGTGGCGACGCCGTGCTGGCCGGCGCCGGTTTCCGCGATCACGCGCGGCTTGCCCATGCGCCGGGCCAGCAAGGCCTGGCCGATCACGTTATTGATCTTGTGGGCGCCGGTGTGATTCAAATCCTCGCGCTTGAAATAGATCTGCGCGCCGCCCATCTGCTCGGACCAGCGCTTGGCGTGGTAAATCGGACTGGGGCGGCCGACGAAGTGTTTCAGCTCGCTGTGGAATTCGGCCAGGAATTGCGGCTCGTTCTGGTATTTGGCGTAAGCCTGCTGCAATTCGCTCAGGGCCAGGGTCAAGGTTTCCGAGACGAAGCTGCCGCCGTACATGCCGAAGTGGCCTTTGGCATCCGGCAAATTGTATTGCGCGCTCTGGCGCAAGGTGCTGGCGGCGAGCGGCTGGCGCTCGGCGTATTGCTCGAGTGGGGTGAACTCTTTCATGATCTGTCTCTATAAAGGTGTGCCGGTTTGCCGATCCAGGCAATGCTGCAGCTATCTTTGCCGCTGCAGCTATATCTCGCTCGGATCTGCATCCGCCTGCCGTATCGCGGCAATGAATGCGCGAATCTTGGAGGCGTCCTTGATGCCCTTTTCTTGTTCGACGCCACTGCTGATGTCGACCGCAAAGGGACGTACGCGCCTTACCGCGTCAGTCGCATTGTGCACGCTCAAGCCACCACTTAAAACGACCTGAGGCGCGAGCTCTTTTGGGATGAGAGACCAATCAAATACCTTTCCACTGCCACCGTAAGCTTCTACCAGGGTATCCAGCAGCAATCCTCTAAACAGACGGCTGCCGGCTTCGTAGGCCTGGGCATATTCTATCAAATCTGCGGCCAAGGTTGTATTTCCAATGCGCATGGCGCGGATAAATGGCCGGTTGACTGCCGCCGCCAGCGCCGCGCTGTGCTCTACCGTTTCATCGCCATGGAATTGCAGCAGCGATACCGGCGCCTCGGCCACGATGTCCCGCAGCTGCGCCGCCTCGGCATTGACAAACAAGCCGACGGTGGTGATGAACGGCGGTACCGTGGCGATCAGGGCCGCGGCTTGGCTGGGCGTGACGTAGCGCGGGCTCTTGGGATAGAACACGAAACCGAGCGCATCGGCGCCCGCTTCCACGGCCGCGCGCACGTCCTGTTCGCGGGTCAGGCCGCAGATCTTGATTCTGGTACGGTGGCTCATGGGCTGGTCTATTCAACGAAACATCAACAAACACACTATATCATCCTGCCGGCATGACAAATTGACAGCTACAAGCGCTTTTACAGCCAGGGCAACAACCCCGCCGGCTGCTGCGGTAGCTGCCACTTCTGGTCGTAAGCCACTTGCGCAAGGTACAAGCCATCCGGCATGAAGGTCGGCGCCGCCCGGCTGCGATCGCGCTGCTGCAGCAGTTCGGCGATCCAGTGCGGTGGTTTGCCGCCATGGCCGGTGTAGATCAGGGACCCGACGATATTGCGCACCATGTGATGCAGGAAGGCGTTGGCGCGTAAGGTGAAGACGATCAGATCGCCGCGCCGCTCTATGCCGATCTGGTCCATGCTGCGCACCGGCGACTTGGCCTGGCATTCGATGGCGCGGAATGCGGAAAAGTCGTGAGTGCCGATCAGGTGCGCCGCCGCCTGACGCATCAGCTCGAGCTCCAGCGGCCGGAATACCCACCCTGCCTTGCCCTCCAGCAGCGGCGAGCGCACCGGATTGTTATACAAGAGATAATGATAAGTCCTGGCGCTGGCGCTGAAACGCGCATGGAAATTGTCTTGCTCCTCGCCGCCAGCGACGATAGGCAGTTCATGCGCCCAGCGCACGGCGATGGACGGCGGCAAAAAGGCATTCAGGCCGCGCACCCAGGAAAATATCTCGCGCGACAGGTGGGTATCGAAATGCACCACCTGCTCCAGCGCATGCACGCCCGAGTCAGTACGGCCGGCGCAGGTAGTGGCGACCGGGCCCTGGGTGAATTTTTGCAAGGCGAGCTCGAGCCGGTCCTGCACGGTCTTGCCGCTGGGCTGGGTCTGCCATCCTTGCCAAGGCGTGCCGTCGTACTGCACGCCGAGAACGATACGTTTCATCCAATTCCTGTTTTATAAAAGCAAACGGGCGCTAGCATAACGCCGCGCCCGTCCTTTGGCAAAATGCCAAGGTGATTTTAACAGTGAGTTGCCTCCTCAGTCGGGAGGCAAGGCACTGATTACAGTTTAGCGATCAACAGCTTCGCTGCATCTACCTGCTCTGCACTGCCGCCCTTCAATACTTCTTCCAGCAACTCGCGCGCGCCTTCCTTGTCGCCGATTTCCTTGTAAGCGACAGCCAGGTCGAGCTTGGTCGCCATTTCAGGATTGGCGCTGGCTACCGCCGACGCCACTTCAGCGACGGCTGCCACAGGAGCGCTGGCAGCTGCCGGAGCATGCGCATGGACTACGCTGTCCAGGTCCAGGTTCATGCCGGACAGATTGAATTCCAGCGGCGCCACCATCGGCTCTGCGTGTTGCGCATACGAAGGCGTCACCGGCGCTTTGACTTCCGGCTTGGTCTCAAATGGCAGGTCGATGTGAGCGTGGGCAGGCTCGTAGTTGGATGGCTGGCCGCCGGCCGGAAAATCCAGCGCGCCGAACGCTGCCACTGCCGGCGCAGCCTTCTCTACCGCTTTAACTGCAGCAGGCGCCGCAGCAGCTGCCTTATGGTCCAGTTCGAAATCGAGCGAGTCGAGCATCGACTTGCCGGCTTCGTGCACAGGCGACAACAGCACGGTGTTCTGATTGGCGGACGCGGCGCTGCCGAGCTCTTCCAGATCGAAATCCATGTCGCTGATCTCTGCCTTGGGAGCAGCGTTGCCTTGCTTGCCCAGATCATTCTGGCTCAATGGCGCCAGCAGTTCTGCCGCAGGGGCGGCATGCACCAGCTCAGGAATCGGCGCCGGCGCAGCCTGCGGCTCGGTCGGTGCTGTCAGCGAGTTGAAATCGAGACCATCCATAGGCTGGGTCGGTGCGGTAATCGCATCGGCCTTGGCAATCACCTGGTCTTGCAGCTTGCCGCCGCCGTACAGCGGATTGGCCGGATCGACATTCAGGCCCAGTGCAGCCGCCTGCTGCCAGTCCTCGCCCTCGCCGCGGGTCAGGCTGTACAACTCGCTGGCCAGGATTTCAAACGAGCGCGGATCCTTGCGGTTGGCATAGATTTCCAGCAGCTTGACGCGGATTGCATTGCGGGCTGGCTGGTTACGCAGGGCTTCTTTCAGGATTTCTTCGGCTTGGGCATCGCGTCCGTAAGCGATGTAGACGTCAGCCTCGGCGACCGGATCGACATTGGTGTCGAGATGGCTGACCGATGGCACGAAATTCGAATTGAAAATGCTGTTCTTGGTGTCGACGCTCTGACCGCCAGTCGAACCGAACAGGGAATTGCCCTTCAGGCCCGAATTCGTCATTGGTGCGCCGCTGCTGTCCAGGAACGCTTGCTGGCGCGCCCGGTTGCGGCGGTAGCGGAACAGGCCGAGGCCGGCCAGCAACGCCACCAGCACGCCGCCAACCGGCAACAAATAAGGATTTTCGGTCAGGCTGGCAAACATGCCCGGCTCTGGCGCAGGCGCTGCCGGCTTGGCCACAGGCTTAGGCGCAGCCGCTACCGGGGCTGCAGCCGGAGCCGCGGCGCTGGCATCAGCGGCCGCCGTTGCGGAAGCCACAGGGGCTGCTGCTCCGGTGGCGACGATAGCCGCACCGGCTGCTGCTGCCGGTGCATCCGCTGAATCAGCCTTGGCTGGAGCTGCGGCCGCTGGCGCCGGAGCTGCCGGAACTGCTGCAACAGGGGCTGGGGCCGGGGCTGCCGCCACGACAGGAGCCGGAGCAGGCGCCGCCGCAGGTGCGGCAGGCTTCACGCTGGCGGCCTGATTCTGCAGGTCAGCCAAGTTCTTGTTCTTCAGTTCCAGCGTCTTTTGCAGATCGCTGACATTCTTTTCCAGTTCCTTGACGCGCGCCTGGGCTTCAGCAGCCGCTTTTTCACGGGCGATCTTTTCTTCCGTCGCCGCAGTTGCTGCCGCCTTGGCATCAGCAGCGCCGGCCGCAGCCGCGCCGCGCGACAGTTTCAGCTTGTCTTTGGATTCGCTGGCAGGCGTGGCTTGTTCTTCCACCTTGGATGTGATCTTGCCGCCGCTGCTTTGACGCGGTTCCGCGGTTGCCGCCGGAGCGGCCGACTCAACCAGTCCAGCCAGCGTATTGCGATAGCTCTTGAAGTCTTTCGACTGCGCCACTATCACGTTGCGTGCTTCCGACTTGCTGACGCTGCCAGCGCTGGCGGCATCAGGAATCGACAGGATCTGGCCGGAACGCAGACGATTCATGTTCTTGCCGACAAACGCACCTTCATTGCTGCGGTACAAAGCCACCAGCATCTGGTCGAGCGAAACGCCGGCAGGCAGGTTTTCGCTGGCGATGCGGGCCAGTGTATCGCCCTTCTTGACGTGATAATCGCCGCCCGAGGATTCCGCCGCCGGTGCTGCCTGGGCCGCCTTGGCCGGGCTGCCCGAACCTGCCGCCTTGCCGGCTGCAGGACTATTGCTATTGCCGCCACCGGCGACAGCTCTGGCTGCCGCGGCGCGTGTGGCATCGGAAATGGTGGAGCCGCCGCTAATCTGCGACGACGGTGCTGCCTGGCTTGGCGCCACGCGGGCAACCGGTGCGGCAGCAGCGGCGTTACGCGCCGGGGCCGCCATCTGGGCGGGCTGAGCCTGGCGCTGGCCGGCCGGATCCAGCAGCAAGGTGTATTCGCGCACCAGGTGCGACTTGGTGCCGCCCAGTTCCATCAGCATGTCGACGAAGGGCTCATTGATCGGCTGGCTTGAAGTCACCCGCACGAAACGGCGGTCGCCGCGCTGGTCGATAGCAAATTGCAAAGACAGCAAGGCCGGATTGAAATCGATATTGGCCTTCTGGTAGGTTTCCGGACTGGCCAGCTTGGCCACCAGGCCGCCCGCCTCATCCTGGCTTACCGAGGTAAGCTCAATTTCTGCACGTAACGGTTGCCCCAGCGAGGACAGCACGGTTAATTTACCCAGCCCGGCAGCCTCAACGTTAGACACCATCAGCAGGGTCGAAACCACGGCTGCAGTGAGGGTCTTTAAACCGGTGGAAATAAATTTATTCGAAGAATTCGGGTGCATGTTGTGTGGCATGAAGGACTATCCGTTGGCGTATAAGGAAACAAATCTTGCTGAAAGCAAATACTGTACCCAGTTTTTTTAAAAATCAATATGCAGATTGACATGCATGCGTATCAATATGCGATAAACACTGCCAAATAATAATAAATGCCAATCAATACCGCTAGATACATCAAACCCGCTAAGCCATTCTCAGGAAAAGTCTTAGCGGGCTTTATTGCAAGTCGGCAACAATATCACAACTAGTGCGACAAGTCAGCGGCTCAGTTATCCAGAACTATGCGCAGCATGCGGCGCAACGGTTCTGCCGCGCCCCACAGCAGCTGGTCACCGACGGTAAATGCTGACAAATAATCGCCACCCATCTGCAATTTACGCAGACGACCGACAGGAATTGTCAGGCTGCCGGTGACCGCTGCGGGCGTAAGGTCGTGCATTGATGACTCTTTGTCATTAGGCACCACCTTCACCCACTGGTTATTACTGGCGATGATGTCATTGATTTCATCCAGCGGCACATCTTTTTTCAGCTTGATGGTCAATGCCTGCGAATGGCAGCGCATGGCGCCGATGCGGATGCACAGCCCATCCACCGGGATTACTTTGCCGCCGTTGCTGAAGCCTTCGCCGCGGCCGAGGATCTTGTTGGTTTCGGCGCCGGCTTTCCATTCTTCTTTCGACAGGCCCTCACCCAGGTCCTTGTCGATCCAGGGGATCAGATTACCGCCCAGCGGCACGCCAAACTGCTTGGTTTCATCGGCCGGCATGGAATGCTGCTTGCCGAGCACCTTGCGGTCGATTTCCAGAATCGCCGATTTCGGATCGTCCAGCAAGGCCTTGACTTCGGCGTTGATCGAACCGAACTGGGTCAGCAACTCGCGCATGTGCTGAGCGCCGCCGCCGGAAGCCGCCTGGTAGGTCATGGAAGTCATCCACTCGATCATGTCATGCTCGAACAGGCCGCCCAGGCCCATCATCATGCAGGATACGGTGCAATTGCCGCCGATGTAGTTCTTGACGCCGCGCTGCAGGCTGTCCTTGATGACATTCAGGTTGACCGGATCCAGCACGATGATCGCGTCGTCCTTCATGCGCAGGGTCGATGCTGCATCGATCCAGTAGCCGTTCCAGCCGGCCGCACGCAGCTTAGGGAAAATCTCGCTGGTGTAGTCGCCGCCCTGGCAGGTAATAATGATGTCGCATTTTTTCAGGGCTTCAATATCGGTGGCGTCTTTCAACGTTGTTTCGTTTTTCGCCAGTGCCGGAGCTTTGCCGCCGGCATTTGAAGTTGAGAAAAATACCGGTTCGATATGGGCGAAATCGCCCTCTTCCTGCATACGCTGCAACAAGACCGAACCCACCATGCCACGCCAACCGACCAAACCAACCAGTTTCATCATGATTCCCTAACAAAATCGGGGAAAATCCCCGCACTCCACGGCAGACCCACCTGCCAAATTCTTTTCTTTTAACCGAGCGCTTTGACTACTGCCGCACCCATTTCGCTGGTGCCGACCTTGGTGGTGCCCGCTTCATAAATGTCGGCGGTGCGCAAGCCTTGCGCCAGCACCTTCTTGACCGCGTTGTCGATGCGATCGGCCTGCTCCGCCTTGTTCAGCGAGAAGCGCAGCATCATCGCCGCCGACAGGATCGTCGCCAGCGGATTGGCGATGCCCTTGCCGGCGATGTCCGGCGCCGAACCGTGCGACGGCTCGTACAGGCCCTTGTTGTTGGCGTCCAGCGAAGCCGACGGCAGCATGCCGATCGAACCGGTCAGCATGGCGGCCTGGTCCGACAGGATATCGCCGAACATGTTGCCAGTGACGATGACGTCGAATTTCTTCGGCGCGCGCACCAGTTGCATCGCGGCGTTGTCGACATACATGTGGTCCAGCGCGACGTCAGGATATTCCTTATGCACATCAGTGACGATGTCTTTCCAGAACTGGAAAGTCTCCAGCACGTTAGCCTTGTCGACGCTGGTCAGGCGCTTGCCGCGCTTTTGCGCCGCCTGGAAGGCAACGTGCGCGATGCGGCGGATTTCCGATTCAGCGTAGCGCATGGTGTCGAAACCTTCGCGCTCGCCCTTGAAAGCGCCGTCCGGCGCGGTACGGACGCCGCGCGGCTGGCCGAAATAGATGTCGCCGGTGAGCTCACGGATGATCAGGATATCCAGTCCGGACACCACTTCTGGCTTCAGCGTCGAGGCGTTGGCCAGTTCCGGATACAGGATCGCCGGACGCAGGTTGGCGAACAGGCCGAGGTGCTTGCGCAGGCCGAGGATCGCCTGCTCCGGGCGCAGCGAACGCTCCAGGGTATCGTACTGCCAATCGCCCACCGCGCCGAACAGGATGGCATCAGCTTCCTTTGCCAGTTTCAGGGTGCCTTCCGGCAGCGGATGGCCGTGCGCGGCATAGCCGGCGCCGCCGACCGGCGCGCTTTCCAGTTCAAATTTTTCGCCCAGCACGTTCAACACATTGACCGCTTGCTCGACGATTTCAGGACCGATGCCATCACCTGGCAAAATTGCTATTTTCATTTTTTCCTGGATTGAATAATTCAAAAATATTCTGTCTGATCAGTTGAGGACAAAGTCGCACGGATAGTGTAATTCGTCGCACGGCGGCGACTCTTAAACACTTCCCGTGCAGCTCTGTCCCCAATAAGCTAGATTGTATTGCTCAGCCAAGGCTGAGCAAACAAATGACGCTCTTCAAATTCGCGGATCTTGTCAGCCTGGCGCAAGGTCAGGCCGATATCGTCAAGGCCGTTCAGCAAGCAATATTTGCGGAACTCGCCGACTTCAAACGGGAAAGCCAGATTGCCGTTGGCCGTGCTGACCAGTTGCTTTTCCAGGTCGATCACCAGCTTGTAACCAGGGAAAGCCTTGACCTCATCGAACAGGCGGTCGATCTGCGCCTCAGGCAGCATGATCGGCAGCAAACCGTTCTTGAAGCAGTTATTGAAGAAGATATCGGCGAAGCTTGGCGCGATGACAGCGCGGAAGCCGTACTGGTCCAGCGCCCACGGCGCGTGCTCGCGCGAGGAACCGCAGCCGAAATTCTTGCGCGTCAGCAAAATCGATGCGCCCTGGTAACGCTGCTGGTTGAGGACGAAATCCGGATTCAGCGGCCGCCGTCCATTATCCATGCCCGGCTCGCCATGATCTAGGTAACGCCATTCATCGAACAGGTTGGGGCCGAAACCGGTGCGCTGGATCGACTTCAGGAACTGCTTGGGGATAATCGCGTCGGTATCGACGTTAGCGCGGTCCAGCGGCGCCACCAAGCCATCCAGTACAGTAAATTTATTCATCACATATCCAATCTTGATGCGCCTTTTCTTGACGCCGTTCCGCTAGCGCGGGGTGATCACTTGCCTTGAATCTTTTCGCCGACGTGTTCTACATCTTTGCCAAAGCCGTGAAAGGTATTGCAAGCAGTCAGCGCATAAACACTAGTCAGCAACACGCACAGGGTGATTATTTTCTTCATCATTGTTCCATCCTTCAATCTTATAGCGAGCGAATATCCACGAAATGGCCGGCGATCCCAGCCGCCGCGGCCATTGCCGGGCTGACCAGATGGGTGCGGCCGCCGGCGCCCTGGCGGCCTTCGAAGTTGCGGTTCGAGGTGGAAGCACAGCGCTCGCCCGGCTCCAGCCGGTCGGCGTTCATTGCCAGGCACATCGAGCAGCCCGGCTCGCGCCATTCGAAGCCGGCATCCTTGAAAATCTTGTCCAGGCCTTCGCGCTCGGCCTGTTCCTTGACCAGGCCGGAGCCCGGCACCACCATCGCCAGCTTGACGTTGGAAGCGCGGAACTTGCCGCGCACCACTGCCGCCGCGGCGCGCAGATCTTCAATCCGCGAGTTGGTGCAGGAGCCGATGAAGACCTTGTCGATGCGGATATCTTCAATCGCGGTGTTCGGCTTCAGCGCCATGTAGGCCAGCGCTTTTTCCATGCCGTCGCGCTTGGTGGCGTCTTTTTCCTTGTCCGGATCGGGGATGCGGCCGTCCACTGCCACCACCATTTCGGGCGAGGTGCCCCAGGTCACTTGCGGCTTGATCTCGGCTGCGTTGAGGGTCACCACCATGTCAAATTTGGAGCCTGGATCGGAATGCAAGGTGCGCCAGTAAGTCACGGCGCGCTCCCAGTGCGGTCCGGCCGGCGAAAACGGCCGGCCCTTGACGTAGCTCAGCGTGGTGTCGTCGACGGCAATCATGCCGGCGCGGGCGCCGGCTTCAATCGCCATATTGCACACCGTCATGCGGCCTTCCATCGACAAGGCGCGAATCGCCGTGCCGGCGAATTCAATCGCGTAGCCGGTGCCGCCGGCGGTGCCGATGCGGCCGATCACGGCCAGCACGATATCCTTGGCGGTGACGCCGTTGGGAATCGCGCCGTCGACCTGCACCAGCATCGATTTGGATTTCTTGGTCAGCAAGGTTTGCGTGGCCAGCACGTGCTCGACTTCCGAGGTGCCGATGCCGTGCGCCAGGCAGCCGAAGGCGCCGTGGGTGGAGGTATGCGAATCGCCGCAGACCACGGTCATGCCCGGCAGGGTTGCGCCCTGCTCCGGCCCGATCACGTGGACGATGCCCTGGCGGTGGTCATTCATACCGAAATAGGTCAGGCCATAGCTCTTGGCATTGGCATCCAGCGTTTCAACCTGCAGGCGCGATATCGGATCGGCAATGCCATTGGCGCGGCCGGTAGTCGGCACGTTATGGTCGGCCACCATCAGGTTGGCCGGCAGGCGCCATGGCTTGCGCCCGGCCAGCTTCAGTCCTTCGAAGGCCTGAGGGCTGGTGACCTCGTGCAAAAGATGTCGATCGATATACAGAATCGCCGTGCCGTCCTGTTCGGTATGGACGACATGGGCATCCCAGAGTTTGTCATAGAGCGTTTTAAGCATGATCCAGGGCGGCTTCGAGACCGCGCAAAACAGTGAATTTAGCTCTTGATTATGCCATAGAAGCAGCCCGCCAATACTCTAGAACGTCGTGAAAATGACATTCCCTGCCCTGGCATGTTGCATATATTCACGTATTGCCTGGCCCCGGGAACGCCAAAGCTGGAAATTGTTTAGCTCTTATTTAGCCGCTTTGCCGCGCAGATAGGCGGACAGATCGAGCTTGCCGGTCGCCAGCGCGGTTCCCAGCAAGATGATCAGGCAGCCGAGGACCATGCCGGGCGTCACCTGCTCCTTCAGGAAAATGGCGCCCCAGATCACGCCGAAGATCGGAATCAGGAAGGTCACGGAAGCCGCATAGGCGGAGCCGACGCGGTCCAGCAGGCGATAGAAGATCGCATAGGCCACGCCGGTGCACAGCACGCCCAGCGCCAGCACTGAATACCAGGCGAGGCTGGATACCGGCGCCGCCGGCCAATACAGCAATGCCAGCGGCAGCAGCACCAGGGTCGCCGCCAGCTGGCTGCCGCAGGCCACGACAAAAGGCGGCACGCCGGCCAGGCGGGTTTTCGAATAGTTGATCGCAAAACCATAGGACAGCGTGGCCAGCAGCACCGCGCCGGTCGCCAGCCAGACTCCGGGCTGTCCCTCGCCGATCTTGTCCCACACCAGCACAATCACACCCGCCATGCCGACCAGCATGCCGATCACCTGCGGCCGGCTCATCGGCGCTTTCAGCCAGACGAACGCGATCAGGCCAGTCCACAACGGCACGGTGGCGTTCAAGACAGCATCGAAACCGGCGTTCACATACAAGGTCGAGTAGGCAAACAGCGAGAACGGAAAGGCTGAATTGGTGACGCCGACCACCAGCATCGGCCATAACTTGCTGCGCAAATGACCGCGCGCGACGGCCGAACGCAATACTGGCAGCAGCACCAGCGCGGCGATGCCGACGCGCAAGGCGATCAAGGGCACCGGACCGAATTCCGGCGTACCGATGCGCATGAAAAGAAACGATGCGCCCCAGATGGCCGCGAGAGAAAACAGTTCCGCAATATTCATGGCTGGCTTTTCGATTTGGATTAAGTGTCCCGGCAGCACCCGGCAGCGGGACACAAATTAACATGCGGCAATATATCCGATAATCGCGACCGCGTAAAAAAATCACGTTATCGACGCCTATGCCGGCGTCAAAAAAAATATCCGCGCAACATATCGATGCGCACCCCGCTCCGCAGAAAATCCCGCCCACGCATCACAGCGGAAAGCAGCCCTCCACATGCAGTTTCAGCGAAACAGTGCGGAATCTGCACACGTTGTTTTACGCCTTGTCAAAAACGGACATCACATGCTCTCGACAGTTTTCCCGTGCGTCATTATTCGCAGCGACGCCATTTCAGGCACCAAGAATGAAATGGCATTTTTATATTTTTTTTGTTAGCGCTCCCAAGATGCAGCATGGAAAAACACTAGCCAAACCGGCCAACTTATCTGTCCGAAGCTGACAGGGTTTTGTCGTAAACACTAGGTTTTGCAATCCTATTATCAGATCAACGTAAATGCACTCGCTCGACGAGCCCTGCGCTGATCGCGTCCAAAACAACGCCCTTCGATCACGCTTTGTCCTGCTGAAAAGAGACATTTTCGTTTAGCTCGGCGAGACATTCGCAAAGCTTGTTGCCGCATAAGAAGTTCGCTTTCATCCGGCGCACTTCTTATGCGCAACACGCTGACGAGACGATCTTTATTTGTGGCAACACTTGCCGATGGCCAGGGGCGCATGGGCAAGACAATCTGGTGAATGATGCCCCACTCCAAGGAGAAACAGAAATGAAAAAGCAAATTCTTGCCGCATCCATAGTTTCACTGTTCGCCGTCTCTGCATTCGCTCATCAATCTTCCGGCTCAAGCACAAGCACCACCACCACCACCGCCACCATCACTAGCGTCGCAACTGCAGTGTCGGTCGGTGGCGTAGGCGGCGCCGGCGGCTCGGCAAGTTCAGGCGGCGCAACCGGCGGCTCGGCCACTGGCGGCACAGCAACGGGCGGCAATGCAAGCCAAACCATTACCGGCGGCATGGCCAATACCGGCGGCAACTGGACCGGCGCCGGCGGCAGCACGGCAACCGGCGGCGCAACTACAGCCGGCGGAACCAGCAGCGGCACTGCCAATGGCGGCAGTAGCGGCGATGCCGGCAAGCTTGGCAGCACCACAGGCGGTGCTGGCGGCGCATCCAGCGCCACCGGCAGCACACAAGCCTATAACGGCAATGCCAGTTCCAGTGGAGGCATAAGCGGCACATGGACCGGTAACGCAGATGCATCGATTAATGGTGCTACCAATACCGGCGGCTCGGCAGGAAACTTTGTGTTCGCTGGCGGCGCTCAATCTGGCAATGCCACTGCTGGCAACGGCGGCTTTGGCGGCAATGCATTCTCATCGGCAAAAGCCGGCAATCAATAATAACAACGGCAGGGAACGGCTCGGTTAGCTATGAGTTGCGAGAGGGAAAAGAAATTTTTCCCTCTCGTTTGTAAAACCAACCATTACGATGGAGAAGCCATGAAACGCATACTTATAGGCATACTGGTAGCCTCGACCTTCACAGTGCCGGCGCTAGCGCAGACGACACCTACCACCACATCCACATCCACCGCAACCGCGGTCGGCGGCGCGGGCGGCGTCGGCGGCTCGGCAGCAGGCGGCGCGGCAGCAGGCGGCACCGCGTCCAATACGATTTCGGGAACATATGGCGCATCTGCCACCAATGGCGGCAGCGCAACCGGCGGCTCAGGCACCGGCGGCAACTCAAGCGTGAGCGTATCCGTTTCCCTGCCGACCACATCGGGAACGGGAACATCTGGTTCAGGAGCATCCGGCACTGGAACATCAGCAGGAGCAGGAACCAGCAGCGCCGCAGGCGAGCCAGGCAGCAGCGCTAACAACACCAAGACCACGGTCGACTACGGCGGCACTTATTCCATCAAGACCGTGCCGAATATTGTTGCGCCATCGCTGACGACCACCTTGTCCGACACCTGCATGGGTTCGGCATCGTTCGGCTTGTCGTTCACAGGTTTCGGCGCCACCGGCGGCACCACCATGGTCGACCAGGCATGCGTACGGCGCCTTGATTCCAGGGAATTCCGCGCCATGGGCCTGAACGATGTGGCGCTTGCCCTGCTCTGCCAAAGCGAAGCCAATCGCAAAGCGGTTGAATCGACCGGACGTTCCTGCCCAGGCATGGAAAGAGCCGCCGCACCTGCTGCCCCGGCCGCGCCTTCCGCAGAAAACAATGCCGTCAGCCAAAACCTGATGAACATCGGCGATCAATATAAAGACCCGTTGATTCGAGCCCGTCTTGGCCTGGATAGCAAAATGCCGGATTTGTCTGCCTTAAAAGACCGCTAAAAAGAATGCGAGGCAATGCCATGAAGCGTTCGCCATTCTCCAGCGACCAGATCGCTGCGGCCCTGAAGCAGGAGGAACTGGGCATGCCGTTGGCTGATGTGATCAAGCAAGCAGGAATCACGGAACGCACCTTCCTTAACTGGAAGCGGCAATACGGGGGCCTGCCTGACTATCCGCAAGACTTGAAATGCCTGCAGGAAGAGAACGCCAAGCTGAAACAGATTGTGGCTGAACTGACACTGGAAAACGCTCGCTTGCAAGATGTACTGGAAGACAAGCGAAGTAAACACGAGCATTACAGCTCTCCCAGTTGAATGCCGCTTGGCAAGAAATAGATAGCTTTGGATAAACGATATAAATCGTAATATTATTTTTACTAAAATGTGAACACAACGGCTTCAAATGTCAAATAAATACTCGAAAGAAATTAACAATGGTGCACGCGGAAAATTTCGGCGGATTTATTTTGTTGCCATAGAAAATCATGTGTTAACGCGCCACGGAATCAACTAAATTTAACAATCATTTACTGGACAATATCCAGTTTTGTAGCAGAATGGGGAATAGTAATTTACCAATAAAAAATTGCGTTCCGGCAATGCAAAACGGTAAATTGGCGGCAGGGAGAGTCTCATGGATATCGAGTGCGCAAAGACACTTG
This sequence comes from Collimonas sp. PA-H2, assembly GCF_002564105.1. Lineage (NCBI taxonomy): Bacteria > Pseudomonadati > Pseudomonadota > Betaproteobacteria > Burkholderiales > Oxalobacteraceae > Collimonas > Collimonas sp. PA-H2. Next base: position 5,558,255 of record NZ_PDBX01000001.1, read on the forward strand.
AAGTGATAGACGGCGGCAGCTCAACCAGGCATATAGGTATCATCGTTTTTGAAGGCGTTGTGCTGGCTGACGTGGTGGGCGCGGCGGATGTTTTCGGCGTCGGCGACAAGCTGATTTCCACGGTCTTTCCCGGCACCACACGCTATGCCGTGTCCGTCCTGTCGATTGCGGGCGGCATGATCATGTCATCCGCCTCGGTGCAGATCATGACTTCGGCACTGGCGTCCTTCGACAAACATCATTTCGACACCCTGCTGATTGCCAGCGGCACAGGCAATTTCGACGCCTACCGGGATCCCGTCCTGATTACCTGGCTGCAGCAAATGCGCGGCAACGTGCGTCGCATCGCCGCGATCTGCACCGGCGTCTTCGTGATCGGCGCCGCCGGTTTCCTCAACAACCGCCGCGCCACCACCCATTGGGCCCTGCTGGACAAGCTGGCGCGCGAATTCCCGCTGATTAAAATCGAGCGCGAAGCGCAGATCAGTGAAGACGACGGCATCTTTACGTCTTGCGATGTAGGCATGGCCACAGACCTGGCATTACGCTTGCTGGAAAACGATCTGGGTCCCGCAGTTGCGCGGCGGGTCGCGCAAAGCCTGGTAGTCTGCCAGCGCCGCCGCGACACGCCGCCTGCCAACCAGGCGTCGCCTGCCAGTTTCCCGGTCAAGACCAGCAAGATCCAGCGCGCCTCGTTATGGTTTGTGGAACATCTGGCGGAATCCATCAGCGTGGTCGACGCCGCCAACTTCGTATCCATGAGCGAACGCAATTTTGTGCGCCAGTTCAAGCGCGAAACCGGACAGACGCCGCATGATTTCCTGCTCAACCTGCGGCTAGAAGCAGTGCGCCAGCAATTGACCGAGACCGACCTGCCGGTGGACAAGATAGCCAGGCGCTGCGGCCTGTTCAGCGGCGAGCACGTCGCCAAATTGTTCCGCAAGCATATGTGGACATCTCCCACGGAATACCGCAAGGGCATAAGGCCAAACTGAGACCGTAGGCACTATTGCCTGGAGCACCGATGAACACTACCATCGCGATAGCGGCCCGCCAAGTGCGCTTCAATCTCAAGCCTTTACCTATCACCTTCCTGGCGACACTGTTCGTGGTGCTGGTATGCGTGTCGCTGCTGACGGTGGAGGCATGGCGCAGCTGGCATGAGCGCATCGTCGAATTGCAGGAAACGGAAATTGCCACGCGCAACCTGGCGCGCGCGCTGTCGGAACAGGCTGACGACACGATCAAGCAGGCCGATACCGTACTGGTGGGCGTGGTTGAACGCCTTGAACTGGACGGCAGCAGCAGTGCATCGCTGGAGCGCCTGCATAAACTCCTGATCCAGCATATTGCCGAACTGCCGCAGCTGAACGACCTCTCGATCTACGATGAAACCGGACTCTGGCTGGTCAACGCCCGCAGCGGTCCGATCCCGGTCGTCAACAATTCCGACCGCCAGTATTTCCGCCATCATCACGACGATCTCGAGCGCGGCCCCTATATCGGGCCGCCAGTGCGCAGCCGTTCCACGGGCGCGTGGATAGTGACCGTCTCGCGCCGCGTCAACCACGCCGACGGCAGTTTTGCCGGCGTCGCCCTGGCCACCATCAACATCAGCTATTTCAAGAATTTTTACGACAGCTTCGATATCGGCCGCGCCGGTTCGATCTTCCTCAGTCTGAATGACGGCACGATGCTGGTCAGGAGTCCCATGCAGGACAACGCGATCGGCAAGAACCTGGCCAACTATCCGATCTACCGCGACTACGCTTCCAAGAATGCGGGTGGCACCGCCATCATGCGCTCGGGCCAGGATGGCGTGGAGCGGCTGATCGCCTACCGCCATCTGGATCGCTACCCACTGTTTATCACTGTCGCCCGCTCCAAGGACGAAGTATTGGCTGACTGGCGCGCCGACACCTACCTGCATGTGCTGGGCGCAGCGCTGCTGACACTGGCGCTGGGACTGCTCGGCTGGCGCCTGATCCATCAGATCCAGCTGCGCCTGGCGGCGGAGGCGGGCTTGCTGCAAGTCCAGGAATCCTTGCGCACCCTGAACCAGCACCTGGAACAGCTGGCGCTGCAAGACAGCTTGACCGGCCTCGCCAACCGCCGCCACTTCGACAGCACCTTGCGCGACGAATTCAGTCGCGCCGTGCGCAACGCAACTTCGCTGGCGCTGGTGATGATCGATGTCGACTACTTCAAGCAATACAACGATATCTACGGCCATCTGGCTGGCGATGAATGCCTGCGGCAGATCAGTGAAGTAGTGAAAGCCAGCAAGAACCGGCCCGGAGACCTGGCCGCGCGTTACGGCGGCGAAGAACTGGCAGTCTTGCTGCCGGATACCAATCTGGCGGGAGCAATTGCCGTAGCAGAAAAAATCCGCCTGGCGATTTACGACTTACTGATAGACCATGCATTCGGCCCGGTCGGCATGGTCACCATCAGCGCCGGCGTCGCGGCTTTCGTGCCGCTCAGAGATGACAACATTCCTTTTGAACTGATTCAGGCGGCAGACAAGGCAATGTATGCGGCGAAGGCAGCTGGGCGCAATTGCGTACGTTCCAGCGATGATTTGCGTTGAATCCTGGCGCTTCATATGCGGCCGCGGCGCCCTCTTTCATAGATCAGAGAACCCACTGCTATCAGGCGGTACAGCTCCTGCTCAGTGAGCTTGTAAGATAGTGCCGCGATCTCGCGCGCCAGCATGCCGATCAACAAATCATTTCCCGGCACCTGCGCCTGTGGGCTGGCACATGCGATCAAATCGACTATTTGTTCGGCTCTCATGATCCCACCTCGGTAGTATTAATTACTGAACTTTAGCGTTTGCCTGAGCGGCTCTGTTCGCCGATGCCGGCGTACCAGATTCAAGATATGGCGCCGGTTGTTTGCGCGTTGCCGGGGAAACTGGCCATTGAATCGATGGTTCAAGCAGGAGCCAGGGGTTGCAACAGACTTTGCTCTACTTTCAATGCGGGGGCGTCGCCGCATTTCATCGCTGTTTCCGATCAGGTGCCGAGGCAAGGAAGGCTGGCCAATGGCCAGCGCCTCCCTGGATTAGCGCGGCAAGATTATTTCTTGCCGCCTCCCAACAAGCCGCTCAGCAAACCGGTCGCTGGCGCCTGGTTATCCGTGCCGCCCGTTGCGCCTTTACCGCCGGTCAAGCCCGTCACCAGATTGACCACGGGGGCCAGGATGCCGCCAGCCGCACCGCCGCTTGTACCACCAGCTGCACCGGTCAAGCCACCGACCAGGCCGGTAACCGGAGCCAGGATGTTGCCTGCACCGCCGCCGGCGCCGCCAGTTGCGCCAGCCACCAAGCCGGTAACTGGGGCAAGGATGCTGCCTGCGCCGCCACCAGCACCACCGGTTTTACCGGTCAGGCTACCCACCAGGCCGGTAACCGGAGCCAGGATGTTGCCTGCGCCGCCGCTTGTACCACCAGCTGCGCCAGTCAAGCCACCCACCAGACCAGTAACCGGAGCCAGGATGTTGCCTGCGCCACCACCAGCACCACCGGTTTTACCGGTCAGGCTACCCACCAGACCAGTAACCGGAGCCAGGATGTTGCCTGCACCGCCGCCGGCGCCACCCGTTGCTCCACCCAGACCACCAAGCAAGCCGGTAACCGGAGCGAGGATGCCGCCTGCACCGCCGCCGGCGCCACCCGTTGCACCACCCAGACCACCAAGCAGGCCAGTGATCGGCGCCAATGGGTTGCCGCCAGCCGCACCGCCCAGTCCCCCTATCACCCCTGCCGCTACATTATCCAAAGGCTGCAATAAACCGCCGGTCTTGTTGCCCAGCAGAGGCTGGCCGGTGCCGACCAGAGCATTGGTACCAAGACCCGCCACGGTGCCGCCGAGATCGCTGACTACGCCGCCCAGGCTGCTGACGCCGGGAACTTTTGCGCCGGTCAGAGTATGGCCGATACCATTGACGGTTCCGCCCAGCGCCACCAGCAGGCCGTTCACAGGCTGGTTCAGGCCGGTTGCGTTACCGACTGTCTGGGTCAAGGTTGTCACGGTACTGGTCAATGGAACGATTGTCTGGCTGACGGTTTGCGTAATCTGCTGTACCGGCCCGGTGGTCAGCAGCGTAGTCACCGGCGCTCCCAGCCCTGAAACGGTCGCTCCCACCTGAGTCACCAGGTTGCCCACCGGCGTAGTCACGGCAGCCAGCGGCGCCAACGGTCCGGTTCCCAGCCCGGCAACCACTTGCCCGACGCCTTGCACCGTATTGCCCACTTGGGTCACGACGCCGCCAGCGCTGCCGACGGTGGTGCCAAGCGCATTAGGATTGCTGCCGATCTGGCCCAGGCCATTGGTGAGGCCGGTGCCCAGCGTGCTGACAATGCCGCTGCCGTTGTCGACTACGGTTGTCAGGCCGCCCTTGGATTGGGAAGAAAGCAATGGCACGTTGTTGATGACGGTATTGCCTATCGTACCCAGTGCTGCGCCAGTGCCGGACACCGTGGTGCCGACATTGGAAAGGAAATTGCTCGAAGCGCCGCCGCCTGTACCACCACCACCTGTACCACCACCACCACCACCACCTGTACCACCACCACCACCACCTGTACCGCCACCACCACCGCCTGTACCGCCACCGCCGCCGCCTGTACCGCCACCGCCGCCGCCCGTACCGCCACCACCGCCGCCCGTACCGCCACCACCGCCGCCCGTACCACCACCACCGCCGCCCGTACCACCACCACCGTCGCCTGTGCCACCACCACCGCCCGTACCGCCACCGCCGCCACCTGTACCGCCACCATCGCCGCCACCTGTGCCACTACCGCCAGTGCCGCTGCCGCCACCGTCAGTACCGCTTCCCCCGCCTGCACCGCCTCCCGCGCCTGCGCCAGTACCGGTAGCGCCGGTTCCCTGAGTAGCTCCTGCCCCTGAGCCGAATGTTTTCCCGAGGTCGCCGCCACTTGAGCAGCCGGCCAACAAACTGGTTAACAACAATGAAGCTGCAACCAGGCTCGTTTTTTGCGATGTGTTCATGATGTATTTCCCCTTTGTGAAAGTTCGAACCACATGTCCCTGCTTGTATATTTCGCAAAGAGCATGCCAGCAGGACAAAGGGGCGAATACGATTAACATTCCCACCAAAAAATCAGCATAAATACTTTAAAATCAATCACATAGATTTTCTTTACTCAAATCTGAAAAATCTGAAAATAGTCGATAGAGCAAGGTTTGATACGTTACATGTAACGTAACGCCGTGCTTGACTCGGGTACAATTAATTATCTTTACGGCATTTAAATAACGGATTTTCCAAGCGTCTGGATCCGGCCTTTCAGCTATTGCCCGGCACACCCCGGCTACCAGCCTCATTTACCCGGCATGCAGAATTGCGCTATCCTCAGCCGCTGGAAAAAACGGCAACAGCTTGCCGGACACGCAACTAGTTTCGTCGAACGAGGTCAGAGGATCGCGTCAGCCTGACGGCGCCAGAGTCTATTAATCCAGGTCAGATTTATCAGAGGAATAACATTGTCGGTCCAGAATACAGAGGCATCCAGCTCGCAACATCCAGGCACAAGTTCCAGTCTTCGGCGCGCGCTTGCACGGATTATTTCCCCTGCGCTACCGCTGGCATTCCTGCTCGCGCTAGGCGCCTGCAGCACGCCATCCGGCCCGGCCCAGCCTAGCGGCCCCGGCTATTACACGGTACAAAAGGGCGACACGCTATCCAGCATTGCGCGCAAATTCAAGCGCAGCAACAGCGAAATCATCGCCTGGAACAAGCTTTCTGACCCAAATGACATCAAGGTTGACCAGGCCCTACGCATAGCGCCGGATGGCGCTCGCGCCAGCGGCAATCCTGTGGCAAGCCGCACTGCCCGCCCGCGCAACGATGACAGCGATGATGCGGCGGCGGCGGCCGGCGAACCAAAAGACGCGCTTGACTGGACTTGGCCGGCTGCCGGCCAATCGAGCCGCGGCGCCGGCCAGGGAAGGAAAGGCATAGATATCGCCGGCCAGCTGGGGCAGCCGGTAATGGCTGCCGCTGCAGGCAAGGTGACCTATGCCGGCAGCGGCATACGCGGCTATGGCAACCTGGTGATCATCAAGCACAGCAGCTACATGCTGTCGGTTTACGCCCATAACAAAACCATCATGGTCAAGGAAGGGCAGATGGTCAGCAAGGGCCAGACAATCGCCGAAATGGGGAAATCCGACAGCAATACGGTCAAGCTGTACTTCGAAATCCGCCGCCAGGGAAAAGCGGTGGATCCAACGCGCTATTTGCCTAGTCGCTGAAAGCCGGATTCATGCCGCGAAAAAAAAGGGGCGCACCACGCGCTAATGCTGTTCAGTTAGGGCAGAACGACATGGCGTAGGGTGGGCACTCCATGCCCACGCAGTGCCGTGGAGATTTACGTCTCTGGGCACTCGCACCCGGGCTGCGCGCCCCCGTCCTATCCGCGTGGGCACGGAGTGCCCACCCTACCGGTGCTTTGTCGCGAGCTCAGGAAGCCCGCAGCGCTTATCGCGCCGAATGCGAACAGCAGCGCCATCAGTTCGACCACACAAGCAGGGGCACAGCAACCGGCCGGATACAAAATCGCTACACAATTAATCATTCCTTACTGAAAATCGCTGCCGTAGGGTGGGCACTCCGTGCCCACGCAGTATTATGGATATTCGTGTCCCTGACATTCGTGCCCCGGCTACGCGCCCCGGCCCGTTCGCGTGGGCAAGGAGTGCCCACCTTACGAGTTCCGCAAATAAAAATGCCGTTCAGTCTTAACTGAACGGCATTACGCGCCACGCGCCCCTTTGCATCAACATCAATTTTTCGCTATTCAATAGGCAACAAAGGGGCCGACAGTGCCTGCTACGGTAACGCCTTCCAGCGCCGTATATACAGATTTGCCAAAGTAGAACGGCAATCCCCAATCGAAGTAAGAAGCGAAAGCCGGCCCGCCAGCCAGGTTGTTGAAGGCCGTATTGTTCTGATTCGACTGGAACAGCGAATTGGCGTTTGCCACATTGAAGTTGATAATGCTGCTCAGTCCGTTGAGGCCGGTATTCGTCGCGCTTCGGTTCAGCGTCGACAAGGGGCAATAAAAGCCGGTGTTGTTGCTGCAAGACGGGATGGTCGAATCCGCAAAGAACAAGCCGTTCGAGCCGCTGTCAAAGAAGCCTTGCATCACCTGCCCCTGGTACAGCACGCTCAGGTTGCCTGAGCCGTTGAGTGTATAGATGCGGGCGCTGCCAAGTCCATTGTTTGACTGCGTACCAATGCCGAAAACCAGCGAGCCGCTGACGCCTGACGCGCCGCTGTCGCTGATGCTCGGCAACTGGACGATCGTGCCGTTATTATCCTGAGCGAAAGAGGCCACCGGATTCCCCACTTGCTTGGCCAGCGGCAGCGTGGTCGCGGTGCAATTCACGCCCCCTGGACAGGAGTAGTACCAGCCTTCAAGCGCTTGGCCGGCGCAGGCGCTGCCGCAATCCTGGATAAATGTACTGAGGCCGATCACGCCGTTGGCATGGAAGGCAGCCACGGTATTTTCCGCCACCAGGCTGCCAGAACAGCCGTTGGGCACCGAGGTGAAGGCGCTGTCGCCGATGACGTGCACTGAAATGTTGCTGGCGACTTCACCGGCCATGCGCAGGTCGGCCTGCCGCACTGAACCCCAGCTGTAACCGTCCGCAAAGCGAGCACATTCGGCCAGCGGATTACCGCTGGGGGCCGCCAGCGAAGGCAATGTGATACTGGGGGACAAGACCGACGAGATGATGCGCAAGCCGCTGGAACCGGTATCGACCAGGATATGGTCGATGGTCTGGCATTGCGCGGTGCTGCCAGGCGCACAGAGGGTGATCGAGACAAACGGTGAATTGACGGCGTTGACCGACTGTCCGGAGACCGTCGGACCGCTGTCGATCACGATGGCCTGGACATTCTGGACCGGCTGCGGCGTCGGCGTGGGAGTGCTGTTGCCGGAACCGCCGCCACCGCCACAGGCCAGCAAGAGCGCGCTGCTAAGCAGGCAAAGCAGATAAGTCATAGGACGCATGGTCATCTCCGGTCAGCGAATGTCACTAGGGGTCACGCCTTGCGGCAGCAAAGATGGCACATAAGCGCTACCGGCAAAAGAACGCATATGACCGCCTGAATGCAATACCAGCTGATCCGACTGGATGGTAACCGCGCGGCGCACGGCATGAGGTGCACTGGCAGCGCTGACATACTGGTCGGCATAGGTGCCCAGCAATTCCTGCAGGTTCGGCATGTCCGGTCCCTGCCAGCTGACCGCAAACACGATATTGGCCGGCGAGATGTATTCCCGCACCGTGGTGCCAGACGGCTGCACCGTCTCGCTGACGGTAT